>NZ_JOFL01000006.1 GCF_000719265.1 Streptomyces roseoverticillatus | reverse complement strand
ACCGCGAACAACGCCGGCTGCGTAAACCCCGTCGCGTCCAACCGCTCCGCATCGGCGAACATCACCTCACGCAGCTCACCGTCGAAATGCCCCAGCACCACATCCAGCGCCTCCGCGAACACCGGAAAACGCGCGGCCAGCTCCCGGCCCATACCCACCCGCTGGGCACCCTGACCCGAGAACAGCACCGCGACCCGGCGGCCCGTCTCCGCGCGCCCCCGGGCCGGTTCGGACAGCTCGCCGTCAGGCCCCTGCGCCAGCAGCACCGCCCGGTGTTCGAAGGCCGAGCGGCCCGAGACGAGCGAGAACCCCACGTCCACCGGTGACGTCACGCCCCGCAGCGCCGAGATCCGCTCGATCTGCGCCGCCAGCGCCGCCTCGGACCGGGCCGACACCGGCCACGGCACCAGGCCGGGCGACGGATCCGTTACCGGGTCCTCGGCCGCCGTCTCCGGTTCCGGTTCCGGTTCTGCCTGCTCCACGATCACGTGCGCGTTCGTGCCGCTGATCCCGAACGACGAGACACCAGCCCGCCACGGCCGGCCGGTCTCGGGCCACTCCTGGGCCTCCGTCAGCAGCCCGACCGCCCCGGACGACCAGTCCACGTGCGACGACGGCGCATCCACGTGCAGGGTCTTCGGCAAGACCCCGTGCCGCATCGCCATGACGGTCTTGATGATTCCCGCCACCCCGGCGGCGGCCTGTGTGTGGCCGAGGTTGGACTTCACCGAACCCAGCAGCAACGGCCGTGCCGGATCCCGGCCCTGCCCGTACGTCGCCAGCACCGCCTGCGCCTCGATCGGATCTCCCAAGGGGGTGCCCGTACCGTGCGCCTCCACCACATCCACATCGGAGGCCGACAACCCCGCGCTCGCCAGCGCCTGGCGGATCACCCGCTGCTGCGACGGGCCGCTGGGCGCGGTGAAGCCGTTGGAGGCGCCGTCCTGGTTGACGGCCGAGCCCCGGACGACGGCGAGGACGGGGTGTCCGTTGCGGCGGGCGTCGGAGAGCCGCTCGACGAGGAGGACGCCCACGCCTTCGGACCACCCGGTGCCGTCGGCCGCGTCCGCGAACGCCTTGCAGCGGCCGTCGGCCGCCAGTCCGCCCTGCCGGCTGAACTCCATCAGGGAGCCGGGGGACGACATGACGTTGACCCCGCCGACCAGGGCCAGCGAGCACTCGCCGGCCCGGAGGGCCTGGACCGCCGTGTGCAGGGCCACGAGGGATGAGGAGCACGCCGTGTCGACGGTCACCGCCGGGCCCTCCAGGCCCAGCGTGTAGGAGAGCCGGCCGGACGTGGCGCTGGCGGCGATTCCGGTGCCGATGTCGCCGGTGGCGTCGGCCAGGGACCGGACGAGCAGGTAGGCGTAGTCCTGGCCGTTCGTGCCGACGTAGACGCCGGTGCGGCTGCCGCGCAGGGACAGCGGGTCGATGCCGGCCCTCTCGATCGCCTCCCACGAGGTCTCCAGGAGCAGCCGCTGCTGCGGGTCCATGGTGACGGCCTCGCGCGGCGAGATGCCGAAGAAGTCCGCGTCGAAGTCCCCCGCGCCGTCGAGGAAGCCGCCTTCCTGGCTGACGGCGTTGCCGCGCCGGTCGGCCCCGGCGTCCCGCAGGGCGTCCAGGTCCCAGCCGCGGTCCGTGGGGAACGCGCCGATCGCGTCCTTCCCCGCGGCCAGGAGTTCCCACAGGTCCTCGGGCGAGTGCACGCCGCCGGGGTAGCGGCAGCTCATCGCGACGATCGCGACCGGCTCCCTGGCCGCGGCGACGAGCTTGTGGTTCTGCCGGCGCAGGTGCTCGGCCTCCTTCAGCGAGGCGCGAAGGGCCGCGACGACGTTTTCGCTGGATGTGGTCATGGTCCGTTCTTTCAGCGCTCGTGGTGGGAATTGCCGTCGAGTGCCGCCCGCACCAGGTCGTCGACGTCCATCGCGTCGATCGACTCGTCGTAGGCGTGCGCCTCCTCCGTGATGGCCCCGCCGCCGGACGCGGCGCTCTGCTCGGCCGCGAGCTTCAGCAGGGGTTCGAGGACGCCGATCTCGCGCAGCCGGGCCGCGGAGACGGAGGCGAGCAGGGCCCTGATGCCGGGCTGGTCGAGGTCGTCGGCGTCCGTCTCCCCCGCCCCGTCCTCCGGGAGGAGCAGGCCGAGGACGTGGCCCGCCAGGTCCGCGGGGTTCGGGTGGTCGAAGACGAGCGTGGCGGCGAGGCTCAGTCCCGTCGCGGCGTTGAGCCGGTTGCGCAGCTCGACCGCGCTGAGGGAGTCGAAGCCGAGGTCCCGGAACGCCCGGTCGGCGCCGACGGCGTCGGCCGTGGGGTGTCCGAGCACGGCGGCGGCCCGGGTGCGCACCAGGTCCAGTACGGCCGCGGAGCGCTGCGCGGGCGGCAGGCCCGTCAGCCGCTCGCGCAGGGCGGTGGCGGGAGGCTCCTCGTCCGCGTGTCCGGCCGGACGGGGTGCGGTGCCGCCGGGCAGCTCCGCGAGGAGCGGGCTGGGTCGTACGGCGGTGAAGTGCCGTACGAACAGGTCGTGTTCGACGTCCACGACGACCTCGGTGGGCCGGCCGCCTATGACCGCCCGGCGCAGCGCCGTGACGGCGAGGTCC
The DNA here is from genome assembly GCF_000719265.1 of Streptomyces roseoverticillatus. GTDB lineage: Bacteria > Actinomycetota > Actinomycetes > Streptomycetales > Streptomycetaceae > Streptomyces > Streptomyces roseoverticillatus. The sequence goes on along the minus strand of NZ_JOFL01000006.1, from coordinate 631,222 downwards.
GGGTCCAGGGGGCGGATGCCGGTGCGCCGGGCCGCGGCGGCCGCCCGGTCGTCGCCGGCCATTCCGCCGCCGCCCCACGCTCCCCAGGCGATCGAGGTCGCGGGGAGGCCGTCGGCCCGGCGCTGCTCGGCGAGGGCGTCCAGGAAGGCGTTGGCGGCGGCGTAGCCGGCTTGTCCGGGGTTGCCGACCGCGGCGGACGTCGAGGAGAACAGGGCGAACACGGCGAGGTCCAGGTCGCGGGTGAGGTCGTGCAGGGCGAGGGCCGAGCCGGCCTTGGCGCGGAAGACGGCCTCGAAGCGGTCCGGGGTGAGGCCGTCGAGCACGCCGTCGTCGAGCACGCCGGCGGTGTGGACGACGCCGGTCAGGGGCGCCTCGGCGGGGATGGCGGCGAGGACAGTGGCGAGCGCGTCGCGGTCGGCGGCGTCGCAGGCGGCGAGCGTGACCTCCGCGCCCAGCGCGGCGAGTTCGGCCCGCAGTCCGGCCGCGCCGGGTGCGTCGGGGCCCCGGCGGCTGACGAGCAGCAGGTGCCGTGCCCCGGCGCGGGCCAGTTCGCGTGCCACCCGGGAGCCCAGTGCCCCGGTGCCGCCGGTGATCAGGACGGTGCCGGTGGGGTTCCACTCCCGCGCGGTGCGCCCGGCCGGTACGGGCACCAGCCTGCGGCCGAGGGCGGCGGAGGGCCGTACCGCGATCTGGTCCTCGTCACCGGGGGCCGCGAGGACCGCGGCGAAGCGGTCCGCGGTCCGCGCGTCGAGGGTCTCCGGCAGGTCGATCAGGCCGCCCCAGCGCTGCGGGTATTCCAGGGCGGCGACGCGCCCCAGTCCCCACACCGCGGCCTGGACGGCGCCGGGCACGGGCTCGGCGGGCGCGGCCGCGACCGCGCCGCGCGTGACGCACCACAGGGGTGCGGTGATGTCCGCGTCGCCGAGCGCCTGGATCAGCGCGGTGGTGAGCGCCAGGCCTTCGGGGGCGTCCGCCTCGCCGGCGGGCGCGGTCGCCAGGGCGAGCAGGGAGAGCACGCCGGTGAACGCGCGTCCGCCGGCGGACGTCTCCCGCAGCCGGCCGGCCAGTTCCCCGCGTCCCGGGCCGTGGGCCTCCAGCCGCGTCACGTCGGGGCCGAGGGCGGTCAGGACGTCGTCGACCCAGGGGTCGTCTGCGTGCGCCGCCGGGATCACGGCGAGCCAGCTGCCCGCCGCCGCCCGGGAGGGGGCGAGGGTGAGCGGCTTCCAGGTGATCTGCTGCCGCCAGCCGTCGACGGTGCTCTCGTCACCGCGGCGGCGGCGCCAGTCCGCGAGCGCCGGGAGCACCTTGGACAGCGCGTCGCCGTCCACGTTCAGGGTCGCTTCCAGCGCGGCGAAGTCCTCGTCCGCCACGGCCGACCAGAAGCCGTCGTCGTCGCCCCCGGCCGTACGGGAGCCGGTGGCGGACGGTGTCTCCGGCCAGAACCGCTGGTGCCGGAACGGGTAGGTGGGCAGGTCGGCGTGGCGGGGCGTGGTCGCGTCGGTGCCCAGGACGGCGGGCCAGTGCGGGCTCAGGCCGCCGACGTGCAGCCGGGCGAGCGCGGTGACCACGGACTCCTCCTCGCCGCGGTCCTTGCGCAGGGCCGATACGGTCACCGCCCGCGCGGACAGGGCGTCGAGGGTGTCCTGGGCCATGGCGCTCAGCGAGCCGTCGGGGCCGAGCTCCAGGAAGACGGACACGCCTCGCTCGGCGAGGGTCCGCACGCCGTCGCCGAAGCGGACGGCCTCGCGGACGTGGCGCACCCAGTAGTCCGGTGAGCACACCTGCCGCTCGTCCGCCGCCTCGCCGGTGAGGTTGGACACGAGCGGGATCGCCGGGGGGTCGTAGGCGATGCCCCGGGCGATCCGCCGGAAGTCCTCGAGAATGGCGTCCATGTGCAGGGAGTGAAACGCATGGCTCACCCGCAAACGCGTAGTCTTCCGCCCGTCTGCCGTGAGCTTCTCCGCGAGGGCGAGGACGGCGGCCTCGTCGCCGGAGAGGACGACGGACTCCGGGCCGTTGACCGCGGCGATCGACACGCCGTCGGTCAGGTGCGCCCGCACCTCGTCCTCGGGGGCCCGTACGGCGACCATGGCGCCGCCCGCGGGCAGACCGTTCATCAGCCGCGCCCGTGCGGCCACCAGCCGGCAGGCGTCCTCCAGGGAGAAGACCCCGGCGACGTGGGCCGCCGCGATCTCGCCGACGGAGTGCCCGGCGACGAAGTCCGGGCGGACGCCCCAGGATTCGACGAGCCGGTACAGCGCCACCTCGACCGCGAACAGCGCGGGCTGGGTGAAGCCGGTCTCGTTCAGGCGCTCCGCGTCGGTGAACATCACGTCCCGCAGTTCACCGTCGAGGTGCGCCAGCACGGCGTCGAGGGCCTCGGCGAACACCGGGAAGCGCGCGTACAGCTCGCGGCCCGTCCCTGCGCGCTGCGATCCCTGGCCGGAGAACAGCACCGCCAGCTTCCCGCGGCGCGCCTCCGCGTCCCCCCGGACGACCTGCCGTGCGTCGGTGCCGTCGGCCAGCGCGGCCAGGCCCCGGAGCAGGTCGTCGCGGCCGTCGGCGAGGACCGCGGCCCGGTACGGGAAGGCCGACCGGGTCGTCGCGACGGACAGCGCGAGCTCGGCGACGGGGAGTCCGGGGCGCCGCGTCACGTAGGCGTGCAGTTGCCGTGCCTGGTCCCGCAGCGCGTCCGGCGCGGCGGCCGAGACGGGTACGGGCAGCAGGCCGCGGGGTTCCTCCGCCGGCCCGGGAGCCTTCGCGGCCGGCCCGGGCTGCTCGATGACGACGTGGGAGTTGGTACCGCTGGCGCCGAACGCCGAGATGCCGGCCCGGCGCGGGCGGCCGGTCTCCGGCCAGGCGGCCTCGGCGGCCAGCAGCTCGATCGCGCCGGCGGTCCAGTCGACGTGTGCCGACGGCTCGTCCAGGTGCAGGGACCTGGGCAGGACGCCGTGCCGCATCGCCAGGACCATCTTGATCACTCCGGCGACGCCGGCGGCCGCCTGGGTGTGGCCGATGTTGGACTTCAGCGATCCCAGCAGCAGCGGCCGCTCGCGGTCCTGACCGTACGTGGCCAGCAGCGCCTGGGCCTCGATCGGGTCGCCCAGGGTGGTGCCGGTGCCGTGGGCCTCCACAGCGTCCACGTCGGCCGGTGCCAGGCCCGCGTCGGCCAGCGCGCGCCGGATGACGCGGCGCTGCGAGGGCCCGTTGGGCGCCGTGATGCCGTTGCTGGCGCCGTCCTGGTTGACGGCGGAGCCACGCAGGACGGCGAGGACCTCGTGCCCGTTGCGGCGGGCGTCCGAGAGGCGTTCGAGGACGAGGACGCCCACGCCTTCGGACCAGCCGGTGCCGCCCGCCGAGGCCGAGAAGGCCCGGCAGCGGCCGTCCGGAGCGAGGGCGCCCATCTCCCCGAACTCGACGAAGTTCACCGGGGTGGACATCACCGTCACGCCGCCGGTGAGCGCGAGCGGGCACTCGCCGTTGCGCAGGGCCTGGGCCGCCAGGTGGAGGGCGACCAGCGAGGACGAGCAGGCCGTGTCGACGCTGACGGACGGGCCTTCCAGGCCGAGGGAGTACGACACCCGGCCGGAGAGCAGGCTGGCCGACTGCGCGGTCTGCGCGTGGCCGAGCTGGCCCGCCTCGGGCCGGTAGTCGCCCGAGCCGCCGCCGATGAACACGCCCGTGTCACCGCCGCGCAGCCCGGCCGGGTCGATGCCGGCCCGCTCCAGGGCCTCCCAGGAGGCTTCCAGCAGGATGCGCTGCTGCGGGTCCATGACCATGGCCTCGCGCGGTGAGATGCCGAAGAATCCGGCGTCGAAGTCCGCCACGTCGTGGAGGAACCCGCCGCCCTTGGCGACGGTCGCGCCGCGGCCGTCGCGGTCGCCGTGCAGCAGCCGGTCCAGGTCCCAGCCCCGGTCGGTGGGGAAGCCGCCGATGGCGTCGCCGCCGGCCGCCAGCAGGTCCCACAGGTCCTCGGGCGAGCGGACCCCGCCGGGGTAGCGGCAGCTCATGCCGACGATCGCGACGGGGTCGTCTGCCGTGGCGGCGCCGCGCGGGCGCACCGCCCCCGTCCCGGTGTCCTCCTCCCCGTCCTCGCCGTCCTCGCCGAGGAGTTCGGCCAGCAGGTGGGCGGCCAGCGCCTCGGCCGTCGGGTAGTCGAAGACGAGCGTGGCGGGCAGGGACAGGCCCGTCGCGGTGGCGAGCTGGTTGCGGAGGTCGACCGCGGTCAGTGAATCGAAGCCGAGGTCCCTGAAGGGCGCTCCGGTCGGGACGGCGCCCGCGTCGGCGAATCCGAGCACCGAGGCCACCTCGGCGCGGACCACGGCCAGCAGCGCCTCGGTCCGCTCCTCGGCCCGGCGGGCCGCGAGGCCGGCCCGGAGCCCGGAAGCGGCGGCCGCCGTGTCCGGCCCGGTGCCGCCGGAGCCCGCCAGGGCCTCGCGGGCCTCGGGCAGGTCCGTGAAGAGGGCGCTGCGACGGCTACGGGTGAAGGCCGGTGCGAACACGTCCCACCGCACGTCGGCGACCGTCACCGAGGCGGCGTCGTCTCCGACGGAGCGGGCGAGCGCGGTCAGGGCGAGCCCAGGATCCATCGCGGGCAGCCCGTTGGCCCGCAAGTGCGCGGCCAGGCCGCCGGCGGTGGTGTCCGCCCAGGCGCCCCACGCGACCGCCACGGCAGGCAATCCGTGTGCGCGGTAGCGCAGGGCCAGGGAGTCCAGCAGGGCCCCGGCCGCCGCTTCCGCTCCCCTGCCGCTCGCGCCCCAGGTGCCGGCGATCGTGGAGAAGAGGACGAACGCGTCCAGGGGCCGGTCACCGGCCGCGGCGCTCGCCACGGCCGCCACGTTCTCGACGCACGCGTGCAGCGCGGCCAGGGCCGTGGCCGGGTCGTCGGCGGAGGACGAGCCGGGCCCGTCGGCGTACACCACCGCCGTCAGGGGCTCCGGGGTCGAGGCGAGCGCGGTCAGCAGCGCATCGCCGTCGGCGGGGTCGCAGGCGACGAGCGTCAACCGGGCGCCCAGGGCGTCGAGTTCGGCGCTCAGGTCCTCCGCCGCGTCCGGTGCGGACGGGCCGGCCGCCAGCACGACGTGCCGGGAGCCCTGCCCGGCGAGCCGGCGGGCGACGTGGCCGCCGGTGCCGGACGCCGCGCCGACGACGAGGACCGTACCGGAGGGCTGCCACGGCACCGCCCGGGCGTCCGCCGCAGCGCGCACGAGGCGGCGCCCGAAGGCGCCCGAGGGCCGCAGCGCCACCTGGTCCTCACCGTCCGTGCCGGAGAGCACGTCGCGGAACCGGTCGGCCGAGCGCCCGTCGAGAACGTCCGTCACGTCGACGAGACCGCCCCAGCGCTCCGGGTGCTCCAGGGCCGCCACGCGGCCGAGCCCCCACACCGTGGCCTGGGCGGTGCTCACGCCGGCGTCCGCGTCGTCCACGGACACCGCACCGCGGGTGACGCACCACAGCGGGGCGTCGACACCGGCGTCCGCCAGGGCCCGTACGACCTCGTCCGGCCATGCCGTGCCGACGGGTACGGGGTCGGCGGCCGAGGCGGCGAGCAGCGAAACGACGCCCGCGAAACCGCTTTCCCCGGCGGCGAGTTCGCCGAGACGGCCGGTCAGCGCGGCCCGGTCCGTCACGTCGGTCTCGACGCGTACGGCGCCGTCGCCGAGGGCCGCGACCACGGCTGCGGTCCACGCGTCGTCGGCGCTTCCCGCCGGGAGGAGCGCCAGCCACGGCCCGGGGAGGGCGCGCGAGGCGGTCCCGGTGAGCGGCTTCCACGTCACGTGGTACCGCATGCCGTCGGCGGCCGAGCGCTCGACGCGCTTGCGGCGCCACGTGGACAGGGCGGGCACCAGGGCCGACAGCGCGGTGTCGTCCAGACCGAGGCCGGCCGACAGCGCCTCCAGGTCCCCGCGCTCCACCGCGGCCCAGAACTCGGAGTCCAGGGGATCCTGGCTGCCCGCCCGGGCGGGCTCCGGCCAGTACCACTCGCGCTGGAACGGGTACGTCGGCAGTTCGACGCGGCGGGCACCGGTGCCGGCGAAGAACCCGGCCCAGTCCACCTCGATACCCGTCACATGAAGGCGCGCGAGGGCGGTCAGCAGGGCCTCCTCCTCGGGGCGGTCCTTGCGGAGCGCCGGGACCGCGACGGGGACGTCCTCCAGGATGTGCTGGGCCATCGCCGTCAGCACACCGTCCGGGCCCGCCTCCAGGAAGACGGAAGCGCCTTCGGCGGCGAGAGCGCGGACGCCGTCGGCGAAGCGCACCGTCTCCCGGACGTGCCGGACCCAGTACTCCGCCGAGCACAGCACCTCCCCGGAGGCGAGCTCGCCGGTCACGTTCGACACGACCGGAATCCGGGGGGCGTCGAAGGACAGGCTCTCGGCGACCCGGCGGAAGCCGTCCAGCATCGGCTCCATCAGCGGCGAGTGGAAGGCGTGGCTGACCGGCAGCCGCTGCGTCTTACGGCCTTCGGCCGCGAACTCCCCCGCGATGCGCAGCACCTCGGTCTCGTCCCCGGAGAGGACGACGGCCTCGGGACCGTTGACCGCCGCGATGGACACCCCGTCCACCAGCCGCGCGGCCGCCTCGCCCTCGGCCGCCTGGACGGCGACCATCGCACCGCCGGCCGGAAGCGCCTGCATCAGCCGGGCCCGCGCCGCCACCAGACGGCAGGCGTCCTCCAGCGAGAACACCCCCGCCACGTGCGCCGCCGCGATCTCACCGATCGAGTGCCCCGCGACGAAGTCCGGGCGGATCCCCCAGGATTCGACGAGCCGGAACAGCGCGACCTCGATCGCGAACAGCGCCGGCTGCGTGTACCCGGTCTCGTCCAGCCCGTCGCCGGACATCACGTCGTGGAGCGGCCGGTCCAGCTCGGCGTCGAAGTGGGCCGTCACCGCGTCGAGGGCCTCGGCGAACACCGGGAAGCGCGCGTACAGCTCGCGTCCCATGCCGGCCCGCTGCGAGCCCTGGCCCGAGAAGAGCACCGCGAGCTTCCCGGTGTCGTCCTGGGCGGTGCCGCGGGCGAGTTCGGAGACCCGCTCGCCGTCGGCCAGCAGCACCGCGCGGTGGGCGAACGCGGCCCTGCCGGTGGCCAGGGAGTACCCCACGTCGGCCGGCGACCGGCCGGGCAGTGCGGAGAGCCGCTCCAGCTGTGCCGTCAGCGCGGCCCCGGACTTGGCCGACACCGGCCAGGGCACCGGGCCCGGCACATCAGCGGGCCCGTCCGTGACCGGCTCCGCCTCCTCCGGCGCCTGCTCGACGATGACGTGGGCGTTCGTGCCGCTGACGCCGAAGGCGGAGACGCCGGCCCGCCGGGCGTGCCCGGTCTCCGGCCACTCCTGCCGCTCCGTGATGAGCGAGAGGGCGCCGTCCGCCCAGTCGACGTGCGTGGTCGGGGTGTCGATGTGCAGGCTCTGCGGGAGCACACCGTGCCGCATCGCCAGGATCATCTTGATGATGCCGGCGACGCCGGCGGCAGCCTGGGTGTGGCCGAGGTTCGACTTGACCGCGCCGAGCAGCAGGGGGCGGGGCCGCTCCCGGCCGTAGGCGGCGATGAGGGCCTGGGCCTCGATGGGGTCGCCGAGCCGGGTGCCGGTGCCGTGCGCCTCGACGGCGTCGACGTCGGCGGGGGCGAGGCCGGCGTCGGTGAGGGCCCGGCGGATGACGCGCTGCTGGGCCCGGCCGCTGGGGGCCGTCAGGCCGTTCGAGGCGCCGTCCTGGTTGACGGCGGTGCCGCGTACGACGCCCAGGACGTCGTGGCCGTTGCGGCGGGCGTCGGAGAGGCGTTCCAGGACAAGGACGCCCACGCCCTCGGACCAGCTCGTGCCGTCGGCCGAGTCGGCGAAGGGCTTGCAGCGGCCGTCGGGGGCCAGCCCGCCCTGGACCGTGAACTCGGTGAAGGAGTCGGGGCCGGACATGACCGAGACGCCTCCGGCCAGGGCCAGCGTGCACTCGCCGGAGCGCAGGGACTGCGCGGCCATGTGCAGGGCGACGAGCGACGACGAGCAGGCCGTGTCGACGGTGACGGCCGGGCCCTCGAAGCCGAAGGCGTACGAGAGCCGGCCGGACATGACGCTGGCGGTGTTGCCGGTGGCGACGTGGCCGCGGACGTCGGCGGTGCCCCGGCGCAGGAGGTTGACGTAGTCCTGGCCGTTGGTGCCGACGAAGACGCCGGTGCGGCTGCCGCGCAGGGTGGTCGCGTCGATCCCGGCGCGCTCGAAGACCTCCCAGGCGGTCTCCAGCAGCAGGCGCTGCTGCGGGTCCATGGCGAGCGCTTCACGGGGCGAGATCCCGAAGAAGGCGGCGTCGAAGAGGCCGACGCCGTCGAGGAATCCGCCGTCGAGGGTCGCCGAGGCGCCCCGGGCGAGCTCGGTGAGGTCCCAGCCGCGGTCGGCGGGGAATCCGGAGATCGCGTCCCCGCCGCGGACCAGCAGCTGCCAGAGGTCCTCGGGGGACCGTACGCCGCCGGGGAAGCGGCAGTTCATGCCGACGATGACGACCGGGTCGTCGTCCGCCGCCCGTTCGGCCGGGGCCGGGGCGGCGGCGGCCGGGCCGGTGCCGGGCAGCGTGTCGAGGAGCGTGTCGAGGAGCTCGGTGAGCAGGAAGCCGGCGAGGGCGAGCGGGGTCGGGTAGTCGTAGACGAGCGTCGCGGGCAGTTTGAGCCCGGTGGCGGCCGTCAGGGCGTTGCGCAGTTCGACGGTGGTCAGCGAGTCGAAACCGAGGTCGCTGAACGGCTGGTCGGCGCCGATGCCGCCGGTGCCGGAGTGCCCGAGGACCGCGGCCACCTGCCCGCGCAGGAGATCGAGGACGAAGCGGGGGCGCCCGGACGGGGACAGCCCGGCGAGCTGCCGGCGCAGTGCCGGTTCCCGCAGGGCGGCCTCCGGTGCTCCTGCGGCGGGCGCTGCGCCGCCGCGGCGCAGTTCGGGGAGGTCTCCGACGAAGGGGTTGGGGCGGAGAGCGGTGAACGCGTCCGCGTAGCGCGGCCAGTCGATGTCGGCGAGGGTCGTGGCGGTGTCTCCGTGTTCGATGGCGTGGCGCATGGCGGTGAGTGCCTGTGCGGGTGCCATGGGGGTGAAGCCGCCGCGGCGGACGCGGCTCTCGATGCCGGCCCCGTCGGCGGCCATGCCGCCCTCGGCCCAGGGGCCCCAGGCGAGGGAGGTCGCGGGCAGGCCCGCCGCGCGGCGGTGCTCGGCGAAGGCGTCGAGGAAGGCGTTGGCGGCGGCGTAGTTGCCCTGGCCGGGTGCGCCGAGGGTGCCGGCGACGGAGGAGAAGAGGACGAAGGCGGTCAGGTCGTGGTCCCCGGTCGCCTCGTGCAGGGCGAGCGTGGCCGCGACCTTGGCGCGCAGGACGGTAGCGAACTTCTCGGGTGTGAGGGCGTCCACGACGCCGTCGTCCACGGTGCCCGCGGTGTGGAAGACGGCGGTGAGCGGGTGCTCCTCGGGGATCGCGGCCAGGACGGCGGCGAGCGCGTCGCGGTCGGCGGTGTCGCAGGCGGCCAGGGTGACCCGGGCACCCGCGTCCTCAAGTGCGGTGCGCAGTTCGCCGGCTCCCGGGGCATCGGGGCCGCTCCGGCTGACGAGCAGCAGGTGCCGGGCGCCGCGCTCGGCGAGCCAGCGGGCGACACGGCCGCCGAGGGCGCCGGTGCCGCCGGTAACGAGGACGGTGCCGCCGGGCCGGAACTCGCCGGGTGCGGGGGCGTCCCCGACCGGGTGGTGGGCCAGCCGGCGGGCGTACGTGGCGGTGGCGCGTACGGCGAGCTGGTCCTCGCCGCCGCTTCCGGCGAGCACGCCGGCCAGTCGGTGCAAGGTGGTGCCGGCGAGCTCGTCGGGGAGGTCGACGAGGCCGCCCCAGCGCTCGGGGTGCTCCAGGGCGACGACGCGGCCCAGGCCCTGGACGGCCGCCTGGGCCGGGCGGGCGAGGCGCTCGGAGCGGCCGACGGCCACGGCGGTGCGGGTGACGCACCACAGAGGCGCCTCGATGCCGGCGTCGCCCAGGGCCTGGACGGCCGCCGTCGTCAGCAGCAGGCCGGCGGGGACTCCGTCCTCGCCGTACGTGTCGTCCGCCGCGAGCAGGGACAGCACGCCGGTGAACTCCCGGCCTTCACCTGCCAGTTCGCGCAGCCGGTCGGCCAGGTCCGCGCGCCGCGGAGTGGTGACGTCGACGCGTACGGTGCCGGTGCCGAGGGATCCGGCGACCGTGTCGAGCCAGGCCGGGTCGGCGGCGCCGGCCGGTGCGAGCACGAGCCAGGTTCCGGCCGGGTGCGCCGGGCCGGAGGCCGACGCGCCGGTCAGGGGCTTCCAGGTGACCCGGTAGCGCCAGCCGTCCACGGTGGCCTGCTCGCGGCGCTTGCGGCGCCAGGACGCCAGGGCGGGCACGACGGTGGTGAGGGTGTCGTCGTCCAGGTCCAGGGAGGTGCCCAGGGACGCGAGGTCCGCGCGCTCGACCGCCGACCAGAACGCGGCGTCCGCCGCATCGGCGGGGCCGCCCGGGGCAGCGGTCCCGGCGGCCGCCTCGGGCCAGTAGCGCTCGCGCTGGAAGGGGTAGGTCGGCAGCGTGGTCCGGCGGGCACCGGTGCCGGCGAACACGGCGCTCCAGTCGACCCGTGCGCCGCGCACGTGCAGGCGGGCGAGGGCCGTGGTGAGGGCCGGTTCCTCGGGGCGGTCGCGGCGCAGCGCGGGGACGGCGACGGCGCCGCTCTCCTCGCCGGCGGTCCCGCGGACCGCCCCGGAGAGCACGCCGTCCGGGCCGAGCTCGAAGAAGGTGGTCACGCCGTGCCCGGTGAGCAGGCGCACGGCGTCGGCGAAGCGGACGGTGCCGCGTACCTGGCCGGTCCAGTACTCCGGCGAGCGGAGTTCGTCCGCGGTGACGGGCGCGCCGGTGACGGTCGACACGAACGGCAGCGTGGGCTCGCCGTAGGTGACGCCGGCGGCGGCGCGGGCGAAGTCCTCCAGCATCACGTCCATGTGCGGCGAGTGGAAGGCGTGGCTGACGCGCAGGCGCTTGGTGCGGCGGCCGAGCTCCTCACAGCGGGCGGCGATCGCGAACACCGCGTCCTCGTCGCCCGAGACGACCAGGGAGGAGGGGGTGTTGACGGCGGCGACGGAGACGCGCCCCTCGTACGCGGCGAGCAGAGGCAGCACCTCGTCCTCGGCGGCCTCGACGGAGACCATGGCGCCGCCGGCGGGCAGGGCGGCCATCAGCCGGCCGCGTGCCGCGACGAGGGTGCAGGCGTCCTCCAGGGAGAGGACTCCGGCCGCGTGCGCGGCGGCGAACTCGCCGATGGAGTGCCCGGCGACGTAGTCGGGGCGCAGGCCCCAGGACTCGGCGAGCCGGAACAGCGCCACTTCGAGGGCGAAGAGGGCCGGCTGGGTGTAGCCGGTGTCGTCGAGCAGCGCGGCCTCGGGGGTGCCCGGCCCGGCGAAAAGGATCTCGCGCAGCGGGCGGTCGAGTTCGAGGTCGAAGCGGGCCAGTACGGCGTCCAGGGCCTCGGCGTAGACCGGGTGGCGGTCGTAGAGCTCGCGTCCCATCCCGGGGCGCTGGCTGCCCTGGCCGGTGAAGAGGAAGGCCAGACGGCCGCGGCTGCGGTCGCCGGTGATCAGGCCGGCGTCGGGGGTGCCGTCGCGCAGGGCGGTCAGGGCGCGGACGAGCGATGCGCGGTCGTGGGTGCCGTCGGTGACGACGGCCGCGCGGTGCTCCAGGGCGGACCGGGTGGTAGCGAGGGAGAAGGCGAGGTCGGTGAGCGGCGTCCCGGGGTGGTCGGCGAGGTGGGTCAGGAGCCGGCCGGCCTGGGCGCGCAGGCCCGCTTCGGTGCGTCCGGACAGCGTCAGGGGAAGGACCCCGGCCGGATCCGTCGTCTCCTCCTGAGGCACCTCCTCCGGCCGCTGGTCCGGGGCCTGTTCGAGGACGGCGTGGACGTTGGTGCCGCTGAGGCCGAAGGAGGAGACGCCGGCACGGCGCGGGTGCCCGGTGCCCGGCCAGTCCTGCGGCTCGGTGAGCAGGCGGATGGCGCCGGAGGTCCAGTCGACGTGCGAGGAGGGCCGGTCGATGTGCAGGCTCCGGGGAACGGACGCGTGGCGCAGGGCCATGACCATCTTGATGACGCCGGCGACGCCGGACGCCATCTGGGTGTGGCCGATGTTGGACTTCACGGAGCCGAGCAGCAGCGGCCGCCCGGGGTCGCGGTCCTGGCCGTACGTGGCGAGCAGGGCCTGGGCCTCGATGGGGTCGCCGAGGGCCGTGCCGGTGCCGTGTCCGTCGACGACGTCGACCTCGGCGGCGGACACTCCGGCGTTGGCGAGGGCCTGGCGGATGACGCGCTGCTGGGACGGGCCGTTGGGGGCGGTCAGCCCGTTGGAGGCGCCGTCCTGGTTGACGGCGGAGCCGCGGATCACGGCGAGGACCTCGTGCCCGTTCCGGAGGGCGTCGGAGAGCCGCTCGACGAGGACGAGGCCGACGCCCTCGGCCAGGCTCATGCCGTCGGCCTGGTCGGAGTACGCCTTGCAGCGTCCGTCGGCGGCCATCGCCCGCTGCCGGCTGAAGCCGACGAACGGGAACGGCGTGGCCATGATGCTGACGCCGCCGGCGAGGGCGAGGGAGCTCTCGCCGTTGCGCAGCGACTGGCAGGCCAGGTGCAGGGCGACGAGGGACGAGGAGCAGGCGGTGTCGAGGGTGACGGCCGGGCCCTCGAAGCCGTAGGTGTAGGACAGGCGGCCGGACAGGACGCTGGAGATGGTGCCGGTGATGGCGTGTCCCTCGGCGCCCTCCGGGCTCGCGGCCCGGGTGGCGTAGTCCTGGTAGCTGGCGCCGATGAAGGTGCCGGTGCTGCTGCCGCGCAGGGTGGCGGGGTCGATGCCGGCGCGCTCCAGCGCCTCCCAGGAGGTCTCCAGGAGCAGGCGCTGCTGGGGGTCCATGGCGAGGGCCTCGCGGGGCGAGATGCCGAAGAAGGCGGCGTCGAAGTCGGCGGCGTCGTGGAGGAAGCCGCCCCGGGTGGAGTAGGTGCGGCCCGGGCGGTCGGGGTCGGGGTCGTAGAGGCCCTCGGTGTCCCAGCCGCGGTCGGTGGGGAACTCGCCGGTGGCGTCGACGCCTTCGGCGACGATCCGCCACAGGTCCTCCGGGGAGGCGACGCCGCCCGGGTAGCGGCAGCCCATGCCGATGACGGCGATGGGCTCGTCGGCGGCGCCGGGTGCCGCGGGCGCCTGGGCGACGGCGGCGGAGCCGGTGCGGGCGCCCGCGATCCGGTCGCGCAGGAAGGCGACGAGCGCGAGCGGGTCGGGGTAGTCGAAGACCATCGTGCTCGGCAGGGCGAGCCCGGTGACGGCGGCGATCCGGTTGCGCAGGTCGACGGCGGTGAGCGAGTCGAAGCCGACGTCGCGGAAGGCCCGCTGCTCGGAGAGGGTGTCCGGAGAGGCGTGGCCGAGCGCGGTGGCCGCTTCGCCGCGGACGAGGTCCAGCAGGAGGCGGTCCTGCTCGGCGGCGGCCAGTCCGAGGAGCCTGGTGGTGAACTCGTTCGCGGAGGAAGGGGATTCGGCGGTGCGCTCCGTCAGCCGCCGGACCTCGGGGAGATCCTCGAAGAGGGGGGCGGGCCGCGCCGAGGTGAAGACGGGGTGGTAGCGCTCCCAGTCCACGTCGGCGATCGCGAGGACCGTCTCGTCGTCGTCGAGGGCCTGCCGCAGTCCGGTGAGGGCCGGCTGGGGGTCCATGAAGACGAGTCCGCTGCGGCGGATCTGGCCGGGGTCGACGCGGCCGAGCTTGAGGTCGTCGGCCCAGATGCCCCAGGAGACGGCCGTCGCGTGGGCGCCGCGGGCGCGCCGGTGCTCGGCGAGGGCGTTGAGGTGGGCGTTGGCGGCGACGTAGGCGGCGTGTGCCCCGCTGCCCCACATGCCCGCCGTGGAGGAGTACAGGACGAAGGCGTCGAGCTCGTCGTCGTCGAGGAGTTCGTCGAGGTGCCGGGCGCCGGCGACCTTGGCGTCGAGGACCTTCGCGAAGGCGTCGAGGGTCGTTTCGGCGAGCGGCGCGAGCTCGATGGTGACGGCGGTGTGCACGACCGTGCGGACGGTGTGCCCGTCGGCCTTGAGCGCGTCGAGCATGCCGGCGACCGCGTCGCGGTCGGTGAGGTCGCAGGCGACGGCGGTGGCTTCGCAACCGAGCTCGGCCAGTTCCTGGAGGAGGTCCGCCGCACCGGGCGCGGCCGGGCCGCGGCGGCTGGTCAGCACGATGTGCTCGGCTCCCTGCCCGGCGAGCCATCGGGCCAGGTGGGGGGCGAGGGTGCCGGTGCCGCCGGTGACGAGGGTGGTGCCGCGGGGCGACCACGGGCGGGCCGGGTCCGCGGCGGCGGAAGCGGCGCGGACGACGCGGCGGGCGAGGACGCCGGAGGCGCGGACGGCGAGCTGGTCCTCGCCGGTGCGGCCGGTGAGGACGGCGGCGAGGCGTTCGGCGGCGCGCCGGTCGAGGTGCTCGGGCAGGTCGACGACGCCGCCCCAGCGCTGCGGGTGTTCGAGGGCGGCCGTCCAGCCGAGGCCGTGGATCTGGGCCTGGGCGGGCCGGGTCAGCCGGTCCGCGCGGCCGGTGGAGACGGCGCCCCGGGTCAGGCACCACAGGGGTGCGTCGACGGCGGCGTCGCCGAGTGCCTGGACGAGCGAGACGGTCAGGGCGAGCCCGGCGGTGAGCGCCGGGTGCTGCGGGTTCGGCTCCTCGGCCGCGGCCAGCAGGGACACCACGCCCGTGAGGTCCGCCAGGCCGTCGAGCTCCGTGAGGCGTGCGGCGAGGACCGTGCGGTCGGCGCAGGTGTCGTCCAGGACGAGCGTGCGCGGCTCGGCGCCGTGGGCGGCGAGGGTCTCCGTGAGCTCGCCGGCGGCTGCGCCCTCGGTGGTGACGACGAGCCAGGTGCCGGTCAGGGCCGCGGCGGGCAGCCCGGTCAGGGGCTTCCAGGTGGCGCGGTAGCGCCAGGAGTCCACGGTCGACAGGTCGCGGCGGCGCTTGCGCCAGTGGGACAGCGCCGGGAGCACCGGGGCCAGGGAGCCGCGGTCCAGGCGCAGGCTGGAGGCGAGGGAGTCGACATCCTCCTCCTCGACCGCCGTCCAGAACTCCGCGTCGGCGGGGGCCTCTTCGTGCGTGCCCCGCGGCTTGGCGGGCACGGCCCACAGGTGTTCGCGCTGGAAGGCGTACGTGGGCAGGGGCACGCGGCGGGCGCCGGTGCCGTCGAGGACGCGGGTCCAGTCGGCGCCGGCCCCCCGGACGAACGCCTCGGCCAGGGAAGTCAGGAAGCGGTCGGTGCCGCCGGTGTCGCGCCGGAGCGTGCCGAGCACCACGGCCGGGCGGCCGGCGTCCTCGGCCGTCTCCTGGACGGCCATGGACAGCACCGGGTGGGAGCTGACCTCGATGAAGAAGCGGTGGTCCTGGGCGAGCAGCTCGCGCACGGCGGGCTCGAAGCGAACGGTCGTACGGAGGTTGGTGTACCAGTAGCCGGCGTCGAAGCCGGCGGACCCGGCGTCCAGCCAGTCGCCGGTGACCGTGGAGAAGAACGGCAGGTGCGCGGGGCGCGGGCGGACCGGCGCGAGGACGTCGCGCAGCTCGTCGCGCAGCAGCTCGACCTGCGCGGAGTGCGAGGCGTAGTCCACGGCGACGCGCTTGGCGCGGACGTCCTCGGCGGTCAGCTCGGCCTGGAGGGCGTCCAGCGGGCCGGGGGCTCCGGAGACGACGACGGACCGGGGGCCGTTGACGGCGGCGACGGACAGGCCCTCGTACGCGCCGAGGCGCCGCTCGACGTCGGTCACGGGCAGCGGGACGGACATCATGCCGCCGGATCCGGCCAGCAGGCGGCCGATGGCCCGGCTGCGCAGCGCCACCACGCGGGCGGCGTCCTCCAGCGACAGGGCGCCGGCGACGGCGGCCGCGGCGATCTCGCCCTGCGAGTGGCCGGCGACGGCGTCGGGGGTGATGCCGTGGGCGCGCCACATCTCGGCCAGGGAGACCATGACGGCCCACGAGGCGGGCTGGACGACGTCGACGCGGTCCAGGGTGGGTGCGCCCTCGGCCCGGCGGATGACGTCGAGCAGCGACCAGTCGGTGAACGCGGACAGGGCCGTGGCGCACTCGGTCAGGCGCTCGGCGAAGACCGGGGACTCCTCCAGCAGCCGCGCCCCCATGCCGGCCCACTGGGAGCCCTGGCCGGGGAAGACGAACACGGTCTTGCCGTCGGTGTCGGCGACGCCCTGGACCACGCCCGGGAGCGAGCGTCCCTCGCCGAGGGCGCCGAGGGCGGCCCTCGCCTCGTCGCCGCCGGTGCCGATGACGACGGCGCGGTGCTCGAAGAGCGTGCGCGAGGTCAGCAGGGAGTGACCGGCGTCGAGGGCGCTCACGGATGCGCCGTCGAGGTGCGCGGCGAGGCGGGCGGCCTGGGCGCGCAGGGCTCCGGGGGTCCGCGCGGACAGCACCCAGGGGATGACGCCGCCGGCCGGGGGCACCGGCCCGGTCTCCGGAGCGGGGGCCGTCTCCTGCGGCCGGGGGGCCTCTTCGAGGACCGTGTGGGCGTTGGTTCCGCTGATGCCGAAGGAGGAGACCGCGCAGCGGCGCGGGCGCTCGCCCTCGGGCCAGCCGGCCCCGTCGGTCAGCAGGGAGACCGTGCCGGACGTCCAATCCACGTGCGTGGAGGGGGTGTCGGCGTGCAGGGTCCGCGGCAGTGCGCCGTGGCGCAGGGCCATGACCATCTTGATGACGCCGGCGACGCCGGCCGCCGACTGGGTGTGGCCGATGTTGGACTTCACGGAGCCGAGCAGCAGCGGGCGCTCGGGGTCGCGGTCCTTGCCGTAGGTGGCGAGGAGGGCCTGGGCCTCGATGGGGTCGCCGAGGGCGGTGCCGGTGCCGTGGGCCTCGACGGCGTCGATGTCGGCGGGGGCGAGCCCGGCGTTGGCGAGGGCCTGGCGGATGACGCGCTGCTGGGACGGGCCGTTGGGCGCGGACAGGCCGTTGGAGGCTCCGTCCTGGTTGATGGCCGAGCCGCGGACGACGGCGAGGACCTCGTGGCCGTTGCGGCGGGCGTCGGAGAGCCGTTCCAGGACGAGGATGCCGACGCCTTCGGCGAGGGTCATGCCGTCGGCGCCGTCGGCGAACGCCTTGCAGCGGCCGTCGCCCGCGAGGGCCCGCTGCCGGCTGAAGGCGATGAACGGGCCGGGGTTGGTCATCACGGTGGCGCCGCCGGCGAGGGCGAGGGAGCTCTCGCCGTTGCGCAGCGACTGGCAGGCCAGGTGCAGGGCGACCAGGGACGAGGAGCAGGCCGTGTCGACGGTGACCGCCGGGCCCTCCAGTCCGAAGAGGTACGAGAGCCGGCCGGAGAGCACGCTGGGGCTGGTGCCGGTCACCAGGTGGCCGGCGGAGCTGTCGTCGACGCCGAACCCGTACTCCTGGTAGGTGGAGCCGATGAAGGCGCCGGTCGGGCTGCCGTGGAGGCCGGTGGGGTCGATGCCGGCCTGCTCGAACGCCTCCCAGGTGGTCTCCAGCAGCAGCCGCTGCTGCGGGTCCATCGACAGGGCCTCGCGCGGCGAGATGCCGAAGAAGCCGGCGTCGAACTCGCCCGCGTCGTGCAGGAAGCCGCCCTGGGTGGAGTACGTCGTGCCGGGGTGGTCGGGGTCGGGGTGGTGGAGGCCGGTGTCCCAGCCGCGGTTGACGGGGAAGTCGGTGATGGCGTCGGCGCCGCCTGCGATCAGCTCCCAGAACTGCTCCGGGGAGCGGACGCCGCCGGGGAAGCGGCAGCTCATGCCGACGATGGCGATGGGCTCGTCAAGGCTCGCCGCGGCCGCGGGGGCCGCCGTCGTGCTGTCCGTACCGAGGAGTCCGGCGCGCAGGTGGCGGGCGAGGGCCGCGGGGGTCGGGTAGTCGAACACCAGGGTGGCGGGCAGGGGCAGGCCGGTGAGCGCGGCCAGCCGCTTGCGCAGCTCGACGGCGGTCAGTGAGTCGAAGCCCGCCTCGCGGAACGCCCGCCGCTCGGTGACGCCCTCGGCGGAGGCGTGGCCGAGGACCACGGCCGCCTCGGCGCGCACCAGGTCGGTCAGCAGCCGCTCCTGGCCGGCCTCGTCGAGGCCCCGCAGGCGCGCGGCGAACTCCGGCGCGGCGCTCTCGGCGCCGGTGTGCGCCAGGGCCCGGACGTCGTCCAGTTCGTCGAAGAAGGCGCTGGGGCGCGCGGAGGTGAAGACGGGGTGGTAGCGCTCCCAGTCGATGTCGGCGACCGTGACGGTGACGTCCTCCTGGACGACCGCGCGCCGCAGTTCGGCGAGGGCCGCGGCGGGGGCGAGCAGGCGCAGTCCGCGCTTGCGGAGCTGGTTGGTGAAGCCCTCGTGTGTGGCCATGCCGGCCTCGGCCCAGGGGCCCCAGGCCACGGAGGTCGCGGGCAGGCCGCGGGCGCGCCGGTGCTCGGCGAGGGCGTCGAGGTAGGCGTTGGCGGCGCCGTAGGCGCTCTGTCCGGCGCTGCCCCAGACTCCGGCGATCGAGGAGACCAGGACGAAGAAGTCGAGGTCGTGGCCGTCGAGGAGGGAGTCCAGGTGGGCGGCGCCGAGCAGCTTCGCGGCCATCGTCGCCGCGGCCTCGTCGAGGGGGGTCTCCGTGAGGGGGGCCGCCTGGCCGACACCGGCCGCGTGCACGACACCGGTCAGCGGGTGCTCGTCCGGTACGGAGGCCAGCAGCGTGGCGAGCGCGGCGCGGTCGGCGGTGTCGCAGGCCGCGAGGGTGACCCGGGCTCCCAGGTCCTCCAGTTCGGCGGCCAGTTCGCCGGCGCCGGGGGCGCCGGGGCCGCGGCGGCTGGTCAGCAGGAGGTGCTCGGCGCCGCTGCGGGCGAGCCAGCGGGCCACCTCGGCGCCGAGCGCTCCGGTGCCGCCGGTGACGAGCACGGTGCCGCGGGCGGTGAAGGCGCCGGCCGGCGGCAGTTCGGCGAGCGGGTGGCGCACCAGGCGCCGGCCGTACGCGCCCTCGGTGCGGATCGCGAGCTGGTCCTCACCGCCGCGCGCGGCGAGGGCGCTGACGAGGTGCTGGGTGGCGGGCGCGTCGAGGACGGCCGGGAGGTCGATCAGGCCCCGCCACAGCTGCGGGTGCTCCAGGGCGGCGACGCGGCCCAGGCCCCAGACGGCCGCCTGGAGGGGGCTGGTGAGCGGGTCGGCCGGGCCGGTGGTGACCGCGCCCCGGGTCAGGGTCCGTACGGGGACGCCGAGTCCGGTGTCGGCGAGGGCCTGGACCAGGAGGAGGGTGAGGGCGAGCCCGGCCGGCGGCTCGGCGCCGAGCGGGTGCCCGGCCTCGTCGGCGAGCGGGAGGAGGGACAGGACGCCGGAGAAGGCCCGGTCGTCGCCGCGCGCGGCGTCGAGCCGGGCGGCGAGCCCGGCACGGTCGGGGCGGTGCTCCAGGACGAGGGTCTCGAACTGGGCGCCGTGGCCGCGCAGCGCGTCCAGGATCTCGTCGCTGTCGGTCCCTTCGGCGGTGACGACCAGCCAGGTGCCGTCGAGGACGGGTGCGGCGGAGGCCCGGACGGGCCGCCAGGCGACCTGGTAGCGGGTGGAGTCCAGCAGCGCCTTCTCCTGCCGGAGCTGGCGCCAGGACGACAGGGCGGGCAGCAGCGCGTAGAGGGAGGCGTGCTGCTCGTCGCGCAGGCCCAGGAGGCCGGCGAGCCCCGCGGCGTCGCCGCGTTCGACGGCGCTCCACAGCTCGGCGTCGGCGGGGTCGGGGGCGGCCTGCGGGGCGGGCGCGGCCTGGGCGGCCTCGGGCCAGTAGCGCTCGTGCTGGAAGGCGTACGTGGGCAGGTCGGCCGTACGAGCGCCGGTGCCGGCGAGGTACGCGGGCCAGTCGACGGCCGTGCCGTGGACGTGCAGGCGGGCCAGCGCGGTGGCCGCGCAGCGCTCCTCGCCGCGCCCGGCGCGCAGCAGCGGGACGATGTGCGCGTCCGCCGCGTCGCCGAGGGCGTCCTCGGCGACGGCCGACAGCACGCTGTCGGGTCCGACTTCGAGGAAGGTGCCGGCGCCGCGGTCGTGCGCGGCACGCATGGTGTCGGCGAAGCGGACGGCGCCGCGGGCGTGCGCGACCCAGTAGTCCGCGGAGCGCAGTTCGTCGTCGGTGGCGGGCCGTCCGGTCAGGCCGGAGATGACGGTCACGTCCGGCGCGTGGTAGGTGAGCCCGGCGGCGACCTCGCGCAGCCCGTCGAGCGCGGGCTCCATGAGCGGCGAGTGGAAGGCGTGACTGACCGTCAGGCGCTTGGTCTTGCGGCCCTGGACGGCGAAGTGGGCCGCGATCTCCTCGGCGGCGGCCAGTTCTCCGGCGACCACGACGCTGCGGGGGCCGTTGACGGCGGCGATGGAGACCTCGTGCTCGCGCCCGGCGAGCAGCGGCGCGACCTCGTCCTCGCCGGCCTCAAGGGAGATCATCGCACCGCCGGCGGGCAGCGCCTCCATGAGCCGTCCCCGCGCGGTCACCAGGCGGGCCGCGTCGGGCAGCGAGAGGACGCCCGCGACATGCGCGGCGGTGATCTCGCCGATGGAGTGGCCCAGCAGCACATCGGGGCGGATGCCCCAGCTGCCCAGCAGCCGGTGGAGCGCGACCCCGACGGCGAACAGCGCGGGCTGGGTCCACTCGGTGCGGTCCAGCAGCGCCGCCTCTGGGCTGCCCTCCGGGGCGAACAGGACGTCCTTGAGGGGGCGGTCAAGGTGCGGGTCGAGGGCGGCGGTCACCTCGTCGAGGGCCTGGGCGAACGCGGGGAAGCGGGCGGCGAGTTCACGGCCGGCGCCGGGGCGCTGGCTGCCCTGCCCGGAGAACACCACGGCCAGCTTGCCCGCGCCGCCGGTCTCGCCCTCGGTGAGCGCGGAGCCCGGCCGGTCGGCGGCCAGGTCGGCGAGGGCGCGCAGCAGTTCGTCGCGATCGCCGATGACGACGGCGCGCTGGTCGAAGGCCGAGCGGGTGGTGGCCAGGGAGAGCGCGACATCGGCCGGGTCGAGGGCGGGGCGCTCGTCGAGGAAGGACCGCAGGCGGGCGGCCTGGTCGCGCAGCGCGGCCCGGCTCTTGCCCGACAGCGTCCAGGGCACGACGGCCGGGGTGAGCGCCGGCTCTTCGCGCTGCGCGGCGACGGCCGGCGGCTCCTCGACGATGAGGTGCGCGTTCGTACCGCTGAATCCGAAGGACGAGACGGCGGCGCGGCGCGGCCGGCCGGTCTGCGGCCAGGGCGTCTCCTCGGTGAGCAGCCGTACGGCTCCGGCGTCCCACTCGACGTGCGAGGACGGCTCGTCGGCGTGCAGGGTGCGGGGCAGCACGCCGTGGCCCATGGCCATGACCATCTTGATGACGCCGGCCACGCCGGCCGCCGCCTGGGTGTGGCCGATGTTGGACTTCACGGAACCCAGCAGCAGCGGGCGTGCCGGGTCGCGGTCCTGTCCGTAGGTGGCGAGGAGGGCCTGGGCCTCGATGGGGTCGCCGAGCGTGGTGCCGGTGCCGTGCGCCTCCACCGCGTCGACGTCCGCGACGGACAGGCCGGCGCCGGCCAGCGCCTGGCGGATCACCCGCTGCTGGGACGGGCCGTTGGGGGCGGTCAGCCCGTTGGACGCGCCGTCCTGGTTGACGGCGGAGCCCCGTACGACGGCCAGGATCCGGTGCCCGTTGCGCCGGGCGTCGGAGAGCCGTTCGAGGACGAGCACGCCCACGCCCTCGGCCCAGCCGACGCCGTCGGCGCCGTCGGAGAAGGCCTTGCAGCGGCCGTCGGGCGACAGGCCGCGCTGCCGGGAGAACTCGATGAGGGCGCCCGGCGTGGACATCACCGTGACACCGCCGGCCAGGGCGAGCGAGCACTCCCCCGCGCGCAGCGCCTGCATCGCCCAGTGCATGGCGACGAGCGAGGACGAGCACGCCGTGTCGACGGTGACGGCGGGTCCCTCCAGCCCGAGGGCGTAGGACACGCGGCCGGAAGCAATGCTCGGCGAGGTGCCGCTGCCCTGGTGGCCCTCGAACTGCCCGCCGGCGAGGGCCTGGGCGTAGTCGTTGTACATGACGCCGGCGAACACGCCGGTGCGGCTGCCCCGCAGGGACACCGGGTCGATGCCGGCGCGTTCGAAGGCCTCCCAGGACGCCTCCAGAAGCAGCCGCTGCTGCGAGTCGGTGGCCAGCGCCTCGCGGGGGCTCATGCCGAAGAAGGCGGGGTCGAACTCGGGCGCCTCGTGCAGGAATCCGCCGAAGCGGGTGTACGAGGTGCCGGGGTGGTCCGGGTCCGGGTCGTAGAGCGCCTCCAGGTCCCAGCCGCGGTCCGCGGGCAGGCCCGAGACGGCGTCGGTGCCTTCGCTGACGAGCCGCCACAGGTCCTCGGGCGAGGCGACGCCGCCCGGGTATCGGCAGCTCATGCCGACGATGACGACGGGGTCCTGGTCGCCGGCGGCCCGGGGGGCTGCCGCGGTGGCGGCGGCTTCGGAGCCCATGAGCTCGCCGAGGACGTGCGCGGCGAGCGCGGCGACGGTCGGGTAGTCGAAGATCGCGGTGGCCGCGGTGCGCAGTCCGGTGGCCGCGCGGAGCCGGTTGCGCAGTTCCACGGCGGTGAGCGAATCGAAGCCCAGGTCACGGAAGGGGCGCTCCGCGTCGATCTCGGCGGCGGCGGAGTGGCCG
The DNA here is from genome assembly GCF_000719265.1 of Streptomyces roseoverticillatus. Classification (GTDB taxonomy): domain Bacteria; phylum Actinomycetota; class Actinomycetes; order Streptomycetales; family Streptomycetaceae; genus Streptomyces; species Streptomyces roseoverticillatus. The sequence goes on along the minus strand of NZ_JOFL01000006.1, from coordinate 608,614 downwards.
AGCACGGCGGCCACCTGACCTGCCACGAGGTCGCGCACCACCTCGTCGCGGTCGGCCTCCTCCAGCCGGGACAGCTGCTGGACGAGGCTCACGGCCGTCTCCGACCCGGAGACCACCGCGCGGCGGACGGGGGTGCGGACGAGGCCGCGCATCAGCGCCGGCACGTCGCCCCGGGCCCGCAGGACGGACAGGTCCAGCCTGACCGGCAGCAGGACGGCGGCCGTCGTGGCGGTCGCGGCGTCGAAGAGCGCGACGCCCTGTTCCTCGGTGAGCGCGGGTGTACCCATGCGGGCCAGGCGCTGGAGGTCGCTTTCGGTGAGCCCGCCGGTCATGCCGCCGGTGGGCGCCCAGGGGCCCCAGCCCAGGGAGAGCCCCGGCAGTCCTTCGGCGCGGCGCAGCCGGGCGACGGCGTCGATGAAGGCGTTCGCGGCGGCGTAGTTCCCCTGGCCTGCCGCTCCCACGGTGCCGGAGAGGGAGGAGAAGACGACGAAGGCGGCCAGGTCCAGCCCCCGGGTGGCCTCGTGGAGGTGCCACACGGCGTCGGCCTTGGGCCGCAGCACCGTGCTGATCCGCTCGGGGGTCAGCGACTCGATGACGCCGTCGTCGAGGGTGCCGGCGCTGTGCACGACGGCGGTCACGGGGTGTTCGGCGGGCACTGCGGCCAGCAGTCGCTCCACGGCGGCGCGGTCGGCGAGATCGCAGGCTTCCACAGCGACCTGCGCGCCGTGCCCGGCCAGTTCGGCGACGAGCTCGCCGGCGCCCTCGGCGGTGGCGCCGCGGCGGCTGACGAGCAGCAGGTGCCGTACGCCGCGCTCGGCGACCAGGTGCCGGGCCAGTACGCGGCCCAGGCCGCCGGTGGCTCCGGTCAGCACGACGGTGCCCTCGGGGTTCCACTGTGCGTCGCTCTCCGGGGCCTGGGCCCGGGAGAGCCGGGCGCCGAGCACGGCACCGCCGCGGAGGGCGGTCTGCGGCTCTTCCGTGGCCAGGGCCCGGGCGAGCTGCGGCGCGGCGGGGTCGTTGGGGTTGTCGGGGTCAGTGGGGTCGGCGGGGTCGAGGTCCAGCAGGCCGAAGCGGCCTGGGTGTTCGGCCTGTGCGGCGCGCACCAGGCCCCAGACGGCGGCGGCCGCCGGGTCCGGCGCCTGACGGCTGTCGGTGGTGACCGCGCCGCGGGTGACGAAGACCAGCCGCGAGCCGGCGCACCGCTCGTTCTCCAGCCAGCTCCGCAGCTGTTCCAGGACGTGGGCCGTGCGGGCGTGCGCGGAGGCGACCGGCTCGTCACCGGTGGTACCGGCGACGGGGGCGAGCACGACGTCCGGGACGTCGGTGGCGGCGTCCGGGCCGGGCAGGGCCGTGACCGTGCGGCCCGGCGAGGTCAGTGCCTCGGTGAGGCCGAAGAGGTCGGGGCCGAGGACGGCGACCGCGGCGGGCTCCGGCGCGGCGGGCTCCGGCAGCGGGGTCCAGCGCAGCTCGAACAGGGCGTCGCGCGCGAGGGAAGCGGCGGCGGTCAGCCGCTCGTCCGGCATCGTGCGCAGGACGAGCGAGCCGACGGAGGCCACGAGGGCGCCCGTGGTGTCGGCGACGGCGATCGCCACCGCGTCGTCGTCGGCCCGGGTCAGCCTCACCCGGACCGTCGTTGCCCCGCTCGCGTGCAAGGTCACGTCCTGCCACGAGAAGGGCAGGCCGCCGTGGCCCTGCTCGCCGAGGCCGGCGAAGGCCGTGGCGTGCAGCGCGGCGTCCAGGAGGGCCGGGTGGATGCCGAAGGACCCGGCGGAGGAAGCGGCGTCGGAGGCGCCCGCCTCCGGCAGCGTCACCTCGGCGTAGACGTCGTCACCGCTGCGCCAGGCGGCGCGCAGCCCGCGGAACAGGGGGCCGTACGCGAAACCGCCGTCGGCGATGCGGTCGTAGAAGCCCTCAAGGTCGAGCGGCTGGGCGCCGGCCGGGGGCCAGGCGGTGGCGTCGAAGTCGGCGCGCTGCTCACCGGCGGCGAGGGTGCCGGCGGCGTGCTGCGTCCAGGGGAGTTCTTCGGGCCCGTCGGGGCGGGAGTGGATGCTCAGCGCGCGGCGGCCGGACCCGTCCGGGCTGCCGGCCCACACCTGCACCTGGACACCGCCCTCCGCGGGCAGGACCAGGGGTGCGGCCAGGGTGAGCTCCTCGACGCGGCCGCAGCCGGTCTCGTCCCCCGCTCGGACGGCCAGCTCCAGGAAGGCGGTGCCCGGGAGCAGCACCGTGCCGCGCACCGCGTGGCCGGCCAGCCAGGGGTGGGTGCGCAGCGACAGGCGGCCGGTCAGCAGCAGGCCGTCGGAGTTGGCGACCGACACGGCCGCCGCCAGCAGCGGGTGGCGGGCGGCGCCCAGGCCCGCGGCGCGGACGTCGGCGCCCTGTGCGGGCATGCCCTTGGGCCAGTAGCGGCGGCGCTGGAAGGCGTACGTGGGGAGGTCCGTGCGCCGGGCGCCGGTGCCGGCGAACCAGGGCTCCCACTGGACGGGCACGCCCAGGACGTGCAGGTCCGTCAGCGCGGTGGTGAGCGTCTCGGCCTCGGGGCGGCCCGGGCGCAGCACGGCGAGCGTGGCGGGGGCGGTCACGGAGGTGCCGTCGGCGGTGGTGTCACCGGTGCCGTCGAGGCATGCCCGGGCCATGGCGGACAGGACGCCGTCGGGGCCCAGTTCGAGGAATGTGCCGGTGCCGTGGCCGCTGAGCCAGGCCACGGTGTCGGCGAAGCGGACGGCGTGGCGGGCGTGGTCCACCCAGTAGCCGGGGGAAGTCAGCTGCTCGACCGTGGCGAGTGTGCCGGTCAGGCCGGAGACGACCGGAACGACGGGCGCCTGCGGCGCGAGGCCGGAGACGACCGCGCGGAACTCCTCCAGCACCGGTTCCATGAGCGGGGAGTGGAAGGCGTGCGAGACCTGCAGCCGCTTGGTCCGGCGGCCCAGCTCCGCGAAGTGCGCGGCGACGGCCTCGACGTCACCCTCCTCGCCGGCCACGACCACGGAAGCGGGGCCGTTGACCGCCGCGATCGAGACGCGGTCCTGCCGGTCGCGGAGCAGGGGCCGGACCTCGTCCTCCGTCGCCTCCAGCGAGACCATGACGCCGCCGGCGGGCAGCGCCTGCATGAGCCGGCCGCGGGCGAGCACCAGGGCCGCGGCGTCGGCCGCCGAGAAGACCCCGGCCACGTGCGCGGCCGCGATTTCACCGATGGAGTGCCCGGCGAGGAAGTCCGGCTTGACGCCGAAGGACTCGGCCAGCCGGTACAGCGCGACCTCGATCGCGAACAGGGCGGGCTGCGCGTAACCGGTTTCGTTCAGCAGCTCGGCCTCGGGCGTGCCCTCGGCGGCGAACAGCACGTCCTTGAGCGGACGTTCCAAACCCTGGTCGGGGCTCTGGTCGAAGTGGTCGAGGATCTCGTCGAGCGCGGCGGCGAAGGCGGGGAAGCGGGCGTGGAGTTCACGCCCCATGCCCGGCCGCTGGGAGCCCTGGCCGGCGAAGAGGAAGGCGAGCTTGGCGCGGCCCTGCACGGTGCCCTGGGCCACGCTCGGCGCCGGTTCGCCGCCGGCCAGCGCGGCGAGGGCTTCGAGGGCCCGGTCGCGGTCGGCCGCAATGAACGCGGCGCGGTGCTCGAAGCCGGAGCGGGTCGTGGCCAGCGAGTAGGCCACGTCCGCCGGCGCGAGGCCGGGGCGGGAGGTGAGGAGGTCCAGCAGCCTGGCGGCCTGGGCGCGCAGGGCCTCCCGGGTGCGGCCGGAGACCAGCCACGGGGCGGGGCCTGCGGCGACGGCCTCGGCGGGACCGGTGGGGCCGGTGGGGCCGGTGGGGCCGGTGGGGCCGGTGGGGCCGGCAGCCTCGGCGGGACCGGCGGGCCCGGCAGCCGCGGCGGGGCCGGCGAGGCCGGCGGCCGCGGTCGTCTCCTCCGCGCCCTCGTCTACGGGTTCGGTGACCTGTGCGTCCGGCGCCTCCTCCAGGATCGTGTGCGCGTTGGTGCCGCTGAGCCCGAACGAGGAGATGCCGGCCCGCCGCGGTTGTCCGCCCTGCGGCCACGGGACCTGCTCGGTCAGCAGGCGTACGGTCCCGGCCGTCCAGTCGACGTGCGAGGACGGCGCGTCGACGTGCAGCGTGCGGGGCAGAGTGTCGTGCCGCATGGCCAGCACCATCTTGATGACGCCGGCCATGCCGGCCGCCGCCTGGGTGTGGCCGAGGTTCGACTTCACGGACCCCAGCAGCAGCGGGCGGTCCGCGGCGCGGTTCCGGCCGTAGGTCGCGATCAGCGCCTGGGCCTCGACCGGGTCGCCCAGGGTGGTGCCCGTGCCGTGCGCCTCGACGACGTCGACCTCGTCGGCCGAGAGACGCGCGTTGACCAGCGCCTGCTCGATCACCCGCTGCTGGGAGGGGCCGTTGGGGGCGGTCAGGCCGTTGGAGGCGCCGTCCTGGTTGACGGCGGAGCCCCGGACGACGGCCAGGACCTCGTGCCCGTTGCGCCGGGCCTCCGAGAGCCGTTCCAGGACCAGTACGCCCACGCCCTCGGCCCAGCCCGTGCCACCGGCGGAGTCGGCGAAGGAGCGGCAGCGCCCGTCGGCGGCCAGTCCGCCCTGACGGCTGAACTCCACGAACGTCGTGGGTGCGGACATCACCGTGACGCCCGCGGCCAGCGCCAGGGAGCACTCGCCCTGGCGCAGGGAGTGGGCGGCCAGGTGCAGGGCCACCAGGGAGGACGAGCAGGCGGTGTCGACCGTCACCGCCGGGCCGACGGCCCCGAAGAAGTAGGAGAGCCGGCCGGACAGGACGCTGGTGGCGCCGCCCGTCAGGACGAAGCCCTGGGCGTCGTCGTCCGGGCCCACCCGGTACTCCTGGGGCATGGCCCCGACGAACACGCCCGTCCTGGTGCCGCGGACCGCGGCCGGGTCGATGCCGGCCCGTTCGAAGGCCTCCCAGGAGGACTCCAGCAGCACCCGCTGCTGGGGGTCCATCGAGAGCGCCTCGCGCGGGGAGATCCCGAAGAATCCGGCGTCGAACTCGGCCGCGTCGTGCAGGAACCCGCCGGAGAACTCCTGCGGTTCCCCGGCGTCCTCCGTCAGCGGTTCCCAGCCGCGGTCGGCGGGGAACTCCGTGATGCCCTCCTCGCCGGCGGCGAGCATGGACCAGAGTTCCTCGGGGGTCGTCACGCCCCCGGGGAAACGGCAGCTCATGCCCACGATCGCGATGGGTTCACGGGCCGCGGCCTCCAGTTCGCCCACCCGCTGCCGCGTACGCCGCAGATCCGCGCTCGCCCGCTTCAGGTAGTCCCGGAGCTTCTGTTCCTTGTCCACCTTCGCCACGTTCAACTCAACCCATCTCAAGACCGACGGACAGCAGGGGATTTCGATGTGGGCATCCGGTACCCGGGACGGCTTTCCCACAGCGAATGAGTCATCTGGAGGCCCCGCACGGGGCACTGCTCGGCTTCCCTCACACCACGCGCCCAGTCTCGGCGGGCGTGTCCACGGAAACCCGTAGAGTCGGCCGGTCCCGGTCCCGGTCCAGGTCCAGGTCCCGGTTCCGGCCCTGGCTCCGGCTCCGGCTCCGGCTCCGGCTCCGGCTCCGGCTGCGCGATGGGGGTGAGCAGGTGTCTTCCGGCGAGCCCTACCAGCTCGCCGCGGCGAGCAGCTCGCCGTGGTCACGCTCGAGGCCGGCCTGCCGCAGGTCGGACTCCACCATCATCCGCATCAGTTCCTCGAAGCCGACCGCGGGCTCCCAGCCCAGCTCCCGGCGGGCGTCGCCGTAGTCGGCGCACAGCGTCTCGACCTCGGCGGGCCGCACCAGCGCCGGGTCCACCACCACGTGCTCCTCCCAGTCCAGGTCCGCGGCCTCGAAGGCGATGCGCGCGGCGTCCCGCACCGAGTGCATCCGGCCGGTGCCCACCACGTAGTCCCTGGGCTTGTCCTGTTGCAGCATCAGGTGCATCGCGCGGACGTAGTCCCCCGCGAAGCCCCAGTCGCGCACCGCGTCCAGGTTGCCGAGCAGCAGCTTGTCCTGCAGGCCCAGCTTGATCTGCGCCACCGCGAGGGAGATCTTCCGGGTCACGAACTCCGCACCGCGGCGGGGCGATTCGTGATTGAAGAGGATCCCCGAGACCCCGAACACCCCGTAGGACTCGCGGTAGTTCTGGGTGATGTAGTGGCCGTAGGCCTTGGCCACCCCGTAGGGGCTGCGCGGATGGAAGGAGGTCTGCTCGCTCTGCGGCGACTCCACCACCTTCCCGAACATCTCCGAGGAGGAGGCCTGGTAGAAGCGGATGTGGCCGTGGCCGTCGCCTCCGCCCGTGGACTTGCCCAGCCCGCTCACCATCCGGATCGCTTCGAGCATGCGCAGCACCCCGGTGCCGTTGACTTCGGTGACGAGCTCCGGTTGCTGCCAGGACATGGGCACGAAGGACACGGCCCCGAGGTTGTAGACCTCGTCCGGCTGCACCAGGTCCACGGCCGACACCAGGCTCCCCTGGTCCATCAAGTCGCCGTCCACGAAGGAGAGATCGGGTATCAGCTTGGCCACCCGGTCCTTGCGCGGGTTGGCCTGCCCTCGGGTCAGGCCCCACACCTGGTAGCCCTCGGCGAGCAGATGCTCGGCGAGGTAAGAGCCGTCCTGGCCGGTGATTCCGGTGATCAGCGCGCGCTTGGACATTCGGTCCCCTTTCACTGCCACGGACAAAGCCGGTCGAGGGCCGCAAGTCCTCACCCAACGGTCGGCAGGCTCACGGAATCACGGAGCGGGCTACGGAATTTCAGAGTCTTCGGGCGCGGGCAGCGGGCGTAACGGAGGGATCCGGCGCTACGACTCACCGTGATCAGTGGGATCGTGCCCGACATGAGAGCGGCCGGGATCGGTGTGAGACTGGGAACGGAAGGGGTGATCTCCGTGCCGGACCCGCCGCATGCGTCCGCCGGCTCCGACACCGCCGTCGACGAGAACCGGCTGGAAGAGCTGATCGCCGAGGCGCAGACGGCCCTGCCGTTCGAACTGCCCGACCTGGCGAACCGGTGCGCCTCGGCCCTCGGCCTGGGCACCGCGCTGGTCTACCTCGTCGACCTGCAGCAACAGCTCCTGATCCCGCTCGACGAGGCCTTGGAGCCGCTGCCGGTGGACCGTTCGCTGGCCGGCTGGGCGTACCGCACGGTCACTCCGCGAGTGGCCGATGCCGACGAAGACGTGATGGTCTGGATGCCCTTGGTCGACGGTGCGGAGCGGCTGGGCGTGCTGGGGGTGCGCATGCCCTCGCTCGACGGGGTGCGGATGCGCCGCAGCCGGATGCTGGCCTTTCTGTTCGCCATGCTGATCACCTCCAAGCGCACCTACAGCGACTGGCTCGCGGCCCGCGCCCGCACCGCGACCATGCGGCTGCCCACCGAGATGCTGCGGGCCTTCCTGCCGTCCCACACCATCGGCAGCAGCAGGTGCGTCTCGACCGCGGTCCTGGAGCCGGCGTACGACGTCGCCGGCGACGCCTTCGACCACTCGGTGGTCAAGGACGTACTGCACACCATGATCCTCGACTCCATGGGCCACGATCTGGTCGCCGGTCTGACCACGTCGGTCGCCATGGCGGCGGCGCGGAACGCCCGCCGCGGCGGTGGCGACCTGGCCGACATCGTCGGCTCCGTGGACCAGGCCCTCGCCCAGTGGCTGCCCGACCACTTCTGCACCGGCGTGCTGTGCCGGCTCGACGCGCTCACCGGGGTGCTGCGCTGGGTCAACTGCGGTCATCCCCCACCGCTGCTGATCCGGGCCGAGCGGGTGCTGGGCGGGGTGCTGGACAGCCCTCCGCAGCCGCCGATCGGCCTGGCGGGCCAGCTCGTCCCGGCAACCCGGCAGGTTCACGAGACGACACTGGAACCGGGCGACTGCGTCCTGCTCTACACCGACGGCGTCGTGGAAGCCCGCGACGCGGACGGTGCGGAGTTCGGCCTGGACCGGTTCACCGACTTCATCATCCGCTCCTCCGCCGCCGGCCAGCGCCCTGCCGAGGTCCTCCGGCTGCTCATCCACGCCATCCTCGACTACCAGCGCAACCAGCTGCGGGACGACGCGACCATCCTGCTCTTCGAATGGCGCCCGCAGTTCTGGTAGCCGGTATCGAGCTGAGCATCCGAACGGTCCCCCGCCGAACCGCCCGGCCCGGCCGTCTCGCGTCACGCCGTCGGCGGACACGAGCTCCCGGCCCCGCCCCAGGGCGGTGGCTCCGCCGTCGGCCGCCAACGCCATGGCTGTGCGTCAGCGCGCGCTGCGTGCCGCGTCGCGCAACCGGCGCCACGTGCGGCTGACGGACGCCGGCCCGGCACGCCCGGCGCCGGCTCCGCCGTCCGGCCAGTTCCGGGCCGTCTCGGCGAACGTCTCCGTCTGCGGCGTCGCGACCGGCTGCCTCGCCTGCGCGGCCCGTGCGGCGGCCAGCAGGTCCTCCGGTGCGATCGTGTCGAGCCTCGCCCGGGCGTGGCTGAGCAGCGTGGCGCAGGCGTCGGCGATCGCCGTCTCGCCGAGCGGGCGCGCCGGGAGGTCCAGCCCTTCGGACAACTGCTGCTCCAGGGCCGTGCGCAGGTCCTGCAGGGAGACGTCGCGGATCGTCAGCGACAGGTGGGCGGACAGTCCGGCGGCGCCCACCGCGCGGTGCGCGAAGCCGCGCGGGACGTAGAGCACGCTGCCGGGCTCGAGGACGCTGTGCAGGAGCAGCGGGGAGCGTTCGTCGTCCGGGAGCTCTCCCAGCGACCAGTCCGCCACCGCCGGTGCGTCGTGGACGTACCAGGTCTTGCGTCCGGCCGCCTGGAGGACGAACACGTCGGCGTCGTCACGGTGCACCGCGAGCCCCTGACCGCCGGCGGGTGTGACGAAGAAGAATGCCTCCACGCGGCGGCCGAGCTCCTCGGTCAACCGCGCCACCAGGTCGCCCGTCGGGCGGTGCCACTGATCGACGCAGCGCAGGAGCAGCGTCGCCCCTGAGCGCAGGAGTGCGACGACTTTCGCGCGGTCGGCGAAGCCATGGTGCGTCGTGCCGTTGACCACGCGTGATGTGGTGTAGGCAGCGGGCGGGACGACGACCTTGTCGGAGCGGACCATCTCCAGGTAGGGGGTGCGCAGCAGTCCTCCGTCGAAGGCGGCGTCCAGCTCGTCGAGGCCGAACGGCGAGGCGAGCGTCTCCGGCGTGAAGACGGCGGGCTCGCGCTGCCACTGGCGGCCGGTGAAGCTCGTGACGTCGCCGACCCAGCCGGCCAGCGTGGGCGATTCCATGGTGTTTCCCGTGGTGTCAGGGTGTTCGGTGCTCGCGGCGGGAGGCGGGCGGCGTGGCGCCGGTCACGCCCCGGTTGCCGCGTCGAACCGCACGGAGAGCAGGGAGCGCAGGGGGACCTCCGCGTCCCGCTGCGGGCTGCGGATGACGAGCCGGTTGTCGAAGGCGACGGTCAGCAGGCGCTCGGCCAGGGGCACGACCAGGTGCTTGGCCCAGCAGCGGGCACCGTCGAAGCCGAACGGCATGAACCCGGGCGTCTTCTCCGGGTCCGCCACCCCGGCCCACCGCTCGGGCCGGAACTCCAGGGGGTCGGACCAGTAGTCCGGATGACGGTGCATCAGGAGTGGGAAGAGCGCGACGTTGTCCGTGGGACGGATCTCGGGGTGCAGTCCGGTGTACGCGTCCCCGCCCTTGCGATACAGCATCCACGCGGGCGGGAGGAGCCGCAGCGTCTCCCACAGGACCGTGGTGAGATCGGCGCGGGCTCCCTCTTCCTCCCGTGCCGGCCCCATGAGCCACAGGGCGTTGCCGGCCAGGGCGGCCACGCCGTCGCAGAGGGTGGCCGTCGCTCGCCGGTACAGCGCGATGGCCTGTTTCCTGTCCCGGGTGCCGGAAGCGCCGCGTATCTGCTCGGCCAGCGCGGTGCACCCGCCCCCGGCAGGGGATCCGGGCCAGACGGTGACGGCGCGGTCGACGATCCGGGAGAGCGTGTCGGAGCGCGTGACGCCGCGTTTCGACAACAGGGAGACCGGCAGGGGGTCGGACGAGAAGAGCCACCGCCTCAGGTAGGAGGTGGGCGCGTAGGGCCAGGCGCCGGAGAGCCCGCGCGCCGGGGGCGGCGGAGTCCGGATGCCCGCCATGACGTCCTGCCCCAGCGCGCGGATCGTCCGTGTCGCGCTGTCGTGGTGGATCTCGGCCCCTGCGGCGGGCTTGTAGACCGAGCGCTCCGTCGCCAGCACGGGGCGCGCGGCGACGATCTCGGCCATCAGGTCGCAGTCGGAGACGCCGACCGTGGTCGCGTCGATCCGGAACACTTTCTCTTCTCTGGCCAGCAGTTCCTGAATCCGCGGGGCGTACACGACGGAATGGCCGCGCACTGCCGCCGGTGCCATTTCTTCCACGAGAATCCCGTCTCCATTGACCTGGCGATGCATTGCGTTCCCCCGCGGCAGGCGGAGAGCAGCGCCGGCGGAGGCAGCGGCACGGCCGCGGCCTCCGCCGGCGGCGGTGCGTCAGATGACGTGCAGCACCCACGCGTGGTTGGCGAGGTCCTCGTCCTTCTTGAACCGCTTCACAAACGCCTTGACCATCTTCATGGTTCCTCCATTCCCAGGATTACGGGCACGACGAAACAGGAGTGCCCGCACCATCATTGAAATTCGGCTTTCCGGTCGGGAAACCGAACGACTTCATCCAAACCCGGACCCTAACCAAAAGCGCGGGGCCCCCGGGTAAAGATGTGGATCTCGCGGTGCGTTCCCGCGATCCGTTCATCTTTGCCCGGCCCGCTGATGTTCCGCTCACGTTCGGCTGATGTCCCGCTCACGTCCGGCGGCGTTCCCCTTCGGGGCCGTCAGCCGCGCCGGCGCCGCGCCGCACCACGCCCAGGAGCCCACGGACCGGTGTTCCGTCCACGCGCGTCCCACGGCCCCGCCTCCCTCGCCACCCCGCCGCCCCACCGACGCGCGGTCACGGACGGGCCGTGAGCCGCCCCAGCGCCGCGTCGTACCGTGCCCGGAACCCCTCGTCCGCCGACACCCGCAGCAGCGCACCGAGTGCCCGTACCTCTCCGTCCTCGTAGCCGGACGACTCCGCCAGCCGGGCCGCCAGGTCGAGCTGACGGATGCCCTCGGCCTCGTCGCCGAGCCCGAGCAGCGCCTCTCCCTTCACCATGAGCAGCAGCATCCGGGGCACGTCGGCCGTGGGCGACCGGTCGTCGAAGGCGAGGGCCTCGGTCGCCGTGTCGAGGGCCGGGCGCCATTCGCCGGCGTCGACCCGGTGCCGGGCGAGGTGCTGCAGGGCCAGTCGCTCGATGGTCCGGTCGCCGGCCTCGCGGGCCAGTTCCACCGCCCGCTCGCATCCCTCCGCCGCCTCGTCCGGGGCGCCGAGCGCCGCTTGCGCCATGGCCAGGACGATCAGCGCGTTCGCCTCGGCGTTCAGGTCGCCCGCCCGGGAGGCGAGCGCGGAGGCGGCCCCCATGCGGGTCAGCGCCTCCTCGACGCGCCCTTCCTCGATCAGCACCCAGCCGAGCACGTTCAGCACCCGCGACTCGCCGTACTGATCGGCGTCGGCCCGTGCCGCCTCGAGCCCGGTCTCCAGGAGCGGGACCCAGCCGTCCCGCACGCGCCACACGATCAGCGGCCACAGCGTCAGGACGATCCGCCAGATCCTGCCGTGCAGTCCGGCGGCGCGCGCCGCGGCCACCGCCTGCACGAGGTCGTCCCGCTCGGCCGCGTACCAGGCCACGGCGGCGGACCGGTCACCGAACTCCCGTACGGCGGCGGGCGGCAGGAAGTCCGCCGGCAGCGGGAAGCAATCCTCGTTGCCGGGCTCGGCCGCCGCCACGGCCGCGAGGGCCGTGACGATGTAGTGGTCGAGCAGGCGCTTGAGCGCGTCGGGCCCGGCGTCCAGGCCACGGGCGTAGAGCCGTACGAGGTCGTGCAGTGTCCAGCGGCCGGGCGCCGTCTCCGTGACGAGGTGTGCGACGGCCAGCCGCTCCAGGGCGGTCTCGGCGACTGCCGGGTCCGTGCCCGCCAGGGCCGCCGCCGCGTACCGGTCGACGTGCGTGCCGGGGTGGCGGCCGAGATGGGCGAACTGACGGGAGACGTGCCCGGGGAGCTGCTGCAGCGTCAGGCGCAGCGCCGCTCGTACGCCGGTGTCCTCCACGTCCAGCAGGCTCAGCCGGCGCGTCTCGTCGGACAGCTCGGCGGTCATCGCGCCCAGCGACCAGCCGGGCCGTTGCACCAGTCTGGCGGCGGCCACCCGGAGCGCGAGCGGCAGCCCGCCGCACAGCTCGGCCAGCCGTCGCGCGGCCACCGGCTCCGCGAGCACCCGTTCCGTGCCGAGCACACCGGCGAGGAGCGCCGTGCCGTCCTCCGGCCCGAGCACGTCCACGGGAACGGAACGGGCGGCGTCGGTGACGATCAGCCCCGGCAGCCGGTGTCTGCTGGTGACGACGGTGACGCAGTGGGGACCGCCCGGCAGGAGCGGCCTGACCTGCTCGGAGTCGCGCGCGTTGTCGAGCACCACGAGGAGCTGACGGCCGGCGGCGAGCGACCTGAACAGCGCGGCCGCGCCGTTCGCCGACTCCGGTATCCGGTGCTGCGCGACACCGAGCGCCGGCAGGAAATCGCGCAGCACCTCGATGAGGGCCGGCTCGCCCGTGTCGCTGAAGCCGCGCAGGTCGGCGTAGAGCCGCCCGTCGGGGAATCCGGCGCGGCCGTGGTGTGCCCAATGCAACACGAGGGCCGTCTTCCCGACCCCGGCGGGCCCGGTGACCAGACAGACGGGCGCCTCGCCCGCGGTGGCCCGGGACAGGGCGGCGAGCTCCGCCGCCCGCCCGTGGAAGCCGCGCGGCGCGCGCGGCAGCAGATCGGGCGCACCGGCATGGGGAACGGCGGCCGGTACGGGGGCGGGGAGCGGGGCGTGCGCCGCGGTGGCCGGGCACGGATCCGGAACCGCGGTGGCGGCCGTCGTCCTGTCACCCGATACGTCTCCCTCCCCGCCGCGCAAGGCGAAGGCGTAGGCGTCCGCCAGTTCCCGGCCCGGGTCCACGCCCAGTTCGTCGGCGAGCAACCGCCGGGTGCGATGGAACCAGTCGAGCGCCTCCGAGCGGCGGCCCGCCCTCTGGAGCGCCCCCATGAGGGCGGCGGACAGCGATTCGCGCAGCGGATGGGCGCATGCCTCCGCGCGGAGCACGGCGGCGGCCCGGGCGTGCTCGCCCAGCCGGGTGTAACCGCAGGCCAGCTGTTCCACCGAAGCCAGCCGGAGCTCCTCCAGCGCGTGCGCGGCGGCCTGGAGGGGCGGACTCGGATACGCGTCGGCCAGCGCGGGCCCCCGCCACAGCGACAGCGCCTCCTGGTACGTCGCCACGGCATCGGCCGGGGCGCGCTGCTCTCGGGCCAGGGCCACCAGCTCTTCGAAGCGGTGCGCGTCCAGCAGCGTCTCGGGCATCCGCAGGACGTAGCCCGCGCCCTGGGTGATCAGCTCGGCCCCGTACGTCCCGGCGCCGGCGGCCGTCAGCAAGCTCCGCAGCCTCGACACGTGGCCCTGGATGACTCCGCGGGCGTGGAGCGGCGGTTCATGGTCCCAGAGAGCCGCCGTCAGCTGCTCGACCGAGAGCGGGTAGTTGGGCCTCAGCAACAGTGCGGCGAGCAGGCTGCGCCGTTTGGCGGGGCCGAGCGGGATGTCGCCGGTCTCGGTGCAGATCGCCACCGTGCCGAGCAGCCGGAATTCCACGGATCCAAAGCCTCCTCGTAAGAAAGAACCAGGATGCCGGAGTCCCGGGGGCACCAAACGCCCCGGACGCGCCTGCGCCGCAGGCCGGGGCTTTCAGGCACCCCGTCGACACCCCGTCGTCGGCAGGGTCGCTTCGCAATCCGCCGGCACGCGGGGCCCCGGAAAATGCAGCTGCGCGAGCGGGCGGGCCGCGCTAGAACCGACTCATGGACGACGAGGAGCGTTTGCCCGGCGGCAGGACGGTGGGAGCGGTGCGCCGCGGTGACGCGGTCCACCGGCCCGTCCAGCCGTGGACCCCCGCAGTGCACGCGCTGCTGCGCCATCTGGAGGCGGTCGGGCTGGAGGGCGTGCCCCGGGTCCTGGGGGTGGACGGCCAAGGGCGTGAGGTCCTGACCCGTCTCGACGGCGAGACGGCGGGCGAAGACCTTCCCTGGCCCGCCTGGGTGTACTCGACGACCGCGCTGGAGGACGTGGGCCGGTGGGCCCGGAGGCTGCACGACGCGACCCGGTCGTTCGTCCCGCAACAGGATGCGCGCTGGCTCGCCGGGCAGTCGTGGCGGCCCGGTCTGGTCATCGGCCACCATGACGCCGCCCCGTGGAACGCGGTCCGGCGCGAAGGGCGCGTGGCGGGCTTCTTCGACTGGGACACCGCCGGCCCGTCAACGCGTGAGTTCGACCTGGCCTTCATGGCGTTGACCTGGGTTCCCCTGCACGCGCGCCGGCTTGCCGAGCGGACCGGCTTCACCGCCTTCGAAGACCGCTCCCGGCGGCTGCACCTGCTGCTCGACGCCTACGGGTACGAAGGCGACCGCTCGGCGTTCGGAACCGTGGTGGCCGCGCGGGCCAGGACCAACGCGGAGGTCATCCGCCGCATGGCCGCCGACGGCGACCCGGTCTACACGGCGCTGGAGCCGGTTGCCGCCGACCTGGACCAGGCCGCCCGCGAAGTCGGCATGCTGCCCGCCTCCTTCTGGTCCTCCCCAAGGGCCGGGTAGCGGCTTTCCGTCCCAGCGGTCTGCGCCGCCACAGCACTTGCCCCCGTTCAGAGACCTCTCTAAATTTAGAGGTCTCTCTAAGTTTCCACGAAAGGGGGCGCGCATGCAGACGGCCGAAGGAGGGCTGCGTGAGCAGCACAAGGCCCGGCGACGGATCCGGATCCTCGAAGCGACGCGCGAACTCCTGCGGGACAACCCGGAATCAGTGATCAGTACGGAGCGGATCGCCGAGCGGGCGGAGGTCGCCCCGGCCACTGTCTACAACCTGATCGGACCGCGCGAGAAGATCTGGGAGGCGCTGGCCGCCGGGTTCACGGACGAACTCGAACACCGCCTGATGGCGCTGGGAGCCGGTGACCCGCGTGAGGTCGTCCGGTCGACCGTCCATCTCTTCGTGAGCGACCCGGTCGTGTCGCGCCGCATGGTGCGCGAGTGGGAGGAGAGCGGCCTCGTGCTCGACCGCAGTCCCCTCACCCAGCTCCGCCGGGCGATGGCCGGGGCGCAGGCACAGGGCATCCTGCGCGCCGACGTCAATACTGACGCGTTGGCCGCCGTTGTCGGCACCTCGTGCGTGGGCGCACTGCATCAGTGGGTCGCCGCCCTGATAGACGACGACCGGTTCCTCGCGCGTGCTCTGTTCGCACTGGACGTCGTGCTCGCCGCGGCGGCCGCGGACCCCCACCGCGACCAGCTGCTGGCGCCGCTGCGGACCCGAGGCACGGGATGACGGCCGGCGCACCGTCACGGCCCCGAACCTTCGTGGGCCATGGCGGGATCCTGCTCGCGGCCGACATGTGGGGCGAGGCGTCCTCGCCACCTCTTGTCCTGCTGCACGGCGGCGGCCAGACACGACACGCCTGGGACCGGGCCGGCCCCCGGCTGGCCACGCTGGGGTGGCGGGTCATCGCTCCGGACCTGCGCGGGCACGGCACCAGCGAATGGTCAGCCGACGGAGACTACGACCTCGGCCTGTTCGCCGGGGACGTCCGGGCACTCGTCGCCGAACTCGGCGACCGCCCGCTGCTCGTCGGAGCCTCGCTCGGCGGTCTGAGTTCGCTGCTCGCCGCCGGAGAGGCGCCCCGGGCGGCGGTTCGCGGCCTGGTGCTCGTCGACGTCGCCCATCGACCGGATCCCTGCGGAGTTCGCCGGATCCTCGAGTTCATGCGCTGTCGGCCGGACGGATTCGCCGGCGTCGAGGACGCGGCCGCGGCGGTCTCCGCCTACCTGCCGCGTCGCACGCGACCGGACGACCCCGAGAGACTACGCAACAATCTGCGACGCCGCGGCGATCGCTGGTTCTGGCACTGGGACCCCCGGATACTGGACAGCTTCGAGGGCCGGATAGACCCGCCCGGCAGGGCGGAGCGTCTCCTGGACGCCGCCCACCACGCCGACGTGCCGATCCTGCTCGTCCGCGGCGGGCTCAGCGACGTGGTGCGCGAGGACATCGCCGAGGAGTTCTGCGACAGGGTTCCCCACGCGCGGTACGTCGATGTGGCCGACGCCGGGCACATGGTGGCCGGTGACCGGAACGAGCCCTTCATCGATGCGCTCGTCCCGTTCCTGGAAGGCCTTGAGTGAGCGGCGAACCACACTCTGCTCCGCCTCGGCCTTACACATGGCAATGCCCCCTCATACGAGGGGGCATTGTGGGCTATTTGGCGCGTATCTTGCGACCCTTCGGCGGCTCGCATTCCCGCGCGGCCGCTATAAAGGGCTTGAGCGCATCATGGAGCTCGTTCAGCGAGTCGGGCCCGAGCTCGATCTGGTAATACTGGACAGATGGGACCAGCCTGGTTTCGAATTCGCTGCTTTCGTCCTCGTCGTCCTTCGCGGCCCCAACCCGCACTTCCATACCGGGGACTGCGAACGTGTGCAGATGGACGTCCCCCGTCACGGTCGGATCAAGGTCGTCGTAAGCTTCTACCTTCACCCATGTCTCCTGGGTGACGGACTGGTCCCCCACTGTCAATGTTCTGCCTCCCTTCCGCACGCCCGGCTCGCCTTGCCGTGATTCGTCTACCTCAATGAATCTGGTGCCCATCAGCGCCCCTTCCCAAGAACAGCCAAAGCCTAGCTGCTGCCGGGGAGTTACACTCAATCGGGAAGACGTCAGGAGGCCCTGCTGTTCCCGGGCCCCCAGCCGTCGCCGTCATAGACCTGCCGGCCGGACTCAGCAGTAGAGGTTGCCGCCCGGAGCCGTACCCAGCATCTGGGCGAATCGCTGGTAGCTGTTCACCCGGCTCTGCACCTGGGCGGGGTTGCGGCCGTCACACTCCACGGCGCCGTTGATGCTGCGGATGGTCTCCCCGAATCCGCGGCTGTTGACCATCGCGTCATGCGGCGTCATGGTGCCGGGGCCGCGCTGGGTGTTCCAGTACCACAGGGCGGTTTTCCAGGAGACGGCCGCGTCGGTCTGGACGAGCGACGGATTGTTCAGCAGGTTGATTCCGAGGGCGTCGCCCGCCGCCTTGTAGTTGAAGTTCCAGCTGAGCTGGAGCGGACCGCGGCCGTAATAGGCGGCCTGACCGGCCGGGCAACCATAGGGCTGGTTCCCGTCACAGTAGTGGGGATAGTTGGCCGTGTTCTGCTCCACGATGTGGACCAGGCCCCCGGTCTCGTGGTCGACGTTGGCCAGGAAGGCGGCGGCCTCCTGCCGCCTGACCTGGTCACTGCCGGTGCCGGCGAATCCCGGGTACGCGGCCAGCGCCGCGATCAGCCCGTTGTACGTGTAGAAGGCGTTCCGGCCCGGGAACATCTGCTGGAACTGGGCCTCCGTCACGGGAAACTTTCCGGCCCCCGGGGTCCCGCCTCCCTGGCAGGTATACGGGTCCCAGTACCACGTGCTGATGAGCGGGTCGTAGCCGGGATTGTCGTGCTCGGCGACGTAGTACTTGCCGTCCGTGTACCGGACGACCGTGCCCGCCGGATACCAGGTGCCGGCCGTCCAATTGGACGCGTTGTCGCACGGGCCGGCGGCGCTCGCCGTGCCGGACGGCACGAGGAGGGCCGCACCGACCAGAGCCAGTACGGCCAGCAGCAGGGTGACGAAGCGGTTTCTTCTCACGGCGGCTCCTGTGGGGTCGGATCGCTGAGGTGGCACTCGCTTGCTTAAGGCGCGACGGGGCCGGAGGGAAGGCGCTGCGGCCGTCGCCCTTGCGCAGTGAATAACTCTTCAACATCGTTGTCAACGACATGCATCATGGGCGGCCAAACCAGGTGCATTTGGCAATCGGTTCCGGACAACTGTCGCTGCAGGGACTTGCGTCCGCGTCGTCCCGCATGGCACTCATGGACCGAAAGCCGGACGCGTGCCGAAGAAATGCCGCTGTCCTTCATCTTCCTGACCGGCGAGCCGTGACGGCTCCGTGATGCCGGTTTCCGGGGCGCTCGCTCCACGGGTCCGTGGAGTACACCCGCCCGCCATTACTCCCGAACGAGGAGAGACCATGCGTGGAAGCAGAGCTGTGCGCTCCGCGGCCGTCGTCCTGGCCGCCGCGGCCACCGGAATTGCCGTCGCCGCGGGACCGGCGGCCGCCGACGTTCCGATCGGCCAGCCGGTGAACGGAAAGATGACCTACTACACCGACAAGGGGTACGGCGCCTGCGGGACGGCCATCGACGCGAACTCCCAGGACCTGGTCGCGGTCTCGCCCTCGTGGTGGACCTCCGCCAATCCCAACAACGACCCGCTCTGCCAGGGCATATCGGTCGAGGTCAGCTACAACGGCAAGACCATCAGGGTGCCCGTCAGGGACAAGTGCCTCTCGTGCGACCGCACCCACATCGACCTCGGCCGGCCGGCCTTCCAGAAGCTGGCACCACTCGACCGGGGCGTGGTCAACGGCATCACCTGGAAGTTCGTGCGCTGAGCCCGGGCCCGTTGAGCCCTGCGTCCCGCTGAGCCCTGTGTCCCGCGGATCCGGAACCCCGCGGGACACAGCCGCGGAGGCAGCGCCATCCCGGGTTCCAGATACCGGATGCCGCGTGCTGGTTGCGCGCGTCCGTTCCGCGGCATCCGCCCGGGACGTACGGGGCATGTGGACGCGAACGATCATGCTGGCCCGGCCCGGCAGGAGCCGGTCCGCCCCCCTCATCCCGACCGTCCTTCGCCCCGGCCTGGCCACGACCGTGACCTACGCGGTCACCCGCCGCGACTTGCGTGGCAAGACGGAGTGGCACACCTGCGCCAGTGGCCCAAGTAGGCCGCCCCCTCGTATGGCGCGGAGCCGACCGCTGCGATGAGATTCCCGGTGTCCGGTCGAACCACCGTTCCCTGGCACCCCGCCCAACGCGAGGACTCCGATGAGATCAGTCCTGCCCTCTTGGCTCATGTCTCCCGGCTTCCCTTCCTCCGGCCGCCTCGTGCGCGGGGGCGGTGGATGCCGTGGCTGTCGTCGTCGCCGCAGTGGCCGTTGCGGTTCTCGTTCCGCCGGGTCTGCCGTTGCCTGCCGGGCACAGGGCCTCATGGACCACGGCCCGCGCCCGGAAGCGGCCTTCGCCTCCGCCGCCTGACCCGCCCGCAGCAACCCCGGAAACCCTTCGAAGGGAAAGACGATGTCCCTCGGGAAATGGTCAAGACGTACGAGAACGAGCGTGCTCGGCGCGCTCGGGCTGATGGCCGCACTGCTCACAGCGGCGCCGCCCGCCAGTGCCGCCGTGCCGGCCTTCGAGCTGCGTCCGCTGGTCCCGGCCGGCGCGGACTACGACCAGCGGCTCAGGGCCGAGGTCGAGTACTGGACCCTGGACAAGATGGCCGCCGCCGGCCTCAACCACGAGGACCAGGACGCGGCCCCGCCACCGGGAGGCTGGGACGACCTCAGCAAGCCGTGGCCGCGGAAGGCCGGGCTGATCTCCCGCACCGCCGGCAAGATCTTCCTGGAGACCAAGGACCTGGACAACGGCACCGTCGCCCGGTCCGCCTGCTCCGGCAACGTGGTCGCCGGCGCCAACGAAAGCACCGTGCTCACGGCCGCACACTGCGTGCGCGTCCACACCCCCTTCGGCCTGGGGTGGGGAAACACGGTCGTCACCAACATGGTCTTCGTGCCGGGGTTCAACGGGGCGAACCTGCCCCGCCGCACCACCAGCACCGCACTTCCCGGCAAGGACATCGCGCCGTACGGGGTCTGGGGCGTGACGCGCGAGTTCTTCACCAACACCTGGAGTCAGAGCGCCGACTGGATGCTCGGGCACGACATGGCCGCGATCCTGGTGGACAACCCCGCCGAGCCGCGGCCGATCGCCCAGGTCACCGGCGCACAGCGGATCGCCTTCGACCAGCCGCAGAACCAGCGGCACCACATCTTCGGCTACCCCACCATCAATGAGCGCAACTACTACCGTCCCGGCAATGTGTCCTCGGCCCTCCAGCGCACCTTCGACGGCCGTTCCCTGATGGTGGCGCAGGGCACCTCCTGGGCGGACCCGGTCTACTACAGCGACGTGATGCGCGGCGCGCTGTCACCGGGAACCAGCGGCGGCCCCCTGCTGGGCGGCTTCGACCCCGCCACCGGCGAGGGCGTCCAGGTCGGGGTCTTCTCCCGCTACGACGACCCGGGGCAGATCATCGGCATCCTCGGCTGGCTGCAGGGCCCCAACCTGAGCTCCACCCACCTCGGTGCCGAAGAGCAGGCCGTCTACGACTTCGCCCAGTCGGCCGACCCGGCGGGCGGACCGTCGTCAGCCAGCGCGCGCACGTCTTCCGCACGCACGCCCTCCGCGCACAAGGCCGCGTCCGCAGTCGCCGCGCCCCACGGCGCGAAGGGGTGACGTTCGTACACGGGGCTGCTGCTGCCGGCTGCCCAGCGGCAGTACGGGTCCCCGCCCCGGCCGGACACCGAGCCGCTGGTCAGCCGACGAAGTCCTGCGCCCACCAATGGGTGCCGTCCCCGTCGATCGTCACGCCGACGCCGGTGTACTTGTACCCGTCGCCCAGGATGTTCCGCTCGTGCAGCGGCTCGTTGATCCAGGCGTCGACCACCGACCGGGCGTCTCTCCAGAAGCCGCGGGCGCCCGCGGCGTTCTCGGCGACACTGTGCCACGGGCGCGAGTAGCCGTACTTGCTGAGCGAGTCCTGCGTGCTGATGAAGTGGCCCTGCTGCCGGCGCCGGGCCTGCTCGTCGGCTTCGTCCTGGGCGGCGCGCTCGACGACGGGGTCGTACTCCAGGCGCGCCTTGCCGTGCTGCGCACGGTAGTCGTTGACGAGGTCGAAGACCTGGCGCTGCAGCGTCGTGCCCGGATTCGGGCTCGGGTTCGGGTTGCCCCCGTCGAATCTCCAGACCTGGGAGGCGGTGTAGTTGCAGCTGTAGATCTGGACGGGGGTGCCGTCGGCGGTGTTGCCGCCGCGGACGTCCAGGCACTTGCCGGACTGCGGGTTGACGAGGACGTCGCCCTGGTAGCGGACCCACTTCTGGGCGCCCGTGCCGTTGCAGTCCCACAACTGGACGGGAGTGCCGTCGGCGGTGCCGCTGGACGCGGCGTCCAGGCACTTGCCGAACGCCGTCATCGTGGCGCCGATGTCACCGGGCTGCTCGACGTACATCCAACTCTGGGACTCCGTGCCGTTGCAGCCGAAGAGCTGCACCGGCGTGCCGTTGTCGCGGACGCCGCCGCGCACGTCCAGGCACTTGCCGGCAAGCCCGACGAGCGGCCCGGACTGTGCGGCCGCCTGCGCCGGCGCCGGCAGGGCGGCGAGGCCGAACGCGGCCAGGGCGAGGGCGCCCCATATGTGGGACTTCTTGAGCGGCTTGGTGGGTGACTTCTTGGTCGATATCTGCACTGGCCCGTTCCTCACTCCTTGGGTGGCCCCGGGGCGCGGTCGGCCCGGGGTGTTTGCCTCGGCCATCGGTCTTCTAGGCCGTTTCTTTCGGATCATCTGATCGTTGGTCCGGTGTGCCGTTGACGGACGCGCAGTGGGCGCGGATCGAGCCGCTGCTGCCGGACCGGGCCCCGAAACGGGGTGGTCGGTGGCGTGATCACCGTGAGGTGATCGATGCGATCGCCTGGAAGTTCCAGACCGGGTCGCAGTGGGTCCATCTGCCGGAGAAGTACGGCTCGTGGAAGGGCGCTTACACGCGGCTGCGGAACTGGGCGATCGACGGCACCTGGGAACGCGTCTTCACCGCTCTGCTCGCCCAGGCCGACGCGGATGAGGACCTGGAGTGGGTGGTCGCGGTCGACTCGACCATCGTGCGCGCGCACCAGCACGCGGCCGGGGCCCGCAAAAAGGGGCCCCGGCCGGCGAACCAGTCGATCGTGCCCTCGGGCGGTCCCGCGGCGGGCTGACCACCAAGATCCACCTGGCCGCCGACGGTCGCTGCCGCCCGTTGTGCTTCGTCCTCACACCCGGACAGGCCGGCGACGCACCCGCCTTCGGACAGGTCATGGCCGCGATCCGGGTGCCGCGGCCCGTCGGAAGACCGCGCGTCAGGCCGGATGCGGTCCTGGCCGACAAGGCGTATTCGTCGCGCGCGATCCGCGATCATCTGCGACGGCGCGGGATCAAGGCCGTGATCCCCATCCCCGCCGACCAGCAGGCCCATCGCCGGCGACGCGGCAGCCACGGCGGCCGGCCACCGGCCTTCGACCGCGAGGCATACAAGCAACGCAACACCGTCGAACGCTGCATCAACCGCCTCAAGCAATGGCGCGGCATCGCCACCCGCTACGAGAAGACCGCAACCGTCTACCTCGCCGGACTCCACCTCGCAGGCATCTTCCTCTGGTCAGCACGCTGATCCAAAAGAAACGGCCTAGTCGCGGAAGGCCGGGTTGGTCCACCTGGTCGGGCTGGCCTGGATGTCGTTCCACATCTCGGTCCACCACTGCCGGCCGCCCTTGCCCGTGATCGCGGACAGCACGCGGTCGCCGTCGGCACCGAAGCCCTGCCGGCGCACCTCGTTGTTGATCCTCTGGATGACGTTCTCGCCCGCCGGGTGCTTGTGGGCGATGTAGTTGAGCAGGTAGGCGGTGGAGTCGTAGCCGCGGTTGTAGTCGGTGCCGCGGATGCGGTCGAGGCCCGGCTTTTCCTTCACGTTGTAGACGTACTTGCGGTAGTAGTCGGCCTGACCCTCGTTCAGCCAGCCCCCGTTGGCGGCGTCCTGCACCTGGTGAGTGAGTTCGTGGATGAGTGACCCGGTGTCGCCCGGGTTGTTCATCACATAGCCGGGGCGCAGGATGATCGACTTCTCGTTGTTGTACCGGGGCTTGGCGTTGGGCTCGAACACGGCCGCGACGCCCGGGTTGCTGAAGCTCTCGTGCCGGGCGTCGAAGACGACGTTGATGCCGGGCTTCACCTCGTACGCGCCGCCCGTCATGAACTGCTTGATCTTCCCGTACTGGTCCTGGAGGAGACCTCTGCTCCTGTCGAACCACGAGCGCAGGGCGTTCGGGTCGTAGCCGCCGGAGTCGACCATCTGCAGCGTGACGGGGACGGCAGGCGTGGGCGGTTGGGCGGTGGCCTTGTCGAGGTTCCACTGCTGGGCCTGGTCGCCGGCGTTGCAGGGGCGGGCCGCGGTGCCCAGGTCGGGGAGGCGGGTCAGGCAGGTGTCACCGCCGGTGCGGTCGCCGCTGTGCAGCAGCCAGGCGCGGCTGTCGGGGAGGTTCTGCAGCCACCACCGCTGGTTGGGTCTGCCGATGTCGTTCCAGGCGGCGACGGAGTTGTTGCCCAGGTCGCGGTCGACGGCGTAGTTGGTGCGGGGAATCCTGACGCTCCAGCTCCCGGTGCCGTCGTCGGTGACGGTCCAGGTCTGTTCGGTCAGGTTCTCGTTCCAGTCCCTGACGCGCACGCCCGCGCCGTTGAGGGGGCTGTCCCACTGCAGGGCTCCGCCCGCGTGGCTGGATATCCGGTAGGTGCCGCCGGATTCCGGCAGGGGTTCGGCGGCGTGGGCCGCCGTGGCGGTGAGGCCCCCGGTGAGACCGGCGGCGACGGCCAGCACGGCGGCCGTGCCCGAGAGGTTGCGCATGCGCATGAACGTGCCTTTCGGCGAGGAGGGAGAGAGGAGGGAGAGAGAACGCCCTTTGCGGACGAAGGGCGCCGGCGGAAGCGGGTCCGGCCGGTACCGGACCCGTACGTGTGACTACGGGCGGGCGTCGAGCTCCGCTACTGGAGCTTCCACTGCTGGGAGTCGAGGCCGTCCGTGGTGCCGCAGGGGGCGACCGTCAACTGGCCCTCGCCCTCGGGGGCGCCCAGGCACAGATCGCCCCGCTTGCTGCGGATCGTGTACCAGCCGGGCCGGCCGGTGGTGGCGCGGAACCGCCACAGCTGGTTGTCGGATCCGGTGCCGTTCACCCGGTGCGACCAAGCGGTGCCGTTGGAGAAGTTGTAGTCGAGAACGCGGGCTTCGGCCCCGGTGACACCTTGCTGCTCGGTGTACCGGTTCTCGATGAGGAAGTAGCCCTCGCCCTTGTCCCACAGGTGCCACTGCTGGTTCTGGCCTCCGGTGGCGTGGTAGGTGTGGACGGGCGCGCCGCTGTCCGTGCGGTAGGCGTAGAGGTCGGCCAGGTTGTTGTTCGCGTTGGTCAGGGTCGTGACCTTGTCGTGGCCCGGCTGTCCGCCGTCCGTGCCCTGCACGGAGCGGAAGACGGCGAGGGCCGCGTCGCGCCAGACCGCGGCGGCCGCGTCGTCCAGCCGACTGCCGGAGAAGTCGCCGATCTGGACGGGACCGCTGTCGAAGGTGTCGCCGTCGAGGAGGGGGCCGCCGCTGGCGCCGCCGGAGAGCTCGCTGTCACCATTGCAGGGCCCGCCACGTCCCAGGATCTGCGGCGGGTTGTCCGGACCCCAGTACGGCTGCCTCACGCAGGTGTGAAACTGATTCGAATTGGCGGGTATCCCCGCGATCACCACCTGGTTCGGCAGGGAGGTGGTCCCGAACCGGTAGCCGGAGGCGCCGACCTTGTCCTGGACGTGGGTGCCGTTCTGGGTGTTCAACGCCAGGAACGCGGTGTCGGTGGACTGCTGGCCGGCGCTGTCGCTGACGACACCGACGGAGCGGAAGGTCCACGTGCCGTACGGGGCGTGCTCGGTGCCGTCGGCGTCCTTGGAGTAGCCCGGGATGAACTGGTACTGCGCCTTGGAGATGATCCGGCCCTGCTTGTCGTGGGGGATGCAGTGGCGCGCCGTGGCGATGACGTCCTTGCTCTCGCTGTTGATCACATTCCCCGTGCACGCGCTGCCCCACCACGTCGAGGGGTTCTCCTCGTCGGGCCAGGAGATCTGGATGCGGCCGGTGGTGGCGCGCAACCTGGTCTCGGCCGGGGAGCCGGCCGCGAACCGGCTCTTCCCCTTCTGCTGCGGAGCGGCAGCGGGCGCCTCCACGGTCCGCCCGGCGCCCGGCTCCTTCGGCCGCGGCGGATCGGCCTTCGGCTTCCAGTCCGGCAGCTTCCCGGTGAACTGCCGTAGGGAGCCGTTCTTTTCGTGCTCGGCCCAGAAGGCGCGCTGCTGGGCGTCGGTGCCCGTGGCCCGGGCCTGGACCCCGCCGTCCCCCGTGCGCGGCGCGGATGCCGCGGGACCTGGCGGCGGGGTGGCGGCGTACACCTGGGCCATGGGGAGAACGGCGGCCAGACCGGCTGTGGCGAGCGCCAGCGTGACGACATGTCTGCGCAACGGATGCTCCATCCATCTACGAGTGCGGGTGGTGGTGCCCGGACCGTAGGTGGATGAGTTCACCGCTCGATTGACAGCCCATCAACGAACCTCAGCGGGACATCAGGGCGACGTCAGCACTGCGTTAGCGAGTAGTTAGCCGGTATCCGTAAGTTGACGGGACGTCGTGGTCAGAGCCTGGTGCCTGGCCCGCGCGGGTCGTACCGAGAGAACAGGATGCTCAGCTTGAAGAGAATCAAGACCGCCGTGGTCGCGATCGCCGCCCTGGCAGGACTGGCCGTGGCCGGCGCACCGGCGCAGGCAGCCGACACCTGCACTGCGGGGGGCGGCGGCAAGTACATATGTGATTACGGCATCAAGGACCACGCGCTGCCGAACGGCGAGAAGGAACAGTTCCTGGTCGGCCTCGACTATGCGGTGTGGACGCGCTGGACCATCAGCAAGCAGTGGACCGGATGGGTGTCCATGGGCAAGCCCGATCCTCTCGGTTCTGCCCGCGCCGCGAGCGCTATCAACGTGGTGGATGCACCGTCCCAGGGTGAATTCCGAACGACCATCGTCCTCCGCAACAGCAACGGCGCCACCGTGAGCAAGACGCGCCGCGACCTCGGGGCGGACTGGTGGACTTGGGACTTCCCCAACTGCTGCTGAGGCTCTTCTTCCAGCCAGCTCGTGCATGGTCGGCGGTGGCACGCCGAACCTTGATCATCGACAATGGTTCGCGTGGTGGGTGACCAAACGCGTCCAGAATCCTTCGCAGTCAGCAGATCACCGGACCGGGTCCCGGGGTGGTCGCTGAACTCGTCGGGGTGGTGCGGTGCGGAAAGGGATCGGCGGGCCGTGTCGGCGCGAGCGGCCGGCGATGCACGAGAAGGACAAGGTGGGGCGGGATGAGCGAGCACGGCCGACGGCAGCGTCACCGTACGGTGGACCGGGTCGCGTGGATCCTGGAGGCCGCCGCGCGGGCACCGGGCGGGGTGACCGTGGCCGAATTGGCGCGGACGACCGGGGCGCCGGCGAGTTCGGTGCAGGACCTGGTCAACGGCCTCGTCGCGACCGGCTTTCTGCTGGAACAGCACCGGCGCTTCAGGCTCGGGCCCGCCCCGCACGTCCTCAACCTCATCGCCGGCCGGGTCGTCCCGCGGATCAGTCAGGCCGAGCTCAGCGAACTGAGCCGCGTCGCGGGTACCCCGGTGCTGCTCACGGTGCGGGTCGGGCTCGACGCCGTGTACCTGGCGCGCGGAGGCGAGGACGAGATTCCCCGCCTCGTGCCGCTCGCCGACCGGCACATGGCCCGGCCGCTGCTGCGCACCGCCGCGGGCCGTCTGCTGCTGGCCTTCACCGACGAGGCGGAGCGCCGCGGGCTGCTCGACGAGCTCGCCCGCCACGACCCCGAGGCGGTCGCCGAGTTCCGCTCCGCCCTTCCGGCGATCCGCGCGTCGCGGATCAGCCGCAGCGAGGGGCTGGCCGACCCCGAGGTCAGCGCACTCGCGATCCCCGTCACCGACGGCCCCGTCGTCACGGGAGCCCTCGCTCTGATGCACCGGCGTCGCGGCCGCTCGGAGCGGCTGTGCCTGGACCGGGCGGCGGCCCGGCTCCTGGCGCACATCCAGGAGAGGCGGACGTGACGTCCGCATCGGTTCACGGATATCCGTGAATCCGGGCGCTCGTGCACTGCTGCGAACGAGCATCCCGGCATGACTTCGAACACGCTGACCACGACCAAGCCGAAGCCTCCGATACCCACCGGCGAGATCGTCTCCCGGCTGCTGCACACCCTCGGCGACCTCGATCCGGCCCGGGGGGCCGAGGACATCACCGTCGTCGGGGCCGATCCCCTGGTGCCCTCGGTGCACCGCCTCGCCGATGCCATGTCCGCCGCGATCGGGGTCTTCGGGCGGCAGACGGCGGCGCTCGGCGAACAGCGCGGTCACCGGCACCAGAAGGTGGAAGTGCAAGCCGGAGCCGCGATCGACCAGCTCATGGCGACGTATCACACGACGCTGTCGGGGCGCCCGATCGGTGTCCTGCTCGACGATCCGGCGCTGCTCGGCAACAACGACTTCTACCGGGCGCGCGACGGCCGGTGGATCTTCATCATCACCACCTATCCGCATCTGCGGGACGCGGTCTGCTCCGTGCTGAAGTGCGGGCTCGACAAGGTGGGGATCGCGCAGGCCGCGGCCGACTGGGACGCCTTCACGCTGGAGGAGGCCATCTGCGCGCGGGGCGGCGTCGCCTGCGCGGTGCGCAGCCGGGACGAGTGGCTCGCGCACCCCGCGGGGCGGTATGTCGCGCAGCGCCCGGTCGTCGAGATCGAACGCGTCGGTGACGGACCGGTCCGGCCTCTGGCGCCGATCGGTGAGGCCGATGAGGCGCTCGCGGGCGTACGGGTACTCGATCTCACGCATGTCATCGCGGGTCCCGTATCGACGCGACTCCTGGCCCAGTTCGGCGCCGACGTGCTGCACCTGACGCGTCCCGACCGCCCCGACCCGATCCCGATGATCGCCATGACCGGCGGCGGCAAGCGCAACGCCTACTGCGACCTGCGCGACGCTCACGACCGTGCGGCCTTCCACGACGCGCTCCAGGACGCGGACGTCTTCGTGAACGCCTACCGGGGACTCGCCCGGCACGGGGCGTCGACCGAAGAACTCGTCCGGCGCCGCCCCGGACTCATCACCCTCGAATACCACGCCTGGGGCACCGAAGGCCCCTGGGGCGAACGCGGAGGCTTCGACCAACTCGCCTGCGCGGCAACCGGATTCGCCATCGAGGAGTGGACCGACCGGCCGTCGCTGCCGCCGACGTACCTGCTCAACGACTACCTCGCCGCCTACCTCGGGGCCGCCGCCGTCGCAACGGTCCTGCGCCGGCGTGCGACGGAGGGCGGCTCATGGCGGATCCGCGTGACCTTGGCCGGGGTGTGTCACTGGGTGCAGGAACTCGGGCTGCTGGCACGGGAGGACGTACTCGGCCTGCCCCGGCCCGGGCGCGCGCCGTTCGCCGCGCTGTCGACCACCGAAACCGACTTCGGCCCGCTCACCGAACCGGCTACGCCGTTCGCGTACAGCGGGCGCGCGGTCCCCCAGCCCGGCCGGCGTTCCCCGCTCGGGTCTGCTGCGCTCCGGTGGCGCTAAGCGCTCCGCTGCAAAACCGGTACGTCAACTGCGGGTACGTCGTGGCTGGTCGCGCAGTTCCCCGCGCCCCTTCGGGGCGCTGCCGAACCGCACCGGACTTCGTCAGGCCCGCTCGGTCCACCGTTTACCCGTCCCACCCGATACTCCAGGAGGCACAGGAAGATGTCCCAGAAGCCGAGCGGCCCGTCCGGCCGTGGACTCCTCGCCGGAGTCCGCGTCATCGAACTGGCCAGTGTGATCATGGCGCCGTACGCCGCCCAGCAGCTCGGCGACCTGGGCGCTGACGTGGTCAAGGTCGAGCCGCCCGCCGGTGACATGACGCGCCACTACCCTCCGCGGCGCCACCCCGGCATGGGTGGCACGGCGCTCAACCTGAACCGCAACAAGCGCAGCGCCGTCATCGATCTCAAGGCCCCGCACGGCCACGACGCCCTGCTCGCCCTGCTGCGCACCGCCGACGTCTTCATCACCAACCTGCGCCCGCAGGCTCTGGAGAAGCTCCGCCTCGGCTACGACGACGTCGCGGCCGTCAATCCCCGGCTGATCTACGCAAGCGCCCAGGGTTTCCGCAGCGACAGCCGTTACGGCACCCGCGCCGCCTACGACGACATCATCCAGGCGGCCAGCGGCCTGGTCTGGCTCAACCACCAGGTCTCCGGCCGGCCGCACTACGTTCCCACCGTACTGGCCGACAAGGTCTGCGGCATGCAGATCGCCCTGTCGGTGCTGGCCGCGCTGTACTACCGGGAGCACGGCGGCACCGGCCAGCACATCGAGGTCCCGATGGCGGACACCATGCTCGCCTTCAACCTGGTCGAACACCTGGGCGCGGCCACCTTGGAGGCCGACGGGGCGTTCGGCTCGGCCCGCTCGCTCAGCCCGGAGCGCCGCGCCCAGCGCACCGCCGACGGCTGGATGTGCATCCTGCCGCACAGCGACCGCAACTGGCGGGACTTCACCGCCTTCGTCGGCCGCCCCGACCTGGCCGAGGACCCGCGCTTCGCCACCGGACCCGACCGGGCTCGTAACGCCGACCAGTTCTATCCGCTGCTCGCAGAGCTGACACGGCATCACACCAGCGCCGAATGGCAGGAATTCTGCGAACGGGCGGGCATCGCCGCCGCGCCCGTGCTCGACCTGGAGACCGCCGCCACCACCGCCTACGCCCAAGAGGGCGGCCTGCTGCACGAGGCCGACCACCCCACCGAGGGCCCCTACCGGGTGATCGGCCGCCCGGTCCGCTACTCGGCCGACCCCGAGCCGGAGCTGCGGCCCTGCCCGGGCATCGGCCAGCACACCGACGAGGTGCTCCGTGAAGCCGGCTTCGACCCTTCCCTGCTGCGCCCCACGGGCTGACCGATTTCCGTAGCGAAAAGAAATGCATCAATTGATTCCCTGACCCGGGAGCGAATAACCCATGTCTCCTTCTACGCCTTCACCGATCGCATTCCCCGATGTCACCCTGCCCGAATCGGCCCGCCGGCTCCGCGCCGAGGTCCGCGCCTTCGTCGACGAGGAGCGCGCACGCGGCACCGTGCTCGGCCGTCCCGACTCCTGGCTGGCCGGCTGGGATCCCGGCTTCAGCCGCCGCCTCGCCGAGCGCGGCTGGGTCGGCATGGCCCTGCCCACCGAGTACGGCGGCGCGGGCCGCGGCTTCCTGGAGCGCTATGTGGTGATCGAGGAGCTGCTCGCCGCCGGCGCCCCGGTCAGCGCCCACTGGGTCTCCGACCGGCAGGCCGGCCCGTCCATCCTCCGGCACGGCACCGAGGAGCAGCGCCGTTTCTTCCTGCCGAGGATCGCCGCCGGGCAGTGCTTCTTCTCCATCGGCATGAGCGAGAAGAGCAGCGGTTCCGACCTTGCCTCGGTCGCCACCCGTGCCGAACGCACCTCCGACGGCTGGCGGTTGACCGGAACCAAGATGTGGACCGGCGGCGCCCACGTCAACGACTACGCCATCGTGCTGGCGCGCACCGACGATGCCGAGGACAAGCACTCCGGCCTCAGCCAGTTCATCGTCGACCTGCGCGCCCCGGGCGTACGGGTCGAGCCGATCCGGCTGATGAGCGGCGAGCACCGGTTCAACGCCTTCCACCTCGAAGGCGTCGGCGTCTCCGACGGCATGCTGCTCGGGCAGCGGGGCGACGGATGGAAGCAGGTCACCGGCGAACTCGCCTTCGAACGCAGTGGCCCCGAACGCTATCTGTCCACCTTCCCCCTACTGGTCTCCCTGCTCCGTGAACTGGAGCAGCGCTCGGCCACTGTCGAACAGCTCACCCGGGTCGGCATCCTGACGGCCCGTCTGCACGGCATACGGCGGCTGTCCCTCGGCGTGGCCGCGGCCCTGGACGCCGGATCCTCGCCCGACACCCAGGCCGCCCTGGTCAAGGACCTCGGCACCCGCCTGGAAGTCACGCTGGTCGACACCGTCCGCAGTGTCCTGCCGACCCCGGCCGACCCGCACGCCACCCCCGGCAGCCACCCCGAACTGCTCGCTTTCGCCCTGCTGCACAGCCCCGGCTACACACTGCGCGGCGGCACCAACGAAATCCTTCGCGGCATCATTACACGCGGTCTGGAGCAGCGCTGATGAACTCCCGCACGATCGACACCGGCACACCCGTCATCCCCGCCGACGCCTACGACACCACCGCCTTCTACGCCGACCCGGACGCCATAGCCGTCGTCACCAACACCACCGCCGCCGACGCCGTGCCCCTCCCGGCCCCGAACGCCTCCACGGCCGAACTCCTCACCGCCGCCCAGGAGGCAGGACGCCGTGCCGTCCCCGCCCCGTTCGCCGAGACCGCCCTGGTCGCCGGCCCGCTGCTGCGCCGCGCCGGTCTGCCCGTCCCGGACGGCCCGCTCAGCTACGCCATCGCCCCCGAGCTCGTCATCCGTTACGCCCACCCGGCCGCCTCCCCCGTCGGCTCTGCCGGCTGTCTGGGCGACGACGACACCCTGCTGGTCACCGGCACCCTGCGGCGCGTGCCCTGGGCCCGCGCCGCCACCGCGGTGGTCGTCCTGGCCGGCGCCCCCTCCGGTCCCGTCCTGTTCACGCTCACCCCCGACCAGGCCGTCCTCACTCCCGGCGGCAACCTCGCCGGAGAACCGCGCGACGACCTGCACCTGGCCGCCCTTGAGATCCCCGCCTCCCAGGTCCGCCGGATCTCCCCGGAACTGCTGGCCGAGGCCCGGCTCCGGGCGGCCCTGGCCCGCTCCGCCCTGATAGCCGGAGCCGCCGAACGCTGCGTCCACCTGACGGTCGCCCACACCGCCGCCCGCACCCAGTTCGGCCGTCCGCTCAGCCGCTTCCAAGCCGTCAAGCAGGAGGAAGCACGACTGATCGAGGAGGCCGCCCTGGTCCGCGCCGCCGTCCAGGCCGCTGCCGCCCCGCTGGACACCGGCGGCCCGGCCGCGCACTTCGCCGTCGCCGCCGCCAAGGCCCAGGCGTCCGCCTCGGCCGCCGAGATCGCCCGGATCGCCCACCAACTGCACGGCGCCATCGGCATCACCCTGCTCAGCCCGCTCCACCTCGCCACCACCCGCCTGTGGTCCTGGCGCGACGAAGACGGCGACGAGACCTACTGGGCCCTCCGCCTGGCCCGGCCCCTCACCGCCACCACCCTCTGGCCCACCCTCACCACCACGCCCTGACCCTCGCCACCGCAGCTCCGGGGGCCTGATTCCGATGCCGGAATCAGGCCCCCCGGTCGCTCCGGGCTCGCGACCGTAGCGATACCGACTTCGACAAGCCGTCGCGGACCAGGTCCTGCACTTCGGTGGCCGTGGCCGCGGCGAGCCGGTCGAGACGCTGACAGCTCGTACGGTGCCGGTTGCCCGGTTCCCGGAG
Source organism: Streptomyces roseoverticillatus (assembly GCF_000719265.1). Lineage (GTDB taxonomy): Bacteria > Actinomycetota > Actinomycetes > Streptomycetales > Streptomycetaceae > Streptomyces > Streptomyces roseoverticillatus. Next base: position 576,324 of record NZ_JOFL01000006.1, on the reverse strand, counting down.
GCGGTGGCGGTACTTTGCCCTTCCCGCCGAAATCCTTAACCGCAGTCCACTACACCGCCCCCGTCCCGAAGTCCTCCTCGAAGTAGCTGTCGTGCCGCACACGGAACTCCTTGAGTTCCTCGCTGCCGCGCTGCGACATCTCCGCGACCCTTTCGAAGAACTCCTCGCGCGGGGCGCCCGGGGTGAAGAGCATGAGCATCGACATGGGCTCGTCCGTCACGTTCTTGAAGGCGTGCAGGCCGCCGGGCGGAACGTACAGGAAGTCGCCGGTGCGGCCCGTCACCCACTTGTCGCCGTTGAAGAGCTCCAGTTCGCCGGAGAGGATGTAAAAGGCCTCCGACATCGCCTTGTGGAAGTGGGTCTTGGCACCGGCGGCCCGTGCTGCCAGGTCCACCTGGTACAGCCCGTACTCTCCACCGGTGGACTCGTGCGTGGCGAGGTAGCGGTAGGCGTCGCCGCGGGGCGAGGTGAGGTCCGGCGGGGTGTCTGCGGCACGGAAGGAGGCATTCACTTCGCCCTTGTCGCCGTGGTAGCGGGGGGTGGGGTAGGACATTGCGGCCTTCCGTAAGGGTTTTGGAACTGGTCATGGTGCGTGAGCGGCGGGGGCGGGTTGCTGCATGGTGGCGCTCCGGGCAAGTGCTTCAACACCACGGTCTTTTGACGTTGAAATAAAACCACGTCTATCCTTCGACGGCAAGTTTCTTAGCGTTGAAACAAATGGCGCGGGAGGAGATCCTCAATGACCGATGCGGTGAACCTGAGCACCTAGCAGTGGCGCAAGGAGCGCCCCGAGCCGGCAGACGCCCTGAGGCCGATGGAGGCCTTCGGGCTCATCCAGCGGATGCAGAAGATCCTGACAGCCCAGGGCCGCACCGCACTCAGCTGACGGTGAGTAACAGGGTGGCGGAGCCCGTCATCGCGCAGTTCGAGGCCGAGCAGATCCCGGCGACCTAGCCGCTGGCCATGCGCTTGATCGCCGCCGACATGGAAGAGGGCCTTGCCCGACAAGGAAGATGCTCGCGGGCCAGCGCAAGTGGTTGCCGAATACGGATGGTCGCTTCCCGAATCGGATAGGGCCGGGTGCCGATCGGTCCTACGGTTTCGGGGAAATCGGCGCTCGGGAGGCGTGTATGGACAGCAGTCGTGCTGCACGGACAGCCGTGGTCGTGGGTGCGGGCATTGCCGGGCTGACGGCGGCCACTGCCCTGGCGCGTGGCGGGTGGCAAGTCGAGATCGCCGAGATCAGCCCGGCTGAGGCGACTTCCGGCTGGGGGCTGTGCCTGACCGGTCCTTCGCTGCGCGCGCTGGCCGAACTGAGGTTGGCGGACTCATGTCTGGCCGAGGGCCACGGCATGACCACGGTCACGCACGTGGACGTGACCGGTGAACCCGTGGACCAGATCCGGCTGCCGCGCCTGATCGGTGCGCGGCGGCCGGCGATGGCGGGCATCGCGCGCCCCGTACTGCACCGCATCCTGCATGCGGAAGCCGAACGGTGCGGCGTGGTGGTGCACCGGGGACTGACGGTCGTGGCAGTGGAGCAGGTGGAGAACGCGCGGGCGGCGGCCTCCGCGCCGTCCGAGCCGGTCCGCGTGCGGCTGTCGGACGGGACGATCAGGCAGGCAGGGCTGATCGTAGGCGCGGACGGGATCGGCTCGTCGGTGCGGACCCGGCTGGGTCTCGACGCCTCGGTCGACTACCACGGGCAGATGGTGTGGCGGGCGCTGGTGCCGCGCCCGCCGTGGGCCACCGGGATCCATCAGTTCGCGGGGAAGCCCAACACGGCCGGCTTCGTACCCATCTCGGGCAGCCTGGCGTATGTGTTCCTGACGGAGAACGGGGTGGAGCAGAGCTACCTTCCGAATGCCGAGCTCGCCCCGCGGCTGCAGCAGCTACTGGAACCGTTTCCCGGCCGGGTCGAGGAGCTCCGCCACCTGGTTGCCGTGTCGAAGTCGGTCGTACGCCGCCCGGTGCGGACGACGTTCCTGGAGGGCCCCTGGCACCGCGGCAACGGCGTCGTCATCGGTGACGCCGCGCATGCGCCCGCCCCGCAGATGGCCAGCGGCGCGGCACTGGCCATCGAGGACGGCCTCGTGCTGGCAGAGGAGTTGGGGCGGCACCTGTCGGTCGGCGAAGGGCTTGCGGCGTTCACCGGCCGGCGCCGGCAGCGGTGCCGGACGCTCGTGGAGACCTCCGTGGCGATCGCCGGCCTGGAGCAGGCGCAGCGCCACCACGACGCGTATGCGCTGGTCGATGCCTGCCACCAGCAGATGTCCGAACCCGCATGATGACGAGGAGTTACACCATGAACAACAGCAGCCTGATCACCCACCTGCGGCACATCGACATCGCCATGCCGAACTTCGCCGAGCAGCGCCGCTTCTACACCGGACTGTGGGGGCTGACGGAAACCGCCGGTGACACCGGAGTCTCGTTCCTGGCCGCGGAGGGCTCACCGGAGCAGTACGTGGTGCGGCTGCGCGAGGACGCCCGCAAGCGCACCGACCTCATCGCTTTCGGTGCCGCCGGCGTCGGCGACGTCGACACCCTGGCCGCGCGACTGACCGCCGGGGGCGTTCGGCTCGTCCACGAGCCGAAGCCGCTGGACACCCCGGGAGGCGGCTACGGGGTCCGCTTCTTCGACAACGAGGGCCGCGTGGTGGAGGTCTCCGCCGACGTAACCCCGCGCCGGCACCGCAGGGTCGAGGCCCGCGAGCCGGTCCCGGTGCGGTTGTCGCATGTGCTGATGAACTCCCCCGCCCCCGAGGCCACGGTCGCCTGGTACATCAAGTACTTGGGGTTCCGCCTCTCGGACACCATGTGCCTCGGCGGCCGCGGCGAAATCATCTGGTTTCTGCGATGCAACGCCTTCCACCACAGCTTCGGCATCGTGCGCGGGCCGCACGTGGCCTTCCACCACGCCTCCTTCGAGATGCGCGGCATCGACGAGTTCATGCGCGGCACCGGCCGGATGCGGCGCCTGGGCGTCGAGAGTCTGTGGGGGCCGGGGCGGCACCGTGCCGGTGACAACGCCTTCAGCTACTTCCTCGACCGGGCCGGCAACACCGTCGAGTACACCACCGAGCTGGAGGTCCTGGACGAGGACACCTGGCACCCCCACCTCTACGACCTGCGCGACCCCGCCAACGCTGATCAGTGGGGTACGGCGAACGAGATGGACGAGTTCATCGCCGCCAAGTCCCACAACGACGCCGACCCTGGGCTGTTCGACGCCCCGCCGATGTGACGGCGCCCGCAGCGACAGCCGAAGGGGAGAGCCACCGTGGAACGACAGCGCAACCCGGCTCGCCGGCATCCGGCAACTGACCGATGGGAAGGTCTTCACCTCCGCCCCATCGTTCCACCGCCCGGCCCGGCCGCACGATGCACCGGACTGATCCTCCGCCAACTCAGAGACACTGCTCACGAGTTGGCGTGACCGGTCAAGCTGGGCGGAGGCTCACTGAGGCTCATGGGGCGCGTCAAACACCTCGTCGGCGCTGCGGGGCTCTGTGCGGGGCTGCTGGTTGAGCTTGTGGCGTTGGATGGAGGATCGCCGGTAGACCTCCTTGCGGGCCCGCATGATGTTGCCGAGGGGGGCGTGCTCGGCGGTGACCCGCCAGGGTGTGAAGGACAGTGAGTCCATCTTCGCCAGGTTCTCCGGGCCGGAGATGTCCTGCTGCGGCAGCCGCAGCTTGGCCACGGTGACGGACGGCGAGAGCTGCTCGGGCCACTCCACGGTGGTGTCCTCCACCGGCATCCGCTCCAGGTCGGTGCAGAGCTGAACCTGGATGTCGAAGACGTAGGGCCGCTCCTGCAGCTCGGCCTGCAGGGCCGGTCGGAAGACCTCTTGAGCGGAGGCCGGGTCGATGGTGCGCCGGACCACCGCGGCGGCGGAGTCGGGGTCGGGGGTGATGCGCACTTTGGCGATGTAGTCTCCGTGCCGGACCGCGCCCATCGTCCAGTAGCTCGACAGCAGCAGGTTGGCGGGAGGAGTCTTCGACAGGCGGAGGAAGGCCAGGAACTCGTCCCACGCCCAGTCGTCCTGGCCCAGCGTTCCCTTGCCTGTCACGAACTCGGTGAAGAAGCGATGTGCTCCGGGCCGGCCCTGGGAGAAGTACGCCGGCGCGTTCAGGAACAGTTCCTGGATGAACAGGTAGTGCTCGACCGTGTTGCAGAAGAAGATCGGTCCGTTGATGTTGGCGTAGTCGAAGGTGCCCGTGTCCGGTTCGTCTTCCAGCAGGGTCGGGCCGGGGATGCCGAACATTTTCAACGCCAGTCCGGTGGCTGCGCCCAGTCGCGCGTCGGCTCCCGCGTGCGGCGAGCCGTTGGAGAAACGGATGAGCGCGTCGTGGGTTCCCGGCGTCGCGTAGATGCCCTGGGCGTACTCGGGGGGCAGCCCGTCCAGGATCTCCACTTCCCCGCGTACCAGCCCGTAGCCCTTGGCATGGGCGTCGCGGAGAGCCCGTCCGGTGCCACCGGCCTCGACGGACTCGGCGATGTAGCTCTCGGTCTTCTCGATCACCGTCTGCACGTTCTGGTCGAAGTCCGGGTCATCGACTTCGACGTCCGGCGTGTAGCGGACGAACTGTGCTGCCATGGCGTCGACCTTTCCTCGAAGACCGCGATGGGGCCTCAGCGGGTAGGAATTGCCGTCAGTCCTCCAGTTCGGCGAGCCAGCGCAGGGCTCGCAGCCCCGGCACGAAGCAGTACTCGCCGCCACGGGTGACCACGAAGCTGGGCAGGTTGTGCAGGCGGCGCCGGACCGGCTTGTCGGGGATGGTGACGCTGCCGGTTCCGTCGTGGTGCCCGGCCACCGGGTCCTTCTCGCCGGGGTAGCCGATGAAGTTGCCGTCGTTGACCCACTCGGCCTTGATGAATTCAAACTGCCGTTCAAGGTGGGCCCCGATAAAGACTCCCACCAGTCCCCGGTCGGCACCGTCGTCCTCCAGTACGCCCTCGGGCAACGGCGGACCGTAGGTGGTGCCGCGGCGGATGAGGCGGTGCATCCGTGCGTCGCCGATGATGGTGGAGTCGCGGGGGTTGTTCCGGCGGATGTGCGCGCCGGCGGGGCATCGCAGGCCGCGGTCGTCGTGCTCCCGGTACAGGAAGTTGTTGACGCGGTGCGGATCCGCCGCCAGCTCCGGGTCATCGTGCTCCGGCGTCAGCGTCAGCGGTGCCCCACTCGGCCAGCGCCCGACCATTTTCGCCGCCAGGAGTGCTTCCTCCTCGGCGCTGGAACTGTTGGCGCGCAGGTACCGGCGCCAGGCCGCCACGTTGGTGTGAATCTTGCGGACGGCCACGTAGGTTCCGTTGCGCCCCAGCACGTCGGGGCTGGGCATGGGCGGAAGGTTCCCGGTTTCGTCGGGGTAGCCGAGGATGAACTCGCCGGCCTTGATGGGCGCTTCCTGCGGATTGGAGCCGGGCAGTCCGACGCCCTCGATGTTCGGATGGCTGATGCCGTCGCGGAAGCCGAAGGTGGTGCGCCCGGTCGGGAGCTGGTGGACGTCCTGCTGCCAGATCACCTGGACACCCGGGGTTTCCTGATAGGCGACCCGGGCCCGCTCCAGTTCCTGGTCCAGCTGCGCCGTATCTGAAGAGAGGGCGCTCAACGCGATGTGGACATCGCCCGTCCCGAACGGCGCCTCCCAGTGGGCCGGGGCGTTCTCGCCCACATCGCCGATCAGCTCCGCCCTGGCGGCCATGCCCTCACGGAACGCGCGTGGAAAGCTGTCCAGCGACTCCTGCGGCACCCCCAGGGCCTTCAGCCCCTGATAGGTGAACGCCACAGCGACCCAGGCGTCCCCGCTCCGGTTCGCACTCGGCAGACCTCCTGAGGTCACGGGGAGCAGCCGCCGCAGCAGGGCACGTCCGGCGTGGCGGTCGTCGACGCGCAGGAAGATGAACTTCCCCTCGTACGGGACGGGCCGCGGGCGCAGTGCCCCGCTCTGGACGTCGCCGATCTCGACGCGCACACTGGCCCCGCTGCTGCTGTCCGCGCTGTTCATGGTCGCTTGTGTCTCCGCATCGGTCTGTGCCCGGACAAGCCCTGCACTGGCTGACCGGCACCAGCCGACGCAGTTCACCGATGGTGGGTCGGCTCTGGGGGTTGGGAGCGTCCGGGTTTCAGGCGGAGGCTTCTTCCAGCAGCTTCTGGAAGGCAGGCGTGGCCATCAACTCGGCGTTGGCCGGGTTGTCCAGCGCCGCCCGGAACTCGGGGGTGTCCAGCACCGCCTGGAACGCCTCGCTCACGCGCTGATCCTTCCAGACCTGCTGAACGGTCAGATCGGGATAGGAACTGACGAAGACTCCTGCGGGCTCCTGGTGGGAGACGAACCAGTCCTTCACCCCCGGATCTTTGACGCCGGGGAACCCTTCGGTGTGCGAGAAGACCTTGTCGAAGCGGTCCCCGACGTCCGTCTGGGCGAAATCGTCGATGTAGGTGTCCCAGGAGCCGTCGAAGACGCTGGCGAACATGTGCCGTGTGTCATTGTCGAAGATCACGTGCCGTGCGTCGTGCAGGGTGCCGATCTGGCGCAAGGCCGCGTGAACTCTTTCGTCATTCGTCGCGTCCGCGAGCATGGCGAGATCCTGACGCATGGCATCCGCATGGCCCGGCTTGATCTCGGTGAAGACGGTGAACTCGTTGCAGACCCCGTCCGACCTGCCCGGGCGCTCGGGGTGAGCTGATTGGGTTGCACCTGTCCTTGCAGTCATCGTGAGACTCCCTGCCACGGATCGGCGCGAGGGTCACCAAGCGCCGGAGCACGGGGCGCCATCGCCCTCACAACCCAATCCTCACCGCGGATGCGCGGCCCCGCATCTTGGCCCCTGAGAGGGCAACGCGAGTGCGACAGGGCGATGCCGCCGTCTCCGCGCCCTGAGGCGCTCCCGAGGACAGATCGAGCCAGGCGCAGGAAGATGGAGCTGGGCCGTGCGTGCTGACTACGGGATCGTCATCGTCACCCGCTCGGTCAGCCGCTCCCACGTGGCCGTGAAGCCGCGGCGCAACCTATCGCATAAGATCGCATAAGCCCCTCCCCGTCGCGCCGCACGGGCGGCCGGGGCATCTGCCTCCGCCGGACCTCTGCTCGACCGGATCGCCACCCTGACCCCAGCTGGAGGCAACCATGGGCGCAGTTCTCGGTGACGTGCTGGGTTTCGCGGCCGGCGTCGCGGTCAGCCCGCTTCCGATCATCGCCGTCATCCTCATCCTCGCCACGCCTCGGGGACGTCTCAACGGATTCCTCTTCACCGTCGGCTGGATCCTCGGACTCGCGGCACTGGGCGCGGTGATGCTGGCGATCGCCTCCCCCGCAGGTGCCTCCGCCCACAAGCACCCGGCCACCTGGGTGGGAGCGCTCAAGCTCGCTCTGGGCGTGTTGCTCCTCGTTTTCGGCGCCCGGCAGTGGCGTCGGCGCCCGAAGGACCCCTCGCAGGCCAAACTGCCGAAGTGGATGAGCGCGATCGACCGCCTCACGCCGGTCAAGGTCTTCGGACTCGGCACGGCCCTGGCCGCGCTCAACGCCAAGAACGCCCCGCTGACCATCGCCGCGGGCGCCGCGATCGGCTCGGCCGGACTGCCGGTCGGGCAGCAGATCGCATCACTGGCGATCTTCATCGTGATCGCCACGCTCGGCCTGCTGGTCCCGCTCGGAGTCTTCCTCCTCGGGGGAACGCGGGCCAGGACCACGCTCGGAAACTGGAAAGACTGGGCAGCTCAGCACAATGTCGCAGTGATGGCCGTACTCTTCTTCGTCCTCGGGCTGAAACTGCTCGGAGACGGCATCTCCATCCTCACCTCCTGACAGAGCCACCACACGTTGCGGTGCGGTCCGATCACAGACGTAGGCCCGCGGCAGCATGTGCGAGACGATGAGCGCCCACCCGACGCGGACGGACCGGGTTCGCTTCGTCGGCTCCCTCGCTCGACGATGGCAGCCCACGCGAGAAGGCCGACGCCTGCAGCGCGATCATCTGCTACGCCGCACACACCTGCCATGCGTCGTCACCGGGCACACCGCCGGCGACCGGCCGTCGACGACGACTGCTCCCCATCTGCAGACCACCGCCGGTGCGCAGGTCATCAACCTGTGGCTGCGCAAAGGCACCCAGGCCATATCGACTTGGCCGGTCGACCATGCCTGACACACTGGATTCTGTTCGTCCGTCGTATCCGCTCCTCAGCGCCGCGGCAGGACCCCAAGGGAGGTGAACGCCGTGCCGGAGCTGCTGCGCAACCACCTCATTGCCAAGTCCCGGAACCCCGTCGACCTGCTCAACGCCGCCACCCGGCTGTTCGGCGGCTCGATCACCACGTCGCCCCTGAACGGCCTGAACAGCGCAGACCACGAACTACGCGGCGTGGTCGCCGATGACTTCGCGGTCGGCTACTTCGCCTCGCCACTCGATGTGCGCATCGCCTCCGCCGGCGGCCGCAGCTCTTATTTCGTCAACCTCGGGGTGACCGGCGCGATTGCGGCATCGCGCGGCGGCCTGCCGGCGACCCTCGACAGGACGACGGCGGGAATCGTCAATCCCGGTGACACCCAGGAGCTGCGGCCCGTGCGGAGCGCACGGACGGGGTTCGTGGGGCTGCGGATCGACGCCGCACTCGTGGAGCAGGAGTTCACCACGCTGACCGGGCATCCGCCGATGTCCACCGTCCGATTCGACTTCGCGCTCGATGTGGCCGGCTCCCAGGGCCGGGCGGTGCGGCTGCTAGTGCGTTCGCTGCTGGAACAACTGGACTCGGGAGACCCCCTGTTCCAGCGCCAGGAGCTGCAGCGAAGCCAGCTGCGGTGCATCGTCACCGCCCTGCTCCTGGCCCAACCGCACTCGCACACCGACGAGCTGCGTGACGGTTCGTACCCCGGTCATCCACGCTCCTTGCGCACGGCCCTCGCCTTCATCGAGGCGAACCTCGCCGAGCGCATCACCCTCGGTGACATCGCCGAGGCCGCCGCATGCAGCCCGCGGACCATCAGCTCCGCATTCCGCGACCGGCTGGGCCTCTCGCCCCTGTCGTACGTCCGCAACCTGCGGCTGGACCGGATCCGTGCGGACATCCTCGCCTCCACCGACTCCGTCGGCACGATCGCCTACCGGTGGGGTGTCTCCCATCTGGGCCGCTTCGCGGCCGAGTACCGCGGCCGCTTCGCCGAACTGCCCTCCGACACCGCGGCCCGCAGGTAGCCGGCAGCCGTCCGTCCCATAGCGCAGTCGCAGGCCGGGGTGTGCATCCTGCGGGCCTGGGCTCTGGCAGCCGGAGACGACGCTTCCCTCCTCCTGCGAGACCGCGACACAGAGGCGGCGGCGCCTGGGCCTGGAAATCCAGTGATGATTGCGGTGAGTTCAGTGGTGTTCGGTCGCTCGCTTGCCCGCCTGGCGCAGGGCAACAGAGATGAGGACGGCGAAGGCGGCTATGGCAGTGCAGGTACGGGCATCGTTGAACAGTTCCCAGCGGCTCAGGATCTTCGCATGGTCGGCTGGTGGCGCGGTGGCGGCCCACTGCTTGATGCGGCCGTTGATCGGGACATTCCCGAACCGGGTGATCAGGAAGGACGCGATGGTGAGGAGCCCTGCCGTGGCTGCGAGGACTCGGGCCCGTTCGCGTGTCAGGGCGGCCAGAGCGAGGGCACTGAGGGCCGAGACTGCCATCGCCCCCTGCATGGTGATCCCGTTCATCTTCATCAGCTCGGTGTGGAAGTCGAGTCTCATCTCGATCGGCACGGAGTTGAAGGTCGGGACGAGGTTGGCGGCGCCGTAGCCGAAGGCTCCGGCGAGCAGACCGGTGGAGAGCAGGGACAGGCCCAGGAGGAGGCGGGTGCGCATCTGGTTCATGCTTTCTCGGCGGGTTGGGTGAAGCGGTTGCTGGATGCTCCTCGGAGCTTGCCGTCCGGAGGTCTGCGGCCGTAGGCCAGCAGCAGGAGGTCCTGGGCGGCGCCGAACACGGGCGAGCCGGAGCCGTATGACCAGTCGAGGTCCTCGGCGCACAGTTGCACTCCGTCAAGGTCGGCGCCGAAGAACTTCAGGCTGCTGGGCCGGATGCCGTCGAGCAGGATGCGCAGCCGGTTCTCGGGGACACGCCGGTCGAGGCCGAGGGCGACGGTGATGTCCAGCCCGTGCACGACGTCGTGGCCGAGCGCCGCCGCGAGCCCGCCGACCGGTGGCGTCCAGGGATGGTGAGCGTTGTCCCGCAGGAAGGCGGCGAGCGTGGTGGTGAAATGGGCGGCCGCATCCCGGCGCGCGACCCTGTCGGTCATGCGGTGAAGGTTGCCGCGCGCCTTGGCCAGCTCGCCGAGCGTCGCGGGCAAGGAGAGGCGGAAGCCCATTGTCATGTGCGCCGCGACCTCGCGAACGCGCCATCCCGCGCAGAGACTCTGCTCGTTCCACTGGTCGGTCCGCAAAGTGTCGAACAGGTCGGCCAGCTCTCGGCGTTCCGCCGCGATCGCCGCCCTGACCTCGTCCTTCTTCCGCTTGCGGGCTGTCTCGTTCTCCATGTGATCAAGTCTGCGACCGACGGATCGATAGGGCCAGTAGATAGTTCTGCTGCCATCTAGAATCACCGCTTATGGAGCTTCGTCAGTTGCGCTACTTCGTCTGCATCGTCGAGGAGGGCGGTTTCACAAGAGCCGCCGACCGGCTGCATATGGCCCAGCCCGGCCTCAGCGCCCAGATCCGCCAGCTGGAGAAGGAACTGGGGCAGCCGCTGCTCGACCGCTCCGGCCGGTCAGTGACGCCGACCGAGGTGGGCCGGGCGGTCCTGCCGTACGCCCGCGCCGCACTGGCGGCGGCGGAGTCGGTGCGGCAGACGGTCGATGCGTACACGGGGCTGCTGCGCGGCCGGGTCAGGCTCGGGCTGGTCTCCGGCGCCACCAGCCACGCCTTCGACATCGCCGCCTTACTCGCGGACTTCCACGACGCCCACCCCTCGGTGGAGGCGGCCCTCACCGAGGACACCACGGAGCGGATGCTGGCCGCGCTCCTGACCGGCGAGCTCGACATCGCCGTCCTCGGAACGGCCGAGGAGGTGCCCCCGCCCGGAATAGCCTTCCAGACGGTGATCGACGTCCCGCTGGTTGCCGTCGTCGCGCCCGGTGATCCGGTTCTCGACCACGGCGACGGTACGAGCGTCCCACTTGCCGATCTGCGCGATCGGCCGCTGATCTGCCTGCCGCGCGGCACCGGGGTGCGCGCGGCGCTGGAACGCGGCTGCGCGCAGGCAGGATTCCGTCCCCGCGTTGCCTTCGAGGCGGCAGCCCCACACGTACTCTCGCGCCTTGCCGCGCGGGGCCTGGGCATTGCCGTGCTGCCTGCCGGCGAGGACGAGTCCCCCCTCGACGGGCAGCTTCGCACGCTGCGAATCGTCCGGCCCGAGATGCGTGCCCGCATCGCGCTCGCCTGGCAGGCCGGCGGTCCTTCGAGCCCCGCGGCCCGGGTTCTCCTCGACCGCCTACGCGAAGTCATCCCCAAGCCGCCCGATTCCTAGACCGCCTCTGTCCTTGGTCATCGTCGTGCCCAGATGAGGGAGGAGGGCCGGGCGACCCGGCCCTCCCGCCCGGTTCTGTTACGGCCAGCCCTGCTGCACCTTGGCGGGGGCGGTGTTCCAGCTCTTGGGTATGAACGTGATCACGTAGGTTCCGCGGTCGAAGTCCGCGTACCCGGCAGACCAGTTCCGGAACTTGCTCTCGTATACGTGCATGGGGCCCAGGCCACTATTGGGCGCGTGGTAGTGGTCGCCGTGGGTCCATACCGTCTTGTCGGCATCCGCTTCCGTTTGAGCCCCGAACCAGCCGTAGTCGAAATTGACCCAGCTTTCGCCGGCGTTGGCGGGACTGCGCGGGATGCTTCTGTCCTTCGACATGTCGACCAGGCCGGTACCCTGGGCGGGGCGGAAGGCTTCCGGATCGCCGTACTTCCTCCTGTCAGAAGGGCCCCGCTGGTCCTGCCCGCTCCAGAAGTGCTTCGAGTAGATCACCGCCTTCATCTTGGACGGGTCGTAGTTGCCTCCGTCTCTTTCCTTGAAAGACGGTGTGTTCCTCAGTGCCGAGTAGAAGTTCGATCGGCTGTCCTCGTAGAGCAGAGCGTCATTGTTGTTCGTGAGCCCCGTCTTGAGGTTGTCGATGTACGCCCCCTCGTCGTGGGCGCTTTCCAGGGCCTTGTTCATGATGGACGCCACATCACGCGCCCGCTTGAAGCCCTTCTCCTCGTCGAAACTGTCCTTGGCGATGCGGCCCTCGAACTCTGCCCGCGTTTCCCCGGGTCGGGGGCTGATGTTTTTGAGGTCGTTCTTGTACTTGTTCTCGTCGAAGGACGCAAACGCCAATTTGTTCGTCGGGTAGGGACCCGAATTGACCCAGGTGACGCCGACGCAACCGTAGGACAGCTTTTCTCGCTGCTCTTCGGTCATTTGCTGCTTCTTGCCGTCGCGGTGACTGTAGACCTGCTGCCACTTGCGTATGTAGTTGTTGATGACCGTAGTGGCCCTGCCTCCGTAGGCCCGGTACGCATCAGGCATCCTTTCGAGCGGCTCGGCCGGAGGGGTTTCCCTGTCGTCGGTAGAGCCGGGGGCCCGGGAGGACGGGCTGGCACTCGGAGGCAATTCCCCTGGTGACCTGCCGGGTTGCTCCGGAGTCAGGGCGCTCTCGTTGAGTGCGTTGATGTTCTTGACGTCATCCGCCGTCAGGCCGTGCGTTTCGGCGTAGGACCCTTTCTCTCCCCTGTCGCCGCTGCCGGCGGCCTGGCTGACCGACGGGATGAGTCCGGCGGTGCATATGACTGCACCCGCAGTGGCGAAGGTGAGAATTCTCCGACGTTTGTACATGAAAATCAACAACTCCCTTGTGGTGAATCTCGTGAAACGAGGGCGCATGCGAGAGCACGGCGCATTGGAGGGGGTTTGGAGATCTGCCGTTCAGGGCCTTGGCCGCCCTGGCCTGCGTCACTGTGCCGACGACAGGAAGGCCGCCGCCGCGGGGCGGAAGGAGATGCGGCAATACGGGAGATGGCGGTGGCGGCGCGCTCGTCGCCGGTCATGGCCGCGGTGGTCGCCGAGCGGGCCGGCGCGACTCGGTCGCCGGCCCGGCGTGGGCTGGTCGGCCGGGGCCGGGCGGGGCCGGCGCTACATCAGCGTCGTTGCCGAAGCGACGACGCGGGCCCGGTCCGGGTGGCCGGGGTCGCCGTAGCGGACCTCGACGCGCGGGTGGGAGCGCATGAACACGGTGTCGACCAGGCGGACCTGTTCGGGGTGGTCAACCGTGCGCACGGCGATGTCCGTGTCGAGGAAGAAGCTGAACTCGCCCGTGGCCGGGGCGTAGACGAAGAACTTGCCGCCCTCGAACTTCTGCTGCGCGATGTCGTCCGTCAGGACCAGGGACCAGAAGCCCACACAGTGGCCCGCGGGACACATGAACCGGAAGTCGGCCCGTAGGCCGTCCAGTTCCATCCAGCGGAAGGGGTTGTCGTCCGCGTTGATCGTGGCGGGGGTGGCGGCGGTCGCCGGGGCGGTCGTGGCCGGGGTGGCCGCCTGGGCTCCCTGAGTGAGGGGCAGGGCGAGGGCTGCGGTCACAGCGAGGGTGGTGAGGGTTCGGAGAGCGGTTCTGCGTATCACTTCTCACTCCCTGGATTAGTGATCAGGTCGATACGAACAGTGATCATGTCCCCGTGTTAACTCCCCGGCAACATCACGGCTTTGAAACCGGCCAACCTGCCACTAAGGCGGTTCTGGCCATGCATCCGGTCCGGCCCGGCATGGGGGATCCGATGTTGTTCGGGAGCTCCACGGCGCGGTCGATGTCGTCGTTGCCGACCGGGATGAACAGCCCCATTCGGGCGGCGGTCACCCGGCTGTAGGAGATCCAGCGAGGCGGCCGCGGCAGGCTCAAGACGCCGCCCCGGCCAAGACGCGCATGGCAGAACCTCTTGATCCGTGCGGCCGGATTCTGTTCGGGTTCGCCAGCGGGTGTGCGCCCTGCGGCTGAAGAGGGCCGTTGGTCTGCTGGAGGCGGAGGCGTCGGACTGTTCGCCGGCGGCAAGGGCGACGGGGGCTTCCCACGTGACGCAGCGTCCGTCGAGGACGTGTTTCCAGCCTGCGTCGGGCAGTGGCCTGGTCGCCTCGGCGACGGTGGCCGGGGTGATGCTGGTGGAAGTGCCGCGGGCCCGGGCGTTTTCGGTGGCCGGAGAGTCCCACAGTGTGCCGACGACCTCCGTCGGTGCGAAGACCAGGGGCCGTGGCGTGCCACAACAGGTCACTGACCGGTGTTTCGCAGGCCGCGATGGTCGACTTGATGTCGCCTTCGGCGTCGTGGTCGAAGAGGGCGAGCATGGTGAGAGATTTGTGGCCGGCGACGGGCGCCGCCTCCCTCACGGCCCGCAGCGCGACCCGGGCCAAGCCGACCCGGACATCTCGCTGCCGCTCACGCCTTCCCCCAACTGGTGTGCCCGAGGACCAGGTGACGGGCGCCCGCCAGGCGCAGGACCTGGTCGACGAACCGGCTGGTGAACAGCCGCCTCGCCGAGAGCTTGCCCTACTCGCCGATGTGGTCGAACACCAACTGGTGGTCGCGCTCGGCGCGAGCCCGCCGGCCAATGACCTGCTGCCGGGTCAGCTCCTCAAGCACCAGCGGCGCCTCACCCTCGCCCGCCTCCTGGTGCTCCGGCTCGGGCAGCGGGGCATTCTGGACCGAACGCCTCGACCCGCCGGAGCGGGCCCTGGTGCTGTGCGTGGACGAGAAGTCGCAGATCCAGGCCCTGGACCGGCGTGAACGGGGTCGGTGGGGCCGGTACCGCTCCGCCCCCCGCCCGGCACACCTCGCGGAGCGGGATGGGCTGATGGCTACTGGACGACGGAGCCAACCGTCAGCTGGGCCGAAGTACCAGGACGTCTTCGCCGCAACGACTGCCCCGGGGGAGCTCACTCCGCAGTCGGCAGAGGCTGCTCGGTCCAGATGGTCTTGCCCGTGGGGATGTAGCGAGTGCCCCAGCGCTGAGTGAGCTGGGCGATGATGAAGAGGCCCCGGCCCCCCTCGTCGTCGGCGGCGGCGTAGCGCAGGTGGGGCGAGGTGTGGCCGGTGTCGGCGACCTCGCAGACGAGGCTACGGTCGCGGATCAGCCGGACGTGGACCGGCCCGCCGGAGGCGTAGCGGACGGCGTTGGTGACCAGCTCGCTGACGATGAGCTCGGTCGTGAACGACAGGTCCTCGAGCCCCCACTCGCTCAGCTGCCCACTGGTGACGGACCGGGCCCGCGCGACGCTCGCGGGGTGGGCGTCCAGCTCCCAGACGGCCACCTGGTGCTCGCTGAGCATCCGGGTACGGACCAGGAGCAGGGCCGCGTCGTCGTCCACCGGGCCGGGCAGCAGCTCGGCCACGGTGCGGTCGCAGAGCTCCTCGAGGGGGCGCCGGCACTCGGTGAGGACGCCGGTGAGCAGGCCGAGCGCCGTCTCGGCGTCGTGGCCCGGGGCCTGGACGAGACCGTCGGTGAACAGGGCGAGCAGGCTGCCGGCGGGCAGCTGGAGTTCCACGCTCTGGAAGGGCGCGCCGCCCATGCCCAGGGGCGGCCCCTCCGGCAGGCCCGGAAGGCTGACGGCACCGCAGGCGGGGTCGACGACGACGGGCGGCGAGTGGCCCGCCCGCGCCATACTGCACTGCCCGGACACCGGGTCGTAGACGGCGTACAGGCAGGTGACCCCCAGGGCCTCGTCGCCGCCGGCCCCCGTCGTGCCCCCGCCGCGGCCGTGCGCCCGCTCTTCGGCGGCGTGTTCCTCGGCGGTCCGCCCGACCACGTCGTCCAGGCGCGCGAGCAGTTCGTCCGGGGCGAGGTCGAGCCGGGCCAGGACGCGTACGCTCGTACGCAGCCGGCCCATGGTGGCGGCGGCGCGCAGCCCGTGGCCGAGCACGTCCCCGACCACCAGGCCGACCCGGGAACTCGACAGCGGGATGACGTCGAACCAGTCGCCGCCCACCCCGGAGCGGCTGTCGGCGGGCACGTAGCGGCTGGCCGCCTCGGCACCGGTCAGCGACGGCAGGTCGTGGGGCAGCAGACCGCGTTGCAGTTTGAGGGCCGCGGTGTGTTCTCGCGTGATGACCAACATCAGGACGACACCGACCAGCAGGGCGCTCAGGCCCACGACGCTCACGCTGCCGGTCCGCCCGAGGAGCGGCAGGTCGAAGGAGGTCGAGCCGTACTCCGGGGCGGCGTAGACGACGAAGGCGGCGTAGCAGAACAGGCTGAGCATCAGGAGCCCGCCCAGCCCCGGAAGCACCCCCTTGAACAGCAGGTCCCGGGGGCTGCGCGTGAGCCGCCCGCGGTAGCACCAGACGCAGGCGAAGCCGGTGAGGCCGTAGTAGAAGGCGATCGCGAGGCCGACCGCCTTGATGGAGTCGGCCAGTACGTCGTGGCTGATCACGGTCAGCAGGACGAGGAAGCCGATGGAGATCAGGCCCATGCCGACGGTCGACCAGGTCGGGGTGAGGAACCTGTGGTGCACCCGGGCGAAGCGCGAAGGGACGGCCTTGTGGGCGGCCATGGAGAAGACGGTGCGGGCCAGCGGCAGGATGGTGGTCTGGGTGGATGCGACCGCCGAGGTCAGCACCGTGAAGATGAGCAACTTGGTGAAGAACCAGCCGGGGCCCGTGGTGCCGAAGACGGCACCGCCCAGGCCGGAGAGCACGTCTCCGGAGTTCGCCGTGTTGCCCAGGCCGGTGCCCTCGGTGCCGATCCCTGCGAACGCCTGCGCCGAGGTCGCCACCAGGGCGTAGATGCCCAGCAGGAGCACGGTGGAGACGACCGCCGCCCGTCCGGGGATGTTCCTGCTGTCGGCGGTCTCCTCGTTGACCGCGACGGCGGTGTCCCAACCCCAGTAGATGAAGACCGCGGCGAGGAAGCCCGCGGTCAGCTCCTTGGCCGACGGCACATGGAGGGGGTTGAACCAGGAGACGGAGACGTGGATCGCCGTCGGCGGCCCGTCTGTGTAGGCCCTGACCAGGGCGGTCACTGCGAACAAGACCAGCACCGCAAGCTCGGCGCACACCAGCCAGCGCTGGAGGACCGCCGACACTTCGATGCCCACGTAGCAGACCGCAGTCATCACGGCGATCCAGGTGACCCCCGCGGCGGTGGTCCACAGCCGGTCCTCGGCGAGCGAGTCGAACCCCAGCAGCCGGAAGCCGTAGATGCCGGCGATCTCCGCGAGGTTCGCCATGGCGATGACGTCGGCGACGATGATGCCCCAGCCGCCCATCCAGCCGATGCGCGGGCCGAAGGCGCGGGAGGCCCAGGTGAAGGTGGTTCCGCAGTCGGCGTCGGCCGCGTTGAGCTCCCGGTAGGCGTACGCGATCAGCAGCATCGGGACGAAGGCCAGCATTGTCATGATCGGGGCCTGGAGGCCGACCCCCGCGACGATCAGGCCGAGCGTCGCCGCCAGGCTGTACGCCGGGGCGGTGGAGGACAGGCCCATGGCGACTGAGGAGGCCAGTCCCAGGGCACCTGCCTTGAGCCCCTTCTCGCCCGCGCCCGGGCCGGGCGCGAGCGGCGCGGCGGACTCGGCCGGACCACCGATGAGCTTCACCCCTGCATTCATCTCCGCTTCTCGCCTGGAGAGCTCGTGTCCCCGAGAGAGCTCATGATCACTATTTTCCCCGTGGTCGATCAGGTCCGCCAAGCGATGACGCGCCGGGCAGGTGCGGGTCGCCGCATGGGGGACATTCGCGGTCGTCCGGGTGACGACAGCAAGAAGCCGTGGCGGGCGCACCTCGTCGGCGCCGGCCGGAGGCTGATGGTTCCGGTGAGCACGTCATGGTCCGCGCTCCACCGGCCCGGGACCGGGCCCGGGGAATCCGCGCAGCGATGTGTCAGAGCGGAGGTACAGCGCGACGGCGCGGGTGAAGACGCGGGAGAGGGTTTCCCTGTCATGCCGGACAGCCTGATCGGTCATGCCGGCACAGCTTGATCCTGCTACGGCGCACGCGCCGCCGCCCGTCTCTTCAAAGACCCGGCGGCCATGGTCACCGCCGTCAACGCCGCTCTGACGGATCGGACGGCCGGCGAGGAATGCTTCGTCTCACTCGTCTATGGCGAACTGCGGCACACCGCATCCCATCCGGCTTTGAACCTGATTCGAGCCGGTCACCCACTCGTGTGCCGGGCCGATGGCACGGTCGAAGAAGAAGTCGAAGAAGAAGTCGAAGAAGTCGCCCAACCGGGCCTGCTCCTGAGCATCGGCCCC
Organism: Streptomyces roseoverticillatus; assembly: GCF_000719265.1. Classification (GTDB taxonomy): domain Bacteria; phylum Actinomycetota; class Actinomycetes; order Streptomycetales; family Streptomycetaceae; genus Streptomyces; species Streptomyces roseoverticillatus. Next base: position 558,098 of record NZ_JOFL01000006.1, on the reverse strand, counting down.
GACTCGTCCCCGTGCGGCGTCGGCCTGTACCCGGCCGACAGCGATCCGGATCCGCTCCGCCCCTTTGGTGTACGCGGATCGGCGAGTTCCAAGGCAGGCACCCAGGCAGGCACCCGGGCAGGCAGCGGTGCATACGATGCTTGCCACCGGCCTGCGGCCGGTCATTCCGCCGCCGGAGCAAGTCCTTGGAAGGCCGGCGTGGTGGTGTGCTCGTCGTCGTGAGGCAGCGGTTCGGGGAGCGCTACCCAGACCGGCGAGGTGAAGGTGTCCGTGTCGGCGCCGCACTCGGCCAGCGTGCGCAGGAAATGCTCCGGCTTGCTGTCCACACCATGGATCACTTTCACAGGCCTGCGCGTCGTGTTGGCGAGGGTCTGCGCCTGGTCCATGACGGCGGCGACGATCTGCGGGAGCCGGCCGTTGACCGAGATGGACCGGGTGCGTTCCGGTCCCTCGTGCCGCCCCACCGCCACGTCCACCTTCCAGCCGACGGGCTGCCGGTGATAGTCGGCCATGATCTGCACCAGCCAGGCCGCGGCCTCGTCGTCTGTCAGGTTGCCGCCGGCGCGCAGCTGGTCGAGGCGTGCTTCGCCCGGGCCGGGTTGCGCTGCTACCTCGGTCATCCACTCGGTGAAGTCCGTCATGGCATGGGTAACGACCCGGGTCGGTTCTGGTCGCCGCGCTTGCGTCCGTTCGGGTGCCCGCGCGGCGGCCAGCGGCCCGCACGGTGCCCCGGATGCAGCTGTCCGCCTACCGGGCCAGGAGGATGCTACGACCAACGAGTGGGCGCCCCGCTCGTCTCCACCTCGTCTCCACGGCCCTGCGTCCCGAGGACGGGTGGACAGCCTGAATGCTGTTGCACTGGGGCGCGCGGACTGTCATCCGCTCGCCACCGGCTATCCCGAGGCCTCACCCGGGTGCAGCGGACGGACGGGGCCGGTGACAGTGAACCGCAGGGGCACTCCGTCCATGGTCACCGGCTCCTGGGGACGGTCAGTGCTCGATTGCAGATACACGGTGATGACGTACGCGGTGCCGGGCGAGGTCGCCTGTCCGATCCCGACTCCGACGGCCCGATAGGTCGCCAGGATGTGCGCTTTGTGCCGGTCGAGCACGCGGCGGACGTGGTCAAGGGTGTTCGGCTCGCTCATGCGGGGGCTCTCCGGCCTGGCCTGCGACGGACCTGCGGGCCTTGGCTTCCGAGCGTACCGGCCGTCTTGTCGTGCTGCCCGGATGGCCGGGACGTAGCGGATATGCGAGGCCGTCACTAGCATGGTCGATCAAAAGAAGTCACGAAATATGCTGAATGTAATGCTTTAAGCCGGTAGCAGTGGGCGGAAACGAGAGAAGACCCGTCGTGGACGAGCGATATGCGAAAGCCCGGTCCTTGTCCCAGGCCGCGAAAAGGACGTACTGGCCTGCCTACGAGCAAGACCCCAACATCGTGGGCATGGCTTTCGGGCAGCGCATCACCGCCGGGCAGCGGACCGACGAACCAGCCGTCTTGATCTACGTTGCCCGGAAGATTTCCTCTCGGTTTCTCCCTCCTTCCCGTCAGCTGCCTCAGCGACTGCCCGTGGGAGGGGATCACATCGAGGTCGACGTGGTGGAGACCGGGCCCGTCTATCCGCTGGCGTTCACGGGACGCACCCGGCCGGCACCCTCCGGGACCAGCATCGGTCACCCCCTCGTCACCGCCGGGACCCTGGGGTGCCTGGTACGGGACAACACCGACTCAAGTCTGTGCATCCTCAGCAACAACCACATCCTGGCCAACGAGAACGCGGCCACGCCCGGCGACGCGATCGTCCAGCCGGGCGCCTACGACGGCGGCACCACGCCTGACGACACCATCGCCACGCTCAAGCGTTTCATCACCATCGGCATGTCCGGCAACACAGTGGATGCCGCCATCGCCCAGGTGACGACCCCGAGCGACGTCGTGGACCAGATGATGAACAACCTGATGCCCGTCCCGAGCCCTCGTCACCCGGCCGTGGGCCTGCTCTTCGCCGGCGGCTGCAACCGTACGTTCTTCAACCCGATCCAGGACGTCCTGACCAAGCTGAACATCGCCTTCCCCGCCGGCGCCGACTCGACCGCCACCGCCGAGCTCGGGATGAACGTCGAGAAGGTCGGGCGCACTACCGAGTACACCACCTCGACCGTCCAGGAAATCGACGTCACCACGAAGGTCAGTTACAACTTCGGCCAGGCGGCGTTCGACGGCCAGATCGCCACCGCCTGGCTCAGCGACGGCGGGGACTCCGGGTCCCTCGTCTGCCAGGGCGGTGCGGGCGGCAACGAAGACCATTGCGGTGGCTGCTTCCTCACCTCCATGGCGTCCAGCATGCTCGGTGAGGACCTTTCCGTTCACCAGCAACTGGAGAAGGAGTTCCGGGAGCGGTACCTCAGTCAGACCCGCGTCGGTAAATACCTGATCGACGTGTTCTTCCACAACCAGGAACGGCTGGTGAACCGGGCGCGGCAGGTCCGGCCGAGCGAAGAGGACCGGGCCCACGCGCGCAGTCTGTACGACCGCTATTCCGAGCTGATCACACGGATCATGGCCCGGCCCTACGCCGATGAGACGCGCCTGTCGGCCGAGCATCTCACCGAAGCACGGCAGGCCCTGGAACTCACCAAGAAGTACATGACCGCACAGGAAGCCGCGGTCGCGGACGGATTCTTCGACCTCGCCAAACGCGCCCAGGGACTCAAGCCCGGAGAGGTCCTCCAGGCGCTCAACAACCCCGGCGTGTACAACCAGGTGAAACAACTGGTCTCCCGGATCGACTTCCTCCAACAGCCCGAACCGTGACCACCAGCCGGACCACCGGCGAGGACTGGCTCGCATGCGCACGCACCCGAACGGCCCTCACCGGGCTCGACGGCATCCTGCGCGAGGCGACCGCCGCGGACGACGCGCTGCTGCGCATGATGGCCGGCCATCTGTTGCAACGAGGCGGCAAACGGCTCAGACCGGCCCTGCTGCTGCTGTCCGCCTCCTACGGCTCGTACCAGCGGACCCGGCTGCTGCGCGCGGCAGCGGCCCTGGAACTGGTGCACATCGCTTCCCTCTATCACGACGACGTGATGGACCGGGCGTCCATGCGGCGGCACGGGCTCAGCGTCAATGCCTGCTGGGGCAACGAACTGGCCGCTCTCACCGGCACCTACCTGTTCGCCCGGGCGAACAGCCTGCTCGTGAACCTGGGCAATGAGCCCCATCACGTCGCGGCCCGGGCCTTCCTGGAGCTGTGCACCGGGCAACTCCAAGAAGTGGAGAACGTCTACAACACCGACCTCACCGAAGCGGCGCACCTGGAGATCCTCGCCCGCAAGACCGCCACGCTGTTCGAGCTGCCGTGCGTGTTGGGTGCTCTGCTGAGCAATGCACCACGGCGGTATGCGACCGCGCTCCAGGCCTACGGACAGGACCTCGGCCTGGCGTTCCAGCTCACCGACGACGTGCTGGACCTGCCGGGTCGAGGCCGCGAGTCGGGCAAGCCGGCGGGCACCGACGTCCGCGAGGGCGTCTACTGCCTGGCGGTGCTGCGCGCCGTACGCACCGGAAGTGCCATCGCCGCGCGGCTCAAAGACCTGCTCGGCCGGGAGGACATGACCGCAGAGCAGGTGGCCGAGGTATACCGGCTGGTGGAAAGCACCGACGCCGGCTCAGCCGTACTCGAAGTGGCCCGCTCCCACGCGACAAGGGCCCTTGAGGCCCTCCAGGCTCTCCCCGAGGGGCCACCACGCCAGTCCTTGGAGAACCTTGCCCGGCACGTCCTCATCAGATCGAGCTGACGGGCGGGTCACAGCATGGATGCAGACGTCATCGTGGTGGGTGCGGGACCGGCCGGAGCCACCACGGCGTACTGGCTGGCGCGCTACGGTCGGCGCGTGCTGCTGCTGGACCGAGCGGAGTTTCCCCGGCCCAAGACCTGCGGGGACGCGCTCGGCCCGTCGGCCGTAAACCTCCTGCAAGAGATGGGAGTGCTGCACCGCCTGCAGAACGAGCACGGGGATATGCGGCACATCCGTGGCACGCGGGTGCGCATGCACCAGCGATGGCGCACCTTCACTCACGAAAGAGGGCGCTCGGGGCTGCTCGTGCCACGGATCATCCTGGACGAGGCCGTCCGGGAGCAGGCGGTGACTGCCGGAGCCACCATGCTGCCCCGCACACGAGCCGTCCGCCTTCTGCGGGACAAGGGCACTGTGGTGGGTGTGGAGGTGTTGCGGGCCGGCCGCCGGACCCGGCTGCGGGCCCCGGTCGTGGTGGTTGCCTGCGGGGCCGCAGTCGACGCCCTGATCCCCACCGCGTCCGCCCGCGCCGCAGCGGGCCGCGGACAAGCCGTCCGGGGCCATCTGTCCGGCCTGACCGGGCTCACCCACATGCTGGAGATCCACACCCCTGTCACGTCCCCGTCCGGATGCGGGCTTCCCCCTTCCTACGGGTGGGTCTTCCCCACCGGCTCATCGACCGCCAATGCCGGCGTCGGAGTCCTCGGACCATGCCCGGACGACCACCTGACCACCCTCTGGGACACCTTCGTCCGTACGCTGCGCGACACCGACCCGCGGTTCACGGGACTGCGTCAGGACGGCTCCCCGCAGAGCGCTCCCATGCGCTTCGACTTCGTCCCTGAACGGTGTGCCGCTCCGGGCCTGCTGCTCGTGGGCGATGCTGCGGGGATGACGTCCCCCTTCACCGGCCAGGGGATCGGCCCGGCGATGGAATCCGGCCGCTTGGCAGCCCTCGCCATCCACGCCCGGCTTCGCCCCGGGGCACCGTCCGCACCGGATCTTTCAAACTACATCCGCAGCCTCAAGAACAGCTACGTCGGCCACTTCGAGGACGGCAACCGATCCGCACGCCGCCACCTGCTGGTCTGGCGGACGCTGCACAGCACCTACGACAGCGAGCGGCCCCTCTTCACACTGGGCCGGCAGGCGCTCCTCTTCCCGGACGGCTTCGACGAGGCCCGGGTGACCCGCGTCCTGGACGACGCCACGAGCCTCCTTGCCGACAAGGCGCCCCGGCTGCGAGCGGATCTGCTCGCCGTCAGCGAGGTACTCCTTGACGCCGTACGTGCCGACTGGCCGTTCCTCGGCCGCATCACCGCGATGGGGCGAAGCATGCCCGCCATCCCCCTGCGACCGGCCCTCTTCGTTCTGCTCGCCGGTCGGCTCATCGTCCCCGGCCGCACGCCGGACACCGCCGTCCTGGCCACGGCCTCGGTCGAACTCGGTCACTTGGCTGCCCTGGCTGGACTCAGCGTCGTCGAGGAGATCCGCGACGGGGATCCCCAGCATGATGACAAGCCGGCGAATTGGGGCAACATGCTGGCCCTGATGGTCGGTGACTTCCTGCTCGGCAAAGCCAACGAGCTTGCGGCCCGGGCAGGCACCGCCGTGAGCCGGCTGTTCGGCCAATCGCTCGCTACCGCCACCGAAGGTCAAATCCGCCACGTGCGCCACGCACACGACCTCCACCTGACCAAGGCCGAACACCTCTCCATCCTGACCCAGCAAACCGCTACGCTCTTCGCGCTTCCCTGCAAGTTGGGCGCCCTGCTCGCCGGCGCCACAACAGCCGAAGCCGCCGCTCTGGAGGCGTACGGTCGCCACCTCGGACTGGCTTTCCAACTCACCGAGGAAGCCCGCAGCGCAACCGGTCAACCAACCCGGCTGGGCACAACACTGGCCTCTGACCTGGCATCCGGAATCTTCGGGATCCCCGTCCTCCATGTACTGCACAACGACAGCGAACTCAGCACCCGATTGAAGACCTTGATCGTCAGACGCCCCGGCACGAACCAAGACGCGCGTCCCGTCATCCGGCTCATCGAAGAGGGCCACGGCGACACAGCAGCACGGACTTTGGCGTCCCAGCACGCCGAACAGGCACGAGCCGCACTGCGGCACTTCGCCCCGGGGCCTGATCGGCACGCCATGGAACGCCTGCTGGATCACACCCTGCGACCGCCCCTTTCCTGACCAGACAAAACCTCGTCTGCCGACGCCGGCGCCCGGCAATGCCTACGCCGATACCCGGCCACCGACCCCCACCACCCTCGACGAAGCACTCAACGACATGGCGCGGTACGGCGACCCGGCCGATGTGGCGATCGCCCTTTTCGAGGTGATGGCGTGATCTTGCAGGCCGGAAACCGGCTGTTGCGGTTCGTGGCCAGGCCGTAGAAACGGGATGTCATTTCGCGTTGGTCTTTTTCCTATCCAAGGAGCCCACTATGCCCCGTTTGCGCACCACCGTGATCGCTTTCGCCGGTGCTGCTGCGGTGTTCGCCCTCACCGCCGCGCCTGCCCAGGCAGCCCCCGGTGACGTGACCACCACCTGCGCGAGCACCGCCACCCCGCCAGGCTACGTCGACGTCAACTGGGGCTACAGCAACAGCTGCGGCGGCCAGAACTTCGCCCCGAACATCAAGCAGATCAAGCAGCTCACCGGCCTGCCCATAGGCACCGTCGTCCAGGCCTGCGGGTCCGCGTACTACCCGACCGGCTGGGTCCAGACCAGCTCGTACTACAGCGGCTCGTGCGTCGCCTTCCCGAACTCCGGCTTCAGCAACAACGCCTGGGCCCTCAAGCGCGTCTCCTGATCACCCCTTCCGATCGCCATCGCGAGCCCCATCGGCATCACTGGCGAGTAGTGCGACAAACCATCCGCACAGGGCTAGGGCCTGCGGATTTCCTCATTACGGGCCCCAAAGTCAGCACCAGACCAGCACGGGAATCCGAACACCACCGTCAACATCCACATCACCCCGGCCACAGAAACAGCATCCGGTCCGGAGTCGCGAACAGTGTCGTCACCCGAGCCGCTGCACCCGCTCCCATCTTCCCGGCCGGCACTTGGGCAGCTGCACGGCCGTGGCGAGCCGGTCCCACTCGGGATCGTCGCGTCCGGGCACCAACCGCCCTGCGGCGTTCCAGCGCGCCGCGAGCTCGTGAAAGATCGGCGTGTCACTCGCCGATGAAGCGGATGCGACGCGAGCACGGACAGAGGCTGCCCGGACAGATGTTTGGCCTCCCATGGAGGGTTCAACGCTCGACACCCTGAGTGGTCACCTCTGTACGAGGAGCGACGACAGCGAGAACAGATACGGACGGCGCAGCGCCGGTCGGCCTACGCACCGTCAGCTTGAGGCCCGTATCCGTGGATGGTTACCGAACGTAATGAGCATCGCTGACGAGCGCCGAGCTCAGCCTGCCTTCCTCTTCGGAGTCAGCGTGTAGCCGCTGTCGCCGTTGCCGCGCACACTGCAGGTGTAGTCGGCGGACTCGGTGCTCAGGATGATGGTGCCGGCGGCATCGCGGTAGGCCGTGGTCAGTGGGCCTGTCAGGCCCGGCAGGGTCCGGGCCTTGCCCAGCCCCGATGCGGTCTGGGTGTTGCAGCAGTAGTAGCGGACCGGCATGCCCGGGTTCTTGTCGTTGCTGAGGAGGAAGACCCAGTCGCTCTTCTCGTCCTTCTCGACGATCGCGGTGACGAAGCCGGGCTTGTCGAGGGTCTCCTTGTCCGTACCGTTCCGGTCGAGCAGGCCTGTCAGCGGATTGCAGGCGAGGTTCCCTCCTGGGGACCGCAGGTCGTGCGGATCGATGGACAGATACGCGTACCGCTTCTGCCCGGCGTCCCAGTACACAAGATGCAACAGCTGATGGAGAACGAATGTGGCGGCAGCCCCCGCGTCCGGGAGTGACGTGGCAATACGCGGCCAGAACTTCGACCAGAAATCCTTGTTGGGCGGGACGACAGCAACTTGGGGCTCGTTGTCCCCGTTCACGTACTCTTCCCCTCGGGCCAGCCAGACTCCGTTCTCACCCACCTTCTTCTGATACCAGAACCCGACACGCTGGCCGACGACCTCGGGGTAGCACCAAGGGCTCTTGAAACGCTGTTCGCCGGGGGTGCGGGGAATCCCGAAAACGCACCCGCTCGGGCGCGAGGTGACGGACACCGAGGTGGGTTCCGCTTCCATGGCCATATGCCGTTTCCCTCGCTGCGTCGACGGAGAATGCAGATCTCGTCAGTGTGCCGTAGATACCGCGGACTCAAGCCGCCCGCAGTCCGTCCGGGTGACGGAATGGGCCATCGGGGCTGTGAAGGACCGCCGTCCTGGTGAATACGAGGCTCTGTCGTCTGGGGGAAGCCGAAGCCTGCCTTGGCATACGCCAGCCTGAGGCACAGATCAGTTCTGGAGTTCCCTGGAAGTTCCATCGGCTGAGCCGGCTGAAGGGCTCTGCCGGGTCGGCAGGAGTGACGGATGAGCGAGACTGCTGGTAAGCGCCTTTGGGTGCTGGTGGCCGGCATCGACGTCGGCAAGGGACTGTCGGAACTCCCGGTGGTCGGACCCCAGATCCCCGACGGAACCGCCGGGCTGGAGTCCTTGCAGCTCATGGTGAGCTCATCCGACAAGGGTGTCGCTCCCCGCGACGTCAAGAAGATCAACGCGCTGATCAAGAAGGCCGCGCACGGAGGAATCGGGGAGCGGAAGGCGCCTCTGCTGCCGGAAGAAGGGCTCGCCGGGAGGGGAGGGCTGGGGGCGACCGTCAAGCTCCTGGAACGAAAATACCCCTTGCTCGCTCCGCTCGGCACGAAACAGGGTGCTGCTGCGGGGCATCCGGACGGGGCCGGCCCAGGATCGGTGGGCGTCGAGCCGGCGCCGACGGCCGGCGCGGTGTGGGAAAAGGTCGACGCGACGCTGGGTCCGCTGCGGGTGCGGCGGGTCGGGCTGGCAGCCGCGCGAAACCGGATGTGGCTGCTGGTGGACGGCAGCATCGGTCTGTCGGTGATCTCACTGCAGTCGGTGGGACTGGGCATGGGCGTCAGTCTCGACGGCCGCTACGACACTGTCGGGTGTCTCGACGGCGTAGGCCTGGCGTTCTCCGCAGGCCCCGTGACCCTGTCCGGGGCCTTCCTGCGACAGAAGCCACCGGCAGGTTACTCATTGATGCTGGGCGGGCTCGCGACGGCCACGGTGTCCAACGTCAGTGCACGGATTCCCCAGCTGACCGTCGGGGCCGCCGGTTTCTACGCCCACGGTCCCGATGGTGTCGCCCTCTTCGTCTTCGGCGAGCTGGGCGGACTACGCGTAGGGCCACCGCCTTTCCAGGTGACGGGCCTGATGGGCGGGTTCGGTTACAACATGCGCGTCGATCGCCCTCCGCTCGAACAGGTCGCCAAGTTCCCGCTGGTCGACGGCCTGACCGGCAAGACGAAGGGAAGAAAGAAGCCTCCTGAACCTACCGAGGTGCTCCGCAAGCTCTCGAAGGTCGTCCACCCGGCCCCCGGTCAGATCTGTCTGATGGCCGGAATGACGTTCAACTGCTTCGGGTTCATCGATGGGAGGGCGCTGCTGATCCTCCAAGCGGGCAACGAATTCGTCCTCAGTCTGCTGGGGACGGCCACGGCACAGTTCCCCAAGGACGCGAAACGCCCCTACGCGAAGGCCACCCTCCAGCTCAAGGCCGAATACGCGGCACGGCGCGGCGAGCTCTCACTGGAGGGGCAGCTCGGCAAGGACTCGTACCTCATCTCGAAGGAGTGCAAGCTCAAGGGCGGATTCGCCTTTTACACCTGGGCCGATCCGTCCCCGCACACTGGTGATTTCGTCGTCTCGCTGGGGGGCTATCACCCGGGTTACGCCAGGCGTCCGCACTACCCGGAGGTGCGGCGGATCGGCTACGCATGGGCGGTCGCCTCCTCCCTTTCGATCCGGGGCGAGTGCTACGCGGCCGTGACCCCGTCCGCGTTCATGATCGGGGGCCTGTGGCGGGCGGAATTCCACCGGGGCCGGGTGAAGGCGTGGTTCAGTGCCCGGGTCAATGCCATGGTCCAGTGGCAGCCGTTCTTCTTCGACCTCGACGTCGGCGTGTCCGTGGGCGTGGAGATCAGCGCGCTCGCGACGATCCGGCTCAGTCTCGACGTCGATCTGAACGTATGGGGGCCGCCGACCGGTGGGGTTGCCAAGCTGCGGCTGCCCGCAGGGGTGGGCACGGTGCGGATCCGTTTCGGTGAGGACTACCCCTCGAGGCCGGATTGGCTGCCCTGGGGCACGTTCCGGGACACGACGCTCGGCGAACATCCCGTACAGGTGGCGGCACTGACAGGGCTGGTCCCCGAGTCGGGCGCCACCACCGCGCCCGCGGGTGCGTGGCTGGCTTCGACGGACGGTTTCAGCTTCGCCACGTCCTCCAAGGTCCCGATCTCCGCCGTCGAACGCACCTCGCGCTCGGGCGGCAAGCTCGACCTCGCCCCCGGGCTCACCCGTCCGCCGATCGCCATCCGGCCGATGGGGGCGGCCGACCGGGCCTCGGTGCACACTCTGACGGTCCGCCGCCACAAGCGAGGCGGCGGCACCGAGATCGCGGACATCAAGAACTGGGCCGTCACTCCTGTGACCGGCAACGTGCCGACGAGTCTGTGGGGAGCACCGCTCGACAAGCCCGGCACCAGGCCGCCGGTCCCGGGAGCAGACGCCAAGGAGCTGCTGGACGACCGGATCCTCGGCGTGCGGATCAGTGTTCCGGGACCGGAGGTCAGGGGCGCCTCGGTCGGCCCTGCCGCGGAGAAGGTCCTGATGGGCAAGGGGGTCGCGGAGGACAAGGTCCCGGTGGGCGACGCCGCGCCGCCGTGGAAATCGCCTGTGCGGGCCAGGCGCGGGGACCTCGCGGAACAACTGAGCACCACAGCCGCCGCGAAGGCCCGTACGGAACTGGTCAAGGCACTCGACCAGGAAGGAATGGCGCCCGGAGGCGGAGCCGGTGGACGGCCGGGAACCGGCCGTCTGGAGCACTACTCGTCCCGCCTGTGGACCTATCTGCCTGCCGACCCGGCACTTGTCGAAGGCACGAGGTGATGACCATGTCCCCCAGCACGACCGCCAGGCAGCTCCAGGTGGACTTCCGGGACGACCTGACGCCGAGCCTGGCAGCGGGCACCTACACGATCGAAGCGGCGCACACCGTGGCCGTCGGACCCCAGGGCGGTGCCGAGCCGCTGCCTGTGGCCGAGCAACCGGTCGTGGTGGACGCTCCCCGGTTCGGCCTCGACCCGCAAAAAGTGCTCGGCGTGTATCCGCCGGCCGACACGGCGGGAAGCTACCAGTTGGTGCTGCCGCACATCACGGTCAGGTCGGCTTCCCTTCCCTGGGCACGACGGATCGGAGGCGACAGGCAGCCCGCGAAGGGAGAGCCCTGGCTGGCCGTGATGCTGGTGACCGAGCACGACCTGCGCGAAGACCCGACGCGGAAGCAGTTCAGCCCCGTACGCCCGGTTGCCGAGGTGGCCGGTACCGCGCGGCAGAAGGGACCGGTCCTGCTGCCGCTGCTGGGCGATCTCCCCCCGGCGGCGGCCGGCACGGCCTGCCGCACGATCGACGTGAAGCGGGACGCGCTCGGCGAGCTCCTCCCCCGCCGGAACGAACTGCCTTTCCTCGCCCATGTCCGGGACGTGAAGATCGTGGCGGCGCAGGCCGACTCCACGTACCAGGCCGTCGAACGAAAACTGGAAGAGGGCCGCTTCGGTGTGGTGATCGGCAACCGCTTCCCGCGCAGCCAGGGTGTGCGCTACACCGCGCACCTGGTCTCTCTGGAGGGCCATGGCACCTACGACTTCCTCCAGGGGCCGACGAGATCCACGACGTTCGAGGCGGTCAGGTTCGTCTCCCTGTGGTCCTGGTCATTCGAATGCACCGCGAAGGCCGCCGACTTCCAGGCACTGGCAAAGGGCCTGCTCAAGAGCGCGAAGAAGGAACCGTCGCTGCGGCTGCCCACCCCCGCATCCTCAGGGAAGGAGCCGGTCCACGAGCGCGTACGGCAGCGCCGGGCCCACGGCTACGTGGCGCTGGCCTCCCGGCTGCCATCGGGTGAGGAGACCACCGCTTGGTACCGCGGACCGTTCACCCCGTCACCCGCACAGGGCCCGGGGAGCAACCCACCGCCCCTCCCGTCCGCTGCCTCGTCGTTGATCTACGTGAAGGAAGACGGAGTCTTCGACACCAGCTACGCCTGTGCCTTCGAGGCAGGGCGCCTGCTGGCACTGGCCAATATCGACCTGGCCACGGCCCTGGGGCGCGCGCGGGGCAAGGCCATGAGCGCCATGCAGCGCCTCGTTGCCGCGGTGGCGGTCGACGGCGGCGTCGGCGGGACCGGGCCCGCCCTCTCACGCTTCCGCAAGTTGCTCACCGCCGACGACGTCGGGGCCAGAATCACCAGCGGTCTCGGGCGCAAGGGATCCGTACCGGAGAAGACGGTCAGCGTGGCGGCCGGCGACCCGGGCGGCTCGGAGGGCGACTGGACCGCGGCGCTGTCGGCTCTGCTCCGCGACGGCCCCGGCGAGCAGGCCCCGGATTCGCACCCGTCCGAGGACGCCGTCCTGAACCAGGCGTACGCGTCCGTCCTGGCGCAGACCGCTGACGACGTCTCTGCCGACCTCGCCGCCGCGGGGAGCGACCGCGCGAAACTGCTGGACGCGGTGCCGTTCCACTTCCTCGTACCCAACCTGCGGATGCTGCCGCCCGAGAGTCTGCGCCTCTTCCACGTCGACCGGCACTGGCTGGACGCACTGCGCGCCGGAGCCCTGAGCCTGGGAATCGCCACCTCGCTGGACCGGCATCTGGCCCGGAGACTGCTGGAGATCCGGGACGGGCAACGGGCACCGGTCATGGGCATGCTGGTCCGTTCGGCCCTGATCAGTCACTGGCCCGAGCTGACCTGCGAAGTCTCCCGCAAAGAGCCCGATCCCCACCTGAAGCTCTTCACCCGCCGGCCCGCCCCCGACGTCCTCCTCCTGCTGTTCACCGGCCGGCCCGACCGTGTGGTGCTGTCCGAGCCTCCACAGGCACTGAGTTTCGGCATCGACTCCACCGAGGGCAACGGCACGCTCCACCTCCGGCGGGTGACCGCCGCGGGCGCGGACAAGGGCGTCGGCACCCCGGCGGGCGCACTCGCCGGCGTGTACGCCTGCACACGGGGCCCTGCCGCGAGCACCGGCGCAGCCCCCTCCCGAAGCACCGAGGTGCTGAACATCGACGACCGCGCCAAGCCCCCGCCCGAAGGCAGAACGCTGGTACAGGTCATGGAAGCCCTGCTCCGGAAGGACGGTGGCCTGTCACCCGAGGCGACGCTGACGCCCGCAGGCCTCGGGCTCCAGTTCTTCAACGGAGCACAGAAGTTGATCGTCAATACCGCTGTCGGAGGAGATCATGGCTGACCACCCGGATCCGCTCGTCGTCCCTGTCGACGTCGAGGCGCTGGTCGTCAGCCGGCCTGTCGTGGGCCACACGTTCTACAGGGCCCCTTTGTTCTTCCAGCAGAAGAAGCGCAAGGATCCCCAGCAGGATCCCTTCAGCAACACGGCCCCGGGGCTGGGCGTCTACGTGCACTGGCAGCTCCCGGATGCCCTGTGCGCGGGGCGGATGCGCGCCGGGGACCGCGCGGCGGCTGCTCCCGTCCACCCGCCGGCCCCCAACCGGTGGCTGGTGGTGCGCCACTTCCGGCCCTCCGGGGACACGGTCGGCAAGCCTGTGGTCACCGGCTGGGTCATCGAGAGCGACTACACCAGCACCCGGCAGAAGACCCCTGCGAGCGACGGCGCCACCTCGCCGTTCGGTCACGAGTGCTACATCGGCCGCCGGCACGACCTCGCCAAGGCTCCCTGGCAGGAAGACCCACGGGCCCCACGCGTACGCCTGACCTCCATGGGGCCCGGCATCCCGGAGTTCGCGGCCTACCAGCCCTACAACGCCGACGTCTTCTCCCTGCACGACCTCGCCACCGGCAGGGGCGACGCGTCCTCCCCGGGAAGCCTGCCGGACGGCAGCATCGACTACCTGGTCGTCGGCTGGCACAGCGCCGCCGAGGACGACCCGCTGCATCAGGGGCAGGCCACGGATCTGCTGGAGTTCTACTTCGGGGCCGAGGACCAGGACTCCGCGGCCTGGCAGCAACTGGCCGGGGCGTCGGACCGCTATACCCAGCTCCTGAACCTGCTGCAGTGGCAGGCCCCGGACGCCTCGGTACGCGAGCGATCGCTGTACGTCGGGTCCGTGGTGGGGCTTCGCTGGGGGGCCGACCTGCCGTTGCCGTCCCGCAGGCCGACCGATTCGGCAGCGACCAAGATCGCTGTCGGTCACGGCCCTGCGGACGCGATGGCAGCGCTGGTCAAGGACTGCGTCGAGGACAGGAAGTCCACCTCCGGGCAGTGGCAGGGCAAGGCACTGCAGGATGCGATGCTCCTGCTCAACGCCTTCCAGACCGGAGAGCTGGAGACGCTGGACACCGCCATGGACGACGGTGTGCGGGCTCTGGACGCCGCCGTGCACCGCACCGGGTTCCACGCAGGGCACGGCGGATACGCCTGGCAGGCCGCCCCGCCCGTCGATCCCGACGCCGGGCCGGAACAACTGCGGCTCACCCAGCACGAGCAGGCGACGCTGGCGGAACTCAACCAGCGGCAGGAACGGCTCGACAGAGCCGAACGCAAGGAAGCCGAGCTCCGGCGGCACCTCTACGACCTGTGGTGGATGTCCGGGCTGGGACAGCCGCCCAAGGACTTCGCCGCGCAGTGCGCCCGCGCGCTGGACCCCGCCGGGACCGGCACTGTGGCGCGCAGGGCCAAAGACGCCGCCGAGGCCACGCGATCTGCCGCCGGAGCCGTCCGGGAACTGCTGACCGGTGGCGAGAAAACCCGGCCGAAGTGGCTGCGGAAGGGCTGGACACTCACGCGTGTCCCCCGGCCCTCCTTCTTCGAGGCCGCCGACCCCGTCCTCCTCGTCCGCGGAGCAGGGCTGGAGAAGGAACTTTCGCCTGCCGCGGAGAAACCCCTGCCCTGCAGGCTGCCCCGCCAGCTCATCGACAAGATCACTGTCAAGGGCACGGACATTACGGGGAAAGCAGCCCCCGAGCCGCCGAATTTCGCCGCGCTGCGACAGGCTCTGGAGACGCCCACCACTCGCCTGCCCTTCTCCGCGCTGCAGAAGCTGCTCACGGAGTTCACCGTGATCAGCGAGACGGCTGCCGGGTTCGGAAACGCGTCAAAGAGTGTGCTGCCCAGAGCGCGACGCGCCCTGGACACCGTGATGGCCGAACACAACGCCGTGATCCCCGAGGCCGCTGCCTGGCCGGCCCGGACGTTCCTGTGGCAGCAGCCCTGGCAACCACTGCACCTGCACTGGCAGGTCGACTACTACCCCCTCCCCCACGGCAAGGAGCACTGGAAGCTCGACGGCGTCGAACACCACCAGACCGAAAAGCACCGGCCCGCCAGGCTCAAGGAGGTGGCGAAGGGCAAGGTGCTGCTGTCGTCCGTACCACTGTTCACCTGGCACAAACGCATCAAGGACCATCACAGCACCTACCCCGACGCGCCCTCGAAGGAGCTGAACGCGCTCAACGACCGCGTCGCCGGATGGGACCTGCTCTCCCAGAGCCTCGACGGCCTGCACGCCTGGTGTACGCAGCGTCGCCGGGGCTCCGGCGGCGATCCGCTGCCGGCGCACAAGGACCTGAACCCGCTGCTCGGTGTGCCCAACATCGCTGTCCCCGACCCACGCGGCAGGGACAGCCGCTTCCAGCCCGTCTGCGCGGGCCAGCTGACGCTCACCAGGCTGGCGGTGTCCGACCGCTTCGGCCACGCCTTCGACATCATCAGACCCGGCGACGAACAGGACGCGCTCAGCCTCATCCCGCGCCGGTCGCCCGGCATGACACCGCGCTACCCGGCGGAGTCGGACAACGCGCACCGGTTCATCCAGCGTTCCCCCCGGCTCGCACAACCGGCCCGGCTCCGCCTGGACTTCCTGCCTCACCGGTCGACCGCCCCCACACCCGTCCTGGACGTCCACACCGACCCCGCCCTGACCGAGGACACACCGGTGTGCGGATGGCTGCTGGCGCACAGCACGCCCCACGCCATGGCAACGCGATCATTGCTGGTACACGGCCCGCACGGACAAGGCCTGGGCGAGGTCCGGCTCATCGGTCCCACCGGGAAACCCGAACAACAGGCGGTCGGCTGGCTGCCGCTGCCCGGGTCACCCTGGCTGACCCCGGCCGATGTCCTGAGCGCCGGCTTCGCCGTGGAATACCCGCACCTCGCCGGCTTCCTGCGCGACCTCATCGACAAGGACGCCGACCGGCGAGCCGGCCGGAGCCTCCCCTCCGGGGAGCGGGTCAAGCCCCACCGGTTCCGTGAACTCCTGGCCGCCATCGACCGCGGCTTGCACACGGTCGCACCACCTGTCGGCGACCGCGACCGCACCCTGTGCGTCCTCGCCGGACGACCGCTGGCCCTCGTGCGCGCCCGCGTCGGCCTGGAACTGGACGGGCCACCGCTCGCGAATCCCCGCGAGGACGGCTGGAAAGCCGCGCTCAAGACGCCCGAGCCGGGAGACGGCCACCCGCTGTGGACGAGTGCGTGGCCGGTCGTGCTCGGCGCCGGCTGGGACCTCCGTGACGGACTCATCGGCTACTACGCCACCGTCGGCGACCTCCCCCGCGCCATCCCCAGCTATACCCACCTGCACGTCGTGCACAAGCCGCCGAAGGCCTCCACCTGGCTCAAGTGGATCGACGACGACCCCCTCACGGTGCTCGCGCGCTGGGCGCCGATGGCCACGAGCGAGGACACCGACCCGCTCACCGCCGCGTATCCGACTCTGCTGATGGATCCCTTCGCGTCCGTCGGCGCGTACACCGGGATCCTGCCCACCGGCAGCCTTCGCCTGCCGCCCGCCCTGGTCACCGAGGTCCTCGCACGGCTTCGGATCGGCATCCCCGCGGGACCCGTACTCCTCACCACCCGCCCCGCGCCGCCGGAGCTTCCGGACTCCACCCCGGCCTCCGCCGTCCTCCCCGTGCCCGCCGGCCGGCCCGGTACGTGGTCCTGGGGCGAACGCACCGCCCCCGAACACCTGCCCCTGCCGCAGCCCTGGTTGCCGCCGGCCTGGACCGAACGGCCCGTGGAGGCCGCCGACGCCCTGGTCGCCTACGGGGACTCCCCGCCCGTCGCCACCAGCGGCTACCTCACCCACACGCCACCCGCGCCCGCCAAGCGTCACTCCACCCCCCAGCAGGAGCCCCGGCCATGACCACCACCGCCGCCAGGCCGCCCCGGATCTTCTGCGAGCTGGCCCCGCACCCGGACGACGGAGACGGCAGCGACAGCGCGACGTACACCGTGACGTTCACCAACCACGACGCGGAGCCGTTCCGCTGCGACCAGGTCACCCTCACGCTCGCCCGGGACGGCAAGGACGACGGCGAATGCACGCCCTTCGGCACCGATGGCGTTGCGTTCCAAGGTGAGGAGGACAGCGGTACCGACACCTGGAGCATTACGGCCGAGGACGAACAGGCCCGCTTCACCGCCACGCCCGGGCCCTCGCGACGGGTCATCCCTGCCGGTGGCAAGGTCGACTTCACCCTGGCCCTGCCCCGCATCACCGAAGCCGTCGTCCAGGCCGTCACCACCGTGGCGGGTGCCGTCGACGGCCAGTCCGCCACTACAGCCAGGGAGAGCCATCTGATCGGCCCTGGCACCGTCGGCTCCCTGATCCAGAACCTCAAGGCCACGCCCTTCAACGCCGAGCGGGGCAAGAGCGTCAAGCTCACCTGGAACGACAAACCCAAAGAGCCCTCACCGGACTACACCCTCACCTGGACCGCCGGGGGCAAGGCCAGGAGGACCAAGCCGGCCCAGAAGAGCACACCTCGTTACTACCGGGATCCGGACTCCGGCCTGTGTACGTACGAAACCGACCAGCTGACGGAGCGGACCGTCTTCGTGCTGACGGCGGAGAAAAACAGCCGCACGGACACAAAAGCCGTGTTCGTCCTCGTGGCCGAAGGGGATCTCCAGGTCGGGAAGCTCACCGTCAACGGCACCACCCGCATCTTCGGGAGCCCGCAGAAACTGGTCCCGGAAGCCAAACGCAGCACGGACCCCGGCCAGGAAACCCCCCTGGAATCGGCACCGGCGCCTACAAGCGGCCTGCTGCTCGCAACCCTCCGCACGGAAGGGCCGTCCGGCGCGTCCGGCAAAGCCAAACTCACCGTCATCGCCCCCTCCAGTGCCACGGACCACACCATCACCCTTCCGGCGCGCAGGGAAGGCCACTTGACCGCCGTGGTCCGCGACGGCGACCGCGTAAGGATCACCGTCAGCGTCGAGAACACCGGCCCGACCGCGAAACTCGACGCGACGTGGTTCCCCTTCGGCTGCCTGAGCGCCCCGGACAAGGGCCGGCTGTCCGTCAAGTAGCGGGCACAGCGACAGAGAGCGAGCGACTCCTCATGCCGGTCACCGGAAAGACCCTGCTGACCTACACTCTCTTCCCCACGGCGGTGACCGCCGGAACCCAGGCAGCCCTGACGCTGAACGTCACCGCATCCTCGACTCAGACCGTCAAAGAGATTTCCGTCCGCCTTCCCGTCGGCGCAGGTGCGGACGACCTGACCTCGGATCCGAACTCCATCAGCACCGAGGTCACACGCGATGCCACAGGCACTGTCCACTTCACGAAGGACGACGACGAGGAAACCCGGTATGTGGCCGTCGCGACCGGAGGCAGGGACGGGATCCGCGTCGACGAGGGCCAGGAGCTCCGGCTCACCCTGAAGAACATCCGCGTCAACAAACGGACAGGAATCCCGAACGTCACGATCGTCGAGACGGCAAGAGGCGGCAACCCCGGAGAACACAAGATCCCGGTATCCAAGTTCGCCGCCGGCTTCACGCTCAAGGACTTCCGGCCCTCCGAATACCTCATCGACCTCGAACGCGACATCAATGTCGATCTTCGCTGGTACATCGAGAAGGCCGGCCTCACCCCGCTGTGCAAGCTCTCCTGGGGAACCGACGACACCCTTCACGAGGAGAATGTCTCGGCGAAGCAGGCGCACAAAGTATCCGTGTGGCACGACACCGCGTTCAACCTGACCGCCACCCTCCCGGGGCCGGGAGGGCGCCCCCTCGCCCACTCGCTGAACACCTTCGTCACCGTTGCCGAACCCCGCCTCACCGCGACCGAACTCACGGTCGGGCACGCCACGCGCCTCTTCGGCCGGCGGCACACCGAAGTACGGGGTTTCGGACTCGGCGCGTCACGGAGCGCTTCTTTCAGCCACGGCTCCTCCCTCACCCTCGTACGCGAAACCACCTTCCAGGCCACGTCCGACGGACTCCTGACCGCCCAGGTCCGCAACCTCACGCCCGGCACGGCCACCACCTTGCACATCCACCTGCTCGGACCGGACGGCGGCATGCTGCACATCCTCAAACTCACCGGCACTGACCAGGAAGGCCGCGACCGGGCTGTGATGCCCGTCCCGCACGGGCACCGCGTCACCCTCATGGCGACCGGCGAGCGCCACGACGCACGCAAGACACTCATCAACTACCGGCTCCACGCGGAGTGGTCACCGATCGGGACCGGCTCCCTCGACATCCCCACCTGACAGCAGCCCAGCAGCCCGGACCCACTACAGGCAGGTCATGACCGTGAACGCACAGCCCACCGAAGAACTCAGCAGCGGCACCGACATGTTCCTGTGGGGGTGGAACGGGGGTTGCATCGTCAGTGGATTCGACAAGATCACTGACAGCTCCCACACCGTCGGCGTCAAGAACTACTGCACGCTTACGGATTCTTCCCGGAGCATGTACGGAGGCCCTGTCTACGACTCCAGGAACGCCCGCCTCTATCGGGTGGACAAGGCCCGGCATCCACGGGGGGACATGGAATATCTTGCCGAATATCGTCTGGATCGGGACACTGGAGCACTGACCTGGGTCGGCAACATGGGCAACCTCGGCGTGGCGATGGGCCCGATCAGCCTCGGGAGCGGCACCCACCCAGCCGCTTACGTGCCGGGGTCGGACACCCTCTACCTCATGCGGGGGCCTTGGAGCGACACTCCGCGGGCACTCGCCTATCGTGCCGAGAAAGGGTCACGCGCCCAGGTGTCCCCGGCGGAGGAGAAACTCGAAGAGCGAGGAATCGCCGTCGATGTCTCCTATGAAGGCGGCCCGTCACCGAAGAGCCATCTCTACGTGGCGACCGCGAAGAAGCTCATCACTTTCACCATGACACGGAATTCCTCGTCACAGGGGCCGGACGACGGTGGTACGTATCTCAGCTACCCGATCGCGTACGGCACCTCTGTAGCGGTGGGTCCCGACCCCAAGCGCGTCTTCGTCGCGCACTCCGCCAGGGGTGACTACGCCAGCAACATCACCCGGCTCACGTACGGATCGCAGGGCGAGGTCGCGAGTACGAGAACCTTCGATGTTCCTGGTCCATGGGTCGGCCCGAGCTACGAGAACTGCCCCCGCTTCGGCTTCGCCCGCAACGGAGGCGCGGACTACGCCTGCTACCCCCTGATCATGCGTGACGACAACCGAAAGATCGGGTTCCTGTGCTTCGACACCACGACGAATTCCATCTCCCGTGACAATGTGATCGAGGTCGACGTACTCAAATTCCTGGACTCGCCTACGAAAGGGACCACCCCCGTGGTCCTGACCCGTCACCTCGAACCGCGTCTCCTCTGCGCCGCCATCACCTGGCCAAATGCTGGGTATCAGGTGCTGCTCGGCCTTGACCCGGCGAAGCGTGAGGTGCACTGGGACCATTTCAGCATCAATGAAATGTCGGCACCCGGAATTGTCGGCGGTGCTTGGCTCTGACCCGATCGCAATCCAGGAGAAACGCATGACGGAAGACATCCGGATCCCCGAGTCGATCGATGTGGCAGGCTGTACAGTCCCGCTGAAGCCCGGCCGGCTTCCCGACGGGCGGTCCAAGGGCACCGGCGGGATCACCACCGGGCTGGACTTCCTCAAGCTCGCCAAGTGGCTGCAGGACCGCTACAACGTCCCCGTGCCCGGCGAGGTGTCCGGGCTCACGTTCCAGCGCCTCGATGTGACAGTGATCGCCGACAAGACGCAATGGGAGCTTTCCTTCGATGTGGGTGTGAAGTTCCCCCTGGACGACACTCCCGCACAACTGGTGATCGAGTTCAAGTGCAAGGAGAGCGGGGGAAAGCCCGTCCGGCAGGGGCAGAGCCGCCAGTTCTCCGCCGCCACGCGTCTGATCTTCAAGAGATCATCTGCCCAACGTCTGGAATTCCGTGGCACGTTGATCCACTCGGCCGAGGAAAGGACCTCGATCTCCGTGGCATGGTCCGGCAAAGGCCTCACACCGGCCGACATCGGCCAGGCACTCGGCGTCCCCGACCTCGTCAAGGAATTCGCCGGGCTCGCCCCGTCCGCCGACGGGTTCTCCTCACAGGTGAAACTCCTCTACACCTCCAAGGACAATGCACTGGCCCTCAGCGCGACGCTGGCGGGCGCGACGGTAACTCTCGCTTCCATTCCTCCCGTGCCGGCCTGAGGGCCCGCGCATCGCCCGAACCACCGACACACCGAAGCCCTGCGCCGAGCCTTCGGCGGGGGGGGGCGGGCACCTGAACGTTCGCCGTCACCCTCCCCGCACGGACACCGGCGCCAAGTGCGGTGTCGTCTCCGTCCACCAGTGCCTGACGTACATGGGCGACGACACGGGAGGCGGGTTCACCCGGGGAGCCGGAGATATCTGACGCACCGCGCACCGTCAGCGACGTGATGACGCGGACGATCGTGGCCGTCAGCCGGGAGGCGCCCTATCGTCGACGCCGAGGGCAAGCTGTCGCCGTCATCCCGCACCGGTGAGAGCGGGGCAGCTGCCACGTTGCTGGTTCCGGCGAAGCCGACCATCCCGCCCAGCCGGGTGGCGTGATATCCGGCGCCGGCGCCGTGGGTGCGCCGCAACGAAGAAGTCCACGACCGGGTGTCCGGCGGCGGCGATGACGCACCGCGCGCACTTGGAGGCGACGGCCGTCTGATGATTGAGGCGTGCAGTTCGGCCTCGTGCACGGGCGGGCCGTCGTGTTCCGGCCGGTCGGTGTACGCCCGCTCGCGGAGCGCACTCCATGACACAGGCCCCAGAAGGTCGGTCAGGCGCTGGAGGACGTCACCGAAGAGATCGTCGATGGTCAGGACGCACGAGACGGTCGTCGTCGAGCACCGGCAGGCGACGGATGTCCTGACGGCGGAAGAGCCGGTAGGCCGACGCAAGGTCGTCCGAGGCGTCCACCGTGACTCGGCCGTCGTGCGATCTCGGCGGCGTGCCGCCATTCGGAGGGTACGAGTCCTCTGACATTCTTTTGCGGTTGCGGAAGCCACCAGTCAGTCCATCTTGGCATGAGGAGCTCGCAGTGGACGAGGAAGGCCGGGCAGAGGCGGACGAGGCCGTCCGTCGCGTGGCACACGTGCTTCGGTTGGCCCACACCGCACTGGCCCGGGCCACAGCCGTACTCCCCGCTTCCCGAGCACGGGCGGAGAAGGGAATAACCGCCGTCGACAGGGCCTTGAGTGAACTGTGGCAGGAAGCGGAGGAGAGCACCTCGTCAGGCCTGGCCACGGGAGCGGCACCGGAGGCGGACGTCCGTTCCGTCATCACCGACATGTACGTCGGCCTTCGACGTTTCCCCCGTCCGGTCCGGCGGCCGTATCCACGACCGCGGCTCCCGCCCGCATGCCCGCCGGCTCCCGGGCCGTCACCAGCACTGGCGGCGGCCGTCCCGAGCGGGGCCGGACGGTGGTGATGAGGATGTCGGCGTCGGCCGGCGATCCCGTCTCCGCCTCGTGGGCCGCCGGCATTTCCGGAGGACAGCGATCACTGATGCTCACTGCCGCTCCCAGGCTCCGGAGGGTGTCGGCCGCGAGCTGCGCCGCCTCGCCCGCGCCGAGGACGAGGGCCCGCGCGGGTCCGGACGGCACCGGACCGACCGTGTCCGGCAGGGGCCGGTCCAGGCAGCCGGCGGCCAGGAGTGCGGCCTTGTGGCCGGTGAGCCGTGCCTGGGAGGCGACGGCGTTGGGGGCGTACTCCCACGAGGATGTCCGCCCGGTCGAGAAGTCCGTCGGACACAACGATGCCGGCACCGCACTCCGGTAAAGGTCGCCGGGCAGTCGGCACAATGCACCGGCCCCCGATCCCACCACCACGTCCAGCCCCGAGCCCTGCACGGCGCCGACGGATTCCGGTACGAGCGCGGCACGCCGCTCGCCCGGGAAGGTCTCCCTGCGGACGCCCACCGTCATACCGGTCATGGCCGGCCTGCCTCCGTCCGAAGCATCCCGCTTTTCAGCATGAATCCCCTGTGAAATGAGTTGCAGCGCGAATGAGCACGGCTGACGGGCCATGCTCATTACGTGCCTCGGTCGGCGGCGAGCAGCGGAGGAAGGGGCGACATGGCGTCCGGCATCGGTCACGGCTGGCAATTCTGGGTGGACCGGGGAGGCACCTTCACCGATATCGTCGCCCGGCGCCCGGACGGCCGCCTGCTGACCCATAAACTCCTGTCCGAAAATCCGGCCCGCTATCGCGATGCGGCGGTCGCGGGAATCCGGGAGCTGCTCGGTCTGCGGGAGCACCAGGAGATTCCTGCCGGTGCCGTCGAGGCGGTACGGATGGGCACCACAGTGGCGACCAACGCGCTGCTGGAGCGCAAGGGCGAGCGGACGGCACTGGTGATCACTCGTGGCTTCCGGGACGCGCTGCGCATCGGCTATCAGAACCGGCCCCGGATCTTCGACCGGGAGATCTCCCTCCCGGAGGCCCTGTACGAGCGGGTCATCGAGGTCTCCGAGCGCGTCACCGCTGACGGAACGGTGCTGCGTCCGCCCGACATCCGCGGCCTCGCCGTCGAACTGCAGCGCGCCTACGACGACGGCATCCGGGCTGTCGCCGTCGTGTGCATGCACAGCTCCCTCCACCCGGAGCACGAGGAGGAGGTTGCGGAGCTGGCCGAGTGGATCGGCTTCCCGCAGATTTCGCTGTCCAGCAGGGTCAGCCCGCTGATGAAGCTGGTGCCGCGCGGAGACACCGCCGTCGTCGACGCCTATCTCTCCCCCGGCCTGCGCCGGTACGTGGAGCAGGTGGCGGACCGGATGGGCGACGTCCGGCTGATGTTCATGCAGTCCAACGGCGGTCTGGCCGGGGCCGGCCACTTCCGTGGCAAGGACGCCATCCTGTCCGGCCCGGCGGGCGGCATCGTCGGCATGGCGCGCATGTCGCAACTGGCCGGCTTCCACAAGGTCATCGGCTTCGACATGGGCGGCACCTCCACTGACGTGTCCCACTTCGCCGGTGAGTACGAGCGGGTGGTCACCTCCCAGGTGTCGGGGGTCCGGCTCCAGGCACCCATGCTGGACATTCACACGGTCGCGGCCGGCGGAGGGTCGGTCCTGCACTTCGACGGCAGCCGGTACCGCGTCGGCCCGGACTCCGCGGGGGCCGAACCGGGCCCCGCCTGCTACCGCGCCGGAGGCCCGCTGACCGTCACCGATGCCAATGTGATGCTCGGCCGTATCCAGCCCGCCTACTTCCCGCGCGTCTTCGGGCCGGACGGCGACCGGCCCCTGGACCGCGACGTCGTACGGCTCCGGTTCACCGGCCTGGCGGAGGAGATCCGCGCGCGCACCGGCGACCGGCGCACGCCCGAGCAGGTAGCCGAAGGCTTCCTGCGGGTGGCGGTGGCGAACGTGGCGGCGGCCGTCAAACGGATCTCCGTGCAGAAGGGCCACGACATCACCGAGTACGCCCTCACCACCTTCGGAGGAGCCGGTGGCCAGCACGCCTGCGCCGTCGCCGACTCCCTCGGCATCCGCACCGTCCTCGTACCGCCCATGGCCGGTGTGCTCTCCGCACTGGGCATCGGTCTCGCCGACACCACCACCATGCGTGAACGATCCGTGGAACTGCCTCTCGAGGACGCGAGCATGCAGCGGATCCGTGACCTGGCCGACGAACTGGAGGCGGCGGCCCGCACTGTCCTCCACGACGAGGACGTCCCCGCCGAGCGCATCCGGGCGGCTCGGCGCGCGCGGTTGCGCTACGACGGCACCGACACGGCCGTGCAGGTGACGCTGTCCGATCCCTCCGCCATGACCGAGGAGTTCGAAACACGTCACCGGGCGATGTACTCGTTCCTCCTGGACCGCCCCGTCATCGTCGAAGCCCTCTCGGTCGAAGCGACAGGGCTCACCCGGCAGCCCGACCTCAACCTCATCGCCGAAGCCGGTCCGGCGGCCGGCGACGGGCCGGCCGCGGTCACGGGCACCGTCCCCCTCTGCACGGACGGGGCATGGCACGACGTCCCCCTGCGAGAGCGTGAACACCTGCGCCCGGGGACCGTCGTGGCGGGCCCCGCCGTCATCACCGAGGCGAACGCGACCACGGTCGTGGACCCCGGCTGGCAGGCGTCCCCGACGGCCACGGGGCACTTGCTCGTCGAACGCGTGGCTCCGCCCGCACAGGCCGGCGTGGAAACCGAGGCCGACCCGGTGATGCTGGAGATCTTCAACAACCTCTTCGTCTCGATCGCCGAGCAGATGGGGGCACGGCTGGAGTCCACGGCACAGTCCGTCAACATCAAGGAACGGCTGGACTTCTCCTGCGCGTTGTTCGCTCCCGACGGCGATCTCGTCGCCAACGCACCGCACATCCCCGTACACCTCGGCTCGATGGGAACCGCCGTCAGAGAGGTGATTCGCCGCCGGTCGGGAACCATGCGGCCGGGTGAGGCCTACGCGGTCAACGATCCTTACCACGGCGGAACACACCTCCCCGACATCACCGTGGTCACTCCTGTCTTCGACGAACGAGGCGGCGGACCCCCCGGCACGGAGATCCTGTTCTTCGTGGCCTCCCGCGGGCACCACGCGGAGATCGGCGGGCTGACGCCCGGATCCATGCCGGCCAACAGCCATGACATTCACGAGGAAGGGGTGCTCTTCGACAACTGGCTGCTCGTCGAGAACGGCAGACTCCGGGAAGCCGAAACCCTGCGGCTCCTGACCGAGGCGCCCTACCCCTCCCGCAACCCGGACGCCAACCTCGCCGACCTGCGCGCCCAGATCGCCGCCAACCGCAAGGGCGTCGAGGAAGTCGGCAGGATGATCGGCCACTTCGGGCTGGACGTCGTGCAGGCATACATGCGGCACGTTCGGAACAACGCCGAGGAATCCGTCCGCCGGGCGGTCGTCTCCCTCACCGACGGCGCGTACCGCTACGAGATGGATTCCGGCGCGATCATCTCCGTACGGGTCACGGTGGACCGTGGGCGGCGATCGATGACGATCGACTTCACCGGTTCGTCGCCGCAGCTGGAGACGAACTTCAACGCACCCACCGCCGTGGTGAACGCGGCCGTGATGTACGTCCTCCGGACACTCCTCGATGAGGACATCCCGCTCAACGACGGCTGCCTGAGGCCCCTGCGCATCGTCGTCCCCGCCGGATCGATGCTCGCGCCCGAATACCCCGCGGCCATCGTGGCCGGCAACGTCGAAACCTCCCAGGCGATCACCGGAGCCCTCTACGCCGCACTGGGCGCGCAGGCCGAGGGCAGCGGCACCATGAACAACGTCACCTTCGGCAACGACCGGCACCAGTACTACGAGACCGTAGCCTCGGGCTCCGGCGCGGGCCGGGGGTTCGACGGGGCTTCGGCGATCCAGACCCACATGACGAACTCCCGGCTCACCGACCCCGAGGTCCTGGAATGGCGCCTTCCCGTCCTGCTCGAGGAGTTCGCCGTCCGTCCCGGCAGCGGGGGCGAAGGCCGGTGGCACGGCGGCGACGGCACCGTGCGCAGAATCCTCTTCCGCGAGCCGATGACGGTGAGCGTCCTGTCCGGCCATCGCAGGATCCCGCCCTACGGCATGGCCGGCGGTCTGCCCGGGGCCCTGGGCTCGAACCGCGTGGAGCGGGCCGACGGCACCACCACCCCGATGTCGGGCTGCGATTCCGCCGAAGTCCTGCCCGGTGACGTCCTGGTGGTGGAGACACCGGGCGGAGGCGGGTACGGGAGCCCCGCGAGCGAGCGCCCGGACCGACGGCACACCGACCGGAACGGGGAAGGGAGCACCTGAGGCTCAGCACGGGCGGTCCGCGGCGGGGTGGCGCGGACGACGGCGCCCCGGCCGGCCCCGGGGCCGAGGTTCTTTCCGCGCGTGTGGACGGTGACGACTGCGGCCCGTTCGGCCTGCTCGGGCAGGGGCACCGTCACCTGCCATGACCGGCTCTCTCCTCACGCGCCGCGGACCGGCGAAGCGCTGCCTCGGCTCAGTCGTGCGGGACGACCGCGACGGGGCACGGAGCATGGTGCATACAGGCCTGGGCCACGTTGCCCAGGCGCGGTGTCAGCGCCGGGTGATGCCTGCGTCGGCCGACCGCCAGAAGATCGGCGTTCTTCGCCGCGTCCACGGTCACCCGAGCCGGGCTTCCCAGCCGGACTGTGCTGATCACGGTCACGTCAGGGTGCTTTTCGGCCCACGGTCGCACGGCCTGGGAGAGCTTCGCCTCGACGTCCTGCCTGATCTCCTTGGCCACGTCGGGATCGACTCCCCACGGCGCGTACGCCTGGACCGGCAGGGGACTGCCGTGAATGATCCGCAAGGGCGCTTGCCGTGCGCCCGCCGCGGCGAAGGCGAAGTCCAGCAGGCTGTCGCAGGGCCCGTGCAAGCTGAGGCCGACCACGACGCCTCCCTCGTGGGCAGCGGTCGGCCGTTGCGTTTCTCCCATTCCGGTCCGCACGAGGATCACCGGCCGCTCGGCCCTGCCCGCGACCTGCAGGCTGACGTCACCCAGGAAGAAGCTTTCCACGCGTTCCAGCCCCCGGGAGCCCAGGACGACCATCGTCGACTCCTCGGCGGCCCGCAGCAGCGCGGTCTCGGGCTCCTCGGCCACCAGGTCCTCGGTGACGGAAAGACCGGGGTACCCGTCGTGGACCGCGGTCGCGGCCGCACGCACAATGCGCTTCGCCCAGTAGTTCTGGTCCCTGCCGGGCGGGACGTCGGCGGGCTGGGTGGCCAGGAGGATCCACGCGTGCAGAAGGCGCAGTCCCAGTCCACGCCGATCGGCCTCGGCCGCCGCCCAGTGCGCGGCCGCCAGGCTCTCCGGGGAACCGTCCAGTCCGACGGTGATGGGTGCTTGCTCCATATCGGTCACCTCCGCGCGATCACCCGGATCGCCTGGTCTGAGTCCGGTCCCCGCGCCTCCCACCTTCCAGCGTGTATCCGGTCGGGGCGGAACGGCCAGCGGAGAATCCCTCGGCCGGGGAGTGGCAGTCGCCGACGCCCGGATCGTGCGGGTGGGGCCGTTCGGCCGTCGCCCGCCGCGGGCGTAGGACGGACCCTGGAGGTGAGGACGTGGACGTGGTCACCTCTTGAGGAGATCGTATGGCTACTCCGGACCGGCCGCCCGGCGCAGGGCCCGATGTGCCGGGCCCTGACCCCGTCCGCTTCCCCGGACGACGACACCGACACCGTCTCCTCTCAGAAACGCGTCGCACACGCACAGTCAGCGGAACGGATTCCGTGCCGCAGCCTTCCTCTGCCAGGGGTCGTCAGTCGTCCCGCCCGTCCTCGAGCGCCTGGGCCACCAAGGAGCGGAGGTCGCGCAGCGACGAGGGCAGCCGGGTCAGCAGCCAGTGCTCCAGGGACCGGTCCCGGTCGGTCCGGGACGTGGTCCCCTCGGTCACCCGGCCGGCGAAGACGTGGATCACGCGGTCGGCGTCCGTGACCGTGAAGCCGCGGTAGCCCAGCCCCGGAGACGGGAGCCGGGCCACCGGGCCCGCGGGCGGGAGAGCAGCCGTCAGCGCGCGGAATTCCTCGGCATCCCCGGGATCGAGGCGCCAACGAGGATTGGGGCGACCGCTGAACAGGTCCAGTTCCACCAGCATCGGTCGTCTCTCTTCATGTTCTGCTTGCTCTCCTCAGGCTGCTCGGATTCGGCCGGTGCGGCCCGGCCGGCTCGCCTTCACCTGATGACGACCGAGCGTCCGGCGTAGAAGTACCCGCAGAAATCACGATAACCCCCGCGGTTGCACGTTTCCGGATTCGTGATCCGGTTACCGCTGTTGTCGTAGTCCCGGGCCTGCGTCTGGCCGGGCTTGTGCCCCCAGAAATTTCCGCTGTGGAACCTGTACCAGTGGTAATCCCGACCCGGCCAGACAACGAGCGCGGTGAGCCAACGGGGTTTTTCGCTGTCCGGCAGACACTGGAAGCGCCGGACGAACCCGTCGGCGAGGGCGGCCTGTGTGACGTTCGGACAGGCCATGGTCCCGGCCTGGGCGCCGTGCGCCCGGCCGGGCTGGGCGAAGGTGTCGGTGCGGAGGTTGCGCGCGTAGTTGTAGCAGTTGTTGCGGGGCTGGACTTGCGGGGTGTTCCAGAAGCCGGGGTTGAACTGGCCGAATTCGATGGAGCAGGTGGCGGCCGGCCCGGCTTCCTGGGCGGTCGTGCGCAGGGGGTGCGCGGGGAGCGCCGGGGACCGGGTCCAGGCCGGCGGCTCGGCCGCGAAGGCGTCGATCTCGCCGAGCACCAGGTCGCGCAGGTCATCACCGAGTGGCGTCTGCTCGTGCTCGGCCAGCTGCGTGTCCGCGTGGCGTGTCATGCCTTCCACGACCCGGCGGGCCAGCTCGGCCGAGCGGCCGGGATCACGGGCGCCCAGGGTGCCCAGGGCGAAACTGCGGGGTACGGCCTCGGGCCAGGGCTCGTCGTCGCTGACAGCCGAGACCACGACCTCGCGATATCCCAGGCCGTCAAACCCCGCCCCGGGTAACCCCACCGCATCTTCCGCCGCATCGGCCACATCCGACAGCAGGCTGCTCGCCGCGCTCTCGTCAGTGATGATCCAGGACGGGTCGGGACGGCCGGAGAAAATACTGACGTCAATGCGCAGCATGCCGATGCTCCTCATCTGCGGGGGGGGGGTGGGCTCGTGCCCCTTGTTGGTAGCAGTGCCCGGTGAGCAGGGTCAATCACTTCCACAGAAGTGATATCGACCCCCTCCGATTAATTATCGGACCCGCGTTCGATGGATCAGGAAAAGACCGGCTCGCTTGAATCCTGAATTACCGCACCGGCAGATTTCGGTATCTTAGAATCCATTTCGTTTGGCGTGATCTTGCGACAGTCTGGAGTGGTGGCAGCCTCGCTCGTTAAGCGGATGGTGCCCGAGAATCTGTGGGAGTTGTTCCAGCGCACGGATGCGGTGATCTGCCGGTTGCGGTTCCGGATCGAGGCGCAGGGAAGCGTGACCGCAGACCGCAGAGGGTCCCGCCGTGGGCACACGGCGGGACCCTCCGCGCCGTGATCAGGCCGGCTGGAGCGTGATCGGGCCCTTCCCCAGCGGGCACCATATGACGTGGGCGTACTTGTAGTCCTTGCCCCCGTCGGAACCGGCCTCGTCACCGAACCAGATGGTGCACGTGTGGCCCTTGCGGATCGCGAGCGAGGTGCTGGAGATCCCGTTCGCGCCGGGGTCGTTGATACGCCGCGCGTTCGCCGACGCCGTGTGCCCATCGCTCGAGATCTCGATCTTCGGGATCCTGCTCCCGCCATTCGAATTGACGACGCCGATGAGGAGTCCGGAGGTGGGAGCGGTGAACTGGACCGTGGAGCCCCAGGTGAGGTCGAAACTCTGACTCGGGCCGACGAGGTCCGTGGTGTCGGAGGCCAGGAGCGGACCGTAGACCGTGAACAGCTTGTCGCTGCTCTGGACGTCGAACATGTCGGTTCCGTCGTGCTGGACCTTCAGGTTCTCGTACTGGTTCTTGAAGATCGCCCACTTGCCGAAGGTGAGGCTTCCGCCGGCACTGACGCCCTTCTCGGCGGAGAGGGCGTCCTGCGCGGTCAGCGCGCCCGCCACGGTCAGCGTGTCCTTCGCCGTGACCGTGCCCTTCGCCGTGAGCGCCCCGAGCGTCGTCGAACCGCCGACAGTCGCGTCACCGTCCACATGCAGCGCCGTCAGCTGCGGGTCCGGCACCGTCACCGTCGTCGTCAGGCAGTACGTGGCGTCGGCGATGACGTACGTCAGGTAGAAGGTTGTGTCACGAGTGACCGTTCCGTCCCACTGCAGGTCGCGGACCGTGTCCTTCTGTCCGTCGGCCGCCTTGGCGCCCGAGCCGTACGAGACGGTGTAGTCGAGCGTGCGCGGGCCGCGCCAGGTGAGGTGGACGGCGCCGCCCGAGGTGACCTCGGGCTTCTCGGCGTGGAAGTCATAGACATCCCGGGCCGTAGGCGCCGGCGCCGGGAACTTCGTGATCGCGCACGTCGTGTAGCCCACGCTGGGCGGCCAGTTGCCCAAGTCCTTCGTGGCCGTCTCGCGGATCTCGACCCTGGCCGTGCCCGGCTGCTTGCCGATGCGCAGGTCCTTGAGCGTGATGGTGATGCCGGAGCGGTCCACCGCCGCCTTCTCGTCCTGGTGCGTGGCGCGGAAGTGCTCGTAGTCGCCCTCCGGCAGGGCGGAGACCGCGCCCGGCTGGAGCTGCTCCACGGTCCACCCGTCGGCGCTGCCCTTGCCGTCCTTGTCGCCGTCCACCAGGCTCTGGGCGAGGTCGCCGTGCGGGAGGGAGAAGATGATCTCCCGGCAGTAGACGGATTCGGCGCCACCGTTGGAGACGACGATGTGGAGCGTGGTCGGCGGGGCACCGTCGGTCGCCGCGTACAGCGGGAACGGCTCGGTGATGATGGCGTAGTCCAGCAGCGGCTGGCCGAAGGCCGACTCGTTCACAGGTGCTGTTCCTTTCGGGGAAGGGGTCACTGGGCGGCACCGCCGTCGAAGGGGTTGGTCAGACGCAGGAAGCCGGTGCGGACAACCGGGCCGTCCTCGTCCAGGCGGGCCTTCTGGTCGATCTGGACGACGGACCGGTGGGCCCACTGGGGGCCGGGTGTGTCCCCGGCCGCCGCGTCGGGGACGGTCAGTTCGGCCCAGTCCCACGTGCCCTGCGGGGACGTGGGGTGCGGCAGGGCGAGCGGGGCGGGCGCGGGCGCCTGGTCGGCCGGCAGCTTGCGCGTCGTGGTCAGCACGGGGCTGAGCCGCAGGGCGGGCTTCATGGCCGCCATCGCGTTGCGCGTGAAGCGGGTCGGCAGGCGCAGGTCGGTGACGGGCAGCAGGTCGGTCGTCGCGTGGACGGCGGCCTGGGGGTCGAGCAGCAGCGTCAGGTGCGTGTGCTGCTTGGAGTCGGCCGCCAGGCGGGGCCAGTTCGCCTCGCCGATCTCGCTCACGTAGTCCGTGGGCGTGGTGGTGTCCGGCGTGGCCACCGCGTGGAACTGCGTGTAGTCGGTCTCGGTGAAGTAGCCGATCAGGCCGTCGCCCTGCTGCCCGGCGTTGCCGAGCCGTACGGGCCACCGGTAGGTCAAGTGATCCATCTGCGGGGGTACGGGCTGCCCGGTCGTCCCGGCCTCCTCCCACACGAGCGGGGTCCGCCAGTCGAGCGCGTACTGCCAGCCGGGGTCGGCGATGGGCGGCCCGTCCAGTTCGAAGCCGAGCCGGGCGCGGACGAGGGCCAGGGGCCGGCCGAGGAGCGCGCCGAGCACCTCGTCGCCGTACGGGTTGCCCGGGTCGATGCCGGTCAGCGACCGGTCAACGGTGGACAGCAGGTCCGCGAAGGCGTCGGGGCCCTTGGCGACGAGCTCTCGCAGGCACGCGTACAGCTGCGGCCGCGCGGCGCCCAGGTCGTCGAGCGTACGGACGGACGAGTCCGGCAGCGGGTCCCAGCCGAGCACGGTGGTGACGCCGTCGGGCGAGGCCGCGTCCGCGCGCAGCTTCAGGCGCACTTCGCCGAGCGGGGTGCCGTCGGGGGCGTAGCAGAGCAGCGAGCGGTCCACGTAGCTGGGGATAATCCAGGCGCACACCGGAGTGGTGCCGGCTTCGAGGTCGACGAGCTTGTCGTCCTGCCGCTCGTCGACGAAGTCGAAGCGCAGCCGGGCGGGCTGGAGGAGACGCGGCGGCAGTTGGACGAAGCGGTCCTTCAGCTCCTGGTCAGCACGCTTCTCGCCGGGCAGCAAGCTGTCACCCACGGCTGGGCGCAGGTAGTCCTGGTCGCCGGGCAGCAGGACGTCCAGGGTCTGGCCGAACTCGTCGACGACGCTCAGCGCGGCCATGGCAATCTGGCCGGCCCGGATCTGGGCGAACCCGGACGGCAGCCAGCCCTCGAACGGCACC
Source organism: Streptomyces roseoverticillatus (assembly GCF_000719265.1). Taxonomy (GTDB): domain Bacteria; phylum Actinomycetota; class Actinomycetes; order Streptomycetales; family Streptomycetaceae; genus Streptomyces; species Streptomyces roseoverticillatus. The sequence continues at coordinate 525,024 of NZ_JOFL01000006.1, read as the reverse complement.
GGGACCTGTCCCGTGCGCGGCAGGTGGCCGCGGACGTCGCCGACGAGGTCGCCGATCGCGCCGGGCGGGCTGAGGTTGGGCGCCTTGTCCCGGCAGGCGAGTCTGTCGGTGAGGCCGTCCAGCTTCTGCGAGAGCAGGTCCAGGTCCGTGGCCTGCTCGGCGGCGGCGGTGGCGCCGTGGGCTTCGAGGGCGCCGCCGAGGTTGTGCTGGGGCAGGGGTACGAGGAAGCGCCGCCCGGTCGTCTCGACGTAGCTGTCCTTGGCGATCTCGCCGCTCTGCCAGTGGTAGCGGGTGCCGTCGAACTCCCAGTCCCCGTAGGGGACGTTCCAGTGCCGGACCTGCCACTGGTACAGCAGGGGCTTCCACGGCTGCCGCCACTGCGGCAGCGCCTTCGTGTCGAGCAGCTGGAGGAACTCGCCCAGCAGGGCGGGTACGACGGGGGGCAGTCCGCCGGCCTTGAGGGCGGCGAAGGGGGCGGGCAGCTCGCCGCCGGGGGTGACGCCCCCGGTGATCTGCCCGGGCATCCGGCACGGGAGCCCGTCCTTGCTGCCCGACAGCGCGGCGTGCGGTGCCGCGTGGTCCTTGGTCCCGGACAGCACCACCGACGGGTCGGTCACCTGCCAGAACGGGGGCAGGGACTCCCGGCGCAGTTCACAGCCGTCGGGCCGCCCGGCCGTGTACGCGGTGAGGGCGGTCTCCAGTTCCGCCAGCTCCGTCTTTCGCTCGGCCACCTTGGCGGCGAGCCCGTCCGCGCCGGCCGGGTCGATCTCGGCGCGGAACCGCTCGCGGGTGTAGTGCCGCGGGATGAGGGGCAGGCCGTGCATCCACCACAGCGCGTACAGGCGCTGCTGGAGGTAGGAGAGTTCGCGTGCCTTCTTGTCGTAGTCGTGCTGGAGGCTGTTGAGCCGCGCCAGCCACTGCTCGTGTTCGGGGGCCGCCCCGGACCAGGTGACCGACTTCGGGTCGCCGGAGGCGTTGCCCTGGCCGGTGCTGTCGGCGAGCCGCCAGACGTGGCCGCCGGGCACCTGGGTGAACCAGCCCTTGTGCAGCTCCTGCGCGGTACGGACCGGGCCGTCCGGGCCGTCCAGGGTGTCGGTGAGGCCGCTGCCCAGCGCGTGCAGCAGAGCGTGGTCGGTGTGCTCGAGGGCGTTGCCGGAGCCTTCTGGCAGGGTGGCGCGGGCAAGGGCCGTCAGCGCCGCGTGGGCCTCGTCCGCGCTGCTGCCGACGGCGATCGTGACGCTGTTCTTGTTCTTGTCGGGGCGGTCCGAGTCGGGGGCGTCGCCGTCACGTTTCCAGTCCACGCCGGCGACCCGGCCGCAGTAGGTCGTGCTGCCGGGTGTCCAGCCCTGGGGCAGTCCGTCCACCGTCCACCCGAGCCCGGCCAGCACGCCCTTCACGGTCGCGTCCGGCGCGGCGAGCAGGCGGCGCAGCTCCTCCCGCGCGGGGTCCGAGTACCAGCCGATGACCTGGTAGTCGACGATCTCCTCGTCGATGCCCTCCAGCAGATCGTGGAAGGAGAAGACGTTCTCGTGGTACGGCTGGTAGGCGTGGAAGGTCATCAGACCCGGGCCGACCGCCGTCAGGAACAGCTCCTTGCGGGACTCATCGGCCGGCTCGCGCCACTCCGTGCCGTCCGGGCCGGTGTCGAGGGCCCGGCCGGCTTTCGTCGTGATGATCGTGGAGCGGTACGGCGTGACCGTGACGTCCCGGACACCCGGCTTGAAGGGGTGCACGAAGCGCGAGGTGCCGTCCTCGGGGTGCAGGAAGTCGCTCTCCACCACCCAGGCCGCCAGGTGCTCGGGCCGGTCCTTGACGTACCGGACCACCAGCCAGCGGTTGGGGACGAGCGGGAATTCGGTGCGGCCGCCCGGTGTGCGGGACGCCCCCCGGCGCAGCGCCTCGGGCAGCTCCCAGCGCACGTACACGCCGTCGCGCTGACCGGGGTCGTCCTGCGGGGCGTTCCACGCGTCATCGTTGGTGAACGGGTCCGGCTCGGGGGTGAGGTTGTGGCGCAGCAGGTTGAAGTTCGGCTGCCAGCGGCGGAAGCCCTGCCCATCCCGCTGGCGCAAGGTCTGATTGACCACCAGGGCGTCCACGGTCACCGGGACGATGAGTGTGTCGTCGCGGTCAGCCATTGCGGTGGTCTCCTGTCGTGACGGGTGCGGTGGTGAAGGTGCGGCGCTGGGCGGCGTTGATCATCTGGATGGCGAACCGGGCGGGGCTCAGGGGTGGTTGCAGACCCAGTGCGCCGGCGAGCCCGTTCGCGAGCTTGCCGGTGCGCAGCACGGTGTCGGGGTTCCCCTCCCCCGGCTTGCGCACGTAGTCCCGCAGCCCGCCGTCCTTCGGGAAGTGCGCGTCCTTCATCTCCTGGCCGATGGGCCCGGTTGTTTGGGCGACCGACCGCAGCCGGATGAAGCCTTCGTCCAGGGGCGCGTCGCCGCGGCGGTGGTGGTCGGGCTTGTCGATGCCGAAGTGGACGCCCTGCTGGGGTTCGGCGATCTCGACCCGGCCCGGTACGCCCTCGAAGAGGACGAGCAGCACGTCCTCGGCCGGCGCCTCCCGGCGCAGGACGGGCAGCGGGCTTTCGCCGGCGGTCTCGGTGGGGTTCGCGTACGGGCGGATCTCCAGCGCCGGCCAGCCGCTGACCAGCTTGGACCGCAGCAGCAGGCCCGTGACCGGGGCGGCGGGCTCCGGCAGCGCGCCCAGGGGGCCGAAGAGCAGGTCGTCGCCGGTGAAGTCGAAGCGGTGGGCGAGACCCACGCTCAGGGCGCCTTCGACCAGGGTGGTCGTCCAGTCGGCGTCCACGTGGAAGAAGCGGAGGCTCTCCGCCGGGAGCATGCGGGCGTCCGGCACGAGGTGGGCGAACGGTACGCCCGTGAGGTTCCGCAGCCGCAGCAGCCAGTCGCGCACGGCGGTGAAGTCCTCGTCCGGGCCGGCCGGCTTCCCGCTGCCGCCGGTGATGTCCCCGACGGCCTCGTCCAGCCGGGCGCGCAGATCGGCGTCGGTGCGCAGTTGCTGGACGGTGATGTCGGCGAGGGCGGGCAGCTTGGTGGCCTCCGCCGCCGGTGTGACCATTGGGCGCGGCGTGGTGGCCGTGGCCGTGGCCGTACGGGCCGCATGGGCGGCCAGGGAGGCGGCGGGCTGCTGGTGGAGCTCGCGGAGGTGGCCGACGAGACCGCCCGCCACCAGTTGTCCGACCCGCGCCCGGGCCCCGGCGGGTGCGGGGGTCAGGGCCTTCCCGGCCGCCGTGCGCACCTTGCCGCGCAGCCGCAGCAGGGCCGCGGCGAACTGGTGGTCGGAGAGCGCCACGCCCCGGCCCGCCGTGAAGGCGGTGGCCAGGCTGACGTCGAAGACGCCGTACTGCTCCAGGTGGATCAGGGTCTCGGCCGCGCAGCGGCGCCGGTCCTGTGCGGGCTGCGGGGTGACGGGACTCGCGACGAACGGCCCCCGGTACCAGGCGAAGGTGTCGCGCCCCGACTCCGTACGGCACGAGACCGGCAGGTATCCGTCGTGCAGCCGCTCGGTGACCTCCCGCTGTTCAGTGCTGGGCGACGGCAGGTCGGTCACGGGGACGCGCAGCAGCAGCTCGGTCCCGTCCTTGCCCTCGGTGTCGACGAAATGCTCGGTCAGGGCGGCGAAGCCGGGGGCGTGGTCGGCGAGCGTCTCGAAGGACCAGGACCACAGGGAGATCAGCCGCAGCTGCTCGGCCGGGCCGGTGTACGCCTCCTTGTCCTCGCTCCCGTCGGGCAGGCGGTCCAGCCAGCCCTCCAGGGACACCAGGTGGGCGACGTAGCGGCCGCCGTCGGGGCCGGGCAGCCGGTTGCCGGTGACGACGGCGTAGTCGCCGACCTGGATGCGGTCCTCGGTGAGGGTCACGCCCTGGTGCTGCTGGTTGACGTGGCGGACGTGGGTCAGGAGGGGCAGTTCGTCCCGGGTGGGTGCGACGGCATGGAAGACGGCGCGGGGGACGAGGACGGTACGGCAGACGCGCTTCGTCTCGTCGTCCGCGATCGGCTCGGTGGCCGTGTCGAAGTCGGGCAGTATGACGTCGCCCTCGTGGCCGGTCAGCTGGGCGACGGTCTTCTGGTCGGTCTGCCCGAGGCAGTGCGGGTCGCCGGGCAGTTCGCCCTCGCCGAAGACGAGGAGGGCGAGCCAGGGCACCCGCTTCCCGTCGCCGTCGGTGTGCTCCTCCCGCTCCCAGGGCAGGGTGGGCCGGCTGAGCGTCAGATGGGGCAGCACGTCGTCGTACAGGCCGGTGGCGCCGGGCGGCGGGTAGGCGCCGTGCACCCACTCGGGCTCCACGGCGAAGCGGGGTGCCCGCACCGTGATGTGCTGAGTGACCGGCTTGTCGGCGGGTGGCAGGTAGACCGGGTCGTGGTCGCCGGTCAGGGTCTGGTAAGCGGTGAGGGTGTAGCCGCCCGCGGTGATCCGCGGGACGAGCGAGTCGCGGAACTCGACGTTCAGCGCGGGGTCGGGCTCAGAAGGGTGCTCGGGGTGGCTCACGCCGCACCGCCTTCCTTGGTTCGTGAGTTGTCGGCGGCAGGGAGGGTGACGGCCAGTGCCAGCGGGGCGCCGTCGAGCTTGACGGTGCCGGGCAGCAGGGCGGGCGGGTTCGCGGCCGCGTCGACGACCCGGAGCTCCTGGTCCTTCGCCAGGGCGACGTAGAGCCGGTCACCGGCGGTGGACACGGCGAGCGCGACGGGCTGCGGGCCGACCCACACGGGCTCGCCCGCCTCCACCGGCGTGTCACCCGAGGTGTCGAACACCGAGACCGTGCCCGTGACGGCGCTCGTCACGTACAGCCGGGTGCCGTCGGACGACGCGGCCAGGGCACTCGGGTCGGTGCCGGTGCGCAGCGTCGTGACCACACCGGGGGTGGCGGAGGCGACGTCGACGACGGTGACGGTGGACCTGCCCGCGTTGAGCGCGTAGAGCCAGCGGCCGTTGGGGTCGGCGGCCAGGCGGGTGGGGGACGGGCCGGCGGGCAGCCAGTCCCGCGCGGTGGGGTTCACCAGGTTCGAGACGTCGACCCGAACGACGGTGCCGTTGTCGGGGAGGGCGATGTACACCAGCTGGTGCTGCTCGTCCCACGGGAGGGCGGGGATCACGTCAGCGGGGATGGCCTGCTGCCAGTCCTTCGTCACCGTGCCGTATTCGCGGACCCTCTTGGGCACGTCGCCCCGCAGGTCGAGGATCACCATCTGGTTCGGTTGCGGGTAGGTGACGTAGGCCCACTTGCTGTCAGGCGAGAACGACGCCCCGCGCGCGTTCTGCGCCAGCCAGACGGAACTCGTGTCCAGGGCGACCGCCTTGTCGGGCTGGTCGGCCGTGGTGTCGAAGGCGTCGGCCCGTTCCTCGGCACCGACCACGCACAGCCGGCTGCCGTCGGGGCTGACGGCCAGGTGCGTGGGACCCTGGCGCTGCAGGGTGAAGGCCGGGTACGCGGTCAGCCCCTGGGCGTCGACCGGGGTGACGGTCCGCCCGGCGCCCAGCACGTACAGCCGTTCGCTGACGGTCGGCTCGCCCGGGACCGTATCGGCGATCTTCGCCGTGACGTCGCCCGCCACCAGGGTGTCGCCGGCGGTGAGCCTGCCGTTGGTGCCCGGGCTGACGCCCAGGTAGCCCATCGCCGCGAACAGCCGGTCGCGGGACTGGTCGATCAGCGTCCCGGTCGTGGCGCGGGTGGCACCGCCCATGTCGGCGACGTCACGGGGCGTTTCCGTGAACAGCTCGGCTGCGATGGTCCGCCGGACCCGCGCCGGCGGGTGCAGGGGCAGCGTCCCGTCCGGCCTGCGGTCGTCGTGCGCCAGCACCCCGGCCTTGACGGGTCCCGGTGTGTCGCCCTCGGCGGGCGGCGGCAACCGCAGGTCGACGCCCATGAGCTGGTCGTCCACCCGCTGCTTGGCGCCGGCCGAGAGCTCGCCCTCGTACGGGCCCCACAGCGCGGCGGGCAGGCTCGCCCGGTTCTCCGTGACCGGCCAGGTGCCCAGATCGGGCTGGTCCGGGCCCTTGTCCTTGGCCAGGGTGACGGTGAGGACCGAGTCCAGGCCCTTGCCGTCCTCGCGCCGGGGCCGGATGTCAACCTTGTGGCCGGTGACCGTCTTAGGGTCGTTGCCCGCACCGAGCCGCAGCTCGGAGACGGGGACGGCCGTGCGGACGGCGAAGGAGAAGGCGCCGGGTCCCACTACCCACAGCTCGTTGCCCTGCGCGTCCTTGGCGCGTGCCGGGGACAGGCCGTCCATGGGCGTCAGCCGGACGGGGTCCGCCGCCGGCAGTTGCTGAATCACCTCGGCCCAGGTGGCCGCGCGGCCGTCCTTCGCGCTGCCGTCGCCGAAGGCGATGGTGAAGGAGATGAACCACAGGTGGACCGTGACCTCGCCGGCCGTCGGCGGCCCCCACAGCCGCAGTGACGCGCCGACCTCAACGCTGATCGTCTCGCGCACCAGCCACAGATCGAGGACGAAGCTCACCCCGATGCTCACGTCGATGCCGGCATCGAAGCGGAACGGGGCCCACTCGATGAGCATGTTGGCACCGGCCTTCAGCCAGGCGTGCAGGTCGCCGGAACGGTAGTTCACGTCCAGCGCGCCACCGGCCATGACGGCGCCCGGGGTGAGGGCGAAGTACGAACCGCCGCTGATCGTCAGCTCGGAGGTGACCGGCCAGTTGAAGCCCAGCCTGGGCACCTGCGGATAGTGCGCCGGCACGGGGAAGTCGGGGTGGTAGCCGCCGAGCGTGAGGACGAAGTCGCCCGCGTGCGCGTCGTCGAACCACGTGTACAGCGCGAAGCCGCCGGTCAGGACGCACGCCTCGTCGATGAGGAACGAGCCCGGCGCGAGCTGCGCCGCGATCTTCAGGGTGCGTTCGCTCTCCCGGTACTTGGCGGAGATCCCCAGCCGCGCCCGCGCGTACGCCTTCAGGCCCACGTCCTTGGGGAAGCGCGCCTCCGCCGTGCCCAGAACGGCGACGGCGAAGTCGTCGCCGACCTCCAGGACGAGCAGAGCCTGCCCCTCCAGGAACTCGAAGACCTTGAAGCCCAGCCCGGCCGCGAACCACATCTGCCCCGTCGCCGGCCGCACCCAGGCGTCGGCGCCGCTGCCCATGAGCGTCTCGAGGACGGTCATGGGGTCGGCGTCCGCGTCCGGCTCGGGGGCGGTCATGTCCTTGAGGAACGGGAACTTCAGGACCTCGTCGCCCTCGGGGAGCCGCAGATCGGTGTTGAAGCCGAATCCGGCCATGATCTCGGTGATCTGGACCGGCGGCGGGCCGCCGAACTCGCCGGTCAGCTTGCCGAACAGGAACATCGACGGCTCGTCGGAGCTCTTCGCCTTACGCGCGTACGCACCGAGCGCGGTCAGCCCGAACTTCTCGGCGGAGACGGCCAGCACGCCCTCGACCAGGGGGGCGTAGTCCGGGTCGTCGGTCCGGTTGACCAGCGCGCCCTTGATCGCGAGCGGCGGTCGGGAGTAGGCGACGCTGAGACCGTCGAGCCGGACGTGCAGATCTCCGGTCTTGAGCGAAATGCCCACGCCGAGCCCCTCGACGCCGAGTTCGAGCCCGGCCATGCCGAGGGAGGCGTCGAAGAGCACCCAGACGGTGTCGCCCGCGAAGCCCGCGCCGACCCGGCGCAGGCGCAGGGGACCGACGGAGCGCTGCACGTCGGCCCAGGCGACCAGGGGCAGGCCGGTGGCCGGGGCGGGCTCGGCGGCGACGGGGCTGCCGTCCTCGCGGATCAGCCGGGGCGACTGCGGGGAGGGGGAGAGCGCGGGTGCGGGAGGGGCCTTGGTGCTCGCGCCGCCGCGCACGACGAGCGAGGTGGTCGTGGAGTGGCCCGGCAGTTGCAGGTCGACGAGCAAGGCCAGGCCCTTGGCCAGGACCTTGGTCCGGCCCTGTGCCTGCCCGTCGACGGGCAGGGCGGGCAGCGTCCCGCCGCTCTCGGACAGGGCCTTGTTCAGCTCGCCGACCCGGTCGGCGTCCAGGTCCTGGGAGGCGATCAGCACCCCCAGCCCGCGTAGGCCGGCGTCCTGCCCGTCGGGTGTCTGTCCCTGCAGCAAGGGCACTTGGGACAGCATGGCGTTCAGCCCGAGGCCGACGCGCACCACCCAGGCCCGCGCCTCGGTGGCGACCGGCTGATCCGACACCACAGCCAGCGAGCCGCCGCCGTTGTCCTGGTCGCCTTCGGCGGCGAGCACGATGGCCTTGCGGGCAGCGGAGTAGCCGAAGGTGAGCTTGCCGACGCTCCCCAGCCGGGCCAGGACATCGGCGGCCGTGTCATCCGTCACGCCCAGCAGGGCGGCCAGGTCGGCGAGGGTGACGCCCTTGGTGTCCTTGCAGCCGGCGGAGAAGTCCGCGTGCTGCGCGTCCTCGACGGTGAAGGTCAGGACACGGGGGTCGGTGCCCTCGGGGGCGGGCAGGGTCAGCGAGAGGTGGGCCTCGTACTGCTGGTCGTAGCCGACCGCTCCCTCGCCCGTCCGCTTGGTCAGAGCGGCCCGGACGCCGAAGTCCGCGGTGACGTCCCCCAACGGGAACGCGGCGTCCGCCTCGACCCGGAACCCCGGGCTCTCGCCCCGGTCGTACCCCAGCACCAGGCGCTCGAGCCCGATGCCCTTGAGCACGGGCGGCGGCGCGACGCCGAACAGCCCGAAGAACGCATCGGCGACGTGAAACTCCTTGCCGTCCTCGGGCTCGATCATGAACTCGTAGCTCGTGCGGTCGGCTTCGAAATCGAGCGCGCAGGTAAGGGTGAGCGCTTCCTCGCCGGATAACTCGATGTCCGCCTGAGCGAAGACCCTGCGGGCGGCCGCGCCGTCGAGCATGCGGATCTCGTAGACCAGCATGAGGTCCCGCAGACCGAGGTCGGCGAACGCCCCGAGGACAGAATTCCCGCTCAGGGAGAGAGCGATCTGAACGCCGGTGACTTCGTCCCCGTCACCAGGATTGTCGACCTCGGCGAAGAACCACAGCGAAACCCTGGGGGTATCCGTTGAGATGGTTCCGCTGAGCCTCAGATTCGCGGGATCCGCATCGATGTCCGTGAGCTCGGCGCCCACGGTGAACCACTTCTCAAGAGCGTCGGGATTGACAGCATACTTGAGGTCCCCCATCTCTTCGGGGAGGCCATCCGGAAGAGTCAGCCCCGACTTCGGGGCGAGTCCGGTGAGCCATTCCTTGAGCTCGCCGACGGTCATTGCCACAACGCATTCCCTCCCGACCGTTCTGGCCGCGCTGGGCACGGGCCGTCATGGGTGTCGAAACACAAATCCGGCGGGACGGTAGCAACATCTGGATCATGGTCGGCAATTATTGAGCCAGCCCCCTGCCGACCGTTTTGTCGTGATGTCGCGCATCTTGTAGCAGCACCCCGGCGGGAACCGGCCATGACCTGCGCTTCCTCGCGGCCATGACAGTCTGAAAACATGCTCATGGCGACATGCTCCGGCCGTCCGAAAAAAGCCGACGCCGTCCCGCGCGAGCGTACCGTGCCACCCTGCCGGACCAGTCGACGATTCCAGGACGAGGCGCATGCCCGACACGAAACCCAGAAGGCCCAAGGCCCCGGACCGCACCAACAACCTTCTGCACGGCGGCAGCAGGATAGGTACCTGCCCGCGCTGCGGAAAGTTGCGAAACAAGGGTCATGGGGTACCGGAGATCACCGAGAGCGAGGAGCTGAGAAGGGTCCTCGGGCTGATAAAAACGGCACTCCGCACGGACACTTCGGAGCGCATCAGGACCAATGCGTTCATGATCGGAGTGATCCAGGCGACCATACGCGGACGTAAGTACCGTCTCGTCTCGTGCAGCGGACGCGAAGACGCTCCATGGATTACGGCCGAACACCTGAAGAACGTCAGCGGCTGGAAGTTCGTGTACCCCACCGTGCCCAACGGCCGCAAGAACTGGCAGAACATCCGGGGTGACAGGGTCAATTTCCCCGAATCGATAAAAGGTGTCACCAGTCCGTGCGCGGCCATGAGACTCCTGCTCGGACTCTCCCAGGCAATCCCTCGCTCCGATCCCTGGGGACCGGTAGCCGAAGTGCTCATCGCTGAGGAGTACTACAAGGGCCGGGACTACGTCCCGAAGGACCCGAAGAAGGACAGCGAGCCGTGGCGCGGCCAGGGCGAGATCTGCTCCTGGACGGCTCACTCCTGCGGCCCCTGCGAACGGCGCATCCCCTACCTGATCTGCGACGTTCCCGCCGACGCGATCCCCGACGACACCATCCGGAGCCCTCGCCCCGGATCCGGACCTCGGCGCCCGGGCAGCTGACAGGCACTGCACTGATGCGTCGGCCCTTCGGAGCGTTCAGGGCGTACCGAGGGAATCCGTGTAGATGTGCCGGATCAGGTCGGTGTCGACGGCAGGGGTGGGGTCGTTGTCGAGGTTTCCGCTGATCCCGTCGACGAAGGCGTCGATGTCGTGCGCGGTGAACCCCCAGTCCGTCAGCCCGCTCGCCAGCCCCGCCGTGTCCAGCACGGCGGCGACGGCCTGGTGGACGTCGTCGTGGCCCAGGGCGTCGGCGATGTCGGCGAAGCCGTCCGTGGCGTGGGGGTGGGCCGCGCGCAGCCAGGCGGGGTAGAGCAGGGCCAGGCCTCTGCCGTGGGGCACCTCGATCCGCCGGACCGCGCCCATCGCCTGCTGGAGGCGGTGCGGCAGGCAGGTGCTGGCACAGGCCACGTTGACACCGCCGAGGAGCGCGGCGAGGGCCATCGCCTCCCGGGTTCCGTGGCCGGTGTCCCCGGCGGCGACCAGGGGCAGGTGGTCACGGATCAGGACGATCGCGCGCCGCGCGTGGGCCCGGCTCTCCTCGGTGGCGCGGGCCGCCACATAGCCCTCGATGACGTGGGCGAGCGCGTCGAACGCGGTCTCGACGGCGATCGGTACCGGTAGCGGCGCGGTGAGGTCGGGGTCCACGACGGCGACTTTGGGGAAGACGTCGTCGCCGCGGATACCGGACTTGAAGCCCCGGATCACGTCGGTGACGATGGCGCCTTTGGTCACCTCCGAGCCGCTGCCGGCCGTGGTCGGCACGGCGACGACGGGCAGCGCGGACGGGGACACCGCGAGCGTCTCGCCGATGATGTCCCGCACGGTGTCGTACGGGCCGGCCACGGCCACGGCCTTGGCCGCGTCGATGGCGCTGCCGCCGCCGAGGCCGACCACGACGTCGCAGGACCGGGCTCCGGCCAGGGCCACGGCCTCGTCTATCTCGTCGGACCGGGGGTTGGCGCTGATCCTGTCGAAGACCGTTACCGTCAGGCCCGCCGCGCGCAGCGATGCCTGCGCCCTGGCCAGGAAGCCGTGCCGGTGCATGGCGGTGCGCCCGCACACGATCAGCGCGTGGCCGCCCCACGGTGCCGCCGCCGCGCCGACGCGGTCCAGGGCGCCGCGGCCGAAGACCACCTGGGTGGGTACCGGCAACTCAAGCCGCATGTTCACTGCTCTCCTTGTGTCGGTTGCCGTCGAGCGCCTCGATGACGGCGCAGGTGCCGTCGGCGAGGTAGTGCAGCGCGGAGCCGCCGCCGGTGGACCGGGGGCCGGCCCAGGGCAGCTCCGCGACGGTGTCGCCGCCCAGCAGGAGCGTCGCCGGGTCGCCCGGCGCGCGGGCGCCCAGCACCGCGGCCGCGGCCCGGTGGTTGCCCTCGGTGTGCCGGCCGGGGGTGCCGGCCACCAGGACCCGGCCGGCCTGCCGGACCGCGTCCACCGCCCACTGCTCCAGGTGGAAGTCGACGACGGCCCAGCCGTCGGGCACACCGTTCTCGACGGGGACGGCACGGGTGGCGCCCGCGGGGCCGGCGATCACGACCGTGCGGGGCAGGTGGATCCGGGCCCGGTTGGAGCGAGCGAGCACGGCGCGCGTCACCGCGGCGCAGCGCTCCGGGTCGGCGCCGAGCTCCGAGTCCCCGACGGCGTAGCCGATCACCGCCAGGATCGTGTTGAGCACCGCGCCGCCGGGGATGACGAGGTCGTACGTACGGGTGAGGCTCTCCAGCCCCACCGTCGTCTTCTCCGGCTTGACGCCGCCCAGCACGGCCACGGAACCGGCCGCCGCACCGCTGCCGGCCCGCCACGGCCGCAGCAGCTCCGTCTCGCGGACGAGGCTCGCGGCCGCGTAGCCCGGCAGGAAGCCGAGGATGCCGACGTTGGAGGCATGGCGCCGGTGCGCCTTGGAGAATCCGCCGATCGCCACCCGGTCGCCCAGGCGGGCGAGCGCGGCGGCCAGTTCCCGGTCACCGTCTTCTTCACGCGCGTCCAACCGGACGTTGCCGAACAGGACGATGTCCCCGTCGCGCAGCTCCGCCGCACGGCGCCGGGCCGGGTCCGTGGCGCACTCGGGGAAGTAGCGGACCTTTTGGCCAAGGCGTTTGCCGAGGTAGTCGGCCAGGTATTCCAGGTGCCGGGCCGTGCCGTCCTTGGCGCTGCCCTGGTGGCTGAGGAGCGCGACCCGGGCGCCGGCTGCGGCGAGACGGCGCAGGTCGTCGAGTTCGGTGTCGATCCGGCCGGTGTCCGTCAGTGCGGGGCCGGCGTTGCATCCGGCGGAGTAGACCCACCGCTCCCCGGGCAGGACGGTGTGTTCGCTCAGCAGTCTCATCGTCTTCACAGCCCGTAGTGGTGCAGGCCGGTCCGCTCGTCCAGACCGGCCATCACGTTCATGTTCTGGATCGCCGATCCGGCCGCGCCCTTGACGAGGTTGTCCGTCACGGCGATGACCTTGACGAAGCCCCGGGCCGCGTCGTAGTCGACGCCGATATGGCAGAAGTTGGAACCGGTGACGGCGGTCAGGCTCGGGTACACGCCGTATTCCTTGGCGTTGAGGCCGGCCTTCTTCGGCGCGGTGTTGACGCGGACGAAGAACTCGTCGGCGTAGTAGCGCTCGTAGAGGTCCAGCAGTGCCGCCCGGTCGGTTCCCGCGCGCTTCTCGGGCCGCACGGACAGGCTCGCCTGGATGTAGATGCCCCGGGCGAAGTTGCCGTGGGCCGTGGTCATGTCGACGCACGGCTCCCGGCCGGCCAGCGGCGCGAGGTGGGTCTCCAGCTCCGGGGCGTGGCGGTGGCCCTCCAGGCTGTAGGGCAGCATGGAGGCGAACGCCTCGGCGTGCATGACCTCGGTGACGGGCTTGTTCCCGGCTCCGGTGGTGCCGTTGACGGCCGCGAGGTGGAGGGGCAGGTCCAGGTCCACGAGGCCGCTGCGGAGCAGGGGGGCCAGCCCGAGCACGGTGGTGATGGCGTAGCAGCCGGGGTTGGCCACCAGGCGGGCGCGGGCGATGTGCTCACGGTGGAGCTCGGTCACGCCGTAGACCGCCTCGTCGAGCAGCTGCGGGGCAGCGTGCGGTGCGCCGTAGACCTCGGCGTACCGCTGCGGGTCGCGGAACCGGAAGTCGGCGCTGACGTCGATGACCTTCACCCCGTGGTCCAGGAAGAAGGACGCCGAGCGCATCGCTTCGCCGGACGGGGTGCAGAAGAACACCACGTCGAGATCGCCGGCCCGGCGCCGGAGTTCGTCCACCGCCACGAAGCTCAGCCCGCAGCCGAGCAGGTTGGGGTGGACACGGTCGAACTCCTCGCCGCCCCGGGCCGTGGGCGTGATGGAAGCGACTGCCGGGTGGTTGAGCAGCAGCCGGGCGAGCTCGCCGCCCGCGTAGCCGGTGCCTCCCACGATGCCGGTGCGGAGGGTCATGCGTCACCTCGCGGAGTAAGGATGATCTTGCCTGTGGTGGTCCTGCCCTCGGCCATCAAGGCCATGGCCGCCGCCGCGTCGGCCAAGGCGAATCGGTGCGTGACCATGGGCCGGGGGTCGATCTCACCGGCGGCGAGCCAGGAGATCACCGTGCGGAAGTCCTCGGCGGTCGACAGCGAGGAGCCGATGACGGTCACTTCCCTGCCGACGACGGCATTGGCCGCCAGGGGCACGGAGCCGTCGAAGAAGCTGACCACGATCACGGTTCCGCCGGCGCGCACGGCGCCGACGGCCTCGTCGAGCGCGCCCGGGTGGCTCGACGCCACGACGACGACGTCCGTCTCCGTGGTTCCGGCGCCGGGCGCGGAGAGGTACTCGTCCGCGCCGAGCGCCAGGGCCCGGGCTCCCTTCTCCGGTCCGACATCGGTGCAGGTGATCCGGCCGAAGCCGAGCCGGCGGGCCGCTGTCAGGCAGGCCAGCCCGATGTTGCCGGAGCCGATGACACGCATCGTGCGCTTCTCCGCCGGCCCGGCGAGCCGGATGGCGTGCAGGCCGATGGAGAGCGGCTCGACGAGGGCGCCGAGCTCCGGGTCGAGCCCGGCGGGCAGGACGAAGGCCATGTTCGGCCGGAGCGTCAGGTATTCCGCGAACGAGCCCTCCCATCCCTGGTGGCACAGATTCCGCTTGTTCCGGCAGAGGTTGGTCAGCCCCTCGGCGCACCGGTCGCAGCTCTCGCAGTGCGCGTAGGCCGCCGCGCAGACCAGGTCGCCGACGGCGAAGCCGCCCGCCGCCCGCTCCACGACACCGCACAGCTCGTGGCCGAGGACCACCGGTGCGGTCTTGTACGGGTGGGCGCCTCGGTAGGTGGCGAGGTCCGACCCGCACACGCCGGTGGCGAGCACGCGGACCAGGAGCTCCTCCCCCTCGGGGGTGGGCACCGGGCCGCTGCGGTATTCGATCCGCCCGTACTCGGTGAGCACGGCGCTGTTCATCGGCATGCGGTGGCGACCTTCCGTCCGGCGAGCGCCTCGCGCAGCGAGTCGAGGAGAATCCGGCCGATCCGCTCCTGGGAGTCCGCCGACATCGCCCCGATGTGCGGGGTGATCACGACGTTGTCCAGCTCGGCGAGGCGGCCCGGGTTGCCCTCCTCGGCCACGACGTCGAGTGCGGCGCCCGCGATCTCTCCGTCGGTGAGCGCCCGGTAGAGGGCCTCCTCGTCGACCACGGGTCCCCGGGAGATGTTGACCAGCAGCGCCGAACGCTTCATGGCCCGCAGCGCCTCGTCGTCGATGAGGTGGTGGGTGCGGTCGGTGAGCGGAACCGCCAGGCACACCACGTCGGCGGTGGCCAGCAGTTGCTCCGGGGAGGTCAGCTCGATGCCCTGGTCCTCCAGCTCCGCGCGGCGCTGCGGGGTGTCCCGGTCGACGGTGGCGACGACCCGCATGTCCAGCCCCCGGGCGAGGCGGGCGAGGCGGGAACCGATACGGCCCACGCCCACCAGGCCCAGGGTCTTCCCGCCGAGTTCGGCACCCGCGAGCGCGGCCTTGTTCCAGACCCCGGCCCGCACCTGGCGGTCGGCCAGCACGATGTGGCGGGCGGCCGACAGCATGAGGCCCAGGGCCAGTTCGGCGACGGCGGGCGCGGAGACGCCGGGGATGTTGAACACCGTCACCCCGGCGGCCGCGGCGGCGTCCAGGTCGATGTTGTCGACGCCGGAGCCCGCCCGGGCCACGACCTTCAGCCGGGGCGCCGCCCGGATGACGTCCGCGCCGATGCGCACGCCGCTGCGTACCACGATGACCTCGGCGTCCTCCACCAGCCGCAGCAGGCGGTCGGCGGAGGGGCGCAGTTCGACGTGGACGTCGTAGGTGCGGTGCAGTTCCGCCAGGGCACTCTCGTGAAGGGGGTCCACGACCAGTACCCGGGTGCGCGGGCCGGCGGGTGCCTGCCGCGGGGCGCTTGTGGCGTCGGCGAGCTCCTGGACCGCGCGCCGGTCCAGCTTGCCCGACGGGGTCAGCGGCAGGGTGTCGACCCGCACGAAGCGGTTGGGCACCAGCTGGGCGGGCACGGTGGCGCGGGCGTGGCGGCGCAGCGCGGCGACGCTGAAGGCGTCGCCGTCCGCGGCGACCACCAGGGCCACGAGCATGGCGGTGCCGTCGGGGTCGCGCGTCACGGCGGCGGCCGCGTCCTGGACGGCCGCGGCGGCCCGGAGCGCCTCCTCGACCTCGGCGAGCTCGACCCGATGACCGCGGATCTTGACCTGCTGGTCGTTGCGGCCCAGGTATTCCAGGGCGCCGTCCGGCAGGCGGCGGGCGAGGTCGCCGGTGCGGTACCAGCGCCGGCCGCCGGACGTCCGGAAGCGGTCGGCGGTGAGGTCGGGCCGGTGCAGATAGCCGGCCGTCACTCCGGTGCCGGCCACCCACATCTCGCCTACCTCGCCGTCGGCCACCGCTTCCAGCGCGTCGTCGCGGAGTTCGACCGACAGATGGGGCAGGGGCACGCCGATGGGCGAGCGCACGGACCCGGCGAGGTCCTCGGGGGTGAGTGTCCTGCCCGTGGTGAACACGGTGGTCTCCGTGACGCCGTACATGTTCACGAACGTCGGCGCCCGCTCCCCGGCGGCCTCCGTGAACGCCCTCACGACGTCCAGGTCGACGTTCTCACCGCCGAAGATCACATAGCGCAGGGCGAGGCCGGGCGCGCCGGAGTCGGCGTACTCCCGGGCCAGGAACCGGAAGACGGAGGGCACCTGGTTGAGCACCGTGACGCCTTCGGCCCCGAGCAGCCGCAGGAAGTCCTCGGTCGCGCGGGCCGCGGCGGCGGGGACCACCACGGCGGTACCGCCGGTGGCCAGGGGCCCCCACAGCTCCCATACGGAGAAGTCGAAGCTGAAGGAGTGGAAGAGCGACCAGCGGTCCCGCGGTCCGAAGTCGAAGAGCGGCAGCATGGCGTCGAGGAGCGCCAGCACGTTGGCGTGGGTGACGACACAGCCCTTGGGCCGGCCCGTGGACCCCGAGGTGTAGATCACGTACGCGGGGTCCTGCGGGTCCGGTGTGCCGACGGGCGTGGCCGCGGGGGCCGGTGTGCCGGGGTCGATAACCCGGACTCCGTCCAGGCCGCAGAGGGCCGCCTGCTCCGGGTCGCCGACCAGGATCTTCACCCGGGCGTCGGCGACCATGTAGTGCAACCGCTCGCGGGGGTACGTCGGGTCGAGCGGCACGTAGGCCGCGCCGGCCTTGAGGATCCCGATGATCCAGCCGGGCATCCGGTGGGAGCGCTCCAGGAGCACGCCCACCAGGTCGCCACGGCCCACCCCGGCGTCGGCGAGCAGCGCGGCGATGTCGTCCGAGGCCCTGTCGAGCTCCGCGTAGGTGGTGTCACGGCCGTTCTCGGTGAGGGCCGGGGCCTGTGGCCGCAGCCGGACCGACCCGGCGAACAGGTCGGTCAGGGTGCGGGCTCCGGCCAGTGGCTCAGCGCTGTGCATAGGTGCCTCCGGCGGCCATGACGTCGCCCTGGTCGACCGGCTTGTAGTAGTCGGTGGGGTGTGCGTCGTCGCCGAAGTCGCCGAACATGCGCCGCAGTCGGGGCGCCATGCGGTCCAGGACTTCGCGGGGCTGGGTGTGGTAGTCGTGCGGCCGGTGCCACAGCTGGCCGTAGCGGAGGATGAACGTCTTCCGCTCGCGCTTGGTGTTGGGTGCCACGGCGTGCCAGAGCGAGTACGGGAAGAGGAGCACGTCGCCGGGCTCTGCCTTGACCTCGACGGCGTCGTCGGGCAGCACCCCGCGGCGCAGCGGCTCGTCCAGCTCCTCCATGTAGCACAGGGCGTTGTTGCTGGTGGGCAGCTTGCGGTGGCTGCCGGGGATCAGCAGGAAGTTGCCGCTGCCGGGCTCGGTGACATCGGTGAAGAAGACCTGGGCCTTGACCTGGAGGCCGGGGCTGCCCGGGGCCAGCTGCACCCGCTGCAGGTACTCGCCGCCGTCGGTGTGCCAGTACTCCAGGGCCTCCTCCTGGAGGGACCGGACGAATATCTCGGTGCCCAGGATCTGGACGCTTCCGTTCAGCAGCGACATCAGCGGCCCGACCATCTTGGGGTGGTCGAGGAAGTAGTCCATCCCGTCGGTCCGGCTGACCGCGTCGCGGACGCGGACGGTGTGGCTGCGGTCGGTGAAGCTCGCGTGGTTCTCGATGGTCGGGGCGCCCTTGGCGACCACCTCGTCGATGACCGCGAGACCTCGGGCCACCTCGTCCTGATCGAAGACGCCCTTGAGGTGGATGTAGCCGTTCTGCTCGTAGCTCGCGAACTGCTCCTCCGTCAGCGGCGCCCAGTCGCGCTCGCGCTCCGTCATCAGCGTGGAGTCGCGCATGGTGGAAATCTGCATGAGGGATCCTTTCCGGGAAACAGGGAACACGCTGGTCAGTGGCCCGCTTCTGCGGCCCAGGCGCGCAGCGACGTCTCGATGCCGTTCCACAGGGCCTCGACGTCCGCTCGCGCGTACCAGTCGGTCTTGAAGTTGATCGTTGCCGTCACACCGTCCTCGTCCTCGTCCCAGAAGGTCGCGATCGAGGCGTCGTGCCATCCCACGGCGACCGGCAGCGGCCGGCTCTCCACACCTGGCATGCCGACGGTGCCCACCGTCTTGCGCATGCCGAGGGGGCGGGCGTTGAAGGTGACGTAGGGGACGCGGGACTGCCGTCCCACGGCCGCCGGGTCCATCCGGTCGATCAGCACCGGCCAGGGCACGTCACCGTCATCGAGGGTGATCAGCATCCGGCGGCGGAAGTGCCGCAGGTAGTCCGCCGTCCCGGGCAGCCCGCCGGGCTCACTGGTCAGGACGGCCTTGCTCGCCAGCCAGCCGACGGTCTGGTGCAGAGCGGGCAGCTCCCGGTTGGCGGTCGAGAGCGTGGTGGCCACCGTCCCGCTGCCGGACAGGGTGAACAGCGAGCGGTGCAGCGCGGCGTGCATGAGGTTCAAGGCGGTCATCCTCAGCGGCCTCGCCACCGTGCCCAGGCTCCGGCACAGTTCGAGCGGCAGCCGGCGGCTGAACCCGTCCTTGTTCTCGTAGCGGACCGGCGAGCGCCCGGTGAAGCCGGAGATCGGCATCGCCGGGATCGCCCCGACCCCGGCCAGCGCTTCCGCCAGCCGGTCCACGGCCCGCTGCCCCTCCGGGGAGGCCGCCATCCGGTTCTGCTGCCGGACGAAGTCGGGGAAGGACGTCTGTACGGGCGGCAGCTCGTGAAGGGTGCCGCCGCGCTCGGCGGCGTACAGCGCCGACAGGTCGCGCATCAGGACGTTGAGCGACCAGCCATCGCTGACCAGGTGCTCGGTGACCAGGGCGAGGTAGGTCAGGCCGTCCGCCCGCTCCGTCACCAGCAGCCGGGCCACCGGGCCCCGCTCCAGGTCGAAGGGGGCCGCACAGGCCGACCGCAGGGCCGCCAGATCGGCGTCCTCACTCCCGGCGGTGGCCGTCCGCTGAATGTCCGCCGGCTCGGCCAGTCCGATGTGCCACACCATGGCATCCAGGTCGAAGCCGCTCAGCAGGACCGGGTGGCGCCGCTGGAGGGCGTGCCAGGCACGGTTCATGGCGTCCAGGTCCACGGGCCCGGTGAGTTCCAGCGGGAGGGTGCTGTGGTGGGGGTTGAAGACGCCCACCCCGGCGTCCTCCAGCGTCTGGCCCAGCCGGTGCCGCTGGTTCCAGGAGGCCGGCATCGACTCACGCATGGTTCAGCTCCCCCACCGGCACCGGCCGCACGATCGAGGCACCGTCGTGGGCGCGGAGGCCGCCGTCCGCCCGCAGCGGGCGCAGGAGCTGCTGCTCCGGGTCGCACATCACCTCGATGAGCTCGGGGCCCCGGTGCGCGAGCAGCCCTGCGAGGTCGTCGTCGAGCGTGGCGGCCCGCTCCAGCTTGCGGTACGGCAGGCCGAACGCCTTCGCCACGTCGCGGAAGTTCAGCGGTTCCGGCTCCTCGATGGCGGGGCCTGGGCACAGGGCTTCCTGGGACTCCCGGATGGAGGCGTACCCGCCGTTGTTCAGCACGAACACCTTGATATCCAGGCCGTACTGGCTGATGGTCGCCAGCTCCTGGATGTTGAGCTCGATGGCCCCGTCACCCACGAGGACCAGCACCTGAGCGTCGGGCCTGGTGAAGGCCGCGCCCACGGCCATGGGCACGGCGGCCCCCATGTTGAGGAACGCGGCCGAGGTGATCTCCCGCTGCGAGGCCGAGAACTCCAGGGTCTGTCCGGACACGTAGTAGGCGCTCCCGGTGTCGACCACGAAGACGTGGCCGGGGCCGGTGTGCGCGTCCAGCCGCTCGACGAAGCGGTACGAGTTGAGGGGCTCCCGCGGCTCGCCGCCGGCGATCGTGGGGTGCGCCGCCTTCAGCGCGGCGCAAGCGGCCGGCCAGCTCTCGCTCGTGACCGGCCCCGCCGTCTCCGCCGACTCCAGGAGCAGTGCGTCGAGCAGGTCCCGGACGTCCATGCAGACCGGGAAGTCGATGCGCACTCCCTTCTTCTTCAGCTGGGAGGAGTCGATGTCCACCACGACGACGGTCGCCTCCGGGTCGAAGCCGTCGGCGTCCTCGCCGACGAAGCCGATCGACAGGCTCGACCCCAGGCTGATGACCAGATCCGCCTGAGCCATGATCAGGCCCGGGTAGAGCCGCCCGCGGATACCGCCCTGGCCGAACCAGAGCGGCGAGTCGTACGGCAGCAGGTCATTGCCCAGCCGGGAGGCGACGACCGGAAGCCGCAGCCGCTCGACGAGCGTCCGGAACTGCTCCTCGGCCGCGCCCTGCCGGATGCCCTGGCCGGCGACGACCAGCGGCCGGTCGGCGGCACGCAGCATGGCCATGATCTGCCGGGCGGCCTGCCGGGCGCCCGCGCCCCTCGGTCCGGCGGTGGCGGAAGGCGCCCCGCGCAGGGCCGCCGGGTCGATCTCGGCCGCCTGCACGTCGAGCGGGATGTCCAGCCACACCGGGCCCGGCCGCCCGGAGAGCGCCTCCCGGACCGCCCGGTCCAGGTGCATCTTGATGTCGGCGGGCCGCTCCACCAGCGCCGCGTACTTGGTCAGGCTCCGGGCGCTGCCCACCACGCCGAAGCCCTGCACGCCGAACGACCGGGCCCCCGGGTCGATGTGCCGGGTCTCGACCTGGCCGGAGATCACCAGGACCGGTACCCCGTCGGCGTAGGCGTCGACCAGCCCCGCGAGCGCGTTCACCGCACCGGGGCCGCTGGTGACCAGCGCCACCCCCAGATTGCCGTCGAGCTTGGCGGCACCGGTCGCCATCAGCGTGGCCGCCGTCTCGTGCCGGGCGCAGACGTTCACCAGGTCGGCGTGCACGGCGAAGGCCTGGTCGAGGTGGATCGAACCGGTGCCGGAGAGGCTGTAGCACGTACGGACACCCAGGCCGTACAGGTAGGAGGCGACGTAGTCGGCCACACGCACGGTCATCGCAGCCACTCCCCCACCCGTTGTGCCAGCTTCGGTGCGGTCAGCCCGAAGTGGTCGTAGAGATGGCCGGCCGGGCCGATGGGAGCGAACACCTGCGGTATGCCGATCTGCAGGACGGGCACCGGGTTCGTGCGCACCACGACCTCCGCGACCGCGCCGCCCAGGCCGCCGTTGACCACGTGGTCCTCGGCGACCACGAGGCGGCCCGTCTCCCGTGCCGCCCTGGCGATGGCGTCGGCGTCGATCGGCTCGATGGACCCCAGGTGCAGGACGCGGGCGTCCACACCGTTCTCGGCCAGCAGGCGGGCCGCCTCCACGAGCCGGGAGGTGAGCAGGCCGCTGCCGATCAGGGTGACGTCACCGCCGTAGCGGAGCTGCGCCGAGCCGCCGTAGGAGAAGGTGTGTCCGGCCGGGAAGAGCTCGGGGGTGTCGAGCTTGCTGACGATCCTGATGTAAACCGGGCCGTCATGGGCCAGCGCCTCGTGGAGGGCGGCGACCGTGTCCCGGGGCGTCGCCGGGGAGAGCACCTTCATACGCGGGATGGCGCGCATCCATGCCAGGTCCTCGACCGCGTGGTGGGTTCCGCCGAGCGCGCCGTAGGCCAGCCCGCTGACGAAACCGCAGAAGATAACGTCGGCGTCCGTGTAGGCGGCGTTCTTGATCTGCTCCAGGGCCCGGGAGGCCATGAAGCAGGACGCGGAGTAGACGAGCGGGCGCAGCCCGCTGTTGGCCAGGCCGATCGAGACGCCGACGAGGTTCTGCTCGGCGATGCCCACGTCGACGAACCGCTCGGGGAACTCGGACTGGAAGCCGAGCGCGGAGTGGGTCTCGGCGGAGTCGTTGTTGACGATGCAGATCCGCTCGTCGTTGCGCGCGAGCCGGAGCAGCTCGGCGGAGAAGGCGGTGGCGCAGTCAGTCATGGGGGACCTCCTCGAGTTCCTGGAGCGCCTGCTGCAGGAGTTCCGGCGTGATCTGGCGGCTGTGCCATTCGAGGTTGCGTTCCATGAAGGAGACGCCCTTGCCCTTGACCGTCGCCGCGATGAGGCAGGTCGGCTTACCGGGGGTGAGGGGCGCCGCACGGAGCGCGTCGAGGAGGGCGTCGACGTCGTGCCCGTCGAGCGTGCGCACCTCCCAGCCGAAGGAGCGCCACTTCTCGTCCAGCGGCTCCAGGGCGTTGATGTCCTCGGTGCTCGCGCCCTTCTGGGCGAGGTTCCTGTCGACGATCACGACGAGGCTGTCCAGGTTCCGGGAGGCGGCCAGCATCGCGGCCTCCCAGTTGCTGCCTTCCTGGAGCTCGCCGTCACCGGTCAGGACGAAGGTGCGCCGCGTGGAGCCCTGGACCCGGGCCCCGAGCGCCGAGCCGACGCCGAGGGAGAGGCCGTGGCCGAGCGAGCCGGTGTTGAACTCGATGCCCGGCACCCGGGTGGAGACGACGGTGCTCAGGCGGGAGCCCGCGCCGCCGAAGGTCGCCAGCTCCTCTTCCGGGATCAGCCCCTTGAGGGCCAGCACGCTGTACATGGCCGCGGAGGCGTGGGCCTTGCTGAGGACGAACCTGTCCCGGTCGGCGTCGCCGGGGCCGCCGCGCAGCACACCGAAGTAGAGACTGCACAGGATGTCCATGGCGGAGAGGTCCGCACCGATGTGGCCGGTCCTGGCGGTACTGACCGTGGTCAGTGCGAGCGCCCTGGCGCGCGCCGCCCGGCGGCGCACCGTGGCCGCGTCTTGCAACAACACTATGTCCCTTTCTGGTTCACGACTGATGGCACGTCACAAGCCCTGGGGCGGGCCGTCAGACGCCCAGCTGCTGCCACTCCGCGAGCCGCTGAAGCTCGAAGACGTCCTTGACCCCGGAGATGCTGTCCTCGAGGTGGGCCGTGTGGCCGGTCTCGTAGATCGACGTGAAGGTGGTGCGCAGCGACGTGATCGTGGCGCGCAGCCCCTGGTTCGCGTAGATGACGGCCGAGACGCCGGCCTTCCGGGCGTCGTCCGCGTGCCACTCGGGGTAGGTGGTGGGTACCACGACGACGGGCAGCCGGTCGTCCCAGCGGCCGAGGAACTCGAGGACCTGGTCCTTGGTCTTCTGCTTCGAGTGCACGAGCACCGCGTCCGCGCCGGCGTCGGCGTAGGCGGCGCACCGCTTGAGGGCCTCGTCGACGCCGAGACCGCTGATCATCGCCTCCGTACGGGCGATGACGAAGAAGTCGTCGCTGCTCTGCGCCTTCTTCGCCGTCTCTATCTTGTGGGCGAAGGCGCGCACGTCCAGCAGGGTGTGGTCGGCGGCGGCGAAGCTGTTCATCTTCGGGAAGATCTTGTCTTCGATGCTCACGGCGGTGATGCCGGCGCTCTCGTACTCGCCCACCATGTAGGCGACGTTCATGCTGTTGCCGAACCCGGTGTCGCAGTCGGCGACGACGGGCACGGAGAGCGCCTTCTGGATGTTGGCCGCGGCTTCCAGGTAGTCCGTCATGCTCAGCAGGCTGGCGTCGGGGAGGCAGCGTGCCGCGGAGATCTCGAAGCTCGACGCCCACACCGCCTGGAAGCCGCTCTGCTGGGCGATGAGGCCGCCCAGGGAGGAGTGGGCGCCGGCGACCTTGGTGAGGGGGTTGTCGGCCAGTACCTGGCGGAACGACGGGTAGGTGTTGCGGATCACGGAGTTACTCCTTGGGTGTGGCGGCATCAGCGGCTGCCGCCGGGGCCGGTGGGGTGGGGGTGTCTCGGGCGAAGGCCCGGCCGGCGGCCAGACCCGCGACGAGGAACAGCGCGGCCAGGGTCAGCCAGCCGGTGGGCCCGAGGCTCATGGTGAGCACCGTCACGAGAGCGGGGCCCAGGAACTGCTGGAAGCCGCGGGCCAGAGCGAACACGCCCTGGTACTCGCCCATGCGGCCCGGTGGCGGCAGCGCGAAGGCCAGGCCCCAGCTGCCGGCCGCCTGGGCCAGTTCGCCCAGGGTGAGGACGACCAGGGCGGGCACCAGGAAGAGGACGGACCAGAGTGCGTCTCCGCTGCCGGACAGCGCGAACAGGGCGCAGGCGACCGACAACAGCACGCCGGCCCGTACGAGCAGCCGCCCGGAACCGCGCACGGTGTCGGAGCCCTTGCTCCCGGCGACCTGGAGGAGTACCGCCAGGACGGCGTTCAGCGCGGTCAGGGCGGCGGTCAGGGATCCGGGCGCGTCGGTCCGGTGGACGATCCACAGCGGCATGCCCACGGTGAGGACCGGCAGGTAGAGCTCCAGCACACCGCTGAGCCCGGTCGCGAGCAGGAAGCGCCGGTCCTTGACCGCGGCCCAGGAGCGCTCGGCGGGCGGCGCGGGGGGCGGCTCCGTTCCGTTCGGCGGGCGCAGCCGGACGGCGATGACGGCGCAGCCCAGCTGCATCACCGCGTTCGCCGACGTGACGGCGACGAACGCGGATCGGCTGCCGGAAGCCAGCGCCAGGCCCGCCATGGCCGCCCCGGCGGTGAAGCCGAGGTTGAAGACGCTGCGCATCTGGGCGCGCACCCTCGACGCATCGGCGCCGAACAGGGCGTGGATCAAAGCGCCGCGCAGTGGTCCGCCACCGGTTTCACAGATCCCGATGAGGGCTGCGACCACGGCGAACTCGGCCACGTTGCCGACGAAGGGATAGACGAGGAAGAGCGGTCCGAGCAGCGCGTAGCCGACGGCCAGCGGCATCCGGGGCCCCAGTCGGTCGGCGATCCGGCCGACCGGCATCGAGCAGAGGAAGCCGCAGAGCCCGGCGACCGACATGGCGAACGCCAGCTGGCCGGTGGAGAAGCCCTCGGTCCGGGTGAAGAAGACCGCGCTGGAGGTGAGGAAGAGGCCGGTACCGAGCGACTGCGCGAACATCAGGACGGCCATCCGGCGGGCCGCGCCGGGGCCGGGGACCAGGTCGCCCAGCATGCCGAGCGGGATGACGGATGTCTTGGACAGAGGGTTTTTGGACAGGGGGCTTTTAGGCATGGGGGTCCCCGTTCACGGCGGGAGGGCCTCGGGTCAGCTGCCGGCGAAGAGTTCACCGGCAGTACGGGTGACGGGCTGCCCCTCGAAGTCGAAGCTGAGCAGTTCGACCACGCGTTCCGTCAACGCGGTCATGGTTGATTCCGGGCAGCGCCCGGACCGCGGCCGCGCTATGGAGAACGCTGTCTGCCGCGCGTGAGGCCGGGACGGACGTGGTCCCCTGATGCCGTACATGACGGCAATGGTCGTGATCAGATGTGTTCGAAAAGCGCCGGGTTCTCGACCGCTTCGGCGAGCTCTCGGATGGTGCTCCGGCGGAGAACTCCGGAACGCGGCATGGGGATGCCCGCGTCAATCGCGCGGGTGGCGATCGTCAAGGCCAGCAGTGAATCACCGCCGAGCTCGAAGAAGTCGGCGTCGATGTCGGTGACGGGCTCACCGAGGGCCTCTTCCCAGAGGCGGGAAAGCGTCGCGACAATAACTTCGTTTACCATGTCAATCCTTTTCGGACCCGTGCCGGGGCACGGGTGGAGGCAGGGGTCGCCGGAGGTTCGTCCCCGAGCACCCGCCTTTGTTGATTTTCAGTGGGGTTGAAGCGTCGTCGGCGCGACGGGCGCCGGACCCTCCCAAGAGACCGGCGCCCGCCACTCGCGCCACTCCTCCCACCAACCAGCCCCTCGCTCCACGAGGTCGGCGACCTCGGCGGCGGCCGTCCGCACGGACGCCGCCTCTTCCGCGGTGAAGCCGCCGGAGCTCACCCGCTCCTCGAAGTCGTCTACGTCCTTCCACCGGTACGGTGACCCGTCACCGGGGATCCACATGTCCAACTCCTGGTCCAGGGTGTCGAATCCGCTCGGCGTGCGGCGCATGGGCTCCTGGAAATTGACGTACCAGCCATCGAATCGGGGCCCGTCCCAGCGTGCCCACACCGCATAGCCGTCCCCGGGGCGCTGCAGCTGCAGCACGCCGTCGGACTGCCAGACGTGCTCGAACGCGCTCCAGGGGTGCGGCCCCCAGCGAAAGTCGCCGGTCCCGAACGTGAGCGGGGTGTTCTTGGCCAGATAGACGGCCAGGGTGTGGCCGTCATCGGCGGCCACCCGCACCGGGTAGCTCATCCACTCCCGGCCGTCGAGGATCTCGCGGCGGACGATCATCTCGCCGACAGGAAACGGTGTGTACATGGGGCGACTCCGTCCACGCGACGTCGTCTCCCCGGTCCGGGCTCCGCAGCCGGTCGATGGAAGGTACGCGCCTGGCTGCCTTTGGTGCTGGTGCTGATGCCGGTGGGAGCGGGCGAGCGGGACTGACGGCTCAGAAGTCGTCGGCGCCGTTGCGCAGCTCGCTCGTCCAGTAGCCGGTCGCCCACTTCGCCGGGTCGACGGCGATGCCGCCGCCCGGAGCCTTCACGGCGGCCATGCCGCCGCCACCCTGGAGCGTGACGGAGAAGGCCGTCACGGGCTCGGTGTTCTCCGTGCGCCCGCCGTCCGACACCTTCACCACGGCGTAGGCGGGGGCACCGGCGGTGAGCACGACGGGCGTGGCAGGCTTGCTCTTGGCGACCGGCGGCACGTTCTCCCGGTGGCTTTCGAGGAACTGGATCTCCGGGAAGCCGTTCAGCTTGCAGCTGTGGCCCGAGGTGTTCTTCGCCGTCAGGACGATGTGGGTGTAAGGCGGCCCGTCCTGGTAGGCGGCGCTGATGGAGACGTTCTTGGTGGTGCAGACGGGCGTGCTCGCGGCCGCCTGTCCGGTGGGGGCCTTCGCGGCCCCGGTGCCCCGTGCGCTGTCGGCGTTCTCCCCGTTGGCGGTGCCCTTCGCGGACTGCGCCGACGAGGGCGCTGATGCGAGGGTGCCGACCGCCGGTCCGGCGGACTTTCTGCCGGAACCGTCCTCGCCGCAGGCGGTGAGGGTCAGAGCGAGCACGGCGGTGGCCGTGGCGGTGAGGACGGTGGCGGTGCGGGTGTGAAACGTGCGCATGGGAATTCCCTTGGGGGGTGAGCGTGCGGCAAACGCCTGGTTCTCTCCGGCAAAGCCGCGCCTGACCTGCAGGCATTCCTGAGCTTAGGGACCGCCGCTAACGTTCTGCCGCCTTGGCGCTGACGTCCCACTGACGTCCCGCTGACGTTCTCGTCGACCGGGCCGGTGGCGCGGCGGGCCGGCCGGACGCCCACCGCATCGTCGGCCGTGTCCCCGTCCAGCCGCGCCGGCAGGCGTCCGAGGGCGGAGGCGTTCCTGGGCCGGCGGCTCACGTCCGCGTCGTGAGCCGCGCGACCGCCGCGTCGTACCGTGCCTGGAGTTCCTCGTCCGGCGATACCCGCAGCAGTACGGTGAGCGCCCGTACCGCCCCGTCGTCGTAACCGGTGGTCTCCGCCTCCCGCACCGCCGAGCCGAGCCGCCGGATGCCCTCGGGCTCGTCCCCGAGCCCCAGCAGTGCTTCTCCCGCCGCCGTGAGCAGCAGCACCCGGGACCCGATCACGACGCCGGGGAGGTTTTCGAAGGCGAGGGCCTCGGTCGCGGTGTCGAGAGCCGCCTGCCATTGCCTGGTGTCCAGCCGGTACCGGGCGAGGTGGTACAGAGCCAGTCGTTCGATGTACCGTTCGTCGGCCTTGCGGGCCAGTTCCACCGCCCGTGCACATCCTTCCGCGGCCTCGTCCGGGTGTCCCAGCACGGCCTGCGCCCAGGACAGGACGACCAGGGCGGTCGCCTCGCCGCGCAGGTCGCCTGCCCGGGCGGAGAGCGCGGGGGCGGGCTCCACACACGTCAGCGCCTCGTCGCTGCGCCCGTGCTCGGTCAGTACCCAGCCGAGCAGGGCCCGCACCCGCGACTCGGCGGCCGGATCGGCATCGGCCCGTACCGCCTCAAGCGCGGTCTCCAGGAGCGGGGGCCAGTCGTCCAGAACCCACCGCGTCATGAGCGGCCACAGCAGCATGACGATCCGCCAGGTCCTGCTGTGCAGTCCGGCCGTACGCGCGGCGGCCGCCGCCAGTACGAGGTCGTCCCGCTCGGCCGCGTACCAGGCCATGGCGTCGTCCCGGTCCGTGAACGTCCTCACGGCCGTGGGCGCGAGGAAGTCCGGGGGCAGCGGGACGCACGTCTCGTTGCCGGGTTCGGCCACGGTCGCCGCCGCGAGGGCGGTGGCGATGTAGTGGTCGAGCACACGGGTGAGGGCATCGGGCCGGGCGTCCAGGCCACGCGCGTAGAGCCGTACGAGATCGTGCAGTGTCCAGCGTCCCGGCGCGGTTTCCGTGACGAGGTGCGAAGCGACCAGTCGTTCCAGCGTGGTTTCTGCGGTGGCCGGGTCCGTTTGTGTCAGGGCTGCCGTCGCGTACCGGTCGAAGTGCGTACCGGGGTGGCGGCCGAGACAGGCGAAGTGGCGGGCGACGTGCTCGGGGAGCTGCCGCACGGTCAGTCGCAGGGCCGCGCGTATGCCGGTGTCCTCGACGTCCAGCAGGCTCAGCCTGCGGGTCGAATCAAGCATTTCGGCGTTCATCGCGCTCAATGCCCAGTCCGGCCGGTCAGCCAGCCTGGCGGCCGCCACCCGCAGTGCGAGGGGCAGCCCGCCGCACAGCTCGGCAAGCCGTCGCGCGGCCACCGGGTCCGCGAGCACCCGTTCCGTGCCGAGCACACCGGCGAGAAGTGCCGTGCCGTCCTCCGGGGTGAGTACGTCCACGGGAACGGGACGGGCGGCGTCGGTGACGATCAGCCCCGGCAGCCGGTACCGGCTGGTCACGACGGTGACGCAGCGGGGACCGCCCGGCAGGAGCGGTCTGACCTGCTCGGAGTCGCGCGCGTTGTCCAGTACGACGAGGAGCTCCCGGTCGGCGGCGAGCGACCGGAACAGCGCGGCCGCGCCGTTCACAGACTCCGGCATCCGGCACGGCGCGACATCCAGAGCCAGCAGGAACTCGCGCAGTACCTCGGCGGGGGTCGCCTCGCCTGTATCGCCGAAGCCACGCAGGTCGGCGTAGAGCAGGCCGCCGTGAAACCCGGCGCGATTGCGGTGGGCCCACTGCACCACCAGCGCGGTCTTCCCGACCCCTGCGGGCCCGGTGACCAGACAGACGGGCGCCTCGCCCGCGGCGGCCCGGGACAGGACGGCAAGCTCCCGCGCCCGCCCGTGGAAGCCACGCGGCGCCCGCGGCAGCAGGTCGGCCCCGCCACTGTGGAAGGTGGCCGGAGCTAGGGGCGGGAGAGCCGCGGCGTGCACCGTGGCAGCCCGGGACGTGGCCTCTGCCTCGATCGCCGCGTCGTCGGCCTCCTCGCACAGGGCCGTCGCGTAGGCGTCCGCCAGCTCACGGCCCGGGCCGATCCCCAGTTCGTCGGCGAGCAGGCGCCGGGTGTGGTGGAACCAGTCGAGCGCCTCCGGTCGGCGGCCCGCCCTATGAAGCGCCGTCACGAGAGCAGCGGACAGCGATTCACGCAGCGGGTGGGCAACCGCCTCGGCGCGCAGCACGGAGGCGGCCCGGCCGTGCTCGCCCAACTGCGCGTAGCTCGCGGCCAGCTGCTCCACCGAGGCCAGCCGGAGCTCCTCCAGCGCCTGCGCGGCGGCCTGCAGCGGTGGGCTCGGACAGACGTCGGCCAGCGCGGGCCCCCGCCACAGCGACAACGCCTCCCGGTACATCGTCACAGCCTCGGCCGGGCCGCGCTGCTCACGGGCCAGAGCCACCAGAGCCCTGAAGCGGTGCGCGTCCACCCGCTCTTTCGGCATGCGCAGGACGTACGCAGTGCCCTGGGTGATCAGCTCGACGCCGTATGCCCCGGCGTCGACGCTGACCAACAAGGCCCGCAGCCGCGACACATGCCCCTGGATGACACTGCGGGCGCGCGCCGGCGGCTCCTGTTCCCACAGAGCGGCCGTCAGGTGATCGACCAGCACCGGGGAATCGGGGCGCAACAGCAGGGCGGCCAGCAGGCTGCGTCGTTTGACGGGGCCGAGCGGCAGACCGCCGGCCTCGGTGACGACTGACACCGCTCCGAGCAACCGGAATTCCATCTGCCCACTGCCTCCCAGCAAAAGGAATCCAGGATACCGGCACGGCTCCCGGCCTCGAGAACCTGCCGACCGGCGGATGGCGACAGCGCAGGTTCGAGGTTCGTCCGGGGTGAGCGGGGGGGGGGCGAGTGCGCCTGCGCGAACCTCAGGCACTGCACTTCACTCACCAACACAGGAGCCTCTGGGCCGACATCGAATGCCAGCTTCTCGGCGACCCAGGCGTCGAGGCCGGCCTGCCGGCACTTTCTCCGGGAAAGGCAAGTTATTCGAAGGTCACGGCGCCAGGTAGGAGTGGAAGACATTCTCCGGGTCCCATGCGGCCTTGAGTTCCTGCAGGCGGTCCCAGTCGGCGGGTGCGTACGAGCGGCGGGCCCGGGAGGCGTCTGCTTCCAGGTCCGTTTCGGCGATGTAGTGTCCGCCGTGGCCCGACGGATCGGCCGAGGTCATGGCATCCCGCAGCCACTGCGCGTTGGTCCCGTCGGCGGCGGGGGCGTCCCAGATCGCGTAGCACACGAGGTAGGACGCGCCGAGCGGGGAGAAGGCCATGTTCCGGAGCAGTGCCGGGTCTTCGGAGACGGGCAGTACCGGCGCGAGGACGAGAGACCTGCCGGAGGGGGCGCGGGCTATCGCGGCGGCCATACGGTTCAGCTGCGTCTCGTAGGTCTCCTCTGACCAGAGCGTGTCCGCCGCGTACCGGTGCGCCGAGGGCCATACCGCGTCGGCGCCCCGGTGCAGGCGGGCGAACGAGGTCGGCTCGGGTGCCTGGAGGGCGACGGCGCTGTCGGCGAGGGGACAGGACTCTGCCGGCGAGAGAGCGGCGAGTGCCTCTTCGTGCGTCCTGGCGAACGCGGTCATGCCGACCAGGATCCGCGGACCGGGCGGGTCGGTGGCGGTCGGTTCGCCGGAAGCCGTGAGGACCAGAGCCGTCTCGATGTTGGCCGGGAGTTCGCGTGCGACCCCTTCCGCCCAGGCTGCCACGGGGCCGGTCGCAGTCAGCGGGAAGGTGAGGCTCGTGGTCACGATGGCCGCCGGGTGGGGGTGCAGGCGGAGCCGGAAACGGGTGACGACGGCGAAGAAGCCGGGCCCCGCGCCGCGGGCGGCCCAGAAGAGGTCGGCGTTCTCGGTCTCGCTGCACGTGACCGTCCGGCCGTCGGCGGTGACGGCCCGGATCTCCAGGACGTCGGCGCATGACGGTCCCCACATGCGGGAGTTCCACCCGAGTCCACCACTGAGCAGGAATCCACCGACCGCGACGGAGGGGCAGTGGCCCACGGGAAAGGCGAGGTCGTGCGGGGCCAGTGCCTGGACCAGGTCCCCTCCGGTGGCGGCGGGCCCCGCGGTGGCCGTCATCGACCCAGGGTCGATGCTGCACTGCCGGAGCCCGGAGAGGTCGATGAGCAGGCTCCCGTCGCGGAGCTGGGAGCCGGACCAGTTGTGTCCACCGGAACGCGTCGAGACGCGGAAACCCTCGGAGCGCGCATAGGAGAGGGCCTCCGGAACGTCCTGCTCGGAGGCCGCCTGCACGATGGCCTCAGGGAAGCGCTCCGGCTTGAGCCCGTTCCACACCGCGGCGGCCCTGGCGGTGTCGTACGCGGGGTCGCCCCGCCGGAGCAGGGCCCCTTCGAAGCGTGCTGCGGGAGAACGCCCGGGCATCATGACCTCCTCCTCGGTGGGCCGGTCGCGGCAGGGGGCGGGGTCGGGTCGGGGTCAGCGGGTTATCAGGCCGAAGATCGCAATGAACAGGAGATAACAGATCACCACTGCCGCGGCACCCGCCACATGGACGCGCAAGCTGCGTGCGCGGCCGGGCACGAGCCAGAACGCCAGAGTCTTGTTCACCAGGGGCATCAGCAGCCACGTCAGTGCGCTGACGCTGAGCACGTTGCCGATGAACAGGCCCACGTATCCCGGAATGCCGAGGTGGTCCAGCTCGAAACCCACGGTCAGGTTCAGCACCATGACGGTGGGATAGAGCGCCAAAACCACGGACATGGCCTGCTTCCAGTTCGGCGGAGCGGCGTCCTGTGCGCCCTTGCCGAAACGGAACCAGCCGCTGAACGCGGAGCCGACCTTGCGTACGTCGTAGGAGGCGAAGTAGGTGCGCCCCTCCTCGAGCAGCTTGCTGCGGGCATCGGACCCGAGCCACTCCTCGAGGTGCTCGCGGGAGTCGAACCGGAAGACGGCGACCCAGCGGTCCTCCACCCCCTCGACCGGTCTGAACAACTCGGACCCCATGAATCCGGGAGACTTCTCCTGCGCTTTGAGGACCTTCTCCTGCCAGCGCAGAAAGCCCTCTTCGCGTCCGGGCTTCACGTCGTGGGAGATGACGGCGGTGACGGTCTCGGGGGCCCGTTCGGCCGGGGAGCCGCCTCGGAGCACCTCTTGTGTCGGGGCCTCTTCGAAGAATCTTTGGCCTTCGGCGAGCAGCTCCCGCCGGCGGTCCGACTCCAGCCAGGCGGTCAGGTAGCCGATCCCGGAAAACCGGAAGACCGTGACCCATTCGTTCTCGGAACCGGCACCGGGCGGGTACACCTCGGAGCCCTCGAACCCGTCGAATTCGCGGGCCGCCTCGTTCGTCCGGTTCTGCCAGCGCTGATACTCGTCGGCGTGGCCCGGTCGCACTTTCTGCGAGGTCACAACGGTGGCACTGTCGGCCGCGGAGTCACGGCTTGCACGTGGACTCACGTGGAGTAGCCTAGTTCATACGGTATTTATACGGCAAACCGGGCAATTGATTGCCTGCTCCGTGAGTCCCTCCGCAGCGGGAAATCGACGCCGATGGGAGACTCCGTGATGGAACACAAAGAACTCATCACCGAGGCGGTGCGCCTTGCCACCGAGTCCGTGGAGAACGGCTGGGGCGGCCCCTTCGGTGCAGTGATCGCCCGCGACGGGGAGATCATCGCGCGCGGGCAGAACCGGGTCCTCCTGACCGGCGACCCCACGGCACACGCAGAAGTCGAGACCATCCGCAAGGCCGTGCAGTGCCTCAACCCCGAGGCGCCGTCGATCGCCGAGGAGCACCAGAACGAGAGCACCCTGGAATACGTTCCCCGCCCTGAAGGCTCACCGGACCCCGTGGCCGCGCGAGCACGCATGCTCCAGGGCTGCTCCATCTACATCAGCGGCGCTCCGTGCCCGATGTGCATGAGCGCCATCTACTGGTCCCGGATCGATGCCGTCTACTTCAGCTGCGCCCTGGACGACACCCGGCGCATCGGTTTCGACGATTCGTTCCAGTACGAGGACTTCGGGAAGCCGCTCGACGAACGCAGGATCAAGATCGAGCAGATGCATCCCGAAATCGGCGCCCAGGCCTACGACGCGTGGACGAACAAGCCGAACAGACACCCGTACTGAGCGCGCGCCGGCCCCTACGGTGTGAATCGTCAACGGCCGGGCGTGGTCGTCACCGGAAGTGCACGTCTGGGCCATCGCCGACGGCAAGGCCGTCGCGTTCCGCGAGTTCCAGGGGGATCAGCAAGCCGAGGACGAGTTCTGGTCCTGACCGGAGGCAAGGCACAGCAGGGGTCAAGGCCGCGAGAGCAGCCCGTAGGCATGCAGCGCGCCGGAGAACGTCGCCGCGTACACCTTGCCGCCCGTGACGGTCGGCGGCACGAACTTGGCGAACAGGCCCACATCGTCACGGGCGGCGTTCATCTTGCTGTGCCACAGCTCGCGGGTGAGGTCCGTCGCCTCGTAGCAGCGCAGGATTCCTTCCACCACCGCCTGGTTGGCGTCGTCCCGGTAGGGATGGGAGGCCCACAGCAGGCCGGTGGCGGGGTCCGTGCGGTGGGCGGAGAGGGAGAGCATGCCGCCGGGCATGCCCGGGGAGCCGCCGGGGACGCCGGTGGGGTCGGTGGTGGTACTCGTGGTCACCGGTGTGGTGGCGAAGCGCCGGCCGTCGAAGCGGTAGGCCCGCAGGAAGGCGTTCTCGGGCCAGACGTAGGCCCGGGGGCCGCCCGGGAAGTCGCCGTACACCGGTCCGCCGTGGATGTGGTGGCGGTTGCCGTCGGGGGTCACGACGTAGAAGCTCTGCGGGATCCGGGAGTCGGATCCGGCGTGGAAGTGGCCCATGTCCGCGGTGTCCAGCAGGTAGAACTTGCCCTCCTTGCCGCCGCCCAGCAGCAGTGACGTGCCGGGCAGGAGCAGGGGGCCGGCTGAGCCGAGGTCGGCGTCCTGGGCGTCGAGGGCGGCGTTGTTGTACGGCGAGAACCAGTCGGCGAGGGTGAGGTCGGGGGTGAGTTTGACGACGCTGTCGCCCAGTTCGCTGCCGTCGGCGGCGAATCCGCCGTTGCCGGTCATGAAGTACAGGCAGCCGCTGTCGTCGACCGCGAGGCCCTGCCCCGCCTGCCAGATCCCGCCCATGCGCGTGCCCGGCGTCGTCAGGTAGGCACCCGTGAGGGCGAGGGTTGCGGCGTCGTGGGCGAGGACCCAGCCATGGTAGGGGCGGCGGTCCCCGTATGCGGCGAAGGCGATGTACACCCGGCCGTTGGCCAGCGTCAGCGCGGCCCGCTGGATGTGCCGCCTGCTGACGAACGCGATCCGGCCTCCGCTGCCGCCCTCGCCGGTGCCCGGGACCTCTGCGGCGATACGGACCGGGCCGCCGAGCGACTCCCGCCCGGTGGCGAGGTCGAGTGCGTGCAGGGTGTGGTGGTGGCCGTCGGCGTCCTTCGTGAACGCCACGGCGTACAGGACCTGCCGCGCGGTGTCGATGACGGGGGTGCTGACGATGCCGACCTCGACGGCGATGTCGCGGTAGCCGGACGGTCCGATCTGCGGGTCGGGCAGCGGGGCGGACGGCCCGAGGGGGCCCGCCACAGCGGGGCGGTCGCGGCGGGGTCGTGCGCGTCGAAGGCGTAGACGCTGTTGTGCATCGTCGCCGCGTAAACGATGTCGCGCGGGGCCGGCTCCGTCGGCAAACGCCGGCATCCGTGATCGGCCCCTCCCCCTCATGCACGTTCACACGCGCCCTTCCCGGCCCAGGGTCGGGCAGGGGCCGCCGGGCCTCAATCACCGGAACGGGTGACGCCGGGGCGCGGCGCCCCCGAACCGACCACGATGCGGGCGGCTTCCGGCCCACGCGTCACCGCCCGGCGTGCCGTTCGAGGTATATGGACGTGAACACGGCGACCTTGGCGCGCAGGGCCCAGGGGTCGAAGGGCTTGCTGATGTAGTCGACCGCGCCGGCCGCGTACCCGCGGGCCGAGTGTTCCGGGTCCACGCCCATCGCCGTAAGGAAGATGATGGGCACGTCACGGGTGCGGGGCCGGCGCTTGATGTGTGCGCACGTCTCGTAGCCGTCCATCTCCGGCATCTGCACGTCCATGATGATGACCGCGAAGTCGTCGTGGTCGAGCAGCGCCTTGAGCGCCTCCCGCCCGGAGGAGACGGTGACCAGGTCCTGGTCGAGCGTCTCCAGTACGGCTCTCATCGCAAGCAGGTTGTCCGGCTGGTCGTCGACAATCAGGATCTTGGGCAGGGCCTGGGAGCCGGAGCCTGTATCGGAGCCGGAGCCGCGGTCGGAGCCGGAGCCGCGGTCGGAGGCAGCGGAAGGCAGAGCCGTGGGCATGGCAAGGGCTGGGGCCGACTGCTGCTGCTCGACGGCCTCCAGCTGCCGTTCGAGCAGGTCGCACCGGGCCTCTGCGGCAGCACGCTGTTCCCGCGCCTCGCGGAGTTCCCTTCCCAGCCGCGACACTTCGGCCTCCAGGGCATTGCGTTCCTGCAGGAGGTCGGAGACATCCGGGTGGGCCGCCGCGAGTCTGTCCGCCCGTTCCCGCTCGGCGCTCCGGTCGGCCTCCAGCTGGTTCAGGCGCACTTCCAGGTCGGCGATGCGGTGCGTACGGTCCAGCAGCGCATCGCCCAGCACGTCGCCGCGGACGGTCGAGCGCCGGGAGACCCGGTCGGCGTCGGCCAGTTGCTGCTCCAGGATCTCCACCGCGTGCTTGGGAGAGGAGCCGGCGTCGACGGCCGACCCGTACAGGCCGCGCACGAACTCGATGGCCTCGGTGGTGACTGCGGTTCCGCGGTGTTCGGCGAGGTCCGCGAACAAGTCCATGACCACTTGCCACGGGGGTAACCGCGTCCCGTTCAGGTAGCGCGAGAACGTTCCCGGATCGCGCCGGCGGCGGGCCGCGTACCGCCGCACGGACACCTCCATTCCCTCGAACAGCTCCCGCAACGCCTGGGCCAGGGCCCGGGACGTGTCGGTCAGGTCGTCGCCCAGCGGCCGAAGCTCGCCCATACCTCCTCCTCTCTCCTGCGCCGGGCCCGGCAGCGCCAAGGCTCCCGCCGTCGCACCGATCACTCAGGATTCACAGCCGGTCAGAATTCACAGCCGGTCAGGAATCACAGGATGAAGGGCCGCGGACCCGTTGCGCTTCGCGATCCCGGAAGTAACGCAACGATGCCACCCGTTGCCACCGCCCCGCGCCACCCCCGTACGCGCCCGCCGCTACCGATCAGAGGCCTCCGGCCAACAGCCGTTGCCACGGCGCCGCACCGGCGTTGCTCCGCAACGCCCGGTCATGGAAACGCATTTACAATACAGATGTGCGCTGTATCGTAAATCCATGAGCCATGGAGGCGACAACGCCCAACGCACCAACAGCAGCAGCACCGCCCCGCCGGCCCCGGACGCACGGCCTCCCGGCCGCCCCCGCAGCCGGGAGGCGGACGAGGCGATCCTCTCGGCGGCGCTGGACCTGCTGATCGAGCGGGGCGCCGGCGGGGCCGGCATCGAGCAGGTCGCGCGCCGCGCCGGAGTCACCCGCGCCACCGTCTACCGCCGCTTCCCGACCCTGACCGACCTGCTGGTACGGGCGATCGAGTGGGAGTACCGCGACCTCGGCCCGGGCTCGCTGGACTGGCCGGACGTCGACGCCATGATCACGGACTGGGCCGGTCACCTCAGCAGCCCCCGCTCCCGCCGGCTGGCCCGCCGCCTCTACGCCACGGTGGACGACCTCCCCGAACTGCTGCGCGCTTACCACGGCGCGCACGGCCGCCACCGCGGCCGTGCCGTGCGCGCCGTACTCGAACGGGCCCGCGCGGCCGGCCGGCTCCCTCCGGGCAGCGACCCGGAGGTCCTGCAGCAGATGCTCAGCGGCGCGGCGCTGCAGCACCTCGCCGCTCACCCCGACACCACCAGCGCGGATGAGGTCAGGGCCTACTTCGCCGCCGTCCTCCGTCAGGCCGGCTACCGGCCGTCAGCCGTACCCGCACCTGTACCCGTCGTACCCGTCCCCCGAAGGAGTACCGGTCGATGAGCGAGAGCAAGGCGTGGCTGGGGCGGGACATCCGGCGGGCCCGCAGGCAGGGCACGGCCGCGATCATGCGGCGTCAGCGCGACCGGCTGGCCGGCCTGGTCGCCTACGCCCGCGCCGCATCGCCGTACTACCGCGAGCTCTACCGCGGCCTCCCCGAGCGGGTGGAGGATCCGGCGCTGCTGCCGGTCACCGACAAGAAGACGCTGATGGGGCACTTCGACGACTGGGTGACCGACCGCGACGTCACCCAGGAGAAGGTACGGGCGTTCGCCGGCGACCCGGATCTGATCGGGCGACGCTTCGCCGGGAAGTACCTGGTGGCCACCACCTCGGGCACCAGCGGCCGGCGCGGCCTGTTCGTGCTCGACGACCGGTACATGGACGTCGGCTCCGCCCTGATCTCCCGCGCGCTCGCCTCCTGGCTGGGTCCGGCCGGCATCGTCCGGGCCGCCCTCCGCGGCGGGCGCTTCGCCCACCTGGTGGCCACCGGCGGGCACTACGCGAGTTTCGCCGGATACTCCCGTGTGATCCGCGAGGGCGGCCGGCGGGGAAAGCTGCTCCGCGCGTTCTCCGTGCACACACCGATGCCGCAGCTCGTCGCCCGGCTCAATGCGTACCGCCCCACCGTCGTCATCGGCTACACCAGCACCATCATGCTGCTCACCGCCGAACAGGAAGCCGGCCGCCTGCACATCGACCCGCTGCTCATCCTGCCCGCGGGCGAGACGATGACAACGCGCGACACCGACCGCATCGCCCGCGCCTTCCGCACCACGGTCCGTACGGCGTACGCAGCGACCGAGTGCACCTACCTCAGCCACAGCTGCGCGGAAGGCTGGTACCACGTCAACAGCGACTGGGCAGTGCTGGAGCCGGTCGACGCCGGCCACCGGCCCACCCCGCCCGGGGAGTTCTCCCACACCGTCCTGATCAGCAACCTCGCCAACCGCGTACAGCCGTTCCTCCGCTACGACCTCGGCGACAGCGTCCTGCTCCGGCCCGGCCCGTGCCCCTGCGGCAGCCCGCTCCCGGCGATCCGCGTGCGGGGCCGCGCCGGTGACGTCCTCACCTTCCCCACCGGCAGCGGCGGCCACGTCAGCCTCTCCCCTCTGGCCTTCGGCACGCTCTTCGACCGCACTCCCGGCATCGAACTGTTCCAGATCGAGCAGACGGCCCCGTCGACCTTGCGTGTACGTCTGCTCCCGGCTGCCGGTGCCGACCCGGACCGCACGTGGCAGACCGTCCTCCAGGAGCTGACCCGCCTGCTCGCCGGCAACGGCCTCGGCCACGTCGCTGTTCAGCGGGCCGAGGAGCCGCCCCGGCAGACGCCCGGCGGCAAATACAGGACGGTCATCCCACTCCCCTGACGGGCCCCGGATCCACCCGACGCCCCGGCCCCGTCTGACGCCCCCGGCTCCGCCTGACGCCCCCGGTTCCCTCCGGCAACGCCGGCGGTCAGCCGACCCGGGCCGCGCCCCCGGTGGCCGAGGAACTGCACTTCGGACGCGCCGCCGAGCGGCTGCACATCGTGCAGCCGACGGTCAGTCAGCAGATCCGGCGGCTCGAGCGCGAGCTCGACCTCAAGCTGTTCGACCGCACGACCCGCACCGTGACGCTGACCGCCGCGGGGCGGGCCTTCCTGGCACACGCCCACGCCGTCCTGGAGGCCGAGCGTTCAGCACTCGAAGCCATGGCCGCGCTGCACGCCGAGCAGGAATCGACTCTGCGGGTCGGCACCACCACCGGGCTCGGCCTCCGTCTGGACGCGGTGCTGACCGCGCTGACCGAACGGGCCCCGCAGCTGATGGTCGAGCTGGTCAGCGCGCCCCGGGCGGCCCGGCTCCAGCAGGTGCGTGACGGCGAGCTGGACGCCGCTTTCATCCGGGGCGCGGACGCGCACAGCCCCGGCCTGGAGTTTCTTCCCCTGTGGCGCGACACCCTCGTCGCCGCCCTGCCCGCCGGCCATCCCCTGGCCGCAGGGCCGCACGTAGCCCTCTCCGACCTGGCCGGCCTGCCCCTGCGGATCGCGTCCCGTGACACCAACCCGCACCTGTTCGACACGGTCGTCGGCGCCTGCCGCGCCGCGGGCTTCGAGCCGGTCATGGGTGCGGCGTTCACCACCGACCAGGACACTCTGGCCGCGATCGCCACCGGCAGGCCGAGCTGGACGGTCTATTACGCGTCGCAAGCGCGCGTCCAGCCGGCTCCCCGCGTTTCCTTCCGCCCGTTCGCGGCCCCTGCCCCCGCCGTCCGTACGTACCTGGCGGTCCGCCCCCATTCACTTTCCTGCCGGCTGGCCGCTCTCCTGGACGCCTGCAACGGCCTGGAGCGAGCGGAAGAACCGGGAGACGAAGGCTGATCCGGGAGACGAAGGCTGAGATTGAGAACTGAGAACTGAGTGCTGAGAACAGGAGCGCCCCCTGGTCCCCGGCGGTGGGCCGCCGTGGACCAGGAGGCGCCGCGCTCCGTCAGACCCGGTCGGCCGCGATGAGCAGGTACTGGAAGCTGCCGTCCTTGTACGCGGTCAGGAAGGCCTTCTCGATGCCGGTGGCCAGGGGCGACTGGGCACGCAGTTCCCAGTACGGGATGGTGGCCTCGGTCAGGTCCACCACGGCGGCCGGGACGAGGCGGTTCTTCGCCATCTCCTTGAAGTAGCTGCTGCGCGGGTGGATGTCGCAGATGTAGTGGGCGTTGATCTCGCTGACGGCCCGGGAGGGCAGGCCGTAGCTGTCGTTGTAGCAGCCGGTGATGGTCACGTACCGGCCGCCGTGCCGCAGCATCCGGGCGTACTCCGGGAACAGCTGGGACAGGTCGACGTACATGGTGCTCTCGTTGTTCCAGATGGCCCGGAAGCGGTCCGTCTCGAAGCCGGTGTCCAGCATGTTCTTGAGGTGGAAGCGCACCTTGTCGGAGACTCCGCGCTTCTCGGCCTGCTCGTTGGCGAACGCCACCTGGGTCTCGGAGATGGAGATGCCGTCGACGTGGCAGCCGAACCGCTGGTTGGCGACGAGGCTGCTGCCGCCGCGGCCCGAGCCGGAGTCCAGCAGGTGGTCGTCCGGGGTGATGGGGCCCAGGTGGCTCAGGAGCAGGTCCGCCTGGGCGCACTCCAGCCGGTGCAGCTCGGCGGTGACCCGCTCGTCGCGGGTCTCCTCCGGCCCGTCCAGGACCGACCAGTCGGCGTCGCCGATGCCGTAGTGGTGGTGGTAGATGCCGTCCACTTCGCCGAGGCGGAGGTTGACCGGGTTCTTCTCGCGGTTCCAGTAATCGGCGACGGACCGCTGGTACGCGCTGGCGAGGACCGGGGCGGGGGTCTCCTGAATGGTCACCGTGTCTTCTCTTTCCGATAGCGGGTGAACGGATAGGAACTCAACTGAAAGGGAGTCTCTGAGATCGCCGGGAATCGCCGGGTCACCGGGTCACTTGACCGGTGCCTCGCGGTAGCGGGGGCTGGTGGCATGCCACTCCTTGCTGCCGCCCATCCACGCCCACAGCCCGGTCAGGTAGCGCCGCAGCTCGGGGGAGCCGGCCGCGCTCAGGAGGGCGCACTCGGCCTCCACCGTGTGCATCAGCTCGTCGTGGATGCACGCCGCGCGGTTCACGGCCTCCTGCAGCGAGCAGTTGTCCTCGGCGGCGATGAGGTTGGGCAGGTTGGTGTCGGTGGGGTCTTCCTTGGTCATCGAATACAGGTCGTTGAGCAGCACGTTGGCCGTCCCGGCGTACAGGTACGTCCGCCGTACGCGCGCGTCGGCGAACTCCGCGGCCGGGAGTTCGTAGCCGCCGACCGGGTCGATCAGGACCATGCACGGGTAGAAGGCGTTCTCGTAGCGGTGCAGCATGTACTCCCACACGGCGGGGGTCCGCCCGGAGCTGCGCCACTCCGCCTCCTGGTTGTAGCCCACGAACATCACGGCGAGTTCGTGGCGCAGCCGCGCGACCTGGGTGGGGCTCGCGATCTCCGCCAGGTGGTCGAGGCAGGAGCGGAAGGCGCGCAGCACCGGCTCCTTCCGGACGAGGTTCTCGAACTCCGCCAGGTAGCGGGCCGGGAGCCGGACGGGGTCGACGACGGCGTGGGCCATGGCCAGGCGCGAGCCGATCAGCTCGGGGCTGGTGTCCTCCCCCTCGTCGACCCAGTGGTCGTCGACGGCCCATTCGGAGAGCCCGCACTTGGCGGCGATGAGGATGCGCTCGGGGTCGTCGGTGTCGGGGTGGGCGAGCATGAACAGCCGGCCGAAGTTGTGCGACCGGAGGCGTTCGAGGCGGCCCTTGAAGATGCCGGTCTCCTCGGCCCACTCGACGAGCCGGTTGTTGACCTCTTCGCCGAGGGCCGGGTCGTCCCGCTCGGCGTCCGGGCAGTAGAGCGGCGGCACGACGACGGAAGACCCTTCCGAGCCCTCGTCCGAGGGCCGGGCGGCGTCCTGCTCGGCCGGGGGTACGGGTTCCGGTGCGGTGGCAGGAGCCTCTGGCAGTGGGCCGGCGTCGGTGAGGGCCGTACGGAACAGGCGGGCTGCCGAAGTCCCCAGCCCCGTCGGCCCCGCGAGGAGGCCGTGCACCGCCTCCGCCAGGGCCGGCCCCGTCCCGCCGGCTGCGGCGTCGTGCGGGCGGAGGGCACTGTGCGCTCCCGCCTGGAGCGGAGAGGCGCCGTCAAGCTGGGGCATCCGGGGGTCCCTTCGCTACGCATGCGGGCATCGCGAACGGCGGTCCGCGATGCCGGAGTTCTCCGGTCAGCAGACTGACGGGCCGGGAGACTCCTTGCACAGCAGTAGCGGCACACATTCATCCGTATGTAGCTGTGTATGTTTATCCGGCCGCTTTGCGGTCCAGATACGGCGGAAGGGCTTCCTGGGAAACGGCGGCCGGGGAAGCACCGGCCGGATTCCGGGCACGCCTGTGGCCGGCACCGGGAGCCGGCACACCGGAGGCGGCGAGCCGCCGCGGGCGTCAGCCGGCGGCGGGGCTCCAGTGGTACGTGGCGTCAGGCTCGTTCTCCTCGTTGCGGCTGCCGTCGTTCGTGTCGGCCAGGCGGAAGCCGTGCCGGACGTAGAAGGCGATCGCAGCTTCGTTGCGCGTGGGGCGGTAGCGCCGTCATGCCATGAGGAGCACCGTGTCCCACGCGTCCGCGCCGAGGGGGCGCCCTGCGCGGGCGTCGGCGTAGGAGAGCAGGGTCAGCGCAACGCCCGCGGCGCCCTGGACGAGGCCCGGTTCGTCGACCCCGGGGGCGCCCGGCGCAAGGTGCAGCGGGAAGCGGTAGCCGAAGTCGCTCGCGGGGTCGAAGTCCCCGGCCAGCTCGTGGGCCAGCCGGTCGGCGCCCGCCCACAGTTCCGGGTCCCCGGTGTCCGCCGCGGTCCGCACGGCCGCCTGGAGGATTCCGGCGCGGCCGTGGCAGAACGTGGCGTCGGGAATCGCCGCCCGGTCGTACGGCCGGCGGAAGACGGCCCGCATCGCGTCCACGGCCGCCTCGGTCAGCTCCGGGGCCTCCAGCGCCCGCCCTGCCAGGTACAGCGTGCGGGCCACGCCCGCGGCCCCGTAGCACCAGCCGGAGCGGTTGCGGGCGGTCGTGGACCTGCCTCCCGCCCGGCCGGTCTCCTCCTCGAAGCCGACGCGGCCGGGCCAGTACACGCCCCACTCGTCGCGCAGGCGCTTGGCGAGCAGCCAGTCGGCCATGACCCGCATGGCGCCGGTCATGTGCGGCACGCGGTGCCCGGCCCGGTGCGCGGTGGCCAGCAGG
The DNA here is from genome assembly GCF_000719265.1 of Streptomyces roseoverticillatus. Classification (GTDB taxonomy): domain Bacteria; phylum Actinomycetota; class Actinomycetes; order Streptomycetales; family Streptomycetaceae; genus Streptomyces; species Streptomyces roseoverticillatus. The sequence goes on along the minus strand of NZ_JOFL01000006.1, from coordinate 481,954 downwards.
GACAGCGGGCCGCAGATGCCGTGGGCGACGCCGAGGTTGAAGTCGCCGAGCGGGTAGGCCGCCCGGTCCGCTTCGGGGACCAGGGGCAGGTGCGGGGCGGTCCACCAGCCGGGGACCTCGGCGCCGTGGACGCGGACGGGTTCCGCCATACGGGTCAGCAGGCCGAGCAGCTCGTGCAGGGTGGCGGCGCACCGTTCGTCGCCGAGGCCGGCTCCGGCCATCAGGCGGCGCCCGCTCCCGGTCAGTCCGCTGACGAGGTCGTACTCGGCGTAGGCGAGGCCGGGGCCCTCGGTGCGCAGGCGCGCCGTCAGTCCGCCGAGCGAGCTGCGGGCCGCGGACTCGTGGGCCGGGGCGGCCCGTTCCAGCAGGCGGGCGTATCCGCCGTGGGCGCGGGCGTGCAGGTGGGCCGCGAGGAGCAGGTCGCCTACGGTGCCCGGGGTCACGCCGGCGAGGGCGGCCGACAAGTGGGCGTGCGCGACCGTGGCCCAGTCGGCGTCGTCGTGGGCGAGGCGGCTGTACAGCAGCGCGATCCCGGTGTGGCCGACCAGCAGCTGTGCGGGCTGCCAGGGCGAGAGGGTGATGCCGGCCGGGGCCCGGTTGTGCGCCTGCCGGGTGCGGGAGCCGACGTCCCCGGGCTTACGGAGCCGCTCGGCGATCGCGTGGACGGTGGCGAGTACCGCATCGGTGCGGGGAGTCGTCCCCGTCATCGGCCGCGCCGCATTCCGGGGAGTCGTGCGGGTCATCGGCCACACCTCATTCCGGGGGTCGTCCGGGTCATCATTCGGGGGGGCGTCCGGGTCATCGGCCGTGCCTCGTTCTGCCGAGCCGCAGGCCGAGGGCCTCGCGGGCTGTCGCGTACGTGAGCAGTTCCTTGTCCCGGTCGATGCCGAGGAGCCGGTTGCAGTGCATGTGGGCCAGGCTCATGGCCACGGAGGGCACGTCTGCGGCGGTGTCCTGCGGCGTTGCGCGCAGTTCGTCGCGCAGGGCGCGGAGCGCCGCCCGGCGGGCCTCCCAGCCGGCTCCGGCCATGTGCGGTGCGGCTCTGCCCTGCGGGTCGATCAGCGCACCCAGCGTGCTCTTGTCGGCGCGCGGGACACCGCCGCGCACGGCCAGGACCCGCTCGGTGCCGAGATGGTGCAGCACCTCGGCGGGCGAGCACAGGTGGGACAGGATGTCGAGGACGCCCAGTGCGGCCGCCGAGATGGGGGGAAGGTCCCTCAGTGGGCCTTCCGGCCGGGCGAGTTGGTGCAGGACGGCCGCGCTGTCGGTGTGGAAGACCCGCTCGGCGTGAGAGAGGGCGGCCGCTCCCCCGTACCGGTGCACCTCCGGTTCGTACGTGTCCAGGGCCAGGCGGGCGAGGAGCCCGGCGTCGGTCAGCTCCGCGGCCCACGCGTGCAGCGAGGGCAGCAGTTGCGTCCAGAGGGCTTCCGGTTTGCCGTGGAAGCGCACCCGCAGGTGCGGGTCGGGGTCGGTGTAGCGGAGGAAGAACCACGTGCCGGGCTCGCCGGCGGAGGCCTGCAGCGCGCTGCTGAGCCGGCCGAAGTGGCCGGCGAGGACGGCGGGCTGGTGGCGCTCGGGAACGTAGAGCTTCGCGTACAGCCACTCGCCGCCGGGCAAGTGGCGCGGCGGCCTGCTGTCTCCGCCCCGGGCGCGGTGCGCGGCGGGTGGGGTGGCGCGGCCGGGGCGGGCCGGTGCCGCCGGGGTGCGGCGGCGGGGCAGGACGGGGAAGACCAGCTCGCAGGAGTGCGGCCCGTCCGGGCCGCGGAACCAGCCGTTCGAGGGTGCGCCGCCGAAGCGTTCCAGCACGGCCAGGCCGGGCGTCCGGCGCAGTTCGTCGCGGAAGACCATCAGGTGCAGCGAGTCGTCGAGGTCCACGGGGATGCGGTGGTCCACCTTCCCCAGCAGGACGTGCCGGGGGACGGACCAGCGCTGCCGCCACCGCTGGACGTGACCGGCCCACTGCGCGTCGTCGCCCCCGGCCGCCGCGGCGGCGAGCGCTTCGTCCGGCCTCCAGCGGGCGGGGCACAGCACGGACCGGCCGTACCGGATCCGGGGCAGCGCGGGCGCCGCCGTCCAGGTGCCCCAGCTCCAGGCCCCGTACGGCTCCTCGCCCTGCCGGCCCAGTTCGACCAGGAAGCGGGCCACGTGCGGGAAGTGGCCGCTGCGGGGATTGAGCATGGAGTACGACATGGGGCGCACCCGCTGCCCGGTGGGCGTGTGCACCAGTTCCAGGCGCTCGGCGGTGGCCTCGATGGCCAGGTCGTCCAGGCGCAGGTCCTGGGCGCCGGGTGCCGTGGCGGGGCCCACTCCGAGGGGGATCCGGTGGGCCGGCCACTGCGGGACGGTGGCCACGTTGGCGGAGCGGGCCACCGTGGGGCGGAAAGCGACCGCTGCCGGCATCCGGCCGTCCCCGTCCCTGCCCGCTTCCCCATCCTTGTCCGCTTCCCCGTCCCTGCCCGCTCCCCCGATCCCGCCCCCGTCCGCTTCCCGGCCCTGCTCGGCGAGGTGCCGGATGCGGGCCGTGGCCGGCGCTCCGAGGGCGGGAGCGAAGCGCCCGAACGCGGCCGTGGCCAGGTGGGAGACCGGGCCGAGGCCCAGCACCAGGCGGAAGTCGCCGGCGCACAGCGCCTCCCAGTCCTCCGCCACGACCTCGGCGCCCACGTCGACGGAGTGCGGGGTCTTCCGGGGGCCGTCGTGGGCCAGTTGGTCCACGGTGTGCTCGTCGAGGACGATCTCGTGCGCGCCGCGGCGGGCGGCGTCCCAGAGGAGTTCGCCGAGCAGCCTGTCCCGCGTGCGGGCGGCGGCGGGGTCGTCGGTGGAGTCCGCGTCCGGGGTCCGCGGGAGGCCGAGTCCGCGCGCTTCGTCGAGCAACTCCAGTACGGGAACGAGTTGTTCCGTACCGTACCGCTCCAGGAAGCGGGCGTGGTACGCGCGCATCCGCTCGTCACCGTCGCCGGCGTGCCCGGGGGCGAGCCGCCACAGCACGGCCGTGGCGCGCGCCGCTTCCCGGCCCACGTCGGCGGGGAGGGTGAGCCGGGCGTCGAACACCAGGTCGCACTGGAGGGGGGATTCGGCCGGGGAGAGCGCACACATCCGGTCCGTGACCGCGGCCAGGGCAGTGGGGCGCTCGGCCGGCGGGGCGGCGTCGAAGGCGGACAGTGCCACCCGGATCGCACGCAGTTCTCCGGCTACGGGGTGGGCGAGTCCGCCGAGCCGGTCCAGGACGTGGTCCAGAGGGGTGCCGCAGTCGGGCGGGGGCGTGAGGTCGGTGAGCAGGAAGCCGCCCCGTACGAGTTGCTCCAGGCAGCCCTCGGCCGCTTCCGGGGTCGCCCGGGGGAACCGGTCCCGCACCTGCTGCAGGAGGTCGTCCCAGGCGACGGGTTCGCGGGCCGCCTCCATGACCGTGCGGACGACCGACGTGAAGCGGACGGAAGGGACGAGTTCCCGGCTGCCGGTGCTGCTGTGGACGTCGACGAGTTCGAGCCGGCCGTCCCGCACGGTGTGCAGGTTGCCGGCGACCAGGCGGGTGCGCCGCAGTACGGCGCGCTCGGCGAGGAGGAGTTCCAGGACGTCCCGCAGCCAGCCCGCGTCGGGGCGGCTCGCCGTGCGGTGCGCGCCTCCGGCGTCCAGCCGGGGCTGCGTGCCGAGGTCGGCGAGGGCGACGCCGGCGAACATGCCGAAGGGGGTGGGACGTTCGGTCATGCGCAGGTGGTACTTGGTCAGCGCGAGGGTCGCCCGGCGCAGCACCTTGGCCCGTACGGGATGTCCGCCGGCTATGCGGCGCACGTCGTGCGCGAGGCTGGAGCTGGCGAGGGCGACGGCCGCCATGAGCTCGGGCACGGCGGCCAGGGCCGTCACGTGCGCCCGCATCCCCGGCTCGTCGTCCGGGCCGGCGACCGGCCGGGGGGCGGCGCCCTCCCCCGAAGCCTCGGCGGCGCCGTGGTCTCCCGCGGACGACGGCAGGGCGGCGGCTCGCAGCAGCACCGGGCCGGGACAGTCGAATTCCGGATCCTGGCGACCTTGTGCGGCCATGGCAACCCCGTTCCCCTCGTTTCCGTTCCGGTCTTCCCGATTTCCGTTCCGGCATTTCGCCTACGGAATGTCGCAGGTGCCGGCCGACAGCGAAGCCGGGTGGGGCGCGCGGCCCCACCCGGCATTCACTGACGTGCCGTCATCAGCACATCGGGCAGGTCACCCAGCACGTCATGGTGACGAAACCGACCTTGGCGGGGTCGTCGTCCTTGCTGTCCATGACCTGAACGTCCAGGTCGAGGTCGAACTCTTCCTCGATCACGATACCGGGCATGATTGCCTCCAGAATGCGAGTGGCAGATTTCGGTTGACAGTCCGGCCCGTACCGAGAAATTCCCCCGGGATATCTCTCGATGCCGACCGGATGAGAGGACGCTAAACGAGAATTCGAGAGCCGGTCAAGACCCGAACCCCGGGAAGTGCACATCGCATTGGGGACTGGGCAGGATTACGGGAATCACCGGCCCTTTTGCGCACGGATTCCGGCCGGCGGAAGGAAAAAGCGTCCGGATTCCCGGGACCGCCCCGGGCCCGCCGCGGTACCACCCCGGGACCGCCCCGCGACGGCCTTGACCAGCTCGCCGTCGAGCAGCACGACCAGACAGCCGCAGACGGACAGGCAGTACTCGACGACGCCCCGGCGGGTGGCATGCCGGGACAGCAGGATCCACGCCGCGCCGTCCTCCACCGCGGTCGAGCAGACAGGGCAGAGGTCCGGTGCGGCGTCAGGGGATTCGGCGGGCATGCCCCACAGCCTCATGTAATGCTCTACTTCACTACAACCATTACGTCGCCCTTACATTTCCATCTCCATCGCCATCGCCATCACGATCTCCATCACGATCTACATCGCCATTGCGTCGGAGTGCTGACGGGAGCTCAGCGTGGTGAGCCGGCCCGAGACGTCGTACAGCTCGCGGCGCCTCCTGGTGGCCGCGGGGTCCGGGGTGCCGATGTAGAGCCAGCCCAGGCACTCCTCGCCCTCTTCGAGGCCCAGCAGCCCGTGCACCCGCGGCGACCGCACCTGGGCCCCCGTGCGCCAGATGCTGCCGTAGCCCCGCGCGTGCAGGAGCAGCATGAGCGTGTGGGCCATACCGCTCGTCGCCGCGAGCTGCTCCCACGAGGGCACCTTGTGCTCGCGCACGGGGGTGAAGACCAAGGAGGCGAGCAGAGGGGCCCTCCGGACCTTCGCGGCGGTCCGGGCCCGCCGGTCCTCCTGCGCCTCCTCGGCGAGGCAGGCCCCGAGGGCCTCTCGGTCGTCGCCCCGCAGGAGCACCCAGCGCCAGGGACGCAGCAGCCCGTGGTCGGGGGCCGCGGCCGCCACCCTCAGCAGGTAGGTGAACTCGTCGTCGTCGGGCGCCGGATCGAGCAGCAGGTGCTCGCTCCGGCGGGTCAGTATCGCGGTGGTGACGTCCATGGATTCTCCCTCGGTGATTCATGGGATTCATGGGGTTTATGGGATTCAGTGGCTTCCGGCGCTCACTCCGGAGGCCCCTGCCGCCCGGCCGTACGCCCGGAGGACGGCCCGGCAGCGTCCGCGGTCCCTCCGGCTCCCCCGCGCTCTGCGGATCCCCCGCCCCGCAACCGGTCCGCCGACCGGCCGGCGGACCGGCCCGGTCGCACCGACCAGACGCTCGCGACGACGACCAGGGCGATCGCGCACCCCTGCCGCACAGTGATGTGCTCGTGCAGCAGCGCGAACCCCACGCCGGCGCCCACGGCCGGGCTCAGCGACAGCAGGACGCCGAAGGCCCGCGCGTCCATGCGGCGCAGGGCCGTCGTGTCGAGCGAGTAGGGAATGAGCGAAGAGAGCAGCGCCACCAGGAATCCGGTGCCCAGCACCGCGGGATGGCGGACGACGGCACCGCCCTCGGTCGCCGCCGCGACCGGGGTCAGCAGACATGCGCCGACGGCCAGGGCGACGGTCAGGCCGCTCCAGCCGTCGAAGAGGCGCCCCACCCTGCGGTTGAGCAGCACGTAGGCGCCCCGGAACACCGCGGCCAGGCCGCCCAGCAGCAGGCCGCCCACCGGGAGGGAAGCGCCGGGAGCCGCGAGCAGCAGGACTCCCGCCACCGCCGTCAGCACGCACAGGAGGTCCCTGACGTGCCGGGAGAGGGCGACGGCCACGGCCAGCGGCCCCAGGAGCTCCACGGTCGAGGCGACCCCGATCGGCAGGTGCTGGATCGCCTTGAAGTAGGCGGCGTTCATGCCCGCGAAGACCACGCCCAGCGCGATCGCGGCACGCCATTGGTGTGCCGCGATCGTGCGCAGGCGCGGACGGACGAGCACCCACATGACGACGGCCGAGAACAGCAGGCGCATGCCGGCCAGGCCGGTGGCCCCGACCGTGCCGTAGGCCTCCTTGGCCACGGCCGAACCCAGCTGCAGGCTGCTGATCTGTGCCAGCACGAGCAAGGGGGCGAGCTCGCGGCCACGGAGGGGCCGGCCGTCCTTCACGATCGCTCCGTCCTCATCACTCGGTCCTCACCGCTTGGTCCTCACCGCTCCGTCCTTGCGGCCGCCGGGGTGACCTCAGGCCGTCCGCCGCCGCGTCATCTCCGCGGCGACACCACCCCAGTAGGCGGCGGTGAGGTCCACGAACCCCCTGAAGCCCTTCTCGACCACGGCCAGGTCGTCCTCGTCGCGGCAGACCGCGGTCGCGGACGCCACGGCCTGAGCCTTGTGGTCCTTCTCGGCTTCGCCGATGTGCACGTAGAAGTACTCGCACGCCTCGTGGAACTCGTCGTCGGTCGCGTAGACGCTCTTGTAGTTGCGCACCCCCTCGTAGAGCCGCGTGAGCATGGAATAGGCCAGGTGCTCCTGCGCCAGCAGAGCGCCCAGCACGGTGCGCTGGTCGTCCGACTCGAACAGCTCGCGCTGCCCGGCGCTGAAGGCGGTCGTCGTGGGGAGCGCGGGGACACCGCTAATGTCCTCCGCCGAGACCGGCGCGCCCTTGACGCGCGACAGCAGGTCGGCGAGGAAAGACTCCAGCAGCACCAGGTGGGCCTTCGACGCGTCGCCGTTGCCGTACTCGGAGTACAGGTTCTTCACGCACTCCACACGGGCGGCGAGATCGCGCGTGTTGAGCACGGAGAGCGCCACCATGACGCTGGTGTTCACCGTGCGGTGCAGATACTGCTCGGCAAAGACACTGACCTCCGGAAAGGACAGCGGTCCGCCCATCCAGCGGTCGTAGAACTCGTTGTTCAGCGCCGCGCTCGTGTGCACCGAGGCGGCAAGGTCCGCCACGGACTTCTCGATGGAAAATCGGGTGGTTTCGTGAGCGAGAACTGACATGTGCTTTAGACACCTACTCCGGTCGGCTGCCTTCTGACTTCCGTACGGGCTTCTGTACACACTCCCGTACGCGCTTCTGAACGCGCTTCTGCACAAGCTTCCGCACGAGCGGGGTCATCAACTCTCGCTCCGGTAAAGGCATTCAGGTCGACGGCCCGTGATCACGATGCTGTAATGACCCTATGCACTTCAACCATTACGGCGGTGAATCCGCCCGCCTGGCTGCGGAGTTGGCCAACGGCCTCTTGCCGTGGACGCCCCGGGAACTCGAACCGGTCCTCGAAGCCCACGGCATCGTGGAGCGTGTCCTCACGCCGGCGCAGGCCGCGGAGATCTGGGACTGGAGCCGGCGACTGGCGGCGTGCTTCGGCGCGCAGCCGCTCGCGCAGCGCTGCGCGGAGATCAACGCGCTGCTGGCCGATGCCGCCAGCCGGCCCTACATATCGCTCCACGACGGCGTTCCCCACATGCATTACAGCGCCGTGGGCGCGGATCCGGCGGCCCACATCAAAGCGGTCACGGCCGCGGGGCTCTCCTACGTCGTATGTTCCGCGGGGCCGGGGCGGCTCGGCCGGTGCGCACGCGGCACGTGCGACCGGGCCTTCGTGGACATCTCCCGCAACGGCAGGCGCTCCTACTGCACCGTCAGGTGCGCCAACAACGACGCGGTCGCACGGCACCGCGCCGCTGCCGCCCTGGTGCAGCACGCCGCAAATGTGACGTGAGGGGCCAACGGCTCCCAACGGCTCCGCATCAGTGCGGGCAGGCAGTTGCCCGGTGCGCGGCCGGAGGGCACGGGCCCTTCGGCCGCGCACCGGAGGGCTCATTCGGCGTGGACGGCTTCGAGCTGCTGCGCGAGGCGCAGCCACTGCTCGGCGCACAGCTTCGCGGCCCGGGCCACCGTGGCCGCCCTGTGCTCCGGTACGCCGGCGGCCAGCTGACTCCACTTCCCCTCGGCGTGCGGCCGCAGCAGCTGCAGCAGGGCGCGGCCGGTGTCCGTACGCATGGAGGGGTCGCGCAGCATGCGTTCCAGAACGGCGCTGAGATCGATGGAGGCGGGGGCGGGGGCCCTGCCGTCGCTGCGGGCGCCGATCATCCCGGCACCACTCCCGGGTCGCGCGCCGTGCGCCACGGCGTCACGCTGCTTCCGCGGCAGCGGGTCCTGTCCGGCCCGCACCCGGTCCCGTACGTCCTTCGCGGTCGCGACGCTGATGCCGGCCTGCTCGGCTATCTCCTTCAGCGTGCTGCCGGGCTTGGCCGCGATCAGCCGGCTCGCCTGCAGGCGCCCCGCGGCGGGGTCCAGGGGCCGCGCGCGCCCGTCGCGGCCCACCCGGATTTTCAACTGCTCGTGCGGAGCAGTCGAACGGGCCCGCACCGACGCGACGCTGCTCGCCCCGAGCCCGGTGGTCTCCGCGATGCGCCGGTCCGACCACTGGGGGTGCGAGGCGATGATGCGTGCCGCCGCGCCGAGCCGGTCGGCCCGGCTGAGCGGGAGGCCGTGCTCCGCGTTCAGCCTCACGGCCGCGACGAAGGCGGCTTCCTCGGTGCCGTCGAAGAACCGGACCGGGACGCGGCTCTGACCCGTGAGCTGAGCGGCGCGCAGCCGGTGCATGCCGTCGATCACGCGCATCGTCGACCGCCTGACGAGGAGGGGCGGCCATTCGTCCGCCTCGGCGAGCAACCGCACGTGCTCCGCGTCCTCGCCCCTCAGGCGCGGCGAGTCGGACGGCAGAAGCTCCGAGACGGGCACCATCACCGTCGCCGCCCGGGACTCCCCATCCCGGCCATCCTGGCCGGCCGGAAGCGCCGACCCGGCGGAGGACTGCCTACAGATTTCCATCTGCAAACATTCCGGACACGATCGGCTGTACGGCCCGCAAACCATGTGAACATCCCCTCGTCCTGTGCGCGGTCCTGGCCATATCGGCGCTGTTCCTCGGCGGGGCTCCACGAGGATCCGTGCTGGTGGGGGGAGCCGCCTCAACTCTCGGAGGATTTGCGGTTGGGATCCGTTGTGCCGGGCGGGAACCCGACGGACGTGGATGCTATTTTCAGGCCATACTCATGTCAACTGGTGTGGCAGGCGCGGCATCTGATCATGACACTCTAGTGTGGACCGGGCGGACGCCGGAGAGTGCGGGCCGTGGACGCCACCCGTCCCGGCATTGCCCTTCGCCGCCTCCCCACGGGGGCGCCGACCGTATATCGACTTGCCGACCGGTGGGCGAGTAGATTCTCCCGCCGAGGGGGTGTGCCTTGGACGGTATTGCTGACGGACGCGACACCACGCTGGCCGGCAAACTGAACCATCTGTTCACGAATGTGATTCCACCTGGTCGTGGTCAGTACAGCACCGACGAGGTCGCCCGTGCCATCACGGCGGACGGTGCGCCGATCTCGGCGAGCTACATCTGGCTGCTGCGCAAAGGACAGCGCGACAACCCCACATTGCGCCACTTGGAGGGACTGGCACGGTTCTTCGGCGTACCGCCGGCGTACTTCTTCGACGACGGCGTGACCTCCACGGTGAATGCCGAGCTGAACCTGCTCGTGGCCCTCCGGGATTCCCGCGTTCACCATGTCGCCCTCAGAACGGCGGGGTTGTCGCCCGAGAGCCTGCAGTCGATCAGCGAGGTGATCGAACGGGTCCGTGTGCTGGAGGGGCTGCCGCGGATGCCGCGCACCGACGACGCATAGCACCCGGCAAGCGTCCGCCGGGTTTCTGGTTTCTGGTCTTCTGGTCTTCTGGAACGAGCGGGTGAAAGAGAGTCAGTGGGAGCACATCACGTCCACGCCGATGGTTCCGGATCCGAGGCCGCCCGCCACGGATCCAGGCGAGCGCTGCGGCGGCTGCGCCGGGGCGCCACCGCCCTGCTGACCCGGCTCGAACTGCCGGACCACTGCGACATCGTGACGCTGTGCGAACACCTGAGCCGCGAGCGGGACCGGCCGCTCCACCTCGCTCCGGTGATCATGGGCGCGTCCTACCCGTGCGGGATGTGGGTGGCACTGGACACGGCCGACATCGTCATCTTCGAGGCCAACACCAGCAGGCTCCATCAGGACCACATCATCGCGCACGAACTCGCGCACATGATCTGCAGCCACCGGGGGGAGAGCGATCCGGTCGGCACCTCGGGCCTCTTCACGATGTTCCCGCACCTCGACGCGCAGCGGGTGCGCGATGCGCTCGGCCGGACCAGCTATTCGACGGAGGAGGAGCAGGAAGCCGAAATCATGGCGTCGTTGATCCTGGAGCACGTCACCCGCCCGCCGCTGGAAAGCAAATGGGCGGTTCCCTCGGTGGACGCGGAAACCGTGGCCCGCATAGAGAGGTCACTGTGACCTCACCGCTCCTCGCCGAGGAGGCACCGTGCTGGGCCTGAAGAGCGTCATCTTCCCGGTCTGCGCCGCCCTTTGCGCCGTCGCCTTCCTGTACAAGCTCCTCGACGTGCGCAGGGGAAGCCGGGACCCGGCGCTGATCGCCCTCCTCGCCGCCTTCCTCTGCAAGGGCGTCTCCTTCGTCCTGTCGACCCCCGCGGTGTCGGCCGGCGTCGACGCGTTATTCGGCGTCCGGAACCTGGGTGCCCTCGGCATCCACCTCATGGGCGGGGCCTCCTCCAGCGCCGCCTTCCTGATCGCGATCGTGCACTGGGTCCATCCGCGGGACGTGGCGCGCGCAAGGACCCGCATGCTCCTGACCGCGACCGCTCTCTGCGGCACGGCCATGATCATCCTGTGGTGGGCCGGCGACGACGGGTCCGGTCAGCGCTCGCAGCACTACCTGCTGCAGAACGCGCACCGGCCCGTCACGGCCGCCTATCTGCTGCTGTACGTCACCGCGTTCGGTGCGAGCATGGTCGAGATCATCCGGCTCAGCCTCCGGTACGGCAGGGTCTCCGGCCGCGCGTGGCTGCGCCGCGGTCTGCACTGCACGGCGGCCGGCGCCGCCGCCTACCTCGTCTACTGCCTCAACCGGGCCTGGGCCGTCGTGGCGGTGCAGCTGGGCCTGACCCCGCTGAACTGGGAAGCCGTCACCCCCGTGGCCAATGGCATCGGCATCACCTTCCTCGCCGCGGGGCTCACCATGCCGTCCTGGGGCCCGCGGCTCTCCGCCGCCCGGCAGCGCACGGACCACTTCCTCGCCCACCAGAAGCTCCACCGGCTGTGGAGCGACCTCTGCGCCGCCAGTCCGAACATCGCGCTGAGCCCTCCGGAGCGTTCGCGGCTCGTCCGCTTCGCGCCGTACGACATCAACTACCGGCTCTACCGGCGCGTCATCGAGATCCAGGACGGGATCCTCGCCCTGCGCCCGTACATGCCGGAGGAGCCGGACGGCGCGACCGCGGATGCCGAGGCGGCACTTGTGGCGGCGGCGATCGATGCGAAGATGCGGGAAGTCGAACTGGCCGAGGAGCCGCCGACCGTGACGTCCTTCGTTCCTTCGGACGTGGACTACGCGGGCGAGGTCTCCCGGTTGATCGGAGTGGCCCGCGCCTATTCCGCCCTGGTGAAACAGGGGCAGAGCAGCGAGCAGTGAACCGGGGACAGGGCAGCGGGCTGTGAACCATGGGACGCGTAAGGAGAAACAGGTCATGAAGAACCGCAGACTCGGTGGCAGCGGTGCGACCGTCTCGGCCGTCGGTCTCGGATGCATGGGCATGTCCATCGCCTACGGCCCCGCCGATCCGGCGGAGGCACGGCGCACCCTCGACCGCGCAGCCGAACTGGGCATCACCTTCCTCGACACGGCGGACGCCTACGGGCGCGGCGCCAACGAGGAACTCCTGGGGAACTGGCTGCGGGGACGGCCGCGCGAGAGCTTCTTCCTCGCCACCAAGTTCGGGCTGCGGCACGACCCCGTCAGCGGACGGGTCGACCGGGTCGACAACTCGCCGGAGCACGTGAAGCGGGCCTGTGACGCCTCGCTGCGCAGGCTGGGCGTCGACCACATCGACCTGTACTACGTCCACCGCCGCTCCCCCGAGGTCCCGGTCGAGGAGACCGTGGGAGCCATGGCGGAACTCGTGGCCGCCGGCAAGGTGCGTTCCCTCGGGCTGTCGGAAGTGAGCTCGCGGACGCTGCGGGACGCGCACGCCGTGCATCCCATCAGCGCCGTGCAGATGGAGTACTCGCTGGCCACCCGGGAGGTGGTGGAGGGCGAGATGCTCGCGACGTGCCGGGAGCTCGGCACGGCCGTGGTGGCGTACTCGCCGCTGGGGCGCGGCATGCTCGCCGGCGCCGTCTCTTCGCGCGACGAGCTCTCCGAAGGGGACAACCGGCGGCGCTGGCCCCGGTTCTCCGCGGAGAACATCGACCGCAATCTCGCGCTCGTACGCGCCCTCGAAGCCGTGGCCGGGGAGATCGGCTGCACTCCCGCGCAGGCCGCGCTCGGCTGGCTGCTCGGCCAGGGAGACGACATCATTCCGATCCCCGGCACCAAACGCCTCGCCCGCCTCGAAGAGAACGCCGCGGCCGTGGACCTGGTCATGACGCCGGAGCAGCTGGCGCGGATCGGCGACGCCGTCCCCGCCGAAGCGGTGGCCGGGGCGCGCTACCCGGAGCAGGCCCTGAGCCGGCTGGGGCACTGACCGCCGGCCGGCCAGGGGCACCGGGCGTCAGTACGCCCCGATCGACCAGAAGACGCCCACCTCGTCGTCGCTCACCACGATGAGGCCCAGGTCGTCGAACAGGTCGAGGCCGCAGAGGTACGCGGAGGTGAGGAAGCCGTGGGAACGCGTGCCCTGCAGGCCCGCCCCGACGAAGTCCGGGGCCGGGTCGGAGGCTGCGGCCGTCGCGTTGGTCCAGTACCCCGCGCCGGGGCCGTACCTGCCGAGCAGGGTCCGGGCGTCCGCCAGCACGGCGTCCCGGTCCTCGCGGGAGCGGACGGGGGCGGGTTCCGCCTGCCACTCCTCCGTCATGACGGCGAGCGCGGCGACCGCCGCCTCCGCCTCCAAGCGGTACAGGCGGCCGGGGAACTCCGCCGCGGCCGGCGGGTCGAAGGGGTACGCGGGCAGCGCGGGACCTCCGATGTCGTTGATCTCCCCGTCCAGCCGGATCCAGCCGCGCGGGTCGGGCACCGCCCGGTACAGCACGGCGAGGACGTCGTGCGCCCAGTCCTCGTGCCGGCGGGGGCCGGTGGCCACGAAGGTGTAGGGGTCGTCGAGGAGCCGCAGCGCCGCCGCGTTCCAGGCCGGTCCGGTCACCATCAGTAGTACCGCGGTCCGGAGTCGGTGGCCCGCACGGGCTGGGGGAAGCCCGACGGCTTCTCGCCCTTCATGACCACGTCGCAGCGGTATGTGGACGGGCTGCCCAGGGGCGCCAGCACGGCCTTGGGGATGTCGTTGCAGAGGGCGTAGTCGATGCTGCCCCTGAAGTTGCCGTAGAGCAGACGGGCGACGCCGTCGCGGGTGAGGATCCCCTGCCGCGGGGTCGCCTTGTACGTCACCATGCTGCCGGACCAGGCGGATTTGTCGCCGATGCGCACGTCCCACTCCACCTGGAGGCCTTCGAACGTGGTCTTGCAGGTCGTCTGCGTCCCGCTCTTCGACGCGAGGTCCTTGGGGCACTCGGCGGTGATGCTGCCCGTCGCACCGGCCATGTCCCGGGTCTTGCGGCGCAGCTCGTACTCCAGGTTCTCGCTGAACGAGGCGTCGGCGGCCGGGGAGGGCTGCGGCTTCTCGTCGGGCATGGCGGGCGGCTCGTCCAGCCGCTGCGGCAGGACGGTGCCGGCCGGCTTCGGCTTGCTGCCGGCGCCGTCCGCGCCGGACTTTCCACCCCCGCATCCGGCGGCCGCGAGACACACCGCACCGGCTATGAGCACTGAGACGATCTTCGATTTCACGGCGGTCACTCTACAGAGACACCGGGCCGCGTCCGCGTTGTGAAGGGGATCACAGCGGCGGACTGTCACGGTTCGCCGGTGCGGCGTGTCTCGATGGGCATCCGACGCTCCGACGATCCGACGAGAGGAACCGGGTGCGACCCATGACGGAGGCTGACCATGGCTGAGGACGACGCCTTCACCGAGCACCGCCCGCTGCTGTTCACCATCGCCTACGAGATGCTGGGCAGCGCCGCCGACGCCGAGGACGTCCTGCAGGAGAGCTACCTGCGGTGGAGGGCGGTCGATCCGGCTGCGGTCGAGCACCCGCGGGCCTACCTGGTCCGCGTGGTGACCCGGCAGGCCCTCAACCACCTGCGCACGCTCAGGGCGCGGCGCGAGGAGTACGTCGGCTCGTGGCTGCCCGAGCCGATCCGTACGGCGCCCGGGGTGAGCGAGGACGCGATCCTGGCCGAGTCGGTGTCGATGGCCATGATGCTCGTCCTGGAAACGCTGAACCCGGCCGAGCGCGCGGTGTTCGTGCTGCACGACGTGTTCGGCTACACCCACGGCGAGATCGCCGCGTCGATCGGCAAGACGGAGGTGACCGTCCGGCAGATCGCGCACCGCGCGCGCCGGCACGTCCACGCGCGCCGCCGCCGCTTCGAGCCCGACTCCGGTGCGGCCCGGGCGGTCGTCCAGCGGTTCCTGCTCGCGGCGTCGACCGGCGAGGTCCAGGCGCTGATGGACCTGCTGGCGCCCGACGTCGTGCAGGTCTCCGACGGCGGCGGGAAGGCGACCGCCGCCCGCCGCCCGATCACCGGCAGCGCCGAGGTCGCCCGCTACGTCCTCGGCGTGGCCCGCACCGGCATCACTCCGACGACCCGCCTCGAACACGCCACCTACAACGGCATGCCCGCGGCACGGTCCCTCACCGACGGCGAAGTCGACTGGCTGCTCGCCTTCGAGATCCACGACGACCGGATCACCGCCCTCTACGTCATGCGCAACCCGGACAA
Organism: Streptomyces roseoverticillatus; assembly: GCF_000719265.1. Taxonomy (GTDB): domain Bacteria; phylum Actinomycetota; class Actinomycetes; order Streptomycetales; family Streptomycetaceae; genus Streptomyces; species Streptomyces roseoverticillatus. The sequence goes on along the minus strand of NZ_JOFL01000006.1, from coordinate 466,783 downwards.
GCTGCACGGCGCCGACGCGGTACGCCCGCTCGACAGGGGAGATCGCCGGCCGTGGAAACCATGACCGCCGAGCGCTGTCCGGTCCCGACGCCCGGGCCGGAGCCGGACATGAGGGGGTGACTCCGGCGGCGGTCACCGCGCCACTGTGCGCCCGGACAGCCCTCAGGCGGCGAACCCGACGTTCGTGACGTACTCGTACTGGCCCCACTGAGAGCCCAGGTCGACGATCGTGTCCGTCCAGGCGTCGTCGAGCCCCTGGTCGTCTCCGGCGGCCCACGCGGCGACGATGCGGTCCCAGCGCCGGACGTTCATCGTCCGGTACTCGACCACGCGCTGCAGCGGCCGCGGCACCTGGGACTGGTTGAGCGGGTGGATCTCCACGCGCGTCCCGCCGGAAGAGTTGAGACGCCGCAGGAGGTGGCGGGCGACGTTCTGGCGGCGTACCGAGCGGTAGGCCCGTTCGATCCGTTCCAGGTTGGCCTTCGACGGGCGGCGCTTTCCCCCCAACCATGCCGTGAGGGTGCGGTCGGTGACGGTCAGGCCGGCGTCGTGCGCGGCCTTGCGCGCATGGGCCGTCCGCGTCAGGTAGTGCAGGCGGGCCATGAGGCCGCGGCGGGCGGTCACGGGGGTGGTGATGCCGCCGGCGAGCTCGTCGAGCTTGCGGGCGACGGCTTCGCTGCCCTTGATGCCCCGGGCGCCGTACTTGCCGAAGTCGATGGTCTTCTGCGGCATCTACTCCTCCTCCCCCGTTCCCGCGGCAGCGGCATAGGCGTCCTTGACCTTGACTTCGGTAACGCCCCGGCCCTCGGCGAAGACACGGCGCCAGTCGCCGATGACGTGGAGCTCGTCGGTGCCCATCGCACGGACCACCGTCAACCCCTCGTCGTGGGCCTTGAGGGCCTTCATCCAGAGGTTGGCGAACGCCTGGGAGCGGATGATGTGCATCCAGTCCGGACGGTAGAGCTCCCGGTTGTAGTTCGACTCCCCCATGGTGGAGACGAACTTGGAGTACATCGCCTTCACGTACTCCAGGGTGATCTCGTCCCCGGCGGCGATCGCCGCGTCGCGGGCGTCCTTGAGGGCGACGCGGAACTTCTCCAGCAGGTTCTCCGTGGCCCCCGAGGTGTACGACTCGTGGATCTCCGGCGGGGCGCACAGCCCGTACTTCGGGCCGGACAGGCGCAGGAGCAGGCGGAGGGTGGGTTCGGTGACCCACAGCGGGCCGGGCTCGTCCCGCCGGCCGATCGGGTTCGGCAGCACGTCCTCGTGCTCCCATGCGGGTGGCGTGATGAGGTGGACGCCCGCGCGGCGCCGGTCGTGGGCGAGGCCGGCGGAGTGCTCCAGCTGCCCGAGGGGCAGATGGGTCTTGAGGGCTGAGAGGTAGGCGCCGTTGATGTCGAGCGCGGTCACCTCATGGCGGCCCGGCGGGAGCTGGCCGCGAGTCCACTTGGGGCGGGCTTCCCAGATCTGGTCCGCGCCGCGGGAAGTCTGCTTCTTGAGGATGCCGGGGATCCACGGGTGGGCGACGATGTCGTAGCGGGCGCCCTTGCGCGTCTCGTCCAGCAGCCGCATCGCATCCGGGATCGCCCGCTTCAGCAGGGCGGCCGTGGCAGCTTCCACGTCGCCCTGATGCTCGGCGAGGGCGGACCGGACCGCCTCGCCGATCAGGTCGGCGGGGCCGGACGGCTCCTGGAACGCGCGCCGGGCCGGGCCCTGCGAACGCCCGGAAGGGCGCGCCGAACGCGGCGCGTCTTCCTGCCGCGCCGGGGCTTCGGCCGCCCCGGAGGCGGGAGGGGCGGGAGCGCTTACGGCACGGGTCACGGCTTGGCAGTCCGCCGGGTCCAGATGCTGGGCGAACCCCGCCACCCGGCTCCCCGCCGGACGTCCGCACAGCACGCACGGCTCCGGCACGGCGAGCGACTCGACGTCGTCTCCCTCGCCGGAATCCTCCTGGCCGGGGTCCGGTGAAACGGCCGTGGCGGCGGGGGCCTTCTCCGGCTCCGGCGCCGACTCCGGCTCGGCCCCGGCCTCAAACTTGGCGGCCAGTCCGTCCAGCAGATACGCATACCTCGTACGGATCTCACCGGACGGCTCCCGGGCATCCTCCCAGCCCGCCACCGTGGACGGGCTCACCCCGAGCGCCCGGGCGACCTGGGCCTTGGACAGCCGGGCCCGCTCCCGCAGTTCCCGGCGCACTCCGGGGGCGGGCAGCGCGGCCTCCGGGCCGACGGCGGCGAGCAGCGAGTCGATCGCGTCGAAGTCAGCCACCGGACCGCACCCCCCGCTCGGCCGCGGCGGGCCGGCGCCGGGCGGTCGGCAGCGCCTCGCACGCGCGGGCCGGACCGGCCAGCAGGTCCAGGGCGCCGATGCCGTAATGCACGGCGAGGGCGTCCACGTCGCCCAGCGTCCACGACGCCGTGCCCGACTGCCTGCGCGACACCTGTGCCTGCGTCAGCCCCAGCACCTCGGCGACCACGCGCTGCGACTCCCCCGTCGTCCGCATCAACGCGGCCACCGACAGGCGCAGTGACTCCTCCAACCCCGAGCTCATGCCGTACACCCTACCAACGACCATGCGCAATCCGCATACACGCCGACGGGCCCGGAATCCCGCACGGTGCCTGGCTCGAACTGATCGGATGCCGCAGGCACACTTGTTGTACTGCGCGCATGGAAGATCAGAAACAGTGCACGGTGGTCCGCACCGGGCAGTACGAGGGCATCCAGGGCGGTCTGTTCGGGGCGGGCATCAGCGCGCAGTCGGCGGGGGCCACGGGCCTGTGCCTCCACCGGCTGGTGATGCCCGCCGGCACCAGGGGCCGGCCTCACCTGCACGAGGGCCATGAATCGGCCATCTTCATCCAGTCCGGCCGGGTCGACGTGTGGCACGGTGAGGGCCTGGCCGAGCACGTGGTGCTGCACGCGGGCGACTACCTCTACATCCCGGCCGACACCCCGCACATGCCGGTGAACAACGGCATCGAGGACATGGTGTGCCTGGTCGCGCGGACGGATCCGGACGAGCAGGAGGGCGTGCGCCTGCTGGACCTGCCTGCCTGGCTGGAGGCGCAGGTCAGCCCGCTGCCCGTCGGAGCCGGCTGAGCCGGCCGGGCCTGCGTCACGGGGCCGGGCCGCGGCCGGGCCCCGTGAGCGTTCAGCAAGAGGCGCCGGGCCCTGCGGTCGGCAGATAGCGTGGTGCCCGCCAGGCCTTCAGCCTGTTCTCCACCGCAGCCCCCAGCGACAGCAGTTCGCCGTCCTGCCGGTCGCCGGCCATGAGCAGGAGGCCGACCGGGAGTTCGCCCACGAACCCGGCGGGCACCGACAGCGACGGGTACCCGGCCACGGCCGCGGGCGTCGAGGACGGGATCACGTCGTTGTCGCCCCGCGCGCAGTCGGTCGTCCAGGCGGGTGGGTTGGCCGGTGCGGCGATGGCGTCCAGCCGGTGGGCGGCCATGGTCTCGTCCAGGGAGCGCCGGGAGAGGTCCTTCAGCTCGGCGCGCATGGCCCGGTACCCGGGGTCGGTGACCGGGGGCGCGGCGAGGGCCTGCTCGAACAGCTCCTGGCCGGCGAAGCAGGTCCGCTCCGCCGCGTGGGCGCGGTTGAAGGCGATCAGGCCGGCGAGGTCGCGGGGCCCCTCGCGGGTGGCGAGGTAGGCGTCGATGTCCCGGTGGAACTCGCTCAGCAGCGCCGGGTACTCGAGCTGGGCGAGCCGTTCCTGGTACGGGGGCGTCACCTCGACGAGCACGGCACCGGCGTCGCGCAACTTCTCCGCCGTACGGGTCATCAGGGCGTCCACCTCCGGCCCGAGCGAGGGCAGCCGCCACAGGCCGATCCGCTTGCCGCGCAGTCCGCCGGGCTGCCGCGTCAGGCCGTCGAGGAGGGCGGCGGCGGGGCGCGGGGCTCCGCCGGGGCGGAGGACCGCGAGGGTGAGGGCGGCGTCGGTCACGTTGCGCGCCATGGGCCCCGCGGTGTCCTGCTCGGCGGAGATCGGCACCACGCCGGCCCCGCTGACCAGCCCGAGGCTGGGCTTGTGGCCGACCACCCCGTTCATCCCGGCCGGGCACACGATGGAGCCGTCCGTCTCGGTGCCGATCGCCACCTGCGCGAGCGACGCGGCGAGCGCGGCGGCCGAGCCTGCGGACGATCCGCACGGATTCCGGTCCAGTACGTAGGGGTCCAGCCAAGGTGAGCCCAAAAGCCGCCACGGGATGATCTTGGATGCTCCGGGATAGCGTGACGTAGAGCCGTCATACGCGCTGGTAGAGCGCGTTTTTGTGACGGGTGGACGTCACGCTCGCTGCCTGGCGTGACGGGCTGTGCGGCGGCGCCACGCTCTTGATTGTCCCGTCTCCCGCAACGTTCTCGCTGTCTCACATGACCTTGCTGGATTCGCGGCTGGTCTCAGGTGACGTTGTCGCAATTGCCGGGGCAGAGACTGATTCTCACGTGACGTTGTCACTCAGTCGGGTTCGCCCCAGCTCTGCGCCCGCGAGGGGTTCCTTCTACTGGCCGTCGAGTTCAGCGAATGCTTCCGCGAACGCCTTCGCATCCGACTTGGTCATCGTGTACCCGCCGGTCTTTTGCCAACTTGGGTTGTCCGGGTTGTAGGTGGGGTTGATTGGGCTCGTGAAGCCTTCGGGGAGCTTGCCATTGCGAATGCAGCGCTTCACTGCCTTCGTGATAGCTGCCGTGGGGCCGTACAGGGCCCTATCGCCGTGCTGTTCACGGAACTCTCCACCGCTCACCCACCCCTCCCCATCAGCACATGCGCGGAGGAGGAGCTTCGCGTGGGAGTTCAGCTCGTGGATCAGCTCCTTCGCGTGATTGATGGTCCAACCCTCTTCCTCGTCGTGCTCCAGGACAGCCCCGTGCTCGCCGAGCAGTTGCATCAGCCTCCTGCCGAACTCGTCGTCATCTTCGGTGAACTTGAGCGTGATGGTGATGGTCATGTTGTCCAACCCCTCCCGTTTAAATGGCGACGCAATGACGAATGATTCGCACGATCAGGGTGCCTGGCCGATCCCATGCGAGTCAAGGTGATTCATGCTCATTCCTTCGTCATTTTGCGGGTGTCATCCCTGACCTGGGCAGACTCGGACCGGCGTCTCGGCTGGAGTTGCCGCTGACCATGCTCTGTCTCAGGTGTCGTTCCCTCTCGCGGGCGGTTTGAGGGCATACCGCTGGCGGCGGTGCCTGCTGACGACTTCGCTTGGATCGGTTCTGTGTGATCGATCCGGGAGTTGGGCGGTGGATCTTGGAAGGCTGGGGCAGGCCGCGTTCGAGGTTGGGTACGTCGATGAGGACTACGTACGCCGCCGTGAGCCGTTGTCGGCCTGCTGGACGCTGAGGTTCGAGCGGCTGTCGCCGGTGCGTACGGTCAAGTCCTACCAAGGGCAGAAGTCCGTGACCCGTGACTACTGGGCGGCCACGACGGCCGGGCAGTTGTCCTGTGAGTCGCACCTGGAACGGCACCACGCGATGCTGATGGACTTCGACCCGCAGGTCACAGGTCTGGTCAGCCAGCCGTTCCGGCTGTTCTGGCCCGGCCGGCGGGGACGCCGCGGGCACGTCCCGGACTTCTTCGCCCGGTTTGATGACGGCGGCGGTCTGGTGGTGGACGTCCGTCCGGACGATCGGATCGAGCCGGATGACGCGGAGGCGTTCGCAGCCACGGCGCGAGCCTGCGAACTCGCAGGATGGGCCTTCCGACGGGTGGGGGCGATCGATCCGGTGCTATTGGCGAACGTCAAGTGGCTGGCGGGCTACAGGCACCCGCGCAACCACCGGGAGCCTGTCGCCTCGGAGTTGACGAAGGCCTTCGCCGAGCCGGAGGCGCTGATGGTCGGGGCCGGGCGGGTCGGTGACCGCCTGGCGGTGCTGCCGGTCCTCTATCACCTGCTCTGGCGCCGGGTTCTGGAAGTCGACCTGAAATCGGTCCCGCTGGGGCCGCGAAGCATGGTCTGCCGGGCGGTGACGGCCCAGTGAGACGGCCGCTGGTGGTCAGGCCCGGTGACCGGGTGAGGTTCGACGGCATGGTGCACACCGTGGTCGGCATCTCCGGCGTCCTGGTGCGGCTGGCCGACGAACACGGGCAGTCCAGCGCGATGCATCTGCCGACACTGATGACCTCCCCGGGGTTCGAGGTGATCGGCTCGGGCGGGGCCCGCCGGCTTGCTCCCGGCCTGCTGGACGGACTGCCGCCCGGCGAAGCCGACCGGGCTCTGTGGTGGCACCGGCACATGAGCGAAGTACTCACAGGACTGCCGCCGGACGCTTCGGCGGGAGCCATGCCTCGGCCCGAATACGACCCGGTGACCCGGAACCTGGCCGAGCGCGAGGCGGCCAAGGCCGTCGAGCTGTCGCGCGAGACCGGCCGTCCGGTCAGCCCGCACACCATTCGCTGGCGCCGACGCCGCTATCAAAAGCGTGGCGTGATGGGCATGGTCGATGGTCGATGGCCGCCAGGCCCCACGCCGCCCGGTCCTGGGCCAGGTCGCCCCGGAGGTCGTCGAAATCCTGCGACAACTCATGGACCAGGCCACCGACGGTTCGACCCACACCGTCAGCTACTACTTCGAACGCGTCGGCCCAGCGGTGAAGAAGCTGAAGGGACCGCCGGTCGAGATGCCCTCGCGGGCGACCTTCTACCGTCTCTTCAACCGGCTGGAGGCTGGCCGCCACACGACCGGATCGGCCCGCACCCGCCGCTCTCTGGCCAACCAGCCCGACGGGGTTTTCGACCAGGTCACGGTCTGTCGTCCGGGCGAGCTGATGGAGATCGACTCCACCCCGTTCGACGTGCTGGTCCGGCTGGAGAACGGGGTCGTGGACCGGTGCGAACTGGTCGGCATGGTCGATGTCGCGACGCGGTCCATCACCGCGGCGGTGCTGCGGCCGACCACGAAGTCGGTGGACGCCGCCTTGCTGCTGGCCCGCTCGGTGACCCCGGCGCCGATGCGGCCGGGCTGGCCGGAGGCCCTGCGGATGGAGCACTCGGTGCTGCCCTACGAGCGGCTGCTGTCGGTGGACGAGAGGCTGCGGCATGCGGCCGCGGTCCCGCTGATCATCCCGGAAACGGTCGTGGTCGACGGCGGCAAGGCCTTCTTGTCGAAGAACTTCCATGCCGCCTGCAACGCGTTCGGCACCGAGGTGATCCACGCTCCTCCCCGCACCCCAACTCACAAGCCCCACATCGAAAGAACACTGGGCTCGGCAGCCTCACTGTTCGCCCAGTTCCTCACCGGCTACACCGGCCGGTCGACGGAATACCGCGGCCGAAAGGTCGAGGACGAGCCGTTGTTCTCCCTGCACCAGCTTCAGGAACTGCTGGAGCAATGGATCAGCGCCAAGTGGCAAAACAGGGCTCACGACTCGCTACGTGATCCGCTCGCGCCGGGGCGGACGTTCTCCCCGAACGAGAAGTACGCCGCGCTGGTCGAGTCGGCCGGATTCCTCCCGCTCGCGCTGACCGCGGAGGACTACCTGGAACTACTGCCGGCCCGCTGGCAGGCCATCAACTCCTACGGCATCAAGATCAATCACCGGATCTACAACTGCGACGAACTCAACGATCTGCGGCGGGAGAAGTCCGGGATCACGGAGCGGAAGAACCGCTGGGAGGTCCGTCATGATCCCTACGACATCCGGCTCGTCTGGCTCCGCAACCACCGCACCGGACAGTGGATCACGGTCCCCTGGCGGCTGCTGTCCACCACTGCCACCCCCTTCGGCGAGCTGGCCTGGGGCCACACCGCCCGAGACTTGCGTGAACAGGGCGAGCCGGTCACCGAGGACGCCATCGCTGAGGCGGTCGGCGACCTGCTCGACCGCGCCGCCAGCGGCCCGGAGGAAGAGGCGGCACCAGCAAGCCCGCATGGCCACGGCCCGAACCCCCGCCGCCTCCGCCGGCCGAGCCGTCGTCTCCGGTCGAGGACGACGCAGAGCACGAGGAGGACGACGCGGTCGCCGAGGTCGTCCCGCTGAAAGTCTTCGACGCACGCAAGGAGGCACGGAAATGGTGGTGAACGCACCCGAGTTCGGGCTGCCCGAGGACCGGCGGATGCCCACGACCACGCTGGAGGGCTGGCGCCGGTTCGTCGAAGAAGACCCGATCGCTTTCGACCTTCTGCCCGAGGAGGAGTGGAAAGACCTCGATCCCAGAGCCCGGGACGAGTACGACGAGGGCCGGGTCAACTACCACTCCGAGCTGATCATCGTCGAGACTCCGACCGTTCGCGACGTCCTGCACCAGGGCCGGCTGCTGACTCTGGTCAACCGGCGGGAGATCAGCGCCCGCCGCGGTCTGATCGTCTCCGGGCCCTGGGCGACGGGCAAGTCCACCGCCCTCAAGCAGCTCGGCCGGGCCCACGAACTACGAGTACGCCAGCGCTTCCCCGACCACGACCGCATCCCGGTCGTCTACGTCTCCGCACCGCCCAACGGCTCTCCCCGCAAGCTCGCCACCCGCTTCGCACACTTCCTGGGCCTGCCCATGAAGGCCCGGCACAACGAGATGGACATCGCCGACGCGGTCTGCGAGATCCTCACCGAAGCCCGCTGCGATCTGGTCCTGGTCGACGAGATTCACAACATCAACATGGCCACGTCCACCGGCAAGGACCTGTCGGACCATCTGAAGTACTTCGCAGAGCACATTCCCGCCACGTTCGTCTACGCAGGCATCAACGTCCAGCGCGAGGGCCTGTTCACGGGGGTCCGTGGCAAACAGATCGCCGCCCGCTGCGTGATGAAGTACACCGGGAACTTCCCCTACCAGGCCGAATGGCGCTCGATGGTCGAGCTGATGGAGGACTCGCTACGGCTCCACCGCCATGAGCCCGGCACGCTGGTCCGGATGGCGAAGTATCTCCACACCCGCACCGAGGGCAGCATCAGCAGCCTGTCCCACCTCGTCCGAGCGGCCGCCATCAGCGCCATCGCCGACGGCAGCGAACACGTCACCCGCCCACTGCTCAAGTCCATCCCAGTCGATCACAACACCCAGTCCGCCAGCTCCGGCACGGCCGATGCCGAGGACAACGGCGAGGTCGGGGACGCGGCGTGATCAGCCATCTGCCGCCGTCCCGGCTGCGGCGGCTCCCGCACACGCTCACCCCGCTCCACCGCGAAAGTTGGGACTCCTACGTCAGCCGACTCGCGAAGGCGAACCGGATCTCCCACCTCGTACTCCACGAACACATCAACGACCGGCACCGGGTTCACCCCGCTCCGCTGCCGTTGCTCGACGCCATCAGCCACCTGTCCGGCCACCCCCGGGACCGGCTCCTCAAGGCACTGCCCGACCTGCGGACTTCCGACCTCGTCCGAGGGCTCCCCGCCGCTTGCCAGTTGCTCGATGACGGCTGGCACGTCCAAGCCGTCTGCACGCTCTGCCTGGCCGCCAAGGGCGTCTTCACCCAGGCCCGACACTGGGTTCCCAAAGACACCCGGCTCTGCCTCCGCCACGGCCGCTGGACGGACACCTACCACACGCAGTTCGACGTCAGCCTGCTGCCCGAGATCATCCAGGCACAGCGCGACCATCGCCGCCTCGTCCGCGAACATGGCTGGCAGACCGTCGCGATCGCCATGCGTCAGGCCGCCGGATGGTGCTGGCGTTGGTGGGACAGCCGCAGGTTCCACAAGGAGCGCGACCGCAGACTGAAACTCCTCATTCCTCCTGGCGGAGGCACCTATCGCGAGGACCCCCGGCTCGTCGCCAGCAGCTACCCCGACATCATCGCCCTCACCGGCCTCCTGGCCTCGCCCAAGCTTCGGAACCTGCCCTTCACCGGCCGGGACCGGGACTTCCACCTATTCATCAGCGAAGTCCGCGCACGAGCCGCCCCCGGCTACCGCTACGAAGCCGCCGGCGTCGCCGATCCGCTCGCCCGCTGGATCGAGGAAGAGCGCTACTACCGCACCCTCCCCAACCACCCATTCCCGATGCCGAACGAACCCCGGACACACAACCCGGACACGCTGGAAGACCTCACCCGCAGACTCAACGCCATCCTCGCTCCCGAATCCGACAGCCAGCGTCAGTGCGTCAGCTGCGGCACCCGATTGAAGGACGCCAGCCCGAGGATGCGTTTCTGCTCGACCGTATGCAGATCACGCAACTGGAGGCGCCAACAGCGGCAACGCGCACTCCGCGATGCATCCTCCAGCACGAAACAGGCAGAGTGCCCGGTCTGCGGCACCACTTGGATGGTTGGAAGTGACCGACGTCGCGATGCCCGCTACTGCTCACACAGATGCCGAGAAGCGGCCTTCCGTCAGCGCAAGGCCGTCGAAGACGACTGACTGATTCTGTTCCCGCTGTCGGACAACACCCCGCCAGACCGCTTGAACCCACCGGGAAATCCTCGCTGGCTCAGTTGCCAGGCACCGCAACGGGACGCAGCACCGTCCTCAACTCCTCTTTGCGCGCCACCATTGCGAACGAGAATCTGTCGGGCTCCAGACAGAGCTCAACGTCGTCCGGATGGATTCCCCGGTATCCCCGCCGCAGCCCGTCGGCGAGATCGGCCGCTGCACGGGACACCCGCGCGCGATGGAGATACGGGGCTGCCTCGTCATCGCCTCCGGCGACGCGCTGCCCGATGTATTCGGCGCAGGCCAGGTCCTCGTCGGCCCGTCCGTCCTCGCCAGTGACGACGAACGTCACCGGACCAGCACCTTTGGCCCGCAAGAAGTCCGCCGTCGCGCCAGCCACCACGAAACTCGCGCACAAGACGAGCGGCGCGTTCGCGACCGCCAGAGCTCCCACGGTTCCCGCAGTCGTCTTCTGCACGACCGTGCGACCAACCAGGTCGGCGGATCTGATCAGGCCCGGTGAGTTCACTGCGTCGAACCCGGCTGCCGGGGCCCCGTCCTTTAGCGCCAGCCAACCCGAGTGGCCCTCCTTCAGTTCCAGAGCCTCGTGATCGGAGGATGCCAGCACAATGCGCTCGGCGCCGCGCGCAAAAGCCCAGGCAGCAACAGTGAAGGCGCGCATCACGTCGATGACGACCGCCACGGAAGGGATCTCAGTCAGCTCGGGGATGCCGACGAAACGAGGGTTCATGCCACCCATTCTGGCTAACCCCAAGGCCCCCCGGACGGCCAACTGACCGGCAACGTCAAGTGAGACAACCCCGGCAAAGTCGTTCTGGGAGACAACACCAGATGAGACTTCACCAAAGATCTATCTCACCCTCCCTTGCATCAGTCCTGGTCACAGCCTTGCCAGCAGGCAAGATCCAATGAGACGAGACATTGATCGACAGCGTCCGGAGCAGTAAATCAGGTCGCTGCGCCGCGTGGCTCCCGCGAAGGTGATTTGGCCGCACTCGGGGCAAGTCAGCAGCCGGATCATGCCCTCGTCGCCGGTCCACTCCGCCTCGCCGAGCATCAGCCCGAGCCCGAAGGCGTGGTCGGCGCGCTTGCGGTCCCTGTATGACTGGGCCCGGCACACGTCGTCGCAGTACCGGCGCCGGGCCGAGGAGCCCCTCGGCCGCCGGGCCCCACACGAGTCGCAGAAGCGGATACGGGCCACGCATCCAGGATCGCTCTGCGGCGGGGTGGCTACTCGTCCCGGCCGGCATCGTCGCCCTGGTCGTTGTCGGCATCGTCGGGCCAGCAGCCGAACGGTCCGTCGCTGCCGGGGCCGGGGGCTCCCAGCATGCCCGGTCCCTTCGTACGGTGCGGCGGCAGGGGGATCATTCGGCGTCTCCTTGGTCCAGAGCGTGTGCGGCCAGCAGCGCCGTCACGTCGTCGGGGGCGGTGTCCGGGGCCTGCTGCTGGAGGCGTTTCATCAGCTCGGAGTCGGTGCCGCTGCTGGGGCCGGTGATGCGGGCCCGGATGGGCCGCCGGGGCCCGATGGCTTCTGCCCCGGCCGGCACGGCGTCTTCCTCGGCTTCGGCGAGCGCGCGGTAGAGCGAGGCGACGGAGGGGTGACGCCCTGCGTTCTTGCCGGTCTTGATGGTCAGCTTCTTCGCGATCTCCGGGACGGGGACGCCGCGGTCCTTCAGGGCGCGGGCGAAGAGGAGGGAGTCCTCGTCGATGACCTTCGGCCGGCCGCCGTGGTTGCCCTTTGCGGCGGCGGAGACCTGGCCTTCGAGGGTCTTCTCGCGGATGTAGTTGCGCTCGATCTGGGCGGCGGCGGCCAGGACGGCGAAGAACATCGCGCCCATGCCGCCTGGGTCATAGATGCCACTCAGCGGGCCGGTGAGGAGTTCGAGCTGGACGCCGGCGGCCTGGAGCTGGCCGGACAAGGTCATCAGCTCGGCGGCGTTGCGGGCGAGGCGTTTGAGCTCGTGGACGGTGAGGATGACCTCCTGGTCGGGGGCTGCCTCCTTGATGTCGTACGCGAGCCCCAGCGCCTTCTCCAGCTCCGGCCGCGTCTTCACGCGTGTGCTGATCTTCTCGGAGAAGATCCGCTTGCAGACGGGTGCGAGCGCATCGAGCTGGCTCTGGAGTTCCTGCTGGGCGGTCGAGCAGCGGGCGTACCCGATCCGGATGGGCTTGGTCGCCGCGGTGGCAGGCTGAGCCTCGGCGGGCGGGCCCGGCTTCCACGGCCGCCCCGGTCCCCGGTCTTCCGGCACGAGGACGTCGAGTTCCTCCCGCAGGGCGGGGACGAGGATGAAGCGGGCGGTGTGGTACTTCGTCGCGGTCTTCCCTCCGCGGGTCCGGCAGGGACTGCCGGCCGGGGCTTCGCACTTCGGACAGTCGTTTCGTTCTACCGCGTTTGCGGCTTGATCGGGCGTCAGGTCCACCTCAGAAGTGTCTCGCACAACTCCTTGGTTCTGAGAGGACTTCTGCGAATCACAACCTGCGGAAACGTGACCGACTCCAGGCCTCTCGCAGAAGGTCGAGGGTGAGCTTCCCCCGGCGGTTCGCTTGTTCGACCGTTGCCTGGCCGACGTAGTGTTTCTCCTCGAACTCGACGGGGATGAGGTAGCCGAGCTGCTGCTGGATGCGCCGGCTGTTGTAGAAGCCATGACCCTGTTGGCCAATTGGTCAACAGATCACTCCGTGACGGTGGACTGCGGCTCAGGTGCGTGGTCGGTGGCGGGAGCCCTCTCTGACACTGTGGCGGCCGAGACGGCGTGAGGCATGGAGTGGGTCCCAGCCGGGGCCGCCCGCGGTGAGCCGGGCCGGGTCGGCGAAGACCCGACCTTGGCGGATTTCGGTGTACAGGTCGCGGCCCAGGATGGCGCCGGCGGTGACGAGTCCGCTGGTGGTGGTGCCCAGGACGCCGGGGCCGGAGCGGGTGCTGGCGCCGGTGAGGTAGAGGCCGCGGATGGGGGTGGTGGCTCTGGGGCGGCGCAGGCCGAACTGGTCGGTGGCCAGTTCGAGCCCCAGGCACGAGCCGCCGGTGGCCAGGGTGTAGCGCTCCTGGGTGACGGGACTGGCGGCTTCCTGCCAGACGATGTGCCGGCGCAGGCGGGGAAAGTGCTGGGTGGCCATGTCGATCATGGCGTTGGTGAGGTCTTCCTTGCGGGCCAGGTAGCCGGGGTTGCGGCGGTAGCGCTTGTCGCTGGCGGGGTCGGTGGTGAGGCGCCAGAAGGAGTAGTCGGCCGGGACGTACGCCAGTAGTTCTAGTGAGGCGTGGCCGGGTGGGGCGATATGCGGGGAATCGGGGTCTTTGAGCGAGGCCGAACTGGCGAACAGGCCACCGAGGCGGTGTGGCGTGCCGGGACGCAGGCCACGGTAGAACATCCCGGCCTCGGTGCTCTCGTGCAGCCAGTAGTTGGTATTGGGCATCCACTGCCGCAGATCGGTGTCCAGCCCCAGGTAGACGATGAAGAACGGCGGGGCCATGCGGTACCCACGCACCGTGCGCACGAGGCGGGCCGGCAAGTGCTCGGTGCCGACAAGCTCAAGGTAGGTCCGCTTGATGTCGGCGTTGGAGACGACAATCGGCGCGTGGAAGACCTGTCCGTCGCGGAGCCGGACTCCCTGTGCCTGGCCGTGCTGGACCAGGATCCGCTCGACCCGGACACCGGTCCGGATGTGGCCGCCATGACCGTGGATCACGTCGATCAGGTTGGCGGCCAGCACCTGGCCACCTCCCTGGGGGAAGTACGCGCCAGTCTTGATGTAGTGGTTGAGCAGCACGGCGTGCACGGCGGCGGGCACGACATCAGGTGCGGCTCCGTAGTCGCCGGATTGTCCGCAGATCACCGCGCGTGCGGTCTCGTCGAGCCCGCACGCGTCGAGTAGCACGGACAGCGGGCGCATGGACCAGTACACCGTACGTGGGCACCGTGCCGCGAAGGCGGCGGTCTGTATCAGCGTCTCCGGTGGGGCGACGCGCTCGTATTCCCCACCGATCGCACGCAGGGTCCGGACGCACTTGCGCAGTCCGTGTTCCTGTGCGGGGAACGTCGTGACCAGGGCGTCCAGATAGTTGTCCCAGCCCCGTGGCACGCGGAAGGTGAGGTCAGGAAACACGAGCGTGTCGAAGCCGTCGGGGTCCATCGGCAAGAATGTGATCCGGCCGTCAAGGCCAAGACCACGCAGAGTAGTGGGGATCGCGCCCGCCGGTTCACAGTCCCCGATGTAGTGGACGCCTACCTCGAACTCGTATCTGCCACCGCGGCGGCGGAACACGTGCGAGTATCCGCCGGCGACCTCCCATTGCTCCAGGACAAGTGTGCGCAGGCCATTCGCGGTCAGGTACGCGGCCGCCGTCAGACCGGCAAGTCCCGCGCCGACAACGATCGCCTCCCAGCGTTCAGCCTCGGCCACAGCGCCTCCTGGTGTCGGTTCGGGTGCGCGGCGTCGCCGCTGCTCTGATCACGCATGGCTGGTCCTAGCGCAGGCGTGCGGGGATGCCGGTGAGGGGTACTCCGGCGAGGGCGATGACCGCGTTGCTGGCTGTCCAGAACAGGATGATGACCTGGGCCAGGCCAGTGGCGGACAACGTCGCGATCCACGGCCGTGCGGCGCGGGGGAACTGCTCGACACCGCGCAGGATGGGCGCGCCCCGAGGATGGTGCTGGTGGTAGTAGCACATCAGGCCGGGTACCGCACCGTACGCGATACCAGTGGTGATCAGTTCGTAGACCGGGAATTGATACCAGTGCCCGGCGAACAAGGTTAGCCAGGGTACGGCCTTGACGAAGCTGTAGGAGCCCAAGATCATCAGGGGCTCAAGCACGAGATTGAGGACTATTGAGACGACGACCGCGGCCAGGACGAGTTTCGGGCCAGTCAGGTGAGGCCATCGGCGCAGCACGACAACCCGCAGGAGCCAGAGGGTCGGGACGAAGTACACCATTGCTGAGCAGAGGCCAAACCACGAGGAGAACAGCTGTTGCGGCTCAGAGTTCGGGCCGCGCCACCCGGGCATGTACGGCCCCCAACTGGTGGTACTGATGAGGTACCTGTTTTGGATCATGTTTTCTCCGGTGTAGTTGATCACCGGGATAAGCCAGAACGTGGTGGAGTAGCCGAAAAGCAGCATCGCCTCAATGGTGAGGGTGCGTCGCTTCGTGACCTGGATAACCGTCCAGGTCAAATAGAAAACGATCGTGGCGATGGTAATCAGCATGACTGCCCATAGCAGCACTTTCCACGTGGTACTCACGTTGGAGTAGGTAGGGGACCATCCCCCGCCGTTAATGGCCCATCGGGCCATCACCCACACCTCGGCGATCAGGAAGAAGGACCCGATCACGGCCCACACCATGACTGGTGTGCGCCACCTCGGTGTCGGCTTCAGTGTCGTTGGCGTGGCGTCCATGGGATTATTGACTGTGGTGTTTGAGGTTCGGGAGTGTTGTGGCGGGTTGGGTCATGCGTTGCTGAACCATGTTGATTCTTTCCACGGCGGGATGATTCCTGGTGTTGTTCCGAGTGCGATAGGAGGTCGATGATCACCTCATTATTGGTGGGGCAGGGGCCGTTTTTCGCCCTCTGGTGAGCTGGGCGGCAATCCGCATGAGGGCGGCTGGGGTAGTGCCGCCGGGCTCGCAGTCCCCGATGTAGTGGATTCCCACGTCGGATTCGTACTGGCCGCGGCGGCGGAGGACGTGGGAGTAGCCCCCGGCCACCTCCCACTGCTCCAACACCAGAGTGCGCATCCCGTTGGCGGTCAGGTATGCGGCTGCGGTCAGCCCGGCCAGGCCGGAGCCCACCACGATGGCGTCCCAGTGCTGTGAGTCCGTCATCGGCCTGTCCTGCCTTCCCGCTCCGGTCGGTCTGCGCCTTCGGTGGTCTCGGTGGCGTGGCCGCCCGGCGCGCCGCGACAACTCGGCTGACCGGCATGTGCTTCTGCTGTGCCCGTGCTGCGGGCTGTGCCGTGTCGAGGTGTGAGAGCGCCCTGGCCGATACGGATGATGTGCCGGGGATGGAACAGGGGCGCGGGCCCTGCCAGCATGTTGGTGACCCTGGCGAGGTCGTAGAGCATGCCCGGGTCCTGTGTCGCGCCGCGTAGCCATTGGTCCATGTACCACTGGCTGGCGCGGTAGAGGGGAGTGAGGAGGGACGGGGATCTGTTGGTCTGCCAGGCGTGGTCGGACACGGTGGCCAGGAGCCAGGGCCAGGTGGTGAGGTGGGCGAGCCGGCGCTGGAACCGGCGGGCCAAATCCGGTGGCGGCGGACCGGTGCGCTGTGCGAGGAGGTCGCGCAGCGCGAGGGCTTCGAGCGCGGCGACGGTCATGCCCTGGGCGTAGACGGGGTTGAAGGTGCAGGCGGCGTCGCCGAGCACGATGAGCTGTTGGGGCCAGGGCGTGAGGCGGTGGTAGTGCAGGCGGCGGTTGGCGGTGCGGGCGTAGCGCCTGATCGGGGAGTCCGGGCGGAGCTGGCGCACGGTGTCGTACAGGTCGCTGGACAGGGATTTCATGAAGGTGTCGAAGCCCTGTTCGCCGACGGGCGGGTGGTCGCCGCCCGCACCGTGCAAGGTCACGAGCAGGCGGTTGTCCTCGATGCGGAGGGCGAAGGCGCCCCGGGGGCTGTGGGGGGCCTGCGGGGTTTCGAAGAGGGCACGCCAGGGGGCCGGGGCGTCGGGAGTGGTGCGGTAGGAGCGGGTGGCATAGCCGACGCGGGCATCGATTCTCGTCTCCGCGACACGCGGCAGGCCGTGGGAGAGGAGCCAGTCGGGCAGGTGCGAGCTGCGGCCGGACGCATCGGCAACCAGGTCGGCCGTCAGTGTTTCCTCGGCGGCCTCACGAGGCCGCCGGGCCCGCCGGGTGAGGCGGACCCCAGTCACCCGGCGGCCCGCGCCGTCCGTGAGCAGGCCGGTGGCGGTGCGTTCCTCACGCAGGACGACGTTGCCAAGCCCCAGGACACGGTGGCGGACGGCGGCTTCGAGCAGCGGGCGGCTGACCGGCTGGATGAGAATGCCGGACTCCATCACCGACAGCACCCTGTGCGGCAGCTGGAACCGCGAGTCCCGGCAGAAATCCACCAGCGGCGCCCCGTGCGCCGCCAGCTCCCGCGAGAGGCCGGGAAGCAACTCCTCCAACGCCTGAAGGCCCCGCGCCTGCAGGGCATGAGTATGGCAGCCCTGGGGCACCCCCCTACGTGGCCGCGGAACTGCAGGCAAACGGTCACGTTCCACCAGGGTGACACGCTCGAAGGCGCCGCTGAGCACACGCGCGGCCAGAAGCCCCGCGACACCCGCACCGATCACGACCGCATTGCCCGGATCAGCGCCGGTGGAACCGTTCGATGGAGACATCACAAGCCTCCCACTCGGCGATCATTGTCCTGTAGACCAACCGGAAAACAGCGATTATCACGGCCCTCCACGACCGCGACCTCCTCGGTACACCTAAATGCATATGCTGGCCGTAGTGATCCACCGTCATCCGAACCGGAACCTTGGTGCCCGCCCACGGGAAAACTCGAACGAAACCAGTCGGGCCACTCACCCACACAATCGGCATGCCCGTAGGGCTGTCCCGCTCCAGGTTTGTATGCGGCATACCGTCCCTGGCGAATGCCGGTTCCGCGACACCCCCTTGCGTCAGCGGAGCGCGCCGGATGAAGTTCCAGCTGCAGTCCGAGTACTCGGCCAGTGCGCCCGCTGCCGCCAATCCCGCCGCCCCCGCACCGAGTACGATCGCGCTGCGCGTATAAGTGCCGGTAGATATCTTCAACGTCGCGCGACTCACCCGTTGCTTCCCTTCTCGATACGGTGCGGCTGTGTGTGGTCAGTCGGGTTTGACTCGGCGTGGGCGGTCGGCGCTTTCCGCAGGAGCAGGTAGATTCCCGCAGCGGTGATCCAACCCCAGGTCGGTCCCCCTTGCATCAGGAAGTGGAAGAGGGAGCTCGGCGACCACGGGCCGGTGGGCAGCAGTACGAAGACCGGGGAAATGACGTTGACCACGACCGCGAGTCCGGCTCCCCAGTGGCCTAGCCACCGCGGCAGGATCGGATGGCTCCGGTTGGCAATGAATATCGCGCCCCAGACGATCGCGAGCAGGGACGTGCTCACTGCATTGCCCAACTGTGTGAAGTTCCACGAGTAGGTGAACAGCTGGAGGTCGGCTTCTGTGCCGAATGACGGCAGCCCGCGCGCCATCATCGTCGGCACCATGTAGGCGGTGCAGTTCATGAAGGTGTTGGAGACGAACGCGATCATGCACCCGCTCATCGCGATACCGGTTGCTGTCGTGTGGCCAGCCCGCAGGTGGTAGGCCCGCGCCAACAGCAGGGTGAAGAGCAGGGCGCTGGCGACGGTGTAGATCCAGATGATCCCCCCAACCTCCGCCGTGTAATGGGGCATCATGTAGTCCCAATACGCCTGGCCCGGCAGGGTGTCGTCCGGGTAGGGGAAATCGTTCAGCGCCAGAATGACGATGGTGGGTGGGAGCACCGCTGCCCCGCACAGCCCCGCCCACCGTAGTGTCCTGTTTTCATTCATTTGGTTCGCCTCCGGTTTTCTTCGTGCATGGCGGCTGTTGCCGAGAATGGTCATGCGCCCCGACCGAGCCGCCGTGACGCTGTCAGCGGATCCCAGGAAGATTCGATCGCGGTGAGTCGGGCCAGGTCCGCGAAGACCCGGCCGCAGCGGACTTCGGAGTACAGGTCGCGGCCCAATATCGCGCTGGCTGTGACGATTCCGCTGGTAGTGGTACCCAGGACGCCTTCTTGGCGGGGTGTCGTCCGTGTCCGACTGGGCTCCATGGAACCCAGTGGATTGCGGTCGCGGCCAACCCTTGGGCGTGCCGCCACACGACCAGGGTGTCCAGGAACGCGTTGGCGGCGGCGTAGGCGGCTTGTCCAGGCGAACCGAGTGCGCCGGTGCCACGGCGCGAGGCACAGTCGATCCCGCGGTATCCGGCAGAGTGGACGGCTGTGGGGAAGGTGTCCTGGTCATCGGATGAGTTAGACCGTTGGCTGGGCAGGCCCCGGCCAGGGCCAGCGCGATGGTGGCCCACCAGGTCACCGGTGTGATGTTCAGGCGCCACCCTGACGTCACCACCCCGGCCTGTGCCTGTTTGCTCCGGGCGCATCACCTGATCCCCTCCTTGGCGGCGGAGCCCGGAGCCGATCCGGCATGCTCCAGTGGTCCAGCGAGGCCCATCTCGTTCAGGAGCCAGTCGGCCAGGGCTGCGGGGGTGGGTTTGACCCAGATGACGCCTGGCTTCACCTCGGTCTTGAGGGTGTGCTGGATGCGTTGTTGGAGCTGGACGGCGCCGAGGGAGTCGAGGCCGAGGAGGACGAGGCTGGTGTGGGGTCCGATGTGGCGGGTGGTGTTGCCGAGGAGTTCGCGGATCTGGCCGGTGATGAAGTCCTCCAGGATCCGGTGGCGTTCCGTCTCGCTGCCGGCGGCGAGGAGTTCGTCGCGTACGGGGGAGTCGCTGGTGTCGGCGGTGGGGGTGTCGGCGAGCAGGTGGGCCAGGAGGGTGGAGTGGCGCAGGGCCGGGTAGGGGGCGGTCCACTGGGCGGGGTCGATGGGGTTGTAGGCGATCCGGCGGTGGCCTTCGGTGAGGATCCTTTCGAGGGCGTCCATGCCGTCGGCGGGGTTGATGAGCACGAACCCTTGTCGGGCGAGGTGCTGGCCGCGGCCGACCTGGCTGAAGGCGCCCCAGTGGATGCCGGTAGCCGCAAGGCCCTGGCTCTGCCGGTGGGCGGTGAGGGCGTCGAGGTAGGCGTTGGCGGCAGCGTAGGCGCCCTGGCCGGGGGAGCCGATCAGAGAGGCGAGGGAGGAATAGACAACGAAGAAGTCCAGCTCCAGGTCGAGGGTGGCCTGGTGCAGGGCCCAGGCGCCTTCGGTCTTGCCACGCCAGACCCGCTCCAGCAGGGCCGGGTCGAGGTTGGCGAGGGTGGCGTCCTCGACGACGCCGGCCGCGTGCACGATGCCGAGCAGCGGGACACCGCCGTCGGTGGCCGCCTTCAGCGCCTCCTGGACGGTGTCGAGGTCGGCGATGTCGCCGCGCACCACCTCCATCGCGCAACCGGTCGTGGTGCGCAGATCTCCCAGTACTCGTGCGGCGGCCTCGGTAGGGGCGCTGCGGCCGCAGACCACGATGCGGCGGGCGCCCTTTTCGGCGAACCGGCGCGCGGTCAGCAGGCCCAGACCGCCGAGGCCGCCGGTGACCAGATAGCTCCCCTCCGCCCTGACCGGATCGGGCAGGCCGTCCGCGGCAGGGCCGGGGCCCGGCTGCAGACGGGCCAGGTAGCGGACCCCGTGCCGCCAGGCGATCTCGGTGATCGGCTGGTCATCGGCGAGGAGATCGGCCAGAACCGCCTCCAGCGGGGTGTCCCCGGCCACCTCCAGGCTGCTGGGATGAAGTTCGGGGTGTTCGAAGGCTGCGGTCCGCAGGAGTCCGCGCACCCCGGCGGCGGCCATCGGGGTGTCGCCCCGCCACATCACCCACAGTCTCGGCGGCGTCTCCCGCCCGGCCAGATGGGTGAGGACGGCCAGGGTGCGCTGTACGGCGGCGCGGGCGGCTGTCGGGGTGGGGGCGATGTCGTGACGGCCCAGGACGAGCAGGACATGAGTGCACGGCGGTTCGGTCTCGGCGTCGAGGGCCTGGGCCAGCTGCTGGACATCCAGCGGACGGTCACCCGGATGGGCAAGCCGGCGGCTGCCCGCCGTCTTCTTGCCGAGCAGGCGGCCGAGCCGTCCGGCCCACGGGGTGTCCTCGGGGCCGACGATGAGCCATTGCTGATCGCTGGCCTGTGGCACCGGGACGGGGGGCTCGGGCAACCAGGCCAGATGGGAGAGCCGGGCGGTGTAGCGCTGTTCGGGTGGGGTGATGTTCGTCAGGCGCAGGCCGCGGAGTTCGGCGACGACGGCGCCGTCGTCGGTGGCGAGCTGTCCGGAGGCGATGCAGGCGAGGTCGTCGGCGTGGTGGATTTCGATGCAGGCGAGGCGGGCGTGTGCGGTGGGCCCGTACAGCCGGATCTCGTCGAATCCGGCGACAACCACGGGGCCGGGGCTGGTGGGGCAGAAGTCGAGCCAGGCGGCCACGGCGGTCTGGACGAACTCGTCCGCGAGGGCGGGGTGCAGCGCCATCCGCCAGGCCGAGACGCGGGCGCAGTCGGCGATGTGCAGCCGGGCGGTGGCGCGGCCGTGGTCGGGGTGGATTTGGATGCGGTCGATGGCGGTGAAGGCGGGGCCGTGGAAGACCTGGTGGTGTTCGCGGAAGTGCCGGTGCAGGTCGGCGGGATCGGAGTCGGCCCACTGGGCAGAGGGCAGCAGGTCCGCATCCAGCATGGGGGGCATCTCCTGGTCAGGCAGGGGCCGGACGGTAGCTCGGGCGTGCACCACGATGCCGTCTGGGGTGCAGGTGAGGACCTCGGCTCGTGCGTGGTCCGATGCTCGTTCGAGGCGGGTGATGACCTCGGGTTCCGGGTCCAGGACCAGCGGCGCGTCGATGCGCAGGTCGCTCAGCGCGATGCGGCCAGTGCCGAAGACGTGCGTGCCGCCGGCAAGGAGCATCTCGGCGAGTCCGGTGCCGGGCAGGACCGGGGTGTCGGCGACCTGGTGGTCGCCGAGCCAGGGCAGCCGTTTGGGGCTGATCGGGGTCTGCCACAGGTGCCGGTCGGGGTGGTCGGGGTCGGTCACGTGGCCGCCGAGCAGCGGGTGCTGGGCAGCTGCGGGCAGGTGCGGGGCGATGAGGGCGTACGGTGCTTGGTCGCCGCCGTGGCGAGTGCGGTTCCATGCCGTTCCCGGGACCTCGGCCAGTTCGCCGTCCCCGTAGCGGGTGGCGAAGTCGATCCCGCCGTAGTCGGCGCTGTGCGCGGTGGCCAGGTGGGTCAGGAATGCTTCCTGGTCCTCCATGCCGCGGTGCAGGCTGCCCACGGCCACCGCGTCCGGGATACCGGCTTCGGCGGCGATGTCAGCGATGGGGCGTGCGGCGAGCGGGTGGGCTGTGCACTCGATGAACAGCCGGTGCCCGTCCTCCAGCGCCGCGGTCACCGCCCGTTGGAAGTGCACGGTGTCGCGCTGGTTGTGCACCCAGTACGAGGCGTCCAGCGAGCCGGGATCGCGGGGATCGTCACTGACGGTGGAGAAGAACACCGTGTCCTGCGGGCGGTTGGCTGGCAGGTCGCCGAGAACGGTGTGCAGTTCGTCGATGATGGGGTCGACCTGCGCGGAGTGCGAGGCGACGTCGACGTCGACCATCCGGGCCACCGTGCCGGCCACATTCCACCCTTCGACCAGGGCACGGACCTGTGCCGCGTCGCCTGAGATGACGGTGGTGCACGGTGCGGTGAGCACGCCGAGGGAGACTCCGTCGGCGCCGGCCGCGTCGATGGCGGCCTGGGTGTCGCTCGCGCTGAGCATCACCGAGGCCATCGCCCCGTGGGCGATCCGGGCCAGCAGGGTCGCCCGGCGGCAGATCACCTTTGCGCCGTCCAATGGGGTGAGCACGCCGGCGACGACGGCCGCGGCGACCTCGCCGAGGGACTGGCCGATGACCGCGGCCGGCTCAACGGCCCAGGACCGCCACAACGCCGCCAGCGCCACCTGCACCCCGAACAAGGTGGGCTGGATCCGGTCCACCCCGACCAGCCCCGCGGGTTCCAGGATCATCTCCCGCAAGGAGAAACCTGACTCCGTGTGGATCAGTGGCTCCAGCTCGTCGATCGCTGCGGCGAATACCGGTTCGTCGGCGAGCAGTCCCTGACACATGCCGGGATACTGCGATCCCTGCCCAGTGAAGACGAACACCGGCCCTATGTGTCCCGGCGGCAGGACCGGCGTTCCGGCGACCACCCCGTCCGGGCCTTCCCCGGCGGCGAAAGCCCGGGCCCGCTCAACCAGCTGACCGGCAGTGTTGGCAACAATGCCGAGACGGTGGTCGCTGTGGGAGCGGCGCAGGGCGAGGGTGTGCGCCACATCGCGGAGCTCCGCCGTCGCCCCCTGGCCGTCCATCCACTCGGCCAGGCGCGTGGCTGCCTCGGTCAGGGACTGCGGCGAATTGCCCGACAGCAGGAACAACCGCTTCTCGCCGACAGCCGGCTGCAGCTTCCTGCCCTTGTCACGCCGCCCGTGCGCGGCAGGCGCCTTCTCCAGCACCACATGGGCGTTGGTTCCGCTCACCCCGTAGGAACAGACCGCGGCCAGTCGGCCGGTGCCGGGAACCGGCCAGCGGGTCAGCTCGGTCGGCACGAACAGCCGGGAGGTCTCGGCCCGGTCGATGCCCGGGTTCCATGCGTCGAAATTCTGGTTGGGCGGGATCACGCCGCGACGCAGGCACTCCACCGCCTTGATGACCCCGGCGATGCCTGACACCGGCTCTGAATGCCCGATGTTCGTCTTGACGGACCCCAGGGCGCAGCGGCCCTTGCCCTGGCCGTAGACGGCGTTGATGGAGGTGTACTCGACCGGATCGCCCACCCCGGTGCCCGGACCGTGCGCCTCCACCAGCCCCACCTCACCCGGATCGATACCCGCCTTGTGGACGGCCTCCCGGAACAGTTGCTGTTGCATCTGCGTGGAAGGGGCGGTGAGCCGCGTGGCCTGCCCGTCGTTGTTGACCGCGCTGCCGCGGATCACCGCGAGCACCCGGTCCCCATCGCGTCGCGCGTCCGCCAGGCGTTTGAGGAACACTGCGCCGGCGCCCTCGCCCCGCACATACCCGTCAGCGCGCGCATCGAAGGCATGACAAGCTCCCCGCTGTGACAGCAGCAGTGGGGCCTCGAAGTATTGGGTCTGCGGCGCGAGCATCAGTAGCACCCCGCCGGCCAGCGCCATATCGCACTCGCCCAAGGTCAGCGCCCCGCACGCCGTATCCAGCGCCACCAGACTGGAGGAGCAGTGGGTGCTGACCACCATCACCGGGCCGCGCAGATCCATCGCGAACGCCACCCGGCCCGCCGTACCGGCCGTGTAATTCCCGAACAGATACGCGCTGTTGGGGGCGTCCTCGACCGGCCGTGCCTCACGGAAGAGATTGTCCGGAGCATAGGTGCCCATGTACACCCCAGTACGCGAGCCACGCAGCCGGTCCACCGGGATGCCCGCGTGCTCCACCGCCTCCCAGGCGACCTCCATCATCACCCGCGACTGCGGATCCACCCACTCCCGCTCCACCGGCGCGATGGAGAACGCCTCCGGCTCCCACGCCCACACATCCCCCTCAAGGAAACAGCCGACAGCCGCCGGAGCCTGAAGCCCGGGATCATGCAAGGCCGCGAGCCGCGCCGCATCCCACCGGCCGGCCGGCACCGGCCCCGCCGTCTGCCGCCCCTCCGCCGCCAGCCGCCACAACCCGCCCGGCGAATCCACCCCGCCCGGGAACCGGCAGCCGATCCCGATGATCGCAATCGGTTCTGCTTCCGAAGCCGACATGACCCACCCCGCCTACTCCGCGATCACCGTGCTGTAGCTGAACCGGAACACCGGCAGCTCTTCCCCGTCGACCACCTCGACGTCACCGGCCGGCACAAAATGCACGTGCAGCCCGTAGTAGGCCACCGTCACCTTCTCCGGGATCTCGGTCCCCGCTATGTGGTGCACCCGGAGCAGACCTGCCGGCCCGCCCCTCAACACGATCGCCCTCATCGAGAAGACCTTTCTGCCGAGGGTGTTCCGCAGACAGCGCCAGGCACCGTCAGATGACTTGAGGAAGGGCCGTCAAGGCCCGGGGAAACGGCCCCTCGCCGGTCCGCACCACGCGCGATGGCATACTGAGGGCCATCACTCTGCGCAGATGCGAGGTCGGCTTGGTCCTAGGGCAGGGCCTGAAATGTCGGGACGTTCGACAGACCCACCGGTCACCGGGAGGACGCACCACCCAGGGCTGGGGTACTGGCGAGGCGATTCACCGCGCACACCGTGGCTGAATTACTACGTTCAGTGAGCCCGCCTGAAGCGGAATAGTCAACTCCCTGCGCCACAACGCATGGATATATCCGCAGCACACGGCGCACGAAAACCGCGCGCCCCCCATGTGCGCGCCGTCGAATGCCAACGCACGCCTCCGCGTTGCGCGGGGCAACCGCCCCCGGCCAGCCGGCATCGCGGTACGGCAGCGGCAGGCGGCGGCTATATCGAAGGGCCTCCCCGAAAGACAACTGGACCTGCCCGGACGGTGGACCGACAAGGGAATCGCATGGCGCGAGCAGGACGACCACCTGAACACCGGCGCCCGGACCGCAGTCGACCGCTTGGCCAAGGACGCGCACACCGAGCCGTACGGCCATGCAGACGTCGACTGGCCGTCCTGGCGGACCTTCGCCACCTCCCTGTAACGGGCACCTGACCATGGCCGGGCTCCGCCCGGATCTGTGGGCCATCGGCCACTCCACCCCGACGACGGCCGCCGTCATCCAGCAGGACGGCACCATCCTCGCCGACCGGCCCGACTGCCCCTCCCCGTCGGTCCTGCACAGCTGGCTGGCCGCCTGGGAGAAAGCCGGACGCCCGGCACCCGAGACCTACACCCCCGCCCTCACCCGCACCACGGACGGCTGGGACCTGCATCTGTCCCGGTAGGCCCGCAGGCGCCCGGGCCGGAAGGCGATCAGCCTCCCGGCCCGGGCGGTGCGGTCATGCGGCAGATGGGACCTGGTCGTCTTCCAGCGCGCTGAAGTCGACGTCGAGGCGGGTGTCGTAGTCCTCGGGGGTGATCCCGAGTTCGTGGGTGGAGTAGGCGCCGAACCGGTTGATGTGCTCGGTCAGGTACGGCGAGATCTGGGCCAGGTCCAGTGGGTCGATCACGTGGCCCTCGGCTTGCAGCTGCCGCACCACGTCCGCGATGTCCAGGGTGTTGTGGAAGATCACCAGGTTGGCCAGCAGCGAGGTGAACTTCACGTCCTTCTCCTGCTCGACCGGGTCGTTGTGCGCGACCGTGCCGCGCTGACCGAACCGCACCCAGTCGCTGAAGCCGTTGAACGCCTCCACCTTGTTGGTCGCGGCCGTCACCCGGCCGCGCAGCGGCGCGTCCGATAGATACCGGAGCAGCTGGACGGTGCGGATCACGCGCCCGACCTCGCGGAAGGCGGTGTAGGTGGCGTTCTTGCGGGAGCCCGAGCGCAGCCGCTTGAGCAGCAGGGCGGAGGAGATGGCGCCCTCGCGGACCGAGACCGTCACCTTCATTAGGTCCTTGAAGTGCGTGGCGATCAGGTCCCAGTCGGTCACGTTGCGGCCCGGCTCTCCGAACAGGGCGTCGATGTGCTCGTAGACGGTGGTGCGGGAGGGGCGGAAGAACAGGCAGTCCTTCCAGTTGCGGATGCGGGGCATCAGATCGATGCCGAGCAGGTGCGCGAGCGCGAACACCGGATAGCTCTGGCCTTGCGTGTCGGCGTGGATGGTGCCCGGCTGGACCTCGCTGGCGTTCTTCAGCAGGCCCTCGATGATGTAGACCGCCTCCCAGACCCCGCACGGCACGAAGTGCGTGAACAACGCGATGTACAGGTCCGAGATGTGGTGGTACGCGATGCCGCCCACGGCCCCGTACCGGACGGACGTCTCGGCGAGGAGGTTGTCCAGGTAGGTGTCCATGTGGGTGCCGTCGGCCGCCGCGGTGGTGCCGTTGCCCCAGGCGCGGGACACGTCGAGCTTGGCGTGCGCGTTCACCACGTCGGTGAGCGCCTCGTTGAGCCTGGCGGTCGTCACGTGCCGGCGGGCCGCGACCGACAGCTCGTGCGCGCTCACCCCGGCGATGTGCCGGGCGGCCTCGGCGAACGTCATGTTCGTGCCCTTGACGAACGTGGTGATCACGTAGCGGCCGAAGGGGTCCTTCAGCTTCGGGTCGTTGCCGGAAGCCGGCCCGAACCGCCGCCACCACTCGATCCAGTACGCCGTACGCGCCACGATGCCCAGCAGCGACCGCTCCGGCATCCGCTCCTTGAGCGCCTGTTCCAGCCGCTCGGCGCTCTTGCGCGGCTTCGCCGCACGCCGCGGCTTGAGCTTGGGCACCCCGGTGTCCGGGTCGATGAACAGCTCGTCGTTGTCCGGGTAGTCCCCGTCCGCCTTCGCCGCCGCCTCGCTCAGCCGCGCCCGCAGGAGGGACACCAGCGCGCGGCCGTCGAACGGCGTGGCATCGCCGGCCTCGCGCAGGCCGACCTCGACCAGGTACTCCGGCAGCTTGGCCTCCACTTTCTCCCACGAAAGCAGCTGCTCGGACCAGTCGGCGTACTCCTCCGACCCCATGACCGCCACGTCGCCGCACCGCAGTTCCTCGGCGAGGTAGTAGAAGACCATGGCCTCGAAATGACGGCGCACGAAGTAGCCGGGCCGGCGGCGGTCGCGGATGACCTTCTGCCAGTTCTGGGTCGCGAAGGAGACGTTGATCTCCTTGCCCTCCGCGTCACGGTCGGGGATGTAGTCGCGGGCCGGCGTCCGGTACGCCTTCGCGTGCTCCAGCGCGTCCAGGACGCTTCCGTCCTCGCTGGTGGCCTTCAGCTCGATCACGCCGGTCAGGTCGAACATCACCGGCCGGTCCGCCTTCAGGTGCCCGTGCAACAGCACCTCCCAGTTGTCGCCGTGGTGGGCGGAGACCTTCTCGATCTGCGCGTACTGGGTCTCGAACCCGCCCAGCCGCTCCACGGCCGACAGCAGCGAGCCCAGGCCGTTCGACTGCACCATCAGCCCCTCGGCCAGCACCAGCAACGCCGGGGAGACCTTCCCCTGAAGACGCCCTGCCACCTCGGCCGCACTGGCGTCCTCCTCCATGCCCTCCAGCGCGTCCAGGGCCTGCTTCGTCAGTGCCGCCGCCCTCGCCCGCGCCGTCTGCACGGGCCCCTCCTTGTCGACCTGCTGGAGCAGGGTGCGGTAGTTGCCGATCAGGGCTTCAACGATCTCCTGCTGCCGACGGTGGATCTCCGCCAGCTCCTCGCGGGCCTTCTTCGCCTTCGCCGCCATGCGCTTGCAGAACATCGTGGCGATGTCGTCCCGCGCGCGCATGCGGGCCTTGGCGGCCAGGCACGCGGTCAGCGCCACCCGCTTGTCCTCGGTGTAGTCCTTCAGCGTGGCCGCATCCTGGGCCTCGGCCTCGCCGGCGAAGTCCGCGACCTTCGCAGGCGCGACCCCCTCAAGCCACGTGGCGGTCTCGCCCAGCCCGTCCACCCACTGAAGGTGGCTCTTCAGCCGCTTGAAATGCGACCAGGTCGCCCTCCCGGGATTCTGCTTGAGCGCGTTGAACAGCGTCTTGCCATCCAGCCCGACCACATCCGCCAGCCCCAGCAGCCGGCGCCGCTCCCCGGGCGTCATCCGGTCCCGGACGCCCGCCAGGATCTCCTCGTTGACCTCGCCCCGCACCGTGGAGGCCATCGCGTCCAGCGTGGAGAACCGGGGTATCTCCAGCCCCGCCTCCACCAGCTTCTCCAGCGCGATGTTGATCAGATCCGCCGGGTTGTTCTTCGCCGCCGCCGCAAGCCGCATCGCCTCCTCGGCCAGCTTGCGCGCCGCCGGGCCGTCGTAACGCACCCCGCACCGCTCACGCACCCACGACCGGTACCGCTCCGCCGTACGGCCCGACGCGTACACCAGCAGCGTGCTCTCCGGCAGCCCCACCGCCCGCCGCACGAACTCCACCACCTGCTCCGGCACGTCGTGCACCTTCGGGAAACAGCCCATCCGCTGGTACAACTTCAACGTCACCAGCAACGCGAGCTGATGCTCGTCGGAGTCCGTCACCCCCTCCGCCCAGGCCCACTCCTCCTCACCCGGCGTGAAGAACACATGCAGCTCACGCGCGGTGGTCAACCGCTTGAACCGCGGGTACGCGGTCCGCTCGATCGACGTCATCCCCACCCCACTCGACACCCAGCCCCTGCTGGAAGGCGCCCACGCGCCCGCGCGTGATCATCACCGGCCGACAAGCCCCGCAAGATCAGAAACACGGAACCCGGGACAGAATCCAGCTCCTGGTGATAGAGGGACAGCAGGGGAACTAACGCACCAAGATCATCCCGTGGCGGCTTTTGGACTCACCTTGGCTGGACCCCTACGTAGGGGTTCCTGGTCTGCCGCCCACCGCCGACCACCCCGACGTCGGCTTCGCCGCGCGGAAGTTGGCCCACTCGGACAGGTTGGTCTTGCCGAGGATCACCGCTCCCGCCTCCCGCAGCCTGGTGACGAGGGCCGCGTCGGAGTGCGGCGGGCTGCCGGCCAGTGCCAGCGATCCGGCGGTCGTGGGCATGCCGCGGGTGTCGATGTTGTCCTTGAGCAGGACGGGAATGCCGTCGAGTGGTCCGCGGGCGCTGCCGCGCCGGTGCCGGGCGTCGCTGGCGGCCGCCTGGCGCATGGCGGTGGGATCGGTGCGCAGCACCGCGTTGATCCTGGGATCGACGGTGGCGATCCGCCGCAGGTAGGCGGCGGTCAGCGCCGACGAGGTGAGCGATCCGTCCGCCATGCGGGCCTGCAGCTCCGGGATCGTCACCTCGTCGAGGCCGACGGGCAGCGCCGGTGGAGGGCCGTCCGGCGGCGGTGCGCCACCGGCGTCGCGTTCGGCGGCTTGCGCGCGAACGCCCGGCACGCCTGTCACGAGAGATCCCAGCCCCACCGCCACTGCGGCCATCAGTACGAGAGCACTCTGCTTCCCCATGCGTGCCAGCGCACTACATCGCCGCGCCCGGCACAAGGGTTCGTGCCGGCCGTGCTCACGGCGGCCCCGCCGCCACACCGGCACCCCCGCCACACCCGTAACGGGGACATCGGGCACCATTGGGGCATGAGCGTAGTCAAGATCAACGTCCTGACCGTCCCCGCCGAGCAGCGCGCCGTCCTGGAGGAGCGCTTCTCCGCGCGTGCCGGGCTCGTGGAGTCCAGCGACGGCTTCGAGTGGTTCGAGCTCCTGCGGCCCGTGGAGGGCACGGACGACTACTTCGTCTACACCCGCTGGCGCAGCGAGGAGGACTACCAGAACTGGATGAACGGCCCGATGCGACAGGGCCACCAGGGCGGCGAGGGCGCCCGCCCGAAGCCGGCGGCCACGGGCTCCAGCCTGCTGTCCTTCGAGGTCGTCCAGCAGGCGTCGGGCAAGAACGCCTGAAACGGGCCCGGGGGCGCGGGGATCGTTCCCCGCGCCCCCGGCCCTCACCGCTTGCGCGTGATCGGGTCCACCGTCAGGTGCACCGTCACGTCCACCAGAGGAGTTCGTTCTCGTCGTTCAGGGCCGTGAAGCAGGTCAGCAGCAGCCGCTTGGCGTCGCCGGCGGGTGTCTCCCCGCCGAGGACGGCGTGGGCGAGGTTGCCGTTGATCACGCACAGGTCCCCGCTCTCGACCGGGACGACCATGCTGGGGTGGCCCTCCAGCTGTTCCGGCGGGTAGGGGAAGCCGCTGTAGGTCAGGCCGAGCCGCTCGCGGGAGCGGTCGTCGGGCTCGACGTTCCACAGCTTGATCTGCCCCGTTCCCCCGGGCACCTGCGGGTAGACGTTGACCGCCATCACCCGGCGCAGCTCCTGGATCTCGAAGCCCGCCTGCAGCGGGTCCCGGAGCTGGGCGAGGTCGTCGTGCGGCATGAGCAGGAAGGTGCCGGTGTTGTTCCAGAGCACGGCCTTCGAGTATCCGGCGGCACGCCCTTCGTGCACCGCGGGGCGGACCCCCGCGAGGCTGCCGTGCCCGGCCAGCCGGTCGCGCAGCGCGGCCACCGGGTCGGTCGTGCCCTCGTAGAGGGCGCGTACGGCGTCGGCGGAGCGTTCCACCTCGGTCAGGTAGGCGTCCGTCGTCTTCTCGATGTGCGACGCGCCGACGATGTACCCCTCGACGCCGTCCTCCCCCTCCCCGTAGCGGGGAGTGCGGTGCGCGGAGGCCCAGAAGTTCTCCACGATCCGCCGGCGGTCCTCCTCGGGGACGAAGCCGGTCACCCGGTAGGCGGCCAGCTCCCCGCGCAGCACCCGGAGGACGGCCTCGACGTCGAGGCTGCCGTGCGTCTCGTGCACCCGGAACTGGTCCGGCGGCAGGGCGCTGCCGGTGATCTGCGGTGCCGTGGTGCCGGTGGTCATGCGCTCCTCCGACGGGTCTCGGTCGCGGTGGACGGCGCGCCGCCGGCCGCGGTGCCGTGGTGGAGCAGCGGGCGCCTGCGGTCGAGGAAGCCGAGCATGGCCGGGACCGGGCTGATGATGCGCGGCCGGCTGTCCAGCTCGCCCCGGCGCCTCTCCCGTACGACCGGCATCTGTGACCAGTGCGTGGCCGGGCTGAGGTGGTGCTCCTGGTGGTAGCCGTCGTTGAAGGTGAGCGCGTTGTACAGGCGGCCGTAGTGGCTCACCGAGTCCGTCGCCCGCGAGGACGGGTCGGCCCCGTAGTGCCGGTAGTAGTTCTGCACGTTCACCATCGCCAGGGCGATGAAGAACGAGGGCAGGTAGCAGAACAGCGTCCACTGCCAGGAGATCACCGCGAACAGCACGAGGGACAGGCAGTGCGCGGCACGGTCGGCCCGCACCTGGCGCAGTTCCTTGCTGCGGCGCGGCTCCCTGCGGGCGGCCAGCGACAGCAGGTTGGCGTCGCCGGCTCCTACGCGCCACAACCGCACCACGTAGAGGATCTCCCTGCCCCGGCCCACGAGCGAGTCCAGCGCGCCCTTCACCACGAAGTAGAGCAGCGGCGCGTGTTCGCCGTCTTTGCCGTCGCGGTAGGTGGACGAGGTGTCCCGCGTCGTGCCGTCCGCGTCCTGGAGGTCGTTGTTGAACCGGTGGTGGTTGCGTACGTGGGTGAGGTGGTACGCCTGCACCGACTGGCCGATGTTGACCGAGTTCAGGAGCGACACCAGTCCGTTGAGCCGGGACGAGGCGAACCACGGCACGTGCGTGAACAGGTGGGAAATGACGATGATGTTGTAGGCCATCATCACCGCCAGGAGGGCGTAACTGCCGGCCCGCCAGGGGACCGAAGCCCCCTCCCATGCGGTGGCGAGCCAGATCGTGACGGCGAACTGGGCCACGCTGAACACCAGCAGGAGCGCGTCCCGCGGTGTGTGTTTCCATATCCCCCCGGTCGTCATTAGAAGTACGACTCCAGGGTGCCGCGGCGGCGGACGTCCAGCGTGGCGCAGTGGAACGAGCCGCCGAAGCTGTTGAAGTTGCGGAAGTTGACCGGGATCGGCTTGAAGCCGAACTTCTTCATCGCGTCGATCATCGGCTGGTCCTGCCGCTCCACGATGACCCGCTCCTCGTCCAGCATGAGGATGTTCATGTTGATCCACTTGCTGGTCATGTACAGCGGGTGCGAGTCGGGGATGACCGGCGCGGGCGCGGTCATGACGTCCCAGCCCTTGAAGAGGGCGGGCACCTCGGGGACGCGCTCGGGGTGGATGAGCAGCTTGCCCGGAGCCATCGGGACGAGCGTCGCGTCGATGTGCATCGGGTGCGAGTCGTTGAACTCGAAGACGTGGATGCGGTAGTCGTCGCCGAGGTGGCGGCGCAGCCACTCGATGCCGAAGTCGTTGGTGACGTTGCTCTTCTGGGCGATGATGTCGCGGCCGCAGCGCGTGAAGTCGGCGGCGTCGAAGGTCGGCTCGAACTCGGTCACCACGAGCCGCTGCGGGCCGTCCTCGCCCGGGTCGGTCCAGTTCTGGTCGAACTGCTCGTCCGTCAGCTCGGGCTTGGGGCCGGCGCTCCACTTGGCGCCGCCGCGGAAGTACTCCTTGAGCAGCGGGCGGTAGGCGAGGTTCTCGTAGTAGCGCGAGCGCCAGGCCATCGGGCACTCGATGATGTCGTCGCCGACCACGAGGAGGGCGTCGCGGGGCATCGCCGCGTACATGCCCGTGCTCTTCCAGTCCAGCGTGCTGTACTCGGTGCGCTGGGGGATGGGCTCGGGGCGGCGGACCTTGACGCCCTCGCTCGTGAGGATGTGGGCGAACTCCTCCAGCTCCTTGTGCGCCGCGGCGACCTGCTCGGCGGGGAAGGGCTGTCCGGCGTTGCGGCGGAAGGTCTCGTGCTGGTTGCCGGGCAGGACGGGCGGCAGGGCCATGTGCCAGGACGGGAAGCTCGCTTCGTCGACGATGCCGACGATCACCTCCTCCAGCGGGTCCCACTCGGTGTAGGAACACACGGGGCCTTCGGACTGTTCTGCCTGAGCAGTGCGTTCGTTCGCGCTGGTGTCCACTGCGTCAAGTGTCACGGGTTGTGCTCCTCTTGCTGTGCGACGTGCGGGGCCGCCACCGGGAGATGCGGGTGGTGATGCGGTGAGCGCGTCCTCACCGGCGGCGACCTTCGATCGAGTGATCGAATTCAACGCGTACGCCTGCCGGGCGGGCAAGACTCCCGGCAATGTTGTCGCAAAAGGCGCTCTTGACAGGCGCAACCAACCGAATTGCCGTCAGGAAAGCCCGCCGTCGTAGTCAGGCAGCTTGAAGCCCTTTTCGAAGTAGCCGCCAATAAAATCGGTCGACCGGTTTCCTATGTTGGCCGTGATGATATAGCCGTCCCGGGTGAGTTCTTTCCGGCAGCGCGCCTTGCCCTCCTCCTTGCTCTCGCCGTGCTCCCGCGTGCACATGGCGTCGACCGGATATCCGGCGTCCTCGAGCTGCTGCCGGGCGGACGAGGAGGAGGTGCGGGCGGTGACGAACAGCACGGCCATGTGGTGCTTGTGCGCCCATTCGGCCACCTCCAGCACCGGCTTGTCGGCCCGCCCCGGGTGGTAGTACGTCTCCAGCGCGGTGTTGTCGATGTCCAGGACGATGGCCGGATTTCCACCACGCTCGGCGGAACGGCCGCGCAGCCACGGAATGGCGGGGGCGACGGCCTTCTCCACGTCGGCCTGCCAGGTCTGGTAATCCGGCACTCCCCGCCCCGAGGCGGCGGTCTCCGCCGGGGCGGCGACCGCCGGCGACGCGACCGGGAGCACGACTGCCGTCAGCACGGCGAGGGCGGCGATACGGAACTTCCTGACGGACATGAACCCGTTCCTTCCGATGGTCCACTGATCAACCTGTCGGTCAGAAAGATCAGCAGCACGGAAGGACGTCCGGGTGACGGAGAGATGTCATTGTCATGAACGCACCCGGGCAGGCGGGCTACTTCTTGCACAGCGCCGCACTGAACGCCTTCACCGCGGCGTCGTCGGCCTTCCCAAGGGATCGTGAGAGGCTGGTGTTGACGGCGAGGGTGACCTGCCGGTCGCCGTCGGCCGACGTGAAGCTGAGGGTGCTGCAGCCCGGAACGCTACCGGTGCGGCCCCACACCGGCTTCTCGCCGGGACAGTAGCCGGACCTGCTCTCCAGGCCCAGGCCGTACGGCGGCCTTGCCGGCCGGGCTCGCGGCCTCCCTGTCCGCGCCGTGGGCGCCGGCGGGCGCGGCGGGCGCTGCTGCAGCCGGGTCGGCTGCGGGGACGAGGACGGCTGCGGCAGCAAGCAGGGCTGAGGCGGCGGCTGTTCGGCGGCGCATGGCTCCGGATTCCCGCCGAGCCCGTCACCGCCCTCCGCCGGGCCGCCTGCACCTCCGGCGACTCCGACTCCATCGCCTGTCTGACGGGCGCGTTCGCGGGGGCGCACCTCGGCGCCGGCGCCCGGCCGCAGGACTGGGTGCGGCGGATCGAGTACCGCGACGAGCTCCTGGCCTTCGGAGCGCTCTGGGACCTATAGCCGCATAGGGGAAGCCCCGGCCGAGGCGGTCGCCGCCGCCTTCAACGGTGCATGTGCGCGAAGGCGGCGGCTCGGTGCTGCAGTTGCCCCGGCCGGGGTTCGCTCAGGCGGTTGCCGGCGCCGGGAGCCGGGATTCGGCCACGGCGAGGCCGGCGACCGCGGTGAGCAGGAGGAGCGTGCCGGCGATGGTGGCTGCGGTGAGGTGTTCGCCGAGGAGCGTCACGGCGAGGATGGCGGCGCTGACCGGCTCGATCAGCATCACCACTGCCGCTGTCGTCGCGCGGACGGCTGCGACGCCGGCGAAGTAGAGGGGGTAGGCGAGTGCGGTGGTGACGGCGGCGACGTAGGCCATGAGCAGCAGGATGCGCCCGAGGTGGTCGGTGTGCGGGATGATGCCTTCGGCCCAGGCGAGGGGCAGCAGGACCGCCGCGCCGATGCCGAAGGACCACATGGTCAGGCTGTAGGGGTCCTCGCCCCCGCCGCCGCGGCGGCCCGTCCAGCGGGCCAGGAGCGTGGCCACGGCGTATCCGGCGGCGGACAGCAGCGCCAGGCCCACCCCGAGGGGGTCGACGGTGCCGGCCTGGTCGCCCAGGACGAGCACGGCCAGGCCGGCCAGGGCCCCGCACACGGCGAGGACGCCGCCCCTGCCTATCCGCTCGTTCAGCAGCAGCCGCCCGCCGATCGCGGTGAAGACGGGCCCGGCCCCGAGCGTGACGATGGTGCCCACGGCCAGCCCGGTCTCCTGCACCGCCCCGAAGTAGGCGGTCTGGAAGACGGCCAGGCCGATGCCCGTGCCGACCAGGAGCAGCAGCCGCTGCCCCCGCAGCCGTGGCCGCGCGACGCGGGGAGCGGAGGAGCGAGCGGGCCGGTTGGGGAGGAAGGCGCGGGCGGCGAGCAGCAGCGCCAGGCCGCTGACGTACCGCCAGAAGGACACGGCCATGGGGCCCAGGTCGCTGGACCGGTAGATGATGTCCACTGCGGCGCCGGTCGTTCCCCAGGTGGTGCCGGCAAAGGCCAGGTAGGCGAGGCCGCGCCCCACGGAGCGCGACGCCCTCGCGCCGGGATCGCCGGTCGGGGACGACGGCTCTGTGGAAGCTGACGGCTCTACGGAAGCTTCGGACACGGATTCGGACACAGTGCGTTCTCCAGACGGAGCGGATGGTCAGGGGACTCCCGTGCGCGGGCACAACCGCAAAGCGCGTCGGCCTCGAAGGGCCCGGCGCGCTAGGGAGAGGTGGCGGCCCGCGTCAGGCGGCGGGAGGCGCAAGCACTGTCGAACGCATGCCGGTCACCCTACGCCCTCCCCCGGGCCAAATGATCATGATCCGGCTGCCCTTGGCGGAAAATGGCCGGTGCACCGGCAAGATCAGGCCGAGTTCGGGGGTGCCCTGCGCTCCCCTCCCCCGGCGCCTCCGTGCTCCGCGCGGGGCCCGCTAGCCGTGCTCGGCGAACGCCGCGGCCATCTCGTCGTGTCCCGCGCCCGCCGCGAGCAGCAGCCGCAGCAGCACCCTCGCCTTGTACGGGTCGAGCAGCCCGCCGTTGATCAGTCCGCGCCGCTGCAGGTCGGTCTCCGAGCCGGGCGCGCTGTAGGTGTGCCGGAGCACCGGGCCGCCGCCGGTGCGGGAGGTGAGGACGACCGGGATGCGGTCGGCGAGGGCGCCCAGCACGGGTGCGAGGGACGCGGGTACGTGTCCGGCCCCGAAGCCGGCGACCACCAGGCCCCGGTACGTCGCGGCGAGCCCTTCGAGCCGGCCGGGGTCGTCGTCGAGCGTGACGCAGTGCAGCGCCACGCGGGCGGCGTCGAGCCGCGCTCTGCCGATGCCGGCGGGCAGGACGGCGCGGCGCGGCGGCGGTGCCAGGACCCGCACCTCTCCTTCGGCGACGCGACCCGCCGGGCCGGCGTTCGGTGACACGAAGGCCGCCGTGCTCGTGCTGTGGGACTTGCGCACCCATCTCGCCGCGTGCACCTCGTCGTTGAAGGCGACGAGCGCGCCGAGCCCGCGCGCCGCGGGGGAAGCGGCGACGCGGGCGGCCGCGAGCACGTTGGCCGGACCGTCGGCGCCGGCCGTGCCCGGCTGCCGCATCGCCCCGGTCAGGACGAAGGGCGCGTCGTGCGGCCAGACGAGGTCGGCGAGGAACGCGGTCTCCTCCAGGGTGTCGGTGCCCTGCGTGACGACGACGCCGACGGCCCCGTCCGTCACGGCCAGCGAGGCGGTGTCGACGACGTCGAGCACCTGCGCGAAGGTCAGGCTTCCGCTGGGTACGGCGTGGACGTCCCGTACGTCCAGAGGCACGCCGAGCTCGTCCAGTCCGGGTACGGCCGCGGTGATCTCGGCCCCGGTCAGCCGCTCCCCCCTGGCGCGCCCCGACACCGATATCGTGCCTCCGAGTGCGAACAGCGCGATGCTCACGTTTCCCCCACTGCTGCTGCCGGCCGGTGCCGGGCTACGCGCCCCGGACCAGGTCCGCGGCCTTCTCCGCGATCATGATGGTGGGTGCGTTGGTGTTGCCCCGCACCAGGGTCGGCATGACCGAGGCGTCGGCCACCCGCAGGCCCCTCACCCCGTGCACCCTCAGCTCGTTGTCGACGACCGGCCCCATGGCGCAGGTGCCCGCGGGGTGGTAGAGCGTGTGCAGTTCCCGCCGGGCGTGGTCGAGGAGGTCCCGG
This sequence comes from Streptomyces roseoverticillatus, assembly GCF_000719265.1. Taxonomy (GTDB): domain Bacteria; phylum Actinomycetota; class Actinomycetes; order Streptomycetales; family Streptomycetaceae; genus Streptomyces; species Streptomyces roseoverticillatus. The sequence continues at coordinate 429,196 of NZ_JOFL01000006.1, read as the reverse complement.
TCGCTGTCCGAGCGCGGCACGAGGAAGTCGGACCGCCGGTGCGCCCGCAGGGCGGGCCGGTCCGCGATGGCGAGCAGGACCCGCAGGGCGCGGACCGCGGCCGCGCGGTCCTCCTCCGTGGACAGGTAGTTGTGCACGATGCGCGGCTTGGCGCTGGGCAGGGCCGAGCGGAGGGAGACCTTTCCCCGGCTGGTCGCGTCCAGCAGGACCGCGCCGTGATGGAAGGCGTGGGCGGTCGGAATACCGAGGCCCTCTTGGTGGAACATGGCCGGCAGCGCGTGGATCTGCACGTCCGGTGCCTCCAGCCCGGCCAGCGTCCGTACGAATCCGCCCGCCTCCCCCGCGTTCGAGGTGAGCGGCCCGCGGCCCTCGGACTCCAGGAGGGCGAGGTTCTCCGGGGTCATCGCCGTCAGCAGCGACTCGGTGTCGGTGAGGTGGATGAGGGGCAGGTGCGGGTGGTCCTGCAGGTTCTCGCCTACGGGGAGGTCGGAGCGCGGGGTGATGCCGAGCGCTTCGAGCTCCGCGGCGATACCGATCCCCGAGAGCATCAGCAGCTGCGGGGAGTTGTACGCGCCGGCGGAGAGGATGACCTCCCGTTCGGCGCGCAGTTCCACCAGCTCCCCGTGGTGTTCGGCCTCGACGCCGGCGGCCCGGTCGCCCGAGAAGAGCAGCCGGGTGCACTGGGCCCCGGAGAGCACGGTCAGGTTCGGCCGCTCCAGGGCGGGGCGCAGGTAGGCGTCGGCCGTGCTGCACCGGAGGCCGTTGCGCTGGGTGAGGTCGTAGTAGCCGAAGCCGTCCTGCTCGGGGCCGTTGAAGTCCGGCGTGAACGGGTGGCCCGCCTCCTGCGCGGCCTCCACGTACGCCGTCATGAGCGGGTGGCGTGAGCGGCCCCGGCTGACGGTGAGCGGGCCGCCGGCGGCGTGCCAGTCGGAGGCGCCGCCGTGGTGGTCCTCGGCGCGGAGGAAGTACGGGAAGACCTCGTCCCAGCTCCACCCCTTGGCGCCGGCGTCCGACCAGGCGTCGTAGTCCCTGCGGTTGCCACGGATGTAGATCATCGCGTTCATGGACGACGAGCCGCCGAAGGTCTTCCCGCGCGGCAGGAAACAGCGGCGGCCGCCCAGGCCCGGCTCGGGCTCCGACGTGTAGTCCCAGTCGTACTTGGTCCGGAACAGCTTGGCGAACGCCGCCGGGACGTGGATCTCCGCGGCGTCGTCGGGCGGCCCCGCCTCCACCAGCAGCACGCGGACGCCAGGGTCCTCGCTCAGCCTCGCGGCCAGTACGCAACCGGCCGATCCCGCCCCCACCACGATGTAGTCGTGGCTCCGGTGCTGCGCGTCCCTCGCGTCCTGCATGGGGGTTCCCTTCCCGGTGACCAGTACGACGGCGGCTCCCATGATGGCCCCAGGCGGTGGGCACGACCAGATGACCGCTGCTGATCGCTGCCGATCGCTTCAGCGCGGGCCGCCGTCACGACGAGGCCGGGATGGGGCGGAGATGAGTACGTGCACCCGCACGTTCTGAACGGTCGTCGGCACGCCGACGCCGCTCCTGACGTCCGCGGCCGAGCGAGCGGCATCACCCGGCCCTCGCCGGCTCACATCCCGTTCCGTACGTGGGCCCTGGTGCGGGGCGCCGGCGGCCGCGGGCAGGGCGGCGGTCACCGTGCAGGCGCCCCATGCGGTGACGAGCATCGTGGCTCGTGCGAGACAGCGCATGGTTCCCCTCCTGGACTGGATGTGAAAGGTGAGCGAAGCCGAGCCTGCCTGCCGGGCCCGGTCCACCCGTCGTGCGCCAAGGCTTGCGATGCCACGGGCCGGGGAACGGCTCTGTGCATCAGGGGTGCACCAGGGGGCACCGGGGTGCATCAGGGATCCGGTGAGCAGCGCCGTATTCGGCGTGACGGGAGGGGCCTGCGATGTCAGAGGTGTCGGGCGAGGAGCCTCGGTGGCCGGTGGTGCCGTACGGGCAGCCACAGTTGCCGGTGGTATCGGACGAGGTGCGGGAGGCGCTGGAGCGTGGCCGGCCGGTGGTCGCCCTGGAGTCGACGATCATCGCTCACGGCCTGCCCCGGCCGCGGAACCTGCAGGTGGCGGAGGAGCTGGAGGCGCTCGTGCGGGAGGGCGGCGCCGTCCCCGCGACCGTCGCCGTGCTGGACGGCCGGCCGCACGTGGGGCTGGACAAGGCGCAGTTGGTGCGGGTGGCGGGTGAGGACGGCATCCGCAAGCTGGGACACCGGGACCTGGCGTCGGCGGTCGCGGCGAGGGCGAGCGGGGCGACGACCGTGTCCGCGACGGCCTTTCTGGCGGCCCGGGCCGGGATCCGGGTCTTCGCGACGGGCGGCCTGGGCGGCGTCCACCGCGAGTGGGCGCAGACGCAGGACGAGTCGGCGGACCTGCGCCTGCTGGCGCAGGTGCGGATCGCGGTGGTCTGCGCGGGGGTGAAGTCGGTCCTGGACGTGCCGGCGACCCTGCAGCGCCTGGAGACGCTGGGCGTGAGTGTGGTGGGGTTCCGGACGGCGGAGTTCCCGGGCTTCTACCTCAGCGGTTCCGGCGAGCCGGTCGACTGGACGGCCGGGTCCGCGGCCGAGGTGGCCGGCGTGCTGCGCGCCCAGGACGCGCTCGGCGGTCCGGAGTCGGCCCTGATCGTCGCGAACCCGGTTCCCGTGGCGCAGCAGCTCGACCCGGCGCTGCACGACCGGGTGCTCGCCGAGGCGCTGGCGGCGTGTGCGCGGGAGGGCGTCACCGGGCAGGCGGTCACCCCCTTCCTCCTCGACCACCTCGTGCGGCACACCGGCGGCGCGTCCCTGGAAGCCAACGTGGCCGCGGTGCGGGGCAATGCGCGGCTGGCGGCCGAGATCGCCGTGGCGTACGCCTCATGACGGGTGTCCGGGCCGGGGCGCTGCTCGTCGTGGGTGACGTGGTGACCGACGTCGTCGCCCGTCACCGCGCCCCGCTCGCCCCCGCGACCGACACGGCGGCCGCCATCGCGATCCTCCCCGGCGGCGCGGGCGCCAACGTGGCCTGCTGGGCCGCCCGTTCCGGAGCCCCGGACGTCCGCCTCCTGGCCCGGGTGGGCGCGGACGCGGCGGACGGGCACGAGCGCGCGCTGCGCGACGCCGGGGTCCGGCCGCATCTGGTCGTCGATCCCGAGGTCCCCACCGGTACGGTCGTCTGCCTGGTCGGCGCGGACGGCGAGCGGACGTTCCTCACCGACAGCGGAGCCGTCGTACGGCTGTCCCCCACCGACTGGAATGACGATCTCCTCGCCGGAGCCGGTCATCTCCACCTCTCCGGCTACCTCTTCTTCGCCGAGCCGAGCCGCAGCGCCGCCCGGACCGCGCTGGACGCCGCCCGCGCCCGCTCCGTGCCGGTCAGCATCGACCCGGCCTCGGCGGGCTTCATCGCCCGCCTGGGGGTGAACCGCTTCCTGGAGGCCGTCGCGGGAGCGGACGTCCTCCTGCCCAACCACGACGAAGCGGAGCTCCTCACCGGCCTGCCCGACCCTGCCGACGCGGCGGCCAAGCTGAGCCGGCAGTTCCCCCTCGTGGTCGCCACGCAAGGCGCCCGGGGAGCGCTGGTCGCCGCCTCGGGCGCCATCACCGCCCGGGTGCCGGGAGAGCCGGCCGCCGCCGTGGACACCACGGGCGCGGGCGACGCCTTCACCGGGGCCTTCCTCGCCGCCCGGCTGGCGGGCCACGACCCGGCGACGGCCGCGCGGCGGGGCTGCCGGGCCGGCGCGGAGGCAGTCACACGGCCCGGCGCCCGCCCGGCCGCCGGCGGCTGATCGTGGCGGCTCGGCGCGCGCGGCGTGTCCCTCTCAGTCCTGTCGGCGGCCTCCACGCCCCGTTCGCGCAAGACGTGCAGGTGGTGGTTGAGCGCCATGGTGAACTGCCGGACGTCCCGGTCGAGCTCCACGTAGCACGTACGCCGAAGGAAACGGTTCTCGCGCGCGTCCGAGCGTGACTGCCCTTCAGTTGCCCTCCGGGAATGGCGTTCCTTCGGGGAGAAGCCCTTCCGCCAGCAAGTCCCGCCACAGAGCGCCGGGGATCGGCCGGTGGGACTGGTGGGCCGCGTCGGCGACTTCGCGGGCGTTCCGCAGGCCGATCAGGATCCCGGCGACGGCCGGGTGCCCCAGCGGGAACCGGGCGGCCGCCGCCCGCAGGGGCACTCCGTGGCGTTCGCAGGTCGCCTGCAGGCGCAGGGCCCGTGCGAGCAGGCCGGGTGGCGCGGCGGCGTAGTCGTAGGTCGCGCCGGGGGCGGGGGCGGCCAGCAGGCCGGAGTTGAAGACGCCGGCGGCCACGACCGCGACGCCGCGACGCGCCGCCTCGGGCAGCAGGTCGGACAGGGCGCTCTGGTCGAGGAGGGTGTAGCGGCCGGCGAGCAGGACGACGTCCACGTCCGTGTCCCGTACGAAGCGGGCCGGCATCGCCGACTGGTTCATGCCGATCCCGATGGCCTTGACCACGCCCTCGGCCCGAAGGCGTTCGAGGGCGGGGTAGGCGTGGCGGAGGGCGTCGTCCTCGTGTCCGTCCGGGTCGTGGAGGTGGACGATGTCCACGTGGTCCAGGCCGAGCCGCTCCAGGCTGGCGTCCAGGCTGCGCCGTACGCCGTCGGCGCTGAAGTCCCAGACCCTGCGGTGGGTGGCGGGCACGGCGAAGTCGTCGGCAAACTCGTCGGCGAGCTCCCCCGCGGATGCGGCGCGCACGGGCTCCAGGAGCCGCCCGACTTTCGTGGAGACGGTGAACTGCCCGCGCGGCCGCCCCCGCAGCGCCGTGCCCAGGCGGCGTTCGGACAGCCCGAGCCCGTAGTGCGGCGCGGTGTCGAAGGAGCGGATGCCCGCCTCCCACGCCGCGCCGACCGCCTCGGCGGCGTCCTCGTCGGACACGGCGGTGAAGAGGTTCCCTATTCCGGCCGCTCCGAAGGCGAGCCGGGTGGTCCATGCCCGGCTGCGACCGAGCGGCACCCGCTCACCCAGCGGCCTCCGTTCCACAGCGGCGGCCCGCTCTCAGCCCGCGACGTCGAGGGATTCGCGGGGGTGGGGGATCACGGCTTCCGCGCCCGCCTGTTGCAGGGAGACGGTCCGCGCGGGGGCGGGGATCCGGATGCCCTCCTCGCGGTACCGCTGGTGCAGGCGCTTGATAAATTCGTGCTTGATGCGGTATTTGTCGCTGTATTCGCCGACTCCGAGGATCACCGTGAAGCCGATGCGGGAGTCGCCGAAGGTGTGGAACCGGACGGCGGGCTCGTGGTCGGGGATCGCGCCGGCGATGTCCTTCATCACGTGCTCGACGACCTCGTTGGTGACCCGCTCGACGTGTTCCAGGTCGCTGTCGTAGCCGACGCCCACCTGCACCGTGACGGACAGCTTCTGCTCGGGCCGGCTGAAGTTGGTCATGTTCGTGCCGGCGAGCTTGGCGTTCGGGATGATGACGAGGTTGTTGTTGAGCTGCTCCACCACGGTGATGCGCCAGTTGATGTCGCGGACGTAGCCCTCCTCGCCGCTGCTGAGCCGTATGTAGTCGCCGGGCTGGACCGTCTTCGAGACGAGGATGTGGACGCCCGCGAAGAGGTTGGCGAGCGTGTCCTTCAGGGCGAGGGCGATCGCGAGACCGCCCACGCCGAGGGCGGTGAGCAGCGGGGCGATGGATATGCCGAGGGTTTCCAGGATGATGAGGAAGCCCATCGCCAGGATCCCGATGCGGGTGATGTTGACGAATATCGTGGCCGATGCGGCCACGCCGGACCTCGACTGCGCGACGGACCGCACGAGGCCGCTGATCACCCGGGCCGCGGTGAACGTCGCGGTCAGCATGACGAAGGCGATGAGCGTCTGGTTGACGACGTGTCCGACCTGGCTGGTCAGCGGGAGGGCCGCTGCCGCGGACGCCACGCCGCCCGCCACCGCGGCCCACGGGGCGACGGTGCGCAGGACGTCGACGATGATGTCGTCGCCCTCCCACGCGGTCCGGGCCGCCTGTTTGCCGAGCCAGCGCAGGATCACGCGCAGCAGGAGGGCGACGGCCACGCCGGCGGCCACCGCGATGCCGGCGACGATGGCGTCGTGCAGGGTGAGGTCGCGGTTCATCGGTGTCCCCCTGCCGTTGCGGAGAGCGGAGCGACGGCGTCGCAGGCTGCCGGAAGCCCGGAGTAGTGGTTCGTCACCTTGTACCTGTCTGTCCTGACGGATCGTGAGTGCGGGCGAGGGCCACGGAAGTGGATCATCGCGAGAGGACATCCTGCACCACGTCCGTTTCGCCCCCGCACGCCCGGGTGGTGATCGGCCGCCGGCGGAAGGACGCGCGGCCACCACCTTGCCGGACGGCCGGCCGCTGTCAATGAGGCCTCCTCGGCCGTAGGTTGCCGCCGCCCCGGATGACGGAGGACGGACTGTCCCGCCGGTACGTGGCTGCGGTTCACTTGCGGCAGGGGTTCTGCCTTCGACCGTGGAGGGGGCCGGGTGTCCGAGCGAGCGGCCGACCGGACGGAAGTCCTCGTGGTGGGCGGTGGTCCCGCCGGCAGTACGGCAGCGGCGCTCCTGGCCCGCGAGGGCCTGGACGTGACGCTGCTGGAACGCGAGCACTTCCCCCGCTACCACATCGGCGAGTCGCTCCTGCCGTCGGTGCTGCCGGTGCTGGACCTCCTGGGGGCCCGGGAGGCGGTCGAACGGCAGGGTTTCGTCCGGAAGTCGGGGGCGTACTACGACTGGGGCGGCCAGCAGTGGGCGCTGCGCTTCGCCGGCCTCGGCGGGGGTGCAGGGGCAGGGGCAGGCGCCGATGACGGCCCGGCCCCCGGCTACAGCTTCCAGGTCGTCCGCTCGGTCTTCGACCAGGTGCTGCTGGAGCATGCGCGGGAGGCCGGCGCCGTCGTCCGCGAGGGCGTGAGCGTCCGCGGGATCACGTTCCGCGAAGGCCGCCCGGCGGAAGCCGTGTACGCCTCGCGCGACGGCGACGGCGACGGCGACGGCGACCGCGGCACTGGCCGCGGCACCGGCACCGGCACCGGCACCGGCACCGACGGCGGCCGGATCGCCTTCGGACACCTCGTGGACGCCTCCGGCCGGGCCGGAGTGCTCGCCGCGCGGCAGTTGCGCACCCGGCGCTTCCACGACGTCTTCCGCAATGTGGCCACGTGGGGGTACTGGCGGGGCGCCGCCCCGGTCGCGTCCGCCCCCGAGGGGGCGATCTGCGTCTTCTCCCTCCCCGACCACGGCTGGTTCTGGGCGATCCCCCTCCACGACGGAACCCTGAGCGTCGGCCTGGTCACCGACAAGCGTTCCTTCTCCGCCGCCCGGCAGGCCCTGGGCGGCACCGCCGCCGTCTACGCCTCCCGCCTGCGCGCCGTCCCCGCCCTGCGCGAGCTGCTCGGCGGCGCCGAACTCGTCTCGCCCCTCAAGGTGGAGAGCGACTACTCCTACACCGCCGAGCGGTTCTGCGGGCCGGGCTACTACCTGGCCGGTGACGCGGCCTGCTTCCTCGACCCGCTGCTGTCCACCGGCGTGCACCTGGCCATGTACAGCGGCCTGCTCGCCGCCGCGGCCATCGCCACCGTACGGCACGGCGAGGCCGGCGAGGCCGCGGTACAGGCCTTCTACCAGGGCGCCTACCGGCACGCCTACGAACGGCTGCTCATCCACGTCGGCGCCTTCTACGACGTCCACAGGGGCCGTGACGCGTACTTCCGCCGCGCCCAGGCCCTCAGCCACCGCGACCAGCAGAACCTCCGGCTCCACGAGTCGTTCCTGAACATCATCAGCGGCGTCGAGGACCTCCACGACGCGGAGCACACCGCCACCGCCTCCTCGCTGTTCGCCCGGCTGCACACGCCGCTGCCCGGCCACTCCCCCCATGGTCTCGGCGGGCACGGCACCGGCCACATGACCCCTTGGCCCACCACCCCGGACCGCGCCGTCGCCGGCCTGTACCTGGCCCGGGAGCCCCGCCTGGGACTGCGGCCGGCCTCCTGACCGGGCCCTTATAGTGGCGCACGATGGAATGACGTGACCATGGCGTAACGGGGGCGCGATGACTTGGTCCGAGTGGGAAGACGTGAAGGCCGAGGCCGGCCGGGAGGTGGCGACGCGGCTCAATCAGCTGCCCGGCGGCCCCGGGAGCAGTACGGGAAACGCTGATCTTGTCGTGCATCAGGACGACTTGGGCGATGTGGGCCACGAGGCGTTCGTCCTCCACGGCGAGTTGCAGAAACAGGCGGACATTGCCGGCGCCGGCGCCGGCCGGGACGGTTCCGGATCCACGATGCAGGCCGCGGCGGAGCTGAAGAAGAGCAGCTTCGCTCTCGGCGGCGAGCTGGAGACGACCGTGACCATGTGGACCTCGCAGGTGAAGGCCGTCCTGCAGGCGTGCGCGCACGTCTCGAACCACCTCGACCACTCGACGGCGGCGCACGCCGCGGACGACGCGGCCCTTGCGGCGACGTTCCGCCACCGGGACGGCTCGGCCGTGTCGGTCTCCCGCCTGTCCGAGTACTTCAAGTAGTCCGAAGCACGTCAAGCACGGAGAGCTGCTCTCGTCATGAACTACACCCAACTGCTCGAGGCCGACCTCGGGAAACTGGGAACGGCCGTGGCCGACTGGAAACGGATGGCCGGAGACCTGCAGAAGCTGGGCGGCAATGCTCGCGACGGGCTGAAGTCCAAGTCGGACAAGGCCCGGTGGGAGGGCGCCAACGCCGGAGTGACGCGGGTGTTCGTCGACAAGACGGTGAAGGAGTTCGAAGACCTGCACCAAGAGGCCAAGAGCATCTTCAGCGTCATCGATGACGCGCACAACGAACTGAAGGCCCTCCAGGCCAGGGCCAAGCACCTGACCGAGGCGGCCCGCAAGGACGGCTACCTCGTCATGGACCGCAAGGACGGCACGGTCAAGGTCACCGAGGCCATGTGCACGGTCGAAGGGCCCGGGCAGAAACAGCTGGACACCATGCGCTGGTACGCGGACACGCTGACCGGCCTGGTGAGCCACGCCACCGAGGTCGACGCCGCCGCCGTACGTGCCTTGCGGGCCAGTCACGGCAACGATCCGGTCAATGCGGGCCACGCGACGTACACCTCCCTCGACGAGGACATGCTGCCCCGGGCCGTGAAACTCGCCGGGCTGGGGAAGGACGCCGGCGAGAAGCAGCGGCAGGAGCTGCGCAGGCTGTGGGAATCCCTCAGCCCCGAGGCCCGGGCCCGGATATGGACGCAGCACAAGGACGACCTGCTGGCGGCCGGCCTGCTGACTCCGCAGGTGAAGCGGGTCTCGGCGGACCGCGGCGCAGGACCGTACGACATCGCCTCGCCCGGCGCGCACGACTACTGGATCCAGTTCCAGGCCAACGGGATATCGAACGCCGGTGACTTCATCGGCAACACGGACGCCGCCCGCCACATGGACCACTACCTGCGCGGCACCGGCAAGACCCTCGACCTCGACGTCGACCGGATGCTCACCGACGATGCGGCGCTGCGGCAGGTGACCGAGCAGGCGCGTGCCGACGAACAGGAAGACTGGCGCAGACAAGCGCTGGAAGCGTTCGAGAAGTCCGGCGGCAAGCCGGTGGCCATACCCGTGGAGACCTCCGGCAAGGGATACACCCACACGGACCGGAACTGGTACCTGGCCGTGGGCAGCGGCATGTCGAACTCGACGGGTGTGGTCACGGCCGTGCCCGGCCCCGACGGCAAGCCGAAGATCGGCATCGATTACCAGGTGAACGTCTGGGACCGCTACAACTGGGATCCGGGCAAGGCCACGCCCATCGGGCCGACCACGGTCACCGACGCCGACATGGCCCGGCTGCACACGACAGGACTGGCCAGGGAGTTCGACATGAGAGGCAGCGGTTCCGTGCAACACCACGAGCTGGGGTCGAAGGGGGCCTGGCCCGACCCGGAGGACCCGGGACGGGACGGGACGCGTACGGACATCGGCCGCAACGGGGACGCCCGGTGAAGGGGATGCGGCGGCGGGGGCGGTGTGCCGTTCTGGCCGGTGGCGCGGCCGTGCTTGCGGGGCTGATGGCGGGATGCGGCGGGGCGACGGCGCATGACGGCGCGCGGGACGCACCCCGGTCTCCGGGCCGGCAGGTGCCGTACTGGCTGGACGGGGCCGCACCGCCGGCGGTCGCGCAGCAGTTGCACGTGGCGGTCCCGGCCACGGCGACCGAGGTCAGGGCCGCCCACCAGAAGGGGTTCCAGGACGACGGGCTGCTCCTGGCCTTCGTCCTGCCCAGCAGCGAGGTCGACGGATTCGTCGCGCAGCTGGCCCCGGAGCGACCGCTGCGGACGCGGCAGGAGCCGGTCGCCGGAGCGGTGAAGCCGACGACGCCGTTCGCGCATCTGGGGCTGCCGGAGCCGGAGTCCCTGCCCGACGTCCGCGAAGGTCAGGTGTGCGCCCCCTGCCAGGGCGACCTGAACTCCCTCGACGTCGCGGTGGCGCGGGCCGGCGAGGGCACCAGCCGCGTCTACCTCCGCGGCACCGACTGAGGATCCGGCGAGGCGCTGCCCGTTACTTCCCCAGCGCGGCGCTCTCCATCACCTTGTCCAGCTCCCGGCTCTCCTCCGGTTCGCCCGGCTGCGCGACACCGAGGAGGAACGCCGAGCGGCTGTCGTCCACGGCGATCAGGGTCAGGCGGAGGTGCCCCGGGGTGCCCGTGCCGGGTTTGCCGGGGCTGACCTTCAGCGCCACCGTGTGCGCGGGCCGCCCGTCGACCGTCGTCGGCCTGGACTCCTCCGGTTCAGAACTGCCATCCGGGTAGAAGAACTCCGCGTTCGAGCGGGCGGCCCGCTCCGCCTGCCGTTGCAGGGCCGCCTGCGGGACCGCTCCGGCGCGGCCGGCGAGCACGGTGCTGCCGCCCTCTCCGCCCGTCTGCTTCTTGGTGACCGACGAGGTGAAAGCGCTGATCAGCTTCTGCTGCCCGTCGTGCTCCCACCCCTCGGGTATCGCGTAGGAGAGTCCGGCGGCGGCGTCGGTGACCCGGGGCCTGCCGGCGAACGGCGCCGTGTCCTCGTCACGCGTCGTCATCCACCACCCGGCGGCGACCCCGGCGACCAGCAGCAGAACCAGGGCCGCCACGGCACCGGCCACCATCGTCCGCCGGTTGCCCGGCCCCCGGCCGGAGGGGGAAGAGGCCGGGGGCGCGGGCGGAAGGGTGAGGTGGGGGTGAGGCGTCGTCATGGTCCCAGCGTCCGTGATCCGCGCGGGACCGGCCTGAGCACGCGTACTCAGTCACGTACTCACGTACGTACACGCGTACGCGTTCGCATACGTGGCTGCCGTCGGGGTCAGTTGTTCCAGGGGTTGGCCGGCTGGTCGTTGATGGCCGTCCAGAAGCGGGTGCCGGCGGGGACGTCGCCGTAGGCCCAGAAGCTCCAGCCTCCCGAGTTCTCCAGGTCGGGACCGTATCTGCCGTCGTGGAACTCGGCCATGCGCCAGCCCGTGCCGAAGGTGTTCGCGCAGACGCCGTCGGCGGCCGCGCGGCTGGTCAGGCGGGTGCCGCGGAGGGGGTTGGTGGCCGCGACCTCGCCCCGGGCCCACCCCGCGTAGAAGCCGGGGGTGATGCCGGCGGGGGCGGCCCGGCCGTCGATCCTCAGGCAGAGTACGGGCAGGGCCGTGGTGGTGGCGGTGTCGCCCTGGTACGGGTTGCTCAGGGGGCCGCCGCCGACCTGGACGGTTCCACCGGGGCCGTCCGCCATCAGGTTCCAGGTCATGGCCTTGCCGCCGGAGTCGGCAGCGGGTGCGGCCGCCGCCGCGGGAGTCGTGAGGCTTCCCGCCGCGGCGAGCGCCGCGACGCCGAGAGCGAGAACCGTCTTCACCGAACGCATGGCTTCTCCTCACTGATGTGACTCGAGATGCATGGCGTAACGGTGCGGATTCTCCACGCTCTTCACAGAACCCCCAAGGCGGGAAACCAGCCACCGCCCACCGGTGCCGGGCACCGGTGGGCGGCGCGATCACGGCCGTCTCAGCCGAAGCGTTCGACGAGTTTCGCGAAAGTGCCGAAGGCGGGCTTGGGCGCGTAGTCGTCGGTCATGAGCCCGAACCGGTGGAACAGACCGGGATTCGCGCTGTCGGCGTCGCGCAGGGCGAAGTGTGTGTAACCGCTCAGCCGGAGCGGCCCGGCAAGGGCGGCGACGGCGCCCACCACGGTCTCGACGACCTCGGCCTGCCGGTGGGCGGGCCTGCCGGGGCCCGTGGGCCAGCCGTGCTCGGTGATGTGCAGGGGCAGGTGACCGAGGCCGGCGGGGGCCAGGACAGTGTGGCGGTGGTGGTTCAGCAGTCCCTCGACGGCGCCCGGGAGGCCGGGCGCGGCGACGGGCTGGAAGACGTCGGGGAAGAAGTCCAGGCCCACGTAGTCCAGGTCGGCGAGGAAGGCGTCCCCTGCCCGGCCGGTCAGGTCGGTGACGAAGGACGCGGCCGGCCCGAAGAGGGGCGTGGTGTTGAAGCCGACCCGCAGGTGGGCGTGCCCGAGTGCGCGTGCGTGCTCCTTCGCCGCGGTCACGCCCCGGACGATCGCTTCGCGCACGTCCGGATAGGCGCCGTCCAGGGTGGCCACCGACGTGACGTTCGGCTCTTCCGTCACTTGCAGCGTGCTCGTGACGTCCCCGTACTGCTCGACCAGTTCGCGGAGGAAGGCGCAGTAGCCCTCGACGTCACCGGAGGCGGACTGGTACTGGGCGACGAGATCCAGGCGGCGGCCCCGCACCGCGTACTGGGCAGCGGCGGCCGGTGTGGACGTGGCGTGGGGCCGGCCGGGCCGGGTGGTGTCGTCGAAGCTGATGTAGGCGCGGACGAGGAAGGGGCGGCCGGTCCTCCCCTGGAGCAGGTCGAGTGCGGCCGTGATGCGGGACGGGTCGTCGGGCGGGCCGGCGGCCAGGCCTCCGGCGTCGTCACCGGTGACACTGCCCGGGTATATCCCGAAGAGCATTCCGTCATGCGCTGTCGGCGTCATGGGGCGGTTCCTCTCAGCTGTCGGGTGAAGCGGAGGGCCGGATCAGACGGCGGGCCAGGTGAGTGCGCCGGTACGGATGTCGTCGACGACCGAGTCGATCCATGCCGTTTCGGCGCGTGCGAGGCACAGCGCGTACTCGGCTTCGATGACGAACAGGCGGGGTGCACCGGCCGCCCGCGCGGAAGCCAGGCGCTCCTCGTCGGCAGCCGTGCGCTCCCGGAGCCGCTGCGCCCGCTCGGTGAGGGCTTCCACGGCGCCGTCCGGACCGAGCGCGCCGAGGTAGGTGACGGCGCCGAGGAACCGGGTGAACTCCCGCTCGGGGTTGCGGATCTGGGAGTCCAGCCGCCGTACGAGCTCTTCGCGCCCCGCCTCCGTGAGCGCGTAGACGGTCCTCTCGGGGCGGTTCCCCGAACGCTGCTGACCCTGAACGGCCACCCAGCCCGCCTCGTTGAGGGCGGCGACGGTGTTGTAGAGCGTGCCCCGGGTGACGGCGGCCGCGTGACTGTCGCTGCGTTGCCGAAGCTCGGCGAGCATCTGGTACGGGTGCGAGGCCTGTTCCAGCAGGAGGCCCAGCACCGCCAGCACGATGGGGTTGTCCAGAGTGCGTCGTGGCATGGTCGAACTCTAACAGTCTAAATAGACTATGTACGACGCGAAGGGCGGCGGCGCCCCGGAGGTCCGGGGTGCCACCGCCCTTGCGATGGTTCGCGACGCCTGTCGTGGATCAGTACGCGGAGTTGACGTTGTCCATGGAGCCGTACTTGTCGGCGGCGTAGTTGCAGGCAGCGGTGATGTTGGCGACCGGGTCGTAGATGTCCCAGGACGTGCCCTCGACGTGGTACGCCTTGAACGTCGGGTCGATCATCTGCAGCAGACCCTTCGAGGGAACGCCGTTGACCGCGTTGACGTCCCAGTCATTGATGGCGCGCGGGTTACCGGTCGACTCACGCATCACGTTCTTCTTGATGCCCTCGTACGAAGCCGGAATGCCCTTGGCCCGCAGAATGTCCAGGGCCTCGCTGATCCAGCCGTCCACGTTGTCCGCGTAAGCCTTCTTCGCGGGGGCAGCGGGCTTCGCGGGGGCGGCCGGCTTCGCGGCGGCGGGCTTGGCCTCAAGGGCCTTGCGCTCAGTGGAACGGTTAGCGGCCTGCTTCTCCGCACGCTCCTTCTCGGCGCTCACCTTGCCGGCGTCGGCCTTGGCAGCCGTAACGGCGGCAGTGGTCTGCTGACCTTCCAATCGCGGATGTCGCCCGGCCCTGAAGCGGCGCAATAACGAAGCGCCGTTCCTCGGTCGACGGCGCCCAGCGACCCCGCAATTGTTAGCGGCAGCGAAAACCCCTGACAAGCACCGTGACCTACTACCCCCATTCATAGGACTCAGAAATATGCGGCCCTTTCCCCCTCATTCCGCCACCCCGTCCACTAACGCGATTCGTAAGTGACCCACGCCTCATGGGCGGCCTCACACCGCAGACCCCCGCGCGTCACTCCACGCGAGCGCGCACTCACTCAGGAACGCCGGCGTTCGCCTCGCGTCCGCCGGGGTGGCGGTGGCGCCGGATCCAGAAGACGGCGCAGGAGACGGCGGCCCAGGCGCCCAGGACGGCGAACGGGAAGAAATGCTGGTGCTCCCGGAAGTAGACGGCCGTGTGCTGGGCGTTCACGGAGGCGCCGGGCGGCAGCCAGCGGCCGATCTCGCCGAGGAGGGAGGGCAGCAGGGGCCAGGAGACGGCGCCGCCGGAGGAGGGGTTGCCCAGCAGGACCATGAGCCCCCAGGTCGGCAGCATCGCCCACCGCCCGAACAAGGCGTTGAACATCGTGAAGACCATTCCCGACGTGAACATGGTCAGCGCGAGAATGAACCAGGATTCCGCGAACGGCAGCTTCAGGGCGCCCAGCACCCAGTCCACGACGGCGGCAATGGTGAAGCCGCCCAGCACGGAGTATCCGGCGGTGAAGGCGATGCGCTCGGCGGGATTGAGCGCGGAGGCGTGGACGCCCATCTGAATGGCGCCGACGAATCCGACGATGACTGCGGCGAGGGTGATGTAGAAGAGCGCGAGTCCGCGCGGGTCGCCCTTTTGCAGGGGGTTGATGTCCTTGACGGTGACGGGCACGCCGACGGCCTTTCCGGCTTCCGGCGCGGTCTCGGTCAGGAGCTGGGCGACGGTGGCGCCGGAGGCGCCGGAGACGTCCAGCCCGGCAGCGCCGGGACGGTCCTGGAGGATGGCGTAGACCTGCTGGTCGTCGACGGCGTTCCGGGCGGCCTCGTAGGTGGCGAAGTGGCGCAGCCGGAGCTCGGCCCCGAGCGCCTCCTCCATGCCCTGGACGAACTCGGCCCGCTTGATCTCGGGGGCGGGGACGCCCGTGACCGCGGTGGGGATGTTGTGCGGGGTCGGATTGGCCATGGCGTACGAGTAGGAGCCGGCGAAGAGCCCGGCGGCCGCGGCCACGATCAGCAGGAGCACGGTGGCGGGGAAGAACGGCGAGTGGCGGAACGCGTGCCGGCGGGTACGGGCGCGCCGCCGGGCACGGACGGGGGCGCGGATAGGGGCGCGGGGCGCGCCGGGGCCGCTCTCGTCACCCGTGGGATCACCCATGGGGTCACGATAAGTGGATGATCCTCACAATCCGGGTACGGCACGGCCGGGCCCGCGCGTCGCGGGCGAGCGGTCAGCGCTCCCCCGCTTGCCCCGCCTGTGACGCGTCGAGGTTCTCGGTGAGCCGTTCCAGCAGCCCGCGCAGTGTGAAGGCGTCCTGCAGGGACAGACCCGACGCGGCGACGATGCGGCGGGGCACCGGCAGGGCGCGCTCGCGCAGCTCCTCGCCGGCGTCCGTCACGCGGACCACGACCGAGCGCTCGTCCTCCGCGCTGCGCTCGCGCACCACGAGGCCGGCCGCTTCGAGCCGCTTGAGCAGCGGGGAGAGGGTGCCGGAGTCGAGCCGCAGCCGTTCGCCGATGGCCTTGACCGGCTGGGGGTCGGGCTCTTCCCACAGGACGAGCATGGCGAGGTACTGCGGGTAGGTGAGGCCGAGGTCCTTGAGGGCGTCGCGGTAGACGCCGCCGAAGGCGCGGGCCGCGGCGTGCAGCGAGAAGCAGATCTGGTGGTCGAGGCGGAGCAGCTCCGCGTCGTCCGGGAGGGGGGCGTCCGGGAGGGGGGAGGGCGGAGCGGTCATGCCCCAAGGGTAACCCGCACCCCATTGAATTGTGCACAACTCAATCGTGTGCAATGCTTTCGACTGTACGGAGGCGCCGCTTCCGTACAGGGACCGCCGAACCGAAGGAACTCCCCATGGATGCGCTGTACACCGCTGTCGCCACCGCCAACGGCCGCGAAGGCCGCACCGTGAGCTCGGACGGGCAGCTCGACCTCGCCCTGGCCATGCCTCCCGCGCTCGGCGGCAACGGCCGGGGCACCAACCCGGAGCAGCTCTTCGCCGCCGGTTACGCGGCCTGCTTCGCGAGCGCGCTCGGGCTGGTCGGCCGCGAGGCGAAGGTCGACACGAAGGACGTCTCCGTCGCCGCCGAGGTCTCCATCGGCAAGGACGACACCGGCTTCGGCCTCGCCGTCACCCTCCGCGTGGAACTCCCCGACAGCCTCGCCGGCGAGACGGGCACCCGCCTCGTGGAGCAGGCCCACCAGGTCTGCCCGTACTCGAAGGCCACCCGGGGCAACATCGCCGTCGAGCTCGTCGTCGAGTAAGCAGGCCGGCGTCCGGCAACGCGAACGGCGCGGCCCCCACCCACGCGGTGGGGACCGCGCCGTTCCCGGCCGCCGACGCGACGACGGCGGAGGTGGCACGATGACGGCATGCCACCTCATCCGTTACTGGACGTCTCTCAGACCTCGTCCGTATCCATCGAGGCTCATCTCGACCGGGTTGGAAGGATCTTCACCGCCTTCCGGGAACAGGACTCGGGGTGCGTGTCCTACGGCGTCCGTCTCGCCGGCGGAGAGCGGTGGTTCGTCAAGGAAGCCGTCACCCGCGACGCGCGGCGGTCCCTTGACCGGGCCTGGGCCTTCCACCGGGCCGTGCGGCACCCGGCGATCGTCCCTCAGGTGCACCGGATCGCCGTACGGGGCGGCTGTGCGGTGGTCATGCCGTGGCGCGACGGCGAGGTCCTCTACCACCCCGCCGTCCGCGGAGCCGCGGACCGCACCGCCCCGGGCAGTGCCATGGCGCGCTTCCGGGCGCTGCCCCTCCCCCTCGTCCTGCGCGCCTTCGAGCGGATCCTGAGCGCGCACCTCGCGGTGGAGGACGCGGGTCACGTCGCCGTGGACTTCTACGACGGCTCCCTTCTGTACGACTTCGCCGGCAGCACCCTGCACCTCGTCGACCTCGACGAATACCGCCCGGGCCCGTTCGTCCTGGAGGACGGGCGGCTGCCGGGCTCCACGCGGTTCATGGCGCCCGAGGAGTTCCTGCGCGGGGCCGTCATCGACATCCGCACCACCGTGTTCACCCTCGGGCGTGCCGCTCGCCTGCTCCTCGACGCCGGTGACGGCGAGCACGCCTGGCGGGGCGGGCCCGGTCGGCTCGCGGTCGTGGAGCGGGCCACCCGGACCGATCCAGGGCAGCGGTTCGCGTCGGTCCGTCAGCTCGCCCGTGCGTGGCACGCCGCCGGCCGGTCATGAGTCGCGCAAGTGCTCCGGTACGGCCAAGTGCTCCAGTACGGACCGCATCGCGCGTTCCACGGCGTCGCGCGCCTGCTCGCTGTGGTCGATCGTCTCGAAGCCGTGCCGGGCGTCGGGCACGTCGATGACCTCGACCGCGGCCTTGCACTCCCCGGCGGCGGTGAGGAACTCCCCGACGGTCGCCGCGAGCTCCGCGAAGTCCCGGCCCACCCGGGTCAGCACCACCGGCAAGGGCCCGGCCGCGCGCACCGCGGCCGCGGGACGGAAGCGGGAGCCGGCGAGCCCCGAGCTCGGCAGCGGCGCGAGGAGGGGGTAGGTCGCCGCCACGCACCGCAGCCACGGCGGCGGCGCGGCGAGCCAGTCCGCCGACATCAGCCCGCCGGCGGAGAAGAACCACAGCGCGACCCGCTCCCCGTCGACGCGCGGGTCGGCCCGTACGAGCTCGACCGCCGCGGCGACGTCCTCGGCGGCGCGCTCGTAGTCGGTGATGTCGTGAAGCCGGTGGTCCAGCATCACGCCGACCGCTCCCAGGCTCGCCGCGTATTGCGCGTAGCCGGTGTAGAGCGACCAGTCGCGCGGCGTCGGCCGCAGGCCGGCGGGGACCGGGCCGCCGTGGACGAAGACCACCGCAGGGCGGGGACCATCGGCGTCGGGCAGGTGCAGATCGACCCGTCCCACGCGCTCCCGGCGCTGCTCCGGTACGTCCAGGAGGAAGGGCCGCAGGTGGGGCGGCGTTTCGCTCGCGGGCGCGGACAGCCGGTGCCCCTCCCCCGCGGCGGCGCGGAGCAGGATCGCGGCCAGTTCGCCGGGGGCGGAGAGCATCGGCCAGTGTCCGGTGCCGATTTCGAAGAAGCCGGTCCGGGGGTGGGCGAGCTCCTTGAGGCGCGGGTCCCCCAGCTCCAGGAGTGACTCGACCAGGGCGATGCCGGCTCCGTTGGCGGTGCAGAGGACGCCGGTCGTCGGCAGCTCGGAGACCGCCCCGCCCGGCACGCGGAGCGGCCGGGTGAGCGTGGCCAGGGGCTGCGGCGCGGCGAGGCCGGTCAACCGGTCCAGCGCGTCCTGGGGGATACCTGCGGGGCTGCCCCACCGCTGCCATTCGGCGGCTGCCGGCGGGGAGAGCAGGCCGTCGGCCCCGGTCTCTCCGGCCCGCTTCCGCAGCCCGTCGCGCAGGGCCTGATCCGGTATCAGTTCGAGGGCGGGGGCGCCGTCCTGGGGCACGGTGGTGTCCACGTAGACGATGCGGGCGACCCGCTCGGCGCGCCGTCCGGCGGCGCCGAGCACCGGGTGGACGCCGTAGCAGTGTCCGACCAGGACCACTTCCGGCGCGTCGATCTCGTCGATCAGCCGCACCAGGTCCTGGACGTGCGTCTCCAGGTCGGTGCCGGCAGGCGCGCTCGTGTCCGCCTCGTCGTGCTCGTCGTGGCCGCCGCCCATGCCGGTCAGCGTCACGGGATGGGCCTCGGCCCCCGCCTCCCGCAGCCGGGCGGCCACGTCCTCCCAGATCCAGCCGCCCGTGTGGGCGCCCGGCACCAGAACGAATGCCGTCATGATCTCTCCTCCTCGCAAGCCTTCGCGGGCCTTCCCGTGCCCGTCCGTCTCGGTCCGCGGGCCCGGCCCGACGGGCCGTCCGCGTTCGCCGGTACGGTAAAAGCTCCTGCTGGGGGAGGATCAAGCCGTGTCACCTGACGGCATGTGGAGCATCGGAGAGCTCGCCGAGCGCGCGGGCGTCACCGTCAAGACCGTCCGCTTCTACTCGGACCGCGGTCTGCTGCCCGAGGCGGGCCGCAGCGCCGGAGGCCACCGCCGGTACGGCCCCGAGGCCCTCGGCCGGCTGCGCCTGATCCGCTCCCTGCGCGCCCTCGACCTGCCGGTTCCGGACGTAGGCCGGGTCCTCGACCGCGAGGACGCGATGGAGGACGCTCTGGAGGACGCCGTCGCAGGGCAGTTGCGGGAGCTCGGCTCGCAACTGGCCGCCCTGCGCTGGCGGGAGGCCGCCCTTCAGCTCGTCCGGGACTGCCCGGCCGGGGAGCGCGCGGACCGGCTGCGCCTGGTCGGCGCCGTGTCCGCCCCGCCCAGCACGGCCGCGCTGGCCCGGTTCTGGCGCGGCTGGCTGCCCCCGCGGCTTCCGGCCCGAGTGCTGGCCGCGGTCGTCGACCAGGCTGTTCCGCAGCCGCCCGCGGATCCGACCCCGGCGCAGGTCCTGGCGTTCGCCCGGCTGCACGCCCTCGTCTCGGGCCCGTGCCCCGGAGCGGCCGGCGCCGGCGACTGGCAGCCTGCGGCGCACCGGACCGGGGGCGGCTACCGCCCGGCGGTGCTCTACGAGGGCCTCAGTGAGGCGTACGCACTGGCGTCGCCCGCACTGCGGGCGCATCGGGCGCCGTACGACGGTGAGGCGCTCGACTGCTTCGTCGAGGCCTACGCGCGCTCGCGCGGCACGCGTGACACCCCGGCCTTCCGCCGCGAGCTCAGCAGCCAGCTCGCCGCGGACCCCCGCATCGACCTCTACTGGCAGCTCGCCGCCGAACTGTGGGGCCCGGCCCAGCCGACTCCCGGGGCCTCCCACGACTGGCTTTGCGCCGCCCTGGACGCCCAGATCGCCCGTACGGCGGCGTGAAAGCGGTGCGAAGCGGTGTGAAGCAGTGTGAAGCGGCCCCGCAGGCCGCCCCGCCGCCCTCGGGGTGAAAGCCCTCCCGGGAAACGTTTCCCGCGGTACTCCGGCTCGTTGGCCTATGTACGCGAAAAACGCCAGGACCCGTACGAACCGGCACAGGCCGGTAGGAAAACGAGAAGGCGGAGAGAAACTGTGCGTCGGATGAGAATCGCTCTGGCCGCGGCCGTCATGGCCGGTGCCCTGGCCGCGCCCGCAGCGGCCGCACAACCTGCCCCCGCGGCCCCGCCCGCCGTCCACATGCCGGCCGGACAACCGGCTGCGCACCCGCCCGCCGCGCACATGGCCGCCGACAAGCCGCCCTTCCCCTACGCGGACTGCATCAAGGCCACCAAGAAGCGCGGGGAGAGCAAGCGCTACGGCAAGTGGCACTGCGACCAGCTGGTCAAGAAGGGATGGGTGAGGCCCCCGAAGCGCTGACGGCGCTCCGGGGGCCCGCGTGCCCGAGACGTGCGGGCCGGCAGGTCACTCGGCGGCGGCCTCGGCCAGGCGCTCGATGACCGCGGTCAGGGCGGTGGTGACCTCGGCGTCCTCGACGGGGTGCAGGTCGGCGAAGCGCGTCACGGACCCGGAGATCGAGAGCTTGACGTCCTCCAGAACCGCGCCGCCGGCGATGCCGGCGGCCTTGCGGGCCTCGTCCTGCGCCCAGACCCCGCCGTACTGGCCGTAGGCGGTGCCGACCACGGCGACCGGCTTGCCTGCGATCGCACCGGCGCCGAACGGGCGCGACACCCAGTCGATGGCGTTCTTCAGCACGGCCGGCATCGTGCCGTTGTACTCGGGCGCGACCAGCAGGAGGGCGTCGGCGCGGGCCACGGCCTCGCGCAGCTCGGCGGCGGCCTCCGGGACACTCCCCTCGACGTCGATGTCCTCGTTGTAGAAGGGCACGTCGGCGAGGCCCTCGAGGAGCTGGACGTCGGTGCCCGCGGGGGCGATCTTGACGGCCGCCTCGGCGAGCTGGCGGTTGTGGGACCCGGCGCGGAGGCTGCCGACGAGCGCGAGGATGCGGACAGACATGGGGAACTCCAGAGGGGGGTGATCGACAAGAGTTAAAACCGGACCGAGGTCCTGTTTAAAGTTGTAGCACTTATCCGGACCGCGGTCCAGTTATTGTTCCGACGCGCTACGCTGGCCCCATGACCGGCTTCACCCCGCCCCCGCCCAGCCCGGACCACGGCACCCCCGACGGCACTCCTGACGGCACCCGGGGCGAGCACCCGGGTCTCGCTCTCATCCCGGTCGGCGAGCCCCCGCAGCTGCGGGCCGACGCGGCGCGCAACCGCACGCGCCTGCTGGAGGCCGCGTCGCGGCTGGCGGCCCGGTGCGGGGCCGCGAACCTGACCATGGAGGCGGTGGCCGCGGCCGCCGGGGTCGGCAAGGGCACGGTCTTCCGGCGCTTCGGCGACCGCACCGGTCTCCTGCTGGCCCTCCTGGACCACCGCGAACAGCAGCTCCAGGCGGCCTTCATCTCGGGCCCGCCGCCCCTGGGCCCCGGCGCCCCCGCGGCGCAGCGCCTGCACGCCTTCGGGCCCGCGGTCATCCGCCACGAGCGCGACCACCACGACCTGATCCTGGCCACCCGCACGGATCCGCTGCGCGCCTACAGCGTCCCCGCCCGCCACCTGCGCCTCACGCACGTCGCCATGCTCCTGCGCGAGGCGGGCGTGGACGGCGACGCCGAGCTCCTCGCGCACACGCTGCTGGGCTACCTCGACACCACCCTCATCCACCACCTGTCCGTCGAGCGCGGCATGTCCCCCGACCGCCTGGACGCGACCTGGCACGACCTGGTCACCCGGCTGGGAGCCGGCCCGGCCGAGTAGCCCCTGCCTGCGGGCCTCAGGCGAGCGGCTCGCTGAGCTCGATCGCACGCAGCACGGCGGCATGCGCCTGCTCGTCCGCCCCGTCTGCCTCGTCTGTCTTGTCTGTCTTGTCAGCGACATCGAGCGCCGTGTCGGCGAATTTGATGACGTGTTCGTCGCCGTGCGCCACCGCGCGCTCGATCACGTCTCCGGCGGCGACGCGGCCAGGGGGCACGTACGAGGCGGCTTCGGCCGGGGCGTACATCGCCGTGACCGCGGCCGATGCCGTCCAAGCCGCGTGCAGACTCGGCGCCCACAGGGCCCGCGGCAGTGCGGGAAGGGTGCGCAGGACGGCGCTGGGAGCCGTGGCCGCATGCACGAGCATGGTCGCTTCTCCGTGGCCGTGGGTGGCGTAGCGGTGGGTCGCGGCGCGCACCAGCTCGGCGAGCCGGTCCCGGGCCGTGGCCGGGTCGGTCACGTCACCGGCCCAGGCGGGCAGCCGCTCGATGCGGGCCAGCCGCATGGGGAAACCGCCGTCGAGGTCCCGGATCGGGGGTACGGCGTGCAGGCTCGCGGCGGCGTGCGGGGCGGCGGGGAACCAGGTGATCCCGGCGAGCGGGTGGTGGCGGGCGGCCCAGTAGCCCAGCCCGTGGGCGAGTTCGGTCAGCCGGGGCTCGCTCGCGCCGTCGCGGAGGAGTGCGCGTACGGCGTGACCGACGCGGATCACGGGGTGGGTCGACCCTCCGTACATCCCCGGCAGCAGGCGGGGCCACCACGTCGCGAGCACGCTCTGCCAGCCGTGTTCGGGGAGCGTGCGCCCGAAGTACGCGATCCAGTCGGCGGCCCGGCGCGGGTCGCCGAGCGCGCCGGCCCAGTCGGCGTCCGTGACGGGCGCCACGGCGGCCGGGAACTCCTCCAGCCGCTCCTCGTAAAGATCGAGCCAGCGGTGCACCGCATCCGGGCGGCCGCGGGCGACGAGCGCCTCGGCCACCATGGGGGCGTGGTTGGTGAGCCGTCCGAGCCGCTCCGGGCCCGCGGCGTGCAGCCGCTGAAGCGCTTCATCGAGTACGCCGCTGGTGTCCGTGATGTCCATACGGAGCACGCTAGGCGCGGTCGCCCGCCCCCGTATCGGCCCGGGGAACCAAGTCCGGCCGCGCGCCGGGCCTAGGCCGGTTGACGACAACCCCGGACGGCCGCCTCCGGCCCGCCCGTCCGCCGCGTGCCGTCAGGCGCCTCGCCAGACATTGTCGAAGGCCGCCTGCTCGATGGCGCGCCGCTGCCGTACGGCCTCCAGGTCGAGCAACGCGTCATTGACCGCGGCGAGCACGCTCTCGACCGCGTCGCCGGCCTCGGCCGGCGCTTCCTCACCGCTCTTGTCGCGGAGCCCGGCGGCCGCCGCCAGGGCGGCGAGGACGGGCTCGTCCGCCGCCAGGCGTTCCTCGGCCCGGCGGTGGTCGGCCGAATCGGCCGGGACCGTCCTGCCCGCACGGAAGGGCATCCAGCGGCTGCCTCGCCGCGTGAGCTGCCCGTCCGCCTCCAGAGCGGCCAGGTAGACCGACGCCAGGCCGCGGCCCCTGCGCCACAGCCAGTCGCCGACCGGCTCGTACGGTGCTTCCCGGACGAGCGCCGCCGCGGCCTCGTCCAGCACGCGGTCGGCCGGAGCGGTCCGGTCGCCCGGCACGATCCTGTCGCCGTCCAGCGTGGCGGCCCCTGCGGCCAGGAGGTCGATCACCTCCGCTCCCGCCAGCGCGAGCGACAGATCGCCCGGCTCCACGGGGCGCGTGGTCGCCGCGTCCATGGCCGTCATCATCAGATCCCGTGCTGTGGTCATAGAAGGCTCCGCGTGGGCCGCCGTGTGTGCTCCTGCAACGAGAGTAAGGAGGCAGAACGCCGGGTGCACTGCGCTCCGGTTCAGGTCGCCGGCCTCCGCCGCCGCCACACGCTCATCGACGCACAGCCCGCCGCACCCGCGAGGCTTCCCAGCAGGACGGGGTTGACGGCCGCGGGGATGAAGTCGACCGGGGTGTGCACGTCGGAGACGCACCGGGCCTTCAGCGGGAACCAGCCGTTCTCCACGCGGGGGTGAGGGGGCGCGGCCGAGGGGTCCGGGGCGTCGCTGAACTTCACCACGGGGCACCAGTCGGGCCAGGGCGTCAGGAACATGAACCCCACGCCCACCCCGTACGCCAGCACCGCGCAGCACAGCAGCCAGCCCGCCGCCTCCGCCCAGGCAGCAGCGCCCTCCCTGTGGGTCAGCCGCCGGGTCGCCACGGCACGCACGGCCCTCACGAGCAGCAGGCAGGCGGCCACGGGAACGGCGAGGAGGAGCATGAAGACCAGGAGAATCACATGATCACAATGCCATGCGGCCCTGCCCCGTACCGCCGCGCCGGCCGCTCCGGCCCCCGGCGCGCGCTCCGTCGGACGCGGTCCGTGGTCTGCCGGACGCGGTCCGCAGACCGTCAGACGTGGTCCACGATCCCCACCTTCCCCTCGGAGCGTGCGCAGTGGGCTCCGCAGTACCAGTGGCCGTCCGCCTCGACTCCCTGGCCGATGATCTTGACCTGGCAGTGTTCGCAGACGGGGGCCATCTTGTGGATGGCGCAGGTGAAGGAATCGAAGACGTGACGCGAGCCGTCCTGAGTCTCCACGGAGAAGGCCAGGTCGTAGTCGTTACCGCATACTTCGCAACTTGCCATGTGCCGCATGCTCCGCAGGAAGGGAGGGCGGGGCAAGGGTATGGCGGGCGGGTCGGCGGGGCTGCACCCGGCCGGCGGAACCGGGCCGCGCCAGCTCACCCTCTCCGGCGGTGGTGCCCCCCTAGTAGGCCCGCGGCTGATCCCGGCGGGCCGACGGGCCGCGGGCGGGTTCGCGGGCGGGGGCTCGCGGACTCGCTCAGAAAGTTCCGAGCACGGGACCGGCGGGCTCGGCGGACACGGAGCAGCAGGTGAAGCCCAGCCGCGTCAGCGCGCGGGTGACCTCGTCGGCGGTGAAGTCACGCCGGTCCTGCCTGGTGATCACCTGCCCGACCTGCTTGACGGGGTACGTACGGCGGCCGATGACCACGCAGGCACCCGTGGCGGGCTCGGGCGTAACGCCCTTCATCATGTGCTCGACCTCGCTCTTGACCAGGTCGAAGGGGAAACGGGCGATAACGCAGCGCATAGTGCCTCAACGAGGTAGGAGGAGAAGGCGAGGAATTCCCCGGCGTCCGGCGAGCCACTCCCGGTGGTCCGGTGGTGTCCGGCCGGATAAGCGGGGAGGAAATGCAACGAGCCGGGGCCCGCACCCAAAGTGCGGGCCCCGGCCGCGTTCAGCGCGTCGGACGACGGGCGTCAGGCAGGAAGGATGTTCTCCGCCTGGGGGCCCTTCTGGCCCTGGGTGACGTCGAAGGTCACCTTCTGGCCCTCCTGGAGCTCACGGAAGCCCTGGGTGGCGATGTTCGAGTAGTGGGCGAAGACGTCGGCGCCGCCGCCGTCCTGCTCGATGAAGCCGAAGCCCTTTTCCGCGTTGAACCACTTCACGGTGCCAGTAGCCATGTCAAATCTCCTTCGGGGCAGTACCCGGGGTCCGCACCCTGCGGGCCCCGCATCGCCGCGATGATTACCCCGTCCGGAAATAAGCCGGAAATACAAAAAGTGCCGCCATCGACCGGTAGGCCGGTGAGGAACACTTGCAAGTCTTTGGGAACCACAACTGCAACTGAAAAGACAGTAGCACGGAACCTTGATCGGCGGGGCAGAAATTTTTGCCCCGCCGCACGGGCGGGTAAAAAATCATCTTTGCGCCGGGAATTTTTCGTACGCACCTTCCCCGGCTGCGCGAGCGCCCCGGCCGGGGCGCCAACACCCCTGTGTCCTTAATGCCTTTCATGTGTTTTCCAGGGGCTGATGATCCCATCCGTGTCGGTTCGCCCCCATCGTCGTTCTGCAGAGCATGAAGAACCGCATCGTGACGCGTATTGCTGTGGGCTCGGCCCTCCTGGTGTGCGGGGCCGTCTCCGCATCCGGCACCGCCCAGGCAGCCGGCGGGGGCGGGCTCAGCCCGCGGCCGCTGATGAACCGGCTCGCACACCTCACCGACGTCGAGGACAGCCCCGTGGGCGACACCGTCTCGTTCGTCAACGACAAGCTCCCCAAGGAGGCTTCCAGCCGCATCTCCCTCCGGTGACCACCGCCGAGCCGGCGACCGCGGTGCCGGGGCTCCCGGCACCGCACCGTCCCGCTGCCGCTTCCCACCGGGCTGCGCACGCCCTGGCCTACCGGGCAGCCCGGGGGCGGCGGGCCCGTAGGGCCCGGCCGTGTGCGCATAATCCCCGGGTGACTTCCCTCGACGAGCAGGTGACCGGCCAGTGGCGCAGCGCGCCCTTCGACGCGGGCGCGATGGAGACGAGCGAGCTCGTCCTCCTGGCCGGCGGCCGCGGATGGAGCCGCTTCGAGAGCTTCAGCGGCGAGCTGAGCATCGGGCGGTTCACCTGGCGCCTGCCCTCCCCCGGCCTGCTGGAACTGCGGTACACGTGGCGGGTCAGCGGTCAGTGGGGGCCATCCGGGGACGGGTTCGAGACCGTGGACAACAGCGGTCCGGACGACGAGCTGATCCGCACCGCGTACCGCATCGGCACGGAGCGGCCGCCGCTCACCGGGGAGCTGGTGACCGCGCTGCAGCTCGACGTCCCGGTCGAGTTCGCCGGGACCTTCGCGCTCGGCCGCCGGATCATGACCCCCGCCGACGATCCTTCGTCAACGGTGACCCCCTACGCACCGCCCGTCCATACCGCCTCACCCGTACGCTGACCATCGCACCAAACCCTCCCCCGGGCGCCCGCCGCGGCCCTACGGTAGGCGGTCGCCACCGCCGAGCGAGGGGAAGGTCCGTGGACAAGGAGCAGCGCGCCCGCATCGTCGCCAGGGTCACGGAGGAGCGCGAACGGCTGCGTCCGCTGCAGCCGGAGATGACCCGCACCGTCATCGAACTCCTGCGCCGCACCGTGGCGGAGAAGGAGCCCGGCGTCGTGCCGTGGGTGAACCTGGCCACCATCAAGGCCATCCAGGCCAAGCACGGCACGGACGGCATCCTGGCGCTGGCCCTGTCGCTGGGGAACTGGGCCGCCGCGGTCGCTCAGGACTTCGCCCGTACGACCGGGCACACGGCGGAGCAGCTCATGGATTTCTACGAGACGCAGTTCTTCGAGGACGACGCGCCGTAGGCCGCCGGCGGACGGCTCACCCGGCGCGGCGCTGGGTGAAGCGCAGCATGTTGCCCGCGGGGTCGCGGAAGGCGCAGTCGCGGACCCCGTACGGCTGGTCGATCGGCTCCTGCAGCACCTCGGCGCCCGAGGCCCGGATCCGCTCGAAGGCGGCGTCGCAGTCGTCGGTCGAGAAGATCACGCCGCGCAGCATGCCCTTGGCGAGCAGCTCCGCCATGGCCTGCTTGTCGGCCGGCGAGGCGTTGGGGTTGGCGGCGGGCGGCTCCAGCACGATCTCCACGTCGGGCTGCGACGGGGCGCCGACCGTCACCCAGCGCATCCCCTCGAACCCGACGTCGTTGCGCACCTCGAATCCGAGCACGTCCCGGTAGAAGGCGAGGGCCTTGTCGTGGTCGTCGACGGCGATGAAGCACTGTGAAAGCTTGATGTCCATGCAGCTCACGCTACGGGCGGGCCGCGTGCTGCGCTTCTCCGATCCTGACCGGTTCCGCGTTCCCTGCCGGTTCCGCACGGCCGGCCGGTCCCGCCTTCCCGGCCGGCTCCGGGCTCCCGGCCGGCTCCGCTCTCCGAAGCGGCCGCGTGAAGATCTTGGCGACGCAGGCCGGGACGGCCGCGCCCTGCTCGTGCGGGCGCGCCCGGTAGGCGCTCGGGCTCTCGCCCACCAGCTCGGTGAACCGCGAGCTGAACGAGCCCAGTGACGTGCACCCGACCGCGAAGCAGACCTCCGTCACCGACAGGTCGCCGCGCCGCAGCAGGGCCTTGGCCCGCTCGATCCTGCGGGTCATGAGGTAGCTGTAGGGAGTCTCGCCGAACGCGGCGCGGAAGCTGCGGGAGAAGTGGCCGTCCGACATGTGGGCCGCGCGGGCCAGCGCGGGGACGTCGAGGGGCTCCGCGTAGTCGCGGTCCATTGTGTCGCGCGCCCGGCGGAGCCGGACCAGGTCCGTCAGCATCACCTCACCAGCGTCGCACGGCCGCGGTGCGGGCGCGGGGTGCGGCGGCGCCGCGGTGCGCCAGGGCCTGCCCGGCGGATCACCGGCCGCGGGCCCGCGGAGACCTGGTCATTCCGCCGGACCCTCGCCGCCGGGGTACTGCGCCGTGGCGGCGGGCTCTTTCCCGGCCCGGTCGGCGGGCGACCGCATCGTCCCCCCGGTGCAGAAGACGCAGCCCTCCCAGTACGGCAGGGCGTCCAGGACCCGGTGGCGGACGCACGAGGCCGTGACGGCGGCGTCCGGGCCGGGGAAGACGTCCTCGCCGGCGGGGCGCGGGGGCGGGGTGAAGGCCTCGACCATGGCGCGGTAGCGCCGCAGGTAGCCGGGCACGTACGGCGGCTCGTAGGTCAGCTCGTCCCAGCGGTGCCGTTCCAGCGCGAGGTCGATCACCCTCAGCACGAAGTCCTTGGCCCGTGCCCGCTCGGCCGGGGTGCCGCCCCAGTCGATGTCTTCCAGGTCGAATCCGACGACCCCGCGCCCCATGACGTTCTGGTCCCGCAGGGCCAGGAACGCGGCGAACCGGAAGTCCCAGGGGCGGCGGGCCAGGTCCGACACGGCCAGCCACAGCGCGTCGAGGAAGGCGGCCGTCCCTCCGTTGGACAGGCACAGGTCGTCGCCCGTGCTGCCGCTGCCGCTGCCGCTGCCGAAGACGTTGCCCATCGCGTCAGCCTAGGGACCGCCCCGCGGCGGTCGTGATCCGCCCCGGACGAACGGCGGAATCTCGCCGCGCGAGCCCTCTTGCGTTGCCTGCGTCACACCCGTCAGGGTCACTTACCGAAGTCAGCGAGGTTCATGCACGCGCCGCAGCTCACATCAGCCCCTTGTGTCCAGGAGGACCGATGCACGAGTCAGCCCCGCAGAACCCCCGGCAGCCCGGGACGCCCGGCCACGCCCAGGACTCCGACGTCAGCCGCCGCTTCCTCCTGAAGTCCGCCGGCGCCGCGGGCGCGGGCGTGGGCCTCGGGGCGGTCCCGGCCGGGGCGGCCGGGGCGGCTCCCGCCCCCGCGGCGGCGCCGCGGCGACAGGGCGCGACCATGATCGGGGTGCCGTTCGAGCGGCGCGGCACCGTGCGGGTCGGGATCGTCGGGCTGGGCAACCGCGGCGCCTCGATGACGGAGCTGTTCCTGGCGGTGCCCGGCGTACGCGTGGTGGCGCTGTGCGACAAGGTGCGGGCGAAGGCCGAGAAGGTCGCGGCCAAGGTCAGAGCCGCGGGTCAGCCGGCGCCGGCGCTCTACACCAAGGGCGAGGACGACTACGCGCAGCTGTGCGGGCGCGGCGACGTGGACTTCGTGTACGTGGCCACGCCCTGGGAGTGGCACTTCCCGATGGCCGAGGCGGCCCTGACCGCCGGCAAGCACGTGGGGGTGGAGTGTCCGGCCGCCATGGAGCTGGAGCAGCTGTGGCGCCTGGTGGACCTGTCCGAGCGCACGCGGCGGCACTGCATGCAGCTGGAGAACTGCTGCTACGGCAAGAACGAGATGCGCGTGCTGCGGATGGCGCACGCGGGCGTCTTCGGCGAGCTGCTGCACGGGGCGGGGGCGTACCTGCACGACCTGCGGGAGCTGATGTTCTCGCCGACGTACTACGAGGGCCCGTGGCGGCGGCAGTGGCACACCCGGCTGCGGGGCGATGTCTACCCCACGCACGGTTTCGCGCCGGTGGCGAACTACATGGACGTCAACCGCGGGGACCGCGCGGTGCGGATCTCGACGGTCGGCTCCCCCGCCGCCGGGCTGGCCGCCTACCGCGCGCAGCACATGCCACCGGGTGACCCGAGCTGGAAGGAGACGTACGTCGGCAGCGACCTGTCGGTGAGCCTCGTACAGACGGCGAAGGGGCGGGTGATCCGCCTGGAGCACGGGGTCTCCAACCCGCACCCGTACAGCCGGGTGAACACGCTGGGCGGCACGAAGGGCGTGTTCGAGGACTACCCGCCGCGGATCTACCTGGAGCCGGATGCGTCCGGGGACGAGTGGGGGGACTTCGGGGCGTACGCGCAGTGGGACCACTGGCTGTGGAAGGAGCACGCGAACCCGCCCGGCGGGCACGGCGGCATGGACTACATCATGGTCTTCCGGCTCATGCAGTGCATGCAGCAGGGCCTGGTGCCCGACTTCGACGTGTACGACGCGGCCACGTGGAGCGCGCCGGTGCCGCTCAGCCACGCCTCCATCAGGGCGAAGGGGGCGCCGCAGGAGATCCCGGACTTCACGCGGGGGCTGTGGCGCGCCGGGCGCGCGGGGGTGGACTCGGCCAAGCCGTAGGCACACGCGGAGGCGCCCACCCCGGTGTTCCGGGGTGGGCGCCTCTCGTGTTTCAACCGATCAGGTCACCGGTCAGGCTGCCGGTCGGTCACCGGTCAGGACTGGCCGGCCTCCGCACGGGCGAGCTCGTTCTCGCGCTGGGTCTTGGCGACCCGGCCGCGGACGAGGTACCAGCCGCCGATGAGCATCGCGACGATGATCGGCAGGCACAGGACGGTGGTGCGGCTCGCGCCCGGCTCCGACGCCATCAGACCCAGGACGCCGGCGAGGAAGACCAGCGTGACGATCTGGGTGTACGGGGCCCAGGGGAGCTTGTAGCCGGGGCGGGTGACCCGGCCGTCCTTGGAGCGGCGGTAGAACAGCAGGGAGCAGACCATGATCATGCCCCAGGTGCCGATGATGCCGATGGCGGCGAAGTTCAGCACGATCTCGAAGGCGTCCGCGGGGACGACGAAGTTCAGGCCGACGCCCAGCACGCAGAAGAACGCGGTGAGCAGGATGCCGCCGTAGGGGACCTGGCCCTTGTTCATCAGGCCGGTGAACTTCGGCGCGGAGCCCGACATGGCCATCGAGCGCAGGATGCGGCCGGTGGAGTAGAGGCCGGAGTTCAGGCTGGAGAGCGCCGCGGTGAGGACGACGAGGTTCATCACGCCGGCCGCGTACGGGATGCCGATCTTCGACAGGACGGTGACGAAGGGGCTCTCGCCGCCGTGGTAGGCGGTGTAGGGCAGCAGCACCGCGAGCAGGATGACGGAGCCGACGTAGAAGAGGCCGACGCGCCACATGATCGAGTTGATCGCCTTCGGCATGATCTTCTCGGGGTTCTTGGTCTCACCGGCGGCGACGCCGCACAGCTCGACGGAGGCGTAGGCGAAGACGACGCCCTGGATGACCATCAGCATGGGCATCACGCCGGTCGGGAAGATGCCGCCGTGGTCGACGATGTTGGACAGACCCGGGGTGCCGTCGCCGACCTTGTGCTGGCTGGCCAGCAGGAAGATGCCGACAACCATGAAGACGCTGATCGCGGCGACCTTGATGATCGCGAACCAGAACTCCATCTCACCGAAGTACTTCACCGAGATCAGGTTCACGGTGAGCACGACCGCGAGGGCGATCAGCGCGAGCACCCACTGGGGGATGTCGCTGAACATGCTCCAGTAGTGCGTGTACGTGGCGACCGCCGTGATGTCGGCGATGCCGGTGGTGGCCCAGTTCAGGAAGTAGAGCCAGCCCGCCGTGAAGGCGCCCTTCTCGCCCATGAATTCACGGGCGTAGGAGACGAAGGCGCCGGAGGACGGGCGGTAGAGGACGAGCTCGCCCAGTGCCCGGACGACGAAGAAGGCGAAGAGGCCGCATACGGCGTACGCGATGAAGAGGGAGGGTCCCGCGCTCGCCAGGCGGCCGCCGGCACCGAGGAAGAGTCCGGTGCCGATCGCTCCACCAATGGCGATCATGTTGACGTGGCGGGACTTGAGGTCCTTGCTGTACCCGGCATCGCCGGCGTCCACGTGCGTGGAGGCCGTCGGCGCCGCCGTGGCGGCGGGCTGGGTTTCGGCCGCAGTGAGGGTGCGGTCACTCATGTGGTACTTCGCCTTCTTTGGAGGGGGCAGGACCGGGCCGTGGTGCTGCTTCGAGGGGGTGGGCCCGGTTACCCGGAGGTCCGGCTGGCGACGCCGTTCTCCGAGGGGTGATGCGATGCCCGCCGGCAGTGAGCCGGGCATGCCCTCCGGCCGGATGCGGGCGGCCCCGGGTGGGGGTCGCCTGCGGTCGGGCAGGGGGAGCGGGCACGAGGTGCGTGGCCCGGGACCGGCGTGCTGTCGCTGCCGTCCTGGGCGCCGCTGGGTGGCGCGGGGAGGTCAGCCCTTTAAGGGCCGCCGCCGGCCGGGTGTCGCCCGACGGGCCGGCCTGCCGTGGGGCGCTTGCGCCCGGTGGCACGGTACGGCGCCGGGACGCTGCTGCGTCCCGGTGCTCGGCCGGCTGTCGGTGGACTCCATGCCGTGAATGGTGTGAGGCGTGTAAGGGCGGCGTCAAGACTTCACGGGGAATTGATATTTCCGTGGGTAAGTGATCGATCAGTGCTGGTCAGAGCGGGGTGGGACGGGCATTTCCCGGGCGCACAAAGGGATTCGCACGACGGGAAAGGCGTGCTCGTACATGACCGTTTTCGCGCATTGCCCCTGTCCCATGTGATCAAGGCCACAGGGATTTGATCTTGCGTTGTTTGCCCAGGGCGATACATGTCGCCTGCATTCATGCCTTCTACATTCATGCCCTATGCATTCATTACCCCCCGCATTCGGGTGGGCGGGCAGCCGGACGGGTGGACCTGGAGCCGGCCGGGCGCGCGGGCCGCGGGCGGCGGAGGGGAGCGACTTACAGTGGCCGCCACAGAAAGCTGCAACACGGCGGAGGTGTTTTGCCCATGCAGGTCGCCGGCTGGCACGTAGAAATCGAATTCGACGAGGACGAATCCCGCACCCGGGCCGCCGCCCTCCTGCGACTGCGCGACGGCACCGAGCTCCGCGCCCGGACCAGCTCCACGCGGGACGCCCGCGATCCGAACGAACCGCGCGTCGGCGAGGAGATCGCCGGCGCCCGTGCCCTGCGCGACCTCGCCGAGCAGCTGGAGCTCAAGGGCCGCGCCGAAGCACGGAACCTCTCCAAGCACTAGACGCCGGCGCGGACCCGGCCCTCCACGAGGTGATCGGACCCGCGAGATCCGGACGATCCGCGGGCATATGCGCGGAGGCTGCCGGAAGGCCGGAAGGGGCTCCTCAGCTGCGGGGCGAGCACGGGCGGGTGTGCGCCGCACGGCGCTCCGGAGGTGCGGGTGGTCGGCGTGAATGCATCGCCCACCACCCGCTTTTACCTTGTCTATATTGCCGCATGACTATCTCTTGACTAATCTCCCGAGGGCACCGACCGGCACCACCAGCAGCAGAGCGCAGCAAAAATCCCTGGGGCACGCCTTCGCGCGGCGCACCCCAGGGACCTCCGGTCGGTCATCGTCTCCCGCACCGGCTGCGGGCTTCCGTCAAAGACAGCAGCCGAAGCGGGCCCAACCGACGCCAAACCAGTCTTCGGAGGGTACCCGTGAACCACCCCGCCCGGCTACGTGACGCCATCGCCGCGGACGGCACCACTCCCCTCATCGGCATCTTCGACATGTTCTCCGCCTCCGTCGCGGCCCAGCACTACGACGGCATGTTCGTCTCCGGCTTCGGCTTCGCGGCCTCCCACTACGGCCTTCCCGATATAGGTTTCATCGCCTGGCCCGACATCGTCGCCTTCGTGCAGCGGCTGCGCCTCGCCTTCCCCGCGCAGCACCTGCTCGTCGACATCGACGACGGCTACGTCGACCCCGAGACCGCCTGCCACGCCGTCCAGCAGCTGGAGGCCGCAGGCGCCTCCGGGGTGATCCTGGAGGACCAGCAGCGGCCCCGCCGCTGCGGGCACGTCGACGGCAAGCGGATCCTTCCCCTGCAGGAGTACCTGGACAAGCTGGACATGGTCCTGGACTCCCGCCGCGACCTCGTGGTTGTCGCCCGCACCGACGCCACGGAGGAGCACGAGATCCTGCGGCGCGCCAAGGCCCTGGCGGCCACCGACGCGGACGTCCTGCTCGTCGACGGCGTCCGCAGCGTCGAGTGGATCCGCAAGGTCCGGGACGTCATCGGCGACAAACCCCTCCTCTTCAACCAGATCGCCGGCGGCAAGTCGCCCCGGCTGTCGCTGCCGGAGCTGGCCGGGCTCGGCGTGGACGTGGCGATCTACAGCACCCCCTGCCTCTTCGCCGCGCAGACGGCCATGGACCGTGCGCTGGCGGGCCTGAAGGCCCGGGACGGGCGGCTGCCCGAGCACACCTCCGGCAGCGTCGGCGTCGCCGAGTGCCTGTCGCTGCTGGAGAAGAACATCAGCCGTCACCACGGCCGGCCCCTGGCCGCCGCGGCCGACGGCCGCTGACCCCCGCCCTTCCCCTCCGGCCCTCCGGGGCCGCCCGTGGCCGCGCCCTCATCCCCTCCGGCGCGGCCACGGGCCTGTTCGCCCCCGGTCCGGTGAACCCGCGAGGACGTCCGGTGAACCGGCAGGGTGCGCCACGGCGTCTGAAGGACTGCACCCGTTGCCGAGGCGGCGGGCGCGGACAGCAGCCAAGGGCAGGGGACACAAGACCGTGAGCCGGACCGGCACGACAGACAGCAGCACCCCGGCGGGCATACCCGCCGGCGGACCGGCGGATCCCGCGGGCCGGGCGGCGCAGGCCGGGCCCGGGCCCGCGGCGGGGTTCCGCCCCCGCGGGGTGGTCGACCTGCGGGCGGCCGGCCGCCGGGCACCGGCGGTGCTGTCGTACCCGGCGGGGTCGGTCGTCGTCGTGTCTGGGCTGCCCGGCAGCGGCAAGAGCACCCTCATGCGCCGCTGGTCGGCGGCGGCCCCCGCCGTGGACCCGCGGGCCGCCCACGAGCGGTGGCAGGCGCGCATGCCGGACCGGCTGCCGTACGCCGTCTACCGGCCGTGCGCCCGGCTGGACCACTTCCTGCGGATCCGGGCGGCCGTGCGCAGCGGGCAGCCCGTTCTGGTGCACGACTGCGGCAGCCGCCCGTGGATGCGGCGCTGGCTGGCCCGCGAGGCCGGCCGCCGGGGCCACGAACTGCACCTGGTGCTGCTGGACGTGGGCGCGGCGCAGGCGCTGGAAGGCCAGCGGGAGCGGGGCCGCCGGGTCGGCCGGCGCGTCTTCACCCGGCACGCGCACGGGCTGGGCCGGCTGCTCCGCACGCTCGACGGCGCCGCGGAGCCGGGCGGCGGGAGCGGGGCCGTGCCGCCTGAGGTCGCGGAGGCCGCCTCGCTCGTGCTCCTGGGCACCACGACCCGCGAGCACGTCTGCGGGCTGGAGTTCCGGCCCGCCCGGTGACCCGGGCCGGCCCGCCGCTTCAGTACCGCAGGACCGCGGCGAGGCGGTGTTCCTCGGCCAGGGTGTCGTCGGGGACGAACTCGACGTCCGCGCCGCTGTCGAGCGCGCTCTCGACGATCTCGTCGACGGCGTCCTCGATGAGGGAGGCGTCCGCGCTGAGCGGCTCCGCGGACTCCTCCACCACCTGCGGGTGGCCGCCGTTGCCGTCGGTGCGGACGGTCGCCTGGTAGTGGTCCTCTACGGCCAGGAGGGCCACCCGGCCCTGCCGCACCGTCTGCCAGACCTCGTCCAGGCCGGAGGTGTAGCGGCGGGCCCCGCGCGCGTCGCTCAGCCTCCGCAGCACCTCGCCCCGGCGCGCCTCGCGGCGCTCGTCGAAGGCCGGGCGGAGCACCTCCAGAAGCTCGTGGCCGCTCTTGGCGGTGCCGCTGCCGTTCTCGACCACGGCGGTGATCGCGCCCTGGCCGGGGAAGGCCTCCTTGAAGTGCGCGGTGAGCTCGCGCAGGCCCACGAGGTACAGAGGCCGGGGCTGCCTCTCCAGGACACCCGCGAGCGCGGCGGCGACCGACCGCAGGTATTGCCGTTCGCGCTCGACCCCGCCCTCCTCGCGGATGGGCATGCTGTAGTTCTTGCCGGGCAGCGCGTCCACGTGGTCGGGCAGGGCGGGCCGTACGGGGAAGCCGTTGCCGGTGAACTCGGTGAGCGCGTCGCCCGCGCCGTCCCACAGACGGCACTCGCCCTTGGTCACGGCCAGGGCCCAGTACGGCTCCTCCATCCGGGCGGCCGCCACGAGGTTGCGGGTGAGGAAGGTCTTTCCGATCACCACGCGCTGGGGCACCGAGCGCGGCAGGTACCACACGTGGTGCTCGCCCGGGGCCGCGAGGACCAGCAGCCCGTCGCTGGAGTGCGTGAGGTCCACCCCGGCGACGGCCGTGTCCAGCTGCCCCTCGACGTCCGCCCGGGCGGACCGGGAGACCCCGGCGTCCTCGGCGAGCCGGCGCTTGGCCTCCGCGACGGTGTTCCGCAGCCGGACGGGGTCCTCGGGGCTGTAGGGGGAACGCCGGTTCGTCGGCACGAGCAGCGAGACCGCCGGATAGGCGCGCTCTTTACGCAGATCGCGGAGGATCTCGTCGGTCAGGTCGCCGATGTCCATGGGTGTTCTCCTACCGCCGCGGCCTCCGGGACCATTACAGATCACCAGAAACACCCCGCCCCAGCCACCCCAGCGCCACCAGACGGGGCGTGGCGGACGGGGACGTAAGACTTTCGTCACCGGAAACCCGGACCCGGAACAGGCCAAAAAGCGTTCCAAGGAGTGAGAGAACACGCCGGCTTTTCGGAGGCAGAGATGGGACGTGTACGACGGGTGCTGCGCAAGCCGGCCGTCATCGGGGTGCTGGTCGCGGGGGTGCTCGCGGTGGCCGCGGGACTGGTGTGGTTCCAGCCGTGGAAGCTGTGGGTGAACGAGACCGTACGGGAGTCCGTGCCGGTGGCCACCGGCA
Source organism: Streptomyces roseoverticillatus (assembly GCF_000719265.1). Classification (GTDB taxonomy): domain Bacteria; phylum Actinomycetota; class Actinomycetes; order Streptomycetales; family Streptomycetaceae; genus Streptomyces; species Streptomyces roseoverticillatus. Next base: position 392,275 of record NZ_JOFL01000006.1, on the reverse strand, counting down.
CCGCGCGGCCGGGCGGCACGGACGGCGTGCGGACGCTGGCCACCGGTGAGCTGATCAGCCACGAGCACCGCACCAGCGGGTCGGTGCGCATCCTCCGGTTGCCCGACGGCAGCCGCGTGCTGCGCCTGGAGCACCTCGACACCAGCAACGGCCCTGACCTTAAGGTGCTGCTCAGCGACGCCCCGGTGAAGCCGGGGCAGGACGGGTGGCACGTCTTCGACGACGGCGCGCACCGCAGCCTGGGCTCCCTCAAGGGGAACAAGGGCGACCAGAATTACGTCGTGCCCGCCGACGTGGACCTGTCGCGCTACACCAGCGTCAGCATCTGGTGCGACCGCTTCGACGTCTCCTTCGGGGCGACCGCTCTGAAGCCCGTCTGACCGCACGAGCCCCTGCGACCGCGTGAACCCGTACGACCGCGCGCACCCGTCCGTCCGGCCGCGTCAGGTGACGTCGATCGTGGCCGCGACGGGTGCGGTCCCGGAGACCTCGCAAGCGACGGTCACGCCGAAGACGTGCACGCCGGCCGCGCCGGGCGTGACGGTCGCGGCTCCCGCCGTGCCGAGGCCGACCGAGGCGGTGCCGCCGGTGAGGGTGACGGTGGAGCCGCTGGGCACCGCGGCGGCGTTGGTGAAGCCGGTGGCCGTCACGGAGCCGGTCGCCGCGCCGCCGAGTTCGAGGGTCATCTCGCCGGTGGCGGCGCGGGCGGGCACGTCGATGGGCACGGTCAGCGCGGTGGTGACCTCGACGGACAGGTCGGCGGTCGAGCCCTGCGGCACGCCGGCGGGTGCGGTCACGGTCACGAGGAGGGACTGGACGCCGCCGGGGGCGCCGGGGCCGGTGCACGTGTAGCCGACGGTGACGGCGTCGGCGGCCGCGGCGGGCGGGGTGCCGAGCACGGTGCCCGCCCCCGCAAGGAGGGCGGCGAGTGCCGTGCCCGTGATCATCCTGCTGCGGTTCCGCTGCGCCCGGGTGTGGGGGATGCTCATCGCCGTGCTCCTTCCGTCCGGCGCCGCGGCGGGCGGCCGGATCCGAGGACAAGGGCTGCCGGAAGACCACCGGCAGGAGTGACGTGAACATGTCATCTCTCCCACGGAGGTGCGGAGAAGTCAACACACCTGCGGATGCCGCTAGTTCTCCGGGCTCCCCGGGTCCTCCGCGCTCTCCGGGCTTTCCGTGCTCGCCAGAGCCGTCAGGGCGGTCAGACCGCCCGCGGCGAGGGCGCGGCGCTGGCGGTCGGCCGGGGCACCGCGGGCGAGGAAGAGCCGCAGCAGCCGGTTGACCTCGCGCGTGTCCCCGGCCTCGTCCAGGGCCGGCCCGATGTGCGCGAGCAGGCCGCCGACCGCCTCGCCGGGACCGCGGCGCCGGCCGTGGGCGTCGATGAGACCGCGGTGCAGCCCGTAGCGCGCGGCGTGCCAGTTCGCGGCGTGCAGCATCTCCGGCGGGCAGGGCGCGAGCGGCAAGCCCTCCCGTTCCTCGCGCAGCGCGGTGGTGACCAGGGCGCGGACGATGCCCGCGAACAGGACCGCGTCCTCCACGGTGAGCTGGACGTCCAGCGCCCGCACTTCGAGGGTGGGATAGCGCTCGGAGACGCGCGCCTGCCAGTAGAGCTGGCCGGTGTCCATGATCGCCCCGGCCCGGAGCAGGGCGCCGACCCGCCGGTCGTAGTCGTCCGGCCCCTCGAACCGGGGCGGGGGGCCGCTGACCGGCCAGCGCCCGAAGACCACCGTGCGCCAGCTGGCGAACCCGGTGTCCCTCCCCCGCCACAGCGGGGAGTTCCCTCCCATGGCCACCAGCACCGGCAGCCAGGGACGCAGCCGGTTCAGGGCGCCGACGGCCGCGGCCCGGCCGGGCACCCCCACGTGCACGTGCATGCCGTTGACGAGCTGCTCGTCCACCAGGCGCGCCCCTTGCGCCTGCAGCGCCAGGTACCGCCCCTCGCCGGTGACCGGGACCGGCGCCCCGCCGGCCAGCGGCGCGGCGCCGCAGGCGACGGGCCGGCACCCCGCCTTCTGCGCCGCCGCGCTGACCGCGTGCCGCAGCCGCAGCAGGTGCCCGCCGACCTCCGCGAGGCCGGTACAGACGGGGGTGGCGGCCTCCAGCTGGGCCTGCAGCAGCTCGGACTTGATCTCCCGCGCCTCGGTCATCGCCTGCAGGCCGGAGGCCGCCCGCACCTCCTCCGCCAGCGGCACGGGCAGCGCCGTGACGGGGTCCAGGAGCAGGTACTCCTCCTCCACCCCCAACGTGATCATGCGAGCGTCCGCCCTCTCGTCCGTTCCGCACCGGGGCAGGGGCTCCCCGGCGTCCCGGAAGGACCTGCCAGCTGCAGGTGTGCCCGGTGGCCGCGGGCGGTAACGGCCGCCGCTCCAGATCCACCCGGGCGCCCCCGCACCGCCAGGACGGGCCGAGAGGGCGGTTCAGGCCAATACTGAGCTTTGCGGGACGGTCCTCCGCGCGACGGAACTCGGGACGGTCCTCCGCGCGGCGGAGCTGCGGCACGGGAACCGCGGCGGCGAGGAACTGCGGCAACGAGGCACTCAGCACGAGAAGAGGCACGCCGATGCGGGAAATAGCCACCGTGGTGGACATCGCCGCCACACCCGGCCACGTCTGGCGGATCCTGACGGACCTGGAGCGCTACGGGGAGTGGAATCCCTTCATCCGTGAGGCGTCAGGGACGGTGTCGCCCGGCGGGCGGCTGCGGCTGCGGGTCTTCCCGGCCGGCCGCAGGCCCATGACGTTGCACCCGAAGGTCAGGGTCGCGGCCCCCGCGGAGGAGCTGCGGTGGCGCGGCCGGACCCTCCTGCCCGGACTCTTCACCGGGGAGCACCGCTTCGTCCTCACCGACCTGGACGGGGGCGGCACGCGCGTCGTCCAGAGCGAGAGGTTCTTCGGGGTGCTGGTGCCGTTCCTGCGGCGGAGCATCGCCGCCGCCGTCGCGGACTTCGAGGCACTCAACGAGGCCTTGAAGAAGCGCGCGGGGACGACGCCGGAGAGACGCGCGGAGCCGGCGGCGGACGGCGTCTGAGCCCGCGGATCAGCCACTGCGCTCCCACAGCACGGCGGTCGGCGGGGCGAAGAACAGCAGGTTGCCGACGCTGAGCACCGCGCCGGCGGGGCGGCGAACGTCAGATCGCCGGAAATTACAAACCGGACCGCTGGTTTATCACTTCGAGCGGACGCCACAATTCGGCACATCCATGAATCATTGCCCCATCGCCCCGCCCCGCCCACACTGCCGACGCTACCGATCACCAGGAAGTCGGCCCGCCAGATAGCTCACCATGGGGCACATTCCGGGCGCACGAAGTAGAAATCAAACCAGTTAGTTGGTTTCATGTGTTCATGATGTTGTCGAACCTCCGCAGGAGCTCCCGGTGACGAAGCAAGAACGGGCCATGAACACCCGGCACGCGCTGATCCGCTCCGCGGCGCAGGCCTTCGACGAGTTCGGCTACACGCGCGCCAAGCTCGCCGGCATCAGCGCCGGGGCCGGGGTGAGTTCGGGTGCCCTGCACTTCCACTTCGACACCAAGGCGGCCATGGCGGCCGCCGTCGAGTCCGAGGCCACCAGGACCCTGCACGCCCTGGCCCGGCACGCCCGCCGCAAGAGCCCCTCCCCCCTGCAGGCGCTCGTCGACTCCTCGCACGTCATCGCCCAGCAGCTGCGCCGGGACGTCGTGGTGCGCGCCGGTTTTCACCTCAACTGCCGTACCGCACACCACTCAGAGGTGAATCTGCACCAGGAGTGGCTGGAATGCGTACGCCGCACGCTGGAGCGTTCGGCGGCCCACGGGCAGACGCCGCTCCACGCGGCGCAGGAGGAGCTGACGGCCACGGTCGTCGGGGCGACCGCGGGCTTCGAGGCCCTGGCCCGCCAGGACCACAACTGGCTCTCGCGCCCCACCCTCACCGGCCTCTGGCACACCCTCCTGCCGCAGCTGGCCACCCCCAAGGCGCTGACGCAGCTTCAGGCCGCGGGCACGGAAGCGGTCATCAACGCGACCGGGCCCGCCCCTGCACAGTTCGCCACGGCCCACGCGCCCGGCGGCTGATGACCCCGACAGCAGCACCAGGCGGCGGCGCGCCGCCGCCCTCAGGCCCGCAAGTACCTTGCGGGCCTTCGCCATGCCCGGGGAATTCACCCCGGAATCCACCCTTCCATCCCCTGGGCCCGCAGGGCATCCACCCAGGTGAAGCGCATATGGAAAGTCGTTCACCCTTGACAAACAGGATATCCGGTTTGTTAGCGTCCTGGCATCGGATCACCGGAGGATCCGCCGCGACGAGCAGCCGCCTCCGGACAGGTTTCCGATGCCGTGCAGGGGTGACGAGGGGGGCTCGTGGCCCGTTGGCGCCGTGCGCCCGCAGCGGCATCGGCCGGACACTCAGGGGGAAAGCGTGGACGTCATCAGGCAGCGGTCCTGTCCAGCCCGCCGCCCGGACACCCTCCGCGCGCCCGACGTCGCAGCCGGGACGCGCGCGGTGCGTCAGCCGGAGGCCGCGGCCTCCGCCTCTTCGCGCTGGGACCGGTGCGCCTGCCAGACCCGGGCACCGCGGTCGGGGGCGGTGTCCAGCATCCGCAGGGCTCCCGGCACCGCGACGCTCGGCAGGAACGTGTCGTACAGCAGCGCGATCCGCTCCTCCAGGGAGTCGCCCTCCGGGTGCGCCGTCGCCAGGATCTCGACGCCCGTCCAGGCGCTCACGAACAGCATCGCCGTCCGCTCCGCGTCCACGTGGGGCAGCAGTTCCCCCTGCTCCTTGGCCGCGGTCAGCTGCCCCGCGATGAACTCGATCCACCCGGGCCAGGACGTGCCGAACAGGTCCCGCGCCTTGCGGTCGGCCGACAGTCGGATCGCGGCGCTCAGCAAGGGCTCCGCGGGCAGCCGGTGCGCCAGCACCATGCCGACGTCCACCCACTCCTGCAGGCGCGACTCCTGGGGCAGCACGCCCTCCGTCGTCAGCGCCTCGCTCAGCACTCCGCGCGCCAGCTCCTCCTTCGACGCGAAGTGGAAGTACAGCGCACCCTTGGTGACGCCCGCACGCCCGAGGATCTCCGCGATCGTCGCCGACTCGTATCCGAACTCGTCGAAGACCTCACCCGCCGCCTCGAGAATCAGGCGACGCGTGTGAATCGCCCGCGCCTGCTTCGCCATTGACTACCTCCCGTTCACCGGCAACACGCCGATACGAACGCCCGGCCGACCACGGCCGCCGGGTGCGCCACGCCGGACGCACCGGGCAGGGCCCGGAATCGACGGCCAGGGCAAGCACGAGCGAAAACCCTAAAGCAAACCGGATAGTCCGTATCTTATCACCGGGCCGGTTAACAACCGGGACGCACGAATCCACTCCGAGGAGAGACGTGTCTCAGATCCTGCTCCGCCCCGCAGTCGCCGCCGCCCACGGCACCCCGCGGCAGTTCGCCGACCACGTCACCGAGTGCCGGCTCGTCCGGCCGGCGGCTGACGGAACCGATGCGTCCGGCGGGCTGCAGGCCTCGCCCCCAGACCTTAGCGCCCGCAGCGCACACCCCGCCCACGACGGCGGCGGAATCGGCGAAGGAACCGCCGGCGGACCCGCCGCCAAGGAGCTCGTGCACCTGAGCTTCGAGGACGCCGTGTTCGTGACCCGCTGGGAGCAGCAGGACCCCACGCACTACACCGTCACCGGCAGCTGGCCCGCCCACACCACGCACCACGTGCCCGGCCACGGCACCCACTACGAGACCCTCACCGTCGCCCAGACGATACGCCAGGTCGGTCTCCTCCTCGCCCACACCGCGTTCGAGGCCCCCCTCAGCCACGCCACGCTCCTCCACACCTTCAACTACACCCTCAACCCCGGCGCGGCCCTCGACACCGAGCGGGCCACCCCGCTGCACATCGAGGTCACCGCCACCCCGACGACCCTGCGCAACAAGCGCGTCACCGCCTTGCACGTCGGCATGACGATCACCGCCGCGGAGCCCGGCGCGGGGCCGGCGGCCGCTGACGGCAAGGCCTCCGGCCCGGCCCTCGTGACCGCCGAGACCACGTTCGAGTGGATTCCCCCGGCGGTCTACCGGCGGCTGCGCGGTGAGCACCATCAGCCTCCCTCGGAGCTGCCGCCCCTCACGCCGCATCTCCCGCCTGCGAGCGTCGGCCGGGACAGGCCGGACGAGGTCCTGCTCAGCCCCACGGACGAGCCCCGCGGCTGGCAGCTGCGCCACCCCTTCGACAACACGGTCTTCTACGACCACGCCGTCGACCACGTCCCCGGCCTCGTGCTGATCGAAGCCGCCAACCAGGCCGCGTTCACCGCGACCGGTCCCGTGGACGGCGCCGCCGGGACCTGCGCCTGCGACCCGGCGGCGGCCTCCGGCTACCGCCCGCAGCCCACCACCACGCACACCACCTTCCACCGGTACGCCGAGTTCGACGCCCCCATCGGCATCGCCACCGAGCGTCACACGACGTCGCGCACGACGACCCACACCACCGTCGGGCACCAGAACGGCGAGGCCGTCTTCACCACCACGCACACCGGCCCGGCGGCCTGACGCGTGGGCCCGGCGGCCGTGAACCGGCCGCCGGGCCCTCTCCCCCGCCGCGTCACACCATCGTGAAGCCGCCGTCCACCGGCAGCACCGCGCCCGTCACGAACGACGCCCGGTCGCTGCACAGCCACGCGGCGGCCTCCGCGATCTCCGCCGGCTCGGCCGTACGGGCCTGCGGCGTCAGGCGGTGCAGCTCCGGCTCGATGTGCGGGTTCCGCTCGAACCAGCCGGCGATGATCTCGCTCCGCGTCGTGCCGGGGGCGACCGTGTTCACCCGGATGCCGTGCGGCGCGTACTCCGCCGCCGCGGCCTTGGTCAGGCCGATCACCGCGTGCTTCGAGGCGACGTACGGAGCGGCCGCGGGTATGGCCACCATGCCGGCGACGCTGCTGTTGTTGACGACGGAGCCGCCCGTCCCCGACTCCACCATGGCCGCGAGTTCGTGGCGCATGAGGTTCCAGACGCCCCGTACGTTCGTGTCCATGATGGCGTCGTAGGCGTCGTCCTTCATCAAGTGCATCGGCTCCTGGTCCCAGCCGATGCCCGCGTTGTTGAAGGCGGCGTCGAGGCGCCCGTGCCGCTCCACGGCGCACTCCACCGCCCGCCGCGCGTCGTCCTCCACGCGGATGTCCCCGACGACGTACGCGGCGTCGCCGCCGCTCCCCCGGATCTCCTCGCACAGCGCCTCCAGGCGCTCGCCCCGGCGGGCCGTCAGCACCACCGCGGCGCCCTCGCGCGCGAACACCTTCGCTGCGGCAGCGCCGATGCCGCTGCTCGCCCCCGTAATCAGCACACTCTTGCCGGCGAGAAATCCCTGATGATCAGTCATGGCCGAAATCCTGCCATCCCGGACCGGCCGTTCTTCCCGGCCCCGTGCCCCAAGTGGCGCATCGGCGGCTGACAGGTCGGCGGGAAGGGGAAGGAGGGCCACGTGCCCGGGCTTCGTGACCCCCTGACGATGCTGGTGAGGCGCGGCAGGGAACCGGCGGTCGTGCAGACGGTACGGTCAACCGCAGCCGCGGTGATCTCCTATGCCGTGGCGCTGTGGCTGAGCAACGAACCGGCCCCGCTGACCGCACCGCTCACCGCGCTCCTGGTCGTCCAGGTCACCCTCTACTCCACACTCACCACGAGCGTGCGACGGGTCAACTCCGTCGTGGTCGGCGTCCTGATCGCGATCGGCTTCAGCGTGCTGGTCGGACTGACGTGGTGGAGCCTCGGGCTGATCATCCTCGCCTCCCTCGTCATCGGGCGGTTCGTGAAGGCGGGCGAGTTCGTCCCCGAGGTCGCGATCAGCGCGATGCTCGTGCTGGGGGTGACGCGCGTCGCGGAGACCGCCTGGGACCGGGTGCTGGAGACCCTGATCGGCGCGGTCGTCGGGCTGCTGTTCAACGTCCTGCTCGTCCCGCCGGTGTGGGTGCAGCCCGCGGGCGAGGCGATCGAGGACCTCGCGCGCCGGATGCGCCGCCTCCTGCAGGACATCGGGGAGGAGATCACCGGCCACACGCCCGTGGAGCAGGCCGCGGCCCGGCTGCACGCGGCGCGGCGGCTCGACCACGACATCGTCGAGGTGGACGCCTCGCTCCGGCAGGCCGAGGACAGCCTCCGGCTCAATCCGCGCGTCAAGGAGGGGCTCCTGTTCCGGGTGGTGCTGCGCACGGGGCTCGACGCGCTGGAGATCACGGCCGTCGTGCTGCGCGTGACCTGCCGGACCCTCACCGACCTGGCCGTGCACCGCGCGCAGGAGCCGCTCTTCCCCGGCGACACCGCCGCCGCCCTCGAAGAGGTCTTCGGGCACATGGCCCTGGCCGTGGAGAACTTCGCCGTAGTCATCACCACGCATGTCACCACCAGCGCCGAGCACGCCGAGGAACACCTCACGCGGGAGCTCGACGCCGCCCGCCGGACCCGTGACCGGGCCGCCCGCCTGCTGCTCCATCAGGTCCAGCAGCACCCCCGGCAGTGGCAGCTGCACGGGGCGCTGCTCGCGGAGATCGACCGCATCCTCGACGAGCTCGACGTGGAGAAGCGCACCGAACGGCTCACGGAGGAACTCGACCGCCGCTCCCGGGAACAGCGCGAGCGCTACCCGCGTCTCCACCGCGTCGTGCAGCGTCTCCGCAAGAGCCGCTACGGCCGCCGCAGCACCCTCGGCTAGCCCGCCGGCCCCCTCCCGCACCCTCCATGGACCGCGACGTTCCGCAACCCTGGCGTGACAGCGCGCGGCGATCTACGATCGCAGGCGGCCGGGGCACATGTGCGAGGGGGGCTCGTGGTACTGCCATTGACCGCCTTGGGGGCCGCCGTGCGGGCCGGGGGACCGCGATGACCCGGCGCCGATACCGGGTCATGTGCCCGCCCGTCCCTACGACTGCGGGAGAAACGACTGAGATGCACTGGAGGCATCTGCGCCGCCGATGCCAGAAGGTGATCGGCGGGATTCCTGTGCCCGACCCGTTCTCCGCACAGGACCTGTGCGACCGCCTCGCCGCCGAGCGCGACCGTCCGCTGCGGCTGCTGGCCCTGCCCACCCCGACCGTCCCCGGAACGCCTTCGGGGATGCTGCTGTCCGTCGAGACCGAGGACTTCATCCTCTACGACGGGCAGACCAGCCCGCTGCACCAGGAGCACATCATCGTCCACGAGATCGGGCACCTGGTGTGCAACCACCGCTCCGCCCTCGACGACACCCGGCTGTACCGCCACCTCGACATCACCGATCCCCAGTCGGTGCGCCGGGTGCTGCCGCGGATCCGCTACGGCGACGAGCAGGAGCAGGAGGCGGAGATGATCGCCACGCTGATCCTGGAGGCGGCCGGGCGGGTGCCCGCCCCGACGCTGCTGTCGGGGATGCTCGGCGGTCTGGAATCGGCGATGGGGCTGCGGGTCGGCCGGCCGACGGGAGCGTCGTGCTCGCCTGGATAGACAAGCTCGCCTGGATCGAGAACGCGGGGATCGCCGCCCTGTGGTCGGCGGCCCTCGTACGGGCTCCGCAGGCGGTCCGCCACCGCGAGCAGCGGCCGCTGTGGTTCGCCGTCGTCATGATCGCCCTGGCGATGTCGATGCACCTCGAACCCGTCACGGCCGTGCTGGCCCGGATGGTGCCCGGGGCGCACTGGGTGGATCTGACGACCCACCTGTTCAGCATCGTCGACGCGGCGGCCGTCCTGTGGTTCATCCACGGCGCGGCCGGCCGCCGGCGCCACACCGGGGTGCTCTTCGGCACCGCGGCGGCCGTCATGGTCTCGCTCGTCCTGCTGGACGTGCTCGGACCGGTGCACGAGAGGAACCGGATCGCGCCGTCCCGGGCCACGCCGAGCGTGCCGGACGCCTACTGGTGGGTGTTCTTCGCCTTCCACCTGACGGCCGACACGGTCTGCGGCCTCGTGTGCTGGAGCCACGGCCGTCACGGCACGCCGCGCCTGCTGCGCTACGGGCTGCGCCTGTTCGGCTCCGGCATCCTGCTGGCCTCGGTGCTGTGGCTGCTCAAGCTCGTCTATCTGTCCACGCGATCACCGGTGTTCGCCCCGCTGTTCTCGCCGGTCACCGGCGTGGAGGCCCTGTGCATGGCGCTGGGGGTGGCCCTCCCGGTGTTCGCCCGGATCCGGACCCACCTGCAGTACCGCAGGTCGTACCACGGACTGGAGCGGCTGTGGCAGGACCTGACCACGCACACCCCGGACGTCGTGCTGCGCCCGGCCAACCGCATCGGCGCCGCTGCCGTTCCCCTCCAGCTGCGGCTCTACCGGCGGGTCATCGAGATCCGCGACGCGATGATCGTCCTGCGCAACTACATCCCGCCCGCCACGCTCGATGCCATCCGGCAGAGCGTGAACGCGCAGTCCCTGCCGGACCACCTGGTGGACGCGCACATCACCGCGCGCTGGCTCACCGCCGCGCTGCGGAACAAGCGCGAGGGCCGGAAGCCCCACGCCCAGACGGCGAACCTCACCGGGCCGGGCGACCAGGACGGGCCCTCGGCGCGCAGCCTGACCCACGAGATCGACCATCTCCTGCTGGTCGCGGCCGCCTATCACGCCGCCACGACCGCCTCGCCGCGCGCGGGGACCTGAGAGAAGAGAACCGAGAGAAGAGAGAGGACGGCTGACCACCATGCTCATCGCCTTCACCCTGACGCCCGTCGGCGTCGGAGAGAGCTTCCCCGACGAGATAGCCGACGCCGTGGAGATCATTCGCACGTCCGGGCTGCCGTACCGCTCGGACTCCATGTACACGATGATCGAGGGCGAGTGGGAGGAGGTCATGGACGTCGTCCGGCGGGCCACGGAAGCCGTCGCCGCGAGGGCGCCACGGGTCCAGCTGGTGCTGAAGGCCGACCTGTGGCCCGGGAGGCCCGGCCTGCTGGACGGAAAGATCAGCACGTTCGAGCAGCACATGGCCGGTCGCGGACAGTGAACGTGTGCGCATGGCGTCGGTGGGACATCCGTGTTGCGATGGAGGAAGGAAGAACCTGCCACGACGGGAGGAGCGATCATGGCACGGAACAAGCCGCTCAAGGCCCGCGACATCATGACGGCGGGCGCGAAGTGCGTCGGCGAGCACGAATCGCTGCTGGACGCGGCGAAGATGATGCGCGAGCTGCACGTGGGCGCGCTGCCCATCTGCGGTGACGACGACAGGCTCCAGGGCCTGGTCACCGACCGGGACATCGTCGTCCAGTGCGTGGCCGACGGCGTGGACCCGGCAAGTGTGGAGGCGGGTTCGCTCGGCGGGGAGCTGCACTGGATCGATGCGGACGCGTCCGCGACGGATGCTCTGACTTCCATGGAGCAGCACCAGATCAAGCGGCTGCCGGTGATCGACGTGCAGAACGGCCACCGTCTCGTCGGCATGATCTCCGAGGCCAACCTCGCCCAGAACCTCTCCGACAAGCAGATCGCGGAGTTCGCGTCGAAGGTGTACGCGGGCGCCCACTGATGGGGCGGGCGGTCCGCGGCGCAGGAGCCGCGGCCCCGGGGGTCAGAGGCGGGCACCCGCCGGCCGGGCGGGTGCCACCGCTTTCCTGAGGTGGGACATGGCCCTCTCGCACAGGCGCGCCGCGTCGGGGTCGGTGGAGGTGACGCTGAAGAACAGCCTGCCGCCGAAGCCGATCAGGATGACCAGCGGGGCGCCGGAGAGGCTGGTGTGGGCCGCGCCGTGAAAGGCGGTCAGGCGCAGGTCGCCGTACGTGTCCGGGATGGACGTGAGGAAGTTGCTGAGGGAGACGTCGAAGCGTGCTCCCTTGCTCTCGCTGCGGTGCAGGAGCCGTGTGATCATCCCGTCGGGCAGGGGCATCAGCCGGAACCCCGCGACGAGCGGGCGCAGTTCCTCCGGCCTCAGCCGCCGGTGGAGGCGCTCCCTGAGCTCTCGTGCGCCGTCCCAGAGGTCGTCGTGGGGGCGGCCCGCCGGCACGGACAGCAGGAAGCTGGCCGCGTAGAGGCCGACGGACTCCTCGGGCACGGGCGCGAGGATGCGGCGCAGGTCGGCCGCGACGGCGATGCGGGCCGGCCCGGGGGTCCCGTGGGCGCGGGCGAAGGCCGTGCAGAGGGCGGCGTGCACGGTGGTGCGCTCGGCGCGGCAGCGGTCGAGCAGCGCGGTGGTCTCCTCTTCGTCCAGCGTCCAGGTGCGGCAGGTCAGGTCGGTGGCGGGGCCGGTCGGCAGGGCCGGGGCGCCGGCCTGGCGGGGCAGGCGCAGGGAGCGGGAGAGCTTGACGAGGTCGGCGGGGCGGACGCGGGGGCCGGGGAGGAGGCCGTCCGCGGGCGGGGCGGCGACGGCGGGCGCCCGGCCGGTGGGGGTGGCCAGGTGCTGGAGGATGTCGCGGAACACGACGGCGGCGGAGTGTCCGTCCGCCACGAGGTGGTGGAAGACGGCGATCAGGTCGAAGGAGTCCCCGCCGTCGACGACGACGAACCGGGCCAGGGGCCCGTCGGCGGTGGCGAAGGGGCGCTGGAGCTCCTCCTCCAGCACGCGGGCGGCCGTGCGGCCGGCGACGGGGTACTCCACGCGCAGGGGCGTCTCGGGCACGCCGCGGGTGGTGAACCAGGCGCGCCAGGGGCCGTTGCGCTCGACGCGCGAGCCGAGGAGGGGGTGCCGGGCGCGGACGGCGGCGACGGCGTCGCGCAGCCTGCCGGGGGTCGTGGCGCCCTCGACGTGCACGGCGGCCGCGACGGTGGCGGGCAGCGCTTCACCGGCCGCCCACACGGCGCGTTCGTACGGGGAGAGGGGTCGGCGCACGGTCATGTGCTGCTCCGGATGTCGAGGAGTGCGGGGCTCGGGCTGGTGCGGAGCCCCTCGGGCCAGGTGATGCGCGGGGTGAATGCGGGGAGGGCGCCGGGGGCCGTGGTCCAGGAGGGGTGGCGGGCCTCGCCGACCTTGTCCGGGTTGAGCATGCCGGTGCGGCCCAGGGTGTGGGCCGCGGCCAGGGCGAGGGGTGCGGGAAGGTGGAGCACGCGGGGCGGGCGTCTGCCCAGGGCGGCGGCGACGGCCGCGCCGATGTCGCTCCAGAGGTGTTCGACGCCGTCGCCGACGTGGTGGACGGCGCCGGGCCTGCCGTGCCGGGCGGCGGCGAGCAGGGCCCGGCACAGGTCGTCGACGTGGAGGAGGGAGTAGCGGCGGGGGCCGCGGGGGCCGACGGCGGGGAGCAGGCCGGTCCGGGCGGCCGCGGCGAGGCGGGGCAGGAAGTGGCGGTCGCCCGGTCCGTAGACGATGGGGGGCCGGACGGTGACGGCCGGGAGCCGGGGGCCGGCGCGGCGCAGGGCGTCCTCGCCGCCGAGTTTGCTGCGGCCGTAGGCGGAGACGGGGGCGGGGATGTCGTCCTCGTGGCGCAGCCGGCCGGGGCCGCTGGCGGCCAGTGAGGAGCAGTACACCAGCCGGGGCGGGCGGGGCTGGGCGGCGAGTGCGGCGGCCAGCCGGCGGGTGCCGCCGGTGTTGACGGTGGCGAGGGCCCGGGGGTCGGCGGCGTGGGTGAGGGCGGCGAGGTGGACGACGACGTCGGCGTCGGCGGTGGCCTCGCGCAGCCCGGCCCCGGTGACGAGGTCGACGGCCGTGGTGCGGGCGCCGGGCACGGGGCGCCGGGGGTCGCGGACGAGGGCGGTGACGTCGTGGCCGAGGACGGTGAGGTGCGCGACGAGGCGGGTGCCGATGAATCCGGTGGCTCCGGTGACGGCGTACCTCATGAGGCGGCCGGGGCGGGGCCGAGGGGGCGGTGGTAGAGGCGGTGGGTGCGGGTGTGGACGGCGCCCATGGCCCGGACGAGGCGTGCGATGTCGTGGTTGTCCTCCAGGGTCCAGGAGTACTCGTTCTCGGTGTATCCGAGGCGGGCGGCGGCCTGCAGGGCCCGGTAGAACAGGGCGGCCATCAGTCCGCGGCGGCGGTGTTCCTTGAGGATGCCGCCGGTGGACGCGCGGGTGCGGGTGATGCGGCGGCGGGCCCGGGCGGCCCGGAGGAGGCCGATGGGCAGGCCGTAGGTGGTGAGGCGGCCGCGGGCCGCGGCCAGGGCCTGGTTGGCGTCGGGGAGCCAGAGCGTGAAGCCGGCGGGTTCGCCGCCGACTTCGGCGATCTGCAGCAGGTCGGGGACGAGGAGCGGCTTGAGGCGGCGGCCGGCGCGGCGGAACTCGGCGTCGGTGAAGGGCACGGAGGCGTAGTTCTCGGCCCAGGCCTCGTTGTAGATGCGCCGGACGGCGGCGAGGTCGGCGTCGTAGCGGCGGGGGTCGAGGGGGCGGATGCGGATGCCGGGGTCGGCCAGGGCGCGCTGCGCGGCACGGCGGACGGCCTCGGGGGCCTCGCCGTCGGCGGGCACGGGGCCGGTGAACGAATGGAGGTCCTTGGCCTTGGTGAAGCCGCAGGCAGTGAACAGGTCGGCGTAGTAAGGGGGGTTGTGCGGCATCTGGACGGTGGGCGGGCCGTCGAATCCGTCGACGAGCAGGCCGCATTCGTCGTTCGTGGTGAAGCTCAGGGGGCCGAGGACGCGGTCGGCGCCGCGGGCCGCGAGCCACCGGTCGGCGGCGGCGAAGAGGGCGCCGGCGACGGCCGGGTCGTCGGTGCACTCGAAGAAGCCGATGTGGCCGGTGCGTTCCTGGTGGCGCTGCTGGTACCGGGGGTCGATGTGGGCGGCGATGCGGCCGAGGGGGGTGGTGCCGCGGCGGGCGAGGAAGAGCTGGGCGGTGCCGGTGGCGTGGAAGGGGTTGCGGCGGGGGTCGAGGCAGGCGCGCAGCTCGTGTTCGAGCGGGGCGACCCAGTGGGGGTCGTGGCGGTAGAGGGCGTGGGGCAGCCGGATGAAGGCGGTGGTGGCGGCGCGCCCGCGCACCGGGGTGACGGTCACGTCGGTCATCGGGCGGTCTCCGGGGCGAGGTCCTGGCGGGGGCGGGCGAGCACGGGGGCGGCGGGCCGCGGGGTCCGCCGGGCGGTCGCGAAGGCTTCGGCGATGCGGTCGACGTGGGTGTCGGTGTGGGTGGCCTGGAGGGTCACGCGGATGATGCTGGAGCCTTCGGGGACGGCCGGCGGGCCGACGGGGTTGGTGTAGACGCCCGCGTCGAGCAGGTGCTGCCACAGCCGGACGCAGTCGGCCGGGTCCCCCGTGCGTACGGCGATGACCGGCCCCGGGGGCGGGGGCGCGCCGGGCGGGGCGGGGTCGGCGTGCGCGGGGCCGGTGTCGTAGCCGAGGGTGGTGAGCCGGGTGCGCAGGCGGGCGGCGAGGTCCAGGACGCGGTGGCGGCGCCAGGGCTCGTCGATGCTGATCTCCAGGGCGCTCATGGCCGCGGCGAGGGCGGGCGGGGGCATGGAGGCGGAGAAGAGGATGGCGCGGGCGGCGTAGCGCAGGTGGGTGATGACGCGGGCGGGCCCGGCGAGGAAGCCGCCGGTGGAGCCGAAGCACTTGGAGAACGTGCCGGTGAACAGGTCGACCCGCTCGTGGACGCCGAGGAGTTCGGCGGCGCCGCGGCCCGCGGGCCCCAGCAGCCCGATGTCGTGGGCACCGTCGACGAGGGTGCGGGCGCCGTGGCGGCGGGCGGCGGCGGTCAGGGCGGGCAGCGGCGCGAGGGCGCCGTCCATGGAGAACATGCCGTCGGTGACGACGGCCTTGGCCGCGGCGGGGTCGGCGTCGGCGAGGAGCCGGTCGAGGTGGGCCGGGTCGGCGTGGCGGTAGCGCAGGCGGTGCGCGGCGCCGAGGCGGATGCCGTCGATGAGCGAGGCGTGGTTGGCGGTGTCGCTGAAGACGGCGTCGCCGGGGCCGAAGAGCGCGGCGAGGGCGAGGTTGGCCTGGAAGCCGGTGGTGACCACGGCGGCGTCCTCGGTGCCGAGGAAGTCGGCGACGGCGGCCTCGAGTTCGCCGTGGAGCGGGAGGGTGCCGTTGAGCGTGCGGGCGCCCGAGCAGGAGGTCCCGTACGTCTGGAGGGCGGTGGCGGCCGCGGCGGTGACCCGGGGGTCGGTGGCCAGGCCGAGGTAGTCGTTGCAGCCCGCCATCACGACCTTGCGCCCGTCGACGACCGCCTCGCCGTCGCGCGCCCGCAGGGGGCGGTAGTAGGGCCGTACGGGCGTGGCGTGGACGGCGCGCAGGAACGGGGAGGACGGGGCCTTGTCGAAGAGGTCGGGGCGGGGATTGCTGTCGGGCATGAGGGAGGGGGGCTCTTCCGTCGGCGGAGTTGAGCGGGAAGGTACACAGGGCGGGGCGGTGTGGAAGGAGCGCGGTGGTGCGCCTGGCAGCCTGCCCTGCGGGGGCGTGCGGGGCCAGGACGTAGGGGCTGCTTTCACTCACGCGTGGTCGTCATTGGCTTTTCCGCTTGTGTCTCTATACGATCGCGCGCTCGCCGGGCCGGGCCTGGCGGGACGCTGCCGCGGGGCCTTCTGATGGGCCTTCGGCTGATCGGCGCAAAGCACCGGCGAACGAATTGCGGGGGGCCGGGGGCGGGCGCAAGGTGACCGTAACGATCGCCGTCCTGATCGCCCGTCCTGCCCGAAGGAGTTCGTTCATGGGTGCTTCCCGCAGAACCGCCCTCATGGTCTCCGGTGCCCTGTGCGGTGCACTGGCCCTTGGTGCGGCCGGTACCGCCGGCGCGTCGGCCGGTTTCCCGCCCCCGAAGCCGCCCACGTCACCCGCGGCGTCCAAGGCCCCGGCGCCCTCGCCCGAGTCGCTGCGCGACGCCGCCTCCGGCGGGGCCCGGGCCATCGACCGCAACGTGGTCGGACAGCGGGCCGCGGAGGCGCTCAAGGCCTGCCGGGCGGCCGGGCAGCCGGGTGCGGAGGCAGCCGGCGAGGCGCAGCGGGGTCCGTCGTGCGCGCAGGTCGAGGAGCACCTCGGCGGCCTGAACCGGGCCCGGGCCGTGCTGGCCGAGGAGGCCGCGGCCGCGCACCCGGACCTGGAGAGGATGACCGCGGCCGCCACGGACGCGGCCGCGGCCACGGCGCACCTGGCGAAGGACGGGGTCGACGTGTCCAAGCGGGGCCCGTCTCCCGGGCACGGGCATGGGCACGGGCACGGACACGGGCACGAACGGTACGACGGCGGGGGCCCGGGGCTGCTGGACCTGGTGACGAACGTGCTGGGCGGCCTGGTGGGCGCGCTCGGCGGTGTCGTCGGCGGGCTGACGGGGCTGATCGGCGGGGTGCTGGGAGGCATTCTGGGCTGAGCACGGATCAGCCGGCAAGGGCGGCACGGGCCTTGCCGAGGCCCGTGCCGCGGCCGACCAGTGGTCGGGCCGCGACCTCCTCCGTCCTCCCCTGAAGTCCCTCCAGGCAGGCGCCAACGACCACCTGACCGTCCACCAATAACAACACACGGTAATCAACCCGCCAGAACTCCTGAGCGGATGACACGGAAAACCGAAGGTGCGCCAGGGGAAGAGGACTACCCGGCCCCGGCCGTCATTACACGCTGCGTCACCGGAGCGAGGGAGACATCCGCCGATCCGCCCTCCCCGGCCCCGCGCGTCCCCCGAGAGTTACCCCCATGAGCCTCACCACCGCAGGCAAAACCCCGGGCCCCGTCCGCTTCTACCTCGCGTGCGACCACCACGGCTGCACCACGCACACGACCTTCGACCTCGTCATCACCGATCCCGGCCCCTCGCGCGACGACGACCTGTGGGGGCACCTCCTGCACCACACGCACACCGCCACGCCCCACATCGAGGAGCTGGGCTGGACCTACATCCACGGCAACGGCTACACCTGCCCCACGCACCGGGTACCGGCCCTGCCCAGCGCCTCCTGACGTCCTGTCGGAGCGCCCCCCGGCTCCGGCCCCGCTCAGGGGCCGGGCCCGGGGCCGGCAGCGCGACCCGCGCCCCCGCGCCCGGCGGGCCGCCGGGTGGTGGCATGCTGACGGCGTGAGCAGACCGGAAATCCACGTCACCCTCGCCCCTGAGCTGCGGCTCTTCGTCAACTCCGAGCTGCGCCGGGAGCGGGCGCCCGTCACGATCGACACGTCCTCGTCCCTGGGACACGTCGTCGAGTCGCTGGGCGTTCCGCTGACCGAAGCCGGCACGCTGCTCGTCGACGGCCGCGCGGTCCCGGTGTCCCACGTCCCCTTCGCGGGGGAATCCGTCGAGGTGTGCGCGGTCGTGCGCCCGCAGCAGGTGCCCGGCGCGCCGCTGCGCTTCCTCCTCGACGTGCACCTGGGGACGCTCGCGCGCCGGCTGCGGCTGCTGGGCGTGGACGCCGCCTACGAGAGCGAGGACATCGGCGACCCCGCCCTGGCCGCGCTGTCCGCGGCGGAGCGGCGGGTGCTGCTCAGCCGCGACCGCGGGCTGCTGCGGCGGCGCGAGATATGGGCCGGCGCCTACGTCTACAGCGACCGGCCCGACGAGCAACTGCGGGACGTCCTCGGCAGGTTCGCCCCCGTGCTGGCTCCGTGGACGCGCTGCACCGCCTGCAACGGGCGGCTCGCGGACGCCGAGAAGGACACGGTCGCGGAGCGGCTGGAGCACGGGACGCGGCGCACGTACGACGTGTTCGCGCAGTGCACCGCCTGCGGGCGCGTGTACTGGCGCGGGGCGCACCACGCCCGGCTGGAGGCGATCGTCGAGGACGCCGTGCGGGAATTCGGCGGCTCCGCCGCCTGAGAGCGGCCCTTGCGCGTGCCGTACCGCTGAGGACCGCTTGACGGAATGTAGCGTGCTGTGCGGAGGACGGTCATGCTCAAAGGATTCAAGAACTTCGTCATGCGCGGCGACATCGTCACCGTCGCCGTCGGCCTGATCATCGCACTGGCACTCAGCACGCTCATCAAGGCGTTCACCGACTTCGTCATCAACCCGGTCATCGCCCGGTTCCAGGGCGGCCATTCGATGGGGCTGGGGTGGCAGCTGGGCCGGGCGGGCAACAAGAACACCTACCTGGACCTGGGTTCGTTCCTCTCGGCGGCCGTCTACTTCCTCATCTTCATGGCCGTGGTGTACTTCCTGATCGTCGTCCCGTACAAGCATGTGCAGGCGCG
Source organism: Streptomyces roseoverticillatus (assembly GCF_000719265.1). GTDB lineage: Bacteria > Actinomycetota > Actinomycetes > Streptomycetales > Streptomycetaceae > Streptomyces > Streptomyces roseoverticillatus. The sequence goes on along the minus strand of NZ_JOFL01000006.1, from coordinate 373,307 downwards.
GCGCGGGGTGGTCGTCTTCGGGGAGCCGGGCCCGCTCAAGACCTGCCCGGCGTGCCTGTCGGAGGGCCTCCCCGCGGCGGCGGTCAAGTGCCTGCACTGCGGCAGCGACCAGCCGCCCGCCGCCGCGCCCGCCGGGGGCACGGCGCCCGCGGGCCGCTGAGGCCCGGGGCGTCCGGGACGCTCAGGGCGCTCTCAGGGCCAGGCACGGTTACGGGCCTGGGCGCGGGCGCGGCGCTCCTCGGTGCGGATGCGGCGCTCCTCCGCGGCCCGCCGCACCCCCTCGGCCCGGCGCTCCGCGTAGCCGTTGGGCTCCACGACGTGGAAGCACTGACCGCAGACGTAGCCGCCTTCGGGGCCCTCGATAACCGGATTCAGACAGTCCTTACACAGCATCACGACAGCATTCGGCCGGGAAACAACGACATGGCCCATTATTCCGCCCGCCACCCGAGATGGCGGCACAATCCGTTACCTTCAGCCACCCGGAGTAATCGGCGCGGGGAAGATACGACGAAGAGGACAGCCGGCAGAGGCTGCCCTCTTCGTCGGTTACGGTGACTCAGCCCATCGCGGCCCGGGTGGCGGGGGCGTTGTCCAGAGGGGTGCGGTCGACGTCTCTGCACAGCGGGACGGCGCCGGCGCCGGCGTTGCCGACGAAGGCCGCCGCGACCCAGGTGTTGCGGTTGCGGAGCAGGTACCAGATGTTGTTGCCGCCGACGGTCTGGGCACGGACCTTGCACCGCAGGGTGATCTTGGCGCCGCGGGCCACGGTGCCGCGCACCGCCGAGTCCGTGCTGGGGTACATGCGCTCGTTGACGCCCGAGGCGCTGATGATCTTGCCGGCGGGCTGCTGGGGGACGGGTGGGACGCCGGGGCCCGAGGCCGCCTGGGCCGAGCCGGCGACCAGCAGCGAGCCCGCCAAGGCGGCCGCAGCGATGGCATCCGTCGAGAACTTCTTGCTGCGGACTGCGAATGTCCTGGGCATGGGGGGCTCCCTGGTCTGCGGAGTGGATGACGCAATGCCGACGTACCACGCCGCAATCTTCGATAAACCAGGGCAATTCCCCCTCACTCTTTCGTGTCTGATGATCCCTCGTCCGGCCCCTTCCGGGCCCGGCTCGGCTGGACGCGCTTCGGCTCGCCCTTCATCTTCGGGTGCTCCGGCGGGTACGGCAGATCGCCCAGGCCGTGCTCGCGCTCGTCCCGGTCGGCCAGCTCCAGGGCGTACTCCAGGCCGCACGGCCCCTCCTCCATGCCCGCGTGCACGTCGCCCACGGCCTCGAACCGGGCCGGCATGGTCGCCAGGTCGAAGTCCTCGGGCACCGCGCCGCCGGTCACCTCGTCCCACGTCAGCGGCGCGGACACCGGAGCGTGCGGGCGGGGCCGCACCGAGTAGGCGCTGGCGATGGTGCGGTCACGGGCCGTCTGGTTGTAGTCGACGAACACCTTGGCGCCGCGCTCCTCCTTCCACCACGCCGTGGTGACCTCCCGCGGCATCCGCCGCTCCAGCTCCCGGGCGACGGCGATGGCGGCCCTGCGGACCTGGACGAAGGTCCACCGCGGCGCGATGGGCACGAAGACGTGCAGCCCGCGGCCCCCGGACGTCTTGGGCCAGCCGGTCAGCCCCAGGCCGTCGAGGACGTCGCGGAGTTCGACGGCGGCCCGGACCGCGTCGGCGTACCCGGTGCCCGGCTGCGGGTCGAGGTCGATGCGCAGCTCGTCAGGGTGCTCGGTGTCCGTCCGGCGCACCGGCCAGGGGTGGAAGGTCACGCAGCCGAGGTTCGCGGCCCACACCACGGCCGCCGCCTCGCCCGGGCAGATCTCGTCGGCGTAGCGGCCGCTGGGGAAGGCGATGCGCCCGGTCGGGATCCACTCGGGGAGGTTCTTCGGCGCCCTCTTCTGGAAGAAGGACTCCCCCTGCACCCCGTCCGGGTAGCGCTCCATCGTGGTCGGGCGGTCCTTCAGGGCCCGGACGATGCCGTCGGCGACGGCGAGGTAGTAACGGGCGAGGTCGTACTTGGTGTAGCCGCGCTCGGGAAAGTAGACCTTGTCCGGGTGCGACAGCCGCACCGTCCGCTCCCCCACGGTGAGCTCCAGCGCCTCCTGTGCCATGCCCTCACGCTAGAGGGCGGCGCCGGGCCGCGCCTGCGGACGGCTCGCGGAGAGGCGGCCGGGGCCCGGGGCCCGCACAATCGCGGTCATGGATCTCCCCGTGATGCCGCCGCTGCAGCCGATGCTCGCGAAGTCCGTCGCGGCCATCCCGCCCGGCATGCTGTACGAGGCGAAGTGGGACGGCTTCCGGGCGATCGTCTTCCGCGACGGCGACGACGTCGAGCTGGGCAGCCGCTCCAGCAAGCCCCTGACCCGCTACTTCCCGGAGCTCGTCGAGGTCTTCCGCGCACAGCTGCCGCCCCGCTGCGTGCTCGACGGGGAGATCGTCATCACCCGCGGCGGGCGCCTGGACTTCGACGCCCTGCTCGAACGCATCCACCCCGCCGCCTCCCGCGTCCGCCATCTGGCCGAGGTCACCCCGGCGAGCTTCATCGCCTTCGACCTGCTCGCCCTCGGCGAGGAGTCCCTGCTCGCCACCCCGCAGCGGGACCGGCGCGACGCCCTGACCACGGCGCTGCGAGGAGTCTCCGCCCCGGTGTACGTCGCACCGGCCACGTACGACCTGGAGACGGCGCACGCGTGGTTCGAGCAGTTCGAGGGGGCCGGGCTCGACGGGGTCGTCGCCAAGCCGCCCGGTTCCCCGTACCGGCCCGGCGAGCGGGCCATGGCCAAGGTCAAGCACGAGCGGACGGCCGACTGCGTCGTCGCCGGGCTGCGCCCGCACAAGAGCGGGCCCGTCGTGGGCTCGCTGCTGCTCGGCCTCTACGACCCGGCCGGGCGCCTGCAGCACGTCGGCGTCTGCGCCTCGTTCCCCATGCGCCGCCGCCAGGAGCTCATGACCGAGCTGGAGCCGCTGCGGATGCCCACGGCCGAGGGGCACCCGTGGCAGGAGTGGACCAGCGAGGAGGCGCAGGCGGCCGGCCGGCTGCCGGGCGGACCCAGCCGGTGGACCGGCACCAAGGACCTGTCCTGGGTGCCGCTGCGTCCCGAGCGGGTGTGCGAGGTCGCCTACGACCACCTGCAGGGCGACCGCTTCCGCCACACCACGCAGTTCCGCCGCTGGCGCCCCGACCGCGAACCGCACCAGTGCACGTACGCCCAGCTGGAGGAGCCGGCGGACTACAAGCTCGCCGACATCCTCGCGCTGTGACGGACGGCCGCCCCGCCGGGCGGCCCGCGCTCAGAGCGTGCGCAGGGCGGGGAGCAGCTCCCTCCTGGCCCACTCCAGGTAGGGCTCCTGATGTCCGCCGCCGATCTGCACGAGCGCGACCTCGGTGAACCCCGCGTCGGTGAACGCCCGTACGGCCTCCACGAAGCGGTCCACGTTCGGGCCGCAGGGGATCCCCTCGGCGACCTGCTCCTTGGTGACGGAGGCGGACGCGGAGGCGAAAGAGGCGTCGTGCGGCAGCTCGGCGTTGACCTTCCAGCCCAGCCCGAACCAGCGGAACTGCTCGTGGGCCCGCTCGACCGCCGCGCCGTGGTCGGTGTCGTAGCAGACGGGAAGCTGCCCGATACGGGGCTTCTCGGCGCCGCCGTGGCGGTCGAAGGCCTCCAGCAGCTCGCGCTTGGGTTCCGTCGCGATGACCAGGTCGGCCGCGCTCCCGGCCAGCCGGCAGGAGCGCTCGCCCGAGACGGCGATCCCGATGGGCGGGGCGGGCACGGCCACGTCCCACAACCTGGCGTGGTCGACGTCGTAGTGCGTGCCGTGGTGGTTGACGAGGTCTCCCGCGAAGAGGGCCCGGATGATGAACACGGCCTCTTCGAGCATCTCCTGGCGGACGCTGACGCCGGGCCAGCCGTGACCCACGACGTGCTCGTTGAGGTTCTCGCCGGAGCCGAGCCCGAGCCGGAACCGCCCCTGGGACAGCAGCTGGAGGGTGGCCGCCTGCTGGGCGACGAGCACCGGGTGATAGCGCGTCGTGGGACAGGTGACGTAGGTCATGAGCGGGATCCGGGACGTCGCCTGCGCCGCGGCGCCCAGGACGGCCCACGCATTGGGCGAATGGCCCTGCGAGGCGAGCCAGGGGAAGTAGTGGTCGGAGGTGACGGAGAAGTCGAACCCGGCCTCCTCCGCGCCCACCACGTGCGCGACCAGGTCCCGGGGGCCTGCCTGCTCGGTCATCATCGTGTAGCCGATCTGCACCATGCGGCTCGGCTTCCCGGCGACCGCACGCGCGTAACTGACGATGTGTCGACAGAGCGATTCACCGCGTCCCGTTCGGCGTAACCCGACGTGTCTGACGGGTCGGCACCTGTCACCGTGTCTGAAATGGACCGATCAGCCAATATGAAGTGCGGGGGATCGATGCCATACGACGCTCGGCGGCGACGCGCCCGGCCCCACCGGGGCCGGGCGCCCGCGGCCGGAAGGAAGAAGACGCTGCGGTGCGGTGCGGCCCTCGTGGCGGCCGCCTGCGCGTGCGCCGGTGCGATGTCCCTGGCCTGGCCGGCCAAAGGGGCGCTGACGGACGGCGAGGAGAGCCTCGACGCCGCGTCCCCGTTCTGGGTCGAGCCGCGGGGGCCCGCCGCCCGCCAGGTGGAGGTGTGGCGGGAGCGGGGGCGCGAGGACGACGCGCGGGTCCTGCAGCGCATCGCGCGCGAGCCGGTGGCGGTCTGGCTGACCGGCGACGACCCCAAGGCGCAGGCCGAGAACGTCACCCGTCAGGCCGAGCGCGCCGGGGTCATCCCCGTCCTGGTCGCCTACAACATCCCGCAGCGCGACTGCGGCCAGTACTCCTCGGGCGGCGCCCCCGACGCCGCCCACTACCGCACGTGGGCCTCGCGGGCAGCGGCCGGGATCGGCGCGCGCCGGGCCTGGATCGTCCTCGAACCGGACGCGCTCGCCCAGTGGGCGTCCGGCTGCGTGCCCGCCGCGGCGGCCAAGCAGCGGACGGCGCTCATCGCCCGGGCGGTGCGGACCTTCAAGGCCCGGCCCGGGGTCTCGGTCTACATCGACGCCGGCAACCCCGGCTGGATCAAGGACCAGAACCTGATGGTGACGGCGCTCACCGAAGCGGGGATCGCGGAGGCGGACGGCTTCGCGCTCAACGTCTCCAACTTCCACACGACGCCCGTCACACGCGCCTACGGCGACCACCTCTCGGCGCTGCTCGGCGGCGCTCATTACGTCATCGACACGAGCCGCAACGGCAACGGGCCGCTGCCCGAACCGCCCCGCAAGGACAAGGGGAAGAAGAAGCAAGGCCGGCCGAAGAGCGGCCTGTCCAAGAAGCGGCCGCCCAAGAGCCGGCCTCACGCTCCCGCGGCCGCGGCCGAAGCCCGGCGCGCGGCGGGGAGGGGGGACCCCGGGGAGCCGGAGGAGCTGGACGTCCTCCAGGAGCTGGAGGAACTGGACGAGGCCGAGGAGATGGAAGCCGGCGGGACGGAAGGGGACGAAGTCGAGCAGGGGCCCGAGCGCGAGGGCGAGCACGAGCAGGAGGCCGGGCACGGGGACGTGCACGAGGCCGAGCCCCAGCACGAGCAGGAGGGCGAGCACGAGCCCGAGTCCTGGTGCAACCCGCCCGGGCGGGCCCTCGGCGCGCCCCCCACGACCGCCACCGGGGACCCGCGCGTCGACGCGTTCCTGTGGATCAAACGGCCCGGGGAGTCCGACGGCGCCTGCCGCGGCGCGCCGCCGGCCGGCCGCTGGTGGGCGGAGTACGCGCTCGAACTCGCCCGTGCCGCACCGGGGCGGCCCACGCGCCCGTCGCTGGAGCCCGGGGAGCCGGAAGTGCCGGTCCCGCCGCCGGCCGCGCCTCCCGGGACCGCTCCCGGGCGCCCGCCCGCCGGCGACGCCTCGGCGCCCCCTGCTGCTTCCGGCCCCGCGACGGCGCCCGCGCCCGTGGCTCCCGCTCCCGTGCCCCCGGCTCCAGTGCCGGCCCCGCCGACCGCCGCGCCGCCATCCGGGCCGGGCAGTGCGCCGGGCAGTGCGCCGGACGGTGGGCCCACACCTGCCGCTCCACCCGCCGGGCTGCCCGTGGACCCGCCTGACGGCCGCTCCGTGAAGCCGGATCACGGGTAAGTGACCGACCGGCCCCTCCCGGCCGCCGGGCCGGCCGCGAGATGCCGGCGGACGCCCAGGCGGCGTTCGACGAGGTCACCGGCGAGGTCAACCTCCCCTATGCGAGGTGCCCCGCCCTGACGGGTGATCCGGGACGCCCGGCGGCCCGGGCGGAACGGGCCAGGGCCGTCGCCGGACGGGCTAGTAGTGCCAGCGCGGCTTGCCGCTGCCGCCGCAGCTCATGAGCCGTCCCTGGGCGTCGTGCGTGCTCGCCCCCACGTCGGCCGTGCGGCAGTACTGGCCCGCCTTGTAGCAGTTGCCCGCGCTGGAGCGGAGCTCGCACGTCGTACCGGCCTCGCGCGGGGCCTGCGTGCGCTCCGAGGAGCCGGCCGCGCTCGTGTGCCCGGCGGCCGGCGGCGTCGCGGGCTTGCGGGACGGCTTCGGCAGGACCGGCGCCGGCGTGACACTGCGGGACGGCAGCGCGGCCGGGGAGGCCGAAGGCGCCTGCGACGGCGAGGAGGGGGCCGCGGACGCCGGTGCGGAGACGGAGGGCGAGGGCTTCTTCGCCGGTGAGGCGTCCTCGTCGCCCCCGGTGCAGCCGGCCAGTGCGAGGACACCCGCGAGGGCGATGGCACAGGCGGCGGCCCGGCGGCGGCGAAAGGCCGGGAGGGATATACGGGAAGACATGCTCGGGCAACTCCACGATCGGAACGGGCAGGAAGGAAGCCGCACTTCGAAATCCGTGACTCCGCTTTCTCGCGGGCACGCAGTTCGCTGCCGACACGTGGGGGGAACTGCCTAGGCCCGCCCACATTAGCGGGAGGTTCCCGGCGAGTGAACCAAGATCGCGGGAATTCGGGCCGGTGAAGCGGCGGGCCGGCAGAGCCCCCGAAGAGAGCAATTCGTCGGCAAAGCACAACAACCGGGCCCTCCCGGGGTTCTGGAATGATGGACCCGTGGACGAAGAAGTCATCCCGGTGCTTTATGTCGAGGACGCGAGGACGGCGGTCGCTTGGTATGCGCGCCTCGGATTTGCCGAGCAGTGGGAGCACCGCTTCGAACCGGGCCTTCCGGCCTTCGTCGAGGTGGCCCGCGGGCCGGTGCGGCTGTTCCTGTCGGAGCACGAGGGCGACGCCCGGCCCGGCACGCTGGTTTATCTGCGGGTGCGCGATGTCGACGCGGTCGCCGCCGAGTTCGGCGTTCCCCCGCAAACCGCCCCCTGGGCGCGGGAGATCGAGCTGCGGGACCCCGACGGCAACCGGCTGCGGGTGGGCACCCCGACCGCCCGTTGACCGAATATCGACGTTTCGGCCCGGCATGCCCCGCCCGGGGCCCCTCCCGACTTGGAGCTGTTGATCAATGGCACTAGCATCGAACTGGTTGCCTAAGTCAACTGCTGGCAATCGCCTTGCCGCATCAGGAGGAATCACGCATGACCGCCACGGCGCAGCAGTTCCGCACATACGTGGAGCGGAACCTCGACATCCTGGAAGCCGACCCCGCCAGGACAGCCGTCGTCCACCACGACCGTCGCGTCACCGCCGGTGAACTCCGCGACCTCGTCCACCGGATGGCACGCGCGCTGCGCGCCCGGGGCGTGGAGCGCGGACAGGTCGTCACCCTGCTCAGCGGCAACCTGCCGGAGACGATCGCCGCCCGCTACGCGGCCAATCTGATCGGCTGCGCGGTCAACCACCTCTACAACAAGCTGTCGGCCGACGTGCAGGCCACCATCATGCGCGACGTCGAGACGCGCGCCCTCATAGCCGACCCCGCCTACGCCGGGCGCGCGGCCGAGCTGGCGGAGCTGACCGGCGTCCAGGACGTGTTCCTGCTCGGTCCGGGCAGTGTGGGCACCGACCTGCTGGAGCTGTCCGCCGGGCAGCCGGCCGAGCCGCTCTCGGGCCTCGCCCGCCCCGAGGACATCTGCATGATCCGCCACACCGGCGGCACCACGGGCCACCCCAAGGCCATCTGCACCGCCTTCGAGCGGCTGCCCGGCTTCCAGGACGACGTCGACGAGATCCTGGAGCCGGAGGGACAGAGCGACGACGGGATGCGGCAGCTGGTGTGCACGACGCTCGCCCACGCCGCCGGTCTGCTGGCCGACGTCACCCTCCGCACGGACGGCGGCACGGTCGTCCTCCTCGACGACTTCGACGCGGCGGAGGCGCTCGCGACCATCGAGCGCGAGCGCATCACCCACATGTTCCTGCTGCCGCCCCTGCTGTACCAGCTGATGGACCACCCGGACGTGGACGGCACCGACACCTCCAGCCTCCGCAACGTCACCTACGGCGGCTGCCAGTCCTCCCCGGCCCGCCTCGCCTCGGCCGTGCGGCGCTTCGGACACGTGCTGACCCAGTTCTACGGGCAGAACGAGGCCGGCGGCATCAGCGTGCTCAGCCCGGAGGACCACGACCCGGAGAACCCGGCCCGGCTGCGCACCGCGGGCAAGGCCATGAACGGCGTCGAGATCGCGATCCGCGACGAGTCCGGCCGCGACCTGCCCGCCGGCGAGCACGGCGAGGTCTGCGTGCGCTCGGAGCACATCATGACCGGGTACTGGAAGCAGCCCGAACTGACCGCCGAGGTCCTGCGGGACGGCTGGCTGCACACGGGTGACATCGGCTTCCTCGACGACGAGGGGTACCTGACCATCGTCGACCGGATCAAGGACATGATCGTCGTGGTCGGCGGCCACGTGTACACCACCGAGCTGGAGGACCTGCTCAACACCCACCCGCAGGTGCTGCAGAGCGCCGTCTTCGGCGTCCCGGACGCCAACCGCATGGAGCAGGTTTACGCGGCCGTCGTGCGCGCCCCCGGCAGCGAACTCGACGAGAAGGAGCTCCGCGAGCTGGTCCGCGACGAGCGCGGCGCGATGTACGAGCCCGCGCACATCTCCTTCATCGACGCGCTGCCCCTGACGGACGCCGGCAAGCCGGACAAGAAGTTCCTCCGCCGCGAGGCGGAGGCCGCGGCGGCGACGCGCTGACCGCTCGGCGGACGGAGTGCCGCAAGGGGGCCGGCTCGCGGGCCGTTGCCGGCCCCCTTGCACAAACAATCGGTCGTATTGCTCCTTGTGAGCAACAGTCCCCTGACCAGGGATCAGCTTCGACCATCACCCGGAAAGCCGCACTTCACACCCGTGCGGTTCCAGCCAACCGATGTCGTCGCCCGCGTCACCTTCCGGAGTCCGGAGCAGCGCCACCGTGCGCGGGAGCCGACGGCTGAGCCGGCAGCAGGAGCGCGCCTACGGCGCAGGGTCCAGCGCCGGCGCATCCGCGCCCTGCTCGGCCCGCAGCTGGGCGGCCACCGCGTCCGTCCGGGCCCGCAGTGCGAGCACCCGCTCGCCGGTCTTCGTGCCGTGCAGCGGGGGCTCGGCGGGGAGGACGGGGACGCCCTTGGCCTGTGCGGTGACGACGAGGCTGTGCATGACCTCGGCCTGCTGGGCCAGCAGGGCCGTGCTGAACATGTTGGCGCGCAGCGTCTTCTTCATGCCGAGCGCGCCTCGGTAGGTGATCTCGCAGGCGACGTCGACGGTCTCCAGCCGCTGTTCGCCGGCCTGTTCCAGCGCCGCGAGCATGACGGAGGCGAGGCCTTCCACGACCTTGGTGACGACCCACTTGCGCCCGGGGAGCATGGGCAGCAGGTCCCGGATCCGGTCGATCTCGGCGTCGAGCGCCTCCGTGGTCATGGCGCTGAACGCGTCGTGCAGCTGGAGGTGGACGACCTTGTCCCAGGGGATGTCCTCGCCGTCGAAGCCGACCGTGTCGGGCCCGAAGCGCAGGGCGCCGATGCCGTCCAGCGAGCGCAGTGCCTTCGCGGTGACGGCGGGGACCCTGGGGTGGCGGCAGATGAGGGCGCCGAGGGAGAACTCCCACTCCGCGGGGGCGGGCGCGGCGGGGGCGGGCAGGGAGCGCAGGACGGAGAGGACCCAGTCGCCGGAGGCGTTCGTGCCCGTGCGCCCGGCGTCGACGCCGCGCTGCACGGCGTGGGCGACGTCCTTGCCGAAGACGGTCGCCGCCGTTCCCACCTGGTCGCCCAGGTTCTTCACCCGGTTGAGTATGCCCATGCCCTGACCCCGTTTCACCTGCGATGTTTCGTACGGCGGCGACACTTTACCCAGTGTTCGGGGGGCAGGTTACCCAGTGCCCGGGGGCAGGGTCCGGTGGACCAGGTCCGCGGGGCGGGGCACGTACGGACCCGCGCTACGGGGCGGCCGTGCTCACCTGCACCAGGGGTCTCGACTAGCCTGTGGGCACAATGAACCGTTTGATGACGCCGTGGGGCGAGCTGGTCCTGACCCGTTCCCCCGAGGACCCCCGCGACCAGCTCCGTGCCTGGGACGCCGCCGATGAATACCTGCTCCAGCACCTGGCGGGGAGCGCGGAGAGCGCCGACGGCCCCACGGACCTGTCCGGCACCGTGGCCGTGCTGGGCGACCGGTGGGGCGCGCTGACCACCGCCCTCGCCCGGCAGGGCGCCCGGCCCGTGCAGATCACCGACTCGTTCCTGGCCCGGCAGGCCACGCTGCGGAACCTGGAGCGCAACGGCGTCGACGCCGGAGCCGTCACGCTCCTGTCGACCCGGGACACCCCGCCGGACCGCATCGACGTCCTGCTGGTCCGCGTGCCCAAGAGCCTCGCGCTCCTGGAGGACCAGCTGCACCGGCTCGCGCCCCGGCTGCACGCCGGGAGCGTCGTCGCCGGTGCGGGCAAGGTGACGGAGATCCACACCTCGACGCTCAAGCTGTTCGAGCGGATCGCCGGCCCCACCCGCACCTCGCTGGCCGTGAAGAAGGCCCGGCTCATCTTCTGTTCGCCGGACCCCGCGATCCCGCGGTCCAGGAGCCCTTGGCCACACCACTACGCCCTGCCCCTGGGCATCGGGCCGGCGTCCGGGCTGACGGTCGCCAACCACGCCGGGATCTTCTGCGCCGACCGCCTCGACATCGGCACCCGGTTCTTCCTGCGCAACCTGCCGCGGCGGCGCGGCCCGGAGCGCGTCGTGGACCTCGGCTGCGGCAACGGCATCGTCGGGACGGCCGCGGCGCTGGCCAACCCGCAGGCCGAGGTGATGTTCGTCGACGAGTCCTACCAGGCGGTGGCGTCCGCCGAGGCCACGTTCCGGGAGAACGCGGGCCCGCGGGCGAAGGCCGAGTTCCGGGTGGGCGACGGCCTGGCGGGCGTGCCCGCCGAGTCCGTGGACCTGGTGCTGAACAACCCGCCCTTCCACTCCCACCAGTCGACCACCGACGCGACGGCCTGGCGCATGTTCACCGGGTCGCGCGCCGCGCTGCGCCGCGGCGGCGAGCTGTGGGTCATCGGCAACCGGCACCTGGGCTACCACGTGAAGCTGCGCCGGCTCTTCGGCAACTGCGAGATCGTGGCGAGCGACGCGAAGTTCGTCATCCTCAAGGCGGTCAAAAACTAAACGACTTGGAGCCGGGCGACCCCACTGGCGGGCAGTGATCCAGATCACTGCCCGCCAGTGGTTTAGGACTTCTGAGGGCCCCTGCGGCCATGGCATGATCATGCTGTTACCGGCGGGTAGCCATCCGGTTTCCCGCCCATGCCGTGTGATGCGGGCCGAGGTGTCGACCCCTTCGGCCCGCCCCCACCTCACGCTCCCGAGGATCGAATTTGCGCAAGTCCGCACGATTCATGGCTTTACCCGCCATCACCGCTGCCTCCCTGCTCGCCACCGGGTGCTCCGCGGCCTCCGGGCCGTCCGGCAGTGACCCCGGCGCCGGCACCGAGAAGGCGGCAGCAGCCCGTCCGCCCGCCGCGGAACCCCAGCTCGCCGTCCGGGCCGCGCCCGAGGGCGCGGGCGCCCCGAGCGCCGTGGCCCGCCCCTCCGGCTCCGGTAAGACGGCGCAGAAGTCCGCGCTGAAGGTCGCCTCCTTCGACAAGAGCAGCGGACGCGCCGTCATCTCCGGCGCGGCGAAGCCCCCCAAGGGCGTGGCCCCCGGCCGCACCCCCGCGCCGTCCGGCTCGGCAGGGGCCGGAAGCAGCGCCTCCCCCGAGAAGAGCAACCAGGTGGCCGTCGGCGACATCATCGCCAGCGCACCCGCCCCCGGTGCCCCCGACGGTGTCCTCGCCAAGGTCACCAAGGTGCTCGGCAAGACCGAGCAGGGCACCGAGGTCAACACCTCTCCCGCCACCCTGGGCGCCCTGCTGGGCGACTCCCAGGCCAAGGGATCGGTGCCCGTCGACCCGTCCACGGTCGAGGTCGAGCCGCTCGTCAAGGGCGTCAAGGCCTCGTGGACGAAGACCGGGAACGTGCACTTCGGGCCCAAGGGCGCGAAGGTGCCGCTGGGCAACCTGCGGCTCGACGTCGGCACCTCCATCGCCACCGCCAAGGACGCTCCGGTGTCCGCCGCGGCGTCGGCCTCGGGCTTCGTCCAGCTCGCTCCGGAGGTCGACTTCGCCTACGACGGCGGCGGCGCGGGCTTCGGCGGCACGCCCGCCAGCGCCTCGGTCTCGCTGTCGGGCGACTGGTCCTCCCAGTGGGAGCTCAAGGGCCAGGCGGCCGCCTCGACGGACGGCAAGCCGCTGCGCGTGCCGTTCGCCAAGCTGCACGCCTCGCCGGTCATCCAGGTCGGCCCGGTGCCGGTCGTGGTCAACCTCGGTCTCACCTGCTACCTGCAGGTGGACGCCGACGGCCACGCCAACGTCGACGTCAAGGAGGACCTCAAGGGGGGCTTCCGCGTCGGCGGCGCGTACAACCGCGGCAAGGGCTGGTCGCCGGTCAACACCTCCGACTTCTCGGCCACTTCGCCGCAGGCGTCCGTGACCGCGGCCGGCAAGGTGAAGGCGGCGCTCGGCGCCGAGGCGTCCGTCGGTCTGTACGGCGCGGTCGGGGTGAAGGCCGACGTCGCCCCGTACCTGCGGGCCGAGGCGGAGGGCAGTGCCACGGCGTCCGCCGACGGCAAGGCCTCGGCCACCGGCAAGTGGGGCGCCTACGGCGGGCTGGACCTCGCGGGAGCCCTCCAGCTCCAACTGCAGGTCTTCGGCACGCCGATCTTCGAGAAGCCGATCCCGCTGGGTTCGCTCCACAAGGAGTGGAAGCTGGCGGGCGGCGAGGGCACCGTCTCGACGGGCTCCCGCCGCAAGTAGGTCCCCGCACGCGGGGTGAGGGCACCGGTGCGCGCACGTTCCGCGGCGCGCACCGGTGCCCTGCTATTTGGAGGCCCGCAGCGAGTAGACCATCGGGAAGCGCGGGCGGCCCTCCGGGAGCCGGTAGACGGTGGCCTCGCCGCCCCGGCTGCCGCTCGTGTCCCGCGCCCGGACCATGCCGTCGAGGTACTCGAACAGCGTGAAGTCGTGCTCGTGCAGGAACTCCAGCCGCAGGCCCGCCGCGGCGACCGCGCTGACCACGTCGCCCAGGGGGTGCTGCCACTCCACCGAGCGGTTGTGCCGCGTCGGGGCGGCCAGGTCGGCGTACGAGCCCGGCTCGTCGTACGTGAACGGCCCCCGGGTGAAGTAGTCCTCGGCGAAGGCACTGCCGTCCTCGCCCAGGCACATGGCCACCGGATGGAACTCCGCCAGGTACAGGAAGCCGCCCGGCGCCACCAGCTGCGCCGCCGTGCGCGCCCACCGCGTCAGGTCGGGCAGCCAGCACAGGGCGCCGAAGCCGGTGTAGACGATGTCGAAGGTCTCGCCCCGCAGCGCGGCCGGCGCGTCGTACACGTCGGCCTCGACGAACCGGGCCCGCTCCTCGCCCACCTCCGCCGCCAGCGCTCGCGCGGCCTCCACCGCCGGGCCGGAGAAGTCCAGGCCGGTCACCGCGGCGCCCTTGCGGGACCAGGACAGGGTGTCGGTGCCGATGTGGCACTGCAGGTGGAGCAGGCACTTGCCGGTGACGTCACCGACCTCGTCCGCCTCGAACCCGCGCAGGTCGTTGCGGCCGGCCTTGAAGCCCGCCACGTCGTAGAAGGCGCTCTCCGTGTGGAGGGGGACCCGCTCGTCCCACAGCGCGCGGTTGTCCTCGCGCCAGTTCCCGGCGGGGCCGCCCCGCCCGCCGTCCGCTCGTTCGCCGGTCGTCGTCACTCGCACGACGCTAGTGGGGCCGGTTGCGGGCAGGCGAACGAATTTCCGGGGGAGGTGCGCCTGCCGCCCGCACGCCGGGGGGTGCGTGCCGTGGCGCGGCAGGCCGCGCGCACTGCGGGACGGGCGTACGGAGCAGCGGTTCGCGCGTTGTGCTGGGTAGGGAGGAGCAGCACGTCACGGAAGACACGGGCGTGACTGCGGGCGAGGGGTGGGACGGGAAGGAAGGCACGTTGATCCGTCTGGCGCGGGGCGCTACGGGATTCCGGGGGCCGCACGAGGCCCCTCTACCGCGGACCGAGGCGGCGCTGTTCCGGGCCGCCTGTTTCACCGCGGCCATGGAGGCCCGGGGGCGGGCCGGCGAGGTGGTCCCCGGTGAGGTGCAGACGTTCCGCCGGGCGACGCTCAGCGACGGGTACGGCCGTGTGTTCACCGCCCTGGGCCACGTCCATCTGCCGGTGGTCGCCTTCACGACGGACGCGGTCCGCGAGGGCGAGCCGGTGCCCGGGTTCGCGGACCCGCCGCTGTGGGCGCAGGTCTTCGAGACGGCGGGGCTGCGGGTGATGGGGGTCAAGGAGCTGATGACCCCCTTGGAGGAGGTCGACGTCTCGGAGCTGTCGCCGGCCGAGCTCACGGAGATCCGCTACTGGAAGCCCGGGTGCCTGGGTGACGTCCTGTTCAACTGGTGGGACTGATCCCGGGCCGGGATCCGGGCCCCTCCCGGTGGCCCTGCCGCGGGCGGCGCGGTGTACGGTCGGGTGTCGTCCGCGAGGACGGCGGACCGGGCCGGAGCGCGAGAAGAACAGAGGTGGCGTCACGATGAGTCCCCGCCGGAGTGCCGCCCCCGGCGGGCCGACCTTCACGGAGCGAGCGCGCCGGCAGCAGATCGTCGAGAGCACGATCGACCTGATCTCCACGCGGGGGTACCCGGCGGCGTCGCTGTCGGCGATCGCGGAGGCTGCGGGCATCTCCAAGGCCGCGGTCCTCTACCACTTCTCGTCGAAGGACAACCTCACGCGCACGGCGCTGACGCAGGTGCTGGAGCAGTTCACCGCGTACGTCACCGAGCGCGTGGAGCGGGAGGCCGACCCACTGGACGCGCTCGTCGCCTACGTCCGGGCGATGGTCGGCTACCAGCAGGCCAACCGGCGCCATGTGCGCGTGATCACCGAGATGCTCCTCGACGACGAGGGCGGCACGCGGCTGAAGACGCCGGGCTGGCACCGGACCGGCGGCCGCCTGCAGGGCCTGGTGGAGCTGCTGGCGGCGGGGCAGGCGGCGGGCCGGCTGCGCGCGTTCGACACGCGGGTGACGGCGCTCGCGATCGGCGGTGCGATCGACGGGGTGGTCTCCCACTGGCTCGCCGACCCGGAGATCGATCTCGGTGCCGCGGCCGACGAGCTGGTGACGTTCACCCTGAACGCGGTGCGGGCCCAGGACTGAGCCCGTCCGCCGGGAGCGTTCCTACGCCCGCGCGAAGGCGGGCGCGCGCTCGGGCCGTATCCCGATCCCGCCGAGGAACGCGGTGGCGGTGCGCAGGGGACGGGCCCGGCGCAGCAGCCTCATCGGCAGGGGCAGGGTGCCGGGGCGCAGGGTGCCGTCGAGGGCGCTGCGGATCAGCCGGTGTTCGCCCTGCTGCGACTGCTGCAGGAGGGCCGTGGGGAGCGCGCGGCGCTTCTGCACGCGGGCGAGGTCGTGGCCGCGGACCGTGCCCTCGCGCAGCGGCCGGGCGAGGATGCGGGCGGCCGCGACGGCGTCCTGGACGGCGAGGTTGACGCCGACGCCGCCGACGGGCGACATGGTGTGGGCCGCGTCGCCGATGCAGAGCACGCCGTTGCCGTGCCAGCGCGGGAGCCGCCCCATGGACACGTCGAGCAGTTTGACGTCGTCCCAGGAGCCGATCGCGGCGGTCACGCCGGCGTCCCAGCCGAAGAGGCCGCCGAGCCGGTCGCGGAACCACTGGATGTCGTGGGAGCGCAGTTCCGCGTCGCGGCCCTTGGCGATGAGGTAGGAGGTCTGGAAGTACGTGCCGCGGTCCATGGTGACGGCGGCCTGGCCGTCGCGGAAGCGGGCGAAGACGCGGCCGTCCTTGATGCCGCCGCGGGGCGCGTCCACGCGGACCTGCCACACGTCCATGGGGACGTCGAACTCGTCCGGGACCAGGCCGGCTTCCCTGCGGACGACGGAGCGGCGGCCGTCGCAGCCGACGGTGAGGTCCGCCGCGATCTCTCCGGGGGTGCCGTCCTCGGCGGTGTAGCGGACGCCGGTCACCCGGCCGCCTTCCCCGCGCAGGCCGGTGACCTCGGTGCACATGCGCAGGGTGAAGGAAGGCTCGGCCGCGGCGGCGCTCGCCAGCAGGTCGAGGAAGTCCCACTGGGGGACCATGGCGATGTACTTGTGGCGGCCGGGGATGCGGCGGAAGTCGGCCGCGACGACGGTGGTGCCGGCGAGCTCCATGCGCATCTCCTCCAGCTTGGGGAAGGGGAGCTCCGCGAACCGCTCCCCGAGGCCGAGCTCGTCGAGCAGGCGCAGGGTGGAGGGGTGGACCGTGTCGCCGCGGAAGTCGCGCAGGAAGTCGCGGTGCTTCTCCAGGACGGTCACGCGGATCCCGGCCCTGGCCAGCAGCAGCCCCAGCATCATCCCTGCGGGGCCTCCGCCCACCACGCAGCACGTCGTGCTTTCCATGCGTTCCGCCTCTCGCCGAGCATGACTCTGACCGATCGGTCAGTAATCTAACCGATCGGTCAGTCGTTGTCGCGCGAGGGCCGGAAGAGCCGTCAGGAACGGGGCCGCCCGGCCCTTTTCACGCCGTCAGCGCGTCACGCTCCTCCGCGTCGGCGCCCGCCGCGGCAGCGGCCGCCAGCTCTTCCATGGACAGGCCCAGCACGGAGGCCAGCGCCGCGATCGTGAAGAAGGCGGGGGTGGGCGCACGGCCGGTCTCGATCTTGCGGAGCGTCTCCACGGACAGGCCCGCGGCGGCAGCGATCTCCACCATGCTGCGGTCGCCGCGCGCCTGGCGGAGCAGGGCGCCGAGCCGCTCGCCGCGCCGCCGCTCCCATGGGGTCAAGGGGGTCCTCACCATGGGGCGGATTCTAGACCGTGATACTAATACCGGTATAAGAATTGGTGACGAGCCAGGGGAGTTCCGGAACCATGGTGGAGATCAAGACCGACGGCGAGCTGGACGCCATGCGCGAGGCGGGCCGGATCGTGGCCAACGCGCTGGCCGCCGTCCGTGACACGGCGAAGTCGGGCGTGACGCTGCGGGAGCTGGACGAGGCGGCGCACGCCGTCATCAAGGACGCGGGGGCCCGCTCCCCCTTCCTCGGCTACAAGCCCGACTTCGCCCCCACGCCGTTCCCGGGGGTGATCTGCGCGTCCGTCAACGACGTCATCGTGCACGGCATCCCGGGCGACTACGCGCTGCGCGACGGCGACCTGGTCAGCATCGACTGCGGTGCCAAGCTCGACGGCTGGACGGGCGACGCCGCCATCAGCTTCGTCGTCGGCACGGCACGCCCGGCCGACACCGCCCTGATCGACGCCACGCAGCGGGCGCTGGACGCCGCCATCGCAGCGGCCGTCCCCGGCAACCGCATCGGGGACATCTCCCACGCCGTCGGCACCGTCGCGCGGTCCGGGGGCTACGGCATGCCCGCGGACTTCGGCGGCCACGGCATCGGCCGGGAGATGCACGAGGACCCGCACGTGCCCAACCGGGGCCGTCCGCGCCGGGGCATGACGCTGCGGCACGGCCTGGTGCTCGCGCTGGAGCCGATGCTCATGGCGGGCGGCAGCAACGCCTACCGCACGGACGCCGACGGGTGGACGATACGCACCGCCGACGGCAGCCGCGCCGCGCACATCGAGCACTCGGTCGCCATCACCAAGGACGGCCCGCGGGTGCTGACGCTGCCGTAGGACACGTCCTGGACAGCCCGGCTCAGGCGGAGAACTGCCGCATCAGCCGTACGCCCTGGGCCGCCGTCATGTGCGGCAGGTACGCCTTGCCGATGGCGCGGGTGATGGCGGGCAGGGCGGCCGGGTCCGGGTAGGCCATGTACATGGGGTGGTACTGCGGCTGGAACTTGGACTTGAAGTTCAGCAGCGACCGGAAGCCGTAGACCGGTTCGAGGACCTTGCCCCCGTAGTCGAGGATGCGCTGCAGGGCCGCCGGGGGTTCCTCGGTGGCCTTGCGGGCGAGAGGGGCGCCCGAGAGGCTGAGGAAGCGGGCGCCCTCCTCCTGGAAGCCGAGCGCGGCCGAGGCGATGAGGAACTCCATGGAGCCGCGGAAGCCGGCGGCCCGGCGCCGCATGAAGTCCAGCGTCCAGCCGGCCGGCCGGCCCGCTTCGTACACCGGCATCCAGCTGGTGATGCCGTGCACGGTGCGGTCGCCGTCCACGGCGATGAGGCAGCGCACGGCCGGGTCGTCGAGCTCCTCCAGGCCGCCCAGGGTGAAGCCCATCTCCGGCAGGCCCTTGTCGGCGACCCACTCCTCGGAGATGGACCGGATCTGGTCGGTGAGGGCGACCGGCGCCTCGGGGTAGGACCACCACTCGGCGGTGATGCCCTCCTTCTTGGCCTTGTTGAGGGCGGTCCGGACGTCCTGCCACTTCTTGCCCGTGAAGGCGAGGCCGGGCAGGGGGACGACGGTGTCCTCGGCGACCTGCACCGAGCGCCAGCCGAGCGCCTCCGCCGCGGCGCGGGCCTCCTCCCCCACGCTGTAGAAGCACGGCGTCCAGCCGCGCTCGTCGCAGTGGCGCGCGAAACCGCCGACGGCGGACGCCCGCGCGTCCGGCGCGCCGAACGGCTCGCCGGTGGTCAGGGCCACGGTGGCGATCACCCGGTAGGCCACGGCGGAGCGGCCGGCCGCGTCGAACCAGTAGTAGTTGCCGTCCCAGGTCGTCAGGAACGACAGCGTCGAGCCGCCGTGTGCGGTGAGGAGCTCGCGGGCGCGCACGGCGGCGTCGGCGTCGGTGTGCAGGCGCGGGCGGCGGAAGGTGACGAGCAGCGCCACGAGGGTGACGAGCCAGAAGGCCAGCCCGCAGTAGTGGAACAGGGCCTGGGCCGTGCCGCCGACCGGGACCGGCCAATCGGTGAAGGTGGCGAGCAGGGTGGGCGGCAGGAACTCCGACGCCAGCCCGGAGAAGAGCACCGAGGGCGTGGCCGCGGGGTCGTACTGGTCGCGTGCGGCGTAGCCGATGCCCACGTACGCGGCGCAGGCCAGCACGAGGGAGCCGCCGGCGACGGCCGCGAGGCCGCGGGTCGCGGAGCGCGGGAGCCGCAGGCCGAAGCGGGCGCGGGTGACGATCAGGAGGGCCACGATGAGGACGGGCAGCAGCATCTGTTCCGCGAAGGCCTGGGCGTACGTCGAGCGCTCGGCGGGCTCGGCCCAGCCGGCGGGGTGGCTGAGGAAGTCGTGCAGCCACCAGGAGAACAGGGCGATCCAGGCGAGGTGGACCAGCACCGCCAGAGTCCAGGCGAGCCGCAGCCCGCGGCGCAGCCCTTCCGCGAGGACGAGCATCAGCGCGGGAACGAGGACGGCCATGACGGCGGCGGGCGAGTCGTAGAAGTTCCGCAGGGCGTGCACGAAGTGGCAGTCCTCGGCCGAGGCGGCGCACGCATCGGCGACCTCCTGGCCGGTGGGCTGGACGGAGACGTAGATCTGGAAGGAGTTGAGCGGCCCGTAGGCGTCGCGGTAGAGGATCGCGACCATGGGGCCGATGGCGGCGGCGGCCACGACGAGCGCCACGAGGACGCGGGCCTCGGTGTGGGAGGAGTGCCGCAGGCGCAGCGGCCCGGCCCGGCGGTACAGGACGGCGCCAAGGAGGAGGCCGACGGCGGCGCCGCCGAGGCGCAGGACGCCCTGGAGATGGCCGACGTAGAGGGTCATGACGAGGGCGAAGGCGACGATGCCGAGGCGGGTGCGGCGCCGCCACAGGGCGGTGAGCCGGTAGCTGAGGACGCCGCCGACGGCGAGCGCGCCGACGGTCGGGGAGACGGCGAGGTAACCGGCGAGCTCTTCCAGCCACCACTCCCCCGCGACGTTGCCGAGTTGGACGATGCCGGTGCCCAGCAGCGTGCCGAGGATCTGGCCGCCGATGAGGACGGCTGCGGTGCGGGCGACGCCCAGGCGCCGCTCCGAGGGGGTGACGAGCAGCAGGACGATGGCGGTGGCGCCGAGGTAGCCGCCGAGTCCGGGGCACCACAGCAGGGAGCTGACGGGGGTCCACCAGCGGCCTTCGGCGAGGGCGGGGACGCCGGCGCCGATGTGTTCCATGCGGTGCCGGCTCGGTCCGCTGCCGAGGCTTCCGGTGACCGCTCCGACGATCCACAGCACGGCGAGGAAGCCGAGGGTGAAGGGGGCGTGCCGGACGGGGGCGAGCAGCCGGTCGAGGGTGACGCGCCAGGGGTGGGTGCTGTCGCCGGGGGTGGGCGCGGGCGGCGGGGCGGTGGTCTCGCTCATCGGATCGGCCCTGCCTCACGGGAGTGGCTCATCGGGTCAGCCCCGTCTCGCGGGAGATCCAGGGGAGCTGGCGCTCCAGGCCGGGCCGCCAGACCTGCCAGCTGTGGCCGCCGGGGAGCAGGACCCACTCGGCCCGCATGCCGGCCTTGACGGCCGCGTCGTAGACCTTGCGCTGCTGGGGGCGGTAGGTGCTGTCGCTGCCGCCGGCGACGAAGGCGGCCTTGGTGTCAGGGAAGCGCTGCCGGGCCATCACGTCGAGGGGATTGACGGCGGTGAAGGCCGCGGTGTCGCCACCGAAAGCTTTGCCGACGGTCTTCTCCCGGCTGCCGAGGGTGGGGGCCTCCTGGCCGGAGATGTCGTTGACGACGCCGTAGACCTGCGGGGCGTTGACGCCGAGCTGGATCGAGCAGGTGCCGCCGAAGGAGATGCCGGAGATGACCCAGGAGGTGCGGGCGGGGGCGACCTGGAGGTGCGAGCGGATCCAGTCGGGGACGTCGGTGGCGAGGTAGGTCTGGACGTTGCCGAGCCGGGAGTCGAGGCAGAGGGTGTTGGCGAACTGGGAGCCGAGCGGGTCCACGACGACGACCACGGGCGCGAGGCCGCGGTGCTCGGCGGCGAAGGCGTTCATCATGTCGACGAGGCGGCCCGAGCTGATCCAGTCGTCGGGCGATCCCGGCTGGCCGGCCATGAGGACGACGACCGGCAGGAGGGGTCGCGGCGTGGCCCGGTAGGCGGGCGGCAGGTAGACGTAGGCGCTGCGGGCGTGGAAGCCGGATCTGATGCCGGGGACGGACGACTTGGAGAGGGTGCCGCGCTCGGCCATGCCGGCGGGCGGGCGCCAGACGTCAGCGACGGTCCTGCCGGCGGGGACGCGCAGGACGGGTTCGGTGCGCCCGGTGGCCTCGGTGATGCTCGTGGTCTTGGTGAGCCAGGAGTTGAGGGCGCTGCGGGCGGTGGGGTACTGGTCGAAGTGCCGGTTGATCTCGGAGGCGCCGAGGAGGACGACGAGGAGGCCGGCGAGGACGGCGCCGGCCCAGTGCCGCGGGCGGAGCAGCGGGATGCGGAAGGCGGCGAGGCACACGCCGAGGACGGCGATCCCGGCCCAGACCACCACGCCGGTGGGCAGGGGGTCGGGGAAGGGCTGCCACCAGTCGTCGACGGCGGTGCGCAGGAGCCAGGTCGCGGCGGCGGCGAGCAGGACGGCCGCCGGGGCCCACCGGGTCCACCAGGTGCGGCGGCGGGAAAAGAGGAGCGCCGCGAGGGCGCACACTCCCACGGCCAGGAGGGCGACCGGAATCCATCCGCTCACCAGGGACCAGTCCAGCGGGCCTGCGGAGATCTGCATCCATCGCACCTCCCTGAAAATGCTACATATCTCCATAAATGCAGCAACTCAGGAAGGTGTGCCACGGCTCTTGCCAGTGGCCCGGCCCGGTGGGAGATTCTCGGATGGCCCGTCGGCCGGTTCCGCCGCATGCGTTTCCCGAAAAGGAGATGCCCCGTGCCCACAGCGCCGAAAGTGAGCGGCAGACCGAGCGCACTCGATCTGCCCCAGGCCCCCGACGGATTCCGGAAGGTCATGAAGGCGCTGCGCGCCCGGCCTCCGCTGCGCAGCGCCCGGCTGCCCGCGGAGCCGCCCTGGCACAGCCGGTTCGTCGCGCCCCGCGCGGCCGTACCGCGGGTGTCGCTGCGGGAGTTCGGGTATCACGACGGCGAACTCCTGCGGGCGAAGGGGCGCGTCGACGACACGGCCGTCGCGGGGCCGTGGCGCCTCCTGACGGACGAGGGGCTGGAGCGGCTGACCGCGGTGTGCGAGCAGCTCGAAGCGGCGGCGCAGGACGCGGGGTTCACCGCGACGCGGCGGCTGCGCGCCGCCGATCTCCTCTCGCCGTTCCTCGCCAACATGATCCGCGACCGCGAATTCCTCCTCACCTGTTCGCGACTGGTCGGAATTCCGCTGATTCCCCATCCGCTGCGGCTTCCCACGACCCAGATCAATTACGGCGAGGGCGGGGGCCGGCAGGGCGGCGTCCGCTGGCACCGCGACGGCATGGACTACGTCTTCACGATTCAGCTCAGCGGCTACGACGACTACGACGGCGGTCGCTTCACCTACTTCCGGGGGCGTACCGACGAATTCCCCGGGCCGGTGGCGGATGATTCCCGGTTCCGCGAGGCGGATCTCGGCGAGCGCGGCGCGACGCTGTTCCTCCACGGCAGCCGAATCTTCCACGCGGTCACGCCCGTGACGAAGGGCCACCGGGTGACGCTGGTGATCTCACTGTTCTGCCCGTATTTTGCCCGCCAGGATTCGAATACGTTCTGGCATCTCGCGGCCGACGACGGCATTGCCGCCACCGTGCCCTGCTGGCTGCGCCTGAAGTGGCCCGTAAGAAACCCGGCCGTGGACTTCGGCCTGCGTTCCGCGAGCCCGGTCATCACCTGGGACGACCTGCACTGACCGCTGCCGCTCCCCGGCCCCTCCCCGCATTCCCTCCGCCCTGCCGCAGGCCGCGCGAGCCTGCGGCAGGGCGCGCGCACGGGCACGCGGAGCGGCCGGGAGGCGCATTCCCGTCCTCCGGCGCGCTCCCTCGCGCACACGCCCGGCCGCAATGCCGCCGTCCGGGAAGAGTGCCGGGCGCCACTGGAAAAGAGCGGGCCACAGATCATCGGGCGCGCCGAGCCCCTTCCCGGCCCGGTCCGTAACGGCCGGTGAGGTCCTGGCAATTGATCCATGCCATGCACATGCATATCCGGAAGGGGCATCGGCGGCGGCATTTTCCGCATGTTCCCTGGTGGCGCCGGAAACCCTCGATCCCCGCAAGGCCGGCCGCCTCGTTCTCGAACAGGAATCCATACCGTTCATGCGCTAATACCAGCAGTCCCGATCAAGTAATACGCTCCGAAAAAAGTGGCCGGAACGAATATCCCCCGGCCCGACCCGGCCATGATTCGCTGACCGCGTATGCACGCATACCGCCAGACCACGGCGAGGAGAGACTGATGGCCGAAGTCAAGAAGATGATCACTCCGACACCCACGGCGTCGTCCCGCCCTTGCGGGTTCGTCTCGCCCGACAAGGGCAACGCCCCGACGATCACGCCGGTACCGAAGGCGGAGTCGGTCTGCACGGACGTCTCCGAGGCGAAGGAAACGGTCACCCCTGCGTAGCAGTCCCGGCGCACCGGTTCCGACGGGCCCGCCGCGATCCACGCCTGCGGCGGGCCCGTTCCACGGTCGCGCTCCCCCGGCCGGCGCCCCGGCCCCGTTCGGTCCGCACCAGATCCAGGAGGAAGTCCACCGATGTCAGCTCCGGTTTACCAGTCCTCCCGCTACGTCCGTACGATGCGCACCGCCCGGGACCGCGACTTCTCGCGGTTCGGCGGCCGGCTCGACGCCTACGACGGCACCGAGCGCACGGTGGCCTTCCACTCCCTCTTCGGCAACGCCCGCCTGGTGGACCGCGACACGGTCGCGCTGCTGCACGAGGCGGCCGACGGCATCCCGCTGGACACGCTGCGCGCGCGAGCGGGCAGCGAGACCGTGGACAGCCTCATCGAGGCGCAGTACCTGGTGGAGGCCGGCCACGACGAGGCGGCGCAGATCGACGAACTCCTCGCCGCCCGCGGCGAGGCGCTCAGCAGCGGCGTCTTCCACTCCTCGATCCAGCTCGTGCTGACCAACGCCTGCAACTTCTCCTGTCAGGGCTGTTTCGCCTACAACTTCGACGGCGGCGTCGAGGAGCGCAACACCTCCGGGGAGTCCGTCAAGCCCGGCCCGGTCCTCGTCCAGCTGCGCACGGCGCGCGGCGACAGCGGGCCGACGCTCGCCCGCGGCGACTGGAACGAGGGCACCGACGGCGCCCGCAACCCCTCGATGCACATGTCCCCGCAGGTCGCGGAGAAGACGCTGCGGGAGGCGGTGGCACTGCGCAAGGCCAACGGCGGCGGCGAGCTCACCGTGTCGTTCTTCGGCGGCGAGCCGACGCTCGCCCGCAACACGATCCTGCACATCCTGCGCACCTTCGGGCACTTCTACGACGGCGTGACGCTGTCGTACGACATGACGAGCAACGGCTCGCGCATCGACGCCGAGCTGCTGAAGGCGCTCGCCGACTACCGCGTCTCCACCACCGTCTCGATCGACTACCTCGTCCCCGAAACCGGGGAGTTCCGCGGCGGGCAGCAGCAGCGCACGCCGTGGCCCGTGGTCCGCAAGGCCATCCTCGACATGAAGGCCGCGGGCGTGCCCGTCAGCATCACCACGGTCCTGTCGCAGTACACCTGGGACAAGTGGGGCACCCCCCTGATCGACTTCGTCGCCGAGGCCGGCCTGGACTCCCTCGACGTGATCGTCTCCTTCCAGGCCCGCGAGTTCTTCGAGCAGCACAGCCCGCACGACGTGGCGCAGAAGCTGCTGTCCGCCGTCGACTACGGGCGCGAGCGCGGGGTGCAGCTCAGCGGCTACTGGTACCAGACGTTCCAGATGATCGCCGACGAGGCGAAATGGGCGGCCCAGGCGGACTACAAGACGTGCCCGGCCGTGGGCCGGCAGCTGTCCATCGAGCCCAACGGCAGCGTGTTCGCCTGCAAGGCGACGGCGCGCAAGCTCGGCACGATCGACGACTGGCGGGGCGTGTTCAACTCGTCGGCCTACCGCGACTACGGCATGCGCGCCTACACCAACGGCCCCGGCTGCCAGGGCTGCGAGCTGCAGGGCACCTGCTCGGGCGGATCCGCGGGCGCGCTGGAGGAGGAGAACGGGTCGATCCAGGTGATGTCGCCGGGCTACTGCGCGTACATGCGCGAGGTCGTGCAAGGGCTGCTGGAGCGCCACCACGCCCAGGTCTGCACGGGCGTCTGAAGGGGTCCGGGCAGATGCCGGTGATCGGTCTGAACTTCGGGCACGACGGGGGCGCGGCCCTGGCCCAGCCGACGGGCGTCCACGTCATCGAGGGCGAGCGGCAGGTGGGGCTGCGCCACGTGTGCGGCGGCAACGCCGGGTTCGCGGCGTCGGTCGGCGACTGGGTGAACCGGCTGCACGCGCTGGCGCGCGGCCCGGTCACCGCGGTCGCCGTCGCCGACTGGTACACGCCGGCGTGCCGGATCCTGCCCGGCGGGCTCGTGGAGCTCGTCTCCGAGGACATCACGTGGAGCCGCCCGGGCGACGCGCTGGCCACCTCCGTCCTGCGCCCGGTCAAGTCCGTGGACTGGCCGCTCGCCGACGGCCCGGCCGGCCCGCTGCCCGTGATCGCCGTGCGCCACCACTACGCGCACGCCGCCCTGGCCTACTACACCTCCGGGGCGGACAAGGCGCTCGTCCTCGCCCTGGACGGGACGGGCAACTACGCCGAGTGCGGCATGGTGTGCCTGGGCGACGGCACGTCGCTGACCCCCGTCCTGTCGTTCAGCAACCGCACGGGTCCGCGCTTCGGGCTGGTCTACGAGGCGCTGGCCCGCCGGGTGCACGGCGGCCAGTTCGACACGGGCAAGCTGCTGGGCCTGGCCGCCACCGGCACCGTCGACGCCGGCCTCCTGCCCGTGCTGCGCACCATGCTCGCCGGGGAGCGGGCCCGGCGCGCCGCGCCCGACCTGCTCGCTCCCCTCGGCGGCGAGGCGCCCGCCGGCAGCGCCCTGCGCTACGAGGACACCTGGTACCCGTACGACGAGGACGCGGGCGGCTATCTGGACGGCCTGCTGGGCGACGCCACCGACGACGACGTGGTGCACTCCTACGGCGGGGTGTTCCCCGACGAGATCCGCACGCCGCGCGGGCACCGGTTCCTCGTCGGGCACAGCCCCGGCGACCCGGTCTGCCGGAACCTGGCCGCGACGCTCCAGGCGGCCGTGGAGGAGGACCTCACCCACCTCGTCGCCGGGCTGCACGCCCGCTGGCCCGGCCACCCCGTGCTCTGCTACGCCGGGGGCTGCGCCCTGAACATCACGGCGAACACCCGGATCGCGGAGAGCGGGCTGTTCTCCCGGGTGCACATCCCCACGTGCTGCGACGACTCCGGGATCGCGCTGGGCGCGGCGCTGGCCGTGGCCGCCCCGGAAGACCGGCCGGCGGCAGGACGGCACCCGGGAGCGGATCTGGCCTACGGCGGTCCGACGCTCACGACGCGCGGCCCGGTGCGCACCGGGCACACCCGTACGACCCTCGCGAGCGACGCCGCCCTGGCCGAGCACGTGGCCGGCATGCTCGCCGGGCGCAAGTGCGTGGCCTGGCTGGGCGGCGGGATGGAGACCGGGCCGCGCGCCCTCGGGCACCGGTCGCTGCTCGTCTCGCCGCACTGGGCCGGCGCCCGGCGCCACGTCTCGCAGACCATCAAACGGCGCGAGTGGTTCCGGCCGGTGGCGCCGCTGTGCCCGGCGGAGGTGGCCGGCACGTACTTCGCCGGTCCGCTCGACCACACCGACACCATGCTGTTCGCGGTGCGCGTCCGCGAGGAGCACGCGGAGCTGCTCGCCGAGGTGCGGCACATCGACGGCACGGCACGGCTGCAGACCCTGCACGCCGGCCGGCATCCGCTGCTGCACCGCGTGTGCCACGCGGTGGCCCGCCGCACGGGGCTGCCGATCCTCATCAACACCAGCGCCAACGCCGGCGGCCGGCCCATCCTCAACGACCTCGCGGAGGCTCTGGAGCTGCTGGACACCACGGCTCTGGACGCGGTCGTCCTGGCCGACGAGCGGACCGTCATCACCTGACCAGGAGCAAGGAGCACCGACCATGGCGAGGACCCAGCTCAGGGACATCCGCAAGAAGCTTCCGCTGCGCGTGCTGTCCCCCGAGGACTGGGAGCACTGGACCACCCGCGGATACGTCGTCGTCCGGCAGGCCGTCTCCGCGGACAACGTGGAGCGGCTGACGCGGGCGCTGTGGGAGTTCGAGGACATGGTGCCCGGCGACCCCGCGACCTGGTACGCGGACCGCACCGACAACCAGCGGCTGCCGGGCCACAGCGGTCTGGTGGAGATCTACAACCACCAGGCCATGTGGGACAACCGGCAGACGCAGCGCGTGTACGACGCCTTCGTCGACATCTGGGACACCACCGGCCTGTGGGTCGTGATCGACTTCGCCAACGTCAACCCGCCGAACCGCGGCACCCGTGCGTTCGAGGGGTTCGTCCACTGGGACGTCGACACCTCCCGGCGGCCGCTGCCCATCAGCTGCCAGGGCGTGCTCTCGCTCAGCGAGGGCAACGAGGAGATCGGCGGCTTCCAGTGCGTGCCGGGCATCTTCGAGAAGCTGGACGCCTGGCTGGAGGAACAGCCTCCCGACCGCGACCCGATGACGCCCGACATCACGGGCTACGCGATCGAGACGTTGCGCGTCGACCCCGGCGACCTGATCATCTTCAACAGCCTGCTGCCGCACGGAGTGCGTCCGAACCGCTCCGCGGACCGGGTGCGTATGGCACAGTACATCTCCATGGCGCCCGCCCTGGAGGACGACGCCGCGCTCCGGGACAGCCGCGTACGGTTCTGGCGGGACCGCATCCCGCCGCACGAGCACGAGCACCACGGAAGCCCTCGCAAGAAGGAGCGCGAGCTGTACGGGCGCGCCGAGCTCACCCCGCTGGGCGAGCGGCTTCTGGGGCTCACGAGTTGGTCGTGACCGGGCCGGGCGGCGGGGCGGCGGTGCGCGGCCGGACGCGGAGTGAAGTCCCTTGACCGAGACCGGCGCACCTGCCCGTACACCCGTGCTGGGCAGCCGCTTCCGCTGGCTGTGGTCGTCGTCCGTGGCGTCCAACGCCGGGGACGGCGTCACCCGCACCCTGCTGCCGCTGCTGGTGGTCGCGAGCCACCCGCAGCCGCTGGTGGTGGCCGGGCTCACGGCGGTGAACATGCTGCCGTGGCTGCTGTTCGCGCTACCCGCGGGCGTCCTGGCGGACCGTCACGACCGGCGGCGGATCCTGCTGTTCAGCAATCTCACGCGGGCGGCCGCGCTGCTGGCGGCCGTCGGGGCGTTCGCCGCGGGCACGTCGCTGGCCGTGCTGTTCGCGCTCTCGTTCGTCCTCGGCATCGCCGAGACGCTGGCGGAGACCGCGGCGCCCGCGATGCTGCCCGACATCGTGGCCTCCGAGCACCTGGAGCACGCCAACGGCCGGCTCTTCGCGCCGCAGGTCATCCTCAACGAGATGGCGGGCCCGCCGCTGGCCGGCCTCCTGGTCGGCGTCGGCGCGACGCTGGCGCTGGCGACCGGCGGCGCGCTGTACGGGCTGGCCGCGATGCTGCTGCTGGGGCTGGCCGGCGTCAAGGCGGCCCCGCGCACCGCTCCCCCGCCCGGCACGTCCGCGGCCCGCTCCATGTGGCAGGACCTGCGCACGGGCGTCTCCTTCGTGCTCACCCGGGCGGCGCTCACCCGCACGCTGGCCGCCAGCGCGCTCTACGGCCTGGTGTACTCGGCGACGTTCTCGATGCTGGTGCTGCTGGCCTACCGGACCCTGCACCTGCACGCCACCGGCTACGGCCTGCTGCTGACCGTCGGCTCCGTCGGCTCGATCGCCGGGACGTGGCTCGCGCCGCGGCTCTCCCGGCGGCTGCCCACGCTCGTCATGGCGCAGTGGTCGCTGATCCTGTCGGGCGCGGCCTACGTGGGGCTCGGCCTGGCGGGGCACGTCGTGGCCGCCGGCGCCGCGATGTTCTGCAACGGCGTCTTCATGATGAGCTGGAACATCCCGGTGCTGTCCCTGCGCCAGCGGTTCGCGCCGCCGGAGCTGCAGGGCCGCGTGATGAGCGTGTCACGCCTGTGCTCGTGGGGAACGATGCCGATCGGGGCGGCCCTCGGCGGGCTGCTCGCCCGCACCACGTCCGTCACCACCGTCTTCGTCGCGTCCGGGGCCGTCCTGATCCTGGGATCCGTCGCCCTGCTCGCACCGCTGCGCCAGGACGTGCTCACCGGCGAACAGCCGGAGGCCTCCCGCGTGCCGCGGCAGCACACCGACACCGAAAGAGGAGAGCATGACCGCGGAACTGTATGACACCGTGATCGTCGGCGGCGGCCCGGCGGGCCTGGGCGCGGCGCTGTACCTGGGTCGTTCGCGCCGGCGCGTCGCGCTCGTCGACTCGGGCGACGCCCGGAACATGGCGGCGGGCGTCATGCACAACATGCTGACCAACGACGGGGTGACCATCGCGGACTTCCGCGCCCGCGCCCGCGCCGAGATCGCCCGCTACGGCGTGGAGTTCGTGGACGACGAGGTGATCTCCGTGGCCCCCGAGGGCGACTGCCTGGTGACCGTGGCCAAGGAGTCCGGGGCGTACACGAGCCGGACGGTGGTGTACGCGGCGGGCGTGCGCTCGAAGGTGCCGGACGTGCCGGGGCTCGCCGCGCTGTGGGGCAAGGGCGTGTTCGAGTGCCCGTACTGCCACGCCTACGAGGTGCGGGACGGGCACTTCGGCGTGTACGGCGGTGCGGTGCCCGGCGAGTGCCTCGCCGCGACCCTGACCGCGTGGACGTCCTCGCTCACCTATCTGTCGGACCGGCGGGAGCTGCCCGAGGAGGAGCGGGGCTTCCTGGCCGCCTCCGGGGTCGCCACCGTCCCCGACAAGATCACCAGCGTGTCGGCGCACCCCGACGGGGTCGCCGTCGACCTGGCGGACGGTCGCTCGCTCACCTTCACGGCGCTGTTCCTGCACATGGACACCGAGCCGCGCGTGGAGCCGCTGCGACCCTGGCTCCAGGCCGCCGACCTCACGGAGGCCCAGACCGACGAGCGCGGCCGCACCTCGCTCCCCCGCCTGTACGTGGCCGGTGACCTGGGCAAGAACATGCAGCAGGCGGCCATGGCCGCGGCCAGCGGCGGGCTCGCCGCCATGGCCGTCAACGCCGACCTGATCCGCGAGGACCGGCCCGGCGCGCTCTACGACCTGCCGCCCGCCGCCCACTGACCCGCCACCACCGGCCGGCCCGGATCCCCGAGGAGAGCCCTGCCCCATGAAGTCCCCGCGCGCCGAACTCGTCCCCCACATGGAGCACTACACCTTCGTCCTGGAGGACCAGCCGTACATCGGCTTCTTCCAGTACGGCAACGAGCGCACCCCGGTGTACTCCACCGACTCGTGCGGATTCCGGGTCACCCGCACGACGGACGGCACGGCGACGGTCGCCGACGGGCGCCCGCCGGGGCCCGTCCGGCTGCTGGCCGGCAGCTCCGCCGTGTTCGGCGTGGGGGCGAGCGGGGACCACGCCACGATCTCCTCGCGCCTGGGCAGCCGGCACGCGCCCGGGCGGCCCTGGCTCAACTTCTCGGGGCAGAGCCTGAACTCGGCGCAGGAGCTGATGCTGCTGACGCTCTTCCAGCACCTGCTGCCCGAGGTCGCGGAGATCGTCCTGTACTCCGGCGTCAACAACCTCGTGCTCAGCCGGCTGCCGGCGGCGCAGCACGGCCGGCACGGCGCCTTCTTCGAGTGCGGACCCGCGCCGGACCCGTCCGCGGTGCCGGCCCCGGCCGAGCGCATCGCGCACGCCACGGCGCTGACGGTGCGGCACCTCGGCGGGTGGCAGCTGCTGGCCCGGGCGCTCGGGGCGCGGCTGACGTTCGTCCTGCAGCCGCTCGCGCCCTGGGTGCGGGAGCAGCCCGCGCCCCAGGAGAAGGCGCTGTTCGACGAGCTGGACGACGTCTCCAACTGGCGCCGGCTGCACAACGACATCGCCTCGATGGAGGTCGGGCGCGCCTACGCGGCCGCCCTGCGCGAGGGCTGTGCGGCGCTGGGCGTGCCCTTCGTCGACATGAACGCGGAGCTCGGCGCGGCGACCGGGCCCGGGGACTGGCTGTTCGTGGACCGGGTGCACTGCGTCGACGCCGGGTACGACGCCGTCGCCCGGGTCCTCGCCGACCGCCTCGGCACCGCCTGAGACCGGAGGGGGGAGGGGTCGCATGGCACTGCTCCGCAGAGTCCTGGCACGGCTGCTGCGCCTGCGCCTGCGCCGCAAGCGGGCGCTGAAGCCGCAGCCGGCGGACGACGCGTCCATCTATCCCATGTTCTGATCCGGGGGCGCCGCGTGACGCAGCTGGTTCTGGGTTTGTCGGCCTTCTACCACGACAGTGCGGCCGCGCTGGTCGCCGACGGCGTCCCGGTCGCGGCCGCCCAGGAGGAGCGGTTCAGCCGGAGACGGCACGACCCGTCGTTCCCGCGCGGGGCGGTCGGCTACTGCCTGCGGGAGGCGGGCGCGGAGCTCGGTGACGTGTCCGCGATCGCGTACTACGAGGATCCCGCGCTGAAGTTCCGGCGGGTGATCGCGACGTACGCGGGGGCCGCGCCGCACGGCCTCACGTCCTTCGTCGAGGGGCTTCCGGCCTGGCTCGGCTGGAAGCGGTCCGCCACGCGGGCCGTGCGCGAGCACCTGGCCGGGCCCGGGGGGCGGGCGGTGGTGCCGGAGGTGGTGGCGCGGCGCCACCACGAGTCCCACGCGGCGTCGGCGTTCTTCGCGAGCCCCTACCCGTCGGCCGCCGTGCTGTGCGTCGACGGCGTCGGCGAGTGGGCGACGACCACGCTGTGGCAGGGCGTGGGGACCCGGCTGCGCTACCTGGCCGAGCTGCGGTTCCCGCACTCGCTGGGGCTGCTGTACTCGGCGTTCACGTACTTCTGCGGCTTCAAGGTCGACTCGGGCGAGTACAAGCTGATGGGCCTCGCCCCGTACGGGACTCCCCGCTTCGCTCCGCTGATCAAGGAGCGGCTGATCGACGTCAAGCCTGACGGCTCCTTCCGGCTCGACCTGCGCAGGTTCGAGTTCCTGCGGGGCCGGGTGATGACCGGCGCGGGCTTCGAGCAGCTCTTCGGCGGTCCGCGGCGGCAGCCGGAAGGGCCCCTGACCGAGCGGGAGTTCGACCTCGCGGCGTCGGTGCAGCAGGTGACCGAGGAGGTGATGGTCAAGCTGGCGCGCACCGCGCGGCGGCTGACCGGGGAGCCGCGGCTGTGCCTCGCCGGCGGCGTCGCCCTCAACTGCGTCGCGAACGGCAGGCTCCTGGAGGACGCGGGCCTGACGGAGCTGTGGGTGCAGCCCGCGGCCGGGGACGCCGGGGGCGCCCTCGGAGCGGCGCTCGCCGAGGCGTACGAGCGGGGCGCCCCGCGGGCGCACCCCGCCGCCGGGCACGACGCGATGGCGGGCGCGCTGCTGGGCCCGGAGTACTCGGACGACGAGATCGGCGCGTATCTCGACGCGCGCGGCATCCCGTACGAGCGCCCGGGGTTCGAGGGCGTGGCGCGGCGGGTGGCGGGCGCGCTGGCGGACGGGGCGATCGTGGGCTGGTTCCAGGGCCGGATGGAGTTCGGGCCGCGGGCGCTCGGGGCGCGGTCCATCCTCGCCGACCCGCGCGACCCGGGCATGCAGTCGGCGCTCAACCTGCGGACGAAGTTCCGCGAGTCGTTCCGGCCGTTCGCGCCCGCGGTGCTCGCCGAGGACGCGAAGGACTGGTTCGCCTTGCGCCAGGAGAGCCCGTACATGCTGATCGTCGGCAAGGTCGCGGAAGCGCAGCGGCTCGCCGCCGACGTCCCCGGCGGGGTGAGCGGGCTCGATCTGCTGCACGTGCCCCGCTCGACGGTCCCGGCCGTCACCCACGTCGACGGCTCGGCGCGGGTGCAGACCGTCGACGGGCGGCATCCGCGGCTGCGGCGGCTGCTGCTCGCTTTCAAGGAGCGCACCGGGTGCCCGGTGCTGGTGAACACGTCGTTCAACGTCCGCGGCGAGCCGATCGTGAACACGCCGGGCGAGGCGTACGCCTGCTTCATGCGGACCAACATCGATCTGCTGGCGCTGGGCGGCTTCCTGCTGCGCAAGCAGGAGCAGCCGCCGTGGCAGGAGGAGCGGGACTGGCGTGCCGGGATCCCGATGGACTGACTGCCGTGGAAGGAGGTGTGACGCCGTGCGGACGTTCCTGCTGACGGCGGTGTACTACCTGGCCGTCACCCCGTGGGGGTGGTGCCGGCGCAGGGTGCGCGACCCGCTGGCGCGGCGCTGGCAGCCGCGGGCGGAGACGTACTGGCACTTCGTGCCCGGCGGCGGGGCCGGGGAGCGCTGAGCCCGCGGTTGCGGGCGGGGCGGGTGTGGCTGATGGTGGACATCAATCATGACGCACGCCACCGGCCCGGACGGTCAGCCCCAGGCGCCGCGCCTGCCGCACCGCGCGCGGCTCCTCGTCGTGGCGGCGTACGTCCTGCTGTCCGCCGCCGTCGCGATGGACCTGGCGCAGAGCCCGGAATGGACGGTGTCCCCCGTCCTGGCCACCGCGCCGGTGCTCGCCAGCATCGGCACGCGGCGGCCCCGGGTCCCGCTGCTCGTCGGCCTGGGCGCGCTCGTCCTCGTCGCCCCGCTGGCGCTCGCCGACGACCAGGTGCCCCTGCTCGTCCACCTGACGTCCGCGTTCACCGTACTGGCGATCACGTCCGTCAGCACCGCGAACGTGGTGCTCGTCGCCACGCGCGAACGGGAGCTGCTGGAGTCGCGGTCCGTGGCCGAGGCCGCCCAGCACACGCTGCTGCGGCCGCCGCCCGAACGGCTCGACGGGCTGCGGGTCGCGGTGCGCTATCTGGCCGCAGCGGCCGAGGCGCGGGTCGGCGGCGACCTGTACGAAACGCTGGTCACGCCCTTCGGGACGCGGCTGCTGATGGGCGACGTGCGGGGCAAGGGGCTCGCCGCGATCGACACGGCGGCGGCCGTGCTGGGCACGTTCCGGGAGGCCGCGCAGGTCGAGCCCTCGCTCGCGGCGGTCGCGGGGCGCCTCGACGCGGCGATGGGGCGGCGGCGGCCGGGCGAGGAGTTCGTGACCGCGGCCCTCGTGCAGGTGACCGGGCCGGGCCGGGCCGAACTGGTGAACTGCGGCCACCTGCCGCCCCTGCGGTGCCGGCCGGGGCGGGCGGGAGGCATGGACGTGGACGAGGTGCCCACCCCCGACCCCCAGCCGCCGCTGGCGCTCCTCGGCATGGCGGGCGGCGCGTACCGGGGGCGGCCCTTCGCCTTCGAGCGGGGCGACCTCCTGCTGCTGTACACCGACGGGGTGACGGAGGCGCGGGACGCGGCGGGCCGCTTCTACCCTCTGGCGGAGCGGCTCGCCGCCATGCCGGAGGCGTCCCCGGCCGCGCTCCTGGACCGCGTCGTCGCCGACCTCCTCGCGTACGCGGGGGGCGAGCTCTCGGACGACGCGGCGCTGCTCGCGGTCCGGCGGGAACATTGACGTACGGGGTGAGGTGGTCCGGCACCGCCGGACAGGCCGTCCGTGGCTGATCGCCGCCGCGGCGGGGGAAGCATGCCGGCCGCCGCCGGAACGCGGGCCCGGTTCGCCCAGGTCAAGGATGCCTCGCATCCTTGAGACCGCCGCAGCGGCGATCAGCCACCACA
The DNA here is from genome assembly GCF_000719265.1 of Streptomyces roseoverticillatus. Taxonomy (GTDB): domain Bacteria; phylum Actinomycetota; class Actinomycetes; order Streptomycetales; family Streptomycetaceae; genus Streptomyces; species Streptomyces roseoverticillatus. The sequence goes on along the minus strand of NZ_JOFL01000006.1, from coordinate 338,329 downwards.
GCGGAATCCGGCGGTGCCGATCCCACCGCGCGCCGGAACGGCACCGCCGGACACCTCGCCGGTGACTGATCGCCGTCGCGGCGGAAGAAGACGGGTGGGCCCGGTCCTAGCGGCGCAGGCACGTCGGGGCAGCGGCGCCGTATCAACGCAACGGTGCCATCTGCCTCTTGGCGGTTCCGCCTGGGATGCATAGCGTCAATGGCATGCAGACGATCACCTTAGGTGGCGTGGACGTCACCCGCGTCGTGGAATGGCACTCCCCGGTCGCCCCCACCTCCGCGATCTTTCCCTCCAGCACCCCGCGGATGTGGAAGGAGAACGAGTCGTGGCTGGCGCCGGACTTCTGGCGGCCGGCGACCGACCAGCTGGTGTGCAACGTGCAGACGTGGGTGCTGCGCAGCGAGGGCCGCACCGTGCTCGTGGACACGGGGCTGGGCAACGACAAGGACCGGCCGCACATGCCGGACTGGTCGCATTTGAGGACCGGCTACCTGGAGCGGCTCGCCGCGGCCGGGGTCCGCCCGGAGGACGTGGACGTCGTCGTCAACACCCACCTGCACTCGGACCACATCGGCTGGAACACCCGGCTGCAGGACGGTGCGTGGGTGCCGACGTTCCCGAACGCGACGTACTTCGTCGCGAGAGCCGACTTCGCGTACTGGGATCCGGACGGGCCGCACACGCCGCGCGGGGTCCTCGGGGACCTGAGCCTGGCCGAGGGCATCGGCACGGTGTTCGAGGACAGCGTCCGCCCGGTGCACCGGGCGGGGCAGATGGTGCTGTGGGAGGGGGACACGTACCGCATCGACGCGGGCCTGACGCTGGAGGCCGCTCCCGGGCACACGCCGGGCTCGGCCGTCGTGCGGCTGGAGTCGGGCGCGGACCGCGCCCTGTTCATCGGTGACCTGGTGCACAGCCCGCTGCAGATAGCCGAGCCGGACTGCGACACGTGCCTGAGCGAGGACCAGGCGCAGGCGACCCGCTCGCGGCGGCGGATCCTGGAGGAGGCCGCCGACACCCGCGCCCTGGTGTTCCCGGCGCACTTCCCGGGTCACGGGGCCGCCGAAGTGCGCCGGGAGGGCTCCAAGTTCGCCCTGTCGCGCTGGGCGGCGTTCGACCGTACGAAGGACGGGGACCCGGGCCCGGCCTGATCCGTGTCCCGGTACGCCGACGGGCCGGCCCGGAAGGGGCCGGCCCGCGGTTTCGGGACTGCGCGCGCTAGCGGATCGCGAAGGGCAGTTCCTGGTGGTGGAAGGACAGGTCGCCGTTGCCGACCGTCACCCCGGCGTCCGCCCGCGACACGTCGCGGGGGGCTGATCCGGCGACGGCGATCCGCAGCCGGTAGGAGGCGGTGGCGCCGGGCGCGAGCGGCCCCTTGATGACCGGCAGGAGCGCCGCGCTCATGCCGGGGTCGCAGCCGCCGGCGACGAGCGGGACGCGCTCCCAGCCGTGGCCGGGCCGGTACTGCTGCAGGACGAGGTCCTTGGGGGCCAGGGCGTGGCTCTTGCCGGCGCCGTAGGCGAAGTAGGAGGCGTACAGGGCGGGGTAGGGCCGGTCGGTGGTGTTCTTGACCGTGACCGTGAAGGGTGCGCTGGGCGCGCCGCCGCGGCCCAGCCGTTCCCCGCTGCGCCAGCCGGTGACCGAGACGTCGGGCCGGGTGGTGGTGGCGGTGCGGGCGGGGGCGCGGTAGGTGCGGCCCTTGCCGTCGTCGACGGAGGCGGTGACGGTGAGGGTGCCCGGCCGGTCGAGGTCCTGGATGCGCAGCGCCACGCTGTGCGGGTGGGCCGCGCTCGCGTCGCCCGTGACCGGGAAGGTGAAGACGCCGTGGGTGTCCGAGCCGGTGGAGCGGCTCTTGAGGTCCGTCCACTTGTGCGTCTTGGGCACGTAGCGCTGGACGGTGAGGGAGTCGGTGCCGAAGCCGCGGCTGCGGACGTCGAGCCGGACGGTGCCCTTGGTGACGGGCGTGCGGAGCGTGACGCCGGAGCGCGACCACATGCCGATGGGCAGCTGGGACGGCAGGCTGTAGGAGATCTTCTCCGCGGCGGTGCCGGTCGCGGCGGCCGGCGGCTCGGCCGTGGCACCGCGGGCCGCGGCGGCCGCGGCGGCGGACGGCTGTTTCGCATCCTGGACACCGCCGCAGCCCACGGCGGCGGCTCGCGCGCCGCCGTCGGCCGGTATGGCGGTGGCCGTCCCGGCCGTCCCCGCGACGAGGACCAGGCCGGCCGCGAGGGCGGCCACCGGTCCCATGACGCCCCGCACCGCCGGCGACCGCCGCTGCGCGACTCTTCGTGACATGTACCGCCCCCTGCTTCCGGGTTCGTACGCACACTCGTGCGTCTCCGACGTACGAGATTGTCTTCCGTAGCTGATGGTTCCCTGTGGCACCGGAAATACCGCGGAATCTCGTAGTTGTGCCGCGCATGGGTCCGGCGGGACGCCCCGGATGCCGCAGGACCGGATGCGGCGGCGTGCCCCCGCGCGGGTGCGCCGGGGCACGCTGTGAGCACCACGGCACGCCGTGGTCAGCCGGCGCCCTGCAGCTGAAGCTGCGTCAGCGACGCGGCCAGCTGGTCCACTTCTTCGGCCGTGTTGTACAGGGCGAGGGAGGCCCGCGTCGCGGTCTCCAGCCCGTAGTGGCGCAGTGAGGGCTGGGCGCAGTGGTGGCCGGCGCGGACGGCGATGCCCGCCCGGTCCAGCCACCGGGCCACGGTCATCGGGTCGTGGCCGGCGAGCGTGAAGGTGAGGACCGCGATCTTCTCGGGCGCGTCGCCGAGGACGGTGAGGCCGGGTACCGCGGCGAGGGCCTGCTGGGCGTGGCCGAGCAGGGCGGTCTCGTACGCGGCGACCGCCTCGCGGCCGAACGAGCTCAGCCAGTCGATGGCGGACCGGAGTCCGACGACGCCGGAGATGTGCCCGGTGCCGGCTTCGAAGCGGTGCGGCACGGGCGCGTAGGTGACGCGGCCGAACTCCACCTGGTCGATCATGTTGCCGCCGCCCTGCCACGGTGGCATGCCGGCCAGGACCTCCGGCTTGGCGTACAGCGCGCCGATGCCCGTGGGGGCGTAGAGCTTGTGCCCGGAGAAGACGTAGAAGTCGCTGTCCAGGTCCTGGACGTCCACGGGGAAGTGGGCGACGGCCTGGGCGCCGTCCACGAGCACCTTGGCGTCGTAGCGGTGGGCCAGTGCCGTCATTTCCTTCACCGGCGGCACGGTGCCGAGCACGTTGGAGGCGTGGCTGACGGCGACGAGCCGGGTGCGGAAGGAGAGCAGGTCGGCGTAGGCGTCCTGGTCGATGCTGCCGTCGGGCAGGAGGGGGACCGGGACGACCCGGGCCCGCCGTTCCTTGGCGATCAGCTGCCAGGGGACGATGTTGGAGTGGTGCTCCAGGGTGGAGACCAGGATCTCGTCGCCGGGGCCGAGGTTGGCGCGTCCCCAGCTCTGCGCGACGAGGTTGACGGCCTCGGTGGTGCCGCGGGTGAAGACGATGGTGTCCGGTGACGGGGCGCCCAGGAATCCGGCGACCGCGGCCCGTCCGCCCTCGTACATCTCGGTGGCCTCGCGGGCCATGGTGTGCGCACCGCGGTGGATGTTGGAGTTGGCGGTGGCGTAGTAGGAGGCCAGGGTCTCGATGACCTGGCGGGGCTTCTGGGTGGTGGCGCCGTTGTCCAGCCAGACGACGGGGCGGCCGCCCACGGGCCGCTGGAGGACGGGGACGTCCCGCCGGGCGGCCTCGGGCGTGAACTGGCCGCTGCGGGTGGCGGCGCTGCCGGCGGTGGGCTGCCCGGGCGGGACCACGGCTCCGGGCGCCTGCTGGGGCGCCGGGAGGCCGGCCGTGCCCGGTGGCGGCGCCGCGCCCGGCGGTATCATGCCGGGCAGCGCCGTGCCGGGCACCTGCGGGCCGGGGAGCTGTGCCATGCCCGGGGCGTACGCGCCCCACGGCATGTCAGGAGTAGTCATGGTACTTGGACACCTCGACGTTCTGGAGCACGGCGAGGGCGTCCTCGACCAGCACCGCGGCGTTGAAGTACGCCGTCATCAGGTACTGGGTGATGCCCTTCTGGTCCATGCCCATGTTGCGCATGGACAGGCCCGGCTCGACCTCGTCGGCCACCTTCGCGGGCCGCAGGCCCACGACGCCCTGCTCGGCCTCGCCGACGCGCATGAGCAGGATCTCGGTGGTGCCGGCGCCGTTCGGGCCGGTCATGCGCACCTTGTCGGAGGGCAGCAGGGGGACGCCGCGCCAGGTCAGCAAGGGGCTGCCGAAGCGGTTCTCGATGACCGGGGGCACGCCGCGGCGGGTGCACTCGCGGCCGAAGGCGGCGATGGCGCGCGGGTGGGCGAGGAAGTAGGAGGGCTGCTTCCAGACCTTGCTGAGCAGCTCGTCCAGGTCGTCGGGGGTCGGCGCGCCGGTCCGGGTCTGGACGCGCTGGCCGGGGGCGACGTTGTTGAACAGGCCGTACTCGGGGTGGTGGAGCATCGAGCGCTCCTGGCGCTCGCGCAGCGCCTGGACGGTCAGGTCGGCCTGGGTGCGGGTCTGGTCGATGGGCTCGTTGTAGAGGTCGGCGACGCGGGAGTGGACGCGCAGCACGGTCTGGGCGAGCGTCATGTGGTACTCGCGCGGCGTGTCCTCGTAGTCGACGAAGGTGCCCGGCAGGTCCGGCTCGCCGACGTGCCCGGCGCTCAGGTCCACGGGCACCTCGGCGCCGGGGACGGTGCGTTCGCCGGAGGTGAAGGCCGTGAGGGCGGCGCGCAGCGCCTCGTCGCGGCCGGCCAGCCGGGTCAGGTGCTCGCGGTCGGCGCACAGGGCGGTGCCCGGGGTCAGCGCCTTGACGCGGTAGGCGGCGGGCGTGCCGCAGGCCCAGGCGTCGAGGTCGAAGAACTGGCCGTCGCCGATGATGTCGAGGAGGGCGTCCTCGCCGTAGCGGCCGGTCGTCCGCTTCTCGGCGCGGCCCTGGACGAGGATCCAGAGCTTGTCCGCGGCCTCGCCCTCCTGGAGGAGCTGCCGGCCGGCGTCGAAGGTGACCTCGGTGAAGGCGCACGCCAGTTCGCGCAGCAGCTCCTCGCCGGCCTCGCGCAGGAAGGGGATCTCCCGGAGGTCCTCGGGGACGACCTGGTGGGCGTCGTCGTTCCTGAAGGTGGATATCCGGTCGTCACCGAGGATGAAGGTCCGCCGGCGGTTGACGCGGTAGACGCCGGACTCGACGTCCACCCACGGCAGGGCCCGCAGCAGGTAGCGGGGCGTGATGCCGCGCATCTGCGGGGTGGTCTTGGTGGTGGTCGCGAGTTGCCGTGCCGCGTCCGGGCTGAGACTCAGCCGATCGTTCATGAGGACCTCCTCGGTGTGGGTAACGAGGGTGATCGTCTTGTCGGCAACATTGCGTTCACAAGACTGCAGCAATACGTCATGGCCTTAAAACACTCATCGTTGACGCGGCGACAGTCTGTTCAGAAGTGAACAGACTCTGTTCATGGGGGCGCTGAGCAGCGCGGCCTTCCTCATGAGTGCGGAGGGATTTCACCGGTCGGCGATGTCCGGAGCCGGTCCGTCTCCCGCGCAATCGACCAGATTCGATCGCCGGGGAATCTCGCGTGACACCGGAAGCTCACTACTCGGCCCGGCGGTGGCGGCCCTTCCCCCGGATGCGGCGGCTGCCCGGCGAGGCGGCGAGCAGGGCCAGCCACGCGCCGACGAGCAGCAGGTGCGCCCGCTGCGGAACGCCGTGCCAGCCCGGCCGCCCGAGCAGCGCGCCGACCGTGCACACGGACGTCACGAGCGCGGCCGCCAGGACCCACGGCCCCCAGCGGCGGATCAGCGGCCACCGGGTGCCGCGCGCCGCGGCGGTCACCATCAGGGCCATGGAGGCGAACAGCGCGGTGTGGGCCAGTGCGCTGGTGGCGGTGTGCCAGGGGTTGACCGCCTCGCAGGCGCGGTTCACCGACGGTGCGCACCGCATCGGGACGACGACGTCCGCGACGGAGGACGCGGCGAAGGCGACCAGCGACCACCGCCCGGCGACGGACCGGCGGTCGCTGGTCGGGCGGCGGGGAAGCGGGGCCGCGCCAGCGGCGACGAGCAGGGCGGTGACGACCTCGACGACGCCGAAGAGCACGTGGAAGGGCTGGTCGGCGGCGTAGAGCTCGCTGACGTAGGAGTGCCGGGGGTCCAGGCCGGTGGGCAGCAGGAACTCCAGCACCCACGCGTTGTACGCCACCGCCGCGACGGCCAGGGGCCACGCCGCCCGGCGGGCCCCGCCCGGGTCCTCCGGGGGCACGCCGGCGGCCGTCACCCGGCCGGGGACTGCTTCCCCCGGCCGGGACTCGGTGGGCGCGCCGCTCATCGGGGCCGTCTCAGGCCCGCCGGGCGGCGGCTCCGCTCATGCCGCCCCTCCGGGTCCGGCGAGCCCGCGGTTCTGCGGCCCGTAGGCGGGGCCGGGCTCGGTCGCCGGCGGCTTCTGCGGGGACGGCGGGGCCGTGGAGGGGGGCGGCGGGGCGGACGAGGACGGCTTCGACGGCTCGCCGCTGCCCGGCTCCTCCGACCCCTGCGAGGCCGGACCGGACGGCATGGCGCCGCCGGGCTTGGGGACCGGGCGGTCGCTCCCCCCGTCGGTGCCGACCGGCCGCTCGAACCACCGGCCGGTCACGGGGTCGTACACCACGATGACGTAGACGACGGTCGTGGCCTGGGTGACGGCGACCACGTTCGACGACTTGTACGCGCCCCAGCCCTCGCCCTTGGTCTTCGGGCTGCCCTTGGCCGCGACGGGCGGGCCGAGCGGGTTGCCGCAGGCGCAGCGCACGCGCGGCATGCCCCGGTTGTCGACCAGGACGGCCGTGCCGGCCTGCAGGACGGACTGGAACGTGGTGGCCGCGCCGTCCTTGTAGCCGTGGTTGGTGACCCGGGTGTCGGAGCGCAGCTGCAGGGGCGTCAGGCCGCGCAGGTAGCGCGGGATCTCACCCTGCTGGATGCCCGCGGCGCTCGCGAAGGCGCGGGACTTGGCCTGGTCGTCGCCGAGGTAGCGGATCTGGCGCTCGACGTCGCAGCTCGCCGCGTTCTGCGTGCCGCCGTAGAGGCCCGGTGTCGAGCCCTGGTACGTACGGGTGCCGCCCTCGGAGGGGGTGGCGGGGGCGGCGGTCGTCTCCTTGGTGCCCGTGTCCTTGGCCGTGGACGCGGTGAACGGGTCGTTGCCGTGGGCCGACGCGGCCTGCAGGAAGACCTCCCCGCCGCCTTCCGGGCGGAGGAAGAAGACCACGAGCGCCGCCGCGGCGACCAGGACGCCCGCGAGGAGGGCGACCTTGGGGGCGGAGCGCCACCAGGCCCTGCCCGGCTCCCCCGCGGGAGGGGGTGCGCCGTGGGCGCCGGACGGCGGGGCCGGCGGGCCGGGCGGCTCCGGCGGCTGCGCGCCCGTGGGGCCGCTGATCCGGGTGGAGCCCTCGCCCGACGGGGTCGAGTGCCAGTCGGGGCGGGTGGGCTCGGCAGGCGGTCCGGCCGGGCCGGGGCTGCCGGACCCGCTCCCTCCGCCGCCGGACAGGGGGCCGGAGGGCGGGCCGGTGGGCCGGTCTTCTGACGGTGGTTCGGACGACACGGGCCCTGCTCCTCCGCTTTTGTCCTCATCAGCATGCTTACGGGCTCATTGTGTGCCGCAAACCGGCGCGGCCCGCAAGCGGGGTTCCCTCCGGGAAGGATGGGGTTCGCGACGGGCGCGGGTCGGGCGCACGGCGCTCGCCCTCGACAGGTGGGGCGGGCCGCACGGGCGTACGTTGGGCTTCCGGGCCTCCCCGCCGGAGGCCGGGTGTCCGACCGTCGACGACGCACGCGGAGGCAGTGTGAGCCAGCCGCCCGGGGGCGCGCCCTCCTCCGTCCGCGCCTGGGGGGACGCCCTCGCCGCCGTCGCCGCCGGGGTCGCCGCGATGTTCGCCGTCGCCGCGCTCGGCCTGTGGGCGGCCGGAGCCGGCGGGCTGCCGGGCGGAGCGTTCCCCTCGGTGACGGCGGCCACCGTCGTCACCGCCGTCGGCGGCACGGTGGAACTGTCCGGCGACGCGGGCGTCCTGGGCCGTACGGGGGCGGGCATCGCCGTCGTCCCGCTGTCGGTGACCCTGGCCGGCGCGGTCGCCCTCGCCGTCGTCTTCCTGCTCCCGCTGCGGCACCACGCCGTGACGAGCGGGCGCGGGCTGCTCGCCCGGGTCGCCCGGACGGCCGTCCTGTGGCTGCTCGCCCTGCTGCTCATCACCCTCGGCGCGCGCCACGACTTCCGGATCGACCTGGGCGACTCGCTCCTCGGCGACATCGGCGAAGCCCTCGACGTCGCCCCCCGCGTCGGCTTCCGCGCGGCCCTCGGGCCCACGCTCGGCTACGGCCTGCTGTGGCTGCTCGTCCTGCTCGCCGTCGCCGTGGCGGCCTCCCGCAAGACGCCCCTGCCGTCGCGGCTGCTGCGCTTCCAGGACCCCGTGCGGCCCGTGGCGTTCGCCATGGTCGTGCTGCTGCTGGGTTACGTGCTGCTCGGACTCGTCATCGGACTCGTCTCCGCCGCCGTCCGGGGACACCCCGGGGAGACGATGGCCGTGCTCCTGCTCGGCCTGCCCAACCTGGCCTGGACGGCGTTCGGCCTCGGCCTCGGCGGGTCCTGGGACGGCCGCGTGCCCGGCACGTCCCTCGGGCTGCCCATGCCCAAGCCGCTCACGGCGGTGCTCCGCGAGCGCGGCGACCAGCCGTCCACGCTCAGCGTCTCCTCGCTGGCCCAGCACGACGGGCGGGCGTGGCTCCTCGTGGCCGTCGCCGCGATCGCCCTGCTCGCGGCGGCGTTCCTGATGGCCGCGCGGTCACCGGCGACGACGCGGCCGTGGGAGCACGCGGTGCAGCTGGGTGCCGCGCTGGCGGTCACCCTGTTCGTCATCGGCACCTTCACCCGCATCTCGGCCCGCTTCGGCCTGTCGATCCTCGGCATCACCGACATGTCCGCCTTCGGCGGCGAGATCGCCTTGCGGCCGCACCTGTTGACGCTGGTGGGGCTGGGCTTGCTGTGGGGCGCGGTGGCGGGCTTGGCGGGAAGCGTCCTGTCCCGCCGGGTCCGGCGCCGGGGCCCTGCCGGCGAGCCCGGGAGCCCTGAGCCGAGCTGAGTCCGGCACCGCCGCTTGCCTGCGGCACCCGCCGGATCCCCGCCCGAGGTGAACACGGCACCGCCGGACCAGTTGGCGGTGGTTGCTCACCACGGCGGCGGAGTGGGATGGGCACGGCCCGGAACTCAAGCCAGGGGCGCCAGGGCCCTTGGCCGAGGCAGGCCCGGCACCGCCGAAACGGTCCACGGTAGTTGCGCGCCGCGGCGGCGGGGTGAGACGGGCGCGGCCCGGAACTCAGGCCGAGGGCACCCCGGGCCCTCGGTACGGCACCGCCGGAACGGTCCGCGGTGTTACGCGCCGCGGCGGCGGCGTCGGGTGGCACATCCGCTGAAGCGGCCGGCCACCTGTTCCCCCGCCGCGACGGCGAGCAACCACGACGCCGCTGTCCGGCGGTGCCGGACCGGCCGTTCCCCGAAGCAAGAGCCGCAGCCCCACGTGCCGGCCCGGCCGTTCCCCGGAGCAAGAGCGCAGCCCCGGCGGCAGCCGACCCGCCGTCAGGCACCCCGCTCCGGGAACACCACCCCCGCCCACCCCGGCGGCTCCGGGACCCGTCTTGCGCCCGGTGGCGCCGCCGTCGCCGTTCTCAGCGCCGCGATGAACCGCAGGCAGCTGTCGAAACGTTCGTCCGGGGTTTTGGCCAAGGCCTTGGCCAGGACGTCGTCGGCCGCGGCCGGCAGGCCCGGGACGCGTTCCGACAGCCGCGGCGGCGCGTCGTACTGGTGTGCCCACAGCAGCGCCATGTCGTCCTCGCGCCGGAACGGCGGCGCTCCCGTGAGCATTTCGAAGACGACGCACCCCAGGCTGTACACGTCGCACCGCCCGTCGACCGGCTTCCCCGCGATCTGTTCGGGCGCGACGTAGTCCAGGGTGCCGACGAACTGGCCCACACGGGTGTACCCGGTCAGGGACAGGGATTTCTTCGTCAGCCCGAAGTCGGTGAGGTACACGTGCTCGGGGTGGTCGCTGTCGGTGCCCTCCGCCACGAGGATGTTGCCGGGCTTGACGTCCCGGTGGACGAGGTCGTGCGCGTGGGCCGCGTCGAGCGCGGAGGCGACCTGGCCGGCGATGCGGCAGACCACGACGGGCGGCAGCGGCCCGTCGCGGTCGAGCAGGGCGCGCAGGTCGAGCCCGGCCACGTACCGCATGGCGATGTAGAGCACCCCGTCGGCCTCCCCGGCCTCGAACACGGGGACGATGTGCGGGTGGTCGATGGCCGCGGCGACGCGCGACTCGTGCCCGAAGCGCTGACGGAAGGTGTCGTTGCGGGCCAGTTCGGGGGCGAGCAGTTTGAGCGCGACGATCCGGCCGAGCCGCAGGTCGCGGGCGCGGTAGACGACGGCCATGCCGCCGCGGCCCAGTTCGTCCTCCACCTCGTAGCCGGCGATGCGGCGGCCGGCCGGCTCGGCGGGCGGGTCCCCGGCCGGGGCCATCAGCGGTCACCGCCGGGCCCGGCGGTGGACGCGAGCGCGGCCATGGCGGTGCCGTCGCAGTAGCACCACAGGTCGCGTTCGGCGTCGTAGAGCCAGAGGGCGTCGCCGTCGACGACGGCCCCGACGCGCAGGCCCCGGGTCGTGCGGCCGAAGGTCTCGGTGTCCGTGCGGCCGGCGGCGAGGTCCTCCATCGCCCGGCGGTACTGACCGAGGGTCTCCTGGACGCGGGTGAGGAGCGTGCGGGCGTCTTCCGTCCGGACGAGCGGGCCGCCGGCGGCGGGCGGGCCCTGGGGGAGGACGACGAGGAGCCGGGCGTCGGTCCAGGCGGCCCAGCCGTTGGAGCAGAGCACCTGGCCCCAGTCGCCGCGCCGCTCCACGAGCCGTACGGGCAGGAGCGGGTCGAGCGGTGCGGTGGGCTCGGCCCCGTCGGGGGCGGTCCAGGTGGCGAGCCCGTCGGGGGGCACGACGTGGGTGGGCAGGAAGCCGGGGATGCCGGACGCGCCGCCGGGCGCCATGGGGACCGTGCTCATCGCTGCGTCTCCGTCACTTCCGCATGACCGCGGGTTCGTGGCGGCGCAGGAGGCGGGCCACCAGGAGGGCGTACACGAGGGCCAGGACCAGCATCATGCCCATGTCCAGCAGCCAGATGCCGGCGGCGTGCCGGAAGAGCGGGTCGCCTCCCCCTGCCGACGGCGGGAGCTGTCCGGCGGCCGGCGGGATGCGGGTGAAGTCGATCGTGGAGCTCATGGCCGCCAGCGCCCATCGCGAAGGCACCAGCCAGGACAGCTGTTCGAGCGCCAGCTTGTTGTTGAGCTCGATCATGCCGCCGCAGAAGACGACCTGGACCAGGGTGATGAGGACCAGCAGCGGCATGGTGACCTCTTCCCTGCGGACGATCGCCGACACGAGCAGGCCGAGCAGCATGGACGTGAACGACAGCACCGCCAGGGCCAGGATCATCTCGAGGAGGGGCGGCATGAGGACGCCCCGGCCGTGGGGCGCGCGGGTGTCCACCCCGCCGAGGCCGACGACGGCCAGGACGATCGCCTGCGTCACCGTGATCACGCCCAGGACGATGACCTTCGACATCACGTAGGCGGACCTGGACAGGCCCACGGCTCTTTCGCGCCGGTAGATGACCCGTTCCTTGACGAGTTCGCGCACGGCGTTGGCGGCGCCCGTCAGCACGCCTCCCACGCACAGGATCAGCAGGGCGGTGTTGGCCTTGTCGGCGGAGGCGAAGCGGGTGCCCGAGGACAGCCGGGCCATCGCGCCGGTGACGAACGGCAGCACGATCATGATGATCAGGAAGGTGCGGTCGGTGCTCAGCGCCCGCACGTAGCGGCGCATCAGGGTCGACAGCTGGGCGCCCCAGCTCTGGGGCTTGGGCGGTGCGGACGCGGGCTCCGCCTCCGCGGCGGACGGCCCGGCGGGGCGCGGCTGCGCGGCGGCGGTCTCGACGTACTGCCGGTACTGGGTCGAGGCGCGGTACTCCCCCGGCCAGTCCCGGTCCTTGTCGTTCTCGAAGGCCTCGAACGCCTCGGGCCACTCCTTGAACCCGAAGAAGCCGAGCGTGTCCCCGGGCGGCCCGTAGAAGGCGGTCCGCCCGCCGGGGGCGAGGACGAGCAGCCGGTCGCAGACGTCCAGGCTGAGCACGCTGTGGGTGACGACGATGACGGTGCGGCCGTCGTCGGCGAGGGTGCGCAGGGTGTTCATGACGGAGCGGTCCATGCCGGGGTCGAGGCCGGACGTCGGCTCGTCGAGGAAGAGCAGGGAGGGCTTCGTCAGGAGTTCCAGGGCGACGCTGACGCGCTTGCGCTGCCCTCCGGAGAGGCTGTGGATGGGCTGGTCGGCGCGCTGTTCGAGGCCCAGTTCGCGGATGACCTCCTCGACGCGGGCCAGGCGTTCGGCCTTGGCGGTGTCGCCGGGGAAGCGCAGTTCGGCGGCGTAGGACAGGGCGCGGCGCACGGTGAGCTGGACGTGCAGGATGTCGTCCTGGGGGACGAGGCCGATGCGGGCGCGTAGTTCGGCGTAGTCGCGGTACAGGTCGCGGCCGTCGTAGAGCACCGCGCCCTGGTCGGCGGGGCGCAGCCCGGTGAGGGCGTTGAGGAGGGTGGACTTGCCGGAGCCGCTGGGGCCGACGACGGCGAGCAGGGACTTCTCCTCGACGGGGAAGGAGACGCCGTCGAGGAGCCGCTTGCGGCCCTGTTCGGCGTCGACGTGGACGCACAGGTCCTGGACGTCGAGGGAGATCTCGCCGCTGTCGACGTACTCCTGGAGCTGGTCGCCGACGAGGCAGAAGGCGGAGTGGCCGATGCCGATGATGTCGCCGGGGAGCACCGGGGCGCGGCGCACGGGGTGACCGTTGAGGAAGGTGCCGTTGTGGCTGCCGAGGTCGACGATCTCGTAGTCGCCGCCGGGCCCCGCGCGCAGTTCGGCGTGACGCCGGGAGACCACCAGGTCGTCGACGGTCACCTCGTTGTCGGGCCCGCGGCCGATGCGGATGGTGCGGGAGGGCAGAGGGCGTACGGAGGTGGGCTGGCGGAAGGTGCCGGTGGCGGCGGGCTGCGACACGGAGGTCGGGCGCTCCCCGAGTGACGCCGGGGGCGGAGGGGGCGGCGGTGCCGGAGGCGGGGCGCTCTTGAGGACGGCGGCGGGCCCGTCGGAGGGGCTGCCGAAGCGCAGGACGGTGCCGGGGCCGATGTCGAGGAGCTGCACCCGCCGGCCTTCGGCCCAGGTGCCGTTGGTGCTGCCGGTGTCCTCGACGGTCCAGTGGTCCGCGACCGGGCGCAGCACGGCGTGGTGCCAGGAGACCCGGGCGTCGTGCAGCACGATGTCGCTCTGCGGGTCGCGCCCCACCTGGTAGACGCGGCTCGGAGTCATCGTCTGCGAGCCGCCGTCGGACTCGACCACGAGTTCGGGGGCGGAGGGCACGACGGGCCGCTCTCCCATACCGGTAATTTTACGGCGGGCCGCCCTCCCCCGCCTTCCGGCGGCGTGGGGCGGCCGAGACGGCTGGGGCGCGCGAGGACGGCGGAGGGAGCCCGGGATGGCGGCGGAGCAGGAGCGGCTACCGGTGTTCGTCTACGGGACGCTGCGGCCCGGTCAGGCCAATCACGGCCGCTTCCTGCGGGGCCGCACGGTGGCGGAGGAGCCGGCGCGGCTGCGGGGCGCTGTGCTGTTCGAGGGCCCCGGGTACCCGTACGCCGTGGCGGAGCCGGGCGGCGAGGTCCGCGGCGAGCTGGTCCGGGTGGTGCCCGGTGTCTACGCGGCGGTGCTCGCGTCCCTGGACGAGCTGGAGGGCTGCGCTCCGGACGGCACGGGCGAGATGTACGTACGGGTCGTGCGGCCGGTGCTGGCCGAGGGCGGGGAAGGCGCGGTCCGCGCCTGGGTGTACCTCGCGGCGGAGCGGACGGCGCGGCGGCTGCGGGCGGCGGGGACGCGGGTGACGGGCGGGAGCTGGCCCGGGGCGCAGTAGCCCTGCGTCTCACATTCCGGGACGCCGACGATCATCGGCAACCTTCACTCCGCGGCCCGCATCTTGACCTGCAGCTGACACCAAGTCACCACATAGGTACCTTCCGTTCGGTCATTGTTAACAGTTGATCAACTGTCCGGACATCACGCCTATCTGATCTTTTCATGCCCATGCCAGTGCGGGCAGAGTCCTCCGCGGGACCACAGGTTCCCGCGGTGCGCGAGTGACGGCACCGCGTGCATGCAGGCGGCCGGGCACGCCCCGAACCGCCCTCGACGCAAAGGGCGCTGAACTTGCGTACAACCCCCACAACCCACAACCGAATACTCGCCGTCGCCGTGGCCGTCGTGGCCGCGGCCACCATGGCGGGCACCGCGTCCGCCGCCCCGTCCCAGTCCGTGGACAAGGTCAGCGACGCGACCCGGGACCGGGCCCGCGAGTCGGCCGCCGACTCCTCCTTCAACGCGGCCGCCCTCGCCGCCAACGCGGAGACCGTGAAGGCGGCCACCGCCGCGGCGCTCGCCCACGCGGACGCCACGGGCGTCGGCAAGAACGAGACGCTCCGGGTCAAGGACACCCTCGTCGACCCCGAGGGCAAGCGCCACGTCCGCTTCGTCCGCGCCTACCAGGGCGTCCCCGTGGTCGGCGGCGACCTCGTCGTCCACCTCGACGCCAAGAAGAACTACCTCGGCGTCACCCGGGCCATCAAGCACCGGGTCGCCGTGCCCTCGGTCGCCCCGAAGCTGACCGCGCCGCAGGCCGCGGCCAAGGCCGCGCAGTCCGTGTCCGGCAAGGCCGCGAAGACCGAGCTCGTGGTCGACGCGCGGAGCACCGAGCCGGTCCTCGCCTACCGCGTGACCGTCACCGGCGGCGGCAAGGCCGAGACGGGCGTCAGCCACAGCGTCGTCGTGGATGCCGGCAGCGGCAAGGTCATCAGCAGCACGCCGCTCAGCGACGGCTTCATCTCCCCCCGCCTGAAGGCCACTCTCCGCGACCAGGGCCGGAAGGCGGAGCCGCGCAAGAACACGAAGTCCGCGCCGCCGGCCAAGGCGCAGCCCGGCGCCGGGTTCCCGGCCCAGGCGAGCGGCACCGGCGCCTCGTTCTTCGCCGGCGACGTCCCGCTGACGACGACGCAGACCGCCAAGGACTCCTTCACCCTCAAGGACCCGAGCCGCGGCGGCGGCGAGACCCGCGACGCCGGGGCCAAGGAGCTCGACTCCTTCGCCTCCGGCAAGGTGCTCACGGACTCCGACAACCGCTGGGGCAACGGCACCACCACGGACGCCGCCACCGCCGCCGTCGACGCGCAGTACGGCATCACCAGCACGTACGACTACTACAAGGCCACGTTCGGCCGGAACGGCATCAAGAACGACGGCGCCGGCCCGCGCGCCCTCGTGCACTTCGGCGACAAGGTCGGCAACGCCTTCTGGTCGCCCGAGTGCGGCTGCATGCTCTACGGCGACGGCGACGGAGAAACGTTCAAGCAGCCGCTGGTGGCCCTGGACGTGACCGGCCACGAGCTCAGCCACGGCGTGATCGAGGCCACCGCCGACTTCCAGCCCACGCGGGTGGACGCGCGCCAGAACCAGTTCGGCGAGGCGGGCTCGCTCAACGAGTCGCTCGCGGACATCTTCGGCGCGGGCGTGGAGTTCCGCACGAACAACGCCGGCAACCCGCCGAACTACCTGCTCGGCGAGAAGCTCGGCCTGGAGCAGAAGTTCCTGCGCCGCATGGACAAGCCGTCGCTGGACGTCCTCGAGGGCACCGTCGACTACTGGGACGAGGGCTCCTACGACCGCGAGGTGCACGCCGGCTCCGGCGTCTCCTCGCACGCCTTCTACCTGCTGGCCGAGGGCAGCGGCAAGAAGACCATCGGCGGCGTGGAGTACGACTCCGCCACGCACGACGGCAAGGCGGTCACCGGCATCGGCCGGGAGAAGGCGCAGCAGATCTTCTACCGCGCGCTGACCCGCTACATGGTCTCGACCACCGACTTCCACGAGGCCCGCACCGCCACGCTGCAGGCCGCCGCGGACATGTACGGCGAGCAGAGCACCGAGTACAAGGCGGTCGACGCCGCCTGGGCCGGGGTGAACGTGACCGCCGCCAACACCCCCAAGGAGGGGCCGGCCGTCAAGCGCTGACGGCGGCGAGCGTCCCCGCCCGGCCGGTTCC
This sequence comes from Streptomyces roseoverticillatus, assembly GCF_000719265.1. GTDB lineage: Bacteria > Actinomycetota > Actinomycetes > Streptomycetales > Streptomycetaceae > Streptomyces > Streptomyces roseoverticillatus. The sequence goes on along the minus strand of NZ_JOFL01000006.1, from coordinate 322,130 downwards.
CCCACGCGCTGTGCGCCGGGGGAGCCGGCCGGGCCGGTGTGATCCACAACCCATGGCCCGGCGAAGTGGATGTTGTTATCGTCGACGCCACCAGAGAGTTGGGTGTTCAAACTCACCCGGCGCGCCACTGGCCGACGACAAGGGGGAGCAAGTGCCGGCATACGCAGAGAACGCAGAGAACGCGGCGACGGTCACGGACGCCGAGGAGCTCAAGGCTCTGAACGCGGAGCTCGCGGCGTCCCTCGAAGGCGGTTTCACCAGCGAGTACGCCGATGTCAACGGCGTCCGGCTGCACTACGTGACCGGCGGTCAGGGCGATCCGCTGGTGCTGCTGCCCGGCTGGCCCGAGACGTGGTGGGAGTACCGCAAGGTCATGCCCGCGCTCGCGGCCCGCTTCCGCGTGATCACCGTCGACATCCGCGGCATGGGCGGCTCCAGCAAGCCGCGGTCCGGCTTCGAGAAGAAGTCAATGGCCCGCGACATCCTCGAGCTCGTCCGCCACCTCGGCCACGAGAAGGTCCGCATCGCCGGGCACGGCATCGGCGCCATGGTCGCCTTCGCCTACGCCGCGAACCACCCGGAGGCCACCGAGAAGGTGGCCATCCTCAACACCACGCACGCGGACCAGAGCTACTACGAGTTCCCCATGCTGCCCAAGTCCGGCGACAAGGGCCCGCACCGCTGGTGGCTCGCCTTCAACCAGGTGGCCGACTTCCCGGAGCAGATCCTCACCGGCCGCTACCGCCACATCATCGACTACATGTTCGGCCTCAGCCTGGTGAACCCGGACAACATCACCGACCGGGACCGGGACATCTACGCCAAGGCGTACTCGTCGGCCGAGGCGATCCGGGCGAGCAAGGGCTGGTTCCAGTCCTACCAGCAGGACATCGCGGACTTCGAGTCGTACGACAAGATCTCCGTGCCGATGCTCGGCCTCGCGTACGGGACGTTCTTCGAGTACATGAGCCGGGTGTTCCCCCAGCAGGGCACCGACGTCCGCATGGCCGAGATCGAGGGCAGCCGCAACTACCTGGTCGAGGAGCAGCCGGAGGCCGTCACGCGCGCCCTTCTGGAGTTCTTCGGCTGAGCCGCCGGCCGGACCCGCCCCGCGGGTGACGCTCCGCGCCGGGTCCCCGCGGCCCGGCGCAGCGTCCGCCGCTCGGCCTCGCTCGTCCCGCCCCACACGCCGCTCTCCTGCCCGGACTCCAGCGCCCAGCGCAGGCAGTCCTCCCGCACCGGGCAGCGGCGGCAGACCGACTTGGCGTCCTCGGTCTGGACGACGGCGGGGCCCCGGCTGCCGACGGGGAAGAAGAGTTCGGGATCCTCGTGGAGGCACGCGGCGTACTGTCGCCAGTCCATGTGGCGATCCATGTGGCTGTCAGTCCCTTCGATCGCGGTCGGGCGGCCCCTCCCTCACTTCTCCGCGTTACCCGTGATGCGCCGGGTAAGCCTCACTGGATGCCGGCAGGCCTCACTCCATGTGGATGTCGACGCCCATCTCCTTGTCCCCGGGGTTCCCCTGCACCTCGATGGTGACGCCGGAGAACTTCCCGCCCGGCAGGTTGAGCGCGGGCTTCGTCGACTCGCCGAGGGTCGCGTTGCCCAGGGAGGGGTAGAGGTCGTCGGAGTCGCCCCGGTTGCCGCGTCCGAAGATCGCGCCGAGGTCGCGCCTGCCGTCGGCCTGCATCAGCTCGATCGCCAGGCGGTCCTCGCGGTTGACGTCCTTGATGGCCTCGTCGACGACGTACACGGCCATGCCCTCGTCGGGGAGGGCCGTGTCCTGCCCGCGGCGGCGCCGGTACTCGACGATGAGGTACTGCAGGTCCGTCATGGTGTCGGGGTTCTGGACGAAGAGCAGGTCACCGCTCTCCGCCGCCGGGCGGAGCACCACGTCCTTGGTCGTCGCGGAGATGCTCCGCGGCGCGACCCAGTTGTGGAACATGCGGAGCATGCCGTTCGGGAGGGCCGGTGTGAGGCCGTGGTTTCCCCAGTTGCCCGAGGCCATCAGGCAGTAGTTGCCGAGGCCGTTGGACTTGGTCGCCTCCAGCTGGCCCGTGTCGTAGTAGTCCGCGAAGCCGGCGGCCAGGTGGCCCCATTCGTGGGCGCAGACGCCCATGGCGCAGTCCTCCGGCACGGTGAGGAAGGTCTCCACCTTCAGACCGGGAGCGACCTTCATGCCGTCCGGGATGCCCCACTTGAGGCTCCAGAGCTCGTCGAGGCCCTCCGGGCCGTCGATCTCCTCCGCTCCGCGGCTCGCGTGGACGACGAAGAGTGCGGTGACCGTCTTCTCGCCCAGCACGTCGAAGGGCGTGAAGTCGACGCCCTCCTCCAGGGCGATCCGGACCGCGTCCCGCGCCATTCCCTGTGAATTGCGGGGGAAGGTGTTCTCGTTCAGGCCGGAATTCCCGTCCGCGTAGAAGGACAGCGGCTGCGGCAGGCGGAACCAGCCGTGGACCTCGCCCTGGACGTCGATGCCGTTCTCGCCGAACGACTGGAACCCGCTCACAGTGCGGTAGTAGTCGCGCATGCTGCCGGTCGGCAGGGCGTTCGTGCTGAACAGCAACTGCTCGTAGTGGCCCGGGCGGTGGGTCGCGTCGTGCGGGTGGTCGGGGAAGTCCACCAGGAGCACCAAGGTGTGGACGGTCCCCTTCAGCTTCTTGGAGGGCCGCGCGATGAGCTCGCGGCCGGCGAAGGCCGGCCCGACCCCGGCGGCGCCGTCGTCGAGGCCGACGCGCTTCTCGCCGCGCCGGGAGGAGCGCCAGACCGAGTAGTAGTCCTCGAAGGTGGTGCCCTTCGGCAGCCGGCCCAGTGCCACCAGGTCGAGGTAGCGGGTGTAGAGCCGGGCCAGGGCGTCGGGGGAAAGCGGCACCGGGCAGGGCCGCGTCATACAGGCGTGTCGCATGGCGATCACTCACCGGAGTCGTTCGATCACACGATTGTGCGTATATTTATCAGGCAAATATACGGTTTCCGTTTATGCTGTATATGTACAAGCTCATCCCGGTTCCCACCCTTTGTCAAGGGCGGGATCGCCCCGCCGAGGGGAGGCCGTCGCCATGGCTGCCCGCACCCGCCTCACCCGGGACCGCGTCATCGACGCAGCACTGCGCGTCGTGGACGACGAGGGGCTCGACGGCCTGAGCATGCGCCGGGTCGCCGACGAGCTCGGCGTCGAGACGATGGCCCTCTACCGGTACACGCCGAGCAAGGACGAGCTGCTCGACGGCCTCGTCGAGAGGCTGTTCATCGAGCTGGAGCAGAGCCTGGGCAGCACCCCGTTCGGCCCGGCGGCCCTCACCGCCGGGGACGCCGAGACCGCTCCTCCGTGGCGCGAGGCGCTCGTCGGCGTCGCCCGGGCGATGTACCGCGTCGCGCTCGCCCACCCGCACGTCGTGCCCCTTATGGCGCTCCGGCCGTTCACCGTCCCCCTGACCCGGCGGCCGCCGGCGGTGCTCCGCGCCCACGAGCGGCTGCTGACCCGGCTGGAGCGGGCCGAGCTGGGCGAGCGCGCCACGCTGGAGCTGTACCGCGCGTGGATCTCCTGGGTGCTGGGCTACATCGTCACCGAGCTCCGGGAGTTCGTGGACAATCCGGAGGAGTCCGATCCCGCCTTCCGGCTCGGGCTGCACCGGCTGCCCGTCAAGGAGTTCCCACGGCTCCGGGCCCTCGGGCCCGGGCTGGCCGCCCGCGGCGGCGAGGAGCAGCTCGCCGCCGGCGTCACCGCGCTCATCGACCGCTTCGCGCCACCGGCCTGACGGAGCGGCACTGACCGAGCCGACCTGACAGAGCGGACGGCGTCCAGGGGTGCCGCACCCCGCCGGCCGGTAGGTAAGTGGTTCCACGGCAGTGCCCCGTGCACTCCCCATGAGCCACAGGACGGTCAGCATGCTCGCGCCCTCCCCCGACGGCACCGCCCGGGCCGCCCCGGACACCACCACCGCGCCGGCCGGCCCGGCCGCCGCGCTCCCGCGCGGCCTCAAGCAGCGTCACCTGTCCATGATCGCGCTGGGCGGTGCCGTCGGGGCGGGCCTGTTCGTCGGCTCCGGGGTGGGGATCAGGGCCGCGGGGCCCGCGATCGTCGTCGCCTACGTCCTGGCCGGCGGCCTGGTGCTGCTGGTCATGCGGATGCTGGCCGAGATGTCCGCCGCCGACCCGGCCACGGGCTCCTTCTCCGTGCACGCGGCCAAGGCGCTCGGCCCCTGGGCCGGCCTGACGGCGGGGTGGCTGTACTGGTCGCTGCTGGTGGTCAGCGTCGCCGCGGAGGCGATCGGGGCGGCGGACATCATGACGGGCCTGGTCCCGGGCATACCCGGCTGGACGTGGATGACCGTCTTCATGGCCGCCTTCACCGGCAGCAACCTGGCCGCCGTCCGGCGCTTCGGCGACCTCGAGTTCTGGTTCGCCGGGCTGAAGGTCACCGCCATCTGCGTCTTCCTCCTGCTGGGGGCGCTCGCGGTGGCGGGCCTCCTGCCGGGCACCGCCGCGCCGGGCACCGCGCACCTCACCGGCCACGGCGGCTTCATGCCCCACGGGTGGCACGGGCTCGCCCTCGGCCTCGTCGCGGCGGTCTTCGCGTACGGCGGGCTGGAGACCGTCACGATCGCCGCGGCCGAATCCGCCGACCCGGTCAGGGCGGTGGGCCGCGCCGCCAGGACGGTCGTCTGGCGCATCTGCCTCTTCTACATCGGCTCCATGGCCGTCATCGTGACCCTGCTGCCCTGGGACAGCGACTCCGCACGCACCGGCCCGTACAGCGGCGCCCTGGAGCGCATCGGGGTCCCCGGCGCCGGGCGCGCCATGGACGCCGTGGTCCTCGTCGCCCTGCTGTCGGCGATGAACGCCAACATCTACGGCTCGTCCCGCATGCTCTACTCCCTCGTGCACCGCGGCGACGCGCCCCGCGCCCTCGGCCGCGTCACCCCGGGCGGCGTTCCGCGGGGCGCCGTCCTCGCCTCCTCCGCGTTCGGTTTCGTGGCGGTCGTCCTCAGCGTCGTCTGGCCGGACAGCGTCTTCCGCTTCCTGCTCAACGCCGTGGGGGCCACCATTCTGATCGTCTGGTTCCTCATCGGCCTGTCCCAGCTGCGCCTGCGCCGCCGCCGCGCCCGGCGCGGGGATCCGGAACCGCCGGTGCGCATGTGGCTGTTCCCCCACCTCACCCGGCTGGCGCTGCTCGGGATCGGCGCCGTCCTGGTGGTGATGGCCCTCGAACCGGACTCCCGTACGCAGGTCCTGTGCACGGGGACCTGGGCAGCGGTGCTGATCGTGTGCGGTCTGGTGAGAGGGCGCGCGAGGACGGGACGCGGCAGGGCAGGCTGACCAGGCGGCTCAGGCCGGGCGGGCGGTCCCTTCCTTGCGGTAGCGGCCCGGCGCCACCCCGTACTCGCGCTTGAACGCCTTGGCGAAGGCGAACTCCGAGGTGTATCCCGACCGTTCGGCGACGGTGCGCAGCGGGGCGTCGCCCCCGCGCAGCAGCCGGCCCGCCGTCGTCATGCGCCACCAGGTCAGGTAGGCGAGCGGCGGCTGGCCGACCAGCGCGGTGAAGCGGCGGGCGAAGGCGGCGCGGGAGAGCGCCGCCCGGGCGGCGAGTTCCCCGACCGTCCAGGGCCGCGCCGGATCGTCGTGGATGGCGTGCAGCGCGGCCGTGACGGCCGGGTCGCTCAGGGCCGCCGCCCACCCGGAGGTCTCCTCGGGGCGCTCGGTCAGCCACCAGGTGCGCAGCAAGTAGAGCAGCAGGGTGTCGAGGAGCGCGGGCACGACGGCGTCGGATCCGGGCTGGGGGTCGGCCAGTTCGGCGCCGAGCAGGCCGACGGCGGCGCGCAGCCGGTCGTGGGCGCCGATGCGGGCCGGAAGGTGGATGAACGGCGGCAGGTCGGCGAGGAGGGGGTGCGCCCGCGTCTTGTTCAGCCGGTAGGCGCCGCAGAGCATGAGGGTGTCGTCGCCGTTGACGGGCCCTCGGTCACGGATCGACGGCCAGGAGCCGTCCGCCTTGAGCCGGGCGTCCTCCAGCGGGGTGCCGGGGTGGTCGGCGAGGCCGTGCCCGTAGCCGTGGGCCAGGAAGACGACGTCGCCCGGGCCGAGGCGGACGGGTTCGGCGCCGCCGGGCGGCAGCAGCCAGGCCGATCCCTGGAGGACCACGTGGAAGCCGGCGCCGTCGGAGGCCGGGAAGCGGACGCCCCAGGGCGCGCGCTTGACGGAGCGCGAGGAGTGGGGAAGCCCGGTGCGCATGGCGGCGATCGCGTCGCTCAGTACGTCCATGGCGGCACCCTACCGTCGTGATCACGAGACGCTGGGACATAACCAGGAGGTTTGTGGATATGGATCGTCTCCCGCCGCCTCCGTACGGTCGTTCTCATGACAACTTCTTCTGCAGGCAAGGCAGTCACCAAGGCGGTTCTCTTCCATGAGCTCGGCGGTCCCGAGGTCCTGAAGGTCGAGGAGGTGCCGCTGGCGCAGCCCGGGCCCGGCGAGGTCCTCTTCCGTGTCGAGGCGATCGGCCTCAACCGGGCCGAGGCCCTCTTCCGTGCGGGCGCTTACTACTACCAGCCGACGCTGCCCGGGTCCCGGCTCGGCTACGAGGCGGCCGGGGTGGTCGAGGCGGTCGGCGAGGGCGTGACCGGGTTCTCGCCCGGCGACGCGGTGATGTCCGTTCCCGCCTTCGACTTCGGCGTCCACGGGGTGTACGGCGAGCGCGCCGTCCTGCCCGAGGAGGCGCTGGTGCGCCGGCCCGAGGGAGCGGACGCGGTGACGTCCGCGGCGATGTGGCTGACGTACTCGACGGCGTACGGCGGCATGGTGGAGACCGGCGGCCTGGCCCCCGGCGACCATGTGGTGATCACGGCCGCGTCCAGCGGCGTCGGCACGGCCGCGATCCAGACGGCCCTGCGGATCGGCGCGATCCCGATCGCCGTCACGCGCGGTGAGGCCAAGCGGGAGCGGCTGCTGGAGCTCGGCGCCGCCCATGTGATCAGCGCCGGCTCCGAGGACCTCGTGAAGGAGGTCAAGCGGATCACCGGTGGCCGGGGCGCGGAGCTGGCCTTCGACGCGGTGGGCGGCCCCGGCTTCGCCGCCGTCGGTGACGCCCTCGTGCCCGGCGGTACGGCGGTGATCTACGGCACGCTGGACCGGCGCCCCGTCCAGCTGTCGATGAACTGGCCGCTCAGCGTCCACGGGTACTCCAACGGCGCCCACTCCCGGGACGCGGCCTACCGCCGCCGCTCCGCCGCCTTCATCGGTTCGGGCCTGGCGAGCAGCGCGCTGGCGCCCGTGATCGCCGAGACCTTCGACGGCCTGGACCGCATCACGGACGCGCACCGCCTGATGGACTCCAGCACGTTCACCGGCAAGATCGTGGTCACCGTATGACGGCGTGAAGAGGCCCGGGAGGCGCCTCCCGCCCGCGCGCGCCGCGGGCAGGGCCGTCGAAGAATGGGGGGATGAGCAGCGCGACGAGCAACGGCCCGGCCGTCTCCCGGCGGGAGTTCGACGCGCTGTTCGAGAGGGTCCGTACGTGGGGCCGCTGGGCGGCCGCCGAGCGCGGGGCCTGGAACCGGGTGGATGCGGACCGCGTCCGGCGGGCGGCCGCCCTGGTGCGGTCCGGGACCGTCGTCCCGCTGGGCCGGCCGTGGGACACGGCGGCCGGCCCGGACAACCGCAGGCCCGCCCTGCACTACATGTCCGACCTGGGTGACGTCGAGCCCTCCGAGCCCTCCACCCACAAGGACTTCGTGGGCGCCGACTTCCACGGCAAGGGCATCACTCATCTGGACGCCCTGTCCCACGTCGCCTATCGCGGCCGGCTCTACGGCGGCGGCGCGGCGCGCGAGCTCGTCGGCGCCGGGGGTGCCCGCTTCGGCGGCGTCGGGGCGCTCGGCCCCCTGGTGACCAGGGGCGTGCTCCTCGACCTGCCCGCCGTACAGGGGGTCACCTGGCTGGAGCCGGGGCAGGCCGTGCGCGCCGGGGACGTCGCCGCCGCGGAGGAGGCTCTGGGCGTGGAGATCGGCGAGGGCGACGCCGTGCTGCTGCGGACCGGCCGCTTCCGGCGCCGCCGGGAGCTGGGCCCCTGGGACGCGGACGCGGCTTGCGCGGGGTTCCACGTGGACGCCGTGCCGCTGCTGGCCGGGCGCGGGATCGCCCTGCTGGGCGGCGACGGCGACAGCGACGTGCGGCCGTCGCCGGTCGAGGGCGTGCACTCGCCGGTCCACACGCTCGCCGTCGCGGCGATGGGCGTGCCGCTGCTGGACAACGCCGACGTCGAGGAGCTCGCGGCCGCCTGCGCGGACACAGACCGTTACGAGTTCCTGCTCCTCGTGTCCCCCTTGAACGTCCCGGGCGGTACGGGCTCGCCCGTCAACCCGGTCGCTGTCCTGTGACCAGGGATCCCCTATGTCCGCAAAGTTCTAAAATGGAACATCGGTGCAGGCGCGCAGAGCGTACGGGGAAGTGATCCGGATGGGGCTCGTGACGGACGACCTCGGCCCCATACTCGCCCGCGAGCAGTTCTTCGCGGGCGCGCCGGTCGTGGGTGCCGTGCGCAGCCCGATCATCGATTCGTGGCAGCGGAGCCGGTCCCTGGGGCTCTCTCCGGACGGCTGCGAGCTCCCGTACCTCCAGGACATCGACCTCGACGGCCGCCTCGTCCGCGCCGCCGCTCCCGTGCTGGACCGCCTGCAGGCCCGGTTCACGGGCCGGAACATGAACGTGGCCCTGGCCGACGGGCGCGGGGCGGTGCTGCAGCGCCGCTTCGGCGACGCCTCCATGGTCCGGCGGCTGGCCGCGATCCAGAGCGTCCCCGGCTTCGTCTTCGCCGAGAAGTACGCCGGGACCAACGGCATCGGCCTGGCCCTCGCGGACCGGCGCCTGGTCAACGTCTACGGCGCCGAGCACTTCGCCGAGCGCTCCCAGTCGAACGCCTGTGCCGCCATTCCGATCCGGGACCTGCTCAACGGCCGTATAGAGGGAGTCCTGTGCTTCGGATTCCCCCGCACCGACGCTGACGCGTCGCTGGACATCGTGATCCGCAAGGCGGCCGGCGCCATCGAGCGGCGGCTGCTGGAGCAGAGTTCGGCGCGCGAGCGCGCCCTGCTGCAGGCCTACCTCGACGCCAGGCACCGCGCGCCCGCCGGGGCCACGGCCGTCAACGGGCAGCTGGGCGAGCCGCTCACGAGCGGCCTGGACTGGCGGGACCGGATGATCCTGGAGGAGCGGGCCACCGAGCTGATCGCGTCGGCCCAGCGGGCCGCCGCCGAGGTGTCGCTGCCCGGCGGCCGGCGGGTCACCCTGCTGAGCCGCCCGGTGACCACCGCCTCCGGAGTGGAGGGCGTGGTCGTCGAGGCTGTGCTCGGCACACGGCAGGAGCCCCTCACGGTCGCCCGCGAAGCCGGGACCGGGACCGCGGCCGTCCCCTCCCCCGCAACCGCGGCCGCCGCGCCCGGCCTCCTGGCCGAGCAGGCCCTCGCCCGCTTCGCCCCGCTGCCCGCCCGGCCCGCGGCGACGGCCCGCGCGCCGGGCCCGGCGGCACCCCCCGGCGCCGGCCGCTCCCCCGCCGCCGCGGCCGGCGGTCTGCTGCTGGTCGGGGAGCCGGGCGTGGGCAGGCACGCCGTGGCGGCGCGGCGCCGCCTGGAGCTGCTGTCCGAGGCGAGCACCCGGATCGGCACCACCCTGGACGTGAGCCGCACCGCCCGCGAACTCGCCGAGATGGCCGTCCCGCGCCTGGCCGACTTCGTCACCATCGACCTCCCCGAGGCGGTGCTGCGCGGCGACGAGCCGTCCGACCCCACCAAGGGCCTCCAGCGCACGGTGGTCCACGGCTTCCGCGGGGACTGCCCCTTCTACCCGGTCGGCGAGCCGGTCCACCTGCAGCCGACCACGCCTCAGCTCCGCTGCCTGACCAGCAGGCAGACCGTCCTGGAGCCCGACCTGCGGGACGCCCCGGGCTGGGTCTCCCAGGACCCCGTGGCCGCCCAGCGCATCCTCGCGCACAACGTCCACTCCCTCATCGCCGTCCCGCTGCTCGCGCGCGGCATCGCCCTGGGCATCGCGAGCTTCTACCGGGCGCGTGACCCCGCCCCCTTCGGGGACGACGACCGGTCGCTGGCGCAGGAGCTCGCCACACGGGCCGCCATCTGCATCGACAACGCCCGCCGCTACACGCGCGAGCACGCGATGGTCCTCGCCCTGCAGCACAGCCTGCTGCCGCAGGGCTTCCCCGAGCAGAACGCCGTGGAGGTCGCGCACCGCTACATGCCGGCCGAGTCCGGCGTCGGCGGCGACTGGTTCGACGTCATCCCCCTCTCCAGCGCCCGCGTCGCCCTCGTGGTCGGCGACGTCGTGGGCCACGGGCTGCACGCCGCCGCCACCATGGGCCGGCTGCGCACCGCCGCGCGCAACTTCGCCGAGCTGGACCTGCCCCCGGACGAGGTGCTCACCCACCTCGACAACCTCGTCGGGCGCCTCGACCGCGAGGAGGGCGGCGGCGACCCCTGCGCCGGCATCCCGGGCATCATCGGCGCCACCTGCCTGTACGTCATCTACGACCCCACCACGCAGGAGTGCACCATGGCCCGGGCCGGGCACCCGCCGCCCGCGCTGGTGCGTCCCGACGGCATCGTCACCTTCCCCGAGCTGCCCGCCGGTCCTCCGCTGGGGCTGGGCGGCCTCCCCTTCGAGACCGCGGAGTTCCTGCTGCCCGAGGGCAGCCAGCTGGTCCTCTACACCGACGGGCTGATCGAGGACCGCCGGCGTGACTTCGACACGGCCCTGGAGGACCTGCGCCGGGCGCTGTCGCACCCGAACCGCCCGCCCGAGGACACCTGCCGGGCCGTCCTGGAGGCCGTGGTTCCCAGCCACCCGGATGACGACATCGCCCTGCTGGTGGCCCGCACCCACGCCTTGGACCCGGACCGCATCGCCACCTGGGACCTGCCCGCCGACCCGGCGCTGGTCTCCTCCGTGCGCGCCGCCGTCACCCGCCGGCTGGCCGACTGGGGGCTGGAGGAGACGGCCTTCGCCGCCGAGTTGCTCCTCAGCGAGCTGGTCACCAACGCGATCCGGTACGGCTCCGGCCCCATCCAGGTGCGCCTGCTCTACGACCGCGCCCTGACCTGCGAGGTCGCCGACACCAGCAGCACCTCCCCGCACCTGCGCCACGCGGCGGCCACCGACGAGGGCGGCCGCGGCCTGTTCCTCGTCGCCCAGCTCTCCCAGTCCTGGGGGACCCGCTACACCCCGGAGGGCAAGGTCATCTGGGCGGAGTGCGCGCTGGAGGTGCCGGGAGGCAAGGCCGGGCCCGCCGCGCTGCGGATCGACCTCGACGACATCCCCGCCATCTGACGGCCCATCCGGGCCCCGAGGCGAAAGGGGTCGTAGCATGACGAACGTGCCGAACTCCCAGCCCCTCGTCCGCATCCGCGGGCTCGGCAAGCGGTTCGGCGGCACGCTCGCGCTCGACGCCGTCGACCTCGACATCGGCCGCGGCAGCGTCCTGGCCCTGCTCGGCCCCAACGGCGCGGGGAAGTCCACCCTCATCAAGGTGCTCGCGGGCGTCCACCGCGCGGACGCGGGCGAGGTGACCGTCGACGGGCACCCGCTCGGCACCGAGGCGGCCTCCCGCGCCATGTCGTTCATCCACCAGGACCTCGGGCTGGTCGGCTGGATGACCGTCGCCGAGAACATCGCGCTGGGCACCGGATACGCCCGCCGCGCGGGGCTGGTGTCCTGGCGGCGCACCCGCCGGCAGTGCACCGAGGCCCTGGGCATCGTCGCCGCCCACCTCGACCCGGACGCCGTCGTCTCCGGCCTCACCCGCGCCGAACGCTCCCTGGTGGCCATCGCCCGCGCCCTGTGCACCCGGGCCGGGCTCATCGTCCTGGACGAGCCGACCGCCAGCCTCCCGGCCGCCGACTGCGCCCGGCTCTTCGACGTCCTGCACGCCCTGCGCGACCGCGGGCGCGCCGTCGTCTTCGTCACCCACCGGATCGACGAGGTGTTCAAGGTCGCCGACGCCTTCGCCGTCCTGCGCGACGGCCGCATCGTCAGCCACGGCCCCCTCGCCGACTACCCCCCGGCCCGGCTCGTGCACGACATCGTCGGCCACGAACCGCGCGGCTACGCGTTCACCGCCCCCGCGGCCGGACCGGCCGTCCTCAGCCTGGACGGCGTGCGGACGGAGAGCACCGGACCGGTCAGCCTGGAGCTGCGCGCCGGTGAAATCCTCGGCATGGTCGGCCTCACCGGCGCGGGGCACATGGAACTGGGCCGCGCCCTCGCCGGCGCCCGCCCCCTGCTCGGCGGGAGCGCCCTGCTGGAGGGCCGGCCGTACCGGCCCGGCACGGTCACCGCCGCGGTGGACGCCGGCATCGGCTTCGTGACGAGCGACCGGCTGGAGGAGGGCTGCGCGGCGGAGCTGACCGTACGGGAGAACTTCCTGGCCAACCCCCGGGCGGGCGGGCTGCGGAGCGCCCACTGGATCAGCCCCCGGCGCGAACGCGCCGAGGCCGGCGTCCTCATGGAGCGGTTCGCCGTGCGCCCGCCGGACAGCGAGGTGCCGATCGCCACCCTGTCCGGGGGGAACCAGCAGAAGGTCATGATCGGCCGGTGGCTCGGGCCGCACCGGAACCTCCTGATCCTGGAGGAGCCGACCGCCGGGGTGGACGTCGGCGCCAAGGCGGCGATCTACCACCTGCTGCAGCACGCGCTGGCCGACGGCCTCGCCGTGCTGCTCATCTCCACCGACTTCGAGGAGGTCGCCGGCGTGTGCCACCGCGCCCTGGTGTTCGTCCGCGGGAAGGCGACGGCCGAGCTGAGCGGCGAGGCCCTCACCGTCACCGCGCTCACCCACGCGGCCTCGGCCATGGCCCCGCTCACCGGGACGCCGTGACGATGGCGCCGCCCACCCGTCACGCGGTCCGGCACCGGATCGGGCACCTCGTCGGCGCCTACGGCCTCCTGGCCCTCACCGTCCTGCTGTTCGCGGCCTTCTCCCTCGCCCTGCCGGACACCTTCCCCACCCTGGACAACATCTCCGCCGTCCTGTCCAACCACTCGATCCCCGCGATGCTCGCGCTGGGCGCGACGATCCCCATCGCCACCGGCAAGTTCGACCTGTCCATCGGCTACGGCCTCGGGCTCGCGCACGTCGTGGCGATGCAGCTCCTCGTCGCCGGCCACTGGCCGTGGCCCGTCGTCTGCCTCGTGGTGGTCCTCGGCGGTGCGGCCGTCGGCGCCGTCAACGGCGCCGTCGTCGAGTTCGCGCGGATCGACTCCTTCATCGCCACGCTCGGCACCGGCAGCGTCATGTACGCCTTCACCGGCTGGATCACCGGAGGGGCCCGGATCGTCCCCGGCCCGCTCGGCCTGCCGGCCGGCTTCACCGCGCTCTACGACTCCCGGTTCCTCGGCCTGCCGGTCTCCGCCTTCTACGTCCTCGCCCTCACCGCCGTGCTGTGGCTGCTCCTGGAGCGGCTGCCGCTGGGCCGGTACCTGTACGTGATCGGGTCCAACACGCGCGCCGCCGACCTGGTGGGCATCCCCTCGCGGCGCTACGTCACCGGCGCCTTCACCGCGTCCGGCCTGGTCGTCGGCATCGCCGGGACCCTGCTCGCCGCGCAGCAGCGGACCGGCAACCCCAGCGTCGGCATGGACTACCTGCTGCCCGCCTTCGTCGGCGCGCTGCTCGGCTCCACCGCGATCCGGCCCGGCCGCGCCAACGCCGTGGGCACGCTGGTGGCCGTCACCGTCCTCGCCATCGGCCTCGCCGGCATCGGCCAGCTCGGCGCCCGGTTCTGGGTCACGCCGATGTTCAACGGCGTCACCCTGCTCATCGCCGTCGGCCTGGCCGGCTACGCGGCGCGCCGGCAGCTGCGCCACGGAGCCGGCCCGTGAACCGCACGGCCGTGCCGATGGGCGCGGCCGTCCTGGCCGTGGCCGTGGCCGCCCTCACCGGCTGCGAGCGCGGTTCGTCGGCCGGCCCCGCCCCGCCCCCGGCCACGCCGTCGAGGAGCGGCTGCCCCTCGGCCCTGGCCAGGGCCGAGGCGGCCGTCCGGCGGGCCGAACGGACCGACGCCGCGTGGGACGGGCCCACCACCGGGCCCCGGGCCGTCTTCGGCAGGTCCCTCGTCCTCGTCGCGCAGTCCATGACCAACCCCGGCGTCGCGGGCGTCGCCGGGGGCGTGCAGGAGGCGGCGGGGGCCATCGGCTGGGACGTCCGGGTCATCGACGGCCAGGGCACCCCCGCCGGGATCCAGGCGGCGTTCGGGCAGGCCCTCGCCCTGCGGCCCGCGGGCATCGTCATCGCCGGCTTCGATCCCCGCCTGACGTCGCAGCAGGTCGCGCAGGCCGGGGCGGAGCACATCCCGCTCATCGGCTGGCACGCGGTCGCCTCCCCCGGCCCCAGCAGGGACCCCGCGCTGTTCACCAACGTCACCACCCGGGTCGGTGACGTCGCGCGGGTCAGCGCGGACTGGGTCATCGCGCACGCGCACGGCGTCGCCGGGGTCGTCGTGTTCACCGACGCCTCGATCCCGTTCGCCCGGAACAAGTCCGATCTGATCACGAAGGAGCTCGGCACCTGCGCGGGCGTGCGGCTCCTGGCGGAGGAGAACATCCCGCTGGCGGACACGAGCAGCCGGACGCCCCAGGAGGTCTCCTCGCTCCTCTCCCGCTTCCCGGAGCGGTGGACCCACTCCGTCGCCATCAACGACGTGTACTTCGCCGACGCCGCCCCCGCCCTGCGCGCGGCCCGCAGGAAGGGCGCGGGCGCGCCCTTCAACATCGGCGCGGGCGACGGCGACCCGTCCGCCTTCCAGCGCATCAGCAGCCGGCAGTTCCAGGCGGCCACCGTGCCCGAGGCGCTCTCCGAGCAGGGCTGGCAGATCGTCGACGAGTTCAACCGCGCCTTCGCGGGCAGGCCGGCCAGCGGCTACGTGGCCCCCGTGCACATCACCACCGCCGCCAACAGCGGCGGGGCCACGTCCTGGGACCCGCCCGGCTACCGCGCGGCGTACCGGAGGATCTGGGGCGGGTCGGCGCCCGCCGGCTGACCGGTCGTCAGGGGCGCGGGACATTGCGCAGGTTGGAGCGCGCCATCTGCACCATCCGGCCCACGCCACCCTCCAGGACCATCCGTCCCGCCGACAGGGCGAATCCGCCCACCATGTCCGCGGTGATCTTCGGCGGGATCGACAGGGCGTTGGGGTCGGTCACGATGTCCACCAGCGCCGGCCCCTTGTGCCGGAAGGCGTCCCGCAGGGCTCCCCGCACGTGCTTGGGCTTCTCCACCCGTACGCCGTACGCGCCGGCGGCGGTGGCGATCGCCGCGAAGTCGGGGTTGTGGTTGGTGGTGCCGTACGCGGGCAGGCCGCCCACCATCATCTCCAGCTCCACCATCCCCAGGGACGAGTTGTCGAACAGCACCACCTTCACCGGCAGGCCGTACTGGACCAGCGTCAGGAAGTCGCCCATCAGCATGGCGAACCCGCCGTCGCCGGACATCGAGACGACCTGCCGGCCGCGGTCGAGGAACTGGGCCCCGATCGCCTGGGGCAGGGCGTTCGCCATCGAGCCGTGGGTGAAGGAGCCGATGACGCGGCGGCGGCCGTTGGGGGTGAGGTAGCGGGCCGCCCACACGTTGTTCATCCCGGTGTCGACGGTGAAGACCGCGTCGTCGTCGGCCTCCTCGTCCAGCACCGAGGCCACGTACTCCGGATGGATGGGCGTGCGCTTCCCGACCTTCCGGGTGTACGCCTTGACGACGCCTTCGAGGGCGTCGGCATGCTTCGCGAGCATCTTGTCGAGGAACTTCCGGCTGCTCTTGACCTGCACCTTCGGCGTCAGGCAGCGCAGCGTCTCGCGGGCGTCGCCCCACACGGCGAGGTCGAGCGCCGCCCTGCGGCCCAGGTGCTCGGGGCGCACGTCCACCTGCACGGTCTTCACGTCGTCCGGCAGGAAGGCGTTGTACGGGAAGTCGGTGCCCAGCAGGATCAGCAAGTCGCACTCGTGGGTGGCCTCGTAGGCCGCCCCGTAGCCGAGCAGGCCGCTCATGCCGACGTCGTACGGGTTGTCGTACTGGATCCATTCCTTGCCCCGCAGCGCGTGCCCGACGGGGGCCTTCACCCTCTCCGCGAACCGCATCACCTCCTCGTGGGCGCCCGCCGTGCCGCTGCCGCAGAACAGCGTCACCTTGCCCGCCTCGTCGACCATCCGGGCGAGCGCGTCGATCTCGGCGTCCCCGGGCCGTACCGACGGGCGGGCGGTGACCAGGGAGTGCTCGCTCGCGCGTCCGGGGGCCGGCTCGCCCGCGACGTCGCCGGGCAGGACGATGACGCTGACGCCGCCGCGCCCGATGGCGTTCTGGATGCCGGTCCGCAGCACGCGCGGCATCTGCCGGGGGCTGGAGATCAGCTCGCAGTAATGGCTGCACTCGCGGAAGAGCTGGTCCGGGTGGGTCTCCTGGAAGAAGCCGGTGCCGATCTCGCCGCTCGGGATGTGCGAGGCGAGCGCGAGCACCGGGGCCATGGAGCGGTGGGCGTCGTAGAGGCCGTTGATGAGGTGCAGGTTGCCCGGGCCGCAGGAGCCCGCGCAGGCGGCCAGCTTTCCCGTCAGCTGGGCCTCGGCGCCCGCGGCGAAGGCGGCCGCCTCCTCGTGGCGGACCTGCACCCAGTCGACGGCGGGGTTGCGGCGCACCGCGTCCACGACCGGGTTGAGGCTGTCCCCGACGACCCCGTAGAGCCGCCGCACCCCGGCGCGCGCCAGGATGCCGACGAACTGCTCCGCCACCGTCTCCTTCGGCATGGGACCTTCCTCCCGGATCGGCTGCCCGTGCGGACCGGCGTGCGGCCGGTCTCCCCGCCCCTTCCCCCATCCATCCACGGAACACCCGGCGGTGCATCCCGGTGTCCCGGGTGCGGCCGGGCGGAGGGCCTGTGGCAGGCTGCGGGGAGAAGCCCGGCCGGGAGGGCCGCCGGGCCGGACCGAGCGAGGAACGCGGCGACGTGAACACGACGGATCATGCGGACCGGGCGTCCGCTTTTGCCACCCACCGCGACGCCGTCGCCGCGGAGACCGCCCGCTTCGTGCAGGTGCTCCGGGGCGCGGACCTGGCCGCACCGGTGCCCACGTGCCCCGGCTGGACGCTCGCCGACCTCGTCCGGCACACCGGCAGCGTGCAGCGCTGGTTCGCGGCCCTCCTCCGCAAGCGCGTCCAGGAGCGGCCGCTGAGCCGCGAGGTGGAGCTGCGGCTGCCGGAGAGCGAGGACGGCTACGCCGACTGGCTGGCGGACAGCGCCGCCGAGGCCGCGAGCGCGTTCGCGGGCGTCGACCCGGACGCCCCGATGTGGGCGTGGGGCGCCGATCAGCACGCGGGGTTCTGGGCGCGGCGCATGCTGTTCGAGACGCTGGTGCACCGCGCCGACGCGGAGCTCGCGCTCGGCCTCACGCCCGTGATCGACCCCGCACTCGCGACCGACGGCGTCGACGAGTTCCTCGTCAACCTGCCCTTCGCGACGCCCTTCGCCCCCGGCGTGGCCGAGCTGCGCGGCACCGGCGAGACGCTGCGCTTCCGCGCCACCGACACCGGCGGCGACTGGACCGTACGGCTGCGCCCCGACGGCTTCGGCCTCGAACCGTCGCCCGCCGGCGCCGACACGACGGTTCAGGGCTCCGCCGCGGACCTGCTGCTGCTCGCCTACGGCCGTCAGCACCGCGACGCGCCCGCCTTCGAGGTCAGCGGGGACGAGGGCCTGCTGACGCGCTGGGCCGCCCACTCGAAGTTCTGACGGCCGGCGCGCCCCCGGCACTCGGGCCGGGGGCGCGGGCACGCCGGTCAGATGCGGTCGGCGGCGATGAGGAGGTAGTGGAAGCTGCCCTCCTTGTACGCGGTGAGGAACGGCTCCTCGACGCCCGTGGCCAGGGAGGACTTGGCGCGCAGCTCCCAGTACGGGATCGTGGCGGCCGTCAGGTCGACGACGTTGATGGGCACGAGGCCGTTGGCGGCCATGGCCTTGAAGTAGGCGCTGCGGGGGTGGATGTTGCAGGTGTAGTGCTCGTCGATGCGGCTGACCGCCTTGGAGCGCAGGCCCGTGACGTCGTTGGAGCAGCCGGTGATGGTGACGTAGCGGCCGCCGAAGGCCAGCTGGCGGGCGTGCTCGGCGAAGAGCTCGAACAGGTCCACGTACATGGTGGACTCGTTGTTCCAGATGCCCTGGAAGGCGCCGGTGGGCAGGCCGGTGTCCAGCATGTTGGCGAAGTGGTAGCGGACCTTGTCGTCCACGCCGCGCTTGCGGGCCTGCTCGTTGGCGAAGTCGACCTGGGACCGGGAGATGGAGACGCCGTCGGCGCGGCAGCCGAACCGGGCGTTGGCCATGATGCTGGTGCCGCCGCGGCCGCAGCCGGCGTCCAGCAGGCGGTGCTCGGGGGCGATGGGGCCCAGGTGGTCGAGGAGGACGTCGGCCTGGGCCGACTCCAGCCGGTGCAGCTCCTCGGTGATGCGCGCGTCGCGGCCGGCCTCGGGGCCCTCCAGGACGGACGGGTCGTAGTCGCCGAGCCCGTAGTGGTGGTGGTAGAGCCCGTCGACGTCGCCCAGCTGCAGGTTGACCGGGTCCTTCTCGTTGTTCCAGTACTCGGCGACGGCCTTCTGGTAGGCGGTGCGCAGCACGGGGGCGGGGGCGGGGGCGGTGGACATGGACGTGCTCCTTAGGACGTGCAAGGAAGGTGAGGCCGGTTCAGGCGTTGTTGTAGCGGGGGCTGCCGCTGTGCCACGCGCGGTTGCCGCCGAGCCAGGCCCACACCCCCGCGAGGAAGCGGCGCAGCTGCGGCGAGCCGGTGAGGGCGAGGGCGGCCGCCTCGGCCTCGTAGCTGCGCACCAGCTCGTCGTGGACCTCCGCGCTGCGCTCGATCGCCTCGCGGGGCGAGCACCGCTCCCGCTCGGCGATCACGGCCGGCAGGTTGAACTCCACGCCGGTGGCGTGGTGTTCCTTGGTCATGGAGTACAGGTCGTTGACGAGGGTGGCGGCGGTGGCGGCCATGGTCACGGCGCGGCGCACGCGCGGATCGGCGTACTCGGCCGCGGGGAGCGCGTAGCCGCCCACCACGTCGGCCAGCGCGATGCAGGGCAGGAAGCTGTTGGTCTGCCGGTGCGCCAGGTATTCGGGGACGGTGGGCAGGTACTCCCGCGAGCGCCAGGAGCCCTCCTGGCCGTAGCCGACGAAGAGGACGGCGACCTCGTGGCGGAGCCGGGCCAGCTGGGACGGTTCCGCGTAGCGGGCCAGGTGCCCCAGTGCGGAGCGCAGGGCGACGCGGACGGGGTCGCCCTGCATCTCCCGCTCCCAGGCGAGCGCGTAGCGGGCGGGCAGGTGCGCGGGGTCGAGGGCCGCGTAGGCGGGCCCGAGGTGCGAGCCCAGGAGTTCGGGCCCGGCCCCGTCGTCGCAGTAGTAGTCGTCCGTGGCCCACTCCGCGAGGGCGCACTTGCCGGCCGCGAGCAGCCGGTCCGGGTCGTCGGTGTCGGGGTGGGCCAGCATCATCAGGCGCCCGAAGCCGGCCGCGCGGACGCGGTCGAGCCGTCCGTCGTAGATGCCGGTCTCGCCGGCCCAGGCCAGCAGGCGGTCGTTGACCTCCCGGGCGAGGGCCGGGTCGTCCCGGAGCGCGGGCGGGCAGTACAGCTCCGGGACGCGGTACGAGGAAGAGGGGGCGGCGGGCGCGGCCGGCCGCCGGGGCGCGACCCGGGCCGCGGAGGTGCCGAGGCCCGTCGGCCCGGCGGACGGGCGGAGCGTCCTGGGCGCGGCCGGGACGCCCTGGTGGGCCAGCAGCGCCGCCGCGAGCCGCGCCGCGTCGTGGCGGGCCGTGGGCGCGGTGATCCGGGACAGCAGTGACACGGTTCTTCTCTCTGTGCCGGGGGCGGTGCCCGTCAGGACGGGGTGTGGAAGACCTCGGCGTTCTCGAGGACGCCGAGCGCGTCGGGCACGAGGACGGCCGCCGAGTAGTAGGTGCTGACCAGGTAGGAGATGAGGGCCTGGTCGTTGATGCCCATGAAGCGCACGTTCAGGCCGGGCTCGTACTCGTCGGGGATGCCGGTCTGCCGCAGGCCGACCACGCCCTCCTCGGCCTCGCCCAGGCGCAGGGCGAGGATGGAGGAGGTGCCTTCTTCCGAGACGGGGATCTTGCCGCAGGGGAGGATCGGCACGCCGCGCCACGCGGGCACCGCGTGGCCGCCCACGTCGGCGCTGTCGAAGGCGAGGCCCCGCTTGTTGCACTCGCGGGCGAAGGCGGAGACGGCCCGGGGGTGGGCGAAGAACGCCTTGGTCCCGCGCCGCATGCTCAGCAGCTCGTCCATGTCGTCGGGGGTGGGCGGGCCGGAGTGGGTGGAGATGCGCTGGCTGTGGTCGGCGTTGTGCAGCAGGCCGAACTCGGGGTTGTTGACGAGCTCGGACTCCTGGCGCTCGCGCAGGGCCTCGATGGTCAGCCGCAGCTGCTGCTCGACCTGGTCCATCGGCTCGTTGTAGAGGTCGGCGACGCGGCTGTGCACCCGCAGGACCGTCTGGGCCACGCTCAGCTCGTACTCGCGCGGGGAGAGTTCGTAGTCGACGAAGGTGCCGGGCAGCACGGGCGCGCCGGTGTGCCCGGAGGCGAGGGCGATCTCCGCCTCGCCCTTCTTGTTCTGCGGGCGGTCCTGCTCGGCCTCGCGCCGGCGGACGTGGGCGCGCAGCCGCTCGTTGCGGCCCGCCACCTCCTCGTACGCGGCACGGGGCAGGGCCAGTACGGTGCACGCCGTCATCGCGCGCGCCGTGAACTCCCAGGTGCCGGGCGTCGCGGCCACGGCCCGGCCGCCGAAGAAGCCGCCGTCGGCGAGCACACCGCGCCGGGTCTCCTCGCCGTACTTGCCGGTGCCCGCCTTCTCGACCTTGCCGTGCGCGATGAGGTAGACGTGGTCGACGGTGCGGCCGCGTTCGGCGATCACCTGACCGGGCTCGTACTCCTCCTGCCGGCAGCGCTCGGCCAGCGCCCGCAGCGCCTCGGCGTCGTCGAACCCGCGCAGCAGCGGCAGTTCGCCCAGCTCGGCCGGGACGACCTTGACCGCGGCCCCTTCCTGGACGAAGGTGACCCGGCCGTCGCCGACCTCGTACACCAGGCGCCGGTTGACGCGGTACGTGCCGCCCTTCACCTCGACCCAGGGCAGGGTGCGCAGCAGCCACCGCGAGCTGACGCCCTGCATCTGCGGGGCGGTCTTGGTGGTGGTCGCGAGGTTCCGCGCAGCGGCGATCCCCAGGCTGAGCTGTGCCCGGCCCGCCTGCTGCTCGGGCTGCTCCGGCTGCTGCCGGTGCGCTGCGGTCGGCATCCCGGTCCTTTCCCTCTGGTCCGTCTGGGCGCGTGCGTCAAGAAGGAGCCCCCGGATTAGCCCGTTCGGGCTATGGGGCTCCTGCCGCGCAAGTGAAGCAGCGCGTAATGATGTTGGTCGAGACGGCTGGGACCGTACCGTCGCTTTTGCGCCATCACTCGAATGGGACTCGTGCGGCGCGATGCGGGCCCGGTGCTGGTGGGAGCGGTGGCGATATCCGCTATGCCATGATCTGGGAGTGCGGCCGAGGTGGCCGATAACGTACTGTCAGGCCGCCTATTTCAGACGGCGCGTGCGTTGCGGCGGTAGCCGCCGGGGGCCTGGCCGTACTCGCGCTTGAACGCCTTGGCGAAGGCGTACTCGGAGCCGTACCCGGAGCGGGCCGCGACGGTCGCGAGCGGGGCATCGGACTCGCGCAGCAGCCTGGCGGCCGTGGTCATCCGCCAGCGGGTCAGATAGGCCATGGGCGGCTCGCCCACGAGGGCGGTGAAGCGGCGTGAGAAGGCCGCGCGGGACAGGCCCGCCCGGCCGGCCAGGGACTCGACCGTCCACGGTGCGGCCGGGGCCTCGTGGACGGCGGCGAGGGCCGGCGCCACCGCGGAGTCGCTGAGCGCGGCGGCCCAGCCCCTGGCCTCCGTCGCCGGCTGGTCCTCGATCCAGGCGCGCAGGATGTAGAGGAGCAGCGAGTCGATCAGCGCGGGGACGATGCCGGCCGATCCGATGCGGGGGTTCTCCAGCTCCGAGCCGAGGAGCTGGACGGCGGCGCACAGTTCGGAGTGGCGGCCGTGCCGGGTGGACAGGTGGATGATCTCGGGGAGCTGCCGCACCAGGGGGTGGGGGCGCCCCTGGTCCAGGTGGTAGTGGCCGCACAGGAGGCTGGTGCTGGGGCCGTCGGCGCCGATCGTGACCGTGCCGAGCGGCGCGCCCGGGCGGAACTCCGCGGGCTGCGCCTCCTGGGGCGGGGTGGAGGGGTGGTCGGCGAGGACGTGCCCCCGGCCGTCGCGCAGGAAGACCACGTCGCCCGGGCTGAGGGCGATCGGCTGCGCGTGCGGCGCGTCCCCCTCGGGGACGAGCCAGCAGGTGCCGTAGAGGACCACGTGGAAGCCGGCGCCGGCGACCGGGGAGAGGCGCAGGCCCCAGGGGGCGCGACCGTGGGTGCGGACGGACCTGGGCAGGCCGGTCCGCATCGAGCCCAGCGTCTCGCTCAGGATGTCCACTGCCGTCCCCTCTCCCACCGGGCGCCCAGCCTACGGCGTGCTCAGACCGGTCAACGGGTCAGTCGACGGTCAGGACGATCTTCCCCTGGGTCCGTCCCGACGCGACCCGCTCGTGGGCCGTGGCCGCCTCGGCGAGCGGGAACGTCCCGGCGACGTGGGGGCGGATGCGGCCGGCGTCCACGAGGGCGGCGATCGCCTCCAGCGAGGCGTAGTCGGGCTCGACGGCGATGCCGGCGAAGCGGCGGCCGGCGGCCTCGATCCGGGCGGCGAGCTCCCGGTCCCCGTGCTCCATGATGCTGACGAGCGTGCCGCCGGGGCGCAGGACGGACAGGGCGCGCACGCCCTCGGACGAGGAGTCGAAGACGACGTCGGCGTCCTTGACGGCCTCGGTGTAGTCGGTGGTGCGGTAGTCGATGACCTCGTCGGCGCCCAGGCCCCGGACGAACTCGTGCTTGGGGGAGCTCGCCAGGGCGGTCACGTGGGCACCGCGGGCCTTGGCGATCTGGACGGCGAGGTGCCCGACGCCGCCGGCCGCGCGGTGGATCAGCACCCGCTGCCCCTCGCCGAGCCCCGCGGCGTCCACCAGGCCCTGCCAGGCCGTGAGCGCGGCGAGCGGGAGGGCGGCGGAGTGCACGTGGTCCAGGGTCGCGGGCTTGCGGGCCACCTGGCGGGAGGGCACGGCGACGTATTCGGCGTAGGCCGTGGCGGCGCGCGGGAAGAACGGCATGCCGTACACCTCGTCCCCCGGCCGGAAGCGGGCCCCGGCGCCGGCCTCCTCGACGACGCCGGAGATGTCCCAGCCGACCCCGAAGGGCGGCTCGCCGAGCAGCGGGTAGGCACCGGACCGGACGCCCACGTCCACCGGGTTCACGGAACTGGCGCGGACCCGGACGAGGACCTCCCCGGGAAGCGGGGTGGGACGGTCGATCTCGGCGACCTCCAGGACCTCGGGGCCTCCGAAGGACTTCTGGATGACAGCGCGCATGGTGGGTCTCTCCCTGGTGGGTTCCTGTTGTGCACCCCACGTTAGGGAGATCGAATGAGCCGATGAATATCCCTGGATCTTCAGAAGATGTCCCATCGTCTTCGCTGCCGGGATGCTGGACCATCAGCCCTTCGCCAGGACGGCGTCGACCGTCTCCTCCAGGGTCATCCGGGAGGTGTCGAACCACGTGCCCCGGCCGCCGAGCTCGGTGCGCATCGCCTCGTCCAGGAACGACCAGTCGTCCGCCAGCACCTTGTCCCGCTCGGCCACCCGCCGGGCGACGACCTCCGCCGACGGCGCGAGGACGATCAGGCGCAGCGGCAGGTCCTTCAGGTGCTCCAGGTAGAAGTCGAGGTGTGCGCGCCGGACGACGACGTCGTCGATGACCGGGACGACGCCCGCGGCATGGAAACTACGCGCCAGGACCGACGCGTTGCGGGCCCTCAGCAGCAGCTGGCGGTCGGCTTCGAGGTCCGCCTCCGGCGAGGGCAGGCGGCCTCCCGCGACGATCAGTTCCTGGAGGTGGTCGCCCTCGATGTGCGCGCCGAGGGCGAACCGGCGGGCCAGCCCCGCCGACACCGAGCTCTTCCCCGACCCCGGGATGCCGATGACGAGATAGGCGGCGGAGGCGGGTCGTGCGGTGTCGACGTCCTGGCCCTGGAACGAGGTTTCCGGCATGCGTCCTTTACTCCTTGTCGCGTCGTGGGGCGACGGTCCCGTCCCCGGAGCCGATCCTTCCTCCGATCCTGCGGCCGGGCAAAGGAATTGCCCTGCCGGTCCGCCGCGCCGCCGCTCCGGGTGCGTTCCGGCCGCCCGGCGACGACGATGGGCTCATGGCGCGGTCACGGCGGGTGCAGATGCGGAGGGTCTACGATCCGCCCGGAGAGGCGGACGGCAGCCGGGTGCTCGTCGACCGCATCTGGCCGCGCGGGCTGAGCAAGGAAGCGGCCGCGCTGGACGAGTGGTGCAAGGACGTCGCGCCCTCCACCGGGCTGCGCAAGTGGTACGGGCACGACCCCGCCCGCTTCGAGGAGTTCGCCCGCCGCTACCGCACCGAACTCCGCGACGAACCCCACGAGGCCGCTCTCCGGCACCTCAGGGAGCTGTCCGGGCACGGCACGCTCACCCTGCTGACCGCGACCAAGAGCCGCGACATCAGCGCGGCGGCCGTGCTCCGGGAGGTACTGACGCAGAACTGAGGAGCGTACGGGCCGGTGGGCAAGGCTTCTTACGGAGTGGTGACGTACCGCGCGCAGCCGGGCCGGGTGGCCGCCGGCGGCCCTAACGTCGGACGCATGCGCGTACTCGTCACCGGAGGAGCGGGCTTCATCGGCTCGCACATCGTTTCCGCCCTGCTCGCCCGGGGGCACGACCCCGTCGTCCTCGACGCCCTGCTGCCCGCCGCCCACCCGGTGCGGCCTCCCGTGCCCGAGGGCGTGGCCTGGTGCGAGGCCGACGTACGCGATCCCGCCGGTGCCGCTCGGGCGCTGCGCGGTGTCGACGCCGTCTGTCACCAGGCGGCGATGGTCGGTCTGGGCAAGGACTTCGCCGACGCTCCGGCCTATGTGAGCTGCAACGACCACGGCACGGCCGTGCTGCTGGCGGCGATGGCCGGTGCCGGGGTGCGCGGTCTCGTCCTGGCCGGGTCCATGGTGGTCTACGGCGAGGGGCGCTACGACTGCGCGGAGCACGGCCCCGTCCGCCCCGGGCCCCGGCGGGCCGGGGACCTCGAAGCGGGCCGCTTCGAGCCCCTGTGCCCGCGCTGCGGCAGGCAGCTCGCGCCGGGGCTCGTCGGCGAGGACGCCGCGGCCGACCCGCGCAACGTGTACGCGACGACGAAGCTCGCCCAGGAGCACCTGGCGTCCTCGTGGGCGCGGATGACGGGCGGCCGTGCCGTGTCGCTGCGCTACCACAACGTCTACGGGCCGGGGATGCCGCGCGACACCCCGTACGCGGGTGTCGCCTCGTTCTTCCGCTCGGCCCTCGCGCGGGGCGAGGCGCCGCGCGTCTTCGAGGACGGGCGCCAGCGCAGGGACTTCGTGCACGTCCGCGACGTGGCCATGGCGAACGTCCTCGCGCTGGAGGGGCTCGGCGCCCGTCCCGCGGGAAGCTCGCGGACGTACAACTGCGGGAGCGACACGCCCCGCACGATCGGTGACATGGCCCGAGCCCTGAGCGGGGCCCGCGGCGGGCCGGACCCCGTGGTCACCGGCGAGTTCCGGCTCGGGGACGTCCGGCACATCACGGCGACCTCGCGGCGGCTCCGCGAGGAGTTCGGCTGGTGTCCGCAGGTGGACTTCGCGGCGGGCATGGCGGAGTTCGCGCACGCCCCGCAGCGGCGGCCGGCGAGCGGGTGACGCGCGAGCCCGGGCACCGGCCTCGTGCCGGTGCCCGGGCTGCCGTGGGCTTGAGGCAGGCGCTACGGCGCTGCCGGCAGGACGACCTCGAACCGGCAGCCGCCCCGCACGTTGCAGACCGTCGCGCGTCCCGCGTGGGCCTCGACGATGCCGCGCACGATCGCCAGGCCGAGGCCCGCGCCCGCGGGCGGCGTGCGGGCCTCGGAGCCCCGCCAGCCCGTGTCGAAGACGCGGGGCAGGTCCTCCTCGGAGATGCCGCCGCAGGCGTCGGTGACGGACAGGACGACCGTGTCCGTCGCCTCCTCGTGCCGCGCGGCGATCGCGACGGTGCCGTCGGCGGGTGTGTGGCGGATGGCGTTGACCAGGAGGTTGCCCAGGACCCGGGTCATCTCCCGGCCGTCGACCTCGACGGGCACGCCGTCCGCCTCTTCCCCGAGGTTCTCCCCGACCAGACGGACGCCGTGTTCGCGGGCCAGCGGCTCGGCCCCGGCGAGGGCGTCGCCCACCAGGTCGTACACGGACATCCGGCTCGGGCTGAGGGAGAGCGTGCCCGCGTGGATGCGGGAGAGCTCGAAGAGGTCGCTCACCATCCCGTTGAGCCGGTCGGTCTCGGTGCGGATCTGCCGGTGGTACCGCGCCGGGTCCTCGACGACGCCGTCCTCCAGGGCCTCCGCCATGGCGCGCAGCCCGGCCAGCGGGGTGCGCAGGTCGTGCGAGATCCAGGCCACGAGTTCGCGGCGCGAGGCGTCGAGGGCGCGCTCCCGTTCCCGGGACTCCTCCAGTTTGGCGCTGGTGGCGGCCAGTTCCCGCCCGAGCGCGGCCAGTTCGGCGGTGGCGTTGCCGTCCGGGGCCGCGAAGCTGCCGCTGCGGCCGAAGTCCCGCGCGGCCAGGGTCAGGGCGTTGCTGCGGGCCACGACCCAGCGGCCGAGCAGCAGCGCGGTGGCCAGGGAGACCACGGCGGCCATGGCGCACACCGTCGTCACGACGGTCAGGTCGTGCGAGGACAGGAACATCGCCCAGGCCACGGTCAGCGTTCCGGCCAGCATCGCCGTCACCGACACGGCGGCCACGACCGTCAGGGACACGGCGACCGAGCGGTGCCGGAGCAGCCGCAGGGCGAGCGCGCCGAGCGCTCCGGCCGCGGTCGCTCCGGCGAGGGCGTAGAGGGCGATCAGCACGATGTCACGCATCGGTCCCGGCCTCTTCATCGCGCACGGTGCCGGCGGTCCCGGTATCGGCATCGGAGCCGCCACCGTCCCCGTCCCCGGTATCGGCATCGGCATCGGCATCGGCATCGGCATCGAAGCGGTAACCGACGCCCCACACCGTCCGGATGAAGCGCGGCCGGGCCGGGTCGTCCTCGATCTTGGCGCGCAGCCGTCGGACGTGCACGGTCACGGTGGACAGGTCCCCGAACTCCCAGCCCCACACCTTGTGCATCAGCTCCTCGCGCCCGCAGGCCCGCCCCGGGTGCCGCAGCAGGAAGGCGAGGAGGTCGAACTCACGGAGGGTGAGGGCGAGCGCCGCGCCGTCCTTGGTGGCCTGCCGCGCCACGGGGTCGAGGACGATCCCGGCGGCGCGCAGCGCCGGGGCGGGCGGCGGCACGTCGGCCCGGGACCGGGCCCGGCGCAGCACGGCTTCCGCGCGCAGCACCAGCTCCCGGGGGCTGAAGGGCTTGGTGACGTAGTCGTCGGCGCCGATCTCCAGCCCGAGGATGCGGTCCTCCTCGTCGCCCCGCGCCGTCAGCATGATCACGGGTACGGGTCCCCCGGCCCGCAGCCTGCGGCAGACTTCCAGGCCGTCCATGCCCGGCAGCATCAGGTCGAGCAGGACGAGGTCGGGTCGCACGGCGGCGGCGAGCTCCAGCGCCGCCGGGCCGTCGGCGGCCCGGTCGACGGCGAAGCCGGCCCTGCCGAGGTAGCCGGAGACGACCTCGGCGACGGTCGGGTCGTCGTCGACGACGAGGACACGGGCGGGAGATTCGTTGTGCATGCCTCCAGCCTCGCACCGGCCGGGAGACGGCGGGGCCGGGCCTCCCCCTCCGCGGATCGGCGTCCTCGTTTCGTAAGGATCCGGCGTCCGAAATGCCGGAATTTGCTCCGTAGGGTGAGCATCGTGACTCACTCCACCACTCCCACCGCGGACGTCGTGCTGCCCTGTCTCGACGAAGCGGCGGCCCTGCCCCGGGTCCTGGCCCGGGTGCCCGCCGGCTGGCGGGCCATCGTCGTCGACAACGGCTCCCGCGACGGCTCGGCGGACCTGGCCCGTTCCCTCGGTGCGACCGTCGTCCACGAGGCGCGCCGCGGCTTCGGCGCGGCGTGCCACGCCGGACTGGCCGCCGCCGAGGCCGATCTCGTGTGCTTCTGCGACTGCGACGCCTCGCTCGACCCCGGCCTGCTGCCCGGCCTCGCGGCGGCGGTCCGCGCCGGCGACGCCGATCTGGTGCTCGGCCGCCGCCGCCCGCAGGGGCGCGGGGCGTGGCCGCTCCACGCCCGCCTCGGCAACGCGGCGCTGGCCCGGATGCTCCACCGGCGCACCGGGCTGCGGCTGCACGACCTGGGCCCCATGCGCGTCGCGCGCCGGGAGGCCCTGCTGGGCCTCGGCCTGACCGACCGCCGCAGCGGCTACCCCTTGGAGATGGTGGTGCGTGCCGCCGACGCCGGGTGGCGGGTGACGGAGACCGACGTCCCCTACCTGCCCCGTACCGGTCGCTCGAAGGTGACCGGCACCTGGCGCGGCACTTGGCGCGCCGTGCGGGACATGCGCGCCGTGCTCCGGGCGCCCGCCGTGCCGCTGGAGGTGACGGCCGGGTGAGCGCGGCCACCGCCGCGGGCCCGGCCCCGGACGGGCCGACGACCCTGCTCGTCATCGCGAAGGAACCGCTGCCCGGGCGGGTCAAGACGCGCCTCACCCCGCCGTACGAGCCCGCCGAGGCGGCTCTGCTGGCCGAAGCGGCGCTGACGGACACCTTGTGGGCCGTACGGGCCGTGCCCGCGCGCCGCCGGGTCCTCGTCCTGGACGGCCGGCCCGGTCCGTGGCTGCCGCCGGGCTTCGAGGTCCTGCCGCAGTGCGCGGGCGGTCTCGACGAACGGCTCGCCGCCGCCTTCGCCGCCTGCACGGGCCCCGCCCTGCTCGTCGGCATGGACACCCCGCAGCTCACGGCGGGCCTGCTGGCCCCGGCCCTGGGCCCGGCGGGCTGGCAGGACTGCGACGCCTGGTTCGGGCCCGCCGCCGACGGCGGCTTCTGGGCCCTGGGGCTGGCCGAACCGCAACCCCGTCTGCTGCGCGGCGTTCCCATGTCCACGGCCGGGACCGGTGCCGCCCAGCGCCGCCGGCTCGTGGCGGCCGGGCTCCGCGTCCGGGATCTCCCGGAGCTGCTCGACGTCGACACGGCGGCGGACGCCGTGCGCGTCGCCGCGGCGGCGCCCGGCACTCGCTTCGCAGCCGCGGTGGACCGCCTGGGGCGGCGGGTGCCGCCGCAG
Organism: Streptomyces roseoverticillatus; assembly: GCF_000719265.1. Taxonomy (GTDB): domain Bacteria; phylum Actinomycetota; class Actinomycetes; order Streptomycetales; family Streptomycetaceae; genus Streptomyces; species Streptomyces roseoverticillatus. The sequence continues at coordinate 292,764 of NZ_JOFL01000006.1, read as the reverse complement.
CGGGAGCCGGTGTCCGGTGCGCGGCCGGGTTCCCCCTCCCCGGGCGGAGGTGGCCGGCCGTGCCGACCCGCGAACTGACGCCGCCGGCCCGGATACCGGCCCCCTGGCGCAGCGACCCCTACGCCGACGCGGTGAGCGCCGGACGGGGGCCGCTGTTCCTGCGCCGGACGGACGGCTGGATGCTGCCCCTCGAAGTCGAACGGTGGTGTGCGGAAGCCGATCCCTCCGACCTGACGGTCCTCGACCGGTGCCACGGGCCTGTCATCGACATCGGCTGCGGCCCCGGCAGACTCGTCACCGCGCTGGCCGCCCGCGGCCACCCGGTGCTCGGTGTCGACCTCAGCCCCGCCGCCGTCGACCGCACCCGGCGCAGCGGCGGCACCGCCCTGTGCCGGTCCGTGTTCGACCCCCTCCCCGGCGAGGGGCGCTGGGGCACGGCGCTGCTGATCGACGGCAACGTCGGCATCGGCGGCGACCCCGCCGCACTGCTCGGACGTGTCGCCCGTGTCACGGCGCCCGGGGGGCTCCTCCTCGCCGAGGCCGCCGCCGCGGACGTCGACGAGCGTGTGGAGGTGCGCGTCGACGACGGGCGTGGCCGGACCGGACCGCCCTTCCCGTGGGCCCGCGTCGGAGTGACCGCCCTGACGCGCTACGCGAGCCGGGCCGGGTGGTACGCAGCGGAACAGTGGGCCGTGTCCGGGCGCGCGTTCGTGGCCCTGCGCCGCTGAGAGCGGGGCGCGGCTGTTGGTGGGGCCCTCCGCCCGGCGGAGGGCCCCACAGCTGCGTCACGAGCCCCGCGGCGCGCCTGCCGCCCGCCGTCCCGGGCTGTGCCGCGCGAGCGCCGGGCCGCCGGCCGGACCGTGGTGGGGCGCTCCCCCGGCCCGCCCGGCCGGCAGGCGCCCCGCCCTCGTGTCACGAGCCCCGCGGCGCCTTCCGCCCGTCGCTCCCCTTCCGTGTCCGCAGCCGCCGCGCCCACGCCCCTGCGAGTGCGGTCACGACGGTCGCCACGGCTGTCAGCGCCAGCACGAAGAGCCAGTTGCCTACGTAATCCAGCGGCAGCACCGACGAGTTCCGGGGAACACCCGGCCGGAACACAACCGGGTAAGCCACCGCCGTCAGACTCGCCGCGACGAGCAGACCGCCGCGCACCGCACGCCGCGCCCGCAGCCGTACCACCACGAGGCCCGCGAGGAGCGTCAGCGGGGCGACGATCCCGTCGTGCACGAGCACCGCGCCGGCCGGCCACCGCACGACCTGCCACGGGTCCTGCGGGTCGTCGCCCCGCCACGCGGCCCACAGGCCCACCCCCATCAGGGCGACTCCGCACGCACCGGCGACCGCGCGGATCACCGGCAGGGCCCGGCCCCCGCGCATCACAGCGCCTCCATCCGGGACACCCACTTGGTCTGCAGGACGCCGGGCCTGTTCGGGGCGATGATCCGGGCCGGATACCCGTGGTCGGGCGGGAGTTCCTCCCCGTTGAGGCGCACGGCCAGCAGTGTGAGGGGGTCGCGGGCGTACGTGTGCGGCATGACCATCACCCGGTAGGCACCGTGCCGCTCCAGTGACGTGACCCGGATCAGGGCCCCTTCCGGGGCGCCCGCACGGTCCAGCAGGTCGCGCACCCGTACGCCCGTCCAGCGCGCCGACCGGCTCCACCCCTCCACACAGGCGATCGGCAGGATGACCTCTCGCTGCGGCATGGCGCGCAGTTCGTCCAGGGTGATCTCGTACGGTCGCGGGCCCCCGACATGCAGCCGCCAGCCGCGCACGGACTCGGCGGTCACTCCCGCGCGGGCGGCGGTGCGGTTGACGGGCAGGCCCAGTTCGCCGTGGTCCGGGTGGCGCGGGGCCAGGAGGTCCAGGCTCTTCAGGGGCGTCAGGGACTGGCCCACGGTGGTGAGCGTCACCGCTCCGACGGCGGCGCCCGTGGCGACCAGCAGCGACCGCCGGTCGGTCGCGTCCTCGGCGGGGAGGGACAGCGTCCCGGGCGAGCGGCGCCTCCAATGGGCGGCGATGTCCGGCAATTTGACCGCCACGTGCAGGAGCAGCGACCCGATGAGCAGCCATCCGACGGCGAAGTGCACGGGCACGAAGGAGAACGGCCACGGATACCACTGCGCGGTGTTGAACAGCCCCGAGAAGAGCTCGAAGAGCGCCGACGCGACCAGCACCGCGACGGACAGCCGCTCCAGGGCGTGCCGCACCGAGCGCGCGGGCGGCCCGGCGAAGAGCCGCGGGTAGACCGTCCACAGCTTCACCAGCAGCAGGGGGACGGCCGCGATCCCGCTCGCGACGTGCAGCCCCTGACTGAACCGGTAGCCCCAGGAGGGGCGGCTGGGAAGGCTGTTCGCGAGCAGAGCCGGCGGGTGCTGCAGGACGTGGCTGACCAGCCCGGTCACGAAGCACACCGCGACCGCCGCGCCGAGCAGGCGGCCGACGGCCGTGGCCGTACGGGCGTCGTGCAGCCTCCCCGAGAAGGAAATGGGGAGGGACGGGGGCCCGGGAAGGCGGAGGGGGAGTTTCATGCCTTCATCAGAACGCGAGCGGGGGCCGGGAAGGGGGTGCGGAGTCCTTACGGAACGCGGACGTTCGCCCCGGCCGGGACGTCATCCGCCCGCCCCGGTGCCAGGCTGGCCGGGTGATCGCCCTCCCCCGCCGCCCCGCCGTCATGACCGCCGTCACCACGGCCGCACTCGCCGCGCTCACCGCGGTCCTGGTGCGGGCCGTCCGCAGCGACGCCTACGTCACCGATCCCGCCGCGCTCGCCGGCTGGTACGCGCTGGCCTGGGCGCTGTTCGGCGCGGCGGCGTGGGCCCTGCGGCACGTACCGGCCCGCCACGTGGCACCGCTGGTGCTGGCGGGTTCCGTGGCCGTCGCCGCCGCCGGCCTGGTCGCCGGACCCCGTACCAGCTCCGACGTCTACCGCTACGTCTGGGACGGCCGGGTCCAGGCCGCGGGCATCTCGCCGTACGACCACGTGCCCGGCGACCCCGCACTGTCCCGGCTGCGCGACGACCGGCTGTTCCCGCGGGGCACGGAATGCGAACGGCCCGAGCGGTTCGGGGTGGCGGCCGCGGAAGGCGCTCCGGCCGCCGCCCCGTCCGGCACCGCCGTCGCCACTTGCACGCTCATCAACCGCCCTTCCGTGCACACGATCTACCCGCCCGTGGCCGAGGGGTACTTCCTCCTCGTCCACGCGCTCTCGCCCGCGGACGCCCGGCACAAGCCCTTCCAAGTGGGCGGTGCGGTGCTGTCCGTCGCCGTCTCGGCCCTGCTCCTGGCCGTCCTGCGCCGCCGCGGCCGCGCCCACCGGGCCGCGTACTGGGCGTGGTGCCCGGCGGTCGCCGCCGAGGCCGTCAACAACGCTCATGTCGACGTGCTCGGCGTGCTGTTCGCGGTCGCAGGCCTGGCGGCGGTCCGCGCGCACCGGGTCCGCGGCGGCACCCTGATCGGCGCGGGGATCGCCACCAAGCTGCTGCCGGCGGTCGTCCTCCCGGGAGCGCTCGCGGGGGCGGCGGCGCCCCGGCCCCGCCGGCCCGACGGCGCCGCCGGTGGCGAGGGGCCGCCGCGCCCGCTCCGCCGTTCCCTCGCCGTGCTGCTGCCCGCGGCGGCGGTCGTCGGCCTCGGCTACCTGCCGTACCTCCTGATCTCCCACGGTTCGGTCCTCGGCTACCTCGGCGGCTACGCCGAGGAGGAGGGCTACGACGACCCCACCGTCAAGAACCGCTACGCCCTCCTCCGGCTGGTCCTGCCCGCCTCCTGGTCCCAGCCCGCGGTCCTGGTCCTCTGCGCCGCCGTGGTGGCGTACGTGCTGCGGCGGGGAGACCCCGGACGGCCTTGGCGGAGCGCGCTCCTGGTGACCGGGGCGGCGTTCCTCCTCACCACCCCCGGATACTCCTGGTACGCCCTGCTCCTGATCGCCCTCGTCGCGCTCGACGGACGCTGGGAGTGGCTCGGCGTCGCCATGGCCGGGGCGGCCAAGTACGTGGGAGGCCGGGCGGTCGACGACTCCGGCCTCCTCGGCACCGTGGCCTACGCACTGGCGGGCATCGCGGTGCTCGCGGGCTGGCTGGTGCGCCGGCGGAAGGGCGGCAGGGCACTGAAGGAACCGGGACCGAGGCCGGGACCGGATCCGGAGTCGGAATCGGAATCGGCGCCCGTGCCGGGACCGGACCTGGAGTCGGTGACGGCGCCGGCGCCGGAACCTGGGCCGGCGCCGGCGCCGGAACCTGGGCCGGAGTCGGCACCAGGGCCGGTGCTGGAACCAAGGCCGGAGCTGGAACCAAGGCCGGAGCTGGAACCAAGGCCGGAGTCTGAGCCCGGCCCGTACGGAATCCGGCCCGGAGCGCCGTAGGTCACAGCCGGTCGAGGTCCACGGCCTCGGCCACGGCCCGGTAGCCCGCGCCGTTGAGGTGGATGCCGTCGGTGAAGGCGAACTCCTTCCTGATCCTGGGGCCGTCGGCCACGGCGCGGTCGACGTCCACGACGCCGTCGTAGGCACCGCTGGTGCGTATCCACTGATTGACCTCGTTGCGCACCCGCTCGCCGCGCTCGGTCCAGTGCCCGTAGCCCTGGTACGGCGGGATGGTCGCGCCGAGGACCCGGACGCCGCGTGCGCGGGCCTCGCGTATGAGCTGCCGGAGGCCTCCCGTGATGTCCTGGGAGGTGACCTTCGGGGCGGGCGTCGTGCAGCGGCCGGGATCGTCGGGCTGGACGATGTCGTTGGTGCCCTCCAGGAGAACGACCGTGCCCACGTCCGTCCGGTCGAGGGCGTCGCGCCGGAAGCGCGCCAGGGCGCTCTCGCCGAAGCAGTCGGAGCCGTTGAGGAGCTTGTTGCCGCCGATGCCCGCATTGACGACGGTGCGCGGGCTGCCGGCCGCGGCGAGGCGCTCGGCCAGCACGTCCGGGTAGCGGTTGTCGGCGCCGAAGTCCGAGCCGTAGCCGTCGGTGAGGGAGTCACCGAAGGCGACGACCGTATTGCCCCTGCCGCGAGGGCTGCCCTTCACGTCGACCCCGGCCAGGTAGTACCAGGACAGGCTCGGCGGTTCGGTGAACGCACCCGCGGAGACGTCCGTACTGTGGTCCCCGGCCGCCCGGTACGAGCCGGTCAGGGCGAGGTTGTGGAACGTGGCCGGGCCGCTCGGGGCCTGGAAGTACAGGGTGACGGCGAGTTTCCCGAAGGCCTCGACGGGGAGGGCCGCCGGATCGCTCACGAGCTCCCCGCCTGCCGGGACCGCCACGCTGCCCGCGCCCCCGAAGCGCAGCGGGCGCACCGTCCCGGGCCGTACGGCGGCTCCCCCGTCCGACAGGGCGACGGTGGCGCCGGCCAGCCGCAGCGGCGTCTTGCCGTAGGCGTTGGAGAGCCGCACGCGCAGCTCGCTTCCCGCTGCGCCGGCCCGGATCACCTGGCGCACGGTCTGGTTCTCGAAGCCCGCCTCCGACCAGTTGGGATACCAGTCGGTGTGCGCGGGGGCCTGGGGAGCGGCCGTCCAGGCGGCGGTCCACGGCCGCGGCCCTGAGGGCTGCTGCCCGGAAGGCTGATTCCGGTCCGCGGCCGGGGCGGCCGGGGCGGCCGAAGGAGCCAGGGCGAGCAGGGCCGCCGCCAGGGGAACTGCGGCGCGTGCGAGGGGCTTTCCGATCATCGAAGCGGTACCTTCCGTGCCTTCCGTCGAATGCTGTTACCCCTATGACTCGTGGCGCAGGGGAAATGTGACCGACCTCCGCCACCGGCCTCTCCCACGTGCCGCCCGTCCTCACCTGTCTGCGCCTGCCTGCGCTCCGGCTCGGTCGTGCCCACCCGTGATCGGCCACGCGTTCGTCAGCTCGGCGAGTGTGACGATCGGCATCAGCGGGTGGCCCGGCTGGGTGGTTTTGATTGCGTTCGTCGCCTTTCTCACGCTCACGGGCAGGCTTCGCCCGGCCGCCGACGACACCCCTTGAACGATCAAAATGACATGGGGTTAGCATGTGAGCGCTGCCTAGCTCGAAAGAGAAAAGCCTGTGACTGTCAACGACGACTCGTTCACTGACTGGAAGAACCGCGAGGAGATCGCGGAGTCGATGATCCCGATCATCGGGAAGCTGCACCGCGAGCAGGACGTCACGGTCCTCCTCCACAGCCGCTCCCTGGTGAACAAGTCGGTGGTCAGCATCCTGAAGACCCACCGATTCGCCCGGCAGATAGCCGGCGAGGAGCTCTCGGTCACCGAGACGCTGCCGTTCCTGCAGGCGCTGACCACGCTCGACCTCGGCCCTTCCCAGATCGACATCGGCATGCTCGCCGCCACCTACAAGACCGACGACCGCGGTCTGACGGTGGAGGCCTTCACCGCCGAGGCCGTCGCCGGCGCCACGGGCGCCAACAAGATCGAGGGCTGCGAGGGCCGCGACGTCGTCCTCTACGGGTTCGGCCGCATCGGCCGCCTCGTGGCCCGGCTCCTCATCGAGAAGGCGGGCTCGGGCAACGGCCTGCGGCTGCGCGCCATCGTCGTCCGACCGGGCGGCGGCCGGGCCGCCGAGGATGTGGTCAAGCGCGCCTCGCTGCTGCGGCGCGACTCCATCCACGGCCAGTTCCAGGGCACGATCACCGTCGACGAGGCGAACAACACGATCGTCGCCAACGGCAACGCGATCAGGGTGATCTACGCCAACGACCCGTCCGAGGTCGACTACACGGCGTACGGCATCAAGGACGCCATCCTCATCGACAACACCGGCAAGTGGCGCGACCGCGAGGGCCTCTCCAAGCACCTGCGCCCCGGCATCGACAAGGTCGTCCTGACCGCGCCCGGCAAGGGCGACGTCCCCAACATCGTCCACGGCGTCAACCACGACACGATCAAGCCGGACGAGCAGATCCTGTCCTGCGCCTCCTGCACCACCAACGCGATCGTCCCGCCGCTGAAGGCGATGGACGACGAGTACGGCGTGCTGCGCGGCCACGTGGAGACCGTCCACTCGTTCACCAACGACCAGAACCTGCTGGACAACTACCACAAGGCCGACCGCCGCGGCCGCTCCGCGCCGCTGAACATGGTCATCACGGAGACCGGCGCCGCCTCGGCCGTCGCCAAGGCGCTTCCCGACCTCAAGGCGCCGATCACCGGCAGCTCGATCCGCGTCCCCGTCCCGGACGTCTCGATCGCGATCCTGAGCCTGCGCCTGGGCCGCGAGACCACCCGCGAGGAGGTCCTCGAATACCTCCGCGACGTCTCCCTGAACTCGCCGCTGAAGCGCCAGATCGACTTCACCACCGCCCCCGACGCCGTGTCCATGGACTTCGTCGGCTCGCGGCACGCCTCGATCGTCGACGCCGGCGCCACCAAGGTCGACGGCGACAACGCGATCCTCTACCTCTGGTACGACAACGAGTTCGGCTACTCGTGCCAGGTCATCCGCGTCGTCCAGCACGTGTCCGGCGTGGAGTACCCGACCTACCCGGCACCGGTGCACTGATCCGGTCCCGGTGACCCGCGGCGCGGCCGCCACCCCACTGAGGGGTGGCGGCCGCGCGCGTCCGGTGGCGGGTCACAACTGCCGCCGTCAGTGCTGCGGGTGGGGGTGCCACCGGTGGCCGCGGCCGCCCCGGCTGCTCCGCTGCGCGCCGGGCGCGGAAAGCTTTCCGAGGCGCGTGCGCAACCGGATGCCGTGCCCGACCTCGATCACTCCCATGACGATCAGCATGATGCCGACGACCATGGTGAGGACGGCGATCGACGCGAAGGGCGAGGTGATCACCACGATTCCGGCCAGGACGCTGACGATGCCGAGGAAGACCTGCCAGCCACGGGCGGGAAGCGCCGGGACGGACAGGGCCACGCCCATCAGCATGAAGCCGCGCAGCAGCCAGCCGAACCCGATCCACAGCGCGAGCAGGAGCACCGACTGCGCGGGCCCGCGGAAGGCCACCAGTCCCAGCAGCACGCAGAGCCCGCCGCTGACGAACCCCAGAGCACGCATGTGCCCCGGAACGTGGCTGCCGAAGGCGCCCGCCAGCTGGAAGACACCCGTGGCCAGCAGATAGATGCCGAACAGCACGCCGACCACCGTCAGGCTCGCCTCCGGCCAGGCCAGGACGACGGCTCCGAGGGCGATCGAGAACACGCCGGCGCTCACCAGCACCTGCCAGCCGGCATCGGCCAGCATGGTCAGGCCGGTGGGGATGCCGGTGGGGTCCTGGGCACGGGGTTCACCGGACTGACCAGGCTCACCGGGCTCACCGGGCTCACCGGCAGCCGCGTAGGCCTCGTGGAACGCACGGGATTCGTTGGATTCGCTGGAGGGATAACTCATGGCGCTTGCCTCTCGCCCCCGCGCATGAAATCGCCCGACTGCTCCCCACATCAGGCTTGCACAGTTTCCGGCAGGGCGACATCCGGCAGGGCAACAACGGAAACCCACTGAGCCCTGCCGGGGGCCTGAGCAACGCCCCGGGCCCGAGGAGGCTCACCAGAGCAGGGTCGCTCATCACGTGTGAAGATTCAGGGAAGTGACTGCGGGTAACGCTTCCGCCGCTGACGGCTCGGGCGTGTGGAGTGCGACCGGCCGGGCAGAAGCGGTCCCGTGCCGGGAGCGTCCGACGAGCCGCCGGCCTCCCGCACCCCGCCCCCGACCCTGCAGGTGGAGCATTGAGCGCCGATCGCAGAAGATTCCCGAAGAGGACGACGCCCGGGCGCGGCGCCCCGCAGCGCGGCGGCACGTCGGCCACCGACCGGATGCTCAGGACCCTGCTGCGGCGCCGCAAGAAGATGCTGACCATCGAGGACGTCACCGTCACGGACCGCCCCGAGGTCCACCGCGCCGTCTCCGCCGCGGCGCTGGGGAACATGATGGAGTGGTTCGACTTCGGGGTGTACGCCTATATGGCGGCCACGCTCGGCAAGGTCTTCTTCCCCTCCGGCTCCTCCGGCACCCAGGTGATCGCCGCCTTCGCCACCTTCGCCGCGGCCTTCGTGGTGCGCCCGCTCGGCGGCCTGGTCTTCGGCCCGCTGGGCGACCGCATCGGACGGCAGAAGGTGCTCGCCGCCACGATGATCATGATGGCGGTCAGCACGTTCGCGGTCGGTCTGCTGCCCGCGTACGCCACGGTCGGCGTCGCCGCGCCCGTCCTGCTGCTCGCGTGCCGGCTGGTGCAGGGCTTCTCCACCGGCGGCGAGTACGCGGGGGCCACCACGTACATCGCCGAATACGCGCCGGACGAGCGCCGGGGGGTCCTCGGCAGCTGGCTCGACTTCGGCACCTTCGTCGGCTACGCGCTCGGCTCGGGCCTGGTGACCGTGCTCACCGCGGCCCTGGGCAGCGACGGTATGACCGGCTGGGGCTGGCGGCTGCCGTTCCTGGTGGCCGGGCCGCTCGGGCTGATCGGCCTGTACATGCGCATGCGCCTGGAGGAGACGCCCGCCTTCCGCGCGGAGGCGGAGAGCGCGGAGAGCGCGGCGGAACTGGCCGGCGCCGAGGAGGCCCGGCAGTCCGGGCACGGGCGGCTGAAGGAGATCTTCACCGGGCACTGGCACGCCGTGCTGATCTGCATGGGCCTGGTGGTGGTCTACAACGTCACCAACTACGTCGTGACGTCCTACCTGCCGACGTTCATGACCGAGACGCTGCGTCAGAACCCCACCACCGCACAGCTGCTCGTCCTGGGCACGATGATCCTCGTCGCCCTGACCATCACCACCGTGGGCCGCCGCTCGGACACCTGGGGGCGGCGCCCGCTGTTCATGGCCGGCAGCGCCGCGCTGGTCGCCCTGGCCGCGCCGGCGCTGCTGCTGATCCGGGCCGGCGGCGTGCTGCTGCCGGCGCTCGGCTGCGCCGTGCTCGGGCTGCTGCTGGTGGTCTTCGCCGGCACCTCCGCGGCCACCCTGCCGGCGCTCTTCCCCACCCGGATGCGCTACGGCGCGCTGTCGGTGTCGTACAACATCTCCGTCTCGCTCTTCGGCGGCACCACGCCGCTGGTCGCCTCGGCGCTGCTGGAGAGCACCGGCGACGAGATGGTGCCGGCCTACTACCTGATGGGTGCGGGCGTCATCGGCTTCTGCTCGGCGCTCTTCCTGCACGAGACGGCGGGCAAGCCGCTGCGCGGCTCGGGCCCGATGGTGGAGACGCCGGAGCAGGCGCAGCGGCTGGTCGCCCGCAGCCGCACCGAGGCGGGCCGCCGGGCCCGGAACGTGTGGATGCACCTGCGGCATCCCGGGCGGCACCGGCATCACGAGGAGCGTTGAGGGCGGGCGCGGGGGCCGCAGTTCTCACGTATGGGCGAACGCCGGCTCCGTAGCCGACGTTGTCGCCCGTTGGTCGCTCAGTCGGGTGCGGGCCGCCGGGCCGTCCAGCCCTCTTCGAGCAGGCCGAAGATCACGTCCGCGGCCTCGTGCGGGTCGGCGTGCCGCTGGACCAGCCGGCCGGATTCCAGCGCGAACCGGGCCAGCGCGGCGCAGGCGAGGTCGTCGGCCGGGGCACCGCACTCCTCGGCGATGGCGTGCGCGAGGGCGGTCTCGTGGCGCACCCACATGCGGCGGGCGTACTCGCTCAGTGCCGGGGTCTCTTCGACCATCCGCCGCATCCCGGCCGCCCGCTCATCCGCGACGATCCGGACCGCCCGCTCCAGGACGTGGTCGCGCAGGGCGGCGGGGATCGACTGACCGGGCGTCCGGTCGCGCACCGCCGACACCAGGGCCGCCTCGACGTCGGCGTCGAGGTCGAAGACCAGCGCCTCCTTGCTGGGGAAGTGCTTGAACAGGGTGGTCACCGCCACGTCGGCGGCGTTGGCGACGTCCTTGACGCTGACGGCGTCGTAGCCGCGTTCGAGGAAGAGACAGAGCGCGGCGTCGGCCAGGGCCTGGCGGGTCCGGGCCTTCTTCCGCTCGCGGCGTCCGATGGGTTCACTCACCGGCCCAGCATATGCCGTCGACGCACATCCGCTCCAAAAGACTAGTCACTACACTTATGAATTGGATACGCTTTCCTGGTTCGGTTCTTCCCGCACCACGAAAGGACCTCGTGCCATGACGTCTGCCCTGAGCCCCATCGCCGTCGTAGGAGCCGGTATCGGCGGCCTCACCTGCGCCCGGACCCTCCAGCAATACGGCCTCCCGGTCATCGTGTTCGAACGAGAGCCCTCCGCCCGCTCCCGCCGGCAGGGCGGCATGCTGGACCTGCACGACACCGGCCAGGCCGCCCTCCGCGCCGCGGGCCTGGTCGAGGAGTTCCGCGCCCTGGCCCGTCCCGAAGGCCAGGAGCTCCGCGGTCTCGACCCCGTCACCGGCGAGTTGGTCCACCACGAGCTGCCCGCCGACGCCACGGTGGCCGCGCCCGAGATCGACCGCGGCCAACTGCGCGGCCTGCTCCTGGACTCCCTGGCTCCCGGCACCGTCCGCTGGGGGCGACCGGCGGCCTCGGCGTCCCGGGCCGGCGACGGCACCGCCCGTCTGCACTTCACTGACGGCACGAGCGAGGACTTCGCCCTGGTCGTCGGCGCGGACGGCGCGTGGTCGCGGATCCGTCCGGCCCTTTCCGGGGCAACCCCCGCCTACACGGGCCAGACGCTGGTCGAGACCTACCTCGACGACGTGGACACGCGTCACCCCGCACTGGCGCACCTGATCGGAAACGGCACCCTGGCCGCGAAGTCCGCCGGCACCACGCTGCTGGCCCAACGGAACAGCGGCGGCCACGTCCGCGTCTACACCGGCTTCGAGGCACCGCACGACTGGCACGTCCGCGCCGGCCTGGACTTCGAGGACTCCGCAGCGGTCCGCGAACACCTGCTGGGAAGGCTCGACGGCTGGCACGACGGCCTGCTCGGTCTCCTCCGCAACTCCGACGGCGGCTTCGTCAGCAGGCCCCAGCACGTCCTGCCCGTCGGACACACCTGGACCCATGTACCCGGCATCACGCTGCTGGGCGACGCCGCCCACCTCATGCCGCCCTACGGCATCGGCGCGAACCTCGCCATGCTCGACGGCACCGACCTGGCGACGGCCATCGCCTCCCACGACGACCTCGACCAGGCCGTCCGCGCCTACGAAAACCTGATACTGCCCCGCGCCGCAGCAGCCGCCCAGGCCTGCGCCGACCTGACCACGGCCATGACGTCAGACACCGTCATCAACGTGGACGCCGCACGCCAGCACCTCAACGAAAAAATCCGGGAGGCCCGGCCTGCCGGCTGAACGTTCCTCGCTCGGCGCGCGGGTGCCCTCGGTGCCCGCGACGCGGTGGCTCCACCAATGTGGTGGGAGCTGACGGCCGGGCGGCCTCGTCGGTCAGGCCCTCGCGCACACGACCATGTCGTTCAGGACGTCCACGGCGTGGTCCGCGACGAAGGAGACGACGTCCTCGCCATCACTGTCACTGAGTTCGAGCAGGAGGCTCTGCACCGGCAGGTGCTCCGCGCACGCCGCCAGCAGAGCCGCGACGATGGCGCGCCCCTCGGGGTCGGAGGGGTCCACGGGCCCACCGGAGAAATCACCGTCGTCACCGGGGAATTCATCGAGGAAGCCGATGCCGGCGACGGTGCCGCCGGGGCGGCGGGCCGCCACGAGAGGCGAGTAGCTCTCGCAGTAGAAGGCCCGGCGCTCCTCATTCATCGGCGTCGGCGAGGTGGGGTGGGGCCAGTCCCGGGCGTCGAGGAAGTCCCACCACGCCTGCATGACGTCGTCCGGTGACCAGGTGGGCCCCTCATACCACTCGATCGCGTAGCCGTGCTCCACAGGGCCGATCGTCCGGGGGCACACCCGAAACGTTCGATTACGGCGTTGGCGGGGGAAACCGCGGCCGGTCATCCAGCGGTGACCCGGGGAGCCGGTGACCGCCTTTCCCCACGGGCTCAGCCCCATACCGCTCGTCAGCCTCGCCACGTAGGCCAGAGCGGCTGACCCCAGGCCGCGCTCCCGCAGCCGTGGGACGATCTCGACGTACGTCCACACCAGGCGGGCCTCGGGGAGGCCGGGGAAGCGACGGAAGCCCGCGACCCCCGCCAGTTCCCCCGTGAAGCTGTCGCGGATCACTCGTGCACGGCACACAACGTCGCCGTCCTCTTCTCTGCCCAGGACCATTCGGCCCTGGCTCATCGCCAAGTCAGCCGCAGGCCCCAGCGCGGCCAGCGCCACGCTCGCCTCCCCCTCGTCGTCCGGCCACGGCTCGAACGTCAGCGAAGGGACCACGTCGTCTGTTGTGCGCATCAGCGCAGCGTAACGAAGCAGGGCCTGCGTCGACCGCGTCCGTCGGCCACACCCCGCAGGGCGGGATGGAGCTGGCCCCCGTGCCGGCCGGGGCATGCCCCCAGTGATCCGGGGACGGTCACGCCCCTAGCGTCGGACGCATGACACACTTACGGCACCGTGAGCACGGGCCCGCTCCCGGCAGACTTCAACCAACGCGGCGCACCGCGGCGTTGACCCTCGTCTCGGCGGCATTGGCAGTCGCCGCCGCCCCCGTCGTACGGTCACCGTCCGGCAGCTCCTCCAGCCCACCACCGGGCTCGGGCCACCCCGCTCAGGAGGTCAAGGCCAGTAGGCGGGGCTGCCCGACGGGACGGGTGCGACCTGGCGGTCGCCGAATGCGGTCCATGGGAGCCAGCCGCCGCCGGGCCGGGACTGTACACGGGTGCGTATCCGGCCCTGGGTGGTGACGGCGAAGACGTGGATCCGTCCGGTGGCGTCGACCGCGGCCGCCGGCGGGGCGGCGAGCCGGACGCCCGGCTCGCCGAAGTCGTCACCGGCATCCCAGCCGCCGGTGGTGACCTGCCTGCGGTGGCTGAGCTGAGCGCCCCCGGGGGACAGGGCGAAGCCTTCGAGCCTGCCGTCGGCGTCGGGGACGAGCGCCGGGGCCGCGGCGGTCCAGCCGGACATCGGTTGCCAGTCGTCCCAGCCTCCGCTCGGCACGGTCTGACGCCGGGAGAACGCCGCCACACCGGACGGAGCCGATGCGGTGACCGTGAGCCTGCCGCTGCCGTCGCGCGATACGCGCGGCGCAGTGCCGGCCGCGGTGCCGAAGCGGCTCCACTGCGCCCAGGGGCCGTCGGGTGTCTCCTGCCACCGGTGGTAGATCCCGGAGCCACCGGGCGAGAGGGCGAAGACTTCCAGCCGTCCGTCGGCATTGGCCGCGACGACGGGCGGTGCACCCGCGGGCCCGCCGAAACCGCCGTCCCACGCCTCCCACGTCAGCGAACCGGGTGAGATCTGCCGCCGCCGGGCGACGGCGGTGCCGCCCGGGCCCAGTGCGAAGGCCTCCAGCCTGCCGTCGGCGTTGCGGGCGACGGCCGGGGCCGCGCCTGCCGCGCCGCCGAACTCCTCCCAGTCGTGCCAGCCGCCGTCCGGCCGCTGCACCCGGTGGTGCAGGCCGGCACCGCCCGGGCCGAGGGAGAACACCTCCAGCCTGCCGTCGGCGTTGCGGCCGAGCGTGGGCACCGCCCCGGCCGGTCCGCCGAACGCCTCCCACGGCGACCAGGTGCCGGACTGCGGGTCGAGCTGGACGCGTCGCAGCAACGCACCGTCGCTCGCGTCCAGCGCGCACACGGTCAGCCGGCCGTCGACGTCCAGTCCGGCGACGGGGTTGTCGGCGCTCTGCCAGGGCGGCGGTACGTCCCGCCACCGCAAGGGGGCGAGGTACAGCCCCTGGCGGAACCATCCCGCGGCGCTCGCGTGCCACTCCCGTCCGTCGGTGACCACCTCGACCGCGTGACCGGGCACATGGCCCGCGTAACCGTCGAGGCCGAAGGAGAACGGGTTCCGGGACGCGAACACGTCGGTGCCGTCGTAGCCGTTGCGGGGCCCGATGAACAGGTAGTACCAGCCGTCCCGCTCGACGACGCAGGGCGACTCGGTGACCGACACCGTCGCCTCGGTGGTCGCGTCGGTGAACGCGGTTCCTGGTTCGCTCCAGTGCAACAGGTCGTCGGAGCGCCGGAAGGCCACCGCGTGCCGGCCGTCCTGGCCGGACAGTTCGGTGTAGTACATCACCCACTGGCCGGCGATCCTCACCACCATCGGGTCGCGCGCCACGCGTCCCCGGAAGAGCGGGCCGGCCGGGACGCGCGTCCAGGTGAACAGGTCGGTCGAGGTGGCGAGGTTGATCGCGGCACCGTTCCGCCCGCCGGCGGCATAGAACATCCAGTACGTGCCGCCCGCCTCGATGACGTGCGGCGCCCACAGGTGTTCCTCGCCGAAGTACGCCGGGTCGGCGGTCAGGGCGTCGGCGTGCGTGGTCCACGGTCCGTACGGATCCGGGGCGGAGGCGTGGGCGAAGGAGACCTCGGCCGCGCTGTCGGGGGCCTCGCCGGGAGGCGCTCCGGCACCGGCGATGCTGAACAGGTGCCACCGGCCGGCCGCCTTGATCAGCGTGTGGTCGTTGAGGTAGCGCCGCTCGCCGGGGGTGGACGGATCGTAGACGTGCGTGAAGGACCCGGCGCCGATCCACTGGTGGGGCGGGGGCGGCGCGGCGCCGGCGGCCGTGCCGCCCCCGGCTTCCAGCAGGGCGAGTGCGCCCGCCGCGGCGCAGCCCTGGAGCAGGCGGCGTCTGCTGATCGGATGCATGGGTCCTCCCCGCGGGGGTGCCGCGGCCGGCCGGGCCCCGTCGGCCCGGCCGGCCGTGGATGGTGTCGTGCTCACGTGATCGGAGGGCCGGAGGTGCTGTTCACCCGGGCCCATTGCGACCAGGTGCTGAACCCGGTCTGCCACTTGTGGAGGACCCCGTCCCGGCTGGTGCCGAAGACCTCGATGCGGCCGTCGGCGTTGGTGGCGGCAGTGATCTCGCTTCCGCCGGTGCCGAAGTCGTCCCAGTCGCTGTAGGCGGCGTTCAGGCCCTTCTGCCAGATGTGCGCGGCGGCACCACCGGTGATGGCGAAGACCTCGACGCGCCCGTCGGCGGTGCGGTCGCTCGTGAGCCGGGAGTCGGCGGGGCCTCGCGCGGGCTCCCACCCCGACCAACTGGTGGGGTTCGTCTGGTACCGGTGGAACACCCCGACCGGGCCGGAGGCGAACACTTCGAGGCGGCCGTCGGCATTGTGATCGACGGTCAGGTCATGACCGCCATCGCCGAAGTCCTCCCACTGCGACCAGGCGCCGTTGACGGCGGTCTGGTACTGGTGCTGGAAGACGCTCCCGTTGAGCGCGAACACCTCAAGACGGCCGTCGGGGGCCTTCTCCATCTTCACCCGGCCGGCCGCAGGGCCACCGCCGGTGGGCTCCCAGCCCGACCAGCCGCTGTTGGGCGCGGTCTGATACCGGTGGAAGACGCCCTTCGGGCCGGAGGCGAACACCTCGATGCGGCCGTCGGCATTGACTCCGGCGGCGACGGCGCTTCCGCCGGTTCCGAATTCCTCCCAGTTCGACCAGGCGCCGGACGGCGACAGCTGGTAGCGGTGCGCGGCGGTGTCCCCGTTGACCGCGAACGCCTCCAGGCGCCCGTCGGCGTTGGGAGCGATCGCGAGCTGCGCGTTGCCGGGGCCGCCCAGCCGTTCCCACTCCGACCAGCCGCCGTTGACCTGAGTCTGCCAGGCGTGGTGCACCCCGTCGGCCCCGGCCGCGAAGATCTCCAGCCGGCCGTCGGCCGACCGCGCCGACACCACCCGGCCCGGCTCCACCGGATACACGAGCGGCGCCGGCGCGGGGCGCCCGCCCGGCGTGCACGGCATGGCCACGCCGCGTTCCCCGAGATAGGGGACGGGGTCGATGCCGTGGTTCATGCTGGTGTCGCGTCGTACCCGCAGGTGGAGGTGGGGGCCGGATGCCTCGCCCTCGGCGCCCATGAGCGCGATCTGCTGACCGGCCGTCACCCGGTCCCCCACGGCCACGTCCCGTCGGTACATGTGCCCGTACTCGGTCACCGTTCCGTCGGGGTGCAGGATGCGGATCCACTGGCCGTAGCCCTGGGCGGGACCGGAGTTGATGACTTCGCCGTCGCCGGCGGCGTAGATCGGTGTGCCGTAGTCGTTGGCTATGTCGATGCCGTCGTGATTGCGAGCTCCGCCGTAGGGATCGGAGATGAAGCCGGCCGCCGGGCACGAGGCGGCGAATCCGGCTACCCGGGCTCGCGCAGCGGCCGGGGACGTCGTCACCAACGCCGGCAGTACGGTGACTGCCGCCGCGAGAACGAAGCGCAGTGCGCGTCCGGAGAGACCGTGTAGCACGTGGCGTCCTTCCCCCTCGGGGTCGTATCGGAACGGAACGGGTGGGGTGCGGTGCGGCTCGCTGAGCGACTGCTCACGCGAACCGGCGGGGTGGACGCTAGCCACGGCCGCCCGGTGGGGACACCGGGAACGCTACGGATTGACGACGGGAGCCCGTCCTCGCATTCCTGCGGGGACGGGCTCCCGTTCCGGTGCGGCGGGGGCTCAGCCCATGTCCGCGACCAGCCGCTCGACCACGAGGTCCGTCAGGACGCGGGGGGTCGGGCACTCGTAGAGGACGTCCGCGGGCCACTCCAGACCGGTCAGCGTGGTGAGGTGGTCGCGGAGTTCGAGTGCCGCGACCGAGGTCAGGCCGAGGTCGAAGAACTCGTCCTCGGTGCCGATCGCCGATGCGGAGTCATGGCCCAGTACGGCGGCCGCGAGCCGTCGTACGCCGTCCAGGACGGCCTCCGGCCACTCTTCCCGGGGCAGGTTCTCCAGGACCGCCCGCAGCTCGGAGTCCTGCTGCCGCGGGGTCGCGGCCGCCGGCTCCTTCGCCGGGGGCTGCTCCGCGGGGAGCGGCTCCTCGTGGGGTCCGGCTTCCTCGGAGGGCGGCGTCGGCGCACCGGCGGTGGCCGGTGCCGGGAGGTCCGCGCGCCGGTCCGGGTCGACGAGGCGTACGGCCGCCTCGTCGCCGGCCAGGGCCCGGAGCAGTCCGGCCGCGGCGGCGCGCGGGTCGAGGCCGGGGTCGACCGCCGTCACGAGCGTCGTACGGCCTTCGCCGCCGGCTTCCCCGGGGGCCGCGGGCAGCAGGCCGCCGACCGACACCAGCGCCACCCGGGGTGCCGCCACGTCGTCGAACCCGCTGCCCGCCCGGACGACGGCCGCCGTGAGCTCCACCGTGTCCCCGGCAGCGCCGAACTCGGCGGCGCCGGGCGGGCAGGGCACGCCGCCCGCCACCAGCAGGCGGGCGCCGGACCGCAGCACGGCGTCGGCCGTCGCCTCGGTCAGCGCGTCCGCGGGGCCGGCCACGAGGACGTCGCCCTGAGGCTGCCACGGGCCGGCAGGATCCACCGGCTCGTACTCGCGTACGAACATGCCGCCGGGGCGGATCCACGTCTCCCGCAGGCCGTCGGCGATCGCCGCGCAGAGCCGGGTCCGGGCGAGGGCGTCGATCTTCTCCGGGAGGAACACGACGTGCTCGCACTCGGGTACGGGGCCGCCGTCGCTGAGCACCCAGCGGGGCACGCCCGGCTCGGCGACCGGTTCGGTGCCCGGAAGCGCCACCACGAGGTCCGCCCTTCCTTCGCCGCCGGTGCGGACGCGGGCGCCGTGCCGGACGAGGGAGCCGACGACCGCGTCGGCCAGGTCGTCGTCGCCCTCGGAGGGTACGAGCAGCAGCACGTCGTGCGGGAGGGCCGGAGCGGTCACGTCCGGCACCTGCCGCCACCGGGCCCGCTCCAGGAGCGCAGGCGTCACGCCCGACCGCAGCCGGCCGAGCGCCGCGAGTACCTGGGCCGGTGTCGCGTCGCCCTGCAGCTCCAGCAGGCCGAGGGCGGTCGTGACGTCCGCGCCGTCGACGGCCGACCAGAACGGATCCAGGGCCGGTGCCTCCGCCGGAGCAGGCGTGGAAACAGGCCCGGAAGCAGGCGCGGAAGCAGGCGCGGGGACGGGCACGGGCTCCGGCACGGCCGGGGCGGGCCAGTAAGTGCGCTCGGCGAAGGCG
Source organism: Streptomyces roseoverticillatus (assembly GCF_000719265.1). Lineage (GTDB taxonomy): Bacteria > Actinomycetota > Actinomycetes > Streptomycetales > Streptomycetaceae > Streptomyces > Streptomyces roseoverticillatus. Next base: position 273,931 of record NZ_JOFL01000006.1, on the reverse strand, counting down.
TACTTCGGCAGCCGCACCGGGCCGGCGGGCCTGTCCGCGTGGACGGCCTTCCAGTCGACGTCCACGCCGTGGGTGTGCAGCAGGCCCAGGGCCTCGGTGGCGGTGCGGACGTCGTCGCGGTCGCGGCGCAGCAGGGAGACCGGGCGGACCGTGACCTCCGGGAGGCACGCTTCGGCTGCCGGTGCCAGGACGGCGTCGGGGCCCGCCTCCAGGAAGGCGGTGGTACCGGTCTCGTGCGCCCGGGCGACGGCGTCGGCGAAGCGGACGGGGCGGCGCAGCTGGTCCACCCAGTAGTCCGCGGTGTCCGGGGCGTGGTCGGTCCGGACGGTGGAGATCAGGGGGATGCGGGCCCGTCCGAACCGTATGGTCGCGGCGACCGCCCGGAACTCTTCGAGCGCCGGATCGACGTGGGAGGAGTGGAAGGCGACGCCCACGCGCAGCCGGCGGGTCCGGTGCCCGCGGTCCGCCAGGTCCCGGGCGACGGCGAGCACCGCGTCCTCGTCCCCGGACAGGACGACCGCCCGGGGGCCGTTGACGGCCGCGATCTCCACGGTGCCGGAGTGGCCGTCGAGCGCGGCGAGCACCTCCTCCTCGGTCGCCCGTACGGACACCATCGCCCCGGTGGCGGGAAGCGTGCCCAGGGCACGGCCGCGGGCGGCCACGAGGCCGGCGGCGTCACCGAGGGACAGCAGGCCCGAGGCGCAGGCGGCGGACAGTTCGCCGATGGAGTGGCCGATCAGGGCGTCGGGGGTGACGCCCCACGACGTCAGCAGCCTGAACTGAGCCGTCTGGAGGGCGAACAGCGCCGGCTGGGTGTACTCGGTGCGGTCGAGCAGGTCCTCGCGTTCGAAGACCGCCTCGCGCAGCCCGGTGTCCAGGCCGTTGTCCTTGAAGAGCCCGCACACCTCGTCGAAGGCTTCGGCGTAGACGGGGAACGTCTCGTACAGCCCCCGTCCCATTCCCGCCAGCTGGCTGCCCTGGCCGGTGAACAGCAGCGCGAGCCGCTGCCTGCCGGCGCGGGCCCGCTTCAGGCCGCCGTCGGTGCGGCCGGTGGCCAGGGCCTCCAGGCCCGCGCGCAGCGCCTGCTCGTCGGCGCCGGTCACCACGGCCCGGTGGCGGTGGGCGGCCCGGGTGGTGGACAGGGCCCGCGCCACGGCGGCCGTGTCGGAGGTGTCCGCCTCGAGCAGTCGGTGCGCCTGTGCGCGCAGCGCCTCCTCGGAGCGTGCCGACAGCAGCCACGGCCCGTTCTCGAGCGCGGGCAGCGGGGCCTCGACGGCCGTGGGAGCCGGTGCCTGTTCGACGACCACGTGCACGTTGGTGCCGCTGATGCCGAACGAGGAGACGCCCATGCGCCGCGGGCCGGGCTGTTCGGGCCAGGGCTGCGCCGAGGTCAGCAGGGAGACGTCGCCCGCGGTCCAGTCGACGTGCGGCGAGGGCTCGTCGATGTGCAGGCTGCGCGGCAGCAGTCCGTGCCGGATGGCGAGGACGGCCTTGATGACGCCGGCGATGCCGGCCGCCGCCTGGATGTGGCCCAGGTTGGACTTGAGCGAGCCGAGCAGCAGAGGTGCGGGCCGGTCCTGGCCGTAGACAGCCAGAACGGACTCGGCCTCGATGGGGTCGCCGAGGGGCGTGCCCGTGCCGTGGGCCTCGACGGCGGCCACGTCGGCGGGCCGCAGGCCGCCGGCGTCGAGCGCCGCGCGCATCACGCGTTCCTGGGCACGGCCGTTGGGGGCGGTGAGGCCGTTGCTCGCTCCGTCGGAGTTGAGCGCGCTGGCGCGCAGGACGGCCAGCACCTCGTGCCCGAGCGCGCGGGCCCGGGACAGGCGCTCGACGAGCACCATGCCGACGCCCTCGCCCAGGGCCGTGCCGTCGGCCGCGGCCGCGAAGGGCTTGCACCGGCCGTCCGCGGCCAGACCGCGCTGGCGGCTGAACTCGACGAAGGACGCGGGGGTGGAGAGCACCGTGACGCCGCCGGCGAGCGCGAGGTCGCACTCCCCCGCCCGTACGGACTGGGCGGCCAGGTGGAGGGCGGTCAGGGACGACGAGCACGCCGTGTCGACGGTCACCGTCGGGCCCTCCAGCCCGTAGGTGTACGCCACGCGGCCGGACAGCACGCCGCCGCCGACACCGGGGGCGAGGAAGCCCTCGGCGGCCGCGGTCTCCAGGAGGCGGCCGTAGTCCTGGTACATGGCGCCCACGAACACGCCGGTGCGGGTGCCGCGGAGCGTGGTGGGGTCGATGCCGGCGTCCTCGCAGGCCTCCCAGACCGTTTCCAGCAGGAGTCTCTGCTGGGGGTCCATGGCGACGGCTTCGCGGGGTGACACGCCGAAGAAGGCCGCGTCGAAGGCGGTCGCGCCGGTCATGAAGCCGCCGTGCCGGGTGTAGGAGCTGCCGGCGGCCGCGGGGTCGGGGTCGTAGAGGCGCTCCAGCGGCCAGCCGCGGTCGTCGGGGAACTCCCCGATGCCGTCGCGTTCGGCGGTCAGCAGGTCCCACAGGTCGTCCGGGGTGCGGATGCCGCCGGGGAGCCGGCAGCCGATCCCCACGAGGACGACGGGGTCGTCGGCGCCGGCCGGGGTCCCGGCGGACGGCGCCGTGGCGGTCGCCGGGGCGGCTCCGGCGAGCAGTTCGTCCAGGTGGCGTGCCAGGGCCTCCGGGCTGGGGTGGCTGAAGACCAGGGTGGCGGGCAGCCGCAGGCCGGTGGCGCCGGCCAGCCGGTTGCGCAGTTCGACGGCGCTGAGCGACCCGAACCCGGCGTCCTTGAAGGCCCGTGCGGGGTCGACCAGGTCGGGCGAGGCGTGCCCGAGCACCGCGGCGGCGTGGCCGACCACCAGGTCGAGGAGGGTGCGGTGCCGGTCGGGCCCGGACTTCCCGGCGAGGCGGAGGGCGAGTTCGGAGCCGCCGGCCGGTCCGCCGGGGGCGGCGCTGCGGCGCGCCGGTGCGCCGAGGAGGTCGCGCAGCGGGGCGGGCACGGCCTCGCCCTGGGCGCGCAGGGCCGTCGTGTCGAGCCGGATCGGGGCGAGCACCGGCTCGTCCGAGGCCAGGGCGGCGTCGAGCGCGGCCAGCGCGTCGGGGCTCGGCAGCGGGAGGAAACCGGAGCCGGCGAAGCGGTCCCGGTCGACGCCGTCGGTCATGCCGCTGGTGGCGTCCCACAGGCCCCAGGCGAGCGAGACGCCGGGCAGGCCCTGGGCGTGGCGCAGCCGGGCCAGGGCGTCGAGACCGGCGTTGGCGGCGGCGTAGTTGGCCTGTCCGAGGCCGCCGAGGACGCCCACGGCGGAGGAGAAGAGCACCAGCCGTGCCGTGGGCAGCAGTTCGTGCAGGTGCTGTGCCGCGGCGAGCTTCGGTTCCAGCACGCGCTGGAGGCGCTCCGGGGTGAGGTCGGTGACCAGGCCGTCGTCGAGGACGCCTGCGGCGTGGACGACCGTGCCGAAGTCCGCGCCGTCGGTCAGCCCGGCCAGTGCGGTGCGGTCGGCGACGTCGCAGGCCACGACGTCCACCGTCGCGCCGGCCGCGGTGAGTCCGGCGGTGAGTTCGGCCATGCCGGGCGCGTCGGGCCCGCGCCGGGCGGCCAGGACCAGCTCCCGCACGCCGCGCGTGTGGACGAGGTGCAGCGCGACGAGCTGCCCCAGCGTTCCGGAGGCGCCGGTGATCAGGGTCTTGCCGAGGTCGCCGGCCTCGCCGGCGGCCGCGGCGGCGCGGGTCAGCCGGGGCACGCGCAGGAGGCCCGAGGCCAGGGCGAGCTGCGGTTCGCCGGTGGCGAGCGCCGCGGGGATCGCGGCGAGGGTGGCGTCCTCGTCGTCGGCCAGGTCGAGCAGCAGGAAGCGGTCGGGGTGTTCGAGCTGCGCGGAGCGCAGGAGTCCGGCGACGGCGGCCTCCGCCACGTCGTCGAGGACCCGGCGCGTGACCACCACGAGGGTCGAGTCGGTGTTCTGCTCGTCCGTCGCCCAGTCGTCGACGAGGCGCAGTGCCTCGGCCGCCGCGGCGGCGGGATCGCCGGCGGGGGCCGGGACCAGGACGTACCGGGCGGCGTCCTGCGTGGGCTGCTTCTTCAGCAGCGCGGCGAGTCCGGCGTCGCGCACGGCGTAGTCGTCCGCCGCGCCGCCGGGCAGGGGCCGGGTCACCTGAACCGGCAGCAGCAGGTCGCCGCGGTCCGGGCGGCTGAGGGCGCCCTCGGGGAGCTCGCGGAGCACGAGGCTGTCCACCGAGGCGACCGGCGCTCCGGAGGGGTCGGTGAGGGCGAGGCGGACGGCGTCGGGGCCGGTGCCGGACAGGGTGACGCGGACGCTGTTCGCGCCGTGGGCGTGGACGCGCAGGCCCTGCCACTCGAACGGCAGGGAGGGGCGGGCCGGTTCGCCGGCCGGGCCCTGCTGCCCGGTGAGGAAGTCACCGAGCGCGACGGGGTGCAGGCACGCGTCGAGCAGGGCCGGGTGGAGGGTGAAGTCGCCGGGTTCGCCGGTGCCGGGCAGCGCGACCTCGGCGAACAGGTCGCCGTGGGCGCCCCGCCACAGTGCCCGTACGCCGCGGAAGGCGGGGCCGTACGCCAGGCCCGCCTCCGCAAGGCGCGCGTACAGCTCCTCGACGTCGAGCGACTGGGCGCCGGGCGGCGGCCAGGCGGCGGGGGCGGGCGGGGCGTCGTCGCCGGCCGGCCGCAGGACGGCGGTGGCATGGGTGGTCCACCGGCCGGCTCCGGTCCGGGCGTTCAGGGTCAGTCCGCGGGAGCCGTCCCCGGCCGCCTCGGTGACGTCGACGCGCAGCCGGACGTCGGCGTCGCCGGGCAGCACGACCGGGGTGAGCAGGGTGAGCTGGTCGACGACCGCGCACCCGGCTTCGTCGGCGGCCCGGGAGACCAGTTCCGCGAGCGCGGCGCCGGGCACGACCACGTGGCCTTCGACGGTGTGGTCGGCGAGCCAGGGCTGGGCGGCGAGGGACAGCGTTCCGGTCAGCACCTGTCCGTCGGCAGCGGCCAGGACGGCGCGCAGGACGGGGTGGCCGACGGTGTCGAGGCCCAGCGCGGTCGCGTCGCCGGCCCCGGGTGCGGTGCGCAGCCAGTACGGCTCGGTGACGAACGCGGTGGTGGGCAGCTCGACACGGCGGGCGCCGGGCCACACGGCGGACCAGTCGGGCCGTACGCCCTTGACGTGCAGCTGGGCGAGGGAGGCGAGGAGCTGCTCCGGGCCGCCCTCGTCGCGGCGCAGGGTGTGGGCGACGGCGGTGTCGGTGCCGAGGGCGTCGACGGTCTCCTGGACTCCGGTCGTGACCACGGGGTGGGGGCTGACTTCCAGCAGGGTGGTGCAGCCGCGCTCGACGAGGGCGGTGACGGCCTCGTCGAAGCGCACCGTCTCGCGCAGGTTGCGGTACCAGTAGCCGGCGTCGAAGGCCGCGGCCGTGTCGTCGCCGGCACCGTCGATCCAGCGGCCGTCCACGGTGGAGAAGAACGGCACGCGGGGCGCGCGGGGCCGCACGGGCGCGAGGGCTTCCAGCACCTGCTCGCGGACGGCCTCCACGTGGGCGCTGTGGGAGGCGTAGTCGACGTCGACGCGGCGGGCCCGCACGCCGTCGGTCTCGCAGGCGGCGAGGAGTTCGCCGAGGGCGTCGTCGTCGCCGGAGACGACCACCGAGGCGGCGCCGTTGACGGCGGCCAGGGACAGCCGGCCGTCCCAGCGGCTCAGCCGGGCCCGGGCGTCGTCGGCCGGCAACGCGAGCGACATCATGCCGCCGCGTCCGGATATCGCCGTCAGGGCCTTGCTGCGCAGGGCGACCACGCGGGCGGCGTCCTCGAGCGTGAGGGCCCCGGCGACGCAGGCGGCGGCGATCTCGCCCTGGCTGTGGCCGGCGACGGCCGCGGGGTGGATGCCGCGCGAGCGCCACACCTCGGCGAGGGCCACCATGACGGCGAAGAGGGTGGGCTGGACGACGTCGACGCGGTCGAGGTCGTGTTCGCCGCGCAGGACGGCCCGCAGGTCGAAGTCGGTGTGCGGGGCGAGGGCGGCCTCGCAGGCGGCGATGCGCTCGCGGAAGACCTCGTCGGTCTCCAGCAGGCGCACGGCCATCTCCCGCCACTGCGAGCCCTGGCCGGGGAAGAGGAAGGCCACGGTGCCCGCCGGGCCGGTGGTGCCTTCCAGCACGGCCGGCGAGGGCCTGCCCCCGGCGAGTTCGGTCAGGGCGGAGAGCAGCTCGGAGCGGTCGGTCCCGAGGACGACCGCGCGGTGCTCGTGCGCGGTGCGGGTGGTGGCCAGGGAGAAGGCGACGTCGCGGGGGTGGAGTTCCGGACGGTCGGCGAGGAAGGCGGCGAGGGACCCGGCCTGGGCGCGCAGCCCGGCCTCCGACCGGCCGGACAGGGGCCAGGCCCACGGGCCGGGCGCGCCCTCCGCCCGGTCCTCGGCCGGCTCTTGCGCCGCGGGCGGCTCCTCCAGGACCACGTGGGCGTTGGTGCCGCTGACCCCGAACGAGGAGACGGCCGCCCGGCGCGGGGCGTCGCCCCGGGGCCAGGACACGTCGTCGGCCAGGAGTTCCACGGCGCCGGCCGACCAGTCCACGTACGGGGTGGGGGCGTCCAGGTGCGGCGTCCGGGGCAGCACGTCGTGGTGCATGGCCATGACCATCTTGATGATCCCGGCGACGCCGGCGGCGGCCTGGGTGTGACCGAGGTTGCCCTTGACGGATCCCAGGCGCAGGGGCTCGGTCCGCTGCTTGCCGTACACGGCGAGCACGGCCTGGGCCTCGACCGGGTCGCCGAGCGGGGTGCCGGTGCCGTGTGCCTCCACGGCGTCGACCTGCTCGGGGGCGAGGCCGGCGTCCGTCAGGGCCTCGCGGATGACGCGCTGCTGCGCGGGGCCGTTGGGCGCGGTGAGGCCGTTGCTGGCGCCGTCGGAGTTGACGGCGGTGCCGCGGACGACGGCCAGCACGCGGTGGCCCGCGGCCAGTGCGTCCGAGAGGCGCTCGACGACGAGCACGCCGACGCCTTCGGACCAGGCCGTGCCGTCGGCCGCGGCGGCGAACGGCTTGCACCGGCCGTCGAGTGCCAGGCCGCGCTGGCGGCTGAACTCCACGAAGGCGGTGGGCGTGGCCATCACGGTCGCACCGCCGACGAGGGCCGTGTCGCACTCGCCGCGGCGCAGCGCGCGCACGGCCAGGTGGAGGGCGACCAGGGACGACGAGCAGGCGGTGTCCACCGTGATGGCGGGGCCGCGCAGGCCGAGCTGGTAGGCCACGCGCCCGGAGACGACGCTGCCCGCGCCCTGGGCGCCGGGGTAGTCGTGGTGCATCACGCCGGTGAAGACACCGGTGCGGCTCTCGCGCAGGCTCGCCGGGTCCAGGCCCGCCCGTTCGACGGCCTCCCAGGAGGTCTGCAGGATCAGCCGCTGCTGGGGGTCGGTGTGCAGGGCCTCCTTCGGCGAGATGCCGAAGAAGCCCGCGTCGAAGGCGGCCGCGTCGTGCAGGAAGCCGCCCTCGCGGACGTAGGTCGTGCCCGGGTGGTCGGGGTCGGGGTGGTGCAGGGCGTCCAGGTCCCAGCCGCGGTCGCGCGGGGAGGGGGTGATGCCGTCGCGGCCCTCGGCGACGAGTGTCCAGAGGTCTTCGGGCGAGGCGACGCCGCCGGGGTAGTGGCACGCCATGCCGACGATCGCGATCGGCTCGGCGGACCGGTCCTGGACGTCGCGCAGCCGCTGCCGGGCCGACTGGAGTTCGGAGGTGACCCGCCGCAGGTAGTCGCGGAGCTTGTCCTCGTTCGTCATCGGGTGTGGTCCTCCAGCCCCGGCAGGGGGGTGCCGAGCTCGGTGTCGATCAGGTTGAAGATTTCGTCGTCCGTGGCGGTGTCGACGGCGGGTCCGGCCGGGGCCGGTGCGGTCCGCGGTGCGAGCCTGTCGAGCAGGCCGCGGACGCGTTCCGCGGCGCGGCCGCGGTCCGGGTCGTCCGCCGCCGCGTCGGTGAGCGCGGCGGCGATGCGGTCGAAGGCCTCCAGGAGGCCCTGCAGGCCGCTCGCCCCGGACTCTCCGGCGAACCGCTCGTCGAGGTGGGCGACCAGGTCGGCCGGCGTGGGGTGGTCGAAGACCAGCGTGGCCTCCAGGGACAGGCCCAGGGCCGCGCCCAGCCGGTTGCGGAACTCGATGGAGCTCAGGGAGTCGAAGCCCAGCTCCTGGAACGAGCGGTCGGAGTCGATCGCCGCGGCTCCGGAGTAGCCGAGCACGGCCGCGGCGTGCTGCCGCACCAGTGCCGAGAGCCGGGCGCGCCGCTCGTCGGGGCCGAGGCCGGCGAGGCCCGGGCCGGCCTCGGGAGCGGCTGCGGCCGGTGCCGGCGCCGGCGCCACGAGTTCGCGCAGCACGTGCGGTACGGCGGCGGTGGCCGGTCCGGGGACGAGCCGTACGGCGGTGACCGCCGGGTACTCTCCGTCGAGGGCGGCGTCGAGCAGACGCAGCGCGGCGTCGGCCGGCAGCGCCTCGATGCCCCCGCGCGTGAGCCGGTCGCGGTCGGCGGCCATGCCGTCCTCGACCGCCCACGGCCCCCAGGCCACGGAGACGGCCTTGCCGCCGGTCCGGGCGCGGTCCCGGGCGAGGGCGTCCAGGAAGGCGTTGGCCGCCGCGTAGTTGCCCTGGCCGGGGCCGCCCAGCACGCCCGCCACGGAGGAGAACAGCACCAGTTCGGCGTCCGGCAGCAGTTCGTGCAGGTTGGCGGCGCCGTCGGCCTTGGGCCGCAGCACTCGTTCGAGGCGCTCGGCGTCGAGGGCGGTGACGACCCCGTCGTCGAGCACGCCCGCGGCGTGGACCGCCATCGTCACCTGACGGCCCGTGAGCAGGGCGGCGAGGGCCGTACGGTCGGCCACGTCGCACGCGGCGGATTCGATGCGGGCGTCCAGGGCCTCCAGGCCGTCCAGGCCTGCCGGGAGCCGCCCGCTGCGGCTGACCAGCAGTACGTCGCGCACGCCGTGCCGCTCGACGAGGTGGCGGACCACCGGTGCGGCGAGGGCGCCGCTGGCGCCGGTGACGAGCACCGTGCCGTGGCGGCGCGGCCCGGCCGCGGCCGCCGTGACCGGCGTGCGGACCAGGCGGGCGCCCCGGACGGCTCCCCCGCTCAGCGAGAGCCGCGGTTCGCCGGTGCCGAGTGCGCGGGGCAGCGCCGCGAGGTCGTCCGCCTCGACGAGAGTGAAGCGCCCGGGGTGCTCGGACTGGGCGGAGCCCGCCAGGCCCCAGGCCGCGGCGGTGGCCGGGTCGGGGCGGGTGGTGACGAGGACGAGCCGGGAGTCCGCGAAGCGGTCTCCGGCCAGCCACTCCTGGAGCAGGCCGAGCACCCGGCCGGTGAGCGCGCGGGCGTCGGCGGCGGTCGGTCCGCCGGAGACGACGGGCAGGACGACCACCTCCGGCACGTCGGTCAGGGCGGCCAGCTCCGGTGCGCGGGTCACCTCGGCGCCCGACGCCTCCAGGGCGGTGCCGGCGCCGTCCGGGTCCGGTCCGACGACCGCGTAGCGCACGTGCGGCTGGGGCCCGGGCGCGTCGACGGGCACCCACTCGATGCGGTGGAGCGGGTCGGCGGGGGCGCCCGCCTGACGGAGCACGACCGAGTCGACGGTCGCCACGGGGGCGCCCGAGTGGTCCGTGAGGCGGACCTCGACCGTGTCGGCCCTGAGGTGGGCGACCCGGACCCGGGCGGCGGTCGCACCCGGGGCGTGGACGCGCACGCCGGACCAGGCGAAGGGCAGGTAGGGGCGGTCGCCGTCGAGAGTCGAGGCGAGTGCCACCGTGTGCAGGGCGGCGTCGAGCAGCACCGGGTGCAGGCCGTGGGGCCCGGCGTCGCCGTGGGGCACGACGACATCGGCGTAGACGGCATCGGCGGTGCGCCAGGCGCGGCGCAGGCCCTGGAAGGCGGGTCCGTACCCGGAGAGGGTCTCGTAGAGGCGGGTGACGTCGAGTTCCTCGGCGTCACCGGGCAGGGTCTGCGTGTCGGGGGCGGTCTCGGGGGCGGGTGCGAGGGTGCCGGTCACGTGGCCGGTCCAGGCGCTGTCCGCGGCCTTGCGGGCGTGGATGTCGAAGGCGCGCCGTCCGTCCGCCGAGGGCGGGGAGACGACGAGGCGCAGTTCGGCTTCGGCCGCCGGCAGCGGTGTGTGGGTGACAAGTTCCGCGATGCGGGGAGCGCCGAGCCGTGCTCCGGCGTGCAGGGCCAGGTCGACGAAGTACGTCCCGGGCACGAGCACGGTGCCGTCCACGGTGTGGTCGGCCAGCCAGGGTTGGTCCGCCTTGCCGACCCGGGTGGCGAACACGTGCCGGTCGGGCAGCTCCACCAGTTCGGCGAGCGCCGCCGGGCCGGTCGCGCCCGCCGGGGTGGTGTCGACCCAGTGCCGCTCGCGGGCGAACGGGTAGCCGGGCAGGGAGAGCCGGCGCGGGTGTGCGGGCGCGGGGACGGTGATCTCGGCGCCCTCGGCCCAGGCGCGGGCCAGAGCCTGCAGGTCGTCCCCGGAGGCCGGTGCGGCCGCGCGTCGCCGGCGGCCGCGGTGGCAGCCCTCGCCGGTGCGCAGGGCCTCGGCGAGCTCGGCCGTGGTGGTGGCGACGACGGCGAGCCGCTCGTCGAGGTGGTCGCGCCCGGCCCAGAGCGTGAAGGCGAGGGCCGCGGGGTCCACGGGCGGGGCCGTCGCGGCGAGCCGGCCCGCCAGTTCGGCGGGGGTGGTGCTGCCGTCGACGGGCAGCCGGACGCCGAAGACCTCCTCGATGCGCTGCGCCAGGGCGGCCAGCCGCGGGTAGTCCAGGCCCAGTTCGGCCAGCGGCTCCCGGGGGTCGGCGGGGAAACCCGCGGCCTCGGTCAGGAGCTTGTCCAGGGCGGCGCCGGCGCCGGATCCGCCGGCCCGCTCCAGGTGGGCGAGCAGCTCGGCGACCAGCTCGTCCAGCCGGGCGGCGTCCTTCGCGGAGAGCACGAACAGCCGGGGCCGGGCCGGTTCCGGTGCGGCCTCGGGGGCGGGCCGCTCGGCCAGCAGCACGTGGGCGTTGGCGCCGCCGGCGCCGAAGGAGCTGATGGCCGCGGTCAGCGGCGCGCCCTCGCGCGGGATCCACGGCTCGGTGGCGCGCTGGACGCGGAAGCGTGAACCGGCCCAGTCCACGGCCGGGTTGAGCGGTTCGGCGTGCAGGGAGGGCACCAGCTCGCGGTGGCGCATCTGCAGCAGCACCTTGGTGACCGCGGCGATGCCCGCCGCGGACTCCAGGTGTCCGACGTTGGACTTGACGGAGCCGATGGGCCAGGGGCCGCGGCCGGCGCCGGCCCGGTCGAAGGCCCGCTCCAGCGCCGTGATCTCGATCGGGTCGCCGAGGCTGGTGCCGGTGCCGTGCGCCTCGACGTAGCCGACGTCGGCCGGGTCGACGCCCGACGCCGCCAGCGACCGCTCCACGAGTGCGGCCTGCGAGACGGGGCTGGGCACGGAGAATCCGCCGGTGTGGCCGCCGTGGTTGAGCATCGTGCCGCGGATGACGGCGTGCACGTGGTCGCCGTCGCGCAGCGCGTCGCGCAGCGGCCGCAGCAGGACCACGCCGACGCCCTCCCCCGGCACGTAGCCGTCCCCGCCCTCGCCGAAGGCGCGGCAGCGGCCGTCGGTGGAGAGGAAGGAGGACTGGCTGAGCAGCAGGTACTTGTTGGGGTGGACGTGCAGGTTGACGCCGCCCGCCAGCGCGGCCTCGCACTCGCCCCGCCGGATCGCCTCGACGGCGAGGTGGATCGCCGTCAGGGACGAGGAGCACATCGTGTCGAGGGCGATGCTCGGCCCCTTCAGGTCGAGGAAGAACGACACGCGGTTGGCGATGGACGCGCTGAACGACGAGGGCACCAGGCCCGGTTCGGCGCGGACGCCGTGCAGCTGGTACTGGTTGTACATCACGCCCGCGAACACGCCGACGGCCCGCCCGCGCCAGGACGAGGGTGCGTGTCCCGCCTCCTCGAAGGCGTGCCACGCCTCCTGGAGGAACAGCCGCTCCTGGGGGTCCAGCACGGCGGCCTCGTTGGGCGAGATGTGGAAGAAGGCGGCGTCGAACTCGTCGACGCCGTCGACGAATCCGCCCCACTTGCCGTACGAGCGGCCGGGGACGCCCTTGGCGTCGGTGTGGATCGCGCCGTGGTCCCAGCGGCCGGCGGGCACCTCGGTGATGCTGTCGCGGCCGTCGCGGAGGTTCGCCCAGAACTCGTCGAGGGTGCGGGCCTGCGGGTAGCGCCCGCTGATCCCGACGATGGCGATGGCGTCGTCGCCGGGGTCCCCGGCGGGGAGCGCGGGCGCAGGCGCCGCCCCGGCGGCGACGAGCGCAGGGGCTACGGGCCCGGGCTCTGCGGCGGCGGGCTCGGGGGCCACGGGCTCGGCCTCGGGCTCCTTCGGGGTGAACTGCTCGGTGATCCTGGCCGCGTCCCCGACGAGGGCGACCGCGTGCGGCCGGCCGCTGCCCACGGCCCGCAGCATGATGTCCACCGCGGTCGGCGTGTCCATGGCCGTCAGGCCCATGCTCCGCAGGGCGCCGGCGTCGAGCTGCATGCCGCCGTCCGCCCAGCCGGGCCAGCCGATGGACACGACCCCGGGCCGGTCCTCCGCGAAGCCGTCGAGGAAGCCGTTGGCGCAGGCGTAGTCGGCCTGGCCCCGGTTGCCCCACGCGGCGGCGGTGGAGGAGCAGAGCACGAGGAAGTCCAGGTCCAAGTGGCGGGTCGCCTCGTAGAGGTGGCGGGCCCCGGCGGCCTTGGGCGCCAGCACCGTGCGCACGTCGTCGGCGCTCTTGCCCGCGATCAGCCCGTCGCGCAGCACACCGGCGGCGTGCACCACGCCGTGGAGCGTCCCGAACCGGGACAGGGCGTGGTCGATCGCGGCGCGCACGCCCTCGGGGCGGGAGACGTCGGCCGCGATCACGGCGACCTCGGCCCCGAGGGCGGTCAGCTCGGCGGTCACCGACGACTCGGCCGCCGTCCGCCCGCACAGCACGAGCCGGGCCCGTACGGTACGCGCCAGGTGGCGGGCGAGGGCGAGGCCCACTCCGCCGAGCCCGCCGGTGATCAGGTACACGCCGCGCTCGCGCAGGCTCGCCGGTGTGTCCGGAGCGGGCACCGGCCGGACGTCGCGCACCCGGCGCTCGCCCGCTTCGTACCGTACGTCCGCGTCGGGCGCGCCCGCGGCGAGCTCGGCGAGGGCGTCGGCCGCGTGCGGCGAGCGCACCACGGCCGCGTGCACGCCGGGCTGTTCGATGCGGAGCGTGCGGAACAGGCCGGCGATCGCCGCGGCCGTGGCGGCCGGTGCGTCGGCCGGCAGGTGACAGGCGATCCGGACCTGCTTCTTCCGGGTGCGCAGCAGGGCTGCGGCGAACCCGGTCAGGGCGACCGCCTCGCCCTCGATGTCCTGCGGGTCGGCCGGCGTCCAGAGCACGTCCGACGCGTCGGTCGCCGCGAGCAGGGCGGACCAGTCGCGCGGGGTCGTCGCGTCGACGGTCAGGACGGAGGCCGGGGCCGGGGCCTGTGCCGACGGCAGCGGTGCGGACCGCCAGCGGGGCTCGAACCAGACGACCTCGGAGGGGTGTTCTTCCGGCGGGGCCGTGGCGGCGACGACGGGCCGCGGGACCGCGGCCGTTGCCGCGGCCGCGGGCAGCGGGAGGTCCCGGAGGTGGTCGACCAGGCCGGCGAAGGTGTTGTGCTCGAAGAGCAGCGTGGGCGAGAAGTCGGTGCCGTACGCCCGTTCCAGGTCCGCGGAGATGCCCAGCAGCGCCGTGGAGTCCAGGCCCAGCTCGTAGAACCCGGCCTCCTCGTCGAAGTCCGCGCGGTCGAGGCGCTCGGCGAGCAGTCCGCGCACGACGGTCTCAGCCGTCCGCCGCGCCGCCACCGGCGCGCCGTCCAGCCGGGTGATGGCGGCCTCGTCGCGCACCCGCTTCGAGGTGAGCCCGCGGAACCACAGCAGGACGCCGCCGTCCGTGTCGAGGAAGCGCAGGTCGCACGTGGTCAGGTCGCCGTCCGGGCCGGCCGGGCGGGGCGGGACGGCGTGCACCAGGGTGCGGGCCCCGACCGGCCCGCGGGCCCGGAACGACTCGATGAGCATGGGGATGTACGGCCGCGCCGCCGTGCCGGCCCCGCCCACGGCGAACTGCGTGGGCAGCAGCGTCGAGGAGTCCAGCGCGGCCGGGTGCAGGTGGAAGTAGCCGGCGTAGGCCGCGGCCTGCGGGCTCAGGGACAGGTCGGCCAGCAGCTCGCCGTCGCCGACGTGCAGGGTGCCGCGGGCCATCATGAAGTCGCCGTGCTCGATGCCGGTCCCCCGCACGAGCGCGTACAGGTCCGCCATGTCCGCGGTGTGCGGCGCCCGGCGCAGGGCGGCCAGGTCGACGGACTCCTCCGGGAAGGGCACGTCGAGGTACAGCCGGCAGTCCAGCACCGGCTCGGCCTCGCCCGACGGGCGGCGGGTGCCGGTGACCGACACCCGGTAGCCGTCGCCGTCCGCGGTGAACGCGAGCCGCAGCTCGGTGTCGAACTCCGGTCCGGCGGCGACGGGATTGCGGAACAGCACGCGGCGCAGCTCGGCCCGGCCGGTGTCGACGCCGCGGGCACGCAGGATCCGGTAGATCATGTCGAGGAACGACACGCCGGGCAGGATGCGCGTGCCGTGCACCCTGTGGTCGCGCAGCACCGGGTCGGTCCCGCGCACCACCACGGTGCAGGTCAGGCCGTCCAACGCTTTCATTTCTTTCCTTCCGGCATGCTTTAGAACTTGAGCTCGAAGAACGGCGCGGGCAGTTCCGCCGCCGCGGCGGGGCGGTCGGCTTCCACGGGCGCCTGGGCGCGCACTTCGGAGGGCGTTTCGGAGGGCGCTTCCACGGGCGCGTCGAACCAGAACCGGCGCCGCCGGTAGCGGGGCGGGTCCAGCGGCGAGCGCGTCGCCACGTGCTCGTCCGGCGCCTGACGCACCACCATGTGCGCGTTGGTGCCGCCGAACCCGAAGGAGCTGACGGCGCCGCGGCGCGTCCCGTCGCGGCCGGTGAACGCGCGCGGCTCCCGTACGGGGAACAGCGGCGACTCGTCGAACCGGAAGCGCCGGTTGAGGGTCTCGCAGTGCAGCGTCGGCGGCAGCTGCGCGTGGTGGACCGACAGCACGACCTTCATCAGGCCGGCCATGCCCGAGGCGCTGAGGGTGTGCCCGATGTTGGTCTTCACGCTGCCGACGCCGCAGAACCCGGTCTCGTCGGTGAAGCCGCGGAACGCCTCGGTGAGCGCCTTCAGCTCCATCGGGTCACCGATCATGGTGCCGGTGCCGTGCGCCTCCACGTAGCCGATCCGGTCCGCGGCGACGCCGGCGTCGGCCCAGGCCGCCTCGATCACGTCCCGCTGGGCCCGCGGGTTCGGGGTGGTGATGCCCATGGTGCGGCCGTCGTTGTTCACGGCGCTGCCCTCGATGACCGCGTAGATCCGGTCGCCGTCGCGCACCGCGTCGGCCAGGCGCTTGAGCAGCATCGTGCCGGCGCCCTCGCCGAGGACGATGCCGTCGGCCCGCTCGTCGAACGTACGGCAGCGGCCGGTCGGCGAGAGCGCGCCCGCACCGCTCATGCCGACGAACGGCACCTCGTCGAGGAGGATGTCGACGCCGCTCGCGAACGCCAGGTCCGACTCCCCCGTCCGCAGGCTGCGCGCGGCCATGTGCACCGCGACGAGCGCGCTGGAGCAGGCCGAGTCGACGACGACGGCCGGCCCGCGCAGGTCGAGGTAGTGCGACAGCTGCGCGGCGATGAAGTTCTGTGCCATCCCGCTGATCGAGTGCGGTCCGGCGGCGCCGTGGTGCGCACCGAAGTTCGCGCTCCGGGCGCCCGCGAAGACGCCGACGCGCCGGCCCGCGACCTCCTCGGGCGTGAGCCCGGCGTCGGCCAGGCACTCCGCACCGGTCTCCAGGACCTGCCGCACCAGGGGGTCGACGTGCGGGGCCGCGGCCGGGTCGAGGCGGAAGTACTCGGGGTCGAAGTCCTCGATGCCGTCGAGGAAGCCGCCCCACTTGCTGACGGTGGTGCCGGGCTCCGGCACGGGCCGCCACAGGCGGTCCGCGTCCCACCGGGACGCCGGCACCTCGGTCACGGAGTCCGTCCCGGACACGAGGTTCCGCCAGAACGCCCGGTGGTCGGGCGCGCCGGGGAAGTGCGCGGCGATGCCGACGACGGCGATGGCGCCGTCCTCGTCACGCGCCGCTTCCGGCACGGCCGCGGCCGCGGGGGCCGCGACGGTCGTCGCGACGACCGGCTCCGCGCCCGACTCCCGGGCCGGCTCCGCGAACGCGGTGGCCGGGACCTCGTCCCGCAGGGCCGCCGCGAGGAGCGTCACGGTCGGGTTCTCC
Source organism: Streptomyces roseoverticillatus (assembly GCF_000719265.1). Lineage (GTDB taxonomy): Bacteria > Actinomycetota > Actinomycetes > Streptomycetales > Streptomycetaceae > Streptomyces > Streptomyces roseoverticillatus. The sequence continues at coordinate 257,634 of NZ_JOFL01000006.1, read as the reverse complement.
AGGATGGCCGACGGCTCCGCGACGACGCCGAGTTCGCGCTCCAGGGCGGCGAGGATCTGGGCGACCATGATCGAATCCACGCCCAGGTCGGCGAAGTCCTCGTCCGGTCCGATCTTCGCCGCGTCCATGCGGAGGGTCGAGGCGAGCACCTCGGTCACCTTCCGGACCAGGCCGGTCCCGGCCGGGGCGGCGGGCGCGGCGGCCGCGGGGGCGGCCGCGGCAGGGGAACCGGGCTTGCGGCCGGGCGCCGGCACCGCGAGGAGCGCGGCGGCGTCGAAGCGCGCGGCGTCCACGACGCACGGCAGGACGACCGGGTCGGCCCCGGTCATGGCCCGGTCCAGGAGGGCGAGCCCCGTCTCCGGGTCGAGGGTCCGCAGGCCCAGGTCCCGGTAGGCGGGGGTGTCGACCTCGGGCATGCCGGCCGACTGCCAGCTCGGCCACTGGAGCGACCTGACGAGGGGTCCGCCGGTGGCGGCCCGGTACTCGGCGACGCGGTCGAGCGCGGAGTTGGCCAGCGCGTAGTCGCTCATGCCCACGGCCAGCGCGGGCACCTGTCCGGCGATGGACGAGTACAGCACGACGAAGCGCAGCTGGTCGTTCACGCATGCGTCCAGGACGGCCTGCAGACCGGTCGTCTTCGGTTCGAGCACCTGCTGGACGTCCTCGATCCGCTTGCCGACGAAGGCGGGGTCGCGCATCACGCCGAGCCCGGCGCAGTGCACGATCCCGGCGATCGGGCCCATCTGCTGCCGGGCCCGGTCGAGGACCTCGGCGATCCGGTCCGACGGGGCGGCCTCGATCGTCACCCGCACGCCGGGGCGTTCGAGCGCCATGAGGTCGCGCAGGCGCGCCGCGAGGGCCGCGTCCGTGCCGGGGTCTGCGACGAGCGCGGGCCACGTGTCGCGGGCGGGCATCGGCGAGCGGCCGAGCAGGACGAGCCGGTCGGCTCCCCGCTCGATAAGCCGCGCGGCGACCAGCCGGCCGAGCGCGCCCGTGCCGCCGGTGATGACGACGGTCCGGCCGGCCAGGTCCGCCGACCAGCCGGCGGACGCCGGGGCCGGGGCGGCCGGGCGCAGTACCGGACGGTGCCGCACCCCCGCCCGGACGCAGGCCTCGGTCACCGGGTCGGTCGCCGCGAGTTCGGCGGCGACCGCCGACCGCACGGCGGCAGGCGTAAGGGTGTCGAGGTCGAGGGTGCGGGCGAAGACGCCGCGGTACTCGGCCGTGAGCATCCTGACCAGGCCGGCGAACGCGGCGCCGCGCAGCGTCGGCCGCTCGGTGCGGAACGTCGTCAGGCCGCGGGTCAGGTGCAGGTAGGCGAGACCGCGGGTGCGGTGCGCGCCGACGAGGTCGCGCAGCAGCGCGATCCGGAACGGGTCGGCGGTCGCGGCGGCGACCGGCACGGCCGAGGCGTCGGCCATGTCGATCACGGCGTCCACCCGGCCGGCCGACTCCACGATCCGCGCGCGGGCGGCGTCGCCGCCGCCGTTCCCGGCTTCGTCGATCCGGACCACGACGGCGCCGGGCCCGAAGGCCGCGGCGGCGCCGGGATCGGTCTCGGCTCCGACCAGGACCATGAGCCTGCCCGGCAGTTCGCCCTGCGGCAGCGGAGCGGCCTCCCAGTCCTTCACCAGCAGCAGGGAGGAGTTTCCTTGCTCGTCCTGTCGTACGTCCGCAGCGGCGGCGGCCGGGAGCCAGTGCCGTTCGCGGGCGAACGGATAGGTGGGCATGGAGGTCAGCGGCGGCCGGCCGGTGCGCAGTGCGCTCCAGTCGATGCCGGCGCCTTCCTCCCAGAGCCGCGCGAGCCGGTCGAGCCGTCCCTCGCGGACCAGGCGCGCCAGGTAGCTCGTGCCCTCCGGCTCGGACAGCCACCCGTGGTCGCCGTCGGAGCCGCCGTGGGCACGGCCGCCGTCGAGGAAGGCGACCAGCCGCGCGCGCAGGTCCCCCGTCGAGCGGGCGACCACCGCGAGGCGCACCGCCATGGGGATGCGCCCGGTCTGGGAGGTGCGGGCGAGCGAGGCCAGCGGCGGGACGTCCTCGCCGTCGAGGAACGCGACCGTCGCCGCCGCGTACCGGCGCAGGGCGTCCTCGTCGCGGGCGGAGAGCAGGAACACCTCTTCCGCTTCGCCGTCCGCGACGACGGAGGCCGGCGCGGCGGGCGCCTCCTCCAGGACGACGTGGGCGTTGACCCCGCCGAAACCGAACGAGCTGACCCCGGCGCGCAGCGGCAGGGGTGCCCCGCCGGCGTCCGCGGGCTCCCACGGGGCGGCCTCCAGCACGGGCCGGAACGGCGTGCCGGTGAGGTCGATCAGCGGGTTGAGCTTCTGCAGGTGCAGCGTCGGCGGCAGCGTGCGGTGGCGCATGGCCAGCACCACCTTGATCACGCCCGCGATGCCCGCGGCGGGCTCCAGGTGGCCGATGTTGCTCTTCACGGTGCCGATGCCGCACGGGGTGGCCGGTCCGGCGCTCAGGGTGCGGTGGGCGCGGGTCAGGCCGTCGATCTCCACCGGGTCGCCGAGCGCGGTGCCGGTGCCGTGGAGTTCGACGTAGGACAGCGTCTCGGCCGGCACCCCGGCGTCCCGGTAGGCGTCGACCAGCAGATCGGCCTGTGCCAGGGGGTTGGGGGCGGTCAGCGAGGAGGCGTGCCCCCCGTGGTTGACGGCGCTGCCGCGGATCACCGCGTGCACCCGGTCGCCGTCGGCGAGGGCGCGCGAGAGCGGCTTGAGGATGACCACGCCGACGCCCTCGCCCTTGACGTAGCCGTCGGCCCGCGCGTCCAGCGCCTTGCAGCGGCCGTCGGGGGCGAGCACGCCGAGCTGGTTGCCGGCGACGACGGTCTGCGGCGACAGCACCAGGCTCACGCCGCCGGCGATCGCCATCTCGCTCTCCCCGCTGCGCAGTGCGCGCACGGCGCGGTGCAGCGCCACCAGGGAGCTGGAGCAGGCGGTGTCGACGCTCTCGCTGGCGCCCTTGAGGTCCAGCAGGTACGAGATGCGGTTGGCCAGCATGGTCCGCGCCAGCCCGGTGCCGGCGTGGGGGTTCACCTGCTCGCCCTGCAGGACCATCGTCTCGTAGTCGTTGAACTGCACACCCGCGAAGACGCTGACCCGGCGGCCGGCGAGCCGGTCGGGCCGGCAGCCGGCGTCCTCCAGCGCCGCCCACGTCTGTTCGAGGAACAGCCGGTGCTGCGGGTCCATGACCTCGGCCTCGGCGGGCGAGAGCTTGAAGAACCGCGGGTCGAAGCGGTCGACGTCGCTCAGGAAGCCGCCCCAGCGCGCGGTGCCGCCGAAGCGCCGGGAGACCTCCTGCCAGTCCCACCGGTCGGCGGGCGTCTCGGTGATCAGGTCACGCCCTTCGGCGAGGTTCCGCCAGAACTCCTCCAGTCCGGGCGAGCCGGGGAAGCGCCCGGACATGCCGATGATGGCGACGGCGTCGCCGTCGGCGGGCGTGACGGCAGGGGCGGCGACGGCCGGCTCTTCGACCGCGGCGGCGGGTGCGGGCGCGGCGACGGCCACGGCTGCCGGGTGCGCGTCGCGCTCCAGCAGGCCGGGGTGCTCCGACAGCAGGTGACGGGCCAGCTTCTCGATCGTGTTGGCGCCGAACAGCGTCGTCGTCGGCACCGAAACGCCGTAGCGCTCCTCCAGGGCCACGGACAGGGACTGGAGCCCGAAGGAGTCCAGACCGTACTCGCCGAAACCGGCCTCCGGGTCGAGGTCCCGCGGCGCCAGGCCGACGAGTTCCGCGACCATCGTCCGCAACAGGCCGGTCAGACCGGTCAGATCGGCCGGTGCCGTCGACGCCGCGCCGGTCTGCGGGGCGACCGACTGCGGGGCGCGGACCGCGGGCTCGGTCTCCCGGATCCGCATCGCCTCGACGCGCTCGCGCATCCGCTCGGGTTCGCCGGGCAGGACGGCGACCTGGGGCCGGTCCAGCCGCAGTACGAGGTCGAGGAGCCGCTCGCCCTCGTCGGCCTCCAGGTAGCGGAAGCCGGTGCCGGCGAGGTAGCGGCGCTCGTCGTCGGCGTCCACGTGCATGCCTCCTGCACGCCACATGGGCCAGTCGACCGAGACCGTGCGGCCGCTGCGGCGGCCGGCCCGGCGCAGCACTTCGCGCTCCTCGGCGAAGCCGTCGAGGAAGCGGGCGCCGACCGCGTAGTCGACGAGGCCGTAGTCGCCGAGCAGTCCGGCGAGGGACGAGTACAGGACGAACACGTCGAGCTGTTCGTCGCGGGTCACCTCGTCGAGCACGCGCGTGCCCTCGAAGCGCGCCCGCAGGTGGGTGCGGAACTCCGCGACGTCCTTGTCCGGCAGAGGGGTGCGCGAGGCGGTCGCGGCGAGGTGGAAGACGCCGTGCAGGGCGCCCCACTCGTCCTTGACGGCCGCCACGACCCGGGCCATGGCGGCGGGGTCGTCCACGGACGCCTGGAAGTACCGGACGTCACCGAGCGCGCGCAGTGCGGCGAGCTCGGCGGCGCGGTCCCCGGCGGAGGACCGGCCGGTGACGGCCACCCGGGCACCGCGCGCCAGCAGCGTGCGGACGAGCAGCAGGCCGAGCCCGCCGGCGCCGCCGGTCACCAGGTGGACGCCGCCCGGACGCAGGGGCGAGTCCGTGACGGGGCGGGCGGAGGTCTCCGAGAGCACGCGCACGGCACGGGCGGTGGCCGAGAGACGGATCGCGGCTCCGGAGAGCCGTCCGGCCGTCACCTCGGCGATCAGGGCGTCCGGTGCGACGCGGCCGGCGACGTGCACGACGCCGAAGGCCGTGCCGGGGAGGGCGGCGCGCAGCGACGCGTCGAACCCGCCCCACGCTTCCGCCAGGGCGCCCTCGGGCGCCAGGACCTGGATGCGTGCCGCGGCGCGGGAGGGCGCGGCCGTCATGGCCTGTACGAGCAGGAACACCGACTCGAAGCCGAGGTCCTGGCGGTCCGGTTCGAGCAGTGGCCACTGGTGCACGATCCGGTCCGCCGGCGTCGCGAGCAGCCGGGCGTAGTCCTCGGGCTCGCCGGGGCGGATCGTGACGGTGGAGCCGTCGTCCGCGTACGCGGATCCGGCTTGTACGTGGACGGCGCCGGGCACCGGCAGGTCGCCGAAGACCAGCACCCGGCCCGCGTGCGGCGCGGCGGCCGGCACGGGCTCGGCCACCCACCCGGCGGCGAAGAGGCTGACGGGCGCGGCTTCGCCTGCGGCGGGCACGGAGGCGGCCCCGGTCGCGGATTCGGTCGCTGCCCCGGTCGCAGACCCCGGTGCGGACCCGGTCACGGATCCCGTCGCAGACCCGCGTGCGGCCTCCGCCGACAGCGCACGGGTGCCGGACGGCATGGGCGCCGCACCGGGCCCCGAGGCAGCGGCCGGCGCCGCTCCGCTCCGCTCCTTGCCAGTCGTCGCCGGCGAGGCGCCGTCGGTGAACCAGTGGCGCTCGGCGGCGAAGGGGTACGGCGGCAGGGAGCGCAGCTTCGGCGTCCCCGTCGTGCGGGCGGACCAGTCGACGGTCGCGCCGCGCGCCCAGGCCGCGGCGGTCTCGTCGTCGCCGTGGCCGTCGAACGGCGCGCGGTCGGCGTGCCGGTCGACGTGGCCGACGTGGACGCCGGAGGGGTCTCCGGCGAGGAAGCGGCGGAGCGTGGCCACCGCGTGCTCGCCGGAGTCCGCGACGAACGCCAGGCGTTCGGCGTGTTCCGTGCGGCCGGCCTGGAGCGTGTGCGCGGTGCCGGCGAGGTCGTGGGACCAGGTGTCCCGGGCGTCCACGAGCGCCTGCGCGGAGGCGCGCAGTTGCTCGGAGGTGCGGGCGGAGAGGGTGACGACGGCCGGGCCGCCGTCCGAGGCCGGCTCGTCGGCCGGGTACTCCTCCAGCACGACGTGGGCGTTGACCCCGCCGTAGCCGAACGAGCTCACGCCGGCGCGGCGCGGTACGCCGGGCGCGGCGGGCGCCCAGGCGCGGCCGTCCACGGCGATCTCGAACGGCGTGCCGTCCAGGGCCAGGTGGGGGTTCCGCTCCGGGCCGTGCGGGTCACCGGTGATCCGCCCGTGCCGCATGGACAGCAGGACGCGCAGCACGGCCGCGATGCCCGCCGCCGGCTCCAGGTGGCCGATGGTGTTCTTCAGCGCGCCCAGGGCGCAGTGCGCAGCGGCCGGCGCGGGGTGGCCCCAGTCGCGGTAGAGCTCGGTGAACGCCTGGCGCAGGCCGTTGGTCTCGGCGGGGTCGCCGATGACCGTACCGGTGCCGTGCGTCTCGATGTAGCCGATCGTGGCGGGGTCGACGCCCGCCTCGCGGTGGGCCCGCACGATGACCTCGGCCTGGGCCCGCGGGTTGGGGGCCGTCAGCGAGTTGGACCGGCCGCCGTGGTTGACGGCGGTGCCGCGCAGCACGGCGAGGACGGGGTTGCCGTCGGCCAGGGCGCGGCTGAGCCGCTTGAGGACGACGGCGCCGACGCCCTCGCCGCGCACGTACCCCGCGGCGTCCTTGTCGAAAGCCCGGCCCACGCCGTCCGGGCTGAGCATCCCGGCCCGTTCGAGGGAGGCGAAGGTGACGGGCGACAGCATCAGGCTGACGCCGCCGGCGACGACGGTGTCGCAGTGGCCGAGCCGCAGCGCCTCGGCGGCGCGGTGCAGGGCCACGAGCGAGCTGGAGCAGGCCGTGTCGACGGGCTCGCTGGGGCCGCGCAGGTCGAGGTGGTAGGAGATGCGGTTGGCCAGCATGGACGGGGTCAGCCCGGTCGAGGAGTACGCGTCGGTGGCCGTGCCGGAGCGCTGCACCAGCTCGGCGTACTCGGAGGAGCCGACGCCGACGAAGAGCCCGGTGTCGGTTCCGGCGAGGCGGGCCGGGTCGATGCCCGCGTCCTCCAGCGCCGCCCACACCGTACGCAGCAGCATCCGCTGCCGGGGGTCCATCCAGCGGGCCTCGCGCGGCGAGATGCCGAAGAACAGCGGGTCGAAGCGGTCGATGTCCGGCATGAAACCGGCCCGGGTGACCCGGGTGCGGTCGGGGTGCCGCGCCGGGTCCCCGTAGTGCGCACGGCTGTCCCAGCGGTCGGCGGGCACCTCGCTGAAGAGGTCGCCGCCGCGCTGCAGGGCGGTCCAGAACGCGTCCAGGTCCTGCGCGCCGGGCAGCGTCCCGGCCATGCCGACGATCACGACCGGGTCGTCGGCGGCCGGGGCGGGGGCGGACACGGCGGGAGCGGGCTCGGCCGACGGCGCTGCGGCGGCCGCGGCCGCGGGGTGTTCGGCTTCCAGCCACGCGGCGAGCGAGGCCGGGGAGGGGGTGGCGAGCAGCTGGTCGGGGCCTACGGACACGCCGAAGGCGTTCGAGACCTCGTCGGCGAGCCGGATCAGGCTCAGCGAGTCCAGGCCGTGCTCGTGGAAGGAGCCCGCGGGGTCGAGGTCGGTGACCGGGTATCCGCTGACCGTGCCCAGCAGGCGCAGCACCGTACCGAGCGTCTGACCGTCCCGCGCACAGGCCGGCAGGGCGGCCGGGGCCGCCGGGGCGGCCGCCGGAGTGACGGCGTCGATCCAGCAGCGGGTCCGTGCGAACGGGTAGCCGGGCAGGGACAGCGGGCGCACCGGGCCGTCATAGGCGGCGGCCCAGTCGACGACCTCGCCGCCGGCCCAGCGGCGCGCCACGCCGTCCGGATCGGCCGCGGAGGGCACGGTGGCCGCGCCGGGCTCCGCCGTGACGACGGCGGTGTGCCCGGTGGGCCGGCCGGAGAGGAAGGCCTCCAGGGCATCGGTGAGTTCGCGGGCCGAGCGCGCGGCGACGGCGAACCGGTGGGCCATGGCCTCCCGGCCGGTCTGCAGGGTGTACGCCAGGCGGACGAGGTCCGCGTCGCCGGTGCCGCCGGCGCGGCGGGCCAGTTCGCGCAGGGTCGTCCCGCCGTGCACGGTCCCCGGGTGTACGGCGTCGCCGAGGCCGATCAGCCGCACGATCGTGGCCGGGTCGAGCCCCAGCTCGTCGAGCGGTTCGTCCACCGCCGTGACGGGCACGCCGGCAGCGGCGGCGATGTCCTCGGGCGCGACGCCGGAGGCCGGCGTGCGCAGCCAGGCGAGCGTCCGCTCGACCACGCCGCGCAGGCCCTCCGCGTCGCGTGCGGAGAACGGGAAGACGGCCGGGCCCGAGACGGCCCCGCTCCGGGCGTCCTCGCGGTACTCCTCCACCACGAGGTGCGCGTTGGAGCCGCCGGCGCCGAAGGCGCTGATGCCGGCGCGCAGCGGACCGGCGCCCTGCCACGGCGCGAGGTCGCGCTGGACGCGGAACGGCACGGAGTTCCAGTCGACGGCCGGGTTGAGGGTGTCCGCGTGCAGCGACGGGGCCAGTTCGCGGGCCTTCATCTGGAGCAGCACCTTGGTGAGGGCGGCGACGCCCGCGGCCGACTCCAGGTGGCCGACGGAGGACTTCACCGAGCCGATGGCGACCGAGCCGGGCGGCAGGGCGCCGAACGCCCGGGACAGCCCGGCCACTTCGGCCGGATCGCCGAGCGCGGTGCCGGTGCCGTGCGCCTCGACGTACGACACGCTCGCCGGCTCGGCGCCGGCCCGCCGCAGTGCCTCGGCGATGACCTCGGCCTGGGCGGACGGGCTCGGCACGGCGAACCCGCCGGTCTTGCCGCCGTGGTTGACGGCGCTGCCGAGGATCACGCCGAGGATCCGGTCGCCGTCGCGCTCCGCGGCCGCCAGCGGCTTGAGCAGGACGGCGCCGACGCCCTCGCCGGGCACCATGCCGTCGCCGTCGGCCGCGAAGCTGCGGCAGCGGCCGCTCTCGCCGGTGAAGCCGCCGGCCGCGAGCTGACGGTACTTGCGCGGGTGCGGGGCGAGGTTGACGCCGCCGGCGAGCGCGTAGTCCGCGTGCCCGGCCGCCAGGGCCTCGCAGGCGAGGTGAATGGCCGTCAGCGACGACGAGCACATGGTGTCGATCGCCAGGCTCGGCCCGTGGAAGTCGAAGAAGTACGAGACCCGGTTGGCGATGGAGGCGTACCCCATGCCGCCCGCGAGGCCCCGCTCGTCCTCGAACAGCTGGTAGTGCCCGTACATGACGCCCACGTACACGCCGACGCGGCTGCCGCGCAGGCGCGCCCGGGTGTATCCGGCGTCCTCCATGGCGTGCCAGGAGGTCTGGAGGAAGAGGCGTTCCTGCGGGTCGGTGAGCTCGGCCTCGCGCAGCGACATCTGGAAGAAGCGGGGGTCGAACTCGTCGATGCCGTCGAGGAAGCCGCCCCAGCGGCCGGGCTTCTGCCCGTCCACGTCGGCCATGTCGCGGTGGTCCCACCGGTCGGCCGGCACCTCGCGCACGCAGTCGCGGCCGGCGCGCAGGTTCGCCCAGAACGCGTCCGGGTCGTCGGCCAGGGGGTAGCGGCCCGCGATGCCGACGACGGCGATGCGCTGGTCGGCCGCGGGGCGGGACTCCTCCGGAGTCCGCTCGGCGACCCGCACGGCCGGGGCCGCGGCGGGCGCGGGCGCCTCGGGCAGCAGGGCGCGCACGCGGTCGGCATGCCGGTCGGCCAGGTGGTCGGCGATCTCGCGGATCGTCGGGTACTCGAACAGCAGGGTCGCCGGAAGCTCCCCCATGCGCTCGGACAGCACGTCCACGATCTGGGGCACGGTCAGCGAGTCGACGCCGAAGTTCTCGTACGTCTCGTCGAGCCAGAGCCGGTCGCGCGGCACCTGGAGGATCCGCTCGAAGGCGTCCTTCACGTACTCCTGGGCGGCCGCGGCCAGCGCCTCGGCGCCCCCGCCGGACGACGCCGGCGGCTCGGCGGCGCGTGCGGGCTCCCCGGCGCGCGCCGGCGTCGCGGCGGCCGTGACGGCGGCCGCGGGCACGGCGGCCGGGGGCACGGCGTCCGATGCGGTGTGCGCGAGCACCACGTGCTGGGTCAGCCCCTCGTCGGCCGGCAGGGCGCGGCTGCGGGCGAACCCGGCGAGCGCCAGCGCCTTGCGCCAGCCGGGCGCGGAGAGCAGGGGTGAGCCGGGCAAGCGCAACTCGGCGTCGCGGTGCAGCCACCAGCCGTCGAGCAGGCCGAAGGTGAGGGTGGCGGTCAGGACGTTGCTGCTGGCCTCGTTGAGCACCAGCCGCCCGCCGGGCTTGAGCAGCCACGCCACCGCGCGCAGGGTGCCGAGCAGGTCGGCGGTCGCGTGCAGGACGTTGGCGGCCACGACCAGGTCGGCGCTGCCGGGCTCGAAGCCCTGCGCCGCCGGGTCGCCCGAGACGTCGAGCTGCTGGAAGCGGACGAACGGGTGCTCCTCGGCGAACCGCTGCCGTCCGTGCTGCAGGAAGGCGCGGGAGATGTCGGTGTAGACGTACGTGACGTCCGCGCCCGAAGCGGCGAGGGCGGGCAGCACGCTCGCGGTGGTGCCTCCCGTGCCCGCGCCGATCTCGACGACGGTCAGCGGGCCGTCGTGGCCGGTCAGGTGGTCCAGGACGCCGCCGACGACGAGCTCGTTGGCGCGGTCGACGACCGGGCTGCCCCGGTAGGCGCCTTCCACGAGTGCGGTCGAACCGCCCGGGAACATCACGTCGGTGGCGCGGACGGTGCCGCGCATGACGCCGAACAGGTTCTGCATGCACGGGCGCAGGAGCCGGTCGAAGCGGTTGAGGGCCGGCTTCTGCTCGCACAGCGCGACGAGGTCGCCCTCGGGGTCCTCGGCGGCCGGGCGCCCGGCGGGGGCGAACTGCCCGTCGCGGTCGTTCAGGTGGCCCGACAGGGTCAGCTGCCGCAGGAGCTCGGCGAAGAGCCTGCCGTGGGCGGGGACGACGCGCAGCCGCTCGGCGAGGGCCGCGGGGGTCCACTGCTCGGTCGCGGTCAGGAAGACGCCTTCCTGCCGGAAGAGCGTCCACAGCCAGCCGCACATGACCTCGGTCAGGCGGGCGTCGTCGGCCTCGGTGAGCAGGCGGGCGACGGGCGGGAGGGCCGCCAGCGACGGCACCAGAGAGGTGTCGTTCGCCGGTGCCTCACCGTCCGCGGGGCCGTCCGTGCGTTGCTGCGCGCCGACGGCGGCGAGGGCGGAGGCGTCGGCCTTGACCACGACGACCTGACGGTCCTGGCGTCCCAGTACGGCGTGCACGGCGGCCATCCCCTCCTCCGGGGTGATCGAGTGGATTCCGGCGGCCGCGAGCCGGCTGCGGTTGCGCTCGTCGGCGACGATGCCGACGGTCCCCCAGTAGCCCCAGTTGATCACGGCGACCCGGGCGCCCAGCACGTCGTCGAGGTGGTGGGCGAAGGCGTCCTCGAAGGTCGACCCGGCCGCATAGTTGCTCTGGCCGGCGCTGCCGGCGAGGGCCACCGCGGACGAGAAGAACAGGACGAAGTCGAGATCGGCCGAGCCGCCGAGGGCGGCGTGCAGGGCCACCGAGGTACGGGTCTTGGCCTCCAGGACCGAGCGGAAGGTCTCCTCGGCCATGGTGGCGACGGTCTGGTCCCGCAGGACGATCGTGGCGTGGAAGACGCCGTGCAGCGCGCCGTGGGTGGCGCGCGTCCACGCGACGGCGTCGCGCAGCGCCACGGGGTCGGTCGCGTCGGCGCGCCGGTAGGAGACCAGCGTTCCGCTCGGGTCGATGGCGCGCAGGCGTTCGCGGCGCGCGGCGTCCAGTTCGCTGCGGCCGAGCAGGACGACCTTGGCCCGGTGGGTGCGGACGAGCCACGCGGTCAGTTCCAGGCCGATGCCGCCGGCACCGCCGAGGATCAGGTAGGTGCCGTCGTGGCGGATGCGCTCCGCGGGCGGCGTGGCCGTGGCCGGGACGAGCCGGCGGTGGTGGAGCACGCCGCGGCGCAGCGCGTACGGGCCGCCCGCGGGGACGTCGAGCACGTCCGCGGAGGGCTGGTCGGCGGACGACCGGTCGACGACGGCCACCCGCCAGCGGGGGTGTTCCTGGGCCAGCGAGAGGGCGAGGCCGTGCAGGGCCGCCGCGAACGGGTTGCGGACGGGCTCGCCGGCCGTGCTGAGCGCGTCCTCGGTGACGACGGTGAGCCGGACCGAGGAGCCGAGCCGCTGCAGGACCTTGGCGAGGCGGAACAGGGCGAGCACGCCCTGCTCCTGCGCCGCGTCGAGGACGTGCATGTCGTCGGTGCGGGCGCCGGCGCGCGGGGCGAGCAGGACGACGTGGTCGGGGCGGCCGGTGGCGTCGGCGACCCGGTCGGGGCCCACCTCGACGACGGTGCCGCCCAGACGCTCCGTCAGAGCGGCCGCGAGCCCGGCGGACTCCGGGCCGCGCACGAGCCAGGTGGTGCCGCCGGCCAGGGCCGCGGGGCGCTCGGGCAGCGCGGTCCAGTGCGGAACGAACATCAGGTCGTCGGCCGACGCGCCGGCGGCCGCGGGTGCGGCCGGGGCCGGGGCCAGGGCCGGGGCAGCCGCCACGGCCTGCTGCGGGGCAGTGCCGGGGGCGGGGCGCAGGGAGAGGTCGCGCAGGCGCGCGACAACGCTCCCGGCGGAGTCGGTGAAGGTGAGGTCGTAGCGGTCGGTGCCGGCGGTCGTCACGTGTGCGTAGGCAAGGTCGGTCACCGGGGCGAAGACCTCGGCGGCGGTGAGGGCGTAGGGCACCATGGCGGGTCCGGCGTTCCGGTCCCGCAGCACCGCGAACGCGTGCAGGGCGCCGTCGACCAGCGAGGGGTGCAGGGCGCAGCCGGCGAAGGGAGCGGCCTCGGCGGGGAGCCGCAGCCGCACCAGTGCCTCGCCGTCACCCGCGGCGATCCACTCGACGGCCCTGAGGGCGGGTCCGTAGAACAGGCCGGCCGCGGTGAGGTCCGCGTAGAGGGCGGCGCCCTCGTGGCGGCGGTTCATGCGGGCCTGGAGGGCCTCCAGCGGAACGGTCTCCGCGGCGGGCGCGGCGAGGGTGTCGATCCGGCCCTGGGCGAGCAGTTCGCCGGCGTCGTCGCGCAGGTCGAACGCCAGGCCGGTGTCACCGCGGCGCAGCCGCATCCTGGCCGAGCGCTCGGTGCCGTCCACGACGAAGGGCCGCAGCCACCGCACGCCGGCGAGCCGGAGCCGCTGCCCCGCGCCCGCCGCCTCGGCGGCTCCGCGGGCCATTTCCAGGACGGCCGCGGCGGGCAGCAGGCGGGTCTCGCCGACGCGGTGCCCGTCGATGTAGGGGTGCTCCGGTCCGAAGGCCGTCCGGTAGGTGAGCCCGTCGAGGCTGCCGGCCGGGTCGACCTCGTCCAGCAGCGGGTGGGCCGGGCCGGCCGCGGTCCGCGCGGGCGGCGACCAGATGGTGTCGGTGAGCCAGCAGCGCAGCTCCTCGAAGGGGTAGCCCGGCAGGGGCACGCGCCGGCCGCCGTTCCGCGGCCATGCGACGCTCGCGCCGGCGGCCCAGGCCGCGGCGATGTCGGCCGGGGCGTCGCTCACCGGCTTCGCGGCCCGGGCGGCGGCCCGGCCGCGGGCGCTGCCGGTCCAGACCCCCTCGGTGCCGGCGCCCCGCAGGCGGGCCACCAGTTCGGTGACGGTGGAGGCCAGCACGACCATGCGGTCGGCCCACTCCTCCCGGCCCTGCTGGAGGGTGAAGGCCACGTCGGCGAGGCGCGTCCGCGGCTCGCTTTCGAGGGCGTCCGCCAGCTGGGCGGCCAGGACGGGCAGGCGCTCGGGCGCCCGGGCGGAGAGCGGGAAGAGCCACGGGCCCGGCTCGTCGCCGGACGCCGCCGCGCGGTCCTGGAGGTGTTCCTCGATGACGAGGTGGGCGTTGGCCCCGCCGGCGCCGAAGGAGCTCAGGCCCGCCCTGCGGGGGGCGTTGCCCGGCCGCGGCCAGGGGGCGAGCTCGCGCTGCACGCTCAGCGGGGTCGAGTCGAAGTCGATGTTCGGGTTGAGCGGGTCGGCGTGCAGGGACGGCACGAGCTCGCCGTGCTGCATCTGCAGCAGGACCTTGCACAGGCCGGCCATGCCGGAGGCCGATTCCAGGTGGCCGACGTTGGACTTGACCGACCCGATGGGCAGGCTGCGCGGCGCCAGGCCGGCCGCGCCCAGGGCGCGGGCCAGGCCGCGGATCTCCACCGGGTCGCCGAGGGCGGTGCCGGTGCCGTGGGCCTCCAGGTAGCCGAGCGACGCCGGGTCGGCGCCGGCCTCGCGCAGCGCCTGCTCGACCAGCTCGCCCTGGGCGACGGGGTTCGGGACGGTGAAGCCGTTGGTGCGGCCGCCGTGGTTGACGCTGGAGCCGAGGATGACGCCGTGGATGTGGTCGCCGTCCCGCAGGGCGTCCGCCAGCGGCCGCAGCAGCACCGCGCCGACGCCCTCGCCGGGAACGTATCCGTCGCCGTCCGCGCCGAAGCTGCGGCACAGGCCGTCGCTGGAGGTGAAGCCGCCCTGGCCCAGGAAGCGGTACTTGTACGGGTGGACGTGCAGGTTGACGCCGCCCGCGAGGGCCATGTCGGTGTCGCCGGCGCGCAGGTCGCGCACGGCCAGGTGGATCGCGGTCAGCGAGGACGAGCACATCGTGTCCACGCCCAGGCTGGGTCCGGTGAGGCCCAGGGTGTAGGAGACGCGGTTGGCGATGGAGGCGTGGGACGAGGCGCCGATCCGGCCGTCCTCGGCCTCGTGCAGCTGGTAGAGCCCGTACATGGCGCCCACGTACACGCCGACGCGGCGCGCGCGCAGGTCCGCGCGGGTGCGTCCGGCGTTCTCCATGGTGTGCCAGGCCGTCTGCAGGAACAGCCGCTCCTGCGGGTCGATGATCTCCGCCTCGCGGGGCGACACGCCGAAGAAGAGCGGGTCGAACTTGTCGATGCCGTGCAGGAAGCTGCCCCACCGGCTGTACGGGGCGGCCCGGTCCGCGGGGGTCGCCTGGTCGTAGTCGCGCCAGTTCCAGCGGTCGGCCGGGATCTCGGTGACCAGGTCGCGGCCGGCCCGCAGGTTGGCCCAGAACTCCTCCAGGGTGTCCGACCCGGCGAACCGCGCGGCGACACCCACGATGGCGATGGGCACGGGGCCGGACGGTGCCGGGGCGGAGGGGGCCGGAGCGGGGATGACCGCGGGCGTGGCCGCGGCCACGGGCGCGGACGCGGTCTCGGTCACGGCCGCCGGTGCGAGCGGGGCGGCCGGTGCGGCGAGCTCCGTGATCCGGGCGCCGTGGTGCTCGGTGAACCAGTCGGCGAGGTCGCGCAGGTTCTGGTACTCGAAGAACAGCGTCTTCGGCAGCGAACCGAAGTCGTCCTCCAGCCGCCGGGTCAAGTCCATGATCAGGAGCGAGTCGATGCCGAACTGCTCGAAGGCGACGTCGGGTTCGATCTCCTCCGTGGGGAACTCGAAGACCGTGGCGAGGACCCCGCGCAGGAAGTCCTCGGCCATGGCCGCGACCGGCCGTTCCGTGCCCGCCGGCGCAGAAGGAGCGGTACCGGCGGCCACGGCGGGCCGAGCGGCCGGCGCGGGCCGAGCGGCCGGTGCGGACGGCTCCGGCGCCGGTGCGTCGAGCACCTGGCGCAGGCGCGCGAGGTTGCCGTGCGCGACCAGGACGTGATCGCCGTCGTGGCCGAGCGCCCGGTCGAACGCGTCCAGCGCCGCGTCCGTCGGCATGGCCACCAGGCCCACCTGACGGGCCATCCGGGCGGCGGTGGCCTCGTCGGCGTCGACGCGTATGCCGCCGTCGGCCCACAGCGACCAGAGCACGGACAGGCTGCGGCCGGGCCGGTCGCTCGCGCGCCGCCACTCCGCGAAGGCGTCGAGGAAGCGGTTGGCGTAGGCGTAGTCGGTCTGGCCGGGGCTGCCGGCGGCGCCGGACATGGAGGAGAAGGCGACGAAGAAGTCGAGCGGGTCGCCGGCCGTGGCGCGGTCGAGTTCCAGGGTGCCGCGCACCTTGGGCCCGAGGACGGCCGCGGTCTCCTCGTCGGTCTTGCGGATCAGCAGCGCGTCGCGGGTCGTCCCTGCGAGGTGCAGCACGCCGTGGATCGGTCCGAACGCGGCGTGGACGCGCTCGACGAGGTCCGCCGCGGCACCGGGGGCGCCGAGGTCGGCCGGAAGGTAGTGCACGTCGAGACCGGCGGCGCGCAGGTCCGCGAGGCCGGCGTGGGCCGAACGCCCCGTCAGGACGTAGCGGGCGGTGCCGCCCAGGTGCGTGACGAGGTGGCGGCCCAGGGCTCCGGCGCCGCCGGTCACGAGCACGGTGCCGCGCGGAGCGAGCGGCGCCGGGGCCGGCTCGACGCTCCCCCACCGGAGCACCTGCCGGCGGCCGTCGGAGGTGTACCGGACCCGGAACTCGTGGGCGCCGCGCGCCTCGGCGGCGAGGACAGCCGCCGGGTCGGCGTCGCCGGTGCCGACCACGGCGACGCGGAAGTCGGGGTGCTCGTTGGCGAGGGCGCGCCCGAAGCCGTCCAGGGCGTACACCCGCGCGTCCTCGGCCGTACCGGCCGGGCGGAACAGGTGCAGGACCCGCACCGGCTTCGGGGCCGGCTGCGCCGACCAGGCACGGAACAGCCTCAGCAGGCCGGGCAGCGGGTCGCCGTCCACGGCGCGGACGACGAGGAGCTCCTCTGCGCACGGGAAGACGGCGTCCTCGGTGGCCGGCTCGGCGCCGGGGAGCGTCGCCCCGCCGAGGAGCACCGTGCGCACGGGCCGGCCGTCGGCGGCCTGCGCCGGCGCGTCCTGCCAGCGCTGCACGAGCAGGTTGGCGGCGACGGTGGCGTCGAGCCCGGCGGCACCGTCCACGGCGCGGGTGACGACGGCGCGCAGGCGTACGGACACGCGGCCCTGTTCGTCGGCGAGGGTCACGTCGTGGCCGGCCGGGGTCGCGACGGCGTGCACGTAGCCCCGCTCGGGCAGCGGGCCGAAGATGTCGACGGCGTCCAGGGCGAAGGGCAGTTGCCGGGCGCGCGGGGCGGCCGGGTCCTCGTCGGTCCACAGGCAGGCCTGGAGCATGGCGTCCAGCAGGGACGGGTGCAGGGTGAAGTCGGTGAAGGGAGCGTCCGCGGCCTCCGGCACCGCGACGTGCGCCAGGGCCTCGCCCGGCGCGGACCGCACCGACCGCAGGCCCTGCAGGCTCGGGCCGTAGCCGCCGCCGAGCGCGCTGAAGACCGCGTAGCACTCGTCGGCCGTCGACGTGCGGGGCAGCCGGGCCCGGACGGCCTCCAGGTCGAGGGGCAAAGCCTCCTGCGGGGCATCGAAGCGGAGCGTGCCCGTGGAGCACAGCGCGCCGGCGGCGCTCCCGTCCACCCGCCGGACCTCGTAGGACACGCCGTCGGCGGCCTGCCGGAGGTCCAGGCGCACGCGCACGGGCTCGTCCTCGACGAGCACGGGGCGGGCCCACAGGACATTGACGATGCCGGTCGCGCGGCCGTGCCCGAGCCGGGCCGCGGCGGCCACCGCGAACTCCAGGGCGGCCACGGCGGGCAGGATCCGGACCGGGCCCAGGGCGTGGTCGCGCAGGTAGAACTCGTTGCCCGTCAGCAGCCGTTCGGCCGGGCCGTCGGCCAGCGCGGCGGGCGGGCTGATCCAGTAGCGGCGGGACGGCCGGGGCGGGCGGGGCAGGGAGAGGCGGGCGGGACGGCCGCCGGGCAGCTCCGGCCAGGCGACGTCCGCTCCCGCGACCCACAGCCGGGCGGCCTCGGTCAGGTCGTCCGTACGGGCCGGGCCGCCGGTGGGCGCGTCAGCGGCCGCCGTGCCGGTCACGACGCCGTCGCCGTCGCGCAGGCGCGCGGCCAGCCCGGCGATGTCCGTGACGACCACGGCGAGACGCTCCCGGAGCGGCTCCCGGCCGGTCCGCAGCGTGTGCGTGACGCTGTCGAGGGAAGCCGCCGGGTGGGCGTCCAGCCAGTCCGACAGTTCCGCACGGTACTGGTCGAGCTGTTCCCGGCCGTCGGCCGACAGCACGACCAGTCGAGCGGTCCTGTCTTCGGTGTTGCGGCTCATCAGCGCTTTCCCGCCTCTTCCACTACCACGTGCACGTTGCTGCCTCCCATGCCGAACGAGCTGACGCCGGCCCGGGCCGGCGCGCCGTCGGGTGTTTCCCATGCCTGCCGTCCGGACTGGATCCGGAACGGGCTGTCCGAGAGGTCGATCTCAGGGTTGGTCGCGCGCAGGTCCACCAGGCCGGGGAGCGTGCGGTGACGCATCGCCAGCAGGACCTTCACGATGCCGGCGACCCCGGCTGCGGCCTCCAGGTGGCCGATGTTCGTCTTAACGGACCCGACACCGGTCCGTTCGGGGGCGACCGGGATGCCCCAGTCGCCGTACAGCCGGCCGAACGCCTCCTTGAGGGCGTCGATCTCGATCGGGTCGCCGAGCGGCGTCCCGGTGCCGTGGGCCTCGATGTAGCCGATCGTGTCGGGCGCCACCGCGGCGGCCCGGTGTGCGGCGAGCACGACCTCGCGCTGCGCCTGCGGGTTGGGCACGGTGAGCGAGTGGGTGTGCCCGCCGTGGTTCTCCGCGGAACCGATCAGCACGCCGTGCACCGGATCGCCGTCGGCCAGGGCGCGGTCCAGCAGCTTCAGCGCGAGGAGCACCACGCCCTCGCCCCGGCCGTAGCCGTCGGCGCGCTCGTCGAACGTCTTGCAGCGGCCGTCGGGGCTGAGCATCCCGGCGCGGCGCAGGCCGGTGAACCCGTGCGGGGAGAGCAGCAGGTTCGCTCCGCCGGCCAGGGCCATCTCGCAGTCCCCGTGCTGGAGCGCGCGGGCCGCGCGGTGGACGGCGACGAGCGAGCTGGAGCACGCCGTGTCGAAGACGGCGCTGGGGCCGTGCAGGTCGAAGACGTACGAGATGCGGTTGGCCGCGATCGAGGCGACGTTGCCGATCAGGAAGTGGTCGCCCATCTCCGGGGAGCCGGGGCCGAGCAGGCTCAGGTAGTCCGCGCCGCTGAGGCCGACGAAGACGCCGGTGCGGCTGCCCGCCAGCGCGGCCGGGACCTGCCCCGAGTCCAGGACGGCCTCGTGCGCCGCGTGCAGCAGCAACCGCTGCTGCGGGTCCATCTGCGCCGCCTCGCGGGGCGAGATGCGGAACAGCTGGGCGTCGAAGGCGTCCACGTCGTCGACGTACGAGCCGCGGAAGCGCTCGGGGAAGACCCGGTCGGAGAATCCGCGCTCCAGCGGGTACGGCCGGGTCAGGTCGCGTCCGGCGGCGAGGTGCCCCCAGAACTCCTCCAGGGAGGCGGCGGACGGCAGGCGCCCGCCGATGCCGACGATCGCCACCGGCGGGTAGCCGTCCGCCGCGGCGGACGGGGCCGGCGCGACCGCGGGTGCCGCGGACGGCGCGGGTGCCGGGGCGGCCGGGGTGAACGCCCCGGGGTGGGCCTCGCCGAGGTGGGCCGCGAGCGAGGTGAGGTCCGGGTGGGCGTAGAAGACCGTGGGCCGCACCGGGATGCCGAAGCGTTCCCGCAGTGCCACCGCCAGCCGGGTGAAGCCGATCGAGTCGAAGCCCGCCTCGCCCAGCGGCCGGTCCACGGGGATCTCCTGCGCCGGCACCCCGGCGACCCCCGCCGTCGTCTCGCGCAGCCACGCCACGAGGTCGCCGCCGGCCGCGGCGGGCCGCGCGGGCTCCGCCACGGGCGGCACGGCCGCAGGGCCGGCGGCCGGGCCGCCGTGGCCGAAGCGGCGCACCAGTTCGTCGAGGGGCAGCGCCGTCAGCGGGCCGGTGTCGACCTTCGCGTTGGGGGTCAGGGGGAACCGCGCCAGGGCCACGGTGCGGGAGGGGACCATGTAGTCGGGCAGCCAGGCGGCGATCCGCCGTGCGGCGGACGCCGCGGCGTCCGCGCCGCCCGTCACGAACGCCACCAGCTGCGGCTGCCCGGCCAGGTCCTCGCGCACGACCACCCGGACGTCGCCGACTTCGCCGGTGCGCCGGACGGCGGCCTCGATCTCGCCGAGCTCGATGCGGTGGCCGCGCAGCTTCACCTGCCGGTCGGCCCGCCCGAGCACGACCATCTCGCCGGTGGGCGACCAGCGGGCCAGGTCCCCGGTGCGGTAGAGGCGTTCGCCGGTCGACGGGTCCTCGACGAAGCGCTCGGCCGTCAGCTCCGGGCGGCCGCGGTAGCCCCGGGCGACGCCGTCGCCGCCGATCAGCAGCTCGCCCACGGCACCGAACGGCACGGGAGCGCCGTCCGGGCCGGCCGTGCGGAACGTGGTGTTGGCGAGCGGAGTGCCCACGGTCACGGGCCGGTTGCGGCGCACGCGCTGGGTGGAGGACCAAATGGTCGTCTCCGTCGGGCCGTACATGTTCCACAGCTCGTCGCACCGGTCCAGCAGGCGGTCCGCGAGCTCGGGGGTCATCGCCTCGCCGCCGCACAGGATCCTGCGCACCCGTCCCGTCCAGCCGGCGTGCAGCAGCATCTCCCAGGTGGCGGGGGTGGCCTGGACGATCGTGGCGCCCGACTCGCCGATCAGGTCGGCCAGCGCGAAGCCGTCCCGCAGCGCCTCCGAGGGCGCGATGCGGACGGTGGCACCGCGGGTCAGCGGGAGCAGCAGCTCCAGGCCCGAGATGTCGAAGCCCGCGGTGGTCACGGCCAGCAGCGTGTCGTCCTCGGCGCAGCCGGGGCGGACGGCCGTCGAGTCGAGCAGGTTGACGAGGTTGCCGTGGCTGACCTCGACGCCCTTGGGCTCTCCGGTCGACCCGGAGGTGTAGAGCACGTACGCGAGGTCGCCGTCGCGGCGGGCAACCAGGGCAGCGGGAGCGGCCGTCTCCGGGCCGGTCAGGGGGATGCGGACGCCGGGCGTGCCGTCGGGCAGCCGGCCGGCCAGGTCCGGGTCGAGGACCACGGCCGCCAGGCCCGCGTCGGTGGCGATGTGGGCGAGCCGGGCCGCGGGGAAGTCCGGGTCGAGGGGGACGTACGCGGCCCCGGCGGCCTGGATCGCGAGCAGGGCCGTGACCAGCGCGGCCCGGCGGCCCACGAGGACGCCGACGACGTCACCGGGGCGTACGCCGCGGGCGGTGAGGACCCGGGTGAGGGCGTGGGTGCGCCCGGCGAGCTCCGCGTAGGTCAGCGACTCCTCGGCGTCGACCACCGCGATGCGTTCCGGGGCCTGTTCCGCCTGCCGGAGGACGAGGCCGGCGGCGGTGACGTCGCGCGGCCGTTCGCGGCGGGTGGCGTTGGCCCGCTCGACCGCCCCGCGCTCGGCGTCGGTGGCGAGTGCGATGTCGCCGACGCGCCGGGAGGGGTCGGCCATCACGGCCTCCAGCAGCAGCCGGTAGTGCTCGGCGAGCCGCTCGACGGTGGAGCGGTCGAAGCGCTCCGGGTCGTACTTGACGTACACGAGCGCACCGGGGCCGCGGACGACCACCTCGACGACGAGGTCGTTCTCGCCCTCCTGGGTGAGGTCGAGCGCGTCCCGGAAGACGGTCTGCCCGGCCGCCATGTCCTGGTCGCCGCCGACGCCCTGCTGCATGTAGAAGCCGATGTCGAAGCCCGCTTCGGCGTCGGAGGTGCGGCGCAGGTCGTCGACGACGGACGCGAACGGGTAGGCGGCGTGGTCCTCGGCCTCCGCCATCCGCGCGTGGACGGCGTCCATGAGCTCGGTGAAGCTCCGGCCGGGGTCGCAGTCCAGGCGCAGCACCACCGGGTTGATCAGGTAGCCGACGGTGCGGTCGAAGCGCTGCGAGGGGCGGCCGTCGGTCGGCACCATGACGCTGATGTCGCGGTGCCCGGAGTGGCGGTGCAGCAGGGCGGCGAAGGCGCCGAGGACGACGCTGAACGGGGTCAGCCGGGCCGCGCGGGCGGTGTTGCGGACCGCGCTCCAGGTGGCCTCGGAGAGCCGCAGCTGCACCATCGCGCCCGCGTCGTGCGCGGCGGGGGCGCGACGGGGGCGGTCGGCGATCGCCTCCAGCACCGGCGCGGTCGAGGCGCCGGTCAGCCGGTCGAGCCACCAGTCGCGGTGTTCCCCGGCCTCGGGCCCGGCGAGCATCTCCCGCTGCCAGCGCACGAACTCGGCGTACGGCGTGGCGGGTTCGGCGGGCGGCAGCTGCCGCCCCCCGGCGAGTGCCTCGTGACAGGCGACGATGTCGCGCAGCAGGAGGTGGCTGGAGACGCCGTCGGTGATCAGGTGGTGGAAAACCAGGAGCAGCAGGGTGCCGCCGTCCGGGGCCGCGATGAGCCACATGCGGTACAGCGCGTCGTGCTCGAGGTCGAACGGACGGCGCACCAGGTTCCGCACGCGGGCGGCGAATTCGCTGTCGGTGACGTGGCGGAGGTCCAGCCGGGTCACCTCGGCGGGGCGGTCGGTGATCTCCTGCACCGGCCCGCCGGCGTCGAGCCGGACGGCGATGCGCAGCCCGGGGTGCCGGCGCACCACGGCGGCCAGCGCTTCGGCCAGCCGGCCGGGGTCGACGCCGTCGCCGAGCCACAGGCCCAGCGGGAGGTTGTACGAGGACGCTTGCGGGTTGTTCGCGTGGATCGCCCACAGCGCCGCCTGTCCGCGGCTGAGCGGGTACGGGCCCGGCTCCGGCTCCGGCTCCGCCGCCCGGACCGGCTCCTGTGCGGGCGCCGGCTCGGCGAGCCCCCGCAGCACGAGCTCCGCCACGTCGTCGGACATCTCACCGGCGGCGATCGCCGCCAGCAGTTCGCGCAGTTCGGTGCTCATCGGCCCGTCCCTCCCTTCAGTGCGGCCAGCGCGTCGTCCACGCGCACGGATCCGTCGCGCAGACCGGTCAGCAGGGCCGCGATCCTGTCCCCGGTCTGCTCGGGGGCCTTCGCGGCGTCCTGTGCGGGTGCGGGGGCCGGGGCGGCCTCCTCGCGCCCCGGCAGGGGCCCGTACGCCTCGAACACGGCGCGGGCCACGGCGCGCGCCGTCTGGGCCACGCCGAACATCCGGGCCGGGATCTCGGCGCCGTAGTCGGCGCCGAGGCGGCGGCTCAGCCGGCGCAGGCCCAGCGAGTCGACTCCGGCGTCGGACAGCACCCGGTCCACGGGCAGCCGGTCGGGCCGCATGCCCAGGTGCGCGGCCAGGAGTCCGCGCACGTGCTCACGGACGGCGGCCTCGGGGTCGCTGCCGGCGGCCGGCGCGGCCGCCACGGGCACGGCGGGCACGGCGGGGCGGACGGCCTCGGCCGGCTCGGCGGGCCTGGCGTGCTCGACCTGTTCGACCTGCTGGACGGACTCGGTGGGTTCGGCGGGTACGGCGGCCGCGTCGCGGTCCTCGGCACCGCCGGCGACCAGTCCGGACTCGGCGGCCTGGACGGCGTCGAACCGGGGGCCGGGGGTCAGCCAGTAGCTCTCCCGTGCGAACGGGTAGGTCGGTGCGGGTACGCGGCGCGGGGCCGCACCCTGCCACAGCTCCGTCCAGTCGATCGGAGCACCGCCGACCCACAGCCGGGCGACCTTGTCGAGGCGGCCGGCGTCGACCACGGACCGCAGGTAGCGGCGGCCTTCCGCGCCCTCCAGCAGCAGCGCCGTGGTGGCGTCCGAGCCGTCCCCGGTGAACACGCCGTCGGCACTGCCGCCGGACAGCCAGGCCTCCAGGCCCGCCACCAGCGCGCGCAGCGAGCCGGCGACGATCGCCAGGCGCTCGGAGAACACCTCGCGGCCGGTCTGCAGCGTGTGGGCGAGGGCGGCCGGGGCGACCTCCTCGTTGTCCGCGGCCCAGCGGGCCAGCCGCCGCGCGTAGCCGCGCAGCCGCTCCGGGTCCCTGGCCGACAGGACGAACACCTGGGCGCCGGACGGCGCGGCGGGCACCTCCTCGCCGTACTCCTCCACGACCAGGTGGGCATTGACGCCGCCCAGGCCGAAGGAGCTCACGCCGGCCCGCAGCGGGGCCTCGGCCCCGTCGGGCGTGCGGACCCGCAGCCAGGGCTCGCGCCCGTCCGGCAGCCGCAGCGGGCTGCCGCCGAGGCGCAGGTGCGGGTTGAGGGCGTCCAGGTGGAGGTTCGCGGGGATCTCCCGGTGCCGCATCGCGAGCAGGGCCTTGATCAGGCCGGTGACGCCCGCGGCCGCCTCCAGGTGGCCGGTGTTGGTCTTCACCGCGCCCAGCGTCACGTGCGCTTCCGCGCACTCGGCGCCGTGGTCGGCGTACAGCTCCGCGAACGCCGTCTTGAGTCCCTCGACCTCGACGGGGTCGCCGAGTTCGGTGCCGGTGCCGTGCGTCTCGACGTAGGTGACGGTCCGCGGGTCCACCCCGGCGCGGCGGTGCGCCTTGACGATGCAGGCGGCCTGCGCGTCCGGGTTGGGGGCGGTCAGCGAGTTGGTGCGGCCGCCGTGGTTGACCGCGCTGCCGCGCAGGACGGCGTGGATGACGTCGCCGTCCGCGATGGCCGCGTCGAGGCGCTTCAGCACCACCACGCCGACGCCCTCGGCGCGCACGATTCCGTTGGCGCTCGCGTCGAAGGTGCGGCAGCGGCCGTCGGGGCTCAGCATGTCGGCCTGGCTCATGTCCACGAACAGCGTCGGCGAGGCGATGACGTTCACGCCGCCCGCCAGCGCGACCTCGCAGTCGCCGTGCCGGATGGCCTCGGCCGCCCGGTGGACGGCGACGAGCGACGACGAGCAGGCGGTGTCCACGGTCTCGCTGGGGCCGCGCAGATTCAGCAGGTAGGACACACGGTTGGACATGATGGCGTGCGCCCGGCCCACCGTGTTGTACCCGTCGAGCGGAACGCCGAGGGCGTGCTGCAGCTCAAAGTAGTCGTAGGTACCGCTGCCGATGAAGACGCCCGTGTCGGTGCCCGAGAGCGAGGACGGCCGGATGCCGGCGTTCTCGATCGCGGTCCAGGCGGCCTCCAGCACGAGCCGGTGCTGCGGGTCCATGGCGACGGCCTCGTGCGGGGAGATGCCGAAGAACTGCGGGTCGAACAGGTCGACCCGGCGCAGGAACCCGCCCCACTTGGCCGTCGTGCGGAACCGGCCGGGCTCCGGCTCGCCGTGCAGGCGACGCCAGTCCCAGCGGTCGGCCGGGATCTCGCGGACCAGGTCGTCACCGGCCGTCAGGTGCTGCCAGAACTCGTCCAGGTCGTCGGAGTCCGGCAGCAGGCCCGCCATGCCGACGATCGCCACGGCGGCGGGTTCACCGGTGAAGGGCGCCGGGACGGCCGCGGGCGCGGTGCGCACCGGCGCGGGCACGGACGCCGCGGGGGCGGGGTCCGGCTCCGGGGCGGGGGCGGGCGCGGGGGCCGCCGGACGCACGGAGGCAGCCAGGGCCGGCCCGTGGTCCCGGAGGACCTTGTCGACGAGGTCGTTCGCGGTGGCCACGCCGAAGAACACGGCCGGCGTCAGGTCCAGGTCCCAGCGCGCGTTCGCCAGGTGGCTCAGCCGCGTGTACATGATCGAGTCGAAGCCGAAGCGGCTGAGCAGGTCGTCCGGTGTGAGCTCGCCCGGCCGGATCCCCGCCACCTCGTGCAGGAGGCCCAGCAGTTCGCCGGCCGCGGCCTCGCGCCATCCGCCGGCGGCCGGGGCGGCCACCGCGGGGGCGGGCACCGGAGCGGCCGCCGGGGCGACGACCGGCTCCGGGACCGCGGGCCGCTGCCCGGCCGCGGCCGCCACCGGGACGCCGATGCGGGCGAGGAAGCCGTCCGTACCGGAGACCACTGCCACCTGAACCTCCTGTCCGCCGAGCACCTGGCTCAGCGCCTCGAATCCCGCCTGTGGTGAGAGCGGGTGGACACCCGCGGCGACCAGCCGGTCGCGGTGGCGCTCGGTGAGCGCGGAGCCGGCCCAGGCCCCCCAGTTGAGGACCCGGACGGGGTAGGGCAGGTGCGCGGCGAGCGCGCGCCCGATGGCGTCCTGGGCGGTGCAGCCCGCCGCGTAGGCGGCCTGACCGGGGTTCCCGAGGAAGGACTGGACGGACGAGAACACCGCGAGGAAGTCGAGCGGGCGGTCGCCCAGCGCCACGGCGAGCGCGGCGGTCGTACGGCTCTTCGCCGTCAGCGCGCGCGTGAACCACTCCTCGTCCATGGCCGCCAGCGACCGGTCGCCGGGGACGGTCACCGAGTGCAGGACGCCGTGCACGGCACCCACGCGCTCGAACACGGCCCGCAGCCGGTCCGGGTCGGCGGCGTCGGCCCGGTGGATCTCCACCGAGCTCCCGGACGGGTCGATCGCCCGGATGCGGGCGGCCTTGGCCGCGTCCGGCGCGGAGCGCGCGACGAGGACGACCCTGGCCCGGTATCGCTTCACGAGCTGTTCGGCGATGTCCAGCCCCAGGTCACCGGTACCCCCGGTGATCACGTACGTGCCGCCCTCGCGGAACACGGGTGCGGCCGGCGCCCCGCCGTCGACGGGGCGGAGCACCTCCCGGAACCACTGCCCGGCGCGCAGCGCGTAGTCGCCGGGGACCGCGACGGAGACCGTGACCGGGTCGGCCGCTCCGACGTCGACGGTGCTGACGTGCCAGCGCTCGCACTCGTGCCGCACCGACCGGGCCAGGCCCAGCGCGGCCGCGGCCGACGGGTCGGCGGGAGCGGAGTCCACTCCTGCGGCGCCGCGCGTGACGACGGTCAGCGAGAGCTCGCCGGCCGCTGCGGGGCGCGACTGCAGGTGCTTGACGATGCGGAACAGGTCCAGGACACCGGCCTCGCCGGTGACCACGGCGTGGACCGCGACGGGCGTCGGCAGCGACTCCAGGGGCGCGTCACCGATCCGGTGGACGCCGGCGGCCGGGTGGTCGTCGCGGCCGAGCACCCAGACCGGGCCGGCGGCCGGGAAGGCGGCGACCGGGGCGGTGACGGGCTGCCAGCGCGGCGCGTACCGGCCCGCGGGGGCCGTGGCGGCACTCTCGCCGGACGGCTCCTGGGCGGCGGTCCCGGTGGACGGGTCCTCGAGGCCCGCCCAGCAGCGGCGGCGCTCGAACGGGTAGGTGGGCAGCGGGATGAGGACGCCGCCCTGCGGCCACTCGACGCGCTCTCCCGCGACCCAGCGGTCGGCGGTCGTGGTGCCTGCGGGCCGGGCCAGCGCGGGGTGGTCCGCGCCCTGGGCGGCGGCCGAGAGCGCGGCGGCGAGCGTGTGCCGGTCACCGGCGGTCACCGCCAGCCGCACCTCCATGGCGTCCCGGCCGTGCTGGAGCGTGTGCGCCGTGTCGGCCAGGTCCGGGGCCCGGTCCAGGGCCTCCAGCAGCGCCGTCGCGTACCGGCGCAGCGCCTCGGGGGTACGGGCGGACAGCGGGAACACCCAGGGGCCGTACGGCCGTTGCGGCTGCTGCGCGGGTCCGGCCTCCTCCAGGACGACGTGGGCGTTGACCCCGCCGTAGCCGAAGGAGCTGACCCCCGCGCGCCGCGGGGCGCCGGCCGGGCTCGGCCAGTGCTGAGCCGAGCGGACCAGGCGGAAGGGGCTGCCGTCGAGGCGCAGGTGCGGGTTCTGCTCGCCGAGGCCGGCCACGGGCGGCAGCACGGCGTGCTCCATCGCGAGCAGCACCTTGACGACTCCGGCGGCGCCGGCGGCGGACTCCAGGTGACCGATGTTCGCCTTGACCGCTCCGAGACCGCAGTGGGGCTCGGCCGGCGGCTGGACGCCGCGGCGGCGGAACAGTTCGTCGAAGGCCGCCCGCAGGCCGTTGATCTCGACCGGGTCGCCGAGCTCGGTGCCCGTGCCGTGCGTCTCCAGGTAGCCGACCGTGGCCGGGTCGGTGCCGGCGCGCTCGTGCGCCCGCACGATCATCGCCGCCTGCGCGGCCGGGTTGGGCGCGGTCAGGGACCGGGAGCGGCCCCCGTGGTTGACGGCGGTGCCGCGCAGCCAGGCCCGCACGCGGTGGGCGCGGGCCAGGCCCGCCCGGGTCAGGACGACGAAGCCGAAGCCCTCGCTGCGGACGAACCCGTCGGCGCGGGCGTCGAAGGCCTGGCAGCGGCCCGTCGGGCTGAGCATGCCGGTGCGGCTGAGCAGGACGTGGTTGTGCGGCGACAGGATGAGGTTGATGCCGCCGGCGACCGCGACATCGCACTCCCCCGACCGGATGGCCTCCGCGGCCCGGTGGATGGCGACGAGGGAGCTGGAGCAGCCCGTGTTGACCGGCTCGCTCGGCCCGTGCAGGTCGAGCAGGTAGGAGACGCGGTTGACCAGGATGGAGTGCGTGGTGGCGGTGGCCGCGTGGGCGTCGACGGGTACGCCCGCGGCCTTCCTGACCTCCTCGTAATCGCTCGACCCCGCGCCGATGAACAGGGCGGTGTCCGAGCCCGCGAGGGCGCCCGGCGCAAGGCCGGCGTCCTCCAGCGCCGTCCACACGCCCTGCAGCACGAGCCGCTGCTGCGGGTCCATGCCCGCGGCCTCGTGCGGGGAGATGCCGAAGAACAGGGGGTCGAAGACGTCGACGTCGTGGACGAAGCCGCCGCGGCCGGCGTGCACGCCCTCGGGGAGGGAGTGCCGGTCCCACCGGTCGGCGGGCACGTCGGTGATCAGGTCGTCGCCCGCCACCAGGTGCTGCCAGAACTCGTCCAGGTCGCGGCTGCCGGGCATCCGTGCGGCCATGCCGATGACGGCGATCTCCTCGGACCCGGCGGATCCGGACGCCGGCGCCGCGGGGGCGGGTGCCGGGAGGGGGGCCGGCTCCGGCCGCTCCTCCCCCGCCCCGGCGGCGACGTGGCCGGCGGGTGCGGGTGCGGGAGCGGCGGGCTGCGGGGCGCGCAGCAGTCCGGCGTGGTCGCGCACGAGGCGGTCGGCCAACGCGCGCAGGGTGGGCGTCTCGTAGAACAGGGCGGGCGTCACGTCCAGGCCGAACTCGTCGTTCAGCCGGCTCGCGAGGAGGCTGTAGCTGACGGAGTCGAAGCCGTAGTCCCCGATCGCCCGGTCGAGGTCGAGGTCGCCTACGGGGATGCCCGAGGCGTCCGCCGTGAGGGTCAGGAGCGCGTCGGTGAAGGAGGGCGCGGCCTCGCCGCCGGGTGCGGCGGCGGTGTCCACGGCCCTGGCCACGACGACGTGCTGGAAGTTGCGGGTGGTCGCGCCGGAGTCCGGCATCGCGGCCGCCACCTGGTAGCCGGCGCCGGCGAGCAGCCGGGTCCAGCCGGGCACGTCCAGCAGCGGCGAGCCGGGCAGGCGCAGGCCGGTGTCGTCGTGGGCCCACCAGCCGTCGAACAGGCCGTAGGTGACCGTGGCGGGCAGGGTGACCGTGGTCAGCTCGTTGAACACCAGCTCGCCGCCGGTGCGCAGCACGCCCCGCAGGTGGCGCACGGCGCGGCCCACGTCCGACGTGGCGTGCAGGACGTTCGCGGCGACCGCGACGTCGAAGCCGTCCGCCGGGAAGCCCTGGGCGACGGGGTCGCTGTCCAGGTTGAGGCGCTTGAAGCGCAGGAACGGGTACCGCTCGCCGAACTCCTGCCGGCCGTGGGCGAGGAAGGTGACCGACAGGTCGGTGTACCAGTACTCGACCCGCTCGCCGTAGGGGCTCAGCGCGCGCAGCAGGCCCGCGGACGTGCCGCCGGTGCCGGAGCCGACCTCCAGGATGCGGACCTTGGCGTCCGCCGGGAGCTCCTCCAGGCGTCGCCGGACGTGCCCGACGAGGTGCTCGGTGAGCAGGTCGTTGTAGAGGTCGCTGATGGGGTTGTCCCGGTAGACGCCCTCCATGAGGGAGGTGCCCGACTTGGGGAAGAGGAGTTCGGTGGCGAGGAGTTCGCCGCGCAGCAGCTCGGGGAAGCGCCCCAGGCACAGGGCCAGCAGCCGTACGAAGACCGCGGACTCGGGGTGGGCGCCGGCGAGTTCGCCGAGCCGCCGGAGGTGTCCGCCGGCGCGCGCTTTGGCCAGGGCGTCCGGGACCGGGCGGAAGCGTCCGCCGTCGGCCTCGAGCAGGCCGTGCTGCGCGAGCATGTCCAGCAGGGTGTGCAGCAGCCGCTCGTAGCGGGGGGTGACGCCGATCCGGCGGGACACCTCGTCCGCGTCCGGGCCGGGGCCGCCGAAGGCGCCCATGTCGTCGAGCAGGGCCAGCAGGGCGCCGGTGGCGACCTCCGTCATCCGCCGGTCGAGCGCGTGGAAGTCCTCCACGACGCGCGGTCCGGCGGTGCCCTGCTGTCCACCGTCCGTGGTGGTCACGTCCGTCGTCTCCGTTCTCGTCGCTCCCATCCGCTCCCGCAGCGCCGCGGTGCCGGGCACCACGACGGCCTGAGGCGCCGGCTGCCGCAGTGCTTCCAGCAGCGCGGCGAATCCCGCTTCGGGCGTGATGGACCGGAAGCCGGCCGCGGTCAGGCCGTCCCGGTGGGTGTCGCCCGCCACCGCGCCGACCGTGCCCCAGAAGCCCCAGTCGACCGCGCGCACGGGGTAGGGCAGGCGGGCGTCGAGCGCGTGGGCGTAGGCGTCCAGGAAGGTGGAACCGGCCGCGTAATTGGCGAGGCCGGGGTCGCCGAGGAAGGACTGCGCGGAGGAGAAGAACACCAGGAAGTCCAGGTGACGTCCGCGCAGCGCGTCGGCCAGGGCCGCCGCGACGCCGGACTTGGCCGCCAGGCTCTCCGCGAGGTCCTCGTCGGACATGTTGCGCACCAGCCGGTCGCGCTGGACCAGGGCGGCGTGCACGACGCCGTGCACCGGGCCCTCCCGGTCGAGGAGGGCCGCGAGCTGCGCGCTGTCGGTGGCGTCGGCCCGCACGTAGCGGATCCGCTCCCCCAGGGCGGTGCCGGGGGGCAGTTCGCTGCGGCCGGCCAGGACGACCTGCGCGTCCCGGTCCGCGACGAGCCGGCGGGCGATGGCCGCGCCGATGCCGCGGGCACCTCCGATGATCACGTACGTGCCGCCGCGGCGGAGCGGTACGGGAGCGCCGGTGGCCGGGGCCGGGCGCAGGACCTGGGTGTGGCGGACGGCCCCGGTGCAGGCCGTCCGGGTTCCCCGGGGCGCCGGGGTCACGAGCTGCGCGGACTCGTGGGCGGGGTCGAGGTCGACGGTGGCGACCGACCAGCCGGGGTGCTCGTTCTCCAGGACCCGGGCGAAGCCGGTGGCACCGGCGGCGTACGGGTCGCTCACGCCGCGGCCGGGTGCGGCGGCGGCGCCGGTGGTGACGACCACCCAGTCGAGTGCGGGCAGGCGGGACCACTGGCGGGCGTAGCGGGCCAGAGCCTTGACGCCGGTGGCCTCGGCGGCCGCGACGCGGTCGGTCTCGCGCGCGGCGGAGGCGTCCGTGGTGCCGGTGAGGACGTAGACCAGGCGCGGCGTGACGGGCACGGGTGCGCCCAGTTCTACGAGGACCGCGCCCTCGTGACGGGCGGACAGTTCGCGGGCGAGGCCTTCGCGTCCGGGAGCGTGCAGCACCACGACGGGGCCGGCGGGCGCCGGGTACACGGCGGGGGCGGCACAAGCCTCCCAGGAAGGGACGTCCACCGGGAGGGCCTCCGGCGCGGGCTCCGGACCCTGCTGCGCGGGGGCGGGAGCGGGGGCCGGGGCGTCCGCAGGCGCGGCGGACACGGCGGGCACGCCGGGCACAACCGGCACGGCGAGCGCACCGGACACGGCCGATGCACCGGGTACGACGGGCGCGGCAGGCCCGGCAGGGGCGGCGGACACAGCAGGCGCCGCGGACGCGGCACGCACGGCAGGCGCCGCGTCGACCCAGCACCGTACGCGGGCGAACGGGTAGAGCGGCAGCGCCACCTTCCGCGCCGTACGGCCGCGGTGCAGGGCGCGCCAGTCCGGTGCGGCGCCCGCCGCCCAGCTGCGGGCCAGCACGTGGGGGTCCGTGGAATCCGGGGCGGCGGCGCCGGCCGCGCCGGTGACGGTGACGGTGCCCCGGTAGCCGGCCGTGCGGGAGCCGTCCAGGAAGGCGCGGAGCACCGTGCGCAGTTCGTCCGTGTCCGAGGCGACCACGGCGAGCCGCTCGGCCATGGGTTCGCGGCCGGTCTGGGTGGTGTAGGCGATGTCGGCCAGCGGGGCGTCGGGTCCCGCGCCGGCGGGCAGGCCCGCGGCGAGGCCGGCCAGGGTGGAGCGGGCGTCGACGTGCGGGGCGGAGCCGGGGAAGCGCTCCGCGAGCGCGCGCGCCAGCCTGCGCAGGTCGTCGGCGTCCAGGCCGAGTTCGTCGAGTTCGGCCTCCGGGTCCGCGCCCGTCAGACCGGCGAGCGCGGCCGCTTCGGCGAGCCGGTCGCCCGCGGGCGGCTCCAGGTAGCGCTGCGCCAGTTCGCGCAGGGCTTCCTGGGTGCGTGCGGAGAGCAGGACGACCTGCGGCCCGGCCGCGGCGGCGGGGGCGGCCGGCGGCTGCGGGTACTCCTCGACGATGACGTGGGCGTTGGCCCCGCCCGCGCCGAACGCGCTGACGGCGGCGCGGCGCGGGGTGCCGTCCGCGGCGGCGGGCCACGGTTCCGCCTCGCGCTGCACCTTCAGGCCCGTGGCGTCCCAGTCAATGGCGGGATTGGCCGGGGCGGCGTGCAGGGACGGGACCAGGGTGCGGTGGCGCAGCTGGAGCAGGACCTTCGTCAGCCCGGCGATGCCGGCGGCCGGCTCCAGGTGGCCGATGCCGGACTTCACCGACCCCAGCCGGCCCGGCGCGTCGCCGTAGGCCTGGGACAGTGCCGTGATCTCGATGGGGTCGCCGAGCGCCGTGCCCGTGCCGTGCGCCTCGACGTAGCCGACGGAGGCGGCCTCGACGCCCGCCTTCTGCAGCGCCCGCCGGACGACATCGGCCTGTGCGGCGGGGTTGGGCACGAAGAAGCCGCCGGCCCGCCCGCCGTGGTTGACGGCGCTGCCCTTGATCACGCCGAGGACGCGGTCGCCGTCCTCCAGGGCGCGGGCCAGGGGCTTGAGCACGACGACGCCGACGCCCTCGCCGGGCACGTAGCCGTCCCCTCCGGCGCCGAAGGCGCGGCAGCGGCCGTCGGTGGAGACGAAGCCGACCTGGCTCAGGTGCAGGTACTTGTACGGGTGGACGATGAGGTTCACGCCACCGGCGAGCGCCAGTTCGCTGTCGCCGGACCGGAGGCTCTCGCAGGCCAGGTGCAGTGCGGTCAGGGACGACGAGCACATCGTGTCCAGCGCCAGGCTGGGGCCGTGCAGGTCGAGGAAGAAGGAGACGCGGTTGGCCACGGCCGAGGAGAACGACGTCGGCAGCACCGGCAGCCGGTCCTCGGCGCCCAGGCCGAGCATCTGGTACTGGGTGAACATCACGCCCGCGAAGACGCCCACGGAGCGTCCGGCCACGTCGGCGCGGGTCAGGCCGGCGTCCTCCAGGGCGTGCCAGGAGGTCTGCAGGAACAGCCGTTCCTGCGGGTCCATCCCCTCGGCCTCGCGCGGCGTGACGCGGAAGAAGGCGGGGTCGAACTCGTCGATGCCCTCCAGGAACCCGCCCCACTTGCTGTACGAGCGCCCGGGGTTGCGGCCCTGCTCGTAGAAGCCGGCTGACGCCCACCGCTCGGCGGGGATCTCGGTGACGCAGTCGCGCCCGGTGCGCAGGTTGGTCCAGAACCGGTCGAGGTCCTCGGCCATGGGGTAGCGGCCGGCGACGCCGATCACCGCGATGTCCCCGCCGGCGTCGCTCGCCTGCGGGAGTGCGGCCGAGCGCGGCGCACGGCGTGCGGGCTCCGGGGCTTCCGGCTGATCCGCAGCGGCAGGGGCGGTCGGCGCGGCCGGGTCGGCGGCGACGAGGCCCAGCGCTTCGCGGGCCCGCTCAGGGTCGCCGTGGAGCACGACGACCTCGGTGCCGGACAGCGCGAGCGCCTGCTCGAACACGTCCAGTCCGTCCGCCGTCGGCAGGGCGGCCTGGCCCTGGCGGCGGAAGAGCGCCTCGGCCGCCGCGTCCGTGCGCATGCCGCCGTCGGCCCACAGCGGCCAGGCGAGGGAGACCAGCCCGCGCTCGCGGGCGTAGGCGTCCAAGAAGGCGTTGGCGGCGGCGTAGTCGCTCTGGCCCGCGTTGCCCGCGACGCCGGTCACCGACGAGAACACGGCGAAGAAGTCGAGGTCCAGGTGGCGGGTCGCCTCGTCGAGCAGCACCGTCCCGCGGACCTTGGGCGCGAGGACCGCCGAGAGGTCCGCGGCCGGCTTGGCGGCGAACAGGCCGTCCCGCAGCACTCCGGCCGCGTGGACGACGCCGTCCAGCCGGCCGTGCGTCTCCAGGACGTCCTTGACCAGGGCGTCCACCTCGGAGGAGACGGTCACGTCGGCGCGGACGTAGTGGCCGGCCGGCGGCGACGGCTGCGGTGAGCGCCCGGCCAGGACGGCCGTGGCCCCGCGTGCGGTCAGCCGGGCGGCGAGCTCCCGGCCGATGCCGCCCGCGCCGCCGGTGATCAGGTAGACCCCGCCGCTCCGGACGGGGGCCGCGGTCCCGAGGGCCGCCTCGCGGTAACGGCGGACGTACCGGCGCCCCGCCGCGTGCCGCACCCACGCCTCGGACAGATCGCCGAACTCGGCGAGCAGCGCCTCCGGTTCGGCGTGTTCGTCGCACTCGACGGCCGTGATCGCGAGGCGCGGCTGCTCCAGGCGTACGGTGCGGGCCAGGCCGGACACCGCGGCGGCGACCGGTGCCGGGCCCGCGTACACGACGGGAACCGGGCGGGCCGCCAGGGCCTTGGCCAGGGCGAGCACCTCATGGCAGGCCGTCTCCACGTCCTCGGGGAGGCCGGCGTCGTCGCGCGGCGCCACGTGCAGGACCGCCTCGGGCGGGGTGCCGAGGTCGTCGAGGAGCAGCCGCAGGTCACCGGTCTCGCCGGTGCGCAGCTCGTACTCGTCGTGCGCGACGCGGCGGAAGGCCGGACCGCGCCGGACGGTGATCTGCCCGGGCCGGACCCTCAGGTCGCCGATCACCAGCAGCGACGCGGTGGCCGGCGTCCGGGGGCGGGGCGCTTCCTGCCACACGCCGGTCAGGGCGCCGGTCAGGGCGGGGAGTTCCTCCGCCGGGGCGGCAGCCGCCCGGGGGCGCGGGTCGTCGGGCAACAGGCCGGCGAGGTGGGCCGCGACCGCGTCGACGGTCGGGTACTCGAACAGGAGCGTGGGGTAGAGCGCGACGTCCCAGCGCTCTTCGAGGGCGCGGACCAGGGTGAGGAGGTGGGTCGACTCCAGGCCGAGGTCGTAGAAGCCGCGGTCGGGGTCCACTTCCAGGGCGGGGTCGCCGACGGTCCGGCGGACCAGTTCGGTGATCTCCGCGCGGAGGTCCGCCGGTTCGCCGTCCGTGGCCGTGGGGGCGACCGGGGCGGCGGGGGCCGGAGCGGGCACCGGAGCGGCGGACGGCGCGGCCTCCGTCAGCCGGGTGATCGCCGCCGCGGAGCGGATGCGCTTGAAGGTCAGGCCGGTGAACTGCGCGGCGAGGACGCCCGACCCGTCGTACAGGTCGATGTCCGCCTTCACGATGTCCTTCGCCGCCTCGTCGCCGGCCCCGGCCGGCCTCAGGCGCAGGTCGACCGTGCAGGCGTCGCCGAGGGTGCGGGCGGCGCGGAAGGAGGCGATGTGCAGGGGGATGAGCGGGCGTCCGTCGGCGTCGGCCCCGTCGAACGCGAGCGCGTACGACTGCATGGTCGACCCGTCGAGCAGGGCGGGGTGGAGGAGGAAGTCCCCCACCGTGGCCCGGGCCTCGTCGCCGAGCGCGATCTCGGCGCGCACGCGGTCCGTGCCGGCGCGCAGGGTGCCCGCGCACCGCATGAAGGCCCGGTGCTCGATGCCGGCCGACCGGCCGGTCGCGTACACCTGATCGACGTCACCCGGGGTGCCGGGAACCGCCGGGTCGAGCGTGCCGGTGAGCGGGGGCAGGCCGGTGCGCAGGGTCGCCCTCAGGTGGGTGGT
The DNA here is from genome assembly GCF_000719265.1 of Streptomyces roseoverticillatus. GTDB lineage: Bacteria > Actinomycetota > Actinomycetes > Streptomycetales > Streptomycetaceae > Streptomyces > Streptomyces roseoverticillatus. The sequence goes on along the minus strand of NZ_JOFL01000006.1, from coordinate 222,168 downwards.
CACCGCGTCGTCGAGCGGAGTGCCGTCCTGCACGCGGCGGCTGGTCGCCGTGACGTGGAAGCCGGCGCCGTCGGGCACGAGCTCGACGGTCAGCTCGCGGTCGAAGGACTCGGTGGTGACCACCGGCTCGACGAACAGCACGTCGCCCAGCTCGGTCCCGTCCAGCGGGATGCCGCGCGCGACGAGCAGCCGGTGGACGATGTCGAGGAAGGTGACACCGGGCAGGGTGCGGACCCCGTGCACCCGGTGGTCGTCGACGATCGGGTTGTCCCGGTTCAAAAGCAGGGCACAGCGAACGGACCGTCGGTCCACGTGTTCTCTCCTGGTGATCGGCGATGCGCGGCGGGGCGTGAAGCGGCCCGGGCGCGCCGGTGACGTGCCGGGGTTACGTGAGGATCAGGTCGAGCCGGGCCGAACGGACCGGTTCCGCGGCCGGGGCGGGCGCGGGGGGCAGCCGCCAGAACCGTCTGCGGTCGTAGGCGGGCGGCGGCAGCGGTGGCCTGCCCGGCTCGCCGGGTGTGCCGGCGCCCAGGACGAGGTGGGCGTTGGTGCCGCCGAAGCCGAAGGCGCTGACGCCGACGCGGCTGCCGGGCGGCAGCTCCGTGACCCCGGTGACGGGGAAGAACGGCGACTCGGCGAACGCGAAGCGCGGGTTGGGCCGCCGGCAGTGCAGGGTCGGCACCAGCAGTCCGTGCCGCAGGATCTGCACGGACTTGATGAAACCGGCGACGCCGGCCGCGCTGAGCAGGTGTCCCATCGTGCTCTTGATGCTGCCGATGCCGCAGTAGCCGCGGTCGTCCGTGTACGTCCGGTGGACGGCCGTCAGCGCCTGGAGCTCAATCGGATCGCCGATCATCGTGCCGGTGCCGTGGGCCTCGACGTACCGGACGGTCCGCGCGTCGATCCCGCCGCGGGCGAGCACGCCGGAGACCAGGGCGCGCTGGGCCGCTCCGTTCGGCGTGGTGTGCCCCATGGTCCTGCCGTCGTTGTTCACGCCCGACGACTCGATCACGGCGAGCACGCGGTCCCCGTCGCGCCGGGCGTCGTCGAGCCGCTTGAGGAGCACCATCCCGGCGCCCTCGCCGGGGACCAGGCCGTCGGCGGACTCGTCGAAGGTGCGGCACCGGCCGCTGGGGGACAGCGCCTTGCCGGCGCTGAGCATCAGGTACGGCTCCTCGTCGAACAGCAGGTCCACGCCCCCGGCCAGGGCCATGGACGTCTCTCCCGACGCCAGGCTCTGCGCCGCCAGGTGAATGCTCACCAGGGACGACGAACAGGCGCTGTCGACCACGAGGTTGGGACCGGTGAGGTCGAGGAAGTGCGAGATGTGCGCGGCGACGAAGTTCTGGTTGACCCCGGCGATGTACTCGCGCTTCGGGGGCTGCAGGTGCGCGCGGTGGTTGCCCGTCCGGGTGCCGACGAAGACGCCCACGGAGCGGCCCCGCAGCTCGTCCTCGCGGTATCCGGCGTCCCGCAGGCACTCCACGGACACCTCCAGCGCCTTGCGCGCCAGCGGGTCCAGGTGCCGGGCCTCCTCGTCGCCGAAACCGAAGAACTCCGGGTCGAAGAGGGCGGCGTCGTCCAGGAACCCGCCCCACCTGCTGGTGCTGCGGCCCGGCCCGCCGTCCGGGCTGTGCAGCGACGCGGCGTCCCAGCGGTCGGCCGGCACCTCGGTGACGGCGTCGCCTCCCGCCAGCAGGACCTCCCACAGCTGCGCGGGGCCGGCGGCGCCCGGCAGGCGGCAGCCCATGCCGATCACGGCGATGGGCACCGGCTTCCCGTCGGGCGCGGGGACCGGCCGCGGCGCGGCGGTGGCTGCGGGGCGCTCGGCGGGCAGGGAGGCGCTGACTGCGGCCGGCGCGCCGAGGGCGGCGGCGAGCCCGCCGAGCGTCGGGTGTTCCTGGAGGAGGCTCGGGTCGACCGGGCGGCCGAGCTCCGCCTCCAGGTCGCGGACGAGTTCGGCCATCAGCAGCGAGTCCACGCCGACGTCGCCGAGCGCGGTCCCGGGACCCAGCAGCGCGGGCTCGACCTTGGTCGTGCGGGCCACCAGGTCGATCAGCCAGTCGAGGTCAGCGGCCGTGCCGGGTCCGCCGTCGGGCTCGGTGCCGGCGCCGCCGACGGGCGGGAGGGCCGGTGCGGAGGCCGGCGGCGCCGGCTGAACCGGGGCGGTGCGCGCCGGCGCCAGGTACAGCTCGTCCGCGGCCACCGACGTGCGCTCCGCCCGGCAGGGCAGCAGCACGGGTTCGCCGGGCACCCGCAGGGCGAGGTCGAGCAGTTCCAGGGCGTCGCCCGCAGCCAGGTCGGGGATGCCGAGCGCAGCGCTCGCGCTCGTCCGGTCGGTTCCCATCCCCACGCCCCGCCACAGCGGCCAGCGCAGGGAGCGCACCGTGCAGCCGGACTCGGCGGCGCGGGCGGCCGCGAAGTCGTCGAGCAGGGTGTTCGCCGCCGCGTAGTCCAGGTAGCCCGCGCCGAGGCGCGGCACGGCCGCGGCCACCGAGGAGAACAGCACCATCAGCCGCGGCGGCCGCGACCCGAAGGCCGACCACAACACCTGCAGGCCGTCGGCCTTGGGCCGCAGCACCCGGGCGACGTCCTCGGCCGTGCGGGAGAGGAACGACGCGGGCGCGTCCATCACGCCCGCGCAGTGGAAGACGGCGTCGAGCGAGCCGGCTTCCTTCCTGGCCCGGCCGATCAGCCGGCGCAGCGAGGTGACGTCGTCGAGGGTGTCGGTGCGCACGGTCAGTGTCACGCCGCGCTCGACCAGGTCGAGCAGCGCCGTGAGCCGGGCGCGCAGCACCGGGTCCGTGGAGGGAGCGGCGGCGAGGGCGGCCCACTGGTTGCGCACCGGCATCCGGGAGCGGCCGACCAGCACGAGGTGCCGGGCGCCGCGGTCGGCCAGATGGGCCGCCAGGCGCAGCCCGATGCCGCCCAGACCGCCGGTGATCAGCACGGCGCCGCTGCCGATGCCGGCGAGCAGGTCGTCACCGGAGGGTGCGGGGGCGAAGACGGCCGCCGGGCGGCGGCGCCGGGCGCCCTCGTAGCGGATCTCGGTCTCCCGGTCGGCCGCCGACGTCTCGGCCGCGACGGCGGCGGCCAGGCCGGCCGCCGTCCCGCCGTCCACGCGGACGGTCCGCCCGTGGACGCCGGGGAACTCGCCGGACAGGGAACGGTAGAAACCGGCGAGCACGGACCGCTCGGCGCCGCTGACGTGCACGCAGCGCAGCCCGGTGCGGGGCAGGTCGGTGAGCACCTGCTGCAGCAGGGCGATGCGCTCGGTGACCAGGGTGCCGGGTGCGGACAGGTCGACCAGGTCGACGACGCCGGTCAGCCCGTTCAGCGCCGGCAGGGGGTCGCCGGGGACGTGCGCGACGCCCCGCTCGGCGAGCACCGTGCGGGCGAGCGCGGGGTCGGTGGTGACCACCAGGAACCGGCCGTCGGGGCCGGTGGCCGGTGCGGGCGCGTCCTCCCAGGCGGTGGTGAGGAATTCGGCGCCGGGAATGGGCGCCGCCCAGTGCCGGTCACGGCTGAACGGGTAGGTCGGCAGGGACACCGGCGGGGCGTCGGGGGTCGTTCCCTGCGCTCCGGTGTCCGGCAGGGGGGTCCCGGCCGGTGGGTTCTCCAGCACCGCGGCGAGTTTCGCGGCCAGTTCGCCGAGGTCGGCCGCCTCGACGGCGACGCGGCACGGCAGGGCCGCGCGGCCCGTCCGCATCGTGCGGGCGATCGATGCCAAGGACGGGGCTTCGGGCGAGCGGACCGCGTCCAGCAGCGCGGCCACGGCTCGCCGCAGGGCCTGCGGCGTACGGGCGGACACGGGGACGGTCACCGGGCCCGTGAGGGCCGGCGGCACGGGCGCTTCCGGCGCCTCTTCCAGGACGACGTGCGCGTTGGTGCCGCCCATCCCGAAGGAGCTGACGCCGGCCCGGCGGGGTCCGCCGCCGGCGGGTGCCTCCCACGCCGTCCGCTCCAGCTGGAGGCGGAGCGGCGTGCCCTCGGTCCTGATCATGCGGTTCGGGCGGCGCACGTTGCGGCCGGCGGGCAGGGTCCGGTGGCGCATGGCCAGGATCACCTTGATCATTCCGGCGATGCCGGCGGCCGCCTCCAGGTGGCCGATGCTGGTCTTGACCGAGCCGACGCCGCAGTGCGGTTCCGCCGGACGCGGGTGGCCCCACCGGTCGTAGAGCCGCTCGAACGCCGTGACCATGCCGGAGATCTCGATCGGGTCGCCCAGGCGCGTGCCGGTGCCGTGCGCCTCGATGTAGCCGACGGTCGCCGGGTCGACGCCCGCCTCGTCGTACGCGGCCACGAGCAGGTCCGCCTGCGCGTCCGGGTTGGGCGCGGTGAACGACCGTGCCCGGCCGCCGTGGTTGACGGCCGCGCCGCGGATCACCGCGTGGACGCGGTCGCCGTCGGCCAGCGCCCGGTCCAGCGGCTTGAGCAGCAGGGCGCCCACGCCCTCGCCCCGGACGTAGCCGTCGGCGTCGTCGTCGAAGGTGTGGCAGCGGCCGCGCGGGCTGAGCACGCCGGTGCGCTGGTAGGCGTTGTGCCGGGCGGGGTCGCACAGGACGTTCACGCCGCCGGCGATCGCCTGGTCGCACTCGCCCGCGCGCAGGGCCGCGACGGCCTGCGCGACGGCCACCAGGGACGACGAGCAGAGGGTGTCGACGGCGACGCTCGGCCCGCGCAGCCCGAGGGCGTAGGAGACCCGGTTGGCCACCAGGGAGGGGGAGACCGCGACGCTCAAGTGGGGCTCGTCGTCGCCGGCGTGCTCGGCGAGCACCGCGGCGTAGTCGGAGTGGCACACGCCCGCGTAGACGCCCGTGCGGGTGCCGGCCAGCGAGGACGGGTCCACGCCGGCGTCCTCGGCCGTCGCCCAGGCGACCTCCAGGAGCAGCCGCTGCTGGGGGTCCATCAGTGCGGCCTCGCGCGGGCTGATGGAGAAGAACTCGTGGTCGAAGCGGCGTATGTCGTCGAGCAGGGCGGCCTTGCCGACCATGCCGGGGTGCGCGGCGGTGTCCCAGCGGTCGGCCGGGATGTCCCGCACGGCGTCCTCGTCCCGGCCCAGCAGGTCCCACAGTCCGGGCACGCTCGGTGCGCCGGGGAACCGGCCCGCCATGCCGATCACGGCGATGGGCGCCCCGGCGCCGGAGGCGGGGGCGGTGGCCGCGGGGGAGGTGGCCGGAGCCCGGTGCTCGCCGCGCACCACCTGTGCCATCGCGGCGACGGTGAACGCCCGGAACATGGTGCCGGGGTCGATCTCCAGCCCGGTCTCCTCACCGAGCCGGACGACGGCCTCCGACAGCGCCAGGCTGTCCAGTCCGTGGTGGCGCAGGTCCTCGTCCGGGGACAGCGAACCGGCGGGCCGGCCGAGCACGTTCTCCATCAGTGCCAGGAGCGTGGCTTCGAGGTCGCCGGGCAGCTGTGCCGTGGGGCGGGGTCCGGCGGGGGCGGGCTCCGTGGACCCGGCTGCGCCGTCGCCCCACAGGGCCGCGAAGGCGTCCGGCCGGGCGAGGGACTTGACGGTGCGGATCCGGGCGAGCGGCCTTCCGTCGCTCTCCCGCAGCAGGAACGACGTCAGCGCCACCCGGTCGTCCGCTTCCGGCCGGCATTCCTCGAGCCGGTAGCGCACGGTCTCGTCGAGGCCGCAGTTGCCGAGGTAGACGATGTCGCGGCTGACGGTGACGGCCTCGGCGGCCCATTCCCCGTCCGGCACGCGCGACTGCGCGAACTTGCGCTCGCCGCGGTCGTTGATGTGCGGGTACGAGGCGAAGTACAGCAGTCCGGCAGCGTTCACGTCCGCGAACGGATTGAGTTCGTACGTGTCGCTGTACAGCTCCGCGCCGTCGGGGGCCGCCCCGAGCTGCGCACGGAACCCGCGGTGGAATTCGATGAGTTCGGCGCCGGGCCCGGCCACCGGTGCGCGGCCCTCTCCCTGCGGCGTGCCGGGGGTGAGCCAGTTGCCGGCACCGCGGCGGACGAAGGCCGTGAGCAGCCGGACGCCCACGCTCGCCGTCGCCGTGCAAAAGCGGACGTCACTGGCGAAGGTCTGCTCGTCGATCCTGGTCAGCGTGCCACTCAGCGTTCCCTCGTCGTGCTCGGCGAAGGCGCGCAGGGAGTCGGCCGCGGTGATCCGGGCGCGGACGAAGGCGGGCAGCAGCCGGTTGCCGTCCGCGTCGGCGAGTTCGGCGACGGGCAGTCCGAAGTGCTCCCCGATGAGGGACCAGTGGAGGTCACCGGCCTCGCGCAACAGCCAGTTCTCGGACAGGCCGCCGATGGCGAGCGCGGGCAGGCCGAGAACTACCGGACGGCTCAGCACGCGGTTGCGCAAGCGAATCGGACGACAGGCACAGAAACCCGGGCGGCACAAACCGACCCAGGCCATGGCAAACGGCAATACCCCAACATCACATCCCCCTTGTGACGCATTGCTCTGAAGGCCGTGCGAGGGCGCGGCGATCCGCCGGCGCGATGGCGGGCCTTCAGCAGAACTGTCGGTCACGCGATGTCCGAACCCGCTGGTCCGAGGCTGGAATACACGCTTCGACAAGACGCATCCTGGCCGATCATGAACGTTTCTGCAAGAGTTAGGCTTCAGTCATGACAGGTAATCAGGAGTCGGGTTCGTCCCTGAACAGTCTGATACGGACACGCCGCCCGGCAGGGCGGCTCACCGCGGACCCTCCTCCTGCCCCCGGATCCGCACCTGGCCGGAACACGGCTGTTCCCGGTACCGGAACCAGCCTTCTGGAAGGGCTACTTCCGGATGTCACCGTCGTGGAACTCTTCGCGGATCCCCCGGACGCCCACCTGTACCCCGAGGAGGCCGGCCTCGTGGCGCGCGCGGTCGGCAAACGCCGCAGCGAGTTCGCGACCGTCCGGCTGTGCGCGCGCACGGCGCTGGCCGGGCTCGGAGTGGCCCCCGGGCCGATTCTGCGCGGCCCCGGCGGCGCCCCCGTCTGGCCCGAAGGGATCGTGGGCAGCATGACCCACTGCGACGGATACCGCGCTGCGGCGGTCGCCCGGAACACGGCGGTCGCCTCGGTCGGGATCGATGCCGAGCCCCACGCTCCACTGCCCGCGGGCATCGAGAAGCTGGTGGCGCTGCCGGAGGAGCGGCGCGTCCTGGACCGGCTCACCCGGTCCCATCCGGCCGTGCACTGGGACCGGTTGCTCTTCAGCGCCAAGGAGAGCACGTACAAGACGTGGTTCCCGCTCACCGGCCTGTGGCTGGATTTCGGCGACTGCGTCATCATCCCCGACCCGGAGAACGGCACCTTCGACTGCTCGCTGAACGTGCCCGGTCCGGTGGTCGGCGGGCGCCGGATCGACGGCTTCACCGGGCAGTGGCGTACCGTCACCCGTGACGGCGCCTCATTCGTGGCCACCGCCATCACGGTGCCCGCACCCGGCATCCCCCGCCCCGCCGCATCCGGCCGGCACGCGGCGACGCCGCCCGGCCCGGCCCGGTAGACCACGATCGCGCCGCAGGACCGGCGGCCGGGCCCGGCCGTCCCATGAACCGCTCGGTGCGCCGGCCGCGCACCGACCGCGCCATCCGTACACCTCCCAACTTCCGAGGGGTTCGCATGCAGGACATCGTCAGTGCCATCGTGAGCGGGGACGCGGCGCCGGAGGACTTCGCCGCACTCGCCCTCCCCGCGTCCTACCGGGCCGTCACCCTGCACAAGAGCGAGACGGACCTGTTCACCGGGCTCGCCGGCCGGGACAAGGACCCGCGTAAGTCCGTGCACCTCGACGAGGTGCCGGTGCCCGAACTCGGCCCGGGCGAGGCCCTGGTCGCCGTGATGGCCAGCTCCGTGAACTACAACACCGTCTGGTCGTCGGTCTTCGAACCGCTGCCGACCTTCGACTTCCTCACCCGGTACGGAGCCCGGTCGCCGCTCGCCCGGCGGCACGACCTGCCGTACCACGTCATAGGCTCCGACCTCGCGAGCGTCGTCCTGCGCACCGGGCCGGGCGTCAACGCCTGGAAGCCCGGCGACGAGGTCGTCGCGCACTGCCTGTCGGTGGAGCTGGAGTCACCGGACGGACACGGCGACACGATGCTCGACCCCGAGCAGCGCATCTGGGGCTACGAGACCAACTTCGGCGGCCTCGCCGATCTGGCCCTGGTCCGGGCCAACCAGCTGATGCCCAAACCGGCCCACCTCACCTGGGAGGAGGCCGGCACCCCGGGGCTGGTCGCCTCCACGGCGTACCGCCAGCTGGTGTCCCGCAACGGCGCGGGGATGAAGCAGGGCGACAACGTCCTGATCTGGGGCGCGTCCGGCGGAGTGGGTGCGTTCGCAACCCAGTTCGCGCTGGCGGGCGGGGCGAACCCCGTCTGCGTCGTCTCCAGCGAGAAGAAGGCGGAGATCTGCCGCGCCATGGGCGCCGAGGCGGTCATCGACCGTTCCGCCGAGGGCTACAAGTTCTGGAAGGACGAGCACGAGCAGGACCCGCGCGAGTGGAAGCGCTTCGGCAAGCGCATCCGCGAGCTGACCGGCGGCGAGGACGTCGACAACCGCTACCTGTGGATGTCGCTGAAGCGCATCGTGGGCTCGCACTTCGCCAACTACCGCGAGGCGTGGGAGGCCAACCGCCTCATCGCCAAGGGCAGGATCCACCCCACGCTCTCGCGGACCTACGCGCTGGAGGAGACGGGACAGGCCCTGTACGACGTGCACCGCAATCTGCACCTGGGCAAGGTCGGGGTCCTCGCCCTGGCCCCGCGGGAGGGACTCGGCGTGCGCGACCGCGAGTTGCGCGAGAAGCACCTGACGGCCATCAACCGCTTCCGGGTCCCGGTGCCGCCGGCCGGCTGACCCCGCCGCCGCGGGCCCCTCTCCTCCAAGGGCCGCCACCGACCCTCCGGGCACGGTGGCGGCCCTTCGCCGTGCCGTCGGCGGTCCGAGGCCTTTTGACGCCACTTCAGATACAGGACCGTATTGGGATACAGTCTCGTATCCCAGCGGCTCGCCAGGGAGGCGATCACCATCACCAAACGGCTCACCCGGCAGCAGAGCCGGGAACTCACCCGCGAGCAGCTCCTGCGGTCGGCGGGCGAACTCTTCGCCGGACAAGGGGTGAACGGCACGTCGGTCGAGCAGATCGTGGAGCGCGCCGGCTACACCCGCGGCGCGTTCTACGGCAACTTCAAGGGCAAGCACGAGCTCGTCCTGGCCCTGCTCGAACAGCGGACCCGCCACGAGCTGGAGGAAGTCCAGGCGATGAGCCGCCGGGCGGGGTCCTACGACGAGATGATCGAGCACCTGCGCTCCTGGCACGTCGAGCGCGACCGGAACCTCGCCGGCTGGCTCGCCCTGCGCACCGAACTGTGGCTCTACGGCCTGCGGGACAGCCCGGAGCTGCTGCCGGTGCTGGCGGATCTCGAGCGCCGCTCCCGGACGGCCCTGGCCCAGGGGCTGGCGCAGGGCTTCGCCGCGCGCGGCGTGACCACTCCGGCCCCCGTGGAGCTGCTGGCCCTCATCGTGCACGCCCTGGACGACGGCCTGTCCATCCAGCGCGTGCTCTCCCCCGCCGACAGCAGCACGGACACGGTCGTGGACGTGGTGGAGCTCCTGATGCGGTCCTGGACCGCCCTCGCCGGCACCGGCCCTGCGCAGCCGTCCGACACGCAACCAACTGAAAACCTGGAGAAGAATCCATGAACAAGGCAGGGCAGACGGAGCAGCCGACCGCCCCCGAAACGCCCTTACTGCCCGACGCGCCCGAGCCCGACCCGAAGCGGTGGCTCGCGCTGACCGTCCTGCTGGTCGCCACCTTCATGGACCTGCTCGACTCCAACATCATCACCGTGGCGATCCCGAGCATCCAGCGCGATCTGGGCGCCTCGGCCGTCGCCGTCCAGGCGATGACGGCCGGTTACACGCTGAGCTTCGCGGTCCTCCTGATCACCGGCGGCCGGCTCGGCGACATCTTCGGCCGCAAGCGGATGTTCCTCACCGGCGTCGCCGGGTTCGTGCTCTCGTCGGCCCTGTGCGCCGCCGCGCAGAACACCGAGATGCTGGTCGCCTCCCGGGCGCTGCAGGGCCTGACCGCCGGGATCATGGTGCCCCAGGTCCTGGCGCTCATCCACGTCTCCTTCGCTCCCCAGGAGATCGGGCGCGTCGTCAGCCTGTACGCGAGCATGATCGGCCTGGCCGTCGTCTCGGGTCCGGTCGTCGGCGGCGCCCTCGTCGAGTGGAGCCCGCTGGACCTCGGCTGGCGGAGCATCTTCGTGGTCAACCTCCCGATCGGCGTGGCGGCCCTGGCCGGTGCGGGGAAGTGGATGCGGGAGTCGAGGTCCCCGCACGCCCAGCGGCTGGACATCGTCGGCATGCTGCTGGCCATCGTGGGGCTGCTGCTCCTGATGCTGCCCCTGACACTCGGGCGCGAGCTCGGCTGGCCGGTCTGGAGCATCGTCGCGCTCGTCGCCGCGCTGCCCGTCATCGCGCTGTTCGTGGTGCACCAGCGCCTCAAGACCCGCAAGGACGGTTCGCCCCTGGTGAGCCTGTCCCTGTTCAAGGTCCGCGCCTTCAGCGCCGGCATCGGCGTGCAGCTGCTCTTCAGCGCCGTACCCGCGGGCTTCTTCCTCAGCTGGACGCTCTACCTGCAGGGCGGCCTCGGCTGGACCGCGCTGCACACCGGCCTGACCGCCATCCCGTTCTCGGTGTGCGTCCCGCTCGTCGGCGGCCTCGCCGTGCGCAAGCTCTCCCCGCTCTACGGCCGGTACTGCCTGGTGGCGGGCGCGCTGAGCATGCTGGCGGGCATCGCCTCGTACGCCTGGGCGGCCGACCGGCTGGGCGCGGACATCACCTCGTGGCACGCCGTCCCGTCCATGATCCTGCTCGGTTCCGGCATGGGCCTGCTGATGCCCCCGCTGACCGCGCTGGTCCTCAGGGAGGTCAAGCCGCAGGAGGCGGGCGCCGCGTCCGGCATCATCAACGCGACCGGTCAGCTCGGTGCCGCGCTGGGCGTTGCGATCATCGGCGGCATCTTCTTCTCCGCCCTGGCCGGCAACGCGGGCCCCCAGGCCGACCGGGTCCTGCCGGCTCACCGGACGGTGGCGGCCCGGCAGGCCGCGGAGGTCAAGGACTGCGCGACCGACTCGCTCGGCCAGGACGACCTGACGAAGGTGCCGCGCAGCTGTGCCGCGCTCGCCGGGAAGAGCGACCCCGAGAGCATGAGCGCGATCGGCAGCGCGCTCGGCGAGATCCGCACCAAGACGTTCGTCGCCACGTACAGCGACACCCTGTACTGGGCTGCCGCCGGTCTCGTACCGGTCGCCGGCCTGCTGTTCCTCCTGCCCCACCACCGGGTGCGGCGGGGGGAGACGGCCTGAGCCGCGCCACCGGCAGCCCCCGACACCGCACGCATCTGGAGACACCTGATATGAGCAGCACGACCTTCCAGGTCCTCACCAAGGGCAAGTTCGCACAGCTGACCGATGAGCAGCGCGTTGCGCTGCAGGCCGTCGCGAGTCAGCACGACGTGTTCAGCGCCCGGTTCACCGAGGAGGGCACCGTTACCTACGAGCGGGCGCTCAACGGATTCACCTTCCGCGTGCTGATCCCCGCCGACGAGAAGGAGCCCGAGGACGTCGTGCACGCGATGGCCGAGGAACTGTGCACCGCCGCCGTCCGCCGCCTCGGGGCCGACTGCCGCGACCTGCAGTCGGTGTCGACCGACCGGGCCAGCATAAAGATCAACCGCAAGGGCCGCTGACGCCCGGAAGACCCGGGAAGCCCGGAAGGCCGTGGGCCCGAGTCCGTAACGACTCGGGCCCACGGCCTTCCCGCTGTTACGCCGCCGCTTCGGCCGGTACGGGCCTGGGCAGCCGCGCGGCGTCCAGCACGGCCGCCTGGTACGGGGTCAGGCCGGTCGCCCGCCCGCCCGGGAACAGCGCCGGCCAGTCCGGCTCCCGGCCACAGGCGTAGAGCGCGCCGAGCGAGGAGAGCACCGAGCGGCGCTCCTCCCCCCGCCTGCCGGAGGGCAGCAGCCGGCCCTGCCGCTCGCCGTGTTCGAGCGTCTGCCGTACGGGGCTGAGCAGCACGGGGTGCGTGCTGATCTCGACGAACACCTCGTGCCCCGCGGCGAACAGGTTCTCCACCGCGGCGGCGAACCGCACCGGCTCGCGGAGGTTGCGCATCCAGTACCCGGCGCCGAGTTCGGTGCCGGGCACCGGCCCGGCCGTCACGGTCGAGTACATCGGCACCCGGGTGGGCGCGGGTTCCAGCGACTCCAGGGCGGTGCCGAGGTCCTCGCGCAGTTCGTCGACGTAGCGGCTGTGCGAGGCGACCGTGCTCTTGATCACCCGGCAGTAGACGTCCCGCCCTTCCAGCTCCGCGACGAGCGCGGCGAGCGAACGGTCGTCACCGGCCAGGACGGTGGACCGGGGGCTGTTCTCCCCGGCCACGCTGATCGCGCCGCCGCTGGCCGCGGCGACCGCCTGCGCCTCGGCTGGCGAGAGTTCCGTCGCGGCCAGCGCTCCCTTGCCGGCGATCCGGCGCAGGAGTGCGCTGCGCCGGCAGGCGATCATCATGGCCTCGCGCAGGGTCAGCGCACCGGCGGTGTGCGCGGCGGCGATCTCCCCCATGCTGTGCCCGACCACCGCGTCCGGCGTCACGCCCCAGCTCCGCCACAGGGCGGTCAGGGCGAACTGCAGGGACACCACCGTCGGTTGCAGGACGTCCAAGTCGCCGAGCCGGGTCTCCTCGGCGGGCAGCCGCAGCTGCTCGATCGCGGAGAAGCCCGCGAACTCGCGGACCAGCTCGTCGCAGCGGTGCAGCATGTCGCGGAACACCGGCTCGGTGGCGAGCAGTTCGCGGCCCATCCCGTGCCACTGGGCGCCCTGTCCGGCGAAGACGAACACGAGCCGGGGCCGCCGGGTCGCGAGCTCCGCCGGGATGCGTTCCGTCTCGCCCGCGCACACCTCCTCGAGCTGTTGCTCCAGATCGGCGTACGACTCGACGGCGAGCGCGGCGCGGTGCGGGCCGGCCGTGCCCGTCGCGGCGTCGTGACAGTACCGGGCCAGCGGCGGCAGGGACCGCCCGGCCCGGATCCGGTCCAGGTGCGCGTACAGGACGGCGGTGAGGAGGTCCTCGCTGCCGGCGGCGACGGCGAACAGCTGGACGCTCACGGCTCCCCCTTCCAATCTGATCGGCTGGGCGCGGGGCGGCCGGTCATCGGCGGACGGCGATCTGGTGGCGGTAGCTCTCCATCGGCAGCCCGCTCATCCACGGCACGATGCCCAGCTTGCTGAGCACCTTGATCGAGGAAGGGGGCTGATAGCCGGCGAACATGCCGCCGAACATGAGGATCTGGCTGTGCGCGACGACCTGCCGCATCAGCGGGTTCATCCGCTGCTTGCCGAGCATGGTGCGGAAGTGACTGTTCGGTGCCATCCGGCGGCGCACGGCCGCGCGGACCCGGTCCGAGATGTCGTTGTCGGCGATCCAGTCCAGGCCCTCGGTCTCCTCGGCCGCCTGCCGCATGGTCGCGGTGCGCTGCCGGGTGTAGACGTCGATGTGGCTCAGGTGGCCGCCGGGGCGCAGCACGCGCGCGGCCTCGCGCAGGAACTTGCCGAGGTCGGGGTAGGTGTGCGAGCTCTCGATGTTGACGAGCACGTCCACCGAGCCGTCCTCGAACGGCAGGTCCTCCGCGTCGCCGTGGACGAAGCGCAGCGCGTCGCCCCGGGACAGCGTGGCCGTCGCCCGGGCGACGGCCTTCGGCGACAGGTCCAGGCCGGTCATCCGCGCGCCGGGGGCGACGCGGGAGAGGAAGTTCAGGCCTTCTCCCATGCCGCAGCCGACCTCCAGGACCTCCTTGCCCGCGTAGTCGTCCAGGCCGATCGGGAGGTCCCGCAGGGCGAGGAAGTAGAGCTGCTCGCTGAAGCCGTCGGTCCACGGCGCGCCGAATCCGGGCACGCGGGCACGGATCTCCTCGGCGAGGTCCGCGTCGAACATGCCCCAGTTCCACAGGTCGCCCTTGCCGGACAGCGTGGCGGCCATGTCGTAGATGGTGGCGCTGGCCGACTTCATGCCGGCGGACTTCGCGCTGGTGCTGGGGGCGCCGGAGTCGTCGAGGTTGATGTCCGCGAGGCCGCTGGTGAAGGCGGCCATGACGTCAGGTGTGGAACTCATGTGCGGTCTCCGATGAGTGGGGCGGGAGCGGTCACGCGCCGAGGGTGTCGCCGCGCACCAGGCCGTAGCCGTCGGGCACGCCGGCGGGGTCCGAGCCGGTGCTGACGGGCCGGTTGTCCGCGTCGACGAAGACGACGCTGGGCTCGTACGACCGGGCGTGCTCCTCGGTCATGGAGGCGTAGGAGATGATGATGACGAGGTCGCCGGGGCTGACGAGCCGGGCGGCGGCGCCGTTGATGCCGATGATCCCGCTGCCGGCCTCGCCCTCGATGACGTAGGTGCTGAGCCGGGCGCCGTTGTCGATGTCGACGATGTCGACCTTCTCCCCCGGCAGCAGGTTCGCGGCGGCCATCAGGGTGGCGTCGATGGTGACGGACCCGACGTAGTGCAGGTCCGCCTGGGTCACCGTGGCCCGGTGGATCTTGGACTTGAACATCTCTCGGTACAGCATGTTCTCTCCGTTCACCCGGTCACGGGGCAACTCGTGGGCACCGGCGACAGGCGCACCGGGAGCCGCTGCATGGAGAGCAGGTAGCGCGGCGCGATCTCCGCCGGTTCGGCCGCCAGCTCCAGGTCGGGGAAGCGCTCGAACAGGGCGTTCAGCGCGACCTCTCCCTCGATCAGGGCGAGGCTGGCGCCCAGGCAGTAGTGCGCGCCGCGGCCGAAGCCCAGGTGGGGGTTGTGCTCGCGGGTGAGGTCCAGCCGCTCCGGCTGGTCGAACTCGCCGGGGTCGCGGTTGGCCGCGGCGAGCACGACCTGGATGGCCTCGCCGGGCTGCACCGTCACCCCGCCGATCTCGACGGGCTCGGTGGCGAAGCGCCGGAAGGTGTGCTTCACCGGTGCGGTGTGGCGCACGAGTTCGGCGACCGCCCGGCCGGCGACGGACGGGTCGTCCTTCAGCAACTGCAGCTGGTCGGGGTGCTGGAGCAGGGTGAACACGCCGAGCGCGATGAGGTTGCGGACGGTCTCGTGACCGGCCTGGACGAGGACCATGGCCAGGGCCACCAGCTCGTCGTCGGTCAGCCGCTCGCTGTCCTGCTCGTGGATCTGCACGAGCTCGGAGATGAGGTCGTCCCGGGGCTCGGCCTGGCGGGCCTCGATCAGCTCCCTGGTCACCCGGGCCATGCCGCGCACCGCCGGGGCGAACTGCTCGGGGTTCGGGCGCAGGGCCGCTGCCAGGGTCTCGCTCCACTCGCGCCACTGCTCGCGGTAGTCCTCGTCGACGCCGAGCAGCTCGCAGATGACGATGATGGCCAGCGGGTGCGCGTAGTCGGCGATCAGGTCGGGCTCGGGCTTGGCGGCGAGGTCGTCCAGCAGGCGGTGGGCCACGCGGTTGATCGCAGGGGTGAGCGTCTGCATCCGCCGGGCGGACAGGGCGCGCGTGACGAGCCGCCGCACGCGCATGTGGTCGTCGCCGTCCATGGTCAGCAGCGTAGAGTCGAACATGTCGACGATGTCTTCGGGAATGCCCCGGCTGAGCATGGACTCCCGGTGGGAGTCGCCCGGCGGGCGGCTGCGCAGCGTCGGCTCGCTCAGCACCTTCCTGACGTCCTGGTAGCCGGTGGCCACCCAGATGGGGCTGCCGTCGGCGAACTTCCCCGGGCAGACCGGCCGGGGGCCGCCCAGCCACCGCTCGCCCGCCGCCGGGTCGGTGATGAACGCCGGGTCGGACAGGTCGAACTCACTGGCTGAGGTGCCGGGTTCGGTGGAGGGCTCCGGAGCGGAGGTTTCGGTCATTCGGTCGGCCTCGCTTCTTGCTCGTGTGTTTCGTTTCGTGCTCGGTGTCGCTTCGCGCCCGGCTCGGGCCCCTGCCCGGCACACGGGCGGCCTCGCCCGGTGCCGGGCCGCGGTTCAGGCCGCCGGGCCGGCGACTGCGGCGGCCTCGGTCATCAGGCGGTCGGCCAGTTCGTCGGCGTGCCGGTCCCGCCACGCGTGCAGCGGCGTCCCGGCCAGCCAGCGGTTGCACGCCCCCAGTGCCGGTCCGCAGGGGACCTGGTAGTCGGCGACGCGGCCGGGGGTGCCGTCGATCGCCCAGGTGCTCGCCTGCGCGCAGTACCAGCGGAAGACCAGCGCCATGCGCCGCTTGGGGTCGAGCCCGTGTTCGGCGGTGCGGCCGAGGCGTGCCCAGACCTCGTCGAACGGGGCGCCGAGGTAATCGCGCTCCACCTTGGAACGCACCGCGGCGGGCACCGCCTCCCAGGCGTCGTAGTTGCGCCACAGGTCGTGCAGCTTGCCCGCGCGGGCGTGGAAGAGCACCCCCTTGCGCAGCACGCGCGCCCGCCCGCCCAGCTCGAACAGGTCCCCGTAGGGCGCGAACGCGGTGTCGTGCACGTCGGCGTCCTGGAGCAGGTCCTTGGCCGCGGCGCTCATCCCGCTCTCGGCCGTGCACAGGTTGACGGAGCCGGTGAGGACGAAGTCGGCGCCCAGCACGAAGGAGGCCGCGGCCGACTCGGGGGTGCCGATCCCGCCGCCGGCACCGATGCGCACGGCCTCGGCGACGCCGCCCAGCTCGGCGCGCAGCCGGCGCAGCGCGGGCAGCAGCGCCCAGAGGGTCGCCAGGTCGGAGTGGTCGCCCGCGTCGCCGACCGCGCAGACGTCGTCCGCCAGCGCGACGCGCTGCCCGGCCTCCGCCTCCTCGGCGGTCAGCAGCCCCTCGGCCACCAGCCGTTGCGTCAGCGCGGCGGGCGGCGGGGACAGGAACAGGCGGGCGGCGTCCGGCCGGGTGACCTTCGCCAGCAGCTTACGGGGGACGTGCACGGTGCCGTCCGGAAGCACCCGGGCACCGGTCAGGCGGTGGCGTACGAGTGCGGGCGTCACCTCGACGTGGGTGGCGGCCTCCACGAACCGGACGTCGTGCCGGATCAGCACGTCCACCAGGGCGTCCTCGGCGCGCGGGTCGAAGGGGTCATGGGTGACGTTGACCCCGAACGGCGCTCCGGCGGGGACGCGTTCGCGGATCCGCTGCACGGCCGCCGCCGTCTCGGCGGGGGCGAGCCCCGAGGCGCCGAAGTAGGACAGCAGGCCGGCCCGGGCCATCCGGGCGACCAGGCCGACCGAGCTGACGCCGCGGCGCATCCCGCCCGCGGCGTAGGCGAGGCGTACGCCGTAGTCCCGCCGGAAGGCCTCCGAGCCCAGCGACGGCGCGACCGGGCGGCTGCGCGCGGGTTCGGCACGGACCGGCGCCGGCGGGACCGGGGCCGCGGGCACGGTGGTCTCCGCCGCGGGGATCGGGGTCGCCTCGGTGCGGATCCGGTCGACGAGCTTCGTCAGCACCTGACCCGGGCCGAGCTCCCGCACCCGCAGGTCGCCCAGCCCCATCAGGAGCCGGACGCTGTCCGTCCAGCGCACCGGCGAGGCGATCTGGCGGCGCAGGGTGGCGGCCACCTCACCCGCCTCGTAGGGCCTGGCGTGGACGTTGCTGATCACCGGGATCTTCGGTGCCGCGAAGGGGGTGCGCTCCAGCAGCCGGCCGAACTCCTCGGCGGCCGCCGCCATGTACCTGCTGTGGAACGGGGCGCTGACGTTGAGGGGCGCGCAGCGGGCTCCGGCCTCCTTCAGCAGGGGCAGGGCGCGGCCCACCGCCTCCGCGGGACCGGCGATCACCGTCTGGCTGGGCGCGTTGTAGTTGGCGATGTCGATCTCGTCGAGGCCGCCGTCCCGCAGGACCCGCTCGACGAGCGCGGCGTCGACCGCCGAGACGGCGGCCATCGTGCCGCCCGTGACCTGTCCCATGAGCCGGCCTCGCTCGGCGACCAGGCGCAGCCCGGTCTCGAAGTCGAAGACGCCGGCGGCGAACAGCGCGGCGAACTCGCCCAGGCTGTGGCCGAGGACGTAGTCCGGCAGCCGCCCGCCCTCTCCGACGGCCGCCAGCCAGGTGAGGGCGTCGACGGCGTACAGCGCGGGCTGGGTGTAGCGGGTGTCGCGCAGGTTCCGGCCGGGGTCCTCCAGGCACAGCTCGCGGAGGGAGTAGCCGAGCACGGCGTCGGCGCGGGCGACGAGGCCGGGGAAGCGGTCGAAGACCTCCCGGCCCATCCCCTTGGCCTGGGCGCCCTGCCCGGGGAAGACGTAGACGTCGAGGGTCTTCCCGCCGGCGGCGGTCCGGTCCTGCGTCGCCACGGGGGTGCTCATGGGCTTCACCTCGGTTCGTGGTGCGGGGGCGGCGAGGAGCGGGCGCGCGTCGAGCACGGCCCGGTACAGCACCTCGTCGCGGGCGTACGGGGACAGCAGCGGCAGCACGCGGGACGTGCTGCCGGCCGGCAGGGCGGCCCGCACCAGATTGGCCATGGACCCGGACGGGCCCAGGTCGAGGAAGAGCAGGTCGTCCCGCTCCAGGAGCGGGGCGAGGGCCTTGGTCAGGTCGAAGGGGTCCCTCAGCACCCGCCACAGGTGGGCCGGGTCGGGGAGGTGCACGGTCGCGCCGGTGGTGCCGGAGATCAGCGGGACGGTGGCGGGCTTGGTGGCCAGTCCGCCGATCAGGTCCTTGAAGGCGCCTTCCACCGGGTCCATCAGGGGCGAGTGGAAGGGGAACAGGACGGGCAGCCGCTGGCAGAGGACGCCGGTCGCGACGAGGTGCCGTTCGATCCGGTCCAGGTCGCCGGCCGTGCCCGCCAGGACGAAGTTCTCCGGCGAGTTGACGGCGGCCACGTGGGCCGCAGCCAGGACCGGGTCGCGCCTGGCCAGCCCCACGTCGGCGAGGACGGCGAGCATGCCCCCGCGGGGGCACTCGGCCTCGAACAGCTCGGTCTGGCGCAGCAGGGACCGCAGGCAGTCGCCGGGATCGAAGACCCCCGCGACCGCCGCCGCGGCCACCTCGCCCAGGCTGGCGCCGAGCACCGCACCGGGTGCGAACCCGTGCGACCTCAGCATCTGTGCCAGGGCGTACTCGACCATGAAGATCGCCGGCTGGGTGAGCGCGAACCGCGTCATCGGGCGCTCGGGGCCGTGTCCGTCCGCGTGGATCGCCTCGACCACCGAGTCGCCGCGCACCTCGCGGACGACCGCGTCGAGGGAGTCGAGGGTCTCGCGGAAGACGGGGTCCGCCCCGTGGAGCCACCTGCCCATCCCGTGGTACTGCGAGCCCTGGCCCGCGAACAGGAAGACGGGCGTGAGCATCAGGCGGCGCGCAGGGAGGCTTCGAGGACCTTGTGGCCGGTGGGCAGCTGCGCCACGGACTCCACCGTGAAGCCGGCCTCCTCCAGGGCGCGGCGCATGGCCGGCTCGTCCAGGCCGAGGGTGCCCTCGTCGCAGGCCACGGCCTGGAACATGGCCCGCCAGCCGTCGATGTCGTTCTCGACCAGCGGCTCCACCACGAGCAGCCGGGCGCCCTCGGCGCTGCCGGCCATGGCGGTGGCGACGGTGCTCAGGATGCGGACGCAGTTGTCGTACGTCCAGTCGTGCAGCACGTTCTTCAGCAGGTAGCGGTCGGCGCCCGGGGGCACCTCCGCGAAGAAGTCGCTCGGCGTGAAGGTGATCCGCGTAAGGACCGCCTCGTCCGCGACCCGGCCCAGGCCCTCGCGGCCCCGGGCGCAGACGCTGGCGCGGTCCGCCACGGTGCCCCGGGCGCCCGGGTGGGCGGCCAGGATGCCGGGCAGCAGGCCGCCGCTGCCGCCGCCGACGTCGACGATGCTCTTCACACCGCTGAAGTCGTGCTTCTCGACGAGGCAGTGGGCGACCGGCGTCGCCAGGTCGACCATGCCCTTGTCGAAGAGCTCGGCCGTCTCGGAGTCGTTCTCCAGGTAGGCGTAGAGCGACTGCCCGAAGACCTCCTGGAAGCCGGAGCGGCCGGTCTTGACGGTGTGCATCAGGCCGGCGAACGCGTCGTCGTACAGCTCGGCGGCGAGGATGGCGAAGTGGCGCTGGGTGAAGGGGTGGTCCGCGCGCAGCGGGGCGTAGGCCTCGGACAGGCGGAACTTCTCGCCGTCCCGTTCGAGCACGCCCGGCACGGTGAGCATCTGCAGCAGGCGGTACAGCACCTCGGGGTCGGTGTCGGTGCGCTCGGCCAGCTCAGCCGGCGTCATCGCACCGCCGTCGAGGATGTCCGCTATCTCCAGCCTGGCGGCGACCGCCAGGGCCCGCGCGAACCAGCCGCTGACGGCCAGCTTGAGGATTTCCATGGATGTCTCTCTTTCGGTGCCGTCAGGCGAGCCGGCGCAGCCGCTCGGCCAGCGCAGCCGGGGTCGGAGTCTCGAACACGTCGGTCAGCGCGAGCCGGATGCCGGTGATGTCCTTGATCCGCTGGGCGAGTGCGGCCGCCAGCAGCGAGTGCCCGCCGTTGGCGAAGAAGTGCGAGCCGGCGTCCAGGTCCGTGCGGTCCAGCAGCTCGGCGAAGAGCCCGAGGACGGTCGCGGTCAGGTCGTCGCCGGCGGCCTGGGCGGTGCCGCCGCCGATGGCGGGGCCGTGCTGCCGGGCCGCGCGCTCGGCGAGGGCCAGGTAGTCGACCTTGTCGCTGCCCGTACGCGGGAAGGCGTCCACGGCGATGAAGCGATGCGGCACCACCGAGCGCGGCAGCTGCCGGTGGGCGTGGTCCCAGAGCTCGTCGACGGCCTCGGGGCGGCCCGGCACGCGGACGAACGCGGCGAGGGAGCCGTCCGCGCCCGGATCGCCGACGACCACGACGGCCGCGGCCTCGACGTCGGGGTGGCCGAGCAGGACGGCCTCCACCTCCGCCAGCTCGATCCGGTTGCCGCGCAGCTTGACCTGCCGGTCGACCCTGCCGAACAGGTCGATGCGGCCGTCGGGCCGCCAGCAGGCCACGTCACCGGAGCGGTGGAACCGCCCGTACGCGGCGTTCTCGCCGAAGCGTTCGGCGGTCAGCCCGGGCCGGTCGTGGTAGCCGGAGGCGACGCCGACGCCGGCGACGCACAGCTCGCCGCGCACCCCGACCGGCAGCGGCCGGCCGTGGGGGTCGGCGATGAAGACGCGGGTGTTGGCGACGGGCGAGCCGACGTCCACCCTTCCGGCGCGGTCCGTGCTCATGCGCCCCGCGGTCGCCCAGATGGTGCTCTCGGTGGGCCCGTAGACGTTCCAGAGCTCGGCGCCCGCCGCGAGCAGCGTGTCCGCAAGCTCGGCGGGAAGGGGTTCGCCGCCGGTGAGGATCGTGCGCCCGGCCACCACCTCGCCGGCCTCGCGGGCGACCAGCCGCCAGGTGGTCGGGGTCGCCTGCAGGAAGCCGATGTCGTGGGCGGTGACGGCCGCCGCCAGCAGGTCGCCGTCCGTCCGCGCCGCGTCCGGGAGGACCACGGTGTGCCCGCCGTGCAGCAGCGGCATCATCAGTTCGAGCGAGGAGGTGTCGAAGCTGTACGTGCTGAGCCAGCCGGTGGGGCGCGCCGAGCCGGCCACGCCGAAGCGGTCGGCGTAGTCGACGATGTGGTTGACGAGGCTGCGGTGCTTGATCGGGATGCCCTTGGGCTTGCCGGTCGATCCCGAGGTGTAGATGACGTAGGCGAGGTCGTCGGCTCCGGCGGCCTCCGCCGCCGCCACGTCCACCAGTGCCTCGGGCACGTTCTCCCAGTCGGCGGCGGGCACGGTCGCGTATCCGGCGGGCGCCTCGGTTCCCGCACCGGTGATCACGGCCCGGGCGCCCGCGTCCTCCAGCTGGTACGCCAGCCGCTCCGCGGGGTGGTTGGGGTCGAGGGGCAGGTAGGCGGCCCCCGCGAGCCAGGTGCCGAACACGGAGGCGGCCAGGGCCGCGCCGCGCGGCAGGAGCAGCGCGACGACATCGCCGCGCCGTACGCCGGCCGCGGTCAGCCGGGCTGCGGTGTCGGCCGCGGCGGACCACAGCGTGCCGTACGTGGCCGTGCTGTCGCCGTCGCGGACGGCCGGTGCCGTGGGGTTCGCGGCGGCGCGGCGGGCGAATCCCGCGAGGACCGTCGGCAGTGCGATCGCGCGGTCCGTCGCGTTGGCCGGGTCGATGACGGCGTGGTCCTGCGGCGACCAGACGGGCAGCGAGGCGAGCGGGGCGTCGAGCGCGGCGCCCGCCGCGACGAGCAGGGCGTCGTAGCGGCGGACCATCAGTTCGACGTCCGCGCGGTCCAGCACGCCCGTGTAGAACACGGCGCGCACGGTGGCGGTCTCCCGGCTGGCCGAGACGAAGAACTCCAGGTCGAACTGGCTGAACCCGTTCTCCACCACGACGAGCTCGGCCTCGGTGCCGGCGACGGAGAAGGTGCGCTGGTCCTCTACGAAGGGCACGTAGTTGAACACGTGCTTGAACAGCGTGTTGCGCCAGCCCGTGCCGTCGCGCTCGACCATGTCGAGGACGTCGTCGGCGGGCACGTCCATGTGCGCCATCGCTTCCATGAACGTCCGCCGGGTCAGGGCGGTGAGGTCCCGGAAGCTTGCGTTCTGCTCCAGCAGGAGGCGCAGGGTGACGAGGTTGCTGTGGTAGCCGACCGTGTCCACCGCCTCGCGGGGACGGGTGTTGACCGGCGAGCCGATGGTGAGGTCGGGCCCGGCGCCGTGCGCGGCGAGGAGCACCGCGTAGGCGGTGAGGAGGACGACCGACTCGGGCGCCCGCAGCTCGCGCTGCAGGCGGCGCACCACCTCGTGGGCCTCCGGCGACAGGACGTGGGTGACCTCGTCGCCCCGGAGGGTGGTCACCGCCTGTTCCCGCTGTTCGCACCACAGTTCCAGGCCGGACGAGCGGAAGCCCGCCATCTTCTCGCGCCAGTACTGCCGGCTCTCCTCGGACGTCTCCGGTCCGTGCCAGGCGGGGACCTCGGCGAGGACGGGCGGCTCACCGGCCGCCACGGCCTCGTAGAGGGAGACGAACCCGGCACGCAGGATCGCCGTCGACTGGACGTCGGACACGGCGTGGTGGAGCGCCAGGCAGAAGACGTCCCCGTCCTTGCCGTGCAGCAGCAGCGCCCGGACGAGAGGGCTGCCGTCCGTAGTGAACGGCCTGGCCACGAAGGCGGTCAGGGCGGCGAGTTCGTCCTCCTCGCCCCCGTGGTGCTCCGCCTCCTCCAGGCCGGCTGCCATGGTCGCCGGTACGGACTTGATCAGGCCGGCTTCGTCGCGGTGGTAGACGGTGCGCAGCACCTCGAAGCGCTCCACCAGCAGTTGGACGGCCTTCGCGGTGGCGGCGGCGTCGAGGCGGCCGCGCACCCGTATCGCGAGCGAGAGGTTGTTAGCGCCGCTGTCCGGGACGAGCTCGTCGAGCAGCCAGAGGGTGCTCTCCTTGCGGGGCGGGCGGACGTGGCCGGCCGGCAGGTCGTTGCTCACGCGTCCGCTCCCGGCCGGGCGGCCAGCACGCCGGCCACCGTCGCCGTGACCTCGGGGGTGCGCAGCAGGTCGCGGTGCTCGGCCTCGAAGCGCTGCTCGTCGCCGACCTCGATCGGGGCGATGCCCGGCGTGGCGCGCATGCGGTTCAGCCCGCTGCGCTCGCTGGCGGACGTGATCACGGTGGCCCGCTGCCAGCCCGGCCGCGGGTCGAGGCCGGCCGCGGTGGCGAGGTAGGACATGAACGAGCCGACCAGGGCGACCAGTTCCCCGGCGTAGTCCTCGTCCAGTCCGGCGCGGCGGAGGGCGGCGGAGCCGATCGGGCGGAAGGCGGCGTAGAGCCCGGCCGCGAACTCGGCCGGCGCGATGCCGGATTTCGCGACGAGCCGCTCCGCGGTGCCGGACAGCTCGTCGATCTCCTCCGCCGTCAGGACGGTGGTCATGTTGCCGATCACGCGCCCGAACTGGAGGTGCACCGTGGGCACGTCGACCAGCTCGGGGTCGAAGACGATCACGCGCGGGGCGGTCCCCTGCTGTGCGGCGATCTTCTCGGCCAGCACGCCGGCGAACACCGAGCCCGCGCAATATCCCATCACCGCACGGACCTTCCGCCCGCTCGCGGCGACCTCCGACAGCCAGGGCTCCAGGTACGCGTCGCCCAGGGCGTCCGTTCCGGGGTCGCGGACCGGAGCGACCGTCTGCCACAGGGCGCAGTCGAGGTTCAGACCGGGTGCCAGGTCGGCGAATCCCCCCTCGTTCCGGCCTGTCACCGGGAAATCGGCGGCGAGCACAATGTCGGTGTCAGCTCCCGCGTCGAGCACGACATTCCACACGGTGGGGTTGGGCATTGAATTTTCCCCCGGATATCGAAAAGCCAGCGACTGATTCGGCCAATTCCCCGACCTTCTCCGGTCAGGCCAGCTGGATCCTAGGGTCAGCCAATCCGCCGTGTCCACAGCTCTTGATCATGGAACGAAGTGCCCCGAACGCCCCCGAACAGCCAGGCGACTTCGCGCCACGGCGATAGATTTCAGTCACACCCGAGAGGAGTTTCGGACAGCGCGCCACCACCTTTCGACCGTTTTGCCCGGAGGCTCGCCCGGCCTCCCGCCTTCACGCCGGCACCGGCCCGGGCCTCGCGGAGCGGCCTTCGATGCCCGAAGGAAACTCCTGAATGCCCGGTTTGAGGTGTGACCGCCCGCATACGAAAACATATGGAGCCGCCGGGTTTCTTCCGCGGAGCCCGCGCGTCCGGCCGGGAACACCTCGCCGGCACCCGGCGCAGCCCACGACCACGGGCCGCACCGGCCGCCGGAACCGGCAGCACCGGCGGCAGCCACCTCAGCGAAGAGAGAAGAAACAGGCCGGCCCGTCTGCGGCGCGGGGGACTCGCGGCGACGGGGGCCGGCACGGCTGCCTCACGGGGGCTGTTCCGGCAACTTGCGGATCCCGACCGACCGGTTTGATCCGCCGCGCGGCCGTCCCGCCGGTACGGTGACGACCGGCTCGTGTCTTCCGACTCTTCCGACGGAACGGCGAACGCGGCCGGGGGTTCCACGGGGCACTCCGGAGCGTGCGGGGTCAGCGGTCGAAGCTGACCGAGCCGGCCTGGTCGTTCATGGCGTCGCCGACGTAGGGGACGTTTCGGTGGGGGGTGGCGGTTCTTGCTGTGCCGCGGAGACTTCCGCCCACCGTTCACCGCGGGCTGAACGGAGCCGTTGCGAGCAGCCCGCGGACCTGTTCGGCGTCCTGCTCGGCGTGGAGCCCCTCGAAGAGTTCCAGGGCGGCCCTCAGACAGGCGTCGGCGCGGGCCTGCTGCCCCAGGTGGACGAGGCTGCGGCCGAGGGTCCTGAGCAGGCCGCCCTCCAGCATCGCGCTGACCTTGCGGGCCAGCGGCAGGAACGTCTCGGCGGTCCGTGCCGCGAGCGCGTACCCCTCCTTCTCGGCGTGGAGTTCGGCGATCAGGTTGCCCGACGCGGCCTCGAAGGAGGACACGTTCAGGGCGCGGAAGAGGACCAGGCCCGCACCGGCCCGGCGCAGGGCCTCGTCCCGGTCGCCGCACAGACGCAGGACCCGGGCCAGGTAGTACAGGCCGATGGCCGTGGACACCGACTCCCGGCCGCCGAGCAGCTCCGCTCCGCGCTCGGCCGCCGCCCGCGCCTCGGAAAGGCGGCCCTGACGGGCGTAGTTGAAGGCCAGCTCGCCCAGCGCAGTGCCCTCGGCGGTCGCCGCGCCCAGCGTGCGGAAGAGCCGCACCGACGCCTCCCCGTGCACGACCGCGTCGTCGAAGCGGCCGCGGACCCGGGCGTGGGCGCACAGGGTGAGGTGGGCCGACGCGCGCAGCCGCAGGCCGGCGTCGCGGTCGCAGAGTCCGAGGCTGCGGTGGAGCTCCGACTCGGCCTCGGGGAAGGAGTTGGCGTGCCACAGGGCGTTCCCCCGTACGTAGCGGGCCAGGGCCTCGGAGGGCCGGTCGCCGCGCCCGGCGGCGACCTCGGCGACCTGACGGGCCAGTTCCGACACCGCCGTGAGGTGGGTGATGCCGGAGAGCACGGTGTTCAGCCGGTCGACGAGATCGGCGGCCTGGGCCAGCGGCAGGCCGTCGTCGGCGCAGGCGCGGGCGATCAGGGCGCGTTGCAGGGCGGTTTCCTCGCGCATCCAGTCGGTGGCCTCCTGCGCGGTGGCGAAGGCGAGGCCGGGCGAGGCCGGTGCGGCGTCGATGAGCGTCCGTTCGTCGGGCTCGGCCGCGTGCGCGACGGCGTCGGCGTTGCGGGCGGTGGCCAGGCAGAAGTCGAGGAGGCGGGCGACGGCGCGGGAGGTCGTCGCGGGAGGGTCCTCGCGGGCGTTCGCGGCCCGGGCGAAGGCGCGGACGAGGTCGTGGAAGTGGTAGCGGCCCAGGCGGTGGGACTCCAGGAGGTTGAGTTCGACGAGGGATTCGAGGAGCTCCTCGGCCTCTTCGGTGCCGAGTCCCAGCAGGGCGGCGGCGCTCGGCAGGGCGAGGTCCGGTACGTCCGGCGCGGACAGCAGCCGGAAGGCGCGGGCCTGTTCGGTGGTGAGCGTGGCGTAGGAGAGCTCGAAGGCGGCGTCCACGGCGGCGTCGCCGGAGCGCAGTTCGTCCAGGCGGCCGCGTTCGCCGGCGAGGCGCTGGACCATGCCGGCGAGGGACCGGCCGGGTTCCGCCGCCAGGCGGGAGGCGACGATCCGCAGGGCCAGCGGCAGGTGACCGCAGGCGGCCACGAGCGCGGCGGCGGCCTCGGGCTCGGCGTCCACGGCGCGCCGGCCGGCGGTCCGCCGCAGCAGGCCGAGGGCCTCGGCAGGCGGCATGACGTCCAGCCGCAAGTGCCGCGCCCCGGCCAGCCCGGTGAGCCAGGCGCGGCTGGTGACCAGGACGGCGCAGTCGGCGGCGCCGGGGATCAGCGGTCTGAGCTGCTCGCAGGAGGCCGCGTTGTCCAGCAGCAGGAGCATCCGGCGGTCGGCCAGCAGTGAGCGGTAGAGGGCCGTGCGCTCGCCGGCATCCTCCGGGATGTCTTCGTCCGCGGTGCCCAGCCCGCGAAGCAGGGTGGCCAGTACGGCATGCGGATCCAGGGGCGCGGCGTCGGCGCCGCGCAGGTCGGCGTAGAGGCGTCCGTCGGGGAAGGCGTCGTCGCCGAGTGCGTGGGCGGCGTGCACGGCGAGGGTGGTCTTGCCGACGCCCGCCATGCCGTTGACCGCCGAGACGACGACGGCCGGGGTGTCCGGGCGGGTCAGCATGCCGGTGAGCTCCCGGAGCTGCTCGTCGCGTCCGGTGAAGCCGGCGACGGGCGAAGGGAAGGCACCGCCCGGGGCCTGCGGCCGGCGATCCGTCCCGGGAAGGCGCAGGGTGGGGTCCGAGCGCAGGATCCGCTGGTGCAGCGCGGCGAGTCCGGCGCCGGGGGCGCGTTCCGCGGGCGGCAGGTGGCCGAGTTCGGTGCCGAGGTAGCGCCGGGTGTCCTCGTACACGCCCAGGGCCTCGGCCTGGCGGCCGGATCGGTACAGCGCCAGCATCTGCACCGCGCGCAGCCGTTGGCTCGCCGGGTGTTCCATGACCAGGGCGCCCGCCTCGGCCACGAGGCAGGGCCGGTCGCCGAGCTCGGCGTCGAGTTCGAGCCGGGCCTCCAGCAGGGAGCGGCGCAGTTGCGCGTAGCGGGCGCGCAGCGCGCGGGCGTGGGGGCCGTGGAGTCCGGCCAGCGGTTCGCCGGTCCACAGCTCCAGGGCGCCGGCCAGGATGTCGCGGGCCTGCCCGGCGGTGCCGCCCGCGGCCCGGATCTCCTCGGCCCGCGCCAGGGCGCGTTCGAACGTCCAGGTGTCGACGGCATGGGCGGGCACCCGGAGCGCGTAGCCGCCCCCGACGGTGTCGAGCAGCGGCTCGGCGGTGTGCTGGGCGAGGGCCCGGCGCAGCCGCCACACGTGGGTGCGGATGGAGTGCTCCGCCCGGGACGGGCGGTCGCCCTCGTCCCACACCCCCTCCACGAGCAGCGGCAATGCCACGGTCCGGCCGGCGGCGGCCAGCAGGACCGCGAACACCTCGTGCGACCTGGACTGACCGAGATCCACCGGCACACCGTCGTACCAGGCCCGCACCGGGCCGAGCAGGGCGAGTCTCAGTCCCGGGGCGGGGGCGTTCACCGGGCGGAGCGGCCGCAGGAGGGCTGGAGGCCGAACGACGCCGACCAGAGCGGGACGTAGTACGGGGCCTCGCTGTCCTGCCCCGCCAGGATCGACATGTCGCCATGGGAACGGACGGTGAGCTTGGTCCACGGCATGTGCGAGCAGTCCGTGCCGCCGGTCCGGCTCTGCCAGAGCTCGGCGCCGTCCTGCGCGGTGACGACGAGGTTGCCGTCGGCGCGCAGCTCGGCTCTGTTGCCCTCGCCGGTGGTGCCGGAGTGCCAACGCAGCTGCCGGTCGGCGCCGTTGGTGCCGGAAGTGTAGAGGACGAGGTCTCCGTCCCGCTGCATGACGAGGTGGGCGTCGCCGTTGTCCAGGCCGGCGCCCGGGGCCAGGGTGCCGCCGTTGGTGAGGGTGTCGGAGGCCGTGCGCACGGCGTGTGCCGTGCCGCCGGCGGCCAGGAGCCCGGTGGCCGCGAGTATCGCGGCGGCCGCGACGGATGCGGCGCGGGTCATGACCGAGCGGTTCGTTGCCATCGACATTGCGAGACCTTTCCGGTGGGTTGGTACGTACTTTGCTGACTGGTCTCGACCATCGCGGGCGTCACTGTATAAACGGTCAACAACCTCTAAACGGAGAGCGGGGCCGGGCGCGTTCCGTCCCGGCCGCCGCCGCATCAGACAGTCCCGTGCTGACTGACGCCGAAGGCGGCGCGGCCCGGTCACCCCGTGCGGCCGCGCAGGGCCAACGCTTCGACAACCTCCGCCGTCCCGGGCGACGCCGCGGGCAGAGGGGGCACCCGGCCGCGGGACGCTTGTCGGTGCAGTGCCTCGGCCAGTTCCCCGGGCGTGCGGGGCCAAGGCACGAGTCCCGCACGGGCGAGGGTGACCGCGTTCTGCCTGCCGTGCCCCGCCAGCACCTGGTAGCTGACCGCCGGCAAGCCGGCGACCAGCGCCTCGGTCAGTGACAGGCCCCCGGCATTGTGCACCAGGACCTCCGCCGCAGCCATCAGCTGCGGCACGTCGTCACGCCAGCCGAGCGCCACCACGCCCGGCAGACCCGCCGCCTTCCGCCTCAGCCGGTCGTTGCGGCCGCACAGCACCACAGCCACGATGCCGGGCACCTCCCGCACCGCAGCGACGCTCGCCATCACATCACCCGAGCCCAAGGCCCCCGCCACCATCAGCACCATCAGCCGCCCCGGTGGCACCCCCAGCCTTTGACGCACCGCCCGCCGCACAGTCTCGTCCACTGGCCGGCGGAACACGGGAGCGACCAACGGCCCGCCCACCGACATCGTCACTCCGTAGCGTTCCGCGGCCTCCACCGCCGTCGCTTCGAAAGCCGTCAGGTACAGATCGACCCCCGGATGCACCCACAGGCGGTTCGGTGCCGGATCGGTCAGACAGCACACCACGGGGATGCCCAGCTCACCGTCCGCCCGCAGCATGCCCAGCGTCTGCGTGGCCAGGGGAAAGACCGAAACCACCGCGTCGAAGCCGCCGGCCGCCCAGCGGGCCGCCTCGCCTCGAGCCGTGCGGCACACCCGCTGCGTCAGCTCACGGACGATCGACTCACGTTCCTCGCTGCGCGCCACCCAGTCGAACAGCCGTGGCGTGTGCCGGGCGGTGAACGTGTGCCAGCCCTTCAGCAGTCGCCGGTGCACCGGGGGTAACGCGTCGAGAAAATCATGCGACACCGTGTCCGCGCCGCGTCCCCGGAGCCGGCGGACGAGCTCCCGCGCAGCGCCGTCGTGCCCCGCTCCCATGCTGCCCGAGACCACCAGCACCCGCGGAGCCCCGCTCCGGCCGGCGCCTCCTTCCGCCCTCACGCCGTGACGCTCTCGGCGGAACGGGCGACTTCGCGGGCGAAGGCCGCCGCGAGCTGCGGCGGCGTCAATCCCCACCGCAGCGGAGGGACACAACGGCTCATCAGCCTGATACTGCCTGCGCGGCGTGCGGGTGAAACGCCGCGCGGACAGCAGGGCCTCGTGAATCCCTGTTCGACCGAGCCGCCCTCCGCTGCCGTGTCCCGCGCCGTCTTGCGGTCACTGCCGCGGACACAGAGCAGGCCGGGTCCCTGAAGCTCAGTCGCTGCCGTACGCCCGCAGGCAGGTGTCCACGGCCGCGTCAGCCAGGCCGTGCAGCTCGGCGGCGGGGACGCGGCGGGTGCCCGGCCCGGAGCGGGCCTCCAAGGGGCCGCTGAGCAAGACGAGGAAGCGCTCGGCGGCCTGCTCCGGGTCACACGGGCGCAGGCGTCCGGCCGGCGCGAGGCGAGCCGGCCGATCGGCGAGCGTCGCGCGGGACGCCCCCCGGCCCGCACCGGACACGCCGCGAGGCTTCGCGCGCTACGAAGCCGGCGCGCTCGCCTCGCGGAAGCCCGCCACCCACTCCGCGGTGGCCCGCAGGCCACCGAAGGTGTAGAAGTGCAACTTGACGTCGCCGTGCCGCTGCGGGTCGTAGCCCTCGGCGAGGGCGCGGAGGAACCGGTCGGGGCCGGCCGTCCCCATGAGGTGGGTGAGGGAGAGGCCGTACTTCCGGGCGATGCCCGCGCTGGTACCGACGCCGAACCGCGCCGCGTATCCCAGGAGCCTGCGCACCCCTGCGGGCCCGGGCACACCGACCCTGACGGGCAGGTGGATACCGCGCTCCCGCGCTTCCTCGATCCATCCGAGGACCGGGTCGGGGTCAAAACCGAACTGCGTGATGATGTGACCGGCTATGCCGCGCTCGGCGAGCGCGGCGGTCTTCTGCTCCAGCGCCGACCACAGCCGCGGGCCGGTGATGACCGGGTGCCCCTCCGGGTAGCCGCAGACACCGACCTGCCGGACACCGTACTGCTCCAGCAGCCCCGACCGGATCAGCGCCAGGGCGTCCTCGTACGGCCCCTCCGGCACGGCCGGGTCTCCGCCCACCGCGAAGACCTGTCCGGACGTCCCGTCCGCCCGGAGCCGGGAGAGGAACTCCTCGAACGCCGCGCGGGAGGGCATCCGGCGGGCTGACACGTGCGGAACGGGCTCGAAGCCGAGGGCCTTCACCGCGCGGGCGGCGGTGAGCCGCATCGCCGGCCCTTCGTTGCCGAGGAAGGTCACGTTGACACGCGTGCCCCCGGGGAGGAGCCGTCCGGCCTCTTCGAGGGCCGGTACGTCCTTGCCGGTCATTTCGAGGGAAAAGTCCTCGAGCAGCAGGCCGGCGGCCCCACCGGGCGAGGTGGTACGAGAATGCATCGTGCTCCGTAAGGCGTGGGACGACCCGACTGCACGAGGGTAAAGGAGCCCCCGGCCGGGCACTCCGGCGCCTCCGGCAGGCCCGGCAGGACGGCGGGAAACGCGACGCCGCGTGGGCGGCCAACGCATTCAGCCGGCGCGCGACGTGATCGGCACCTCGCCATCCGCGGTCAGACGGGCGCGGTGACGCGTGCCCGGGTGATGAGCCGGTCCAGCAGCGAGAGCAAGCAGCCGCGGACGTCCTCCCGGGAACGGGCGTCGAGCAGGAGGACGGGGGTGTCCGGGTCCTTCAGGTGCAGTGCCGCCTTGATCTCCTCGATGGTGTACGGCTGCTCACCGTTGAAGCAGTTCGCGCCGACGATGAACGGCAGTCCGCGGTTCTCGAAGAAGTCGACGGCGGCGAAGCTGCGGTCCAGCCTCCGGGTGTCGACCAGGACGATCGCCCCGAGCGCCCCGTTCAGCAGGTCGTCCCACATGAACCAGAAGCGTTCCTGGCCCGGAGTGCCGAAGAGGTACAGGACCACTCCGGCGTCGGTGAGGGTGATGCGGCCGAAGTCCATCGCGACCGTGGTCGCCGTCTTGCTCTCGATGCCGTCGAGGTCGTCGACCCCCACGCCCGCGGACGTCAGCCGCTCCTCGGTGCGCAGCGGATCGATCTCGGAGACCGCTTCGACCAGCGTCGTCTTGCCGACTCCGAAGCCCCCGGCTATGAGGATCTTGACGGGGGACGCTTCCGGTGCGGCGGTGTCATAGTCGGGCAAGGTTGTCCCTGATTTTCATGAGCAGGTGGACGTTGGAGGTCTCGGAGGCGTCCAGCGGCGGCCGGTGGCTGATCAGACCGCGCTCCAGCAGCTCGCCGAGCAGGACCACCATGGGAGTCAGCCGCATCCGCATCCGGGCGGCGATCTCGGCGACCGCCCGTCCGTTCGGCGACGGGCACATGGTGAGGATCTCCTGCCACTCCGTGGGCAGGCCGCCGTGACCGGGGCCGGCGGCCGCTGTGATCACGGTGTCCATCGTCAGACCATGCCGGGATGCGGCTGTACGCCCATCGGTGAGGGCGTACAGCCGCGTCCGGCGGCGCCGTCCGGGCTGGGGGTCGGCCGCCATTACGAGGTGGGCGCCTGTGAGCGTTCGGGGGTGTCCAGCCACTCGCCGAGCGCCTGCGCGGCGCGGACCGTCTCGCCGCCCAGCTCTCCGAGCCGTGCCTTGCGGGAGGCCACCACGATCAGCGTGCTGCCCGATCCGCACCCGACGATGCACAGGTACCGGTCGTCCATCTCGACGAGCTGGCGGATCACTCCGCCCCCGTCGATCTCCCGCGAGATGGCCTTCATGGTGGACGCGATGCCGGAGGCCGCCGCGGCCACCCGTTCGGCCTGGTCCCGTTCCAGCATGTAGGCGCTGAGCTTGATCCCGTCGTTGGCGAGGAGTACGGCTCCCTGGATCCCCGCGATCCTGCTCAGGTTGTTGTCCAGGATGCTGTAGATCGCATCGTTCTGTGTCGTCGTCATGGCTGGTCCTGTCGGAGCTCGAGTTCCACTTGCCTGGTGCTGTCTTCGTAGTCCGCCCAGGCGTCGGCCACCTCTTCGGGCGTGGCGGCGTCCTGGCCGGCCGGTTCGGCCGCACGCGGCTCGCGGAGCCGCTGGGCGATGTGGGTCTGGGGGACGCGCTCAGGGAGAGCCGGCCGGCCGGGGACGTCTCCGGAGCCGGTCCGGGGCGGTGCCTCCGGCGCCGTGTTCCCTGCCTGTCGTACCTGCTCCTTCCGCAGGCGGCGCGGCAGTTCCGGCGCGCCGGGGGCGGGGTCACCCGCCGGATCACCGGTCCGCTGCTGCACGACGAGCTTCGGCCGCCCCTCCTCGGCCGGCTGTGCGTGCCGCGGTACGGGCGCGGACTCGTTCGCCGGCTCGGGCACCGCGGTGCCCTCCCGGGTCGGCACGAGGTGCCCGCTTGGGACGATCACCACGGCGGACGTGCCGCCGAACGCCGACCGGCGCAGCGTGACCGTCGCCCCGAGCTGGTCGGCGAGGTGGCCGACCACGAAGAGGCCGAGCCGGTGCGCGTTCCGGGCCAGCACGGAGTACGGCGGGGCCGAGTGCAGCCGGCCGTTCATCTCCTCGTACCTCTCGGTGGTGACCCGCGGGCCACGGTCCTCGATCTCGATGCAGAGGCCGTCCCCGACCAGTTCGGACCGGACGGCGACCCTCGCCGTCGGTGGGGAGAAGCGCGTGGCGTTGTCCAGCAGCTCTGCCAGGAGGTGGCTGAGCTGGCTGATCACGCCGGCCTCCACACTGGTCTCGTCCAAGGCGTGCCGGTCGATGCGCCGGAAGTCCTCGACCTCGGCGGCCGCCTCCCGCAGCAGGTCGGCGATGCGCATGGGCTCCATGTGCGGGTCGGGGACCTCGCCGCCCGCCAGGATGAGCAGGTTCTCGATCTGCCTCCGCATGCCCACCGTGAGCTGATCGGACCTCATGAGGTCCGCGAGGAGTGCCTCGTCCTGGCCGTAGGTGTCCTGGATGTGCTCGGTGAGGGCGAGCTGACGGCTGACCAGGTTCCCGGTCCGTGCGGCGATACCGGAGGCGAACACGCTGAAGCCCTGTCGCTCGTCGGCGAGCTTCTGGTGTCCCTCGACGGATACGGCGACGACTTGGGCGAAGGCGTCGCTGATCCGTCCGACCTCATCCTGTTCGCCCTCCGGCCGCGGCAGTGCGCCGGTGCCGACGGCCTCTCCGCGCTGGAGGCGGTCCACGACGTCCGGCAGGGTCTCCTCGGCGACCGTCACCGTGCGATCGTGAAGAGAACGCAGGCGGCGCAGGACCGAACGCGTGGTGAAGACCACGACGGCGACGACCAGCAGAAGGGCGGCACCGCTGGCGGCCACCAGCAGGACGACCTGATTCTCCAGCTGCGCCGCCCGGTCGTCGGAGTGGGCGAGCAGCTCCTGCAGCTCGCTCTCGTCGAGGGTGTTCAACTGGGCGGAAAAGGTGCTGTAGGCCGCCCGCCATTCCCTGACGTCCGGCGGCAGCACGAAGCCGGAAGAGACGTCCCGGTGCTCGGAGGCGATCGCGTTCTCGATGCGGGACTTGGTCTGCCAGGCGTTCGAGGTGAGGATCCGCTGGAGGGCGTCCTGGTCGTCGAGAGGCAGATCGAGGGCGATCGTGTCGTACAGATAGTCGCTCGCGCCCACGGCTTCGACGAATTCACGGAACCTGGCGGACGTCAGCTTTCCGGAGGGGCCCGACAGCGCGAGGATGGCATCCTCGCGAGCCACCACTTCCGCTGCCGAGAAGAGGGCCACGAGCGAGGTCGCCTCCTGCGTGAGCCCGCCGTCGTCGACGTGGTTGAAGTCTCCGTAGCAACGGATCGTTCCGCTGATCAAGTCGGTGTAGTAGTCGACGGTGTCGTCCGGGCCGCCGTGGCGTGCGTCAGTGCGTTCGCGCTGGGCGCCCAGTTCGGCCAGTCGCCGCGCGACATCGCGGAGGCGGTCCTTCGCCCGGTCGGAATGGACCTGATCGAGGTCCGACGACTTCAGGAACACGGCCACGGCCCGGTCGGTGCCGGCCCGGCGGCCGCGCAGATCGGCGCCGGACACGGGCATGCCCGACCACCACGCGGCGGTGATCGCGCGCTCGGACTGCAGCGCGGTCATCAGCTGGTACAGGGGCACGCCGGTCTGCCTGCCGGCCACCACGTCCTTGCGCAGGTGCCGGGACTCCTGCACCGAGCGGTCGGAGCTGATGAGCACCTGGACGCCCATCGCCACGGTGGGCACCACCGCGAGCCAGACGAGCAAGGTACGCAGGTGCACGGCCCGTCGTCGGACTCTTCGTACCGGCTCGCCCGGACCTTCGGATCCTGTGAGAGTCATCAGTCCTCGTACAACAGCCGGCCATTTCGGAGTGAGTGCCGATCATAACCAGCCAATTCCAGGAACATCAGTTGAGGTTGGTGCACAGGATTGGTAAAGGCGCTCAAGAGGGGTTCATCGCTGGTTGCGGTAATTGTCGGCTGTGCCTGGAGATTGGGCGGATCGCACGCCGAGATCAGCAGAACGCCGGGCCCCGGACGCCCTGTAGTGCCTGGCAAGGGCGTGGAACGCCTCCTTCGGTTCCCAGGGCATGTCCGGGTAAGTGCGCCGGCCGGCGGGGTAGCCGCTGTCTTCGCCGAGAATTTTGACGATGCCGTAGGAGGCGAGATCCTCGTCCGGCCCGGACGTCCGGTGGGGTGTGCTGAAGCCGGCGAAGCTGAACCAGAAGGCCGAGTCGACGCCCACCTCCTCGAAGACCGTCATGAGGTCGTCGAGGTACCGGACCTGCTCGCCCTCGTCGCGCACGAGGCCGGGCTTGAGGGTGACGCCATCGCTCTCCTTGGCCATGTACCAGCCGGCGCCACCGTGGTCCCCCGCTCCCCGGTAGGTGCAGCAGCCGGCCTCCATCACGGCGACAGGCTTGCCGCGGGCGCATTCCGCGCGCAGGTCGGCCCGGTAGGTGGCGGCGTTGCGCAGGCCCCGGAAGGCGTCCAGGCCCACGACGTCGAACGGGGACCAGTCCACGCCGTCCAGGGGGCAGGAGGCGTAGCTGACGCGACCGCCGAAGAGCGGCCGCACGGTGCCGACGACCTCCCCCAGGAAGGCGTTGACCTTCTCGGGAATGCCCCGGAGCACGGCTTCCCGGCCGGGACCCGCCAGTACCGGGATGCGCTCGTTGAAAATGTCGCCGGGCAGGTAGCCGCGGGCGAAGATGCTGAGTTCACAGCCGGTGACCAGGGCGACCTCGGCGCCGTCGCGACGCAGCCGCTCCGCCCGCTCGGCGCAGTCGGCGAACAGCGGCAGCATCTCGGCGTCCGTCAGCTCGCAGGGGAACGGCGAGAACCAGACCTCCAGTCCCGCCTCCGCCGCGTACCGCGCCGTGGTCTCGATCCGGTCGGGGTCGCCGCCGGTGATACGGACCGCGGTGCAGTGCAGGTCTTCGGCGACGACCCGCATGTCCCGTTCGGCGTCCCGCGGGTCGAAGACGGGGCGCGAGGTGTCGCCGTTGGGGAAGGTGCCGGTGTCGTAGTGAATGCCTTTGCCGCGCAGCATGACGCATGCCTCCGATGGGGATCGCCGGGTGAGCCGTACGTTCCGTACGGAGCGATCGTCCAAGTTTCCGCTGCGTCAGTTTCAAGTCCTGCGGCATGGAGCGATGTCGTACCGCGGCACGTCCACGGGCACGACACCGGCTCTCAGCTGCGACGGACAGGCGCCGGCGGGAGCGTCCGCGGACCCGCACGACGGGACGGGTGCACCGAGTGGTGCATCAGCCACTCGCTGGTGAGCACGTCGAGAACCTTCTCTTCGTAGTGCGCGCGTACGACGTCGCCGACCAGAGGGTCGCTGTAGAGCCGCTTGCACGCCTGGCACCGGTGCGCGTACTGGTCCTCCCAAACGATCCTCGGGTCCCGGGCCGCGGCCCAGGCCAGAATCCGTTCGGGACCCTCGTCCCGGATCCACCGTTTGAGGAAGTCCGCCTCGGCCCGGCGCCGGCTCTCGCGGACCCCGTCGGTCGGCACCTGACCGACCTGCAACTCCGGGATCGACTGGGTGCCGAGCCCGCAGCAGGCCATGATGCGGCCGTCGGCGAGGACGGTGACCGTGTCGATGACACTGTCGCAGCCGCTCCGCCGGAACAGGTTGCCGGCGTTGATCGTTGTGCCCTCCGGGTAAGAGAAACGCTCATGCTCGTCGAGTGGCATCCACGGGCTCTCGCACAGCGTCAGCGCCTCCCGCTCGGACGAGGTAAAGAGATCGTGGAACAGAGGGTGCTCGGACAGGGTCCGCCCGGAGATGCGGTTGGCGGCCCTCGTCTCGATCATCACGGCGCACGTGAGACCCCGGTCGAGGCCGGCCCGAATGGCGTACAGGACCTGTTCGATCGGCACGAAGCGTGCGTGCTCGTCACCGGTCGACACGTTCAGCTCCCCCAGGCCCGCGTCGGCGAGGGGGCCGAGCGCTCGGGCGGCTTTGTCCGGTGTGCGCGCCCAGAAGGCGTTGGAGACCATCCGTGACGGCATACCGTGATCAGTCACCCGCCGGATCAGCCGGGGGAGGCCACGGCCGTAGAGCATCGGCTCACCGCCGGTGAAGGCCACCAGGTTGTAGTCATCAGCTGCCGCCTCGTCAATGAGACGGGCGGCCTCCTCCTCGGGGAGCCTGGTTCTCACCCGTGGGCTGCTCTGAGTGCCGCACTCCCCGCACTCCGCCGTGCAGCGCAAGGTCAGGAGCAGTGAGAGAATGCGCCGTTGCGGAAGCGGGTCCAGAATCCCGACGGCTGCTTGTGGCGCGGTTGTGCCGGTGCTGGGCTCATTCATCGAGCGCCGCCTGCCCGGCGCGGATCTGGATGATCTGTTCGTCGTTGAGCTGCCGCAACACCATCTGGACGGTCTTGCGGGACAGGGCCTCGTCCGGCCGCGCGGCCTCCACGCCGGCTACTACGACGACCACGAGGAATACCAGCAGCAGGATGGCGATGTCGTCCTCGGCTACCAGCAGGCCGGGTTTGAGGCTCTCGAGGCCGGCGACGGTCTCCGGGGCGAGATGTGCCCTGATCGAGGCGACGAACTCCTCGTGGAACCGGCTCTTCGCAGCCTTCAGCTCCGCGACACTTCCGGCGCCTCGGGGTAGCACCGCGGTCGCGCGGGTCTGAAAGTCGTCGGCCCAAGTGTTGAAGGCGGGGTCAGCCAGCAGGGTGTAGGTCAGCCGGTTGGCCCGGCTGAGTCGCGCGGTGTCAAGCCTCAGCCCGAACTCTGCCGCCGCCGTGCCCGAGGGGTCACTGAAGAAGCGCTGCTGGAAGTCCGGGACGCTCATCAGATTGGCGAAGTTCTCGGCTCGCGCAAGGAACTCCGGACTGTCCAGCACCAGCGGCGGGCGAGCTGGATCCGGCATGGGGTCCTCCGGGGTTTGCTGGGCCTCCGCAGGACGAGAGGGGCCCTTCTCCAGGCGACGCTAAGCACGGTCGCGGGAAGCCGCATCAGGCAAAGGGCAAACGGGGCACCCACGACTCGGCCGTGCTGGTGGCCTGCACGTCTTCACTGGTCAGCCCGCCGACCGTCGCGCGGACGTTCAGCGCTCTGCCCGCGCTGGCTGGAATATGCCCTTGGTATTCACCCGTTGGTGGCGGCCCGGACAGGCCGTTCTCCTGCCCTGGCAGAGTTGAATGGGACCCGGGACCGGGCCTTCCCGATAGGAGGAGCGCAATGGCCGATCCGGCGGCGACGGCAGATGTACAGGACTTCGTGAAGTTCTGTGTGCCACTCACCGGCTTCACCACATTCGACCTGTACGCGACCGATATGGCCGGGGCGTATTTGGACACCGCGCGCCGCCAGGTGGGGCCGGAGCACTTCGAGAGGTTCTGGACCGCGTGGAAACAGGCGGTCACGGACGGCGGCGGCCCACAGGACCTGACGCCCACCCACCGGGAGGTGGCCCGCGCCCTGGTCTACCTCTGGTACACCGGCGCCTGGCCCCGGCTGGCCCCCGCCGCCCACTCCGACCTGCGGCGCGAGAAGGCGAACACGGAGTTCGTCGTGGCGCCGGAGGCCTACGTGGAGGGGCTGGTGTGGCGGACCTTCCACGGCCATCCCTCGGGCGCCAAACCGCCCGGCTTCGGCACCTGGGGAGTCAGACCGCCCGCACCGCCCGAGGTCCAGGAACTGCGCGCCGGACTCGGCGTGCGCGACATCGCCTACCGCACCGGCCTCGATGCCGAGGTCTCGCCCGAGGACATCCCCGCCCACCTGCTGCCCGGCTTCCGGGCCGGTCGTCATGTCCCCCCGTCCGAGGTTCCCGTGGCCACGGCCCCCGGCACCGTCGAGGAGGGCGGGGCATGACGGAGCACATCACTGCCGACGCCGCGGCCCGCCGCCGCTACGACGTCGTCATCGTCGGCGCCGGCTGGGCCGGCAGCGCGCTCGCCCAGCGGCTGGGCGACAAGGGCTGGCAGGTCCTTGTCCTGGAGGCCGGAAACGGCGACACCGACACCTGGCCCGGCTTCCTGGATACCCTGTCCACCTTCCGCTCCGCCGTCGCGAAGGTGCCGAACTCCGCCTACCGGCCCAACGCCGCCGCGCCCTCGCCCAACGTCCTGGACCTCGCACCGGTGCGCAACCCCCGGCCCGGAGAGCCCGAGTTCACCGCGGGCGGTTACTTCGCCCAGAACGGGCCGCTGCCGTACGG
Organism: Streptomyces roseoverticillatus; assembly: GCF_000719265.1. Taxonomy (GTDB): domain Bacteria; phylum Actinomycetota; class Actinomycetes; order Streptomycetales; family Streptomycetaceae; genus Streptomyces; species Streptomyces roseoverticillatus. Next base: position 182,747 of record NZ_JOFL01000006.1, on the reverse strand, counting down.
CACCGACTACCTGCGCGCTCTGGGCGGTACCGCCATGCACTGGCTGGGCGCCGTCCCCCGCATGTGCGACGAGGACTTCGAGACCCGCACGCGCTACGGGTACGGACGCGACTGGCCCATCAGCGCCGCGGAGCTCCAGCCCTGGTACGCCGAGGCCGAACGGCTCTTGGGCGTCGCCGGTAACGGGCAGGAGCAGCACAACCTCGGCGTCGTTCACGACTCCCGCTACGAGTACCCGATGCAGGAGATCCCGCACAGCTACATCGACCGGTACTGCAAAGAGGCGGTGGAGGGGGAGTTCATCACCGATCCGGTGGCCGAGCGGGACTACAAGCTGACCCTCTACGGCCTGCCGCAGGCCCGCAACTCCACGCCCAACCCCCGCTACCGTCCCGATGCCGCCTTCCGGGTCCAGGGCGCGGTCGGTCTGCCGAACTTCGGCGAGCGTTGCGTGGGCAACGCCAGCTGCGTACCGATCTGTCCCGTCCAGGCAAAGTCCCTGCCCCTGCGTATCCAGGCGGCCTTCCCGCGCTCCGTCACGGTGGCGAACCGCTGTGTGGTCACCCGGGTGCGCACGTCGGGTGAGCGCAGCGTGTCCGGGGTGGAGTACCGCACGTATACCGACCCGGCCTCGCCCGTCAGCCGCCCGTACGTCGTCGAGGCCGACGTGGTGGTGCTCGCCGCCCACGCCATCGAGAACGCCCGGTTGCTGCTCTTCTCGGGGCTGGCCAACGGAAGCGACCAGGTGGGCCGGAACCTCATGGACCACCCCACCGTGCTCAGCTGGGCCCTCGGTGCGGAGGGCAAGGGGCCGGTCGGGCCGTTCCGGGGTCCGGGGCACACCTCCGGCTGGGAGGTCTTCCGCTTCGGCGAAGGGCGCCGCCGCCGGGCTCCTTTCCGCATCGAGATCGGCAACTGGGGCTGGGGCTGGGCCACCGGGGCGCCGATGAGCAACGTCGCCACCGCCCTGGGCATCGGCGGCGACGAGCAGGGCGAAGTGCGGCCGGACGGCGTCTTCGGCCCGGAGCTGCGCCGGCTGCTGGGTTCCACCGTCGGCCGCCAGCTGCAATTGCAGCTCGCCGTGGAGCAGTCTGCCGACCCCGGCAACCGTGTCACCCTCGATAGCCGCCACCGCGACGCCATGGGAAACCCGCGCCCCGTCATCACCTACGACCTCAACGAGCACGTCCGCGATGGCGCACTGGCCGCCCGGGCGGTGGCCGGGGAGATCTTCCATCGCATGGGAGCGTACGACTTTACCGACCATGCGCCACGGGACGGTGTCCCCCCTCTGGGGCACTTCGTCCACAAGGGTGCGGACCTGGCGTACAGCGGGGCGGGCCACGGGGCCGGTACCCACATCATGGGCAGCGACCCGGCGACCTCGGTGGTCGACGCGGACCAGAAGACCCACGAGTTCGACAACCTCTACGCCGTGGGCTGCGGCAGTATGGCGTCCGTCGGCACCAGCAACCCCACGATCACCATGATGGCGCTGGCCCTGCGCAGCGCCGAACGGATCCACGACTCCCTGGCCACCGCCCGCCGGCCCGTCGAGATCCGCACCCCCGAGACGACGGAGGCGACGGCGTGATCACCGCGACCGAACTGCACGAGAAGGGCTTCCACGTCCCGCGGGACCTCGGCGAACTGCGCACCTTCCTCCAGGCTGCGATGGAGGTCGAGCACCTGACCATCCCCGTCTACATGACCGGGATGTACACCATCCGCCCCGGCACCAACCGCACCGCCTACTTCGCCATCCGCAGCGTCCTGATGGAGGAGATGCTGCACATGACGCTGGCCGCCAACCTGCTCAACGCAGTCGGCGGCAGTCCCCGGGTGGGCCGCGCCGAGTTCGTAGGGAAGTACCCGGCCAAGCTCCCCTTCAGCAGCGATGATCTACCCCCGGTGCCGCTACGGCATTTCTCGCCCGACGCGCTGGAGACGTTCCTGCGCATCGAGCAGCCCCGCTCGATGACACCCCCGCTGCAGGAGGGCTCCGGATGGACCTCCATCGGGCAGTTCTACGACGCCCTGTGGCAGGGCCTGCTGCAGATCGTGGACAGGGAGGGCGAGCACGCAGTCTTCCCTCCGGGCCGCGAGCACCTCCAGGTGGGCCCGGACGACTTCTACAACTCCGGTGGCGAGGTCTTCGCCGTCCACGACACCGAGTCCGCCCGCCTGGCGCTGCGGGTGATCAGCGAGCAGGGCGAGGGCGTGAGCGACACCATCTGGGACAGCAACGATCTGATCTTCAAGGAGGAACGGACGCTCGCCCACTACTTCCGCTTCAACGAGATCCGCACAGGCCGCAGCTACGGCCCGCACGACCGGCCCAAGGACCCGCCCAGCGGACCGCTGATCGACGTCAGCTGGGAGGACACCCATCGCATCCGCGGCGACTCGAAGGTCGCTTACTACAAGCGGTTCGCCGCGACCAGCGACGTCTACGCCCAGGCCGTGGAGTTCAACTCCCGGTACGCGGCCATGCTCACCTGCCTGGACCGTGCGTTCAACGGCAAGCCCCGCGTCATGGCCCTGGCTGTGCCCATCATGCTGGAGCTGCGCGACCGGGCCGAACAGCTCCACCACAACCCCCACCCCGATCCGGCGCTGGCGGCGGACGGCATCTTCGCCAGCCCTACCTTCGAGCTCGGCCGGCCCCAGTTCGACGCCGCATGGCAAGCGGTTGATGCCGACATCGCCCTGGCCGGCTTCGCATCCGGCGAGCCCGTTGACCTGTCCGCCCTCACCCCTGCCACCGGCGAGACCTTCGCCTGAGCAGACATAGCCGGCACGCTCCCGGCCTGAGCGCACCTCCAGCTCATGGTGGCCGGTGCGTGCCGGTCACAGACTGCGCAGGAAGGAGAGCGAGGGCATGAAGAAGTACTCGCCGCCCTTCATGGTCACGGCCTGCGCCATGGCAGGGACTTCCTGGCCCTCCACCTCGCCCCACACCCGCGGCCAGGTCGCCGGGGGACGATCGCCTTGCCCGATGACCTGGTCGAGACCGGGGGCCGACTCACCTTCAGCGCGCTTCGGGAAGCGGGGGCTGTTGGCCCATTGGTGCTGCGTGAACTCGAACTGGTTCTCGATGTCGGAATTGAATGCCATGAACAGCAGGCCGACGCCGGTCTCGGGAAGGTCGCCTTCGGACCGCTCGCCATAGGTCTGCCCGCGCCGCGCCATCAGGTGGACGCGTTCGTCCTCCGGTGACTCGAAGCCGCCGGACCCGCGCGGGTTGGTCTTGCGGATGTGTGCCTGGTACGGACACTTGTCGGCGGCGCCGTCGCTGGCGTAATTGAAGTTGTTCATCACCGGGCTGTGTGCTCCGGGCATGGCCTGCAGCGTGAGCGGAGTGCCGTCCTCGAAGCGGCCGACGAGCATCGCACCGGCTCGCTCGCGGTCGTTGTTCTCAAGCTTCAACACATCGGCGAGGGCTTCCTCCGCCTGCTTGAACGCCAGGACGTTCTGCTCCAGCTTGCGCAGCACGAAGTAGCTGCCGAAGTCCGTCGCGGGGTCGGGTGCGGCCGGATCCGCGACCAGTACGCGTTCCAGTGGCTGGGCCGGGTCCCATACGGAGACTCCGTCGGTCCGGCGGCGCTCTTCCTCCAGGTCCTCGGTGAGGAACAGCGGCTGGCTGCGTCCGTCGACATAGCCGAAGTGCTCGATCCCGTCACCGTTCTCATTGTGCATGCCGCGGCCCGTCTCCCTGCCGAGCACACGGATCGAGCCCGTCAGCAGACCCTCGATCTCCTGGAGCTTGGCTTCCACCGGTCCGGTTTCGGCGCCGCCGACCAGGACGACGGCGTGGATCGCCTCCTGGAAGCCGGCTTCCCACTGCGCGACCTCCGGGTCTCCGAGCTTTTCCCGGGTCGCGTCGTCCCGCATCCCCCTCCTGAAAGCCTCATCGGAGGGGGCCCGGTCCGCCAGTTCCAGCTGGTTGTAGCCTGCGAACGTCAGCCCCACACCGACATAGGGCACGTCCGACACGTCTTCCGGCCCGTTCTCCTTGAAGGCCTTCACTTCCTGAAGTTGCGTCTTGGCCGGCTTCACGAGCGGGGCCAGCCCCGTCAGGAACGCCCGCGCCTCCGCAGTGCCTTCCGCGCCCTGGCCGAACTGCAGCAGCAGGATGTGAAGGTGCTCGCGTATGTGGCCCTTCAGAATATTGGCCTGCAGATTCTGCAGCATCGTGTCGGCATCACCGGTGGCATTCTTCCACGACAGGGGGTTTTTGAGATCGACGGGCATGTCGGACCCTTTCATCGAGCCTGGAACGTGACGTCTTCCGGGCCGGCATGCAGGGTGGCCGGTGCCGGAACAGAGGCCCTTACCGTGGATGGGTCCGTCTGACCTGGATCAGTCGGAGGCAGCAGAAGGTTGCCGTGGGCGGTGCAGGACCTGATGTCCAGCCTGGTGGATTCTTTGGTGATGCGCGACTCGGGCATCGCGTCCTCGGTTACTCCCGACTGCCGACTTGCGTTCACCCGAGCACGAGGTTGCCCGACGGCGTCGCGGGTGAAGGCGGGCTCCAGGAGCACCGTTACTCTTCTACGGTCACCTCCGCGAAGGCCTGCCTTCTTCGAGATGCGCGGCGCCCATGACGCTCGTACGTCCATTCGTGCCGGTTCGCACTCCGACGAGCCGCGGCCGAACAGGTGAAAGCGATAGTGATCAACACGGGAACCCCTACCGGGAGCCGCAGGAATTCCTCTCCGAGCACTGCTCCGGCGTATGACAGCCCACGCCGACCGTACGAATGAACTCTGCCAGCGCAGTCTCGCACCTCCGATGACGCACACGCGCCGTGTTTCACAATGAATCAGGATCCCGCAAGCGAGAAGGAGAGCGTTGTGTCCACGGTTCTCAACTATCGAAGCAATCTGATCGTCGAACTGATGCGGGTGCCCGCCGAGGAACACGACGAGCTGTGGCTCAAGAACGCATTGCAGCAGGCGGTCCTGCTGGAGCTGGCGACGCTTCCCCCTTACTTGTGCGGTCTCTGGTCGATCGAGGATCCGGACCGTGACGGCGACGTCTCCGAAACGATCAAGGAAATCGTCTTCGACGAGATGTCCCACATGGGCCTGGTCTGCAACATGCTCACCACCATCGGCGGCGCCCCCCGGATCGCCGACGCGGCGCTGGTGCCGAAGTATCCCGGACCACTGCCCGGCGGCGTACGGCCTGAGCTGTCCGTTTCGCTCACCGGACTGACCAGGGAGGCGGTCGACATGTACTCCCAGATCGAGCGGCCCGACGACCCTGTCGTCGAGGACGCGGAAGTCCACACATCCATCGGGGCCTTCTACACGCAAATCCTTGAAGCGTTCCGCAGCCAGCCGCAGCTCATCAAGGGAACCAAGCAGGTCACCAGGAACATGTCGTCCCACGGCAAGGGGAACGATGTCGTCGCACTCGCATCACTGGAAGACGTAGAGGCTGCCATCACCATCATCAAGGAACAGGGTGAAGGAACTGCCGCGTCGCCGGACAACCCCTTCCCGGGACCGCCGGGAGAGCTGGCCCACTTCTACTCCTTCCGGGAGATTTTCCACGGCCGAAAACTGGTCCTGGTGTCAAGCGACCCGCAGCGGTTCGACTTCCAGGGCGCCGAGATTCCCATGCCACAGACCTCCCGCATGGGAACAGTCCCCAGCGGCGGCTGGGAGCAGGGAGGGATTCCGGTCGCCAGTGAGGTGCGCGTACTCCTCGACACCTTCAATCAGCATTACAGTTCGATGCTTCGGTTCCTCGAACAGGCCTGGCAGGCGGATCAGTCAAGTTCGCCTACGCCGGCACAATTGCTGACCAAAGCCGTCGGGGAGATGCGCAAACTGGAAGATCCGGCGCGACAGCTGATGCAGATCCCACTGCCGGATGGCAGCGGGATGGCCTTTGGTCCGGAATTCCGGTACGTCGAGGCCGGGGAGTGACGGACTCCCCCAGTGGGGTTGCGGGGGGCGGCGTCGGCTCGTAACCGTCCTCGGGGGCCGTCAGTCCGGTGGGCGAAGGGCTGCTGATTCTGCTTCTCGCACACGCGCCGGCTATCCGATATGCGCACCACGCCCAAATGCAGGGCTGAGGGCCCGGGCATCAGCAAACGCTCCGGACGGACAGATGCATCAGCTCGCCTGCGACGCGAAGGCTTCGTACGCCCTTTCGTCGAAGAGGACGAAGCGGACCTCCTCCACCGACGTTTCCGTCTCTCGCACCGTCTCGACCGCGATGCGGGCCGCGTCCTCGACCGGCCAGCGGTAAACACCCGTCGAGACCGCCGGGAACGCGACCGTCTTCGCGCCCAGTTCGTCCGCGACCTTCAGCGACTCGCGGTGGCAGGACGCCAGCAGGTCCGAGCGGTCTTCTTCCGCGCTCCACACCGGGCCCACCGTGTGGATCACCCAGCGGGCCGGGAGGTTGCCCGCGGTCGTGGCGACGGCCCTGCCCGTGGGGAGGCCCTTGCCGTAGTGGGAGGCGCGGAGGTCGCGGCAGGCCGAGAGGATCGCGGGGCCGCCCTTGCGGTGGATGGCGCCGTCGACGCCGCCGCCCCCGAGAAGTGAGGAGTTCGCGGCGTTGACGACGGCGTCGACGTGCTGCTCGGTGATGTCGCCCCGGACGAGAGTGATCACGGTCATGAGGTCATCCTCTCGTCCCCGGCGGCCGGGCGGTATCAGATCGGGAGCGGGTAGCGCACGCTGCGGACCGCCGGGTTGGTCAGGGAGCGGCCGGGGCCGAGGCCGCGGGCGCCCTTCGTGCAGTGGCGGTCGGTGTAGTAGAAGACGGTCCGGTTGGTGTTGTTGCTGAGCTTGAGGATCTTCGCGCGGTTCTCGGTGAGGAGGCTGAAGCATTTGCCGTCCTGCGGGTCCTTCTCGCTCCTGCTCACTTCCTCGGGGAAGCAGGCCACTCCGGTGATGCCGGTGCCCGCTTTGCAGCGCGAGTAGTCCACGCTCAGGGTGCCGTTCGCGGCGTGCGCCCCGGGTGCGGAGGCGAGGGTGGAGAGCAGGAGTGCGGACACAACGGTTCCAAGGGCGCGGCGGATACGCACGGGATTCCTTTCGTGGTGGCAGAGCGTTGCAGTGCGGTGCGATGCAGTGCGACGCCTCCAGCTATCCACGGGCGCTGATCCATCCGGCGGAATCACCCTTCGGTGGGCGCGGCATTGCCACGCCCACACGATTGCGGAACGAGTGAGCGAATGGGTGGGCGGCTCGCTCGCAGCTCCGCCGTCGTAGGATGCGTCAACGTCCGGCATTTGTGCAGGAGTTCGAAGTGATCTGGAGGTAAGCGTGCCGCAGTCCTCTCCCGCCCGGCGGCTCTGGACCGCCGTCGAACCCCTGCACGCCCTCGTCTACTTCGCTCCCGAACCCGCCGCCGCGTCCCGCGCGCTCGGTCTGCCGAGCTGGTGGATGGGGTACTTCGCCGGCCGGGCGGCCCCGCTCGGAGCGGTCGGGCCGGCGCCCGTGGCGGCGATGTTCCACGTGTTCGCTCCGGCGATGGTGGCCCGTTCGCTCCCCGACGCCTGGGCGTACGCCTCGCCCGAAGCCGTGCTGGAGGCCCGTACCGAAGCCGTACGGGCCGCGCTGGACCGTACGCTTCCGGCGGGGTCCGGCCGCTCCCTCGCCCGCCTCGCCGAGCTCCTGGAGCATGCCGCGGCGGGCTGCGGCTTCGAGGGGAGGCCGCTGGCCGCGGCCTGGTCGCGGGTGCCCCGGCCCGCCGGCCCCGCCGCGCGCGTCTGGCTGGCGGCCACCGTCCTGCGCGAGCACCGCGGTGACGGCCACGTCCTCGCCGCCGTCCACGCGGGCCTCGGCGGTCTGGACACCACGTTCACGCACGTGGCCACCGGTAACGTGCCACTGGCGTCCGTCCAGGACAACCGCGGCTGGACAGAGGCCGAGTGGGGGGACAGCCGCCGCAGGCTCACCGAGCGCGGCGTGCTCGACGGCGAAGGACGGCTGACCGGGGCGGGTGACACGCTGCGCCGGCGGCTGGAGGAGGACACCGACCGGCTGGCCTCGTCACCCCTCGTCGCCCTGGGCACGGAGGGCACCGAGGAGGCGATCCGCCTCGCCGTCCCGCTGAGCCGTCACCTCGTCGACAGCGGCGCGCTGCCCGTGCCCAACCCCATGGGCGCGCCTCGCCCCTGACGGTCCCCGGGAAGTCAGCGCTCCCCCTACATGTCCGAGCTCTCCATCGCCCAACTGGCCAGGATCCGCAGGGACTCGGCGGAGGGCGAGCCCGGCTCGGCGTGGTACGTGATCAGGTTCTGGTTCTGGTCGGCCGGGAGCACGAGCGTCTCGTAGGACAGGGTCAGCGGACCCACCACCGGGTGGTGCAGCTTCTTGACGCCGAAGCCCTTGTCCTCCACGTTGTGGGCGGCCCACAGCGAGCGGAACTCCGGGCTCTTGACGGACAGCTCGCCCACGAGCGCGGCGAGGTGCGGGTCCTCGGGGCAGCGGCCGGCGTCGAGCCGCAGGAAAGCGACGACGTCGGCGGCCTTCTTCTCCCACTCGGTGTACAGCTCGCGCGTGGCGGGTTCGAGGAAGATCTGCCAGGCCAGGTTGCGCTGCCCGGCGGGCATCGCGTCGAAGTCGCCGAGGAGGGCGCAGGCCAGCCGGTTCCAGGCGATGATGTCCAGCCGGCGCCCGACCACGTAGGCCGGGGTGTTCTCCATGCTGTCCATGAGGTGCTGCACCGAGGGGCGCACGCGCTGCGGGCGGGCCGGCCGGCACGGCCGCGCCTTCTTCACGCTCGGGCGGACGAGGTGGGTGAGGTGGTCCCGCTCGGCGCTGGTGAGCCGCAGAGCGTCGGCGATCGCCTCCAGCACCGCCGTGGAGACGTTCTGGCCGTGCCCCTGCTCCAGGCGCGTGTAGTAGGCGACGCTCACACCGGCGAGCTGGGCCAGCTCCTCGCGTCGCAGGCCGGGCACCCGGCGCCGCCCGCCGTAGGGCGTGAGGCCCACCTCGGCGGGCTGCAGCCGGGCCCGCCTGCTGCGGAGGAACTCACTCAGTTCGGTGCGCTGGTCCATGCCCACCAGTATGCGCGGGGCGCCGGGGCCGGTCGCGGGGCCAGGGTGACACTGCCAGTAGTAGGAACCGCGTGCGTACGTTCGACCGGGTTCTGGCTGGGCCTCCGGCGCGGGCGCACGATGGCGGGCATGACCCACACCACTGTTCCCGCATACGCCGCCCCGTCGGCCAAGGCTCCTCTGGAGCGGATCACCGTCCAGCGCCGGGAGCCGGGTGAGCACGACGTCCTCATCGAGATCAAGTACGCCGGCATCTGCCACTCCGACATCCACACGGTCCGCGGTGAGTGGGGCGACGACGGCCACTTCCCGCTCGCCCCGGGCCACGAGATCGCCGGCGTCGTGACCGCCGTCGGCTCCGGCGTCACCCGCTACCGGGCCGGCGACCGCGTCGGCGTCGGCTGCTTCGTGGACTCCTGCCGCGAGTGCGCCAACTGCAAGGCCGGCCTGCAGCAGTACTGCACCGGCGAGCTCGGCATGGTCGGCACCTACGGGGCCACGGGCCGTGACGGGGAGATCACTCAGGGCGGCTACTCCACGCACGTCGTCGTGGACGAGAACTACGTCCTGCGCATCCCCGACGCCATTCCGCTGGACACGGCGGCCCCGCTGCTGTGCGCCGGCGTCACCCTCTACTCCCCGCTCGCGCACTGGCAGGCGGGGCCGGGCAAGAAGGTCGCGATCGTCGGCCTCGGCGGCCTCGGCCACATGGGCGTGAAGATCGCGCACGCGATGGGCGCGGAGGTCACCGTCCTCAGCCAGTCCCTGCGCAAGCAGGAGGACGGCCTGCGGCTGGGCGCCGACCACTTCCACGCCACCTCCGACCCGGCGACCTTCGAGCGGCTGGCGGGCAGCTTCGACCTGATCGTCAACACCGTCTCGGCCGACATCGACCTCAACGCGTACCTGGGCCTGCTGAAGACCGACGGAACGCTCGTGCAGGTCGGCGCCCCGGAGAACCCGCAGCCGGTCGCCGCTTTCGCCCTCATCACCCAGCGCCGGTCGGTGGCGGGCTCGATGATCGGCGGCATCCCGGAGACCCAGGAGATGCTCGACTTCTGCGGCGAGCACGGCATCGGCGCCGACATCGAGCTGATCCGCGCCGAGCAGATCAACGAGGCCTACGAGCGGGTGCTGGCCAGCGACGTCCGCTACCGCTTCGTCATCGACGCCGCGACGATCTGATCTCAGCGATCTGAACCGTCACCCGGTGCGGGGCGGCCGGAGGCCCGTCCTCCGGCCGCCCCGCACCGCGCCGGTAACGACTCCGCGCGCCGGTGGCCCCTCGGTCACCGCGTCGCGCGGTGCTCCGGGAGCGGTGGAAGACTGAGACGCGTCGGGGGACGCCGAGCGCCGCGCCCGCGGTGACGGGGCCTCGCGCGTATCCGTTGCCCCCGCGCGCATCCGCCGGAGGAGCACCCACCATGCTCAGCACAGATTTCGTGACCGGATCACCCAACTGGCTCGACCTCGGCAGCCCGGACACCGCGGCGTCCGCCGAGTTCTACGGAGCGGTCTTCGGCTGGGAACTGCAGTCCGCCGGGCCCGACGCCGGCGGCTACGGCTTCTTCCTGCAGGACGGCAAGAGCGTCGCGGCGCTCGGGCCGCTGACGGAGGAGGGCGCGAGCCCCGCGTGGACGGTGTACTTCCAGACGCCCGACGCCGACGCCACGGTCAAGGCGGCCGAGCAGGCCGGGGGCGCCGTGCGGGTCGCGCCGGCCGACGTCATGGACGCCGGCCGCCTCGCCTGTCTCACCGACCCGGGCGGCGCGGAGTTCGCCCTCTGGCAGCCCGGCGCCGTCAAGGGCCTGGAGAAGGTCTGCGAGCCCGGCACCCTGCTGTGGGTCGAGCTGCACACCGCGGACCCGGCGGCGGCCGGGGCCTTCTACCACGCCCTGTTCGGGTGGGGCACGGAGGAGAAGGAGTTCTCCGTCGGCACCTACACCCTGATCTCCCTGGCGGGCGCGAGCGGCGACGACGCCGCGTTCGGCGGCATCGCGCCCGCGCCCGGCGGGGGCGAGGCGGCCGGGCCGTCCCGCTGGCTCCCGTACTTCCTGGTCACGGACACCGACGCGACGGTCACCAAGGTGCAGGAGGCCGGCGGCTCGGTGGTCGCACCGGCCGACGACGTGCCCGACGTGGGCCGGATCGCCTGGCTGGCCGACCAGTTCGGCGCGGTCTTCGGCGTCCTCAAGCCGCTGCCGCGCGCGGCCTGAACCGCCACCCCGGCCCGAACCGCCGCCCCGGGGCGCAGCACGCGCCCCGGGCCCGGCCCCGTATCCGGAAAACCGCCGCCCCCCGTACGCCGCGGCCGCCCCGCCCCTCTCAGCCGCCCCCCTCGCCCTCCGGAGCGGCAGCCTCCTCCGCCGGTGCGCCCTCGGCCGCCTCCGCCTCCTCCTCTTCGGCTTCCTCCTCCTCGACCGGCTCCGTCTGTGCCGCGACGATCTGCAGGACGGCGTCCTCGCCGTCGACCGCGAGGCTGGTGCCGCGCGGCAGCGGGATGTCCTTGGCGTGGATGGTGTGACCGGCCTCCATGCCCTCGATGGAGATCGTGACGCCCTCCGGGATGTGCGTGGCCTCGGCCTCGACCGGGAGGGCGTTGAGGATGTACTCCAGCAGGTTGCCGCCGGGGGCGAGCTCGCCCTCGGTGTGGATCGGGATGTCGACCGTGACCTTCTCGCCCTTCTTGACGATCAGCAGGTCCACGTGGACCAGGAAGCCACGGAGGGCCTCGCGCTGGACGGCCTTGGGGATGACGAGCTCCTTCTTGCCGCCGACGTCCAGGTTGATCAGCACGTTCGGAGTCCGCAGGGCCATCAGCAGGGCGTGCCCGTCCACCGACACGTGCCGCGGGTCGGCGCCGTGGCCGTAGATGACGCAGGGGACCTTGTCCTCCCTGCGGATGCGGCGGGCGGCACCTTTGCCGAAGTCGGTGCGCGTCTCGGCGGTCAGCTTCACTTCGGCCATGCCAGCACTCCTCGCGGTTCGGTCGTCTGGAGATGTGTTAACCGCAGGCCGGAAAGGTGCCTCCGCGGCTACTCCGTACGGGAGCGATATCGGGCCGATTTCCTTCTGATGGCAGATGCCCCGGCGAGGGGTCGTCGCGCCGCCGTATCCGGAATCCGTCCGCCCCCGCGGGGGTGGTCGGGCAGACTTTGCGGGCACCGTGCAGACCCCGTCACACCGTTGTGAAACCGAGGGGACATCCATGAGCGGTATACGAAGATTCAGCCGGAGAGCCCTGTTACGGACCGGCCTGGGGGTGAGCGGCGGCGCGCTCGCCGCACAGCTCCTCCCCCGCCTCCCCGACGCCTCCGGCGCCGAGCCCGCCTGGGCGCCGGCCGCGGCCCGGCAGGGGCTGTTCCCCGAGTGGAGCCGCTACGCCCGGCTGGCCGACGGCACGTTCGACGAGGACGCCGACCCGGTGCGCGACATGAAGCCCGTGATCACGTCGCTGAAGGCGCAGAACGTCAGCGTCATCGAGCTCGACACGGTGCTGTCGAACTGGCTGACGCCCGCCGAGTTCACCGAGCACATGGGCAAGGTCAAGAGCTTCGTGGAGCTGGCGCACGCCGCCGGGATCCGCGTGGTCATGTACTACCCGTCGCTGGAGCTCATCAGCGTCGGCGGCGAGAACAGCCGGTCGTTCTACAAGAACGGCGAGGGCAAGTCCTGGGTGCAGCGCTCCCTCGACGGCAAGCCCAACGTCTTCTACGGCAGCCTGGTCGTCTGGGTCGACCCGGGCGACGAGAGCTGCTGGCTCAGCCCCAACTCCCCCTGGCGCGACTACTACCTCGGCCGCATCAAGGCCCTGGCGGCCACGGGCGTGGACGCCGTCTGGCCGGACGTGCCGATCTACTTCGACGGGGCGATGAGCTGGTGCGACGGCTCCACCTGGGCGGCGGACGCCTTCAGGGCCGACACCGGCCTCGCCCTCCCGGCCAAGGCCGACTTCACGAACCTGGCCTTCCGCCGCTACGTGGAGTGGCGCCACCGCAACCTCAACCAGTGGCAGCTCGACATCGCCGCCGCCGGCCGGTCGGTCAACCCGGACCTGGTCACCTTCGTCGAGACGGTGAGCATGGACTACCAGTACGCGACGCTGGTGGGCCTCGACGGGGCGTACCTGCGCAAGGCGGAGGGCGTGAGCCACGTCTGGGAGGTGGACATCCTCGGCAACTACGACGGGATGCGCCACGCCACGGCGACGGACTGGACGTGCCTGATCTCGATGTACAAGTACGCGCGCGCCGCGAGCGGGGCGAAGCCCGCGTGGGCGTTCTCGTACGGCTGGAAGGCCGACGACGCGTCGCTGGTGATGGCCGAGCTGCTGGCGGCCGGCTGCAATCCGTACGAGGTCAAGAGCCCGTTCAAGAACGAGACGACCGACAAAGCGATGCGCACCCGCATGTACGCCTTCGTCGCGGCCAACCAGCAGAAGCTCTACGACGCGGTGCCGGCGGCCGAGGTCGGCGTCTACCACTCCTCGGCCTCCCGGGACTACGTCAGCCCCTCCGCCGGCACGGGCATGTACGCCAACGCGAAGGCGCCGTCGGGGGTCAAGGACTGGTGGGCCTCGGGCAGCGCGGAGGAGAGCTGCACGACCCAGGCGTGGCTGGGCGAGTTCCGCGGCACGGTCAAGGCGCTGGTGTACGCCCACGTCCCCTTCGCCACCGTCCCGAGCCCGCACCTGGCCGCGGCCGACCTCGCCCCGTACCGCGTTCTGATGCTGCCGAACCTGCAGGCCGTCTCCGACGCGGAGGCCGCGGTCCTGCGGGAGTACGTGGCGGGCGGCGGGACGGTCGTCGTCACGGGCCCCCTGCCGACCGGCCTCGACGAGCTGGGCACGGCCCGCAGCGAGTACGCACTGGCCGACGTGCTCGGGTTCCGCAAGGGCGATCCGCTGCCGGCAACCAAGCAGAATCGTTTCGGCCAGGGGACGTGCTGGTACGTCAAGGACCTGGCCGGCCGCAGCTACCTCGCGAAGACGGACCAGGCGAGCGCCGACCAGCTGCTCGCGCCCGTACGGGCGGCGGCGCCGCCGGCGGTGGAGCTCACGGGCGACCGGCGCATCCACATGGAGGTGAGCCGGCTCGGCGCCGACACGGTCGTCCAGCTGGTCAACTTCACCGGCTTCGGTGACACCCCGGCGGCCTTCAGCACCAAGCCGGCCGCCTGCTCGGTCGCGCTGAAGCTGCCCGCGGGCAAGCAGGTGCTGGCCGCCACGGTGAGCTCGCCGGACGGGGCCTCGCCGGCTCCGGAGCCGGTCGCCTGGCAGACGGCGGGCGGCACCGCCACCCTGTCCCTGACGGTCTCCCAGTACTCGCTGCTGACCGTCACCACCGGCTGACGGTCACCGCAGGCCGGCCGTACCGCAGGCCGGCAGTCACTGCCGGCCGACCGCCGTCACCACAAGCCCACAGCCACCACCAGCCTGCCGACACCACCAGCCTGCCGGCCCCTCAGGGCCCGTCGGTTCCGGGGGCGGGGATCCGCCACAGCGAGGACGGTCGGTCCTCGTCCCCCGGGTGGGACTCGAAGGCGATCCACCGCCCGTCCGGTGACCAGCTCGGCGCGCCGTCGTAGTCGCCGTCGCGCGTGGTCACCCGGGCGGGGCGGCCGCCGCCGGCCGGGATCACGAAGATCTGCGGCACCTCCAGGCCGCCGGCGGTGGAGGAGAAGACCACCGACCCGCCGTCGGGCGACCAGCTCGGGTCGGTGTGCTCCCCGGGGCCGTCGGTGAGCCGCCGCAGGCCGCTGCCGTCGGCGTTCATCACGTACAGCGCCCACGTGCGCGCGCCGCGCTCGCGCCGCTGGAAGACCAGCCGGTCGCCCTTGGGCGACCAGTTGGGCTGGCGGTTGTCCGTGCCGGTGGCGGGGCCGTCCAGGAGGCGGGTGCGCCCGGTGCCGTCCCGCCGGACCTTCCAGAGGGAGCCGAGCGCGCTGCCGCCGTCCCCCGGGTCCGAGTCCTTCTCCCGGATCTCCTGGAAGACGATCCACGACCCGTCGGGCGAGAAGCTGGGCTCCAGGTAGCCGGAGTCGCCGCCGTGCTCGGTGACGCGGGAGGGCCGCCCGCCCCCGGGCGGCATCACCCACACCTCGTCGCGGCCGCCCTCCCGGTCCGAGGCGAAGGTCACCCCGGCCGAGGGGTGCCAGCTGGAGCCGGGCAGGTTGACCGCGGCCTTGTCGGCCTCGTCGAGCAGGGTCTTCGGGCGGCCGGAGGTGCCGCCGCCGGACAGCGGGAGGACGCGCAGCGCGGCGGCGCCCTCGTTGTAGCCGTCCTCGAAGAGCGTGAAGAGCACGGACTTGCCGTCCGGCGAGAAGGCGGGGTTCTGCGCGCTGGCCCGCCCCTTGCCCCGGTAGAGCAGCTCCGCGCCGTCGGACCGGGTGGCCGCGCGCCCGTCGGACGGGGCCGGCGGCTGCGGGGGCCCGGAGCTGCTGCAGGCCGTCAGGGCGAGGGCGGCCAGGAACGCTGCGACGTACAGGCGACTGCGCACCCGGCCGACCCTAGTGGCTCCGGCGCACGCCGGACGGAGGAACGGGACAAGCCGGCGTACGCCCGTGCGGGGCCGCCGTCCGGGCCGCGGGGCGGGGCTCCCCGCGCTCGCCTGCCGCCGGCCCGCTCCTGCGTCCGTACGCGCCCGGGGGCGTCCCGCGCCGTCCGCATGGTGGTCGCGCCCGGTGTTTCCGGAGGTGATTCGCCGGCCCGGCAGCGTGCCGCATTGCGCGCGGCGCCGCCGTGCCGACCATGGGAACGGCTGACACAACGTCAGCCTGCGGGCGGCGCCCGGCCGCCGCGGCGGCGCGGTCCGGCTGGGAGCACTGATGAAGGACCCGTCCACGGAGCGCCGGCAGTTGCTGCGGTTCTTCCGCGGGTTCGGCGCCCCCTACCGCCGGCCCTTCGCCCTCGGGGTCGGGATGCGGCTCTGCGAGACGGCCGCGGACCTGGTGACGCCCTGGCCGGTCGCCGCCGTCATCGACCACGTGCTCGGGGCGGGCGCCTCGCGCGGCAACCCCCTCGGCCTCCTGCTGGACGTCCTCGGCACGGACCGGACCGCCATGCTCACCGCTGCCGCGGCCCTGGTCGTGCTGGTGGCGCTGGTGTCCGCCGCCTTCGACTACGCGGGCGACCGGCTGATGAACGGCGCGGGCGAGCGGATGAGCGCCGCGATCCGCCGCGAGACGTTCGCCCACCTGCAGCGGCTGCCGCTGAGCTATCACGACCGGCAGACCGTGGGCGGGTCCGCGAGCCGGGTGATCACCGACTGCGGGAACGTCAAGGACGCTCTGGTGGCGTTCTGTTCGGTGCTCTTCCCCGGCGTGCTCTCGGTCACCGGCTACGCGGCCGCGCTGCTCCTGCTGGACTGGCGGTTCGGCCTGATCGGCGTCGCGGCCGTCCCGGCGGTCCTGCTCCTCGGCGTCCGCAACCGGCGGCGCGGCCACCGGGCGGCGCGGCGGCGCCGGGAGGCGGAGGGCGAGCTGACGGCCCTGGTCGCCGAGGCGCTGCAGGGCATCCGGACGGTGCACGCCTTCGGCGGGCACGGCGTGCACGACCGGGACTTCGCGACGCGCAGCCACGGCGTGCTGGGCGCGGGCCTGGAGGCCGTGGACGTCCAGGCCCGCCGGGTACCGCTGCTGGAGTCGGTCACGGCCGCCGCGACGGCGGCGCTGCTGTGGACGGGCGGCGTGGGGGTGCTGCGCGGGTGGTGGAGCACCGGCCACCTCGTGGTGGCGATCGGCTATCTGACGGGCATGGTGGCCCCGCTGCGGGCGCTGTCCAAGCTCTCCGGCACCTTCGCCCAGGGGCAGGCGTCGGCCGAGCGCGTCGCCGCGGTCCTCGCCGAGCCGTGCCCGCTGCGGGCACCGGTACGGGCCGGCGCGCGGGCTCTGCCGCCCCGTGCGCGGGGCCGTGTCGACTTCATCGGGGTGTCGATGGACTACGGGGACCGCCGCGCGCTGCACCGCCTCGACCTCGAGATCGCCGCCGGCGAGCGGATCGCGCTCACCGGGCCGAACGGCGCGGGCAAGTCGACGGCGCTCGCGCTGGTCGCGGGCCTGTACCGGCCCACGCGCGGCACGGTGCGCATCGACGGGACGGCGACGGCCGACCTGCCGGAGGAGTGGCTGCGCCGCCAGGTGACGGCCGTGCTGCAGGAGACGTTCCTGTTCGCGGGAACGATCGCCGACAACATCCGCTACGCGCGGCCGGACGCGAGCCCGCACCAGGTGCGGGCGGCCGCGGAGGCGGCGCTGGTCACGACGTTCACCGACGGCTTCCCCGGCGGGCTCGGCACGCGGCTCGGCGACTGCGGCGGCGGGCTGTCGGGCGGGCAGCGCCAGCGGGTGGGGATCGCCCGCGCCCTGCTCGCCGACGCGCCGGTCGTGCTGCTGGACGAGCCGACGTCGGGGCTCGACGCGGAGGCGGAGCGGCTGGTGGTGGCCGCGCTGGGGCGGCTGGTGGCGCACCGGACGGTGGTCATGGTCACCCACCGGCCGGCGCTGCTGGAGACGGCGACGGGGGTGGTGGCGCTGGCCGCGGCCGGACCGGGGCCGGCTACCGGGCGGCCAGCAGGACGTTGATGAGGGCTCCGTGCCCGTACATGCTGACGATGCCGCTCGTGCCGTCGGCGAAGTAGCGGACCAGGCACCCCGCCGGCCTGCCGGCCATGACGTACGGGCCGAGGAGCGGGGCGATGGTGGCGGGGCGAGTGCCGGACTCCGTCCCGTCCGTCACCTCGGCGGCGCAGCGGCCGGCCTCGACGTACTCCTGGGCGATGCTGTCCTCGTCCCGCAGGGCCGCCTCGACGGCGCGCCGCCACACCGCCGGGTCGGTGGACGGGCCGAGGAGCACGCCGTCGCCGCACATGCCGACGGCCTTCTTCAGGACGAACCGCCGCTGCCGGTGCAGCAGCAGCTCGCCGAGGCCGGTGTCCC
The DNA here is from genome assembly GCF_000719265.1 of Streptomyces roseoverticillatus. Taxonomy (GTDB): domain Bacteria; phylum Actinomycetota; class Actinomycetes; order Streptomycetales; family Streptomycetaceae; genus Streptomyces; species Streptomyces roseoverticillatus. The sequence continues at coordinate 164,785 of NZ_JOFL01000006.1, read as the reverse complement.
GGCGGCGCCAGGTCACGCGGCGGTCGCTGACGACCCGGGTCCAGGGGAGGTAGCGGCGCACGAGTGCGCGTTCGGCGGCGGTCATCCAGGGGAGCCCTTCGGAGACCCAGCCGAGGACCTTCTTGTTGGAGACGAGGAAGGCGGTCTGCGGGGCGAGGAAGGTGCAGCCGGCGTCGAGGGCCCTGCGGACGGGGGCGAGGTCGATGCCGTGCCGGCGCCATTCGGTGACCGTGAAGTGGCGCAGTCCAAGGGGGTAGCGGAAGCGGCCGTCGGGGCCGTGGCCGCGGTCGAGCTCCTCGGGCTCGAAGAACTCGGCGGCGAAGCCGTGCCGGCGCAGGTGGTGGACCTCGGCGTCGAAGTAGCGGGTGGTCCGTACGCCGGGCAGGTCGCGGAGGGTGCCGAGCAGGGCGACGCCCGGGGCCCGCCGCAGCTCTTCGCAGGCGGTGGCGAAGACGCGGCGGCGGGCGCCGAACAGCGAGGGCGCGTCGAAGGGCAGCCGGCCGCCGTCCGCGTGCACGTGCCGCCAGGCCCGGGTCAGCATGTGCGTGTGGACGGCTCCTCCGACGGCACCGCCGACGTTGAACTCCAGGAACTGCGGGCCGTGCTCCCCGATCACGGCGTCCGGACGGGCCATGCAGGCGCAGTAGCGCTCTTCGGTCCGGTCGTCGGTGAACAGCGGGTGCAGGGACTCGTCGGCGCCCAGTGCGGCCATCCGGTGCCGGGGCGTGGGCCCGCTCGCGAGCAGGGCCTTGCGGAGCAGGGCGAGGAGCCGGGCGGCCGCGCCGTAGAGCTCGGCGGCGCTGCGCGGGGGCACGAGCAGGGGCCGGGCGGAGACGAGGTCCTGGTGGAATCCGATGTCGTCCATCTCCCGGAGGAGGACGTCGCGGACGCCGGCCGCGCCGAGCCGGGGCGGCCGGGCGAGGGCGTACGAGCCGAACCAGGGGTGGTGCTGCGGCGTGGCGTGCGTCGTCATGGCCTGCCTCCGCGGGGTGGGCCGTCCTCCCGGGGCAGGCCCCGGGTGAAGGTGGCGAGCGGTACGTGGCGGGCGCGGCGGATGCCCGGGCACCTCCAGGCCAGGTCGGTGCGGGGCGGCCGGTCCGCGTCGTGGAAGTAGAGGGCTTCGAGGCCGTCGCCGCCGAGTGCGACGAGGGGGTTGGCCGCGAGGAAGTCCCGTACGGCCGGGGTGTCGCGCAGGACGCGCAGGACGAGCCGCTTGCCGCCGAAGTGGTCGTCCGGCAGCCGGCACTCGGGGTGGAAGCGCTGCTTGAACTGGAAGATGCCCTTGCTCAGGAAGGGCTCGCAGCCGGAGAGGCCGACGGACGCGCAGCCGTTCGCGCACGCCCACTCCAGGGCGAAGTGCGTGAGGGCGCGCACCGCGCCGCCGGTGTAGTACTGGCGGGCCCCGTCGAGGACGCCGAGGAGGCGCATCGTCAGGACGCTGCCGTCGCGGGGGCGGGCGCAGAGCACTCCGGCGACGCGGACCCCGTCCTGGACGAGGAAGAAGAGGATTCCGCGCCGGAAGAGGCACTCGTAGGCGAGGCCGGGCGGGAGGCTGCGGGTGGCGGCGCCGTGCCGGCGGCGCATCGTGGGCAGGTGCATGTGTTCGTAGAAGTGGTCGAAGGCGTGCGGTCCGGTGCCGACGTGCCAGGTCCACTGCGCCGCGGCGCGGCGGGCTGTGAAGGCGCGGCGCTCGCGGTCGGAGATGCGGGCGCGCAGGGCCTCGGGGCCGTCCCCGACCGGGACGGCGAGCTGGATGCGGAAGGGCAGGACGACGCCGGCGGGGCCGGGCGGGCCGGCCTGCCGGGCGGGGACGCCGGACAGCTCGATGTCCGCCGGCTCCCCCGGCGCTCCGGTCCGTGCCGCCGTGGTCTCCACGCCCTGCCGGGCGAGGAACGGCAGGACGTGGCGGGCGCCGTCGCGCAGCCCGGTGTAGCGCAGGCGGACCGGGCTGCGGGGCGGTGAACAGGCGGTGAGCGGGTGCGCGGTGCGCAGGGCGGTGTCCCACCGCAGGCGCAGGGCCGCCAGGCGGGGGTCGGTGTCCCAGGCGTACCTCGCCCGCAGGGCCGCGCGGCGGGGCGCCGCGGCCCTGGCCGGGGCGCGGCGGTCGGCGGGGAGGGCGGGGGCCGTCATCCTGCCGGGTCTCCTTCGTGGGTTCGGTGGCGGTAGACGGACACGCAGCCCGGGCTGCCGGGGCGCATGGGTGTGCCCGCCCAGTCGGCCCGGCGCGCCGTCAGGACCAGGCCCGCGGCCGCCGCCATGAGGTCCAGCTCGGCGGGCCAGACGTAGCGGATGACCGAGCGGTACGAGGTGACGCCGTCGTCCGTGACGGCCACGGTGCGCCGCTTCATGATCTGGGTGACGGGGTCGCAGTCGACGAGCGAGAAGCGGACCTCGTCGTCCGCGGCGTGGAAGTGCCGGACGGAGATCCCGGGTGCGACGTCGGCGGGCATCTGGTGGTCGACGACGAGGCGGCCGCCGGGGGCCAGGTGCCGGGCGGCGACGGCGAGGCTCGCGGTCTGCCGGGCCTGGGCGGGGATGCAGAAGAGACTGTTGAAGACGGAGTAGACGAGGGTGAAGCGGCGGCCGAGGTCGCAGGCGTCCGGGTCGGCCATGTCCGCGAGGACGGTGCGGACGAGGTGCCCGCCGGGTTTGGCGCGCAGGCGCTCCAGCATGACCGGCGAGACGTCGACGCCGTGGACGGGGACCCCGCGCCGCGCGAGCGGGATGGCGATGCGGCCGGTGCCGACGCCCAGTTCGAGGGCCTCGCCGCGGCCCGCGTACCGGGCCAGGGCCGCGACGGCTTCCGCGCCGTGGGCGAACTCCAGGGGGTACCAGTCGTCGTACACGGCGCCGAAGGTGTTCCCGTAGGCGTCCGGTGCGTGGCCGGAGCCGGGTCGCGTGCTCTTCCCGTCGCCGGTCACAGCCGCTCGATCTCCGGGATCGCGCCGGCGACGACGTCCTCGAACGCCTCGGCGTCCCCGCCGAACACCCCCGACGGACGGGGCCGGTGGAGAATGAGGTCGGTGAAGCCGAGGGCGGCACACGCACCGGCGAAATCCAGCAGGCGTCCGGGCGAGTCCGCGAGGCCGGGCACCAGCCGGGTACCGAGCACCATGCGGTCGGTGCCGCCGGGCGCCCTGCCGGTCTCTTCGCATGCCTCCTGGAAGGCGTCGGACCGGCGCTTCAGCAGGGCCAGTGCGCCGGCTTCGGTGTACGTGCCGGGCGCTGCGGCGGCCGCACCGTGCGTCACCCAGGCCTGTCCGTGGCGCGCCGCCAGGCGCATGCCGCGCGGGCCGGTGGCCGCGACGGCGAGCGGGAGGCGCGGGCGCTGTACGCAGCCGGGGATCATCCGGGCGCCGCGGGCGGTGTAGGCGGGGCCGTCGTGGTCGGTGACGTCCTGCCGGAGCAGGCGGTCGACGAGGGCGACGAACTCGGCGAAGCGCCGGTGGTGTGCGGCCGGGGCGAGCGGCGGGCCGCCCAGGGCGTTCTCGTCGTAGCCGCGGGCTCCCGATCCGAGGCCCGCGACGATCCTGCCGCCCGCGATGTGGTCGAGCGTCATCAGCTCCTTGGCCAGCACCACCGGGTGCCGGAAGGCGGGGGTCGCGACGAGGGGCCCCAGCCGGATGCGGGTGGTGACGGCGGCGGCCGCGGCGAGGAGGGGGATCGCGCCGAACCAGGGTGCGTCGCGCAGGGAGCGCCAGGAGAGGTGGTCGTAGGTCCAGGCGTGGTGGAAGCCGAGTTCCTCGGCGCGCCGCCAGTGCCGGCGGGCCTTTGGCCAGGGGTGTTCGGGGAGGATGACGATGCCCGTACGCATCAGGCCGGCTCCTGGCGCGCGGCCGCGCGGAGGGCCGTGCCGACGTCGCCGGCGCTGCCGGCGGGCTGCCGGGCCGCGGGCGGCAGGGGCGTGAAGTCGTCGCACGTGTAGGAGCCGGAGCCGTGCACGACGACCTCGTCGGCCTCCACCAGGCCGCGTTCGACGGCGAGGAGCGTGCCGGTCATCGCCATGACCAGCGACCACTCGCGCAGCCGACGGGGGTCGGCCGGCAGGTGGATCCCCGCGGGCGCCACCAGGGCGCGCACCTGGTCGTACCGGCCGAGGCACTCGTGCCGGGAGACCACCAGGCCGTCGCCTCCGTGGGCCCGGATCAGCCCGCTCATCGCGGGGGCCGTGGCGGGCGATCTCGTGTAGAAGGTGGGGTCGAGGACCTCTGCCGGGTCGTGGGTGACGGCCGGGAAGCGCGGGTCGCCGTCCTGCGCGTACAGGCCGGTGGCGGGGTCGTGCCGGTAGGCGGGGGCGGTGCCGCGGTGCAGGTCGAGGATCATGTCGGGGGTCGCGAGGTGCTGGACGAGCAGGTAGCCGGAGGGCCTGCCGGTGCCCTCCCCGAGGAGGACGGTGCCGAGGTGGTGGCCGAGCAGCCCGAAGGCGCTGGAGACGGCGTGGGCGTGCCATCGCGTGCTGCCCTCCGGCCGGGGCAGGTATGCGTGCTCGAAGCAGGCGCGCACGGTGTCGGCGGCCCGGTAGTTGTCGAGGTCGAGGGTGTGCCAGACGCGGACCCCGGTCAGGCGCTCGATCCCCGCCGCGTGCCGTGCGGCTCCCTCGCTCGCCAGGGCCTTCACGGCCGCACCGGGGCCGGCGTGCACCAGGACCGGGTTGCGGCGGCGCAGCTCCGGGTCGTCGGCGAGCCGGGTCCGCCACACCTTGCCGGCGGAGGCCTCGGGGACCACGCAGGCGATGCGCAGCTCGTCGCGGGCGACGAGGCCGCAGTCGAGGGCGCGCCGGACCGCGTCGCGCAGGGCGGTGGCCTTGTTGGCGGAGGAGGGGGTGAGGAGCATCAGGGGCTCCCCGGTCCTGTGCACGTGGTGTGCGGCGCGCGCGACGATGACGAGGGAGGCCATGGTCTTGGTGGTCCGGGTGCCCGGGTTGCGCATGAGGTCGAGGAGGGAGAGCCGGGTGCCGCGGTGTGCGCCGAGGTCCGTCGCCGCGAGGCCGGATACGGACAGAAAGGTGCGGAGCCGTTCCGTCAGGGGCGGCAGGCGGGGGCCCGGGGAGAAGCCTTCCGGCGGGTCGTGGCGGGCGGCCGCCACGTGGTCGAGCGCTGCTTGGACGCGCTCGTAGTAGGCGGCGATCGCATTGTCCAGCACCACGGTGCCGCGCGCTCCCATCGGCCCCTCCCGTACGGCCGGTTCTGGTGCTCCGGCCCTCCGGATCGTTGTTCCGCATGCGCAGTTCTCCATGGTAGAGGCCGGATGCCGCCCTCCGGCAGGTACGGACGCGTCAGTCGTGAACGGCCGGAAATCTCCTCTCTGCCCCGTAATCGACGGCTCTGTTCTTCAGTGCATCGGACACTGAAAGAGTGAATCCTCCGTCCGAACGGCCGTCACCGCCGTTGCCGCCGCCTCCCGTTCCGTCCGAGCCCGTGGCCGCTCCTCCCCCGCTGCGCGACCGCAACTTCGTCCTGCTCTCCTGGGCCCGGGCGGTCTCCGTCCTGGGCAACGGCTTCGCGCGCGTGGCCCTGGCCTTCGCGGTCCTGGCCCTCCCGGGGGCCACGCCGGGCCGGTTGTCGCTGGTGCTGGCCTGCCAGGTGCTCCCGCAGGTGCTGTTCGTGCTCGTGGGCGGGGTGATAGCGGACCGAATACCGCGCATACGGCTCATGGTCGCGGCGGAGCTGGCCGGCGCGGCGGCCTACGGGGGCCTCGCCGTCATGAGCCTGACGGGGCACGCGCCGCTCGCCGCGCTGGCCGTGCTCGCCGCGGCGGCCGGAACGGCCACGGCCCTCTTCGCGCCGGCGATGACCGCCGTGATCCCGGAGATCGTCGCACGCGAACGGCTCACGGAGGCGAACGCCGCCCTGCGGATCGGCATGAACGTCGCCATGGTGCTGGGGCTCTCCTTGTCCGGCGTGGTCGTCGCCGGGGTCGGCGCGGGCTGGGCGCTGGCCCTCGACGCCCTCACCTTCCTGGCGAGCGCCGGACTGATCGCGGGCATCCGGCCGGCCCGCGCGCACCGCCGCCGCGGCGGCCCGGGCCTGCGCGACCTGCGCGACGGCTGGCGGGAGTTCGCCTCCCGCCAGTGGCTGTGGGCGGTGGTCCTGCAGTACGCCTTCGTCGTCGCGGCACAGAGCGCGGCGGTGGGCGTGCTCGGGCCCCTGGCGAGCGAGGAGAGCCCCGGCGGGGTGCGGGAGTGGTCCTACGTCGTCGCCGCGCAGGCGCTGGGGACGATCGCGGGCGCGGGGATCGCGGCGCGGCTCCGACCGCGGCGCCCCATCCTCGTCGCGGTGCTGGCCACCTTCCCGGCCGCGCTGCCGATGGTGCTGCTGGGGATGCACGCGCCGGTCTGGCCGACCGCGGCGGCGGCGTTCGCCGCCGGGGTCGCGGGGGACGTCTTCGGGGTGCTGTGGGCGACGGCGCTGCAGCGTGACGTGCCGGCCGAAGCCCTCTCCCGGGTCAGCTCCTACGACTGGTTCGGCTCGCTGGCCTGCGCCCCGCTCGGCATGCTGGCGGCCGGCCCGCTCGCCGCGGCGGCCGGGCCCCGCACCGGCCTGCTGTGCTGTGCCGGCGTCGTGGTCGCCGCGACGGCGGCCGTGCTGCTGTCGCCCCAGGTGCGCCGGGGCCGTGCCGGCGCTTCCGGGGCCCCTGGGCCGAGGTAGACCCGGCACCGCCGAAAACGCTGACAGTGGTTGCTCACCACAGCGGCGGAACATAGGGGCGCGGTTCATACGGGGAGGCACTGCTTCATCCTCCCGCCGCAACGGCGAGCGACCACGACGGCGCTGTCCGGCGGTGCCGGACCGGCCGCGTCGGAGCGCAGAGACCCGGCCTAGGCGCGTCGGACCAGGTCCGACGGGTCCGTGTTGGCGCCGCAGAGGACGACGGCGACCGTCTCGTCCTCCGCGGGCGCGTACGGGCCTCCCGGCGTGAGCGCGGCGAGCGCCGTGGCTCCGGCGGGCTCGACCGCGATGCGGCGCTCGTCCCACAGGGCCTGCCGCGCGGCGGTGACGGCCTCGTCCGGTACGAGGAGGGAGGTGACGTCCGCGTGGCGGGCCGCGGCCAGGGCCGTCTCGGAGACGCGGCGGGCTCCGAGGGCGTCCGCCGCGACCGAGTCGACGGTGACGTCGACGACGTGCCCGGCCTCCAGGGCTGCGTGCAGGGCCCGGCTGCCGACGGGCTCGACGGCGACGGTCCGTATGCCGTGGTGCCGGGCGGCGGCCGCGACGCCCGCGAAGAGCCCGCCGCCGCCGACCGCGACGACGACGGTGTCCAGGCCGGGGACGCCGGCGCGGATCTCGTCGAGGAGGGTGCCCGCGCCCGCGGCGATCAGCGGGTGGTCGTAGGCGTGGCTCGCGAGGGCGCCGGTGGTGCGCGCGAACTCCTCGCAGGCGGCGAGCGCCTCGGCGTACTCCGTGCCGGCGAGCCGGACGTCGGCGCCGTAGCCGCGCAGCCGGTCGACCTTCACCTGCGGGGCGTTCCCGGGCAGGAAGACGGTCGCGGGCAGGCCCTGCTGCCGGGAGGCCCAGGCGCAGGCCAGTCCGGCGTTGCCGCCGGAGGCGATGGTGACGCCGGCCGGGGGCAGGGTGCCGGCCTCGCGGTGGGCGGCCAGGAAGTTCCAGGCGCCGCGCGCCTTGAAGGAACCGGTGTGCTGCATGAACTCCAGGGCCAGCCACGCGCGGCCGGGGCCGGGGCCGGCGGAGGTGACGGCGACCGGGCGGGTGCGGCCGGCGATGCGGGCGGCGGCCTTTTCGACGTCGCCGTAGGTGAGGTCGTGCACGGGTTCTCTCCTCGGAGCACGGGCGGCCGGCAGGTGCGGCAACCGGGTGATACACCGTACGATACGGTGTTACACATGCCGCGGCAATCTCCCTCCCTCGCCCGGGCGACCCCGGACCTCATCGCCCGCACCGCCCTCGCGATCATCGACGAAGAGGGCCCCTCCGCCCTGAGCTTCCGCTCCCTCGCCGAGCGGCTGGGCGTGTCCCACGCGACGATCCACCGCCGCTGCACGGACCTGGGCGGCCTGATCGACCTCTGTACGGACCACCTCGCCGCCGGGCTGCCCGAGATCCCGCCGGGCACCGGCTGGGCCGAGGCCACGGAGCGGCGCTTCCGGGCGCTGTACGAGCTGCTCACCGCGCACCCCGGGCTGGTCGCCCTGCGCGGCTCGCGCCCCTGGCTCAGCCCCCAGTTGCTGGCCCGCCTGGTCGAGCCCGCGCTCGCCGACAGCATCGCCGCGGGGATGACGCCGGAGCAGGCGTTCCGCACCTACCGGCGGATGTACCTGCTCACGCTCGGCAGCGCCACCTTCGTCGACCACCGCGAGCCCGCGCTCACCGTCAGGAACACCCGTACCGCGCTGGCCGCGCTCGACCCCGCGGAGTTCCCCGTCCTGACGGGCGGCATGGACGTCATCCTGCCCGGCATGACGGACCATGAGGTCTACTACGGCGCGCTGCGGCAGCTGATCGAGGCGGCGCACCCGTGAGACCCGTGGGCCGGCTGATGAAACGGATGCGCCCCACCGGAAGGGTTGGGGAAGCAAATCCAGCTGTTCTACGATGGGGAACATGACGAAGCCGCGCCCCTGTTCGATCGCCGACGCGCTCGGCGTGGTCGGCGAGAAGTACTCCCTGCTGGTGCTGCGTGAGGTCTTCTTCGGAGTCCGGCGCTTCGACGCGATCGCCCGCAACACCGGGGCCCCGCGCGACATCCTGGCCTCCCGGCTGCGCCGACTGGTGGAAGCGGGGGTGCTGGAAAAGGTTCCCTACAGCGAACGACCGGCGCGCTTCGAGTACTGCCCCACCGCTGCCGGGCACGATCTGCGGCCCGTCCTCATCATGCTGATGAGCTGGGGCGACCGGCATCTGGCGGACGTGCCGCCGACAGTGTTCGAGCACTCCTGCGGTGCCGACCTCGACCCGGCCGTCGTCTGCCGCTGCTGCGGCGAGGAGGTCGACGGCTCGGCGATCACCGCGCGCTTCCAGGTGCCGGGGTGGAGCGTGGAGGGCGCGGCCTGACGAGCCCCCAGGGCCCGCTCACCAGTCGGCGACGCGGTAGTCCTTGAGGTGGACGCCCGACACCGGGTCCCCCGCCTCGCCGCGCACGATCGGGTCGTAGACCCGGGCCGCGCCGTCCACGATGTCCAGCGGGGTGCGAAAGCCGTGCGCGGCCATCCACTCCTTCTTCGGTGCCGGATTCTCGTCGGTGATCCAGCCGGTGTCGACGCTGCACATGTGGACGCCGCGGGCGGCGAGTTCGTGGCCGCTGGTGCGGGTGAGCATATTGAGCGCGGCCTTGGCCATGTTGGTGTGCGGGTGCCCCGCGGACTTGTTGCGCACGGCGAAGCGGCCCTCGACCGCCGTCACGTTGACCACGTAGCGGCGCGGGTGCGGCGAGGCCAGCAGGAGCGGCAGCAGCCGGTCGCACAGGAGCGCGGGGGCGAGCGCGTTGACCAGCTGCGTCTCCAGCAGCTCCGCCGGGTCCAGCTCCCCGATGCGCACGGACCAGGAGTTGGCCGCGGAGCGGTCGGGCACCAGCCCGGCCTCGTCCACCTCCGCGGCGGCCGGCAGGACGAGCCCGAGCGCCGCCGACGCGCCCGCGCCGGCCCCGGTCCCCTCCAGTGCATACGGCGTCCGGAAGCCGGGGGCCTCCCACACCTCCGCTCTCGTGACGGCGCGCTTGCCGCTGCGCTACGTACGGGCATTGGCCCGCACACTACCCACCGTCACTCGCGGCGGCAAACGGTTTCGGCGGCCCCAGGGGTCATTTTTGCGCCACCAGGGCGCGGCACGACGAAGAGCCGGAAAACCCCGTGAAACAGCGGGACCAGCTTTTCGGAAACCCGCCCGACCCTTCCGCAGAAACGATACGCGGGCAGCCGAAAACCATCGCGCAGAATTGCGGCCGGAATTCCGCTGCAGCACACCGCCGGCGAATCGTTTCCCTGCTCGTCGTTCGCTCTCCGGAGCCATCCGAAAGGCCGTCTCCAGCGCATTCCGCAACCCCACCGAACCGGCCGAACAAAGACGAGATAAGGACATTCGTCAATCAGGTGCGCGGCCGCGCGGCCGCACCGCGTCACTCTGATGCGGCAGGTCATTTCCCCCACAGGAGGTGCGGATGATCGTCCTCGGTCTCATCGGCCGCCCCGACGTCCCCGGCTGTCACGACGGCGCAGCCTGTCTCGCGATCGACGGCAAGGTGGTCGGCGCGCTGGAGCAGGAACGCGTCAGCCGCCGGCGGCACGCCCCCGGGGAGGGCCCGGAGGATGCCGTGCGGGTGCTGCTGGACGCCTTCGGCGTGCATCCCCGGGACATCCAGGCGATCGGGTACGCGTGGGCGGACGCTCCTCCCGGCACGCCCGTCACCGAAGTAGCCGGCATCCCCTGCGGGGTGCACGTCACCGACGCCCTCACCGCGACGATCCTGCCGAACCTCGCGTCCCGACTGGGCACGCGTGACATCAGCTTCTTCGACCACCACCTGTGCCATGCCGCGGGCGCCTACTTCCTCAACCCGTACGACACGGCGGACATCCTGGTCGCCGACGGCTGGGGCGGCGACGGATCGACGTCGCTGTTCCACGTGGACCACGGCCGGTTCCGGCTCCTGGAGCGCTACGACAAGAGCTGGTCGCTCGGCGTGTTCTACGGAGCGGCGGCGGCGTACGCGAAGCTCGGCTGGTGGGGCGCCGGCAAGCTGATGGGGCTGAGCTCCTACGGGCGCACCAGCGACATGCGGTTCGTCTCTTTCGACGCCTCGACCGGCGGCTTCTCCCTCGACCGGCGGCTGCGGGGCGACCTGGCCACCGGTCTGAGCTGGGAGAAGCTGGGCAAGCAGTGGGTCACCGCCTTCGCGGAGAACGTGTTCCCGTACACGGATTCCTCGGCCAACGCCTTCGACTACGCGCCGTTCGCCGCCGACGCCCAGCTGACCGTGGAGGAGGCCGGGCTCGCCCTGGCCGCCCGGGCCCGCAGGCTGTCCGGCGAGGACACCCTGCTGCTGTCGGGCGGGGTCGCGCTCAACGCGCACATGAACCGCAGGATCGCGCTGGAGAGCGGCTATGCCCGGGTCTCCGGCACGGTCGCGCCCAACGACGGCGGCACGGTCTTCGGCGCCGCCCTGCTCGCGGAGGCCCTGTCCGGCAACCTTCCCGCGCCGTTGCCTGCCGAGGCGGGCCCGCCCGTCTTCTTCGGACCGCCGGTGACCATCGGGGCGGTCGAGAAGGCGCTGGAGCGCGTCGGCTGCACCGGTGTCGCCGTGGAGCACGACCGGCTGCTCGCCGAGACCGCGGCCGCGATCGCCCAGGGCGAGGTGGTCGCCTGGTTCGACGGGCCGAGCGAGTTCGGACCGCGCGCCCTGGGGGCCCGCAGCCTGCTCGCCTCGCCCCGGCACCGCACGACGCTGGACCGCCTCAACCGGGTCAAGGGCCGTGAGGCATGGCGGCCGGCCGCGCTCTCGCTCACCGCCGGGGGCTTCGCCGCGCTGGACATGGAGCCCGCGGTCCGGGGGCTGAGCGACTACATGCTCAACATGCACTTGGTGGGCCGCGAGCGCATCGAACGTGCCCCCGCGGGGGTCCATGTGGACCGTACGACACGGGCGCAGCTGGTCCCCTCGTCGGACACCGGGTTCGGGGCGCTGCTCGCCGCGGTCGGCGAGGAGACCGGGCTGCCGGGGGTCGTCAACACCTCGCTCAACACCAAGGGGCAGCCGATGGTGCTCACCCCCGGGCAGGGGGTGGACCTCATGGCGTCGAGCCCGGACATCGATCTCCTGGTCATGCCGCCCTACCTGGTCAGGCGGTCATGACAGGGGCCACGGCGGTCACCGCGGCGGACGGGCTGCGCTCGCACGGCAACGACTACTCCGGCGTCGAGCGGTCCTTTCGCGCCCGCACCGGCCTCGCCCTGACCGGCCCCCTCCGCCGGGTGCCCGAAGGAATCTCGGAGCCGGTGTCGGTGATCGTCCCCACCTACAACGGCGCCCGCCCGCTCGCCGGGACGCTGGCCGGGCTGGAGGCCCAGGTCTGGAGGGGCTTCGAGGTGGTGGTCGTCGACGACGGATCGGGTCCACCGGTGCGGCAGGTGGTGCTCGACGCGGGCCTCACCGTGCCGGTGACGATCGTCCGCAACCCCGTCGGCCTGGGCGCGGGCCCGGCCCGCAACATCGGGCTGACCGTGGCCCGCGGCTCCACCGCGGTGTTCCTGGACGACGACATGCGGGTGCCCGCGACCATGACGGCCCTGGCGGCGCTGCGCCAGCAGCACACCGAGGGCTGCCTGTTCACGGGCTTCCGGGAGGACACCGGCCCCGAGGTCTTCTTCGCCCCGGCGGGCTCGCACGCACCGCGCATCGACAGGGACTGGCGGTGGCTCAGCGACCAGGGCGGCGGCCGGTATCTGCAGACCACCGCCGACCGGGACGTGCCGCGCTGCGACCGGGCCTCCTTCGAGCTGGTCCGCGAGAGCCGGCGCTTCAAGGATTTCGGGCACGGCCGGGTCATCGGCTTCTGGGACCTGCCCGGCATGGTCAGCAGTCACAGCCTCTGCGTCAAGCGCGCCGACGTCGTGGCGGCGGGCGGCTTCCCCGAGGAGTACGCCACCCGCTGGGGTGTGGAGGACCTGGCCTTCGGGGCCCTGATGGCGGCCCGCGGCATCTTCGTCGTGCCGGCCCTGGACTGGGTGTCCTTCCATCTGCGGCACGAGGGCCGGCGTACACCGCGGGCCGCCGAGCAGGCCCGCCTCGGGCAGTCCCTGGAGCGCTACCGCAGGATGCTGCAGCGGCCGGCGGCCGGGCGGCGGTTCCCCCGGCACCGGCTGCGGCGCAGCACCGCAGCCGGCCGGCCGGGGGTCGAGGCTTACGAGCTGGTCCCGTGAGGGCGGCGGGCGTCGCCGGCTCAGACGCGGGCCGCCCGCGCGCCGGTGAGATCCTCCTCGATCATCGCGGCCGCTCCCTCGGCCACCCGCCGCGCGTACAGGGTGCTGTTGGCCTCCCGCTCGGGCGTGCCGCTGTAGGGGTAGGGGTGCTCGAAGTGCAGGCAGCCGATGCCGCTGCCGGGATCGGCCCAGCCCATGGCCACCGGAGCCCGCGAGGCGACCTTCACGAACAGGTCGTCGTCCTCGCAGCCCCAGCCGTAGTAGCCGCGGCAGTAGCCGCCCACCTCCTCGAACAGCCGGCGTCCGAGCAGCATCGCCCCCCAGTGGAAGGGGGCCCGCCACTCCCGCAGGTCGCCGGGGTGCCTGTCCGTGCCGGGCGGCGGGTACATGACGGGGAGTTCGGTGACCGCACCGCAGTGCTCCATGCGCTGACGGGAGATGACCTCGCCGGGGCACGGGTGCAGCGTCCCGCCGGAGTCCGCGGTCACCATGCAGTACGGCCGGCCGCCGGTGCCCGGCCCGGGGCGCAGGTCGACGACGGCGGCACGCCTCGCGGGCCCGTCGAGCCGGTACATCCAGGGCTGCGCCCAGGCGCCGCCGTGGTCCCGGGCCGCCGCCAGGGCCCGGCTCAGGTAGTCGCGCCCCAGCGGAGCCACGTCGGAGTCGGAGAGGTACAGCATCCTGCCGCGGGCCACCGCCGCCCCGGCGTTGCGCAGCAGTCCCGGCGCGCGCAGCCCGGGCGGGGCGCACAGCAGCCGTGCGCCGCCGGTGTCGCCGAGGTGCATGTCGCCCGCGGTGGCGAGGATCACCTCACAGGGCACGTCCTGGGACAGCCACGCGGCGGCCACCGCGGCGACGCTCGCCCGCCCTGCGTGGTGCCCGTAGAGCGGAATTATCACGCTCACTTCAATGATGTTCCGGGTCATTTCCGGAACGATAGGTCCGGGACCGGTTCCGCAGAACAGGGCCATGGGATTTTCGGCCAGCGCGCGGGCGACGCCGGGGGCCGCCAAGAAATGCCACATCTGTTCCACTGCCGAGGGGGCGGGAATTGCTGACCATCGCTGCGCAGCCGGCTTACGACGGAACGAGCTCCGTCGTAAGGAACCTGACGGTGCTGCATTTACCGGAGGCGGAGAAAGAGGCGGGGAAAAGCGCCGATGCCATGATGATGGGAGCCCCGTGCTGCCGGCAGCGGTGAAAGCGGGAACGGAAGGACGGGCGGGACTGCGGGTGGCCCTGGTGGTCCGCGAGTTCCGGCCGTCGTGGGACCAGACGAGCCGATACGTCCTCAACGCCGGCCGGCAGCTCGTGCGCGGGGGCCATCGCGTCCACCTGGTGGCGGCCGGCGGTGACTTCGCAGCCGCGGAGCGATGCGGCCTGCTGCCCGTCCCGCTGCCCGTGCGGCCCGAAGGGTACGTCTATGCTACGCCCGCGCATGCCCATGCCGACCGGGTGTACGGAGCTCTGCGCGCCCTCGCCGCGGAATCCGGGCTCGACGCGGTGGAGTTCCCGGAGCGCGACGGCGAAGGCCTGACCACCATCCGGGCCAAACGGCTGCTCGGCGAGTTCCGGGACACCGCACTCACCGTCCGGGTGCACGCGCCCGCCGCGCTGACGGCCCCGCTCAGCGGGGAGCAGCCGGGGGACACCGACCGCGCCATGACCGCGTACGCCGAGGAGTACTGCCTGCGCCACGCCGACCTGCTGCTGCTCCCCTCGCAACGGGCCGCCGGATACGCGCGGGCCCTCAACGACAGATGCCGCAGCAGTCCCTACCCGCTCTCCCCCGCCGACCTCGTTCCCCGCCCGCCGGACGGCCCTCGTCCGCCGCGGCGGGTGACGTTCGCCGGGCCGGTCGGGCCCCTGGGCGGGGTCGATGTCTTCCTCACCGCCGCCGCCCGGCTCGCCCGGTCCGACCCGGACCTCACGTTCACGTTGTTCGGCCGCCGGCCCGGGCGCCACGGGCCGGGCCTGCCCGGCGACCGGAACCTCGGCCGGCTCGTCACCGGCCCGTTGCGCGGCCGCGTCACCTTCCTCGACCCCGCCGCGGTTCCCGACCGGGTGCGCCTGTGGCGCAGCAGCCTGCTGTGCGTGGTCCCGGCGCGCTGGGACAACTGCCGCTACGAGGCGCTGGAGGCGATGAGCCAGGGCTGCCCGGTCGTGTGCGCCTCCGGCGGGGGCACGGCGGAGCTGGTCACGGACGGGAGGTCCGGGTTCGTCGCGCCGGCGGGTGACGCGGACGCGCTGGCCCGCCTGCTGGGCCGGCTCACCGGTGCCGGTCCACGGCTCCTGGACGAGGTCGCCCCGCGCGCGTCCGCCGCTGTCCGGGCCTACGGCGACCCGGTGACCGCCGGGCGGCAGCTCGTCGACGCCTACCGCGAGGCACGGCGAAGCCCACGGAGGGAGCCCGTCGCCGGACCGGGGACGGCGGACTCGGCTCTTCCCCCGGACACCTCGGGTGCCCCGGACGCCTGTCCCACCGTCTCCTGTCCCACCGTCTCCGTGGTGATCACCGTCTACAACAAGGGCCGCTGGCTGGCCGAGACCCTCGGCTCGGTCCGGGCGCAGACCCACCCCCGGGTCGAGATCGTCGTGGTCAACGACGGCTCCACCGACCCCGCGACCCGCGCCGCCTTCGACGCGCTGACCGGTGTCGTCAAGGTCGACAAACCCAATGGGGGTCCCGGGTCGGCGTATAACGCGGGCATCGCCGCGGCCGGCGGGGAGTTCGTCCTTCCCCTCGACGGGGACGACCTGCTGGACCACGACTGCCTGGCGACCGCCATGGCAGCGCTCCGGCGCGCACCCGAGCTGGCTCACGTCACCTGCTACGTACGGCACTTCGGCCTGGTGAACGCCATGGACGCGCCCCTGGGCACGGTGCCCGTCCTGATGTCCTTCCTCAACACCGGCGGCAAACGCACCCGCCTCCTGCGCCGCTCGGCCCTGGCCGCGGTCGGCGGCTACGACGAGCGGCTGCCGACGCTCGACGACGTGGAACTGCTGATACGGCTGGAGCGGGCCGGACAGGAGGGCGACGTCATTCCCCGGGCCCTCTTCTCCTACCGGCGGCACGCCGCATCGCTCACCTTCGCCTCCCCCGGCGAGCTGTTCGTGGACGAGCAGCAGTACATCCTCGGCAAGCACGCCGACCTGCTGGCGGCCCAGGCGCCGGCGGCCTGGCACCACCTGCTGCACCTGTGGAAGAACCGCGTCGAGATCAGCCAGTCGGCGCGGTGGCGCCGCACCCGGCAGGAGGGGTCCTCATGCCCGAAGTGACCGTGGTCATGCCGCTCTACGGGGACCACCAGGGCCGGGCCGGCCTGGCCGGCGTCGCCGCGGCCTGGCTGGCGCAGGACGTGCCCTGCGAAGTGGTGGTGGCGACCGCCGGCGACCTGGACGTGGACCTCCCGGGAGGGCGGGTGATCCGCGCGGACCCGGAGATCCGCTCGGCGGGCGTGCTGCGCAACATCGCCGCCGCGGCCGCCCGCTCTCCCCTCCTGTGCCTGACGGACACCGATGTCCTCCCGCTCGGCCGGGACTACCTGCGGCGGGCCCTGCGGCTGGCGGACGGCGCCGCGCTCGCGCAGCCCTGGATGTACCGGCTGCCCGGTGGCGCCCCGGCCCTGGCCCGCACCGGCGTGCCGGAGCCCGTCGGCATCCGCGTCGCGGCGCCGGCCGGGCGGGTCTGCTACGTCACGGGGGCCCCCGGCCCGGTCCTCGTCCCCCACACCGGTGAACGGCTGGAACGGGACATGCTGGGCGCGGGCTCCCTGCGGATGTCCACCCCGATGGTCTGGCCGCCGCCGGCCGCGTACGTGTTCGGGCTCCCGGAGCACATGCAGCGCCAGCCGCCCTTCCACTGGGGCCAGCTCCTCCTGCCGGCGGAGTGGTTCGCGCAGGTCGGCGGGTACTGCACGGCCTACACGGGCTGGGGCTGCGAGGACGACGACCTGCTGGTGAAGGTGGCTTCGCGCGCCCCGCTGATCCGCGGCTGGCACACCGAGGCCTCCCTCGCCTGCCTGCACCTGGAGCATCCGCGCCATTACGTCGCCGGGCCGGACTGGAGGGCCAACAGGGCGCGTTTGCGGGAACGGATGGCGGCGGGACCGGAAGCGATGATCGAGGAGGACCTGCGCTCCGGGCCCGGTGCCGGACTCGGTGGGTATCAGGGCCGCAGGTCGGCACGGACGACCGCGGAACCAGGAGCCGGTTCGCGGGGCGCCACCGGGCCGGATCGGCTCTAGAATTCAAGGAATCGCCTGTTCATGCCCATCGTGCTGGGGGCCGTCGTGAGCGAATTCGCCGAGGCCGTGCGACGGCGCGTGCGAGAGGCGCGGGAGGCCCTTGCGGAGGCCGAGACCGACGGGGACGCCTACGGAGCCGCCGTCGCGGCCGACGAGCTCGACGACGTGCTGCGCCTCGCCCGCCTGCACAATGTCGACCCCGACGTGTGAGGGCCGCGTAGGCGTCAGAGGTCGTTGCCCGCGTACGACAGGTTGAAGCTCTTGTTGGCCAGGGGGAAGTCGGGGACGATCGTGTCCGCCAGTGCCACGGGCAGGGCGGGCCAGTTGAAGAAGGACGGGTCGACGGTCTTGACCCGGGTGAGCGTCTCGCCCGCGCCGAGCTCGACCCGCGTGGTGATCGTGCCGCGCCAGCCCTCCACGATGCCGACGCCGGCGCGGCGGGTGCCGCGGGCGAACAGCGGCGGCCAGGCGAGCGAGGTCCCCGTGGTCCGGCCCGCCTCCATCCCGGCCGCGAGCCGCTCGGCGGTCGCCAGCGAGGCCTCGGCCTCCTCGGCCCGGACGAGGAAGCGGGCCAGGACGTCACCGGTGGTGTGGACGGGGATGGTCAGCGCTCCCCCGTGGTCGTGGAAGGGGTGGCTCGCGCGCGCGTCGGTGGACAGGCCGCTGGCCCGGGCGACGTAGCCGAGGCAGCCCAGGTCGCGGGCCGCGGTCACGTCGAGGCGGGCGGTGCCGGTGAAGCGGTCGCGCACGGTGGTGTGGCCGAGGGCGAGGGTGACGATGTCACGGATCTCCCGGCCCAGCTCCCGGAGCCGGGCCGGTCCGGGCACGGCGCGCAGCACGGAGCCGCCGGGCACGACGCCGCCGCGCAGCAGCCGGTGCCCGGTGACCTCCTGGTTCAGGCGCAGCAGGCGTTCGCGGACGTGCTGGGCGCGGGCGTGCAGGATGCCGTGGCCGACGTCGTTGCAGAGCGCGCCGAGGTCGGCGACGTGGTTGTGGAGGCGTTCGAGTTCGAGGAGGAGGGCGCGGGCGCGGCGGGCGTCGAGGGGGACGTGGGCGCCCGTGGCCTCCTCCACGGCGAGGCAGTAGGCCAGTGCGTGGCCGACGGCGGTGTCGCCGCTGATCCGCTCGGCGAGCGGCAGGCCCTGGTCGGGGGTGCGGCCCTCGAAGAGCTTCTCGATGCCCTTGTGGACGAACCACAGCCGGGCCTTGAGCTTGATGATCGTCTCGCCGACGACGGAGAAGCGGAAGTGGCCGGGTTCGATGATGCCGGCGTGGACGGGGCCGACGGGGATCTCGTAGACGCCCTCCCCCTCGACCTCCAGGAACGGGTAGGGGCCCTCGGGTTCGGCGAAGGGCGGGGGCGGGCCGGCGTCGGGGTGCATCGGGTACCAGCCGCGGGGCCAGTGGAAGTGGCGCACGAGGCGGTGCGGGAGCGGATGGCCCAGCGGCACGATGCCGTGCAGGTCTCGCATCTCGCGCTCGAAGCGGCCGGCGGGGAAGGAGAGGTGGGCGAGGGTGGGGAGTTCGGGGGCCTTCGGATCGAGGCGGACGTGGAGTTCGGTGCGGGTGTCGGGCGGGCCGGCGACGAAGAGGTAGACGACGCGGACGGCCCGGCCGCCGGGTTCGTCGGCGCTGTCGTGGTGGGCGGCGACGAGGGCGAGGCGGTGGCCGCCGACCAGGAGGTCGGCGGCTCTGCCGGGCAGTTCGGCGGGGCCGATGTCGGTGACGGTGCGGTGCGCGGTGGCCGGTTGCATGCTCAGTGGCCTCCGATGATCTCGCCGGCCTCGGACAGCAGCGTGGTGAGGGGCCCGGTGGTGACGCCGAGGGCCGCGCAGGCGGCCAGGCCGGCGACCAGGGGGGCCGCGGCGTCGGCGCCCAGCGGTACGGGCTCCTCCTCGTCGTCCTCGCCCGGCGGCGGCCCCAGGAGCATCCGGGCGGCGCGGGCGGCCAGGGCGGCGAAGGCCGCGAGCATCAGGACGAGGGCGGCGGCCAGGGCCCAGCGGGGGCCGGAGAGGAACCCCGCACGCGCGATGCCCAGTTCGGAGGCGAAGAGGCCGAACGGCGGCAGGCCGAGCAGGGCCACGACGGCCGCGCCGAAGGCGGTGCCGAGGCAGGGCGAGTGGGCGAGCAGTCCGCGGATCCTGCCGATGCGGGTGGTGCCGCACAACCGTGCGATGTGGCCGGAGGCGCAGAACGCCACGGTCTTCGCGAGCCCGTGGCCCGCGATGTGCAGCAGGACGGCGGAGAGGGCGAGCGGGCTGCCCACGGCCGTGCCGAGGGCGATCAGGCTCATGTGCTCCATGCTGGAGTACGCGAGCATGCGCTTGCAGTCACGCTGGGCCAGCAGGAGGGCGGCGGCCAGGGCGAGGGTGAGGACGGCGACGCCCGCGAGCAGGGTGCGGGTGAAGCCCGTGCCGAGGGCCGCGTCCGCGATCACCTTGTAGCGCAGGAGGCCCGCGAAGGCGACGGAGAGCAGGACGCCGGACATCAGGGCCGAGACGGGCGCGGGTGCCTGGCTGTGGGCGTCGGGCAGCCAGGCGTGCAGGGGCGCGAGGCCGGCCTTGGCGCCGAAGCCGAGGACGACGAGGCCGGTGGCCAGCCGGGTGACGGACGGGTCGAGCCGGTCGGCGTGCGCCCTGAGGGCCTGCCAGTCCAGGGCGTCCGCCTCGGGGATGCCGGCCTGGCGGGCCGCGTAGTAGAGGAGGACGGTGCCGAGGAAGGCCAGGGCGATGCCCGCCGAGCAGATCACCACGTATTTCCAGGCGGCTTCGACGGAGGCGCGGGTGCGCCGGTGGCCGACGAGGAAGGCCGTGACGATGGTGGTGGCCTCGATGGCGACCCACAGCACGCCGAGGTTGGCGGCGAGGACCGCGGCGCTCATGGCGGCGAGGAAGGCGTGGACGAGCAGGAGGTAGCGGCGGGCCGCGGGTTCGTCGGTGCGCTCGTGGGCGAGGTGGGCGGGGTTGGCGGCGCAGGCCAGGCAGGCGACCGCGCCGACGGTGAGGAGCATCCAGACGGTCAGCGCGTCGGCGCGCAGCAGCCGCCCGTAGGCGGTGACGGGACCGCTGTCGGGGACGGTGCAGGCGAGGGCGGCCCCGCAGGTGAGGATCGCGAACGGGGAGACGAGCCCGAGCCGGCCGGTGAGCGGGCGGGGCACGGGGCCGCTGCGCGCGGCGCGGAGTGCCCCCCAGGTGCGGGGGGCGCCGCAGGGCCGCGGCACCGCGGAGGGTCCGGCGCCGGGCCGGGCGGATGTGGCGGTTCCGGCATCGGGGCGGACGCCTCCCCCGGCCCGGGTGCCGGGTCCGCCCGGAGGCACGGAAGATCCCCTGCCGGAGCGGGTGATCCCGTCCGGGGCGGTGCCGGCCGGAGCGCCGGACCAGGCGGCCGCGGCGGATCCCGTACCGGCTCCGGAGCCGGGGCCGGAAGGTGCCGGGGATCCGCTGCCGGGGCGGGCGGACGAGCCCGGTCCCCTGCCCGGGCCGGTGGAACCGTCAGGTCCGGTGCCGGGGCCGGACGGCACGGAGCCGCCTCTGCCGGCCCGGGTG
Organism: Streptomyces roseoverticillatus; assembly: GCF_000719265.1. Classification (GTDB taxonomy): domain Bacteria; phylum Actinomycetota; class Actinomycetes; order Streptomycetales; family Streptomycetaceae; genus Streptomyces; species Streptomyces roseoverticillatus. Next base: position 144,121 of record NZ_JOFL01000006.1, on the reverse strand, counting down.
GACACGCCCGGACCCTTGGCCGGGCCGCCGGATCCGGCTCCGAGGTCCGAAGGCGCCGCGGGCGCCCCGCCCGGCCAGGCGGACTCGCCCCGGGCCGGGTACGGCGAGCCGTCGGCCGGTGCCGTGCCGTATGCGGCGGGGCCGCGGCCCGGACGGAGGACGAGCGTGGCCACGGGCGCCGCGGCGCCGCGCCGGCGCGGCGTGCGGTGCGCGAGGGCGGCGGCCCCGGCGCGTGCCTTCGCGTCGCGCAGGCCGGACGCGGCGTACGCGGCGGACGTGGCGAGCGGCACCACGATGGGCGCGGTCAGCAGCAGTGCGGTGGTGGCGTGCGTCATCAGTCGCGTAGCTCCCGCAGGTCGTCGATACCGGTGCCGCCGAAGGCGGCCCGCATCCGGGTGGTGAGGATCTGCAGGACGAGAACGGCGAGGAGGACGTCGAAGGACACGCCGAGTTCGACGATCAGGGGGACTCCGGAGGCGGCGAGGAAGGCGGTGACGGTGATGCCGTTGTCCAGCAGCAGGAAGCCGACCACCTGGGCCAGCGCGCGGCGCCGGGTGACCAGGGTGAAGAAGCCGATGAGGACGACGGCGAGCCCGACGGGCAGGGCCCGGGTCGCCGGCGTGGAGTGCAGTTCGACCAGCGGCCGGGACACGGCGTAGGCGAGGAGGGTGAGGAGGGCCGCGCTCAGCAGGGACGCGGCGACGTTGACCAGGGGTCGCGTCTCGCGGCTCTCGCTGACGTCCTCCTCGTAGTGGGGATGGGAGCGGTGCGGCGTGCCGGCGGTCAGGGCGCGCAGCATGAGGCGCGGCAGGGCGCCGGCCCGCAGCAGGCCGATGCCGGCGGCGACGGCGAGCAGGCCGAGGCGGTCCTCGTGCAGGCCGAGGAGGGCGGCGACGGCGGCCAGGGCGACGCCCTGGAGGGCGAACACCTGGACGATCGAGGACAGTTGCCGCAGCCACAGGACGACGACGGCCGCGAGCAGGAACGCGCCGCACGCCAGGTCGAGCAGCTGGGTGTAGACGCTGTCGGTCATGAGTCCCTCACTCACTCTCCCGTGAGGAAGTAGGAGGCGGTCACCGCGAGGAGTGCCAGCAGGAAGGAGCCGGCCAGCAGCTCGGGCACGCGGAAGAGCCGAAGTTTGGCCCAGAACACCTCGGCCGCGGCGAGTGCCGCGCCGAGCAGGGCGACCTTCACCGCGAGCAGGACGAGGGCGAGGACGAGGGCCGCCGGGGAGGCGGTCGTGGCGATGCCCCAGGGGGCGGACAGCGAGGCGAGCAGGCCCAGCAGGACGGTCAGCCGCATCTGGGAGCCGAGTTCGACCAGGGCGAGGTCGGGTCCGGCGTACTCCAGCACCATCGCCTCGTGGACCATCGTCAGTTCCAGGTGGGTGGCCGGGTTGTCCACCGGCAGCCGGCCGGTCTCGGCGAGGACGGCGACGGCCAGGGCCGCGGTGGACAGCAGCCCCGCCGGGGAGGCGAGGCGGACCGGGTCGTGGATGCCGCCGGAGACGATGGCCGACAGGTTCGTCGACCCCGCCGGTATCGACAGGGCGAACACCGCGAGGAGGATCGTCGGTTCGACGAGCGCGGCCACGGTCATCTCGCGGGAGGCCCCCATGCCGCCGAAGGCGGTGCCGGTGTCCAGGCCGGCCAGGGCGAGGGCGACCGTGCCGAGCGCGAGCAGCGCCACGACGAGGATGAGGTCGGCGCCGCCGCTGACGGGCGTGGCGGTCGAGGCCAGCGGGACGAGCGCCGCGACGACGGCCGTGGTGGCGACCAGCACCAGCGGTCCGAGCCGGAAGGCCGGGCCGGTGCCGGCCGGGGTCACGGCCTCCTTGCGCAGCAGTTTGCGCAGGTCGCGCCAGGGCTGGGTGACCCCCGGCCCGACCCGGCCCTCCAGCAGCGCCCGTACCTGCCGCATCAGTCCGGCGAGCAGGGGTGCACCGGCGGCGACCAGGGCGACCTGGAGGGTCACCGCGGCCGTGCCGGTGGCGGTCATGGTGCCGTTCACGGCGTCTCCTCGTGCGCGGTGGCGCTCACCAGCCGACTGCCAGGGCCAGCAGGAGAGCGACGAGACCGAAGAACCCGTAGCCGAGGTAGCGGTGCACGCTGCCGGGGGCCAGCCGGCGGGCGGCCCGGCCGAGGGACTCGACGGCGGCCAGGACGGGCCGGTAGAGGCGGTGCTCGATCCGGTCGGGGACGCTGCGCCGGAAGCGCACGCGCTCCACGAGGTAGGCGGAGTCGCGCACCGGAGTGACGTCGACGCCCTGTTCGGGTTCCAGGACGTCGTCGAAGACGCGTTGCAGGGGCTCCGCGAAGGAGGTCGCCGTGTACGACATGCGGGGCGTGGGGGCGCCGCCGCCGCAGTCCCACAGCCGGGCGTTCGTCCGGCGCCCGCGGCGGGTGGTGAGGCGGATGAGGCCCGACGCGGCGACGACGCCCGCGAGCAGGGCCGCCGTCACCCACAGGGGGGAGAGCGAGGCGGCGACCTGGTCCAGCTTCAGCGCCAGGCCGCCGCCCGCCAGGGGACGGCCGCCGTGGAGCCCGGCCGCGGCGACCGCTCGCGACAGGCTGTTGCCCAGGGTGCCGGGCACGAGCGCGAGGGCCGTGCAGCCGATGGCCAGCAGGCCCATGCCGAGGTGCATCAGCGGCGGGCTCTCCTCCGCGGACGCGGCCCGCGCGCTGCGGGGCCGGGCGAAGAAGCCGACGCCGAGGGCCTTGACGAACACGGCCGCCGCGAGCCCCGCCGACAGGGCGATGACGGCGACCGCGAGCGGCAGCACGATCGCCGTGGACACCCCGGGCACGGTCATGCCGTGGATCAGGGACTGCAGCAGCAGCCACTCGCTGAGGAAGCCGTTGCCCGGCGGGAGGGCCACCGCGGCCAGCGACGACACCGCGAAGAAGCCGGCGGTGGCCGGCATCCGCGCGCGCAGCCCGCCCATGCGGTCGAGGTCGCGCACGCCCGTGGCGCGCACCACGGAGCCGGCCGCGCAGAACAGCAGGGCCTTGAAGACGGCGTGGTTGGTGACGTGCAGCAAGGCCGCGGCCAGGGCGAGGGCCGCGGGGACGGGGTAGCCGGAGGAGGCGAACAGGCCCGCCGCGCCGACGCCGATGAGGACCAGGCCGAGGTTCTCCGACGTCGAGTACGCCAGCAGGCGCTTGATGTCCGACGCCATGGCCGCCTGCAGGATGCCGTAGACGGCGGACAGGGCGCCCGTCGCCAGGACGAGCAGCCAGCCCCAGCGGGGCCCGCCGCCCAGCAGTTCGAAGTTCACGCGGATGATCCCGTACGCGCCCAGGTTCACCATCGCGGCGCTCATCAGCGCCGAGACGTTGCTCGGCGCCTCGGGGTGGGCGCGCGGCAGCCACGGGTGCAGCGGCACCATGCCGGCCTTCGACGCGAACGCCGCCGCGACGAGGACGAAGACCGCGCCGCGCGCGCCCGGGGACATGCCGCTCGCCCCGGCGCGCAGCTGGGCGAAGGTCTCGCCGCCCGCGCCGGCCGCGAACAGGGAGAGGCCCGCCAGCAGGAGGACGAGCCCGAAGTGCGTCATCACCGCGTACCAGACGCCGGCCTCGCGGACGGTGGAGCGCTCGCGCTGGTCCGCCAGGACGAGGACGAGCGACGTCACCGCCATCGCCTCCCACAGCAGCAGGAACGACGACACGGAGGCGGCCGCCGGGACCAGCACCAGCGTCAGCGCGAAGACCGGCAGGGCCGACTGGACGCCGCGCGAGGCGGGGCCGCGCGGGCCGCGCCCCGACGCGTAGCCGATGCCGTACACGGCGACCGCCAGGACCACGGCGCCGGCGACGGCCATGAACAGCCCCGAGAGGGCGTCGACGGCCAGGTGCAGTCCGGCCAGCGGCAGCAGGCCCGGCAGGTGCGCGGACCAGCGGGTGCCGCCCAGGGCCGCGACGCCGCCCGCGACTCCCGCGCCGCCCAGCCCCGCCGTGCACAGGCCCACGGCGACGACCCGGATCCGGCCCGGCAGGAGCATGCCCGCCAGCACCCCCGCGCCGGCGAGGCCCGCGGCCACCACCGTCGCGGACTCGGCCGAGCTCATGCGGCCTGCCCCGCGGGGGTACGGGTACGGGTGCGAGTGCCTATCGAACGGCTCCCGGGCGCCGGTCTTCCGGCCCCCGCCGCCCCCGCCGCCGGCTTCCGGAACGTCCCGTACGGGCTCACCGGCCGGTCACGACGCGCAGCGCCGCCACGATCCGCTCCGGCTCCGGCGGGCAGCCCGGCACCTGCAGGTCGACGGGGACGACGTCGCCGACCGCGCCCTCCACGCCGTGGCCGCCGGCGAACTCCCCGCAGCCGATCGCGCAGTCGCCCACGGCGACCACCAGGCGGGGGCGGGGCATCGCGGCGACGGTGCGGCGCAGCGGCTCGGCCATGTTGCGGGTGACGGCGCCGGTCACGAGGGCCACGTCGGCGTGGCGGGGCGAGGCCACCAGGCGGGCCCCGTAGCGCTCGGCGTCGTACACCGGTCCGAAGGCCGCCGCGATCTCGATCTCGCAGCCGTTGCAGGAGCCGGCGTCGATGCAGCGCACGTGGGCCGAGCCGGCCAGTTCCGCGGCGCCCAGCGGCGGGTCCCCGGCCGGGCGGGGCGGGGCGTCCTCGGCCACCCGGCCGGTCTCACGGATCTTGCGGAGCAGGCTCATGCGGGTTCCCTCACCTCGGCGTCGGTGTCCCTCACGAAGGTGTGGCGGCCGTCTCCCGCCGTCACAGCGCGGATTCGCGCCGAGAGACGGCCGCCGGTCGGAAGGGCCGCGACGGCCCGCGCGGACGGCGGTCGGTAGCCCGGTCTCCGGCGCCGCGCGGATTCCGCCGGCGCGGGGCCCGGGCCCGCCGGCGCTCCGGGTGGGATCGTCGTACGGCCTTCGGCAGCCCCGTTTTGCATGAGGACTGATCTGGCCGGGTCAACGGCTGCGGAGGGAGAGAGTCACGGCCCGGGCCGGCCCGGGCCGCGGACTGTGACGGGGCGGACAACTGGGACGGATGAGTCGAATCCCCTTGTCCCGTACGGGCGGGGGTTCGCGCACCATCCGCACGAACGGCGGCCCGCCCTGAGGCGCAGGGCGCACCCCCACGAACCCGCGGTCGAGGGCCGCTCCCAGCAGACGCAGGCCCTGTCTTCCATGAACCCGCCGCCGCGGCGCTCAGCCACCACCGGCCTGACCGGCGGTGCCGTCCACGCCTCAGACCGTTCGGCACCGCCGGGCACCACGCCAGTGGTCGCTCGCCGCCGCGGCGGAAGAAAGACCGTCAGCTCACCGGCTGGGCCGGGGCCAGTGCGCGGGGGCGGTGCGCGCCCGCCGCCGTGCTGAGCGTCAAGGACGCCAGCGCCTCCGGCGCGCCGGACTGGCCGCGGATGCCCGGGAAGGCGTTGACGTCGACGATGAGGGGCGTTCCGGCGACGTCGAGGAGGTCGACGCCGTACACGTCCAGGGCGAAGACCTCGCCGACGCGCCGGACGACGTCGAGCCAGCCCGCCGGCAGCCGGTCGGTGGGCAGGGACTCGGTGCCCGTGCCGGCGGGGGGCGCGAGTTCGGAGCGGCGGAGGCCGGCGAAGACGTGGTCGCCGACGACCCACAGCTTGTGGTCCCAGCCGTCGTTGGGGGTGAAGCGCTGCACCACGACGGGCTCGTCGCCCCACTCGGCCGCGAGCACGGCGAGCCGTACGGGGTCGTCGACGCGGGCCACCAGGTCGTGGCGGCGGCTGTGCCGGCTCTTGATCACGACGGGGTAGGACAGGTCGCCGCGGGCGGCCAGGCCCACGAGGGAGGGCTCGGTGGCGGTGGCGACGAAGGGGAGGCCGGCCCGCAGGGCGATGCCGGCCATGGCGGTCCGGTCCTGGACTTGCGCGGTCGAGCCGGCCGAGTTCAGCACGGGCGCGCCGCGCTCTTCGAGGCGGCGGGCGAAGGCGAGGGCACGGGGGGTGCGGGTCTTGAGCAGGTAGACGTCGGCGAGGTCGCCGACCGGGGGGTCGGCGGCGGTCGCGGGGTCCAGGGCGGCCACGTGGTGGCGGGGCGTCAGCAGAGCCGTGGCGGCGGCGAGCAGCGGGTGGTCGGGGGAGGGCGTGAGCAGGCCTATCCTCATGCGTCGCCGCCCGGGGCGCCGCCGAGGGGCAGCGCGGCGGAGGCGCCCGCCGCGGGCAGGGGCCGCTCGCCTCCCGCGTCGGCGAGCCGCAGGATCGCCCAGGCCACGCGGGCGACCGCGTCGGGGACCTGACGGAAGCTGGGGAAGTCGTTGACGTCGACGACGACGGGGCCGTCGGGCCCGAGGACGACGTCCACGCCGTACAGGTCGAGGCCGAAGACCTCGCCGACGCGGGCGGCGATGGCGGCCACCTCCGCGCCGAGCGGCACCTGCCGTTCGACGGCGGGCTGGTCGGGGTGGAGGGGGGAGCAGCGCTCGGTGGCGTAGAGCCGGCCGTCGACGCAGTACACCTTGAGGTCGGTGCCGGAGTTGGGGACGTAGGGCTGGGCGATGAGCATGCCGCCGTGGGGCGACTCGTCGCGGGAGGCCGGGTCCGTGAGCCGGTCCGGGGAGGGCACGAGCCGTACGGCGCGGCCGGAGCTGCCGTCGGCGGGCTTGACGACGAGCGGGTAGGCGGCCGCGGGAACCTCCGCGAAGTCCTCGATGCGCAGGGCCGCGTAGGTGACGGGCACCGGCAGGCCGTGCCGCTCGGCGGTCACGGCGGCCAGCACCTTGTCGCGCACGCCGCGGATGGCGCGGGCGTCGTTGACGGTGGTGAGGCCGGCGCCGGCCGCGGCTTCCAGCAGGGTGAGGCCGGGGCCGCCGGAGACGGTCTTGAGGACCCAGGCGTCGTGGCGGCCGGCGGCCACCGCGTCGGAGAGCCTGAGGAGCGAGCCGCCGGGCCTGAGCACGTCCACGTGGTGGCCCCAGGACCTGAGTTGGCGGATGACATCCACCGGCATGCCGTCGTGCCGGTACTGCTCCTCCACCAGGAAGCAGAGTCTCATTGATGCATCCTCGTAATCCCCGGACATCCGCCGATCCCGTCCGGCAGAACTCATGACGGCCCAGGATGCCATGCGGGCAGGGCAGGGCATGACCAGGCCTGTCTCAATTCCGTAGCAGTCCGGCCGTCCCCCGGCCGCTTTTCTCCGGATACGACCGACTGATACCCCATCAGATACGGGCCGACCCCCGTAGAACGACGGACGGGGGCGGCTGCAGCAGGGCTACGCACGCCGGGACTTCATTGGCCGATACATCGGCTTCGCCGTGGCCGGGAGCCTCCCGGGAACTGCATGGGTTCCGGCGGAGATGAATGCTTCAGTGGCGGTTCGGGCGGGAAAGATAGCTGCAGCCTGAAATATGCGGGCGGCGGGCGGACCTGCCGCGCGCCGCCCGCCGCGAGGGTGCTCCTCGGGGCGGCGCCGGAGGAGGCGAGCGCCGCCGGGCCGCACGCCGAGCCCGACGCCGCGCTCGACGATCCGGGCCGAGAGCAGCCGCCGGCCGCGGCCGGCTGAGCGCCGGGGCGGCCCGCGGCCGGCGGCCCGTCAGCGTTCCTTCTGGCACACCTGCACTTTCGCCAGGTGAGCGGCGATGATGGGTCTCGCCATCCGGGCCGCCTCGCGCACCTCGGCGTTCTTCCCCTTGGCGATCTCGTCGTCGAGGAGTTCGAGGGCCTGGACGTGCCCGGCCTCCGCGGCCTTGAGCCAGAGCGTGTCGTACTCCCGTTTGTGCGCCTTCTTGCGCATGTCGCGCAGCGACCTGCGCTGCTCGGTCGTCTCCTTGCCGGGCAGGGTCACCTTCAGGCGGCGGGCCAGATCCCTGAGCTCCTTGTCCATCGTGGTGTGGTCCTTGACGAGGGTCTCGGCCGTCTTCTTGACGCACGGCATGACGGCGTTCTTCGCGGCGTCCCTGCTCATGGCGATCTCCGCCAGACCGGCCTGGCGGGCCGTCCTCAGGAAGGCGCCGTCGGTCTCCGCCCTGGTCCCCGTCCTCTTCCCGTGCTTCTTCCCCGGCTTCTTCCCGTGCTGCTCTCCCGGCTTCTTCTCCGACTTCTTGTCCGCCGTGTGCTCGGCCGTGTACTCCGTCTTCTTGTCCGTCTCCTCCCCCTTGTCGCAGGCGAGCGCGGCACCTGCCGGTGCTGTCGCCAGGACGAGGGCTGCCGCTGCGGCCGTGAACCGGTGTCCCATACGCATCCTGCACACTCCATTTCGTTCGGTGACGCCCTACGGGCTGATGCCTGCCCGGGTGCCGGGCGTGGCGCATCAGCCCGGCCGTCACTCCCCCTCCAATGGAGCACCGGAAGGCCGCCGGTGCGTCAGGTGCAGCGGGTCCGGTCGGCCGGCAGCCTCCCGTCCAGGAGGAACGCGTCGACCTTCTCGTTGACGCAGTCGGCGTCCGACGAGCCGTAGACGCCGTGCCCGCCGCCCGTGTCCGTCATGGTGACCGCCGACGGGCCGAGGGCCCGGGCCATGCGGCGCAGCCACGCCACGGGGGTCGCGGGGTCGAACTCGGGGGTGTGCAGGAGGATCTTCGGGGCGCGGGGGGCGGCGACGTCGTGGGAGCCGTCGTCCCCGGCCTGCGGCCATCCGGTGCACGCGGCCATGCCGGCGGCCAGGGCGGGGCCGAAGACGGGGGACGCCTCGACGAAGTCGTCGTAGGCGGCGGCTACCTGGTCGGCGGTGTAACGGCTCCTGGTGTCGGCGCAGTTGACGGCCGCCGTCGCGGAACCGGCACCGGCACGGTCTCCGGTGTCCTTGCCGCCGGCGCGGGCGACGGCTTCCCGGGCCATGTGCGCGGCCTCCCCGGGGCGCAGCCGGTGGACGATGGCCGCGAGGAGGTTGGGGGCCTCGGGGAGGCCCTCGCGGGACCGCAGGAGGCCCATGGTCTGGGTGACGGCCGCCTCCCGGTCGAGGGTGGTGCCGTTCACCCACGGCAGCGGGTGTTCGTCGAGGCGGTTGAAGGCCGCGGTGACGGTCTCCATGGCGCGGTCGGTGTCGGAGCCGAGGATGCAGTCCTCGTCGCCGCGCCGGGTGCAGATCTCCACCGCGTGGCGCAGGGCCTTCTGGTAGGCGGCGGTGCGGGCGAGGGCGTTCCTGCGCAGGTCGGGCGCCGGGTCGTCGACGCTGTCCATGACCATGCGGCCGACCTTGTGCGGGTAGCGGTGGGCGTAGGCGGCGCCGAGCCGGGTGCCCTGCGCGTAGCCGAGGTAGTTCAGCCTGTCCTCGCCGAGGGCGGCACGCAGCACGTCCAGGTCCTTGGCGGCGTGGACGGTGCCGAGGTAGGGCAGGACGGGCCCGGTGCGCTTGGCGCAGTCGTGCAGGGCCTTGGCCCGGTCGCCGATGCGGTCGGCGAGTTCGGAGGCGTCGCCTGCGCCGTCCGCGTCGTCGTCCCGGCCGCGGGCGGCGTCCGGGAGGCCGTCGCCGGTGCCGCAGCGGACCGGGGAGCTGGCGCCGGCGCCGCGCGGGTCGAAGGCGACGAGGTCGTAGCGGCCGGCGGCCTTGCCGAAGCCGTCCGGGCCGCGGGCGCCGAGCTGTCCGAGCCCGGACGCGCCCGGGCCGCCGAAGCCGACGACGAGGGAGCCGAGGCGGTGGTCCCGGTCCGCGGCGCGGTAGCGCATGAGGGCGAGCCGCAGCTCGCCCTTGGCGGGGTCGTCGTAGCTGTGGGGGACGGTGAGGCGGGCGCACTCGGCCGTGCGGCCGGCGTTGCGCGTCTCGTCCCTGACCGTCCTGTCCTGCTCCCGGGAGCAGGGTTCCCAGGAGATCTCCTGGTCGTAATAGCGGGTCAGATCCGGCCGGCCTGCCGCCTCGTCACGGCTCGCGCAGCCGGTGAGACCGCATGCCAGCAGGGTGGCGGCGAGGGGGAGGGAGAGGGAGGGTGCGAGTACGGACCTCATGCCGCGGACGGTACTTGTCCCGCTAGCGTCCGGCGCCTCGTGCGGGTCGTCCGGGTGATGTGCGGCTCGTGTTACGGCGTGTCGGCGGGCCGAGCGCCACGGCGACGGCGACGAGGAGCGCGACGCCCAGCAGGACGGCGACGGCCCGGTGCGGTCCGGCCGCCCCGGAGAGGTGGAGGGCGAGGGTGACCAGGGCGATGCCGAGGGCGGTCCCGAGGCCGCGGACCATATTGACCAGCCCGCCCCCGGTGCCGGAGGCGGAGGCCGGCACCGCCCCCATGACCAGGGCGTTGTTGGCGGGCGTGAAGGTGCCGAGGCCCAGGCCGAGGAGCGCGAGGAGCGGCACCAGCGGTACGGCGGTCAGCGGCAGGGCGAGCATCGCGGCCAGGGCGGCGGCCGCGACGGCCGCGCCGAGCAGGCACCGGGCCCGGTCGCCGAGCGCCACGGGCAGGACGCGGTCCGCGCAGGTCGCCGCCAGCGCGAAGCCGGCCGGAAGGGCCGTCAGGACCAGTCCGGCGTGCAGCTCGGAGGAGCCGGCGCCGGTCAGCACGACCGGCACGAGCACGAGCGGGCCGAAGAGGACGAGGTAGGCGCCGAGCGCCCCGGCGAGCCCCGTGGCGACGGCCCGGCGCCGCAGCAGGGCGGGGTCGACCAGCGGGCGGGCGGCGCGCCGCTCGCGCAGCGCGAAGCCCCGGGCCGCCACGGCGGCGAGGGCGAACAGGGCGGCGACGGCCCAGACGGGCACGGACAGGCCGGACAGCATGGACAGGCCCAGCAGCAGCGAGGTGGTCGCGACCGCCAGGAGCACCGGGCCGAGCCGGTCGGCACCGGCCACGGGGCTGCGCGTACGGGTGCGGGGCAGCAGGTACTGGCCGGCGACGAGGGCGGCGACGCCGACGGGCACGTTGACCGCGAAGACCCAGCGCCAGCCGAGCCCGGCCACCAGGGCGCCGCCGACGGTCGGGCCGAGGGCGAGCCCCAGGGCCTGGGCCGCGGCCTGCACGCCGAGGGCGGCGCGCATCTTCCCGCGCGGGGCGCTGGTGGTCACCAGGGCCACGCTGTTGGCCTGCATCATCGCGGCCCCGGCGGCCTGCAGCACCCGGAACCCGACGAGGACGCCGAGGGACGGGGCGAGGGCGCAGGCGGCGGAGGCGAGGGTGAAGACCAGGAACCCGTAGAGGTAGAACAGCTTGCGGCCGTGGGCGTCCGCGAGCCGGCCCACCGGCACCAGCAGGGCGACGAGCGTGAGGAGGTAGGCCAGCGAGACCCACTCGACGGCGGCCAGCGAGGCGTGGAACTCGCTGCGCAGCCCGCCGTAGGCGAGGGTGACGATGCTCGCGTCGAGCTGGCCCATGAAGGCGCCGAAGCACACTGTGGCCACGGCGAGCCGCCAGCCCCCGGCGCGGGTCCGTATGCGCTCGGGGCGGGGCCGTTCCTCGACGAGGGCCGCGGTCCACGGCCGGTGGCGGCGAGGCTGCGGTGGCATGCGGCTGAGGCTACACCGGGCGCGTCAGGGGCTCCCGGGCGCGCGGGCCGGGCCGCCGAGCGCCCGCAGCGCCGCCTCCAGGGCGTCGAACGTGGTGTCGATGAGCGCGCGGTGGCCGGGGGCGGCGTCGTCAGCGCGCTCGCCCGCCAGCAGCCGGGCCATGGTGGTGGCGCAGACGGTGCGGTAGGCGGTGACGGTGAGGGCCGCGGTCAGCCGGGGCACCGGGTCGCCGGGGCGGGCTCCGGTCGTCTCGGCGACGGCCTGCGCGACGGCGCCTTCCAGTTCCTCGACGGCTTCGCGGACGCGGGCGCGCAGGGCGGGCGAGTCCAGGATGACGCGCCAGAACGCCGGGAACGTGTCGCCCAGGGCGCCGAGGGGGTGGCGCGCGTCGGCGAGTCCGAGGAAGAGGCGGCGGACGGGCTCGGCGGCGGTCTCGCCGGGGCGCCGTTCGCGGACGGCCCGGGTGAAGAGGGCGAGCGCTTCCGGGATCCGGTCGAGGTAGAGGTCCTCCTTGCGCGCGAAGTGGTTGAAGACCGTCATCGCCGAGACGCCGGCGGCCTCGGCGACCTCCGCGACGGTCACCTTGTCGAAGCCGCGGGCGGCGAAGAGCCGTGTGGCCACGTCGGAGATCCGCTGCCGGGTCTGCTGCTTCTTCCGCTCGCGCAGGGAGAGTCCGTCGTCGGGGGCGGGCCGGGAAGCCGGGTCGGAAATCATGGAGAAAACTATACCCGGCATAAACTTTTAGTGACTATAGTCAAGGCTATGGACTACGACGTTGTTGTGGCAGGAGCAGGACCGGTCGGGCTGACGCTGGCGTGCGAGCTGCGGCTGGCGGGGGTGGACGTCCTCGTCGTCGAGCGGCTGACCGAGGTCGACACGACCATCAAGGCGGGGGCCATCAACACGCCCTCCGCGGAGGCCTTCTACCGGCGCGGCCTGCTGCCCGCCCTGGCCGCGATCCAGCAGGAGAACCTCGACCGCATCAGCGGTTTCATGGCGCAGCAGCAGGGCGGCCGCGGCGGCCCGGTGAAGATGCCGCCCAAGTTCGCCGGGCACTTCGCCGGCATCCCGCTCAGCGGCGCCCTGCTGGACACCGCCGACCCCGACTTCGCGGGCGCCGGCCCGGCCGGGGACGTCGGCTTCGTCCCCCAGGAACCCCTGGAGCGCCTGCTCGGTGAGCGGGCCGCGGAGCTGGGCGTGGAGGTGCGCCGCGGCGCGGAGCTGACGGGCTTCGACGCGGACGACGAGGGCGTCACCGTGCACGTGGGCGGCACCGCGGTCCGGGCGGGCTGGCTGGTGGGCTGCGACGGCGGCCGCAGCACGGTCCGCAAGCTCGGCGGCTTCGCCTTCCCCGGCACCGACCCGTCCATCACGGGGCATCAGGCGATGGTGACGATGGAGGGCGCCGAGGCCCTCGGCAAGGGCTGGAACCGGACGCCCACGGGCACCTACGCGCACGGGCCGTTCCCCGGGCGCATCCTCACCGTCGAGTTCGACGGGCCGCCCGCCGACCGCGACGCCCCCATCACCGCCGGGGAGCTGCAGGCCGCCCTGCGCCACGTCTCCGGCGCCGACGTCACCGTCACCGCCGTGCACACCGCCACCCGCTTCACCGACAACGCCCGCCAGGCCGCCGACTACCGCTCCGGGCGGGTGCTGCTGGCCGGGGACGCCGCCCACGTGCACTCGCCGTTCGGCGGCCAGGGCCTGAACCTCGGCATCGGCGACGCGATGAACCTCGGCTGGAAGCTCGCCGCCACCGTACGCGGCTGGGCGCCCGAGGGCCTGCTGGACACCTACACCGCCGAGCGGCACCCCATCGGCGCTTGGGTGCTGGAGTGGACCCGGGCCCAGGTCGCGCTGATGCGGCCCGAGTCCCACGCGATGGCGCTGCGCGAGGTGGTCGCGGAGTACGCGAACACCGTCGCCGGCACGACGTTCTTCACCAAGAAGATCTCCGGCGTGTGGCAGCGCCACGACTCCATGGCCGCACCCGGCGACCACCCGCTCGTCGGCGGCAGCGCCCCGGACCTCGAACTCGCCGGCGGCGGCAGGCTCGCCGACCACCTCCACGACGGCCGCGCCCTCCTCCTGGACCTCGCGGACGCGCCCGCGATACGGGCCGCCGCCGAGGGGTACGGCGACCGGGTGTCGGTGGTGACCGCCGCGGCGCCGGAGTGCCCGGAGCTGGCGGGGCTGCTGGTCCGCCCGGACGGCTTCACGGCGTGGGCCGCGGACGCGGCTTCCCTCCCGGACGCGGCCGGCGCGCTCGGCGGCGCGCTGTCCCGCTGGTTCGGCACCCGGGCCGCGGTCCCCGCCGGGGCTCGAGCGGCCTGATCCACAGATCTCCGGAGTCCGCCGGACCCCCGCCGTCGTGGTGATACGCCGTTACGGCGGGAGGTAATGTGCGCCGGCACGTCGCCGGGCACCGGCGCCCGCGGCTCGACCCGCCGCGGCCGGGCCGCCCGGCTACTCCGGCTCCTCCGGCCGCGCCGCGTACTCGTCGTACTCGGGCAGCGTCAGGGTGGTCAGCGCGCCGCCGCCGGGGGCGTTGGCGAACGTGAGCTCCGCGTGGATGGTGCGGGCCTGGCCGATGGCGATGGTCAGGCCCAGGCCGTGCCCCTTGCCGCCGGTGCGCGTCGGCTCGGTGCGGAAGCGCTGCGGGCCGCCTTCGAGGAGGTAGCCCGGGTAGCCCTCGCCGTGGTCGCGGATGGAGACGACCGGGCCGTCGACGGTGACGACGACGGGCGGGCGGCCGTGCCGGTGGGCGTTGGCGAGCAGGTTGCTCAGCACCCGCTCCAGGCGGCGCCGGTCGGTCTCCACGCACGCGTCCCGTACGACGTGGACCTCGGCCTCCAGTCCGGAGGCGCGGACGGCCCGCTCGGTGAGCTGCCCGAGAAAGTGCGCGTCCAGGTCGGCCTGCTCCGTCAGCGAGTCGAGCCGGGAGATCTCCAGCAGGTCCTCGGTGAGGCGGCGCAGGGTCTGCACCCGGTCGCGCACGAGCTCGGTGGGGCGGCCCGGCGGCAGCAGGTCCGCGGCGGCCTGCAGGCCGGCGAGCGGGGTGCGCAGCTCGTGGGCGACATCGGCGGTGAAGCGCTGCTCGCTCTGCAGCCGGGCCTGCAGGGTGCCCGCCATGGCGTCGAGCGCCGCGGCGACGGCGGCGACCTCGTCCTGCTCGCGGGCGGGGCGCGTGGTGCGCGGGTCGGCGACGCGGGCGTCGAGGTCGCCCGCGCTGATGCGGCGGGCCACGTCGGCGGTGCGGTGCAGCCGGCGGGTGACCCGCGAGACGGCGAAGACGCCGATGAGCAGGGTGCCGCCGATGGCCAGCGTGGCGGAGCCGGCGATGGCCCGGTCGAGGCCGTCGATGGTGTCCTTGCTGTGCCGGTAGTCGAAGCGGGCGGTGATGACGCCGGCGTCGGCGGGCCCGGCGGCCCACATGGTGGGGGTGCCGTCGTGGTCGCCGAGGGCGGTGCCGCGCTCGCCGCGCAGCGCCATCTCCCGGAGCCGCCGCGGGAGGTCGGACGGGTTCAGGGACGCGGGGTGGTGCATCGGGTCGCCGGACGCGTAGGCCTTGGTGGCGGAGTCGAGCCGCGCGAGGGCCTCGGACCGGGCCTGGTGAACGGTCTGGCGGGTGACGATGACGTGCACGAGGACGCCGAGCACGGTCGCGACGACGCAGCACACGACGGCGAGGAAGAGCGTGAACTTCCCGTAGAGCGAGCCGAGGCGGGAGAGCCTGCGGAGCCGGGCCCGCAGGCCCCGCGGCCGGGCGGCGGTCACGAGCGCCCCTCGCCGTCGCGCTGCGTGCCGGAGGAGGCGGGGTTCTCGGCGCGGCGGATCTCGTAGCGCCGGAAGTCCATGTAGTGGGTCTGGGCGTTCCAGGTGTAGACGGAGCGCAGGGCGTAGTGGGGGGTCGTCCAGGGCTCCCAGACGATGAGGTCGCGGCCCGCCACCTCGATGGACGAGGGCTGGGCGATGGTCGACAGGACGCGCGTGGGCTCGCCCTTGACCAGGGTGTAGGCGCGCAGCGAGAGGAAGTGGTCCTCCATCTCGATGCCGACGACCAGGTCGTCGCGGCCGTCGCCGGTGAGGTCGCTGTAGACGGGCTTGCGCATGGGGCAGTTCCGCTGCTGCCGCGCGGCGGAGCACGACGAGGCCAGCTTGGCCGCGGTGGCGTCGTCGAGGGCGTCCGCTCCGGTGGTCTTGCGGTTGGCCGCGACCTCGGCCTTGACCAGGGCGTACGCATCGAGTTTGTGGATGTCGCCGGAGGGGACGGGGGCGACGCCGGGGACCTTCTCGGCCGTCTCGCCGTCGTGCTGCGGCCCGCTCGGCGAGGGCGCGGGCGTCGCCTGCGGCCAGAGCCTGGAGGGCGCCGAGGCGGGGGCCGTGCGTCCGGCGCCGACCGGCTCGCCCGCGCTCGCGCACCCCGTCACCGCGGTCACCGCCGCCGCGAGCGCGGCCAGCGCCCCGAGCGCCCGCAGGGGGCGCCTGCGGGGCGCGGTACGCGGGCGCGGCACGGCTCTCCCGGCGTCGGGACGGGCGGATCGGGGCACTCGGGGGGTCCATCGTCGGCTGGCGGCGGCCCTCTGTGCGGGGCCGGGATACAGCACGATGTTATGCGAGCCGCCCGGTGCGCCCGCCGGATCCGCCGCGGGGAGCCGCCGGCCGCCCCCGGGGCCTGCGCCCGCCGCCGCCCGGCGGGACGGCCGCGGCGGTGCGGCGGCCGTCCCGCGGGCCGTGCGGTCTACCGCTTCCTTCCCCGGCGCTTGGCGATGGCGGTCATGACGACGGGCAGGAGCAGTTCGAGCGCCCGGGCGACCTGGGCGGCCGGCAGGCCCGTACGTTTGGCGACGGTCTCGGCGACGGGTTTGGTGATCCTGCCGAGGACGCCGGACATCAGCCCGCCGCCTAGGCCGGTGCCGCCCAGCCCCTGCGCGAGACCGCCGAACCCGCCGAGGCCGGCCGCTCCGGCCGGGGCCGCTCCGTTGCCGTTCTCGCGGGTGAGGTCCTCGGGGAGGGCCGCGACGGTCTCGCGCACCATCTGCGTCGCCCCGTCGGCGTCGGTGCCGAGCTCCCCCGCGAGCTCCTGGATGCGGTCCTCGCCCAGTTCGTCCAGTACGTCCTTCTGCAGCGCTTCATCGCCCATGGGGCCGACATTACGCGGGCCGAACAGATCTCGGTACGCAAGGTAGTGCGGCGGTCACCGTGCGGGACGGCGTGCGCCGGTGCGCCGTCCCGCACGGAAGCGGCGTCACCGTTTTAAAGATCCTTAAGCGGCGGGCTCCGGCTTTCACCTCATTGAGGGGAAATACGACCTTCCGATCTACCTGCCCGGGGCACGCGAACTAGCGTGGGCGGCCATGTCACACCCCTTCGAACTCCCCTCCTTCTACATGCCTTACCCCGCGCGCCTGAACCCCCATCTGGAAGGCGCCCGCGAGCACTCCAGGGCCTGGGCCCGCGAGATGAACATGCTGGAGGGCTCCGGCATCTGGGACGAGGCGGATCTGGACGCGCACGACTACGCCCTGCTGTGCTCGTACACCCACCCGGAGGCCTCCGGCCCGGTGCTCGATCTCGTCACCGACTGGTACGTCTGGGTGTTCTTCTTCGACGACCACTTCCTCGACGTCTTCAAGCGCACCGGTGACATGGCCGGCGCGAAGGCCTATCTCGACCGGCTGCCCGCCTTCATGCCCCTCGACTGCGGCAAGACCCCCGAGCCCACCAACCAGGTCGAGGCGGGCCTGGCCGACCTGTGGGCCCGGACGGCCCCGGCCATGTCGGAGGACTGGCGCCGCCGCTTCACCGAGAGCACGCGGCACCTGCTCAACGAGTCGATCTGGGAACTGTCCAACATCAACGAGGGCCGGATCGCCAACCCGGTCGAGTACATCGAGATGCGCCGCAAGGTGGGCGGCGCCCCCTGGTCGGCGGGCCTCGTCGAGTTCGCGGCGGGCGCCGAGGTCCCCGAGGCGATCGCCGCGAGCCGGCCGATGCGCGTGCTCAAGGACACCTTCGCGGACAGCGTGCACCTGCGCAACGACCTCTTCTCGTACGAGCGGGAGACTCAGAGCGAGGGCGAGCTGGCCAACGCCGTCCTCGTGCTGGAGCGGTTCCTGGGCTGCGGCACCCAGCAGGCCGCCGACACCGTCAACGACTGGCTCACCTCACGGCTCCAGCAGTTCGAGCACACCGCCCTGACCGAACTGGCGCCGCTCTTCGAGCTCCACGGCCTGGACCCGCAGGCCCGGCACGACGTCTTCGCCTACGTCAAGGGGCTCCAGGACTGGCAGTCCGGCGGCCACGAATGGCACATGCGCTCCAGCCGCTACATGAACGACGCCCCGCAGGACGCGGTCAACACCCCCGAAGCGCTGCTCGGCGGGCCGCTCGGGCTGGGCACCTCAGCGGCGCGCCAGTTCGCCTCCGTCGTGGCGTCCACGCCGGCGCGGCTGCGCAAGCACACGCACGTGCCCTTCCAGACGGTGGGCCACCTGCCGCTGCCCGACTTCCCCATGCCGTACCCGCTGCGGCTCAACCCCCACCTGGACGCCTCCCGGCGGAACAACCTCGCCTGGGGGCACCGCATGGGGATGCTGGCCCCCGACCCGGCCCTCCCCGGCTCCGGGCTGTGGACCGAGGAGAAGCTCGCGGACTACGACTTCGCCCTGTGCGCCGCGGGACTCCACCCGGAAGGCACCGCCGAGGAGCTCGACGTGGCGACGGACTGGCTGACCTGGGGCACGTACGGCGACGACTACTACCCCGTGGTGTTCGGCGGGCACACGGGGGCGGCCGGCATGGCCGCGGCGCAGGCCTGCACGGAGCGGCTCCTGCTGTTCATGCCGGTGGACTCCCCCGTCACCCCGCCCCCGGAGCACGTCCTGGAGCTCGGCCTGGCCGACCTGTGGGCGCGCACCACCGCAGCCATGAGCAGGGAGGAGCGCGCCGGTCTCCACGCCGCCGTCAAGGCGATGCTCGACGCCTGGCTGTGGGAGCTGTGGAACCAGAAGCAGCACCGCGTCCCCGAGCCGGTGGACTACATCGAGATGCGCCGCCACACCTTCGGGTCCGACATGACCCTGACGCTCTGCCGCAACGGCCTCGGCGCGGCGGTGCCGCCGGAGATCTACCGCACCCAGCCGGTGCAGGCCATGGAGAACGCGGCCATGGACTACGCCATCCTGATGAACGACGTCTTCTCGTACCAGAAGGAGATCCAGTTCGAGGGCGAGATCCACAACGCCGTGCTGGTCGTCGGGAACTTCTTCGACTGCGGGCGCGAGGAGGCGCTGGGCATCGTCAGCGATCTCCTGGCCTCCCGGATGCGGGAGTTCCAGTACGTGGTCGACCATCAGCTGCCGGTCCTCTTCGAGGACTTCGAGCTCGACGAGGAGGCCCGCGCGGGCCTCAGGCAGTACGCCCGGGAGCTGCAGGACTGGATGGCCGGGATCCTCAACTGGCACCACGGTTGCCGCCGCTACGGCGAGGAGGACCTCCTGCGCCACAAGGCCACCACCCCGGCGCTCTCGGCACCGCCGGTGGGCACCCCGACGGGCCTGGGCACGTCGGGCACCCGGCTGACGACGCTGCTGCGCGCGCCGGTGCGGGCTCCGGGCGGCCAGCCGGTCGGCTGACGGAGTCCGGTGGTGCCGTACCGGGCGGTCAGGTCTGCTCGGCGCCGGAGGAATGCTCCGCGGAGGCTGTTCGCCGCCGCTCGGTGGAGGGTGCTCGCTCGCGCCCTCCACCGGGCGGCGTCACCGGACGGCTGACACCGCCTCAGGTCGTACGGTGGCGCTCGCGGAAGGCCCGGACGCGGCCGCGGCTCGCGCAGGACGGTGAAGGGCACCAACGGCGGCGGCCGGTGGGGTTGGCGAAGACGCCGCGGCAGTCGTGCTCGGGGCAGACGGAGAGGGTGCGGCGTTCGGGGCCGGTGAGGTGGTCGGCGGCCTGCCGGGCGATGCGGGCGAGGGCCGCTCCCGTGGTGGCCGGCGGCTCGCGCAGCAGCCGGTCCGCCGCGACGAGCCGT
Source organism: Streptomyces roseoverticillatus (assembly GCF_000719265.1). GTDB lineage: Bacteria > Actinomycetota > Actinomycetes > Streptomycetales > Streptomycetaceae > Streptomyces > Streptomyces roseoverticillatus. The sequence goes on along the minus strand of NZ_JOFL01000006.1, from coordinate 124,717 downwards.
ACGGGATCGTGCTCCTCGCCGAGGAAACGGGTCAGCCCCTCGACGGCTTCGGCCGGCGGCGGCCGTTCCTCCGCGACGGACAGGGCGAGGGGGCGCAGGGTCTCCCGCAGGGTGTGGGCGCGGCGGAGGTCCTCGGCGCCGGGCGGCCGGGCGGGCGGCAGTTCGCTGCGGTCGAGCCACTCCGCCAGCCGCTGCGCAGTGGCCAGGCGCTCGACCGGGTGCGCGCTGAAGTGCCGGCCGCGGGTGGCGAGCAGGTTGAGCCAGGTGGCACCGCAGTCGAAGCGGAAGGCCAGGCGGTCCTCATCGGTCATGCGGACATCGTAACGGTTCACCCGTTACAGTGATCATGTCGCTTGCACGCCCGGACCGGAGGAGTCGTCGTGAGGCCTGTCGTACGGACCGTTCTGGGGGACGTCCCCGCAGCGGAGCTGGGGGTCTGCGACGCGCACGACCACCTGTTCATGCGCAGCCCCCGGCTGCCCGGCCAGGAGCTGGACGACGCGGAAGCGGCGGGCGAGGAGTTGCGCGCCTTCCGCGCGCTCGGCGGGCAGGCCGTGGTGCAGTGGACGCCCCGTGGGATGGGACGGCGGCGGGCCGACCTCGCGGCGCTGGCCTCGGCGACGGGGGCGCACGTGGTCGCCGCGACGGGGCTGCACCAGGCGGTGCACTACGCACGGGAGTACCTGGAGCGCGACCGGGACCGGCTCGCGGAGCTGTTCGTCCGGGATCTGACGGAGGGGCCGGTCCGGGCCGGGCTGGTGAAGGTCGCCGGGGGCTTCCACGGCCTCGACGAGCACGCGCGGCACGTCATGGCCGCCGCCGCGCAGGCGCACCACGCGACGGGCGCGGCCGTCGCCGTCCACCTAGAACTCGGCACGGGCGCCCTGGAGGTGCTGGACCTGCTGTGCGGGGAGCTGGACGTCCCGCCCGGCCGGGTCGTCCTCGGCCATCTCAACCGCTTCCCCGACCTGCGCGCGCCGCTCCGGGCCGCCCGGGAAGGGGCCTTCCTCGCCTTCGACGGCCCGTCGCGCGCCCACCACGCCACGGACTGGCGGCTGTTCGACGCGCTGACGGCCCTCGCCGGGGCGGGCCACGCCGACCGGGTCCTGCTGGGCGGCGACACCACGACGGCCGCGGCCCGCTCGTCGGCGGACGGCCCGGGCATGCCGTACCTGCTGCGCAGGCTTCGGCCGGCGTTGGCAGCGGAACTCGGCGAGGACTTCACACAGCAGGTGTTCGTCGCCAACCCGGCCCGTGCCTTTGCGGCCGACTGGCAGCCGGAGACCTCCACCGGAGGCGCGGTTGGACACCTGCGGGCCGTCCGTGGCTGGTCGCGCAGTTCCCCGCGCCCCTAAGGGACGCGGGGTCGCTCCGTCAGGGGCGGGCGCTCGTCAATGCGCGGGGCGTCTGCTACCGGTTGTCCACCACCGTGCGCAGCTTGCCGCTGGCCGGGGTGCGGTCCAGGGACGCGCCGTCGACGGTTTCGACGGTGAGGGCGAGCAGTTTCTCGTCGACGGCGGTGCGCAGTTCGGGGTAGCCGGCGAGGAAGGCCTCGCGGGCCGCGTCCGCGTCCGTCGTGGCCGTGCGCTCCATGCGGACCGTGAGGCTCTCCCGCGGGCCGTCGTGGCCGAGGAGGACCTGCAGTTCGCCGACGAAGCGCAGGCTCTCCTCCGCGATCGCCACGAAGCGGCGGTAGTTGAGGAAGTACGTCGCGACGCGCATCACGTCGCCGAGCCGGCCGAGGAGTTCGAACCGGGGGGCGTGGCTGCCGCAGGGGCAGCGGCCGGGCAGGGCGCGGCCGAGATCGCCGATGACGTAGCGGTCGAGGTGCTGGCCGCGGCGGGCGCGGGTGGTGAAGACCAGTCGCCCGGTCTCCCCCGGCTCCACCGGCCTGTCGGCGGCGACGTCGAGGATCTCCAGCGTGTGCAGGTCGGCGTGGAGGTGGTGGACGCTGCCGGTGCTCTCGGCGCACTGGTAGCCGAGGGGGCCGAGGTCGGTGCTGCCGTAGGTGATGGAGCGGATGACCTCGATGCCGAAGGTCTCGGCGAGGGTGCGGCGCTGCTCCTCGGTGAAGTGCTCGCCACCGTAGAAGATCTTGCGGATGCCGCCGTACGAGCGCAGCGCGTCCTGTTGTTCGTGGAGGAGCTGCCAGAGGTAGGAGGGCATGCCGAAGAGGGTGTCGACCTCGTGGGCGACGATCGCCTCGGCGGTGGCGCGGTGGTCGGGGCCCGCGGCCATGGGTATCTGGACGCCGCCCAGCCGCTCCAGGATGGAGAAGAAGCTGATGAAGCTGCCGTACATGCCGCCGCAGTAGAAGAGGTTGGCGGTGCGGTCGCGGGCCGGGTCGTAGCCGGCGGCGAGCAGGCCGCGGGCGGCGGCGTGCATCTGGGTGTCGTAGTCGTCCCAGCTGAAGAGGGACAGGGCGGGGGCGCCGGTGCTGCCGCCGCTGCGGAAGTACAGCTCGGCGTCGCCGCGGGCGACGTCGCGGTTGAGGTCCTGGACGGCCGCCTTGTCCAGCAGCGGTCCGGTGGGCGCCGGGAAGTCGGCTGCGCGGGCCAGGTCGTCGAGGCAGGCGGTCGTGGCGAAGCGCTCGTCGGCCTGGACGGCGACGCGGCGGCTGTAGCGCTGGAGGGCGTAGACGCCGTCGTGGGGTTCGCCGGAGTAGCCGGCGGTCATGGCGCCGACGGGGGTGACGCGGGTGGCGCCGGCGGCGAGGACCGTGGCGGACAGCTCCGCGACGTCCGTGCGGCTGCCGGCGATGCCGGCGGTCTGCAGGTAGCGGCGCATGGGGCGCAGGGCGCCGATCAGGCCCTTGCGCGGCAGGGGCTTGACCCAGACGCTGCGGTGCAGCGGGGAGGCGGTGAGCGCCGGGCGGGTGTCGGCCATGACGCGCCAGGAGCCGTCGGGGGCGGCGATGACGCGGGTCAGGCCGAGGTGCTCCTCCAGGCGGGCGATGAGCTCGGTGGTGGTGAGCTCGGCCTCCTCGGCGGGGTCGAGGGGCTCCTCCTCGGCCGGGGGCATCCCGGCGAGGACGGCGGCGAAGCGCTCCGCGAAGGCGAAGACCTCGTCGGCGTCCTCGGTGTCGAGGTAGACGACCTGGGGGCTGGAGCAGGCCTGCTGTTCGAAGAGGCACACGTCGGCGGCGAGGGCGGCGAGCGTCGCCTCGTCGGCCCACGCGTCGCGCGTGAGGTAGGCGAACGAGATCTTGTGGCCCCACTCGACAAGGCGCGCGCCCGGCGGGACGTGGGCGGCGACGCCCTCGACGGCGGCCTCGCCGCCCCAGACGGCGACGGCGTCGGCCGGGGCGCACATGAGCTTCAGCCAGGCCTGGCGGCCCGACGAGAAGCGCAGCACGATGACCCGGTCGGCGACGGCGCCGGTCGGGTCCAGGGCGGCGAGCTCGGCGAGGAGGTGCTGGGCGAGGAGGGTGTCGGCGCTGCTCGTCTTGAGGACGTTGACGTTGCCGGCGAGGAGGCCCTCGATCAGGCTGAGGGGGGCGACGGTGGCGGCGTTGCCGGGGGCGATGTGGGCGACGAGGCCGACGGGGGCCCACGCCTCGTAGACGGTCTCCTTGGCGTCGGGGCGGGTCAGGCGCTGCGGCGCGGTGCCGCCCAGTTCGCGGCGGAGCTTGCGGCTGAGGGCGCCGCGGTCCAGGAAGGCGGCGAGCTCGCCGAGGAGCGCGCCGGCGTCCTCGCCGGCGGGCACGTGGGGTGCCAGCCGGGCGCGGACCGGGTGGGCCGGGTCGCGCAGGGCCTTCGCCAGGGTGTCGCAGGCGGCGAGGACGGTCTCGGTGTCGAGCGGGGCGGAAAGCGCCTGTTCGACGGCGGTGGGCAGGGTCTGCAGGCGGCGTGCGGCCTCGTCGTCGCCGATGAAGGCGCCCTGCCAGTAGTGGTGGTTCATCGGATCCATCGAAAAATCTGCCTCGGTCATGACATTCCCTTCATCAGCTCGGCGGCGGCCACCGCGCAGCTCTTGTTGCGGCTCACTCCGGCGCGGCCGTGAATGGTGAACCACGGCGTCTCCAGCTCGCAGCCGCACTCCTCGCCGGGGTGGAGGGAGGCGAGGTCGCCCATGACGACGCTCTGGGCGGGCACGGAGGTGATGTACGGGGAGACGAGGTGCAGGTAGCCCTTCTCGCCGTACGGCAGCGGTTCGAGGGTGCGGGTGGAGCGGATGAACACCCGGGACCACACCGGCGCGTGCAGGTTGTGGTGGGAGCACTCGATGTAGGGGATGCAGTGCTCGACGGAGCCGAAGGTGTCGCGGATCCGCTCGGAGGGGATGCCGAGCTGTTCGGTGACGCGGGCGTAGAGCTCGTGCTTGCCGATCTGCTGGTCGGTGTGGCCCTTCCAGCCGCCGCCGAGGATGATCAGCGAGTCCTCGGGCAGCCGCAGGGGCGGCAGGCCCATGGCGCGCATGCGCTCCAGGGTGAACCAGAGGAAGGCGGGGAAGCCGAGGATGCGGACGGGGGCGTCGTCCTCGGCGAAGCGGCGCAGGGCGGCGATGCAGCCGAAGGGGTCGAACTCGTGGCCGCCGCCGGTGTTGCGCAGGGCGTACTCGACCTGGCGGGCCGGGGCGAAGTCGCACAGGTAGTTGTCCGTGAAGGACGTGCCGAGCTTGAGGTCGCGGGCGGGCTCGTAGCTGTAGAGCAGGTAGTTGACGGGCTGCTCGGGGGTGATCCAGCCGTTGCGCTCGAAGATGCGGGCGACCATGCGCTGGGCGGAGCGGATGGTCCACTCGTCGAAGAACATCTGCGACTTCTGCCCGGTGGTGCCGGACGACGTCAGGTGCAGGTGGACGTCCTCGCGGGGGATGGACAGCACTTCGTGGCGCTTGAAGAAGTTGGCGTGGACGAGGGGCGCACGGTAGGGCGCGTCCTCACCGGTGGCCGTGTGGAGGTCGCGGAAGAACGGGGAGCGGTCGCGGTGCCAGGCGTGGCTCTCGGCCATGGCGGCGGCGAACAGCTCCTCCTCGGCGGGGCCGGAGGTGTAGGGGTCGGTCAGGTCGCACAGGCGCTGTACGTGTGCGAGCGCGTCCGGGTCGGGGACGGTGACCGGGGCGAGATGGGGGTTGAGGGGTGCGGTGAGTGTCATGAGGCAACCTCGCGTGAGGGCAGATACGTCGACGCCCAGGCCGACACGTAGGAATCCAGGAAGGGCTGCAGGGCCGCGTCGGCGACCATGCCGCGGAAGTCGATCTGCTCGGTGGTCCGGGACATCACGACGTAGTCGTGGAAGCCGTCGCCCTCCCGGCGCATGGCCGGGTAGAGGGCGCTGGGGATGAAGCCCTGGGCGAGGCCGGCGGAGAGCAGGTCGTGCCGGTCCAGCGGGAGCAGGGCTTCGACGTAGCCGGCGCCGGCGCGGGTCAGGGCGCGGGTGACCGGTTCGAGGTGGGCGGCCGCGCCGGCCGGGCCGGGGTGGGAGGCGACGAGGGCGCAGTAGCCGCCGGCCCGGTTGAGGCAGCCGTAGACCTCGAAGCTCCCGTCGTCGGGCACGAGCAGCACGTTGGGCGTGTGCAGGGGGTAGAACCAGTGGGCCGCGTCGGGGAAGCGGTCGCGGAAGCGGCGGCGGACGAACGCCGGTGCCTCGATCATCTCCAGCTCCGCGGCGGGGGGCGCCGCGGGGGCCGGGGCCGGGGCGGTGGCGCGGGTGTGCTCGTAGCTGATGCCCAGGGTCCGCTCCGCGGTGCGCAGCAGGGGCAGGAGCGGGCCGGGCACTTCGGCGACGGGGGCGCGCCGCTCCAGCACGCCGGGCGAGTAACGCGCGTAGAGCGCGAGGCTCTCGCGGCTGTCGACGTCCACGGCGTTGGGCAGGACGCCCATGGGGCGGAAGCCGTTGCGGCTGACGACGCGCTGCGGTCCGGCGCTGACGGTGCGGACCGTGGCGTAGACCGAGTCGAGGCGGCCGGCGTCCAGCGTGCGCCGGCACAGGGCGTCGGTGAGCAGGCCGGCGATCCCGGACCCGCGCTGGCCGGGGTGGACGGCGAGCCCTTCGAGGCGGCCGAGGCGGCTGCCGGGCTCGCCGTGCACCGCGGCGGAGCCGGTGAGGGCTCCGGTGCGCGGGCAGCGGGTGACGAGCCAGAGGGTGTGCGGGTCCTCGATGAGCCGGGCCATCACGGCGGGGTCGGTGCCGAGCGCCGTGGGGTAGTGCGGTCCGTAGACGGCGTAGTAGAGCTGGCGGAGCTCGGCGATGTCACCGGGCGCGGCCTGCTCGACGGCTGGGACGGCCGGGGCGCTCACCTCGCGCCTCCTGCGGCGTCGGCCGCCGCCGGGGTACGGGGGAAGTCCTCGGCGGACTCCCCTGCGCGTGCCGGCGCGGAGGCCACAGCGATGGCCTCCGCGGGCTTCCCCGCGGCCGCCGTCGGCGACCCGTCCGTGAACGACGTCGCGGGCTCACCCGCAGTCGTTCGGGCAGGCTCCTGCGTGGTCCCGTCCGCGGGTCCGCCCGCAGCCGCTTCCGCCGGGCCGTCCGACGGACCTCCGCGGAGCAGGGCCAGCGCGAACGCCGCGGGGACGAGGCCGGCCGCCTGGATCAGGCACAGGGTCTGGGCGGACAGGTGGTCGCCCAGGAGGCCGAAGAGCAGCGAGGCCACGGGGAAGGTGGCGCCGAGCACGGCCTGCATGACGGCGAAGAAGGCGGGCTTGTCGGCGGTGGGCACGAGGCGCTGGAAGAGCGCCACGAAGCGCACGCCGATGACGCCGACGCACCAGCCGGTCACGGCGAGGGCGCCCGCGATGACGGGGCGTTCGCCGACGAGGCCGGGGACGGCGAGGGCGAGGGCCATCGCGCCGAGGCAGGCGGAGCCGACGGCGGTGGGCCGGCCCGGGACGCGCGCGCCGGTGAAGGAGCCGATGAGGGTGCCGGTGCCGAGCGCGGCCTCCAGCAGGGCGACCGTGGCGCCGTCGCCGTGCAGCACCGACTTGGTGTAGAGCGGCATGACGATGAACACGGCGGTGGTGAAGAGGTTGGCCGCGGTGAAGCAGATCAGGATGGCGCGGACGAAGGGGAGTCCGGCCAGGACCTGGCGCAGCGTGCGCGGGCCGGCCTCGTCGCCCGCCTCCCCTTCGCCTTCGCCCGCGGCCGGTGTGCGGAAGCGGACGGTCGCGATGAGCACGGCGGCGGCCGCGTAGGCGGTGGCGCATCCGGCGGCGAGGCCGGGGATGCCGGCGCGGTCGACGATGAGCGCGCCGAGGAGGGCGCCGCCGAGGCTCGCGAGGGACTGGGTGGACAGCTCGAAGCCGGTCGCGGCCTCGATGTCCTCGTCGTCGACGAGTTCGGGGACGGAGGTGGTCAGGCAGGGGTCGAAGAAGGCCTGGCAGGTGGCCAGCACGAGGGTCGCGGCGTAGGCCGCGGCGATCGGCAGGTCACTGGCGTACGCCCAGGCGGCGAGGGCCGTCGCGGCCACGGCGGCGCCGCCGGCCGCGGTGCGCAGCACCGAGCGGTGGGCGAAGCGGCCGATCGCCCGGGCGACGACGGGGGCGAGGGCCACGGCGGGCAGGGTGCTGACGGCCATGAAGAGGCCGGAGGCGAGGCCGTTGCCGCCGGAGACTGCGTAGGCGACGAGCCACCAGGAGACGCCGACCTGGAACATGCGGACGGCGGCCTGGGTGAGCACCTGGCCGAGCCAGACGGCGCCGAAGGCGCGGTTGCGCAGGACGAGCGGCAGCCGGCGGCCGGCCGCGGGGGCGGCGGTCATGCCGTGGGCCTTTCGTCGATGACGCGGACCAGCTTGCCGGAGCGCGGGTTGACGACGAGGTCGCGGTGGCGCACCCACTCGACGGAGAGGGGGTGGACGAAGCCCGTGTTGACTGCGTCGGGGTAGAAGGGGCGGGCCTCTTCGAGCTCCGTCACGACGGACTTGGCGAGGGCGTCCAGCCCGGCCGGGTCCTCGGAGCCGGGGTCGTCAGGAGAGACGGCGAGGCGCAGCACGAGGCCGTCGCGGCCGTCCCAGCGGCGGACGACGAGCTGCATGCCGACCACGCGGCCGTCGGTGTCGGCGGCGGCGACGGCGGCCTGGGCGTCCTGCGAGTAGAGCGAGACGGGGCCGACGCGCACGCCTTCCTCGGCGCGGCCGAGGATGCGGAAGACGCCCGCCTCGGGGTCGGTCCACTCGGCGCGGTCGCCCGCGGGGTAGCGGATGACGGGCATGAGGCGGCGGAAGAGCTGGGTGACGACGACGCGGCCGGGGCGGCCCGCCTCGCGGATGGGCTCGTCCGTGGCGTCGTCGAGGATCTCGACGACGGTGTGCGGGGTGAAGGCGCGGTGCGTGCGGGCGTCCGCCGCACCGGGCACGGGGCGGCCGAGGAGGCCTGCGTCGACGCTGGCGTAGCCGAGCGAGCGGGGCTCGGCGTTGGGGAAGGCGCGGGCCAGCAGGCGGCGCTGGTCGTCGAAGAGGGCCTCGCCGCCGAAGAACAGCAGCTCGACGTCAGCCAGCTGCTCGCCGTCGGCGATCAGGTGCTCGGCGAGGCGGCACAGGGTGGTCGGGGTGCCGGCGACGACCTGGGCGGCGAAGTCGCGCAGGGTGGGGACGGTCGTCTCGAGCGGGGCGCCGCCGCCGATGGGCAGGCGGACGCTGCTCACGGGCGCGTGGGAGAGGGAGTCGAGAATGAAGAGGAAGCTGGCGTAGAGCTCCCCGGCGTAGAAGAGGTCCGCGACGCGGTGGCCGGGGCGGAGCCCGGCGTCGACGAGGCCGTGGCCGAAGGCGGTCACGAACTCCTGCCATTCCTCGCGGGTGTAGCAGGAGAATTTCGGGGCGCCGGTGGTGCCGCCCGTCTTGAAGACCGAGGCCTCTTCGAGGGGGGCGGTCAGGACGCGATTGTCCTGGAGGGTGTTGGCCGCCCAGAAATCGCTCTGCCCCACCACCGGCAGGTCGGTGAGGCAGTCCACGTCCGGCGGGAGGTCCGCGTAGAGGTCCGCATAGAACGGGGAGTTGTGACGGACATAACGTATGAGGTCCGATAGCTGATGGACGGGCATGCTGCCTTTGCCTGCTTCAGAGAATAGGGATGGGTTTCCGGCCGGGCGGAGCCGGTGCTCGCCGCCCTCCGGTTGACTGTTCAACGAGAACGCATGCATCACGCACTCGTGAAGCGCCGGCATCCGCCTGACGCGCGGTCACAATCATGGGACACGGCGGAACGTACTGCAAAATCGGCCCCGTACCGGCCGCTTTTACTGGCCTGAAACGGTGGGTGACCGTGGGTAACACCCCTCTTCCTACGGGGTCGTGACGTTCACACAGCAGACGTTGCGCTCCCCGAGTTGACAACGTCCGCCGTCCTGTATGGACCGGCCATACACAGCGTGTGAACGTTGTACAAGGACCGCATAACGCGTCAAGAAGCCATCAAGAATTCACTCGTGCGTAAGTCCAGTCATGCATCCGCGCCCGCAGCGACGAACGGAATAGACACGCATGCCCATTCAAGAATCAGTGGCTCTCGTCGGCATTGGCTGCCGTTTCCCCGGCGGCATCGACTCACCCGAATCCTTCTGGGACTTCCTGGCCGGCGGGAAGGTCTCGGTGGAATCCACGCCGGAGGACCGCTGGCGCGCCTACACCCGGATCGGCCCCGAGTTCACCGAGGCCCTGCGCAGGGCCGAGCGGCCGGGAAACTTCATCGGCGACGTCGACGGATTCGACGCCGAATTCTTCGGCATCGCCCCGCGCGAGGTCGAGCTGATGGACCCCCAGCAGCGGCTGGTGCTGGAGGTCGCCTGGGAGGCGCTGGAGAACGCCGGGATGGCGCCCCGCTCGGTGGCCGGGTCCGACGCCGGGGTCTACATCGGCACCTGCTCGGACGACTACGGGCGCCGGCTGCTGGAGGACCTGCCCCGTATCGAGCCCTGGACGGGCATCGGCGCCCAGCTGACCGGCATCGCCAACCGCGTCTCGCACGTGCTGGACCTGCACGGGCCGAGCTTCGTGCTGGACTCGGCCTGCTCCGCCTCCCTGGTGGCCGTCCACCTGGCCTGCCAGTCCCTGCTGACGGGCGAGACCTCGCTCGCCCTCGCGGGCGGCGTGAACATCATCCTCTCCCCCGCCTACACCCTCACCCTGGAGGCGGCCGGCGCGCTCTCCCCGGACGGGCGCAGCAAGCCGTTCGACGCCGAGGGCGACGGGTACGGGCGCGCCGAGGGGTGCGGCGTGCTCGTCCTCAAGCGGCTGTCCGACGCGACGCGCGACGGCGACCGCGTCCTTGCCGTGATCAAGGGAACGGCCGTCGCGCAGGACGGCCGGACCAGCGGCATCATGGCCCCCAACCCCGACGCCCAGCGCGACCTGCTCCGGCTGGCCTGGCAGCGGGCGGGCCTGGACCCGGCGACGGCGGGCTACATCGAGGCGCACGGCACGGGCACCCGGCTCGGCGACCCGGTGGAGGCGTCCGGCCTGCACGCGGTCTTCGGCGTGGACCGGCCCGCCGACAAGCCCTGCTGGATCGGCTCGGTGAAGTCGAACATCGGGCACGCCGAGCCGGCCTCGGGCGTCGCGGGCATCATCAAGGCCACGCTGATGCTCCGGCACGCCGAAATGGCGGCGACGGTCCTCACGAGCGAGCCCAGCCCGGACATCCCGTGGGAGGAGTGGGGGCTGCGGCTGGTCACCGAGCACCAGGTCTGGCCCAAGGGCGACGCGCCGCGGCGCGCGGGCGTCTCGGGGTACGGCTACGGCGGCACGATCGGCCACGTCGTCCTGGAGGAGGCGCCCGAGCCCGCCGAGGGCGCCGGAGAGGAGCCGCTGCCGGGCGGACCGCGGCTGTTCCCGCTGTCCTACCGGAACCGGGCGGGCGCCGCGGAGTACGCGTGCCGGCTCGCCGACTGGCTGGAGCGGCAACCCGACACCCCGCTGTCCTCGGTCGGCCAGACGCTGGCCGTCCGGCGCTCCCACCTGGAGCACCGGGTCACCGTCGTGGCGGACGGCCGGGCGGAGCTCGTGGCCGCCCTCCGGGCCGTGGCCGCGGAAGGGGGCGAGGAGCAGGACCTGGACAACGTCGCGGAGGGCACGGCCCGCCCGGGCTCCGGCGACGGCGCGGTGTGGGTCTTCTCCGGGCACGGCTCGCACTGGTCCGGCATGGCCCGTGAACTCCTTGCGGACAACGCCGTGTTCGCCGGCGTCATCGACCGCCTGGAGCCGGTGTTCCGCACCGAGCTGGGCTTCTCTCCGAGGCAGGCCATCGTCTCCGGGGACTTCGAGGCCGTCGACCGCGCCCAGTCGATGATCTTCGCGGTGCAGGTCGCGCTCGCCGAGGTGTGGCGCTCGTACGGGCACCGGCCCGCCGCCGTCATCGGCCACTCCGTGGGCGAGATCGCCGCGGCCGTCGCCGCGGGCGCGCTGTCCCTGGAGGACGGCGCGCGCCTCAGCGGGCGCCGGTCCGCGCTCCTGCGCCGGGTCGCCGGCAAGGGCGCGATGGCCATGGCCGCGCTGCCCTTCGAGGACGTGGCCGCCCGGCTGGCCGGGAACCCCGCGGTCTGCGCCGCGATCGCCTCCTCCCCCGGCTCCACCGTGGTCTCCGGCGACGCGGAGGCGGTGGCCGCCCTCGTCCGGGACTGGGGCGCCGAAGGCATACCCGTACGCCCCGTCAACTCCGACGTCGCCTTCCACAGCGCTCACATGGACCCGCTGACGGAAGCGCTGCGCGAGGCCCTCGCCGGCCTGGAACCCCGTACGCCCGAGGTGCCGCTGTACAGCACCGCCCTCGACGACCCCCGGGCGCGGGCCCTTCACGACGCCGGCTACTGGGTGGCCAACCTGCGCAACCCCGTGCGCCTCGCCCAGGCCGTCACCGCCGCCGCCGAGGACGGGCACCGCCGCTTCCTGGAGGTCTCGCCCCACCCGGTCGTCGCCCACTCCATCGGCGAGACCCTGGCCCACCTGGACGTGGCGGGCGGTCACGTCGCCCACACCCTGCGCCGCAACCAGCCGGAGGCGCGCACGCTGCTGCTGAACCTGGCCGCGCTGCACAGCCACGGCGCCAGGGTCGACTGGAGCGCGCACTACCCGGCCGGCCCGGTCGCGGAGCTGCCCCCGATCGCCTGGCAGCACCGCCGCTACTGGACCGACGCGGTGCTGCCCGCGGGCGCCGTCGTCGCGCACGGGCACGACGTCACCGGGCACACGCTGCTCGGCCCGCCGGTGGACGTGGCCGGTACGACGCCGCTGCGCATCTGGAACACTTATCTGGACGACTCCGTGCGGCCGTTCCCCGGCGGCCACGCGCTGCACGGCACGTCGATCGTCCCCGCCTCCTCGATCATCCACACGTTCCTGGAGGCCGCGCCCGGGCAGGGCGGCAGCAAGGCGCTGTTCGACGTCTCCCTGAAGTTCCCGGTGGCCCTGGCGACGCCGCGCGAGGTGCAGGTCGTGCAGGAGGGGCTGACGCTGCGGCTGAGCACGCGGCCCACGGGCCCGTCCGGGTCGACCGGGCCGGGCAACTGGCTGACCCACACCACCTCGTCCACGATGGCCGCGGACGCCCCGCCGTTCCCGGCGGGCATGCTCTGCGTGGCCGCCCCCGCGGGCCTCACCGCCGCGGACCCGTCGGTGGTGATCGGCCGCCTGGACGCCATCGGCGTGGAGGGCATCGCCTGGCCGTGGACGGTCGAGGAGCTGCACACCGGCGAGGGCGTGATCCGCGCCCGCGTGCACGCGCCCGCCGTGCCCGGCGACCAGGTCACGTGGGCGCCGCTGCTGGACGCCGCGCTCGGCATCGTCCCCGTCATCTACGGCGGCCCGCCCGCGGTCCGCATGCCCGCGCACATCCGCGAGGTCCGGGTGGTGGGCGAGGCCCCGGAGACCGGCTGGGTCGACATCCGTCTCGTGGACCCGGCGACGGACACCGTGGACATCGTCATCAGCGACGAGCGGGGGCAGTTGCGGGCCTGGCTGCCCGGGACGCGCTTCGGGGCGCTGCACGAGAACGGAACGGCGGCGGACGACGCCGCGGCGGCGCCCGGCCCGGAGGCGCAGGGCGCGCAGGCGGCGGATGCGCCGTCGCGGTGGCGCGAGCTGCCGCCGGAGGAGCTCGCCGCCCGCGTCCACGACGAGATCACCGGACGGCTGGCGCGCGAGATGAAGATGCCGGCGGGCGAACTGGACCCGGAGCGGCCGCTGACCGACCTCGGGCTCGACTCGGTGATGTCGATGCGGGTCTGCGCCCAGCTGGAGAAGCTGCTCGGCGTGCGGCTGCCGGTGACGGTCCTGTGGAACTACCCGACGGCCAAGGGCCTGGCCGGCCACGTCGCTTCGCTCCTCGCCCCGGAGGAGGAACCGGTGGCGGCCTCCGCAGCGTAGCGGCAGGAGATCGCACGGGCGGCCCGTGCACGCGCCCCGGCGGGGCCGTGCACGGGCCGCCGCGCGCCTCGGCAGCCCTTGTCGGGGACGGCTAGACCAGCGGGGTAAGGAACCGTTCCGGCTGACAGGCCTCGCACGGGAGGGCGTTGCGGGCGAGGAGCTCTTCGCGGGCCTGCGCCGTGGTGATCGTCTCCTCCCCGCCCTTCGGTACCCAGCATCCCGCGTGGTGCAGTTCGTGCATGTTGCGGCCGGAGCCGCGGTGCGTGGTGACCGGCCAGACGGCGTGCTCCATGTCCGGCCGGTACGGCGGGCGGCCGTCCCCCCGGCCGTGGCCGTTGCCGGCCGGCGGATCGTCCTCCATGTAGGCGTCGTCGGTGAGGAGTTGCAGGACCACGGCACGGACCCAGTCGCGGGGGTCCATCCCCGACTCCTGCGCGGCCTCCGTGATGAGGGCGAGTTCGTCGTCGCTGAAGAGCTGCTCCATGCCGCGCGACGGTAGCAGCGCGGGGACCGCCGCGGGGGGCGGTTACGCAGGTCGCGGTACACGCGCGAGGGGTACCCGCGCGGGGCCCGGCGCCGGTTCCCGCCGGGCGCGGGATTAGCCCGAAAGAGTAGTGGCGGAAGCTCGCCGGCCTCGACGACGATCGACCGTGCGGCCCGTGCAACCAGGCATGTCGTGCCTGCGGTCCCACCGAACCGGAATACGGTACCGGATGGCCGGTTTTCCAGTGCGTAACTCCGGCCGAAGATCCCGAAGCGTCCGGTTCCCGGGCCGCGAACTGACGCACTGAAAGCTTCGGTCTTCCCAATCAACAGACCGGATGGTTCGGTACCGCCGTCAAATGATCTCGGTACCCGTACCGGTACGGACCGTGCTGTCCGCGCCGCCCTCCGCATCCATGCTGGAACTGCGCCCCGGGGGTTCGGGGCGTGCTCGTTCTACGGGAGGAAGCAGTGCCCAAAACACTCAATGGGGAGGACACCCCGTTGCACGGGGCGTCGGTGGAACCGCCGGAGGGGTCCGTGGGCGTCAGAGCCCGCGTCGAGATCCCCGTGCAGCGCGCCGACGGGGCCTGGACGCCCGGCCAGATGGTGACGTTCACCGGGCTCGGCGACGGGCTCGAGCACGTGGCGGTGCAGTTCGGACCGATCGCGGACGTCCCGCTGGTCCGGCTGCACTCCGAGTGCCTGACCGGCGACGTCTTCGGCTCCGCGCGGTGCGACTGCGGTCCGCAGCTGACCGAGTCGATGCAGCTGCTCGCCGCGTCCGGCGGCGTCCTGCTCTACCTGCGCCAGGAGGGCCGGGGCATCGGCCTGTACAACAAGCTCGACGCCTACCGCCTGCAGGACCAGGGCCTCGACACGTTCGCCGCCAACCGCGAGCTGAACTTCTCGGACGACCTGCGGGACTACCGCTCGGCCGCCCAGATGCTGCAGGCGCTCGGCGTGACGCGGATCCGGCTGCACACCAACAACCCCGACAAGGCCGCGCAGCTCGCCTCGTACGGCATCGAGATCGCGGAGCAGGTCCGTACCGGAATCTTCCGTAACGAGAACAACGACCACTACCTGCGCGCCAAGGCCGAGTACGGCGGCCACTCGATCGAACTCGTGGAAGGAACAGCGTGATCCAGCACCGGGGACCCATCAGCGGCATCGCGGCGTGGCAGGGTGCCTACGTCGCCACCGCCGGCTACGACAACCAGGTCATCTGCTGGGACCAGCAGACCGGAACGGCCCTCGCCCGCTCCTTCCACGACCACCTGGCCAACCAGTGCGCGTTCTCGCCGGACGGCCGCCACCTGGTCACCTCCTCCAGCGACTACACCGCCCGCCTGTGGACGGTGCCGGACCTGCGCCTGGTCGCGGTCCTCGCCGACCAGGAGGACGACGTGGAGATGTCGGTCTTCCACCCGTCCAAGGAGCTCATAGCCACCGCCTCCCGGGACCACCGGGTGCGGGTCTACGACTTCACGGGCGCCCTCGTCGCCCGCTTCGCCGGCCACACCGCCGACGTCATCTCGGTGGAGTGGGCCCGCGACAGCGACGAGCTGATCTCCTCCAGCGACGACGGCACCATCAAGCGCTGGTCGCTGGAGACCGGCGGCCTGATCGCCGACCTCGACATGGACGGCATCGAGACCGACACCATCGCGATCTCCTCCGGCGGCACCATCTTCGCGGGCAACGACGAGGGGCAGATCATCGTCGTCGGCCCCACCGAGCGCACCGTGCTGCCGGCCCACGAGGCGGGCATCAAGCGCCTGGTCCTCGACGACGCCCGCAACCTGCTGGTCAGCCTCAGCTACGACCGCACCATGCAGCTGTGGGACGTCGCCTCGGGCAGCCCCGAGCGGCGCGACACCACCGCCCTGCCCGACGACGTCTGGCCCCGCTCCTGCGCCTTCGCCGGCGGCTCCCGGCTGGTCTTCGCGACCTTCGGCGCCGGCTACCGCGGCTACGACTACGAGGGCCGCTCCTGGGACAGCGCCGAGGTGCCGCCCACCCAGGGCGTCAACGCCGTGCTGCCCACCGCCTCCGGCGCGCTCACCATCGGCGACGCGGGCATCGTGCACCGCGAGGGCGCCGTCGTGGCCGGGACGGGCAGCCTGTGCAACTTCCTCACCCCGCTGGGCGGCCTGGTCCTCTCCGGCGGCCAGCTCGGCAAGGTCTTCGACGCCCTGACGGGCCGTGAGCTCCACCAGCACCGCTCCCCGCTCAACTGCGGTGCCGCCTTCGAGCGCGACGGCGCCTCCTACGCGGTCGTCGGCGCCTACACCGGCGAGGGCCTGCTGCTGCGCCTGACCGGCGCCGGCGAGGCCGAGCACGTCGAGGACCTGCCGCTGCACACCAACGCCGTCAAGGGCGTCGCGGTCTCCGGCGACCTCATCTTCTCCGTGGCCGCCGACGCCTCCGCGACCTGGTACCGCATCTCCGACCTCACCAAGGTCGCCACGATCGAGGACGCGCACGACCGGATCGCCAACGGCTGCGCGGGTCTGGGCGACGGCTGGTTCGCCAGCGTCAGCCGCGACCTGAAGCTGCGCATCTGGGACCCGGAGCAGCGCGCCGAGGTCCTCGACACCCCGCACACCCACTCGATCAAGTGCGTCGCCGCCTCCGGCGACGGCCGCGTGGTCGCCTCCGGCAGCTACAACGGCCGCATCGCGCTCTACGACCGCACCACCGGTGAGTGGACCGCCGTCGTCCGCCCGACCACCGCGGGCATCTCGTCCCTCACCTGGGACGAGGAGCGCAAGGCGTTCGCCGCGTCGTCGTACGACGGCCGGGTGTACTACACGCCCGCCGTCTAGGGCGGGGGCGAGCAGGACCGGTCGCGGGGAAGGCGAGGGCTGCGCCCGCCTTCCCCGCGACCCATGCCCGCGAGCGCCCGGCACCGACCACCACCCGAGCTCCAGCAGACGAAGGACCGTCCCTCATGGCCGAAAGCCATTCCATAGCAGACCGGTACACGGTCGAGCAGACCGAAGCCACCCCGCTCGACGAGACCCGTTACGCCGACGTCCTGCGCAGCGACTTCGTCGACCACTACGCCGGCGGACGCGACATCTGGACCGGCGAGGAGGCGATGCGGCAGGCCCCGCGCCTGCTCATGGACGCCCTCCGCGCCCGGGCCGGAGCGGACGCCCCCGGCGCCCCGGAGGCGCACGTCCTCGACATCGGCACCGGTCACGGCCGCGACGCCGCGATCCTCCTCGCCGGCGGGCACCGGGTGACCGGCATCGACCTGGTCGCCTCCCCCGAGTGGGAGACCCTCACCGCCGGGCACCCGGGCCGGGCCCGCTTCCTGGCCACGGCCGCGCTCGACCTGCCGGGCACCGCCGAGTACGACGCGGTGCTCGACAACGGCTGCTTCCACCACCAGCACCCCGAGGCGTACGGACCGTACTTGCGGCGCGTCCACGAGCTGCTGCGCCCCGGCGGCCTCCTGACCCTCTCCGTCTTCAACGCGACGGGCGGCAAGGGCGGCCTGTACGCCAACGCCGGCAACCGCCTCTACCGCGAGTTCACCGAGCAGGAGCTGACCGGGCTCGTCGGCGGGCACGGCTTCGCCCTCGTCGGGTCCCACCAGGTGCCCCGCGCCGTCGGCGACCTCACCTACCTCGTCAGCACCTTCCGCCGCACCGAGGGTGACGGCCGATGAGCCGTCACACCCACCGCCGCGCCGCCGCGGCAGGAACGGCCGCGCTGCTGTCCTGCATGCTGCTCGGGACGCCGTCCGCGCACGCCGACGCGAGCGGCTGGACCGGCACCTGGGGCACGGCCCCCGCGCCCGCCGCGCCCGACGGCATCTCGAAGGAGGGCCTGGACAACCGCACCGTGCGCATGGTCGTGCACACCTCGGCAGCCGGCGGCGAGCTGCGTCTGCGCTTCTCCAACGCCCACGGCAGCGCCCCGCTGTCCCTCGGCCGGACGACCGTCGCGCTGCCCGGCCCGGGGCCGTCCCCCGCCCCTGTCGCCGGCACCCTGCGGCCGGTCACCTTCAACGGGGCGGGCGGGACCACCGTGCCCGTCGGGGCCGAGGTCGTCAGCGACCCCGTCCCCTTCGACGTGCCCGCCGACCGCGACCTGCTGGTGAGCGTCCACCTGCCGAAGCCGACCGGCCCCACGACCTGGCACTGGCTCGCCCAGCAGACCAACTACGTCTCGGAGCCGGGCGACCACGCGGCCGACGCCGCGAACGGGGCGTTCACCCGCTCCGAGACCTCCTGGTTCTTCCTCACCGGCGTCGACGTCCGGGGCAAGGGCGCGCGCGGCACCGTGGTGGCGCTCGGCGACTCGCAGACCGACGGCGTGAAGTCCACTCTCGACGGCAACGCCCGCTGGACCGACGCCCTCGCCCGCCGGCTGACCGCCGACCCCGCCACGCGGGGCCTCGGCGTGCTCAACGAGGGCCTCGGCGGCAACCGCATCCTGCGCGACGGCAGCGAGACCGACCGGCCGCAGCGCGGGACGGCCGCCGCGAAACGGCTGCAGCGCGACGTCATCGACCGGCCGGGCGTGCGCACCGCCGTCCTCTACGAAGGCATCAACGACCTCCAGCTGGAGCCCCGGGCGAGCGCCGCGCAGGTCCTCGACGGGCTGCGCGGCATGGCCCGGCGGCTGCACGAGCAGCACATCCGGGTCGTGGTGGGCACCCTGACGCCGTTCAAGGACTCGCCCTTCTACACCCCGGAGGCCGAGAAGGCGCGCACCGAGGTCAACGCCGCCCTGCGCTCCCCCGCCGCCCGCGCCGACTTCGACGCCGTCGTCGACTTCGACGCGGCCGTCCGCGACCAGGCCGATCCGCAGCGGGTCCGGGCCTCGTTCGACGGCGGCGACCACATCCACCTCAACGACGCGGGATACCGGGCCCTCGCCGAAGCCGTGCCGCTCGCCGAGCTCGCCGGCAGCCCCGCCCCCGCCGTTCACGGAAGGTAATACATGACCAGCAGTACCACGCCGGTCGTCCTCGCCAACCCCAACACCCTGACCGACCGGGCCGCCATGGGCCTGCCCGACGCCTTCGCCGCACGGGGCCCGCAGCACCTCCTGGCCGGGCACCGGGACCTCCTGGCCGCCGCGCCGGACGTCCTCGTCGGGGTGGCGGAGGACCCCGCCGAGCCGTTCGCCCGCCGCCACGCCGCCGGCACCGTCCTCGGCCTGACCGGCGACCCGCGGATCCGCCCCGAGGACCCGCCGATGGCCGACGTGCCGGCCGCGCGGGTCCGGCTCGGCCTTGCGCCCGGCGAGGTGGCCGCGGTCACCGGCCGCTGGCGCCACGCGGGCGTCGAGGAGGAGTGGATCGCCAAGGAGTGCCCCGTCTACGAGGCGGACCTCGCGGCCTTCCGGATCGCCCTGCACCCCGTCACCAACGCCGAGTACCGGCTGTTCCTGGAGGACACCGGCCGCCCCGAGCTGCCGACCAGCTGGCGCTTCGGCGTCTACCCGGAGCAGCTCGCCAACCACCCCGTGTGGACCGTGAGCCCCGAGGCCGCCGACGCCTACGCGGCCTGGCTCTCGGCCCGGACCGGGCGCCGGTTCCGGCTGCCGACCGAGGCCGAGTGGGAGTACGCCGCCTCCGGCGGGGACGGGCGCGACTTCCCCTGGGGCGACGACTGGCGCCCCGGCGCCGCCAACACCGTCGAGGAGGGGCCGCTGGCGACCACGCCGATCGGGATCTTCCCGGCCGGCCGCTCGCCGTTCGGCGTGCACGACCTCGCGGGCAATGTCGAGGAGTACGTGGCCGACGACTACGCCGCCTACCCCGGCGGCGAGGACATCGCCGACGACCTCGCCGTCACCCAGGGCGCCTACCGCGTCGCCCGCGGCGGGAGCTTCACCCGCTTCGGCGACCTCGCCCGCTGCCGGCGCCGGCACGGCTGGTACAAGCGCGAGATCTACGCGATGGGCTTCCGGCTCGCGGAGACGCCGTGACGGCGGCGCTCACCGCCACCCCCGCCGAACGGGCGGCCATGCGCCGGGCTCTGGAGCTCGCCGTCACCCGCCTGGGCCGCACCAGCCCCAACCCCGTCGTCGGCTGCGTCCTGCTGGACGCGGACGGCGGCACGGTGGCCGAGGGCTTCCACCTCGGGGCGGGCCGGCCGCACGCCGAGGTCGAGGCGCTGACCGCCGCGGGGGAACGCGCGCGGGGCACGACGGCCGTCGTCACCCTGGAGCCGTGCGCGCACCGGGGCCGTACGGGCCCGTGCGCGGACGCGCTCCTCGCCGCCGGGGTCGCCCGGGTGGTGTACGCGGTGCCGGACCCCGTGCCCGGCCACGCGGGCGGCGCCGGGCGGCTGCGCGCCGCGGGGATCGAGGTCGTGGGCGGCGTGCTGCGCGAGGAGGCCGAGCGGGCCAACGAGCTCTGGCTGACCGCGACCCGGCTCGGCCGGCCGTGCGTGACGTGGAAGTTCGGCGGGACGCTCGACGGGCGCTCGGCCGCGCCCGACGGCACCTCGCGCTGGATCACCGGCCCGGAGGCCCGGGCGGATGCCCACGGACTGCGCGCCACGCACGACGCGGTCCTGGTCGGCTCGGGCACGCTCCGCGCGGACGACCCCCACCTGGGGCTGCGCCACGGCGTCTTTGGGAAGCCGCCGCTGCGGATCGTGCTGGACCGCACCGGAAGCATCCGGCCCGGCGCGCGGGTCCTGGACGACGCGGCCCCGACCCTGGTGGTGGTCGGCGAGTCGGCCGCCCGGCCGGAACTGCCGGACGGGCACGAGGTCCTGGCCCTCCCGGAGACCGGCGGCCGGCTCGACCTCGCGGCCCTGACGGGCGCCCTCTACGAGCGGGGGCTGCGCTCCGTCCTGCTGGAGGGCGGCGCACGGCTCGCCGCGGAGTTCGCCTCCCGGGGCATGCTCGACCGCGTCGTGGCCTACGTCGCACCCGTGCTGCTCGGCGGCGGGGGGCGCGCGGTGCTCGACGGGTTCGGGGCCGGCACCCTGAGCGAGGCGCTGCGGCTGCAGCTGGACGAGGTCGCCCGGCTCGGCGACGACGTCCGGCTGGTGCTGCGCTCCCGCCCGCTCGCCGCCGGCCGGGAGCCGGAGGAGGCGCCGTGACCCCGAAGATCGCCGTCGTCCACCACAGCCGGCGCGGCACGATGCGCGCCCTCGCGGAGGCCGCGGCCGAGGGTGCGCGCGCGTACGGCGCGCAGGTGCGGCTGGTGCGGGTCTCCGACGACAAGGCGGTGGCGGCGTGGCCGGAGCCGGAGGCCGCGCCGGAGGACGTGCTCTGGGCCGACGGCCTGGTGCTGGCCACGCCCACGTACTTCGGCAACCCCTCCTCGCCGTTCAAGCGGTTCCTGGAGAGCACCTCGCCGCTGTGGTCCCAGGGGCTGCTCGCCGACCGGATCGTGACCGGCATGACGTCGTCGACGTGTCTGCACGGCGGCCGCGAGGCCACCCTGCTGGCGCTGTTCCAGACGGTCTACCACTGGGGGGCGTGGGTGCTGGGCTCCGACCCCTTCAGCGCCGAGTGCCGGGCCACGGGCGGCAATCCGTACGGGCTGTCGGTCTCGGCGGTGCGCGACGGCACCGTCGGGGAGGCCGACCTGGCCGCCGCGTGGGCGGCCGGCCACCGGCTGGCCGTCACGACGGCACGGGTGCGGCGCGCCGACCGGGCGGACGACACGGCCGGCCGCGCCCGGGTCACGGTCGTCCACTGCGCCGAGGACGAAACGGTCCGCATGCTGGCGCAGGAGTGCGCGGCGGGCGCCCGGGAGCTGGGGGCCGAGGTGCGGCTGCGCCGGCTGGCGGGGCCCGCGGCCGCGCGGGAGGCGGGCCTGCCCGGACCCGCGGGCGGCGCCCCGCCGGCGGCCGTCGTCACCCCGGACGACGTGGCCTGGGCGGACTCGCTGCTCTTCGGAGCACGCGTCCGGTCGGGATCCATGGCCGCCTCCATGCTGGGCTTCCTGCAGTCGCTGGAGCCCGAGGACGGCCCGGGACCGCTGGCGGGCAAGCCGGCCAGTGGGTTCACCTGCACCCCCCGGCCGCACGCGGGCAGCGAATCGGCGCTGCTCGCCCTGAACAACGTGCTGCACCACGGCGGCGCGGTGGTGGTGCCGCCCGGCTACACCGACCCCGCGGTCTTCGCGGCGGGCGGCAATCCGTACGGCACGTCGCACTCCCGGTCGGCGGGGGCCCTGCCCACCCCGCAGGCGCTGGCGGCCGCCCGGCACCAGGGCCGGCGCATGGCCCTCGCCGGCGACCGGCTGCGCCGCGAGCCCGTGTCCGCGGGCGCCACCTCTGACACCCCCCTCGAAAAGGAAGTCATATGACCGTCCAGCAGTACGACGACATCGGCGAGGCCTACGAGGGCTTCAAGTCGCTGCCCATGGCGCGTTACCCCGAGAGCGGCAGCTTCGTGCGGATGCTCGGCGATCTGAGCGGCCGTTCCGTGCTGGACCTGGCCTGCGGCACGGGCTTCTACACCCGGCAGGCCAGGCGGCTGGGGGCGGCGGACGTCCTCGGCGTCGACGTCTCCGACGGGATGGTGGCCGCGGCCCGGGCCATCGAGGAGCGCAGCCCCCTGGGGGTGCGCTACCAGGTCGCCGACGGCGCCGACCTGCCGGTCTTCGACCGGCACTTCGACGTGGCGACGGCGGTGTACCTGCTCAACTACGCCGACGACGCGGCCACGATGGAGTGGATGTGCCGGGGCGTGCACCGCAACCTGCGGCCGGGCGGCGAGTTCTTCGTGCTCACCCAGGCGCCGGACTTCCGCTTCGACGGGCCGCCGACGGACAAGTACGGCTTCCGCTACGAGCCGGTGGGCGAGGGCGAGGTGGGCCCGCGGGTGCGGATCACCGCGCTCCTGGACTCGCCCATCGAGTTCGTGACCAACTACCCGCGGCGCGAGGTCTACGAGGGCGCGCTGCGGCAGGCCGGTTTCACCGGCATCACCTGGGTGCCGCTCGAGGTGCCGGAGGACGGTCTCGCCGCGTTCGGCGCGGAGTTCTGGGCGGACTTCCTGGCCAACCCGCCGCTGGTGATGCTGCGCTGCACGGCGGCCTGAGCAGGCCGGCCCGGCAGCGGGCCGGTTCCCCCGTGGCCCCGACGGTCCTCACCGTCGGGGCCTTCCGGCGTCCGCCGTCACAGCAGCCACGGCCGGAAGTCCTCCGCGGGCGGCAGGCCCGCGTTCTCCCGGGCGGCCGCGGCCGTGCGGTGGATGTGGAACAGCAGGCGCACGGCCGCTCCCGGGTCGCCGAAGGAGACCTGCCCGTCGGGCTCCTCGCGCAGGGCCCGGGTCACGCGGGGCACGATGGTGCGCGGGCCGATGATGGTGGCACCGGCCGTGAACAGCATCCGCTCGACCTCGGAGTACGGCTTCTGCTCGGCGATGGGCTCCTCACAGGTGGTGAGGACGGCCACGGGCTTGCCCACGAGGGGCGAGCCCTCGGTCGGCCAGGTCAGCCAGTTCAGGAGCGTGCGCAGCGAGGCGGGCGGCGCGCCGTCCGTCTCGGGCGTGGTGAGGACGATGCCGTCGGCGAGCGACGCCATCTGGCGGAGCGCGTCGGCCACGGGGTGCGACGGGGCGATGATCTCGCTGCCGGCGCGGGCCAGCACGGAGGGCGCCGTGCTGACGACGAGCCGGGTGCCGGAGGCTCCGGGGGCCGAGAGCGCGCGAAGCAGCCGGTCACCGTACGGATCGTCTTCGGTGGGGGCGCTCAGTCCCAGCAGGAGGACGTTCTCCACGGTCGGTCTCCTTCCTTGAGGTGCTTGGTTCCCGGGCGTCAGGCGGCCCGGGCGGGGCGCAGGCGCCGGGAGACGAGGACGCCGGCCAGTGCGAGGACCGCGGTGATGACGAAGGTGAACAGGAGCCCGGCCCGGGTGGTCGAGTCGTGCTGGTGGGCCATGGCGATGGCGGCGCCGCCGATGCCGGAGATCAGACCGGTCGCAAGGGTCTGGGCGAGCTGCAGGGAGCCGCTGACGAGACCCTGCTGCTCGGCAGGGGCCTGTTCGAGGGTGTCGGTGGTGGCGGCGTTGAAGCCGATGCCCATGCCGATGCCGCCGAGGGCCCAGCCGGCGATGGCGACGAGCGGGGGGATCGCCTCGACGAGGACGGCCGCGGCCATGACGACGAGGCCGGCGAAGAGGATGGTGAAGCCGATGGTGACGCTGCCGGTGCGGCCGTTGCCCTTGCCGTCGCGCTTGGCCTGCCAGGCGGAGCCGACGACCCAGGTGATGGCGCCGGCGGACAGGCCGAGGCCGGCCAGGGAGGCGTTCACGCCGCGCAGTTCCTGCAGGCCGAGCGGGAGGAAGGCCTCGCTGCCGAAGTAGACGCCGCAGAGCAGGAAGCGGATGCCGATGCCGGCACCGACTCCGGCACGCAGGCTGAGCGTGCCGGCGGGGGTCACCTGGCGCAGGGTCGGCACGGCGACGGCGATGCCGACGAGGGCGAGCACGACGAGCAGCACGATGTTCTTGAGCAGCAGGGCCTGCAGGAGCAGGGCGGTGCCGGCGGTGAGCAGGATGCTGGCGGCGAGCGGGCTCTTCCACCAGGGGCCCGCGGGGGCGCTGCTGCCGGCGGTGCCGGCCGGGCGCTCGAGGCGGCGCAGGCCCGGGAGGGTGAGGAGGGCGGCGATGGCGATCAGGGGGAGCATCAGCAGGAAGACGCCGCGCCAGCTGGTGAAGTCGGCGAGGGTGCCGGCGATCACGGGGCCGATCAGCGAGGGGATGGTCCACGCGGAGGAGAGCAGGGCGAACATGCGGGCCCTGAGGTTCTCGGGGTACGCGAGGCCGATCACCGTGTAGGCCATGCTCATGACAGCACCGACACCGAGGCCCTGGAGCGCCCGGCCCAGCAGGAAGAGCGGCCACGTGGGCGCTGCGCCCGCCACGGCGCAGCCGACGGCGAAGACCAGCATGCCGATGGCCATCGAGCGCACGGGACCGCTTCGGTCGGCGGCGCGGCCGGCGACCACCGTACCGATGATGTTGGCGAGCATCAGGGCGGACAGGCCCCAGCCGTAGGCGCCCAGGCCGTCGAGGTCCTTCGCGATGTCGGGCAGGACCGTGGCCACGCCCAGGGACTCGAAGGCGACCATGCTCACGGAGAGGATGACGCCGAGCGTCAGCGCGCGGTAGGCCCCGCCGAACACGCTCTCCGATCCCCCGGCCGGCACCTCGGCCGAGGATGGCGTGCCCCCCTCCGCGACAGGTGACGCGAGCGGCTCACCGGCCCCTTCCGTCCTCTCGTTCACATCTTGCGACACAACGACCTCCCAAGTTTCGTTCCGTTCCGGGACGTAATTAATAGCAGATTACCTATACTGGCCGCATGGTGAACACCCCGAACGGCGCGGTGGCCGAAGAGCGCGAGGCCGGCCAGCAGCGCACAGGCAGGCCGCGGGACGGCCGCATCGACGCAGCCGTGCCCGCCGCGGTGATGGAGCTCCTCAACGAGTCGGGCTACGGGAACCTGACGCTTGAGGCGGTGGCCGCCCGTGCGGGCACGAGCAAGCCCGCCCTGCGCCGGCGCTGGCAGTCCCGCCAGCACCTCGTCGTAGACGCGCTGGTCACCACGATGGGCACCGCCCCGACCCCGGACACCGGCTGCACCCACTGCGACCTGATCGCCGGGATCGGCACCCTCAGCCAGGCCTTCGGCACCGCGCTCGGGCGGCGCGTGCTGCCCGCCCTCGTGGCCGACCTCGCCGACCAGCCGGAGCTGGACGCCCTCTTCCTGGAGCGCTTCTTCCACCCGCGCCGGGCCTCGACGGCCGAGGCGCTGCGACGCGGGATCCGGCGGGGGGACATCCGCCCCGACGCGGACATCGACCTGCTGCTGGACATGCTGGCGTCCAGCACGTACTACCGGGTGCTCTTCGGGCACCTGCCGGTGACCGCGGCGCTCGCGGAGGACGTGGTCGAGGTCGTCCTGAAGGGCGTGGCCACCGGTGCCTGGCGCGAGCGCCACCGGCACGGGGTCTTCGACGGTTTCTGACGCACGGGTTCCGGCGTACGGGGGGCGGCGGGGGGCCGGGCGCCGTGACGGCCCGGCAGGTACGAGGGGAGGGAGAGACTGTTGCTGAGCCGCGACAGCGAAATGACGGCCCTGGACGGGGGCCTGTCCGCAGCGGAGGCCGGCATGGGGGCCAGCCTGCTGCTGGAGGGGGGCATAGGCACCGGCAAGTCGCACTTGGTGCGGGCCGCGCTGCGGACCGCCCGGAGCAGGGGGTTCGGGACGGTCTCCGCACGCGCCAGACCGGGCGAGCGGAGCCGGGCCCACGGCGTCCTGCACCAGATGCGTGACCAGCTGCTGTGCCTGCTCGGCACGGACCCGGCGCAGGAGGACCCGGGCGACGGGGACGCGGAGGCCGCCGGCATGCACCGGCTGATCACGGCCGCCACGGCCGGCGCGCCCCTGCTGGTCGCGATCGACGACCTGCAGTGGACGGACACCCCGTCGCTGCGCTGGCTCGGCTATCTGACGGCCCGTCTGGAAGGCCTGCCGGTCTTCCTGCTGGCCACCCTCGGCGTGGACCGCCCAGGGCCGGCGGGCCCCGGGGCCGGGCCGCAGAGCGCCGAGTCCCCCGCCGGGGTCGCCTCGTTCTTCCACCGCCGCGCGGTGCTGCAGGGCCTCAACGGCGACAGCGTCGCCTATCTGCTGTCCGCCTTCACGGGCGAGCACGCCGACCCCGGCCTCGTACGGGCCTGCCGCGCGGCCACCGGCGGCAATCCGCTGCTGCTCCAGGCGCTGCTGCGCGAGCTGCGGCGCACGGGCCTCGCGCCGGGCGTCGTCTCCGCGCACCGGGTGGCCGGACTGGGCCCGGTGGAGGTCGCCGAGACCCTCCTGACCCGGCTCGACGGCAGCTCCTCCCGGGTCGGCGCGGTGCTCGACGCCGTGTCGATCGTCGCGCCCGGGGCGAGCGCCCCGCTCGTCGCCCACCTCGCCGGCATCGGCGCCGGCGAGGCCGCGGACCTGCTCTACCGGCTCGTGCACTGGGGCGTCCTGACGGAGGGCCAGGACGGCATCGGCTTCGCCCAGCCCCTCGTCATGGCCTCCTTCCGGGCCCGGATGCCGCCCAGCGAGCGGGCCCGGCTGCACGCGGAGGCCGCCAGGGCCCTCTACGCGAGCAGCGCCCCCCGCGAGCGCATCACCGCGCACCTGCTGCCCTCCGCTCCCCTGGGCGAGCGCTGGGCGCTGCGGCTGCTCGTGGACGCGGCCGACGCGGCGCTCGCCGGCGGCGCGCTCGCGGAGGCCCGCGTCTGCCTGGAGCGCGGCCTCGCCGAGTGCGGGCCGGAAGAGGAGCCCGGACTGCTGCGCCGGCTCGGCCACATCGAACTGGCCGACGGCCCCGAGCACGCGGTCGCCCGGCTGCGCCGCACCGTCGGCCTCATCCAGGGCGGCACCGAGCACCGCGCCATGGCCCTGCTGGACCTGGCGCAGGCCGCCGCCATGACCGGCGACGTCCCCGAGGCCCTGCGGATCGTCGAGCAGGAGTCCGGCGAGCTGGAGCGCTCCGGCGCCCCGAAGGAGCTGCGGGCGGGCTTCCGCGCCGTACGCGGACTGCTGGAGCTCCTCGAAGGCCGCGGCGCCCGTCCGAAGCCGTCGTGCGCACCGGCTCCGGCCTTCCCCGCGCAGCTGAGCGAGGTCGCCCGGTGCCCGTGGGTGCGGCGCGCCGAGGCCGCGGCGCAGGCCATGGGCGCGCAGTGGGGCGGCACGCAGCGGGCCGAGGCGGTCCAGCAGGCCCGCCTCGCGCTCGGCGAACCGGTCACCACCGTCAACGACCACGCCCTGATGCGGCTCGGTCTCGTCCTCGTCCTGGCCCGCTCGGGCGCCGCCGAGGAGGCCCTGGAGCACGGCGCGGCCCTGCTCACCGCGGCGACCGAGGAGGGCTCGCGCACCGTTGCGGCGCTCGCCCGGGCCGTGCTCGCCGAATGTGCCTTCCGCTCCGGCCGCCTGACGGAGTGCCTGGAGGCCGCGCACGGCGCGCTGGAGCGGGGCCCGGAGCCGGCCGGGCGCGAGTGGCTGGGCTCCGCCGCGGCCCGCGGCTGGCTGGGCAGCGCCCTGTACGAGTCCGGTGACCTCGATCAGGCGCAGCGGGTCCTCCTGGAGGCCGGGCTGGAGAACGCGGTGCCCGCCGTCACGCTGCCCGGGCTGCTGTTCCACCGCGGCCGGCTGCAGGTCGCGCTGGGGCGGGTCGGGCCGGGGCTCGCGGACCTGGAGGAGTGCGGGCGGCTGCTGCTGCACCGGGGCTGGACCAACCCGGCGCTGTGGCCCTGGCGTTCCGAGGCGGCCCTGGCGCACGCCCGGCTGGGCGACGAGGACGCGGCCCGGCGGCTCGTCCGGGAGGAGCTGGCCCTCGCGCGGGACTTCGGCGCGCCCCACGCCGTCGGCGTCGCCCTGCGCGCCGCGGGCCTGCTCGGGCCCGGCGAGGAGCGGGCCGCGGTCCTCGCGGAGTCCGCCCAGCTGCTGCGGGAGGCGGGCGCCGCGCTCGACGAGGCGCGGGTGCTGCGCGACCTGGGCCGCGAGCTGATGCGGACCCGCAAGACGCGGCAGGCCCGGGAGCACCTGCGGGCCGCCGCCGCGCTGGCCGAGAAGTGCGCGGCGCACCTCCTCGTCCAGGAGCTGCGCCAGGACATGATCGAGGCCGGTGCCCGCCCGCGCCGCGACACCGAGATCGGCCCCGCCTCGCTCACCCCCGCCGAGCGCCGCACCGCGCTGCTCGCCGCGGAGGGGCTCACCAACCGGGAGATCGCCGGGCGGCTGTACGTGACCCGGCGCACCGTGGAGATGCACCTGAGCCGGGTGTACCGCAAGCTGTCGATCTCCGACCGCCGGGCGCTGAGCCTGGCGGCGGACGACGAGCGGCTGTCGCCCGCGGCGTGTCTGCACCTGCCGGAGCCCGAGGCCGCCGAGTCCTGCGCCTGACGCGTGCTGCCGCCGGCGGGCGGCGGCACGCGCCCCCGGCGGCGGCCGGCTGTCGTCTCGGTACCGGCACCCAATTGCTCCGGGGAAGGCTACGGGCCGCTCCGTGATCTGCGGACCCGGTGGGCGGCCGAATCTGGAGTCCTCAGCTCCGGAAGAAGGTGAGGCTCCCCATGGCCGATGCAGCGGACGGCAGCGCGGCGCGCGCGTCCCACGACGACCTGCAGTACGACCGGATCGGCGAGGACTACGAGCTGTCCAAGACGCTGCCGCTCACGTGGTTCGTGGAACGGCCCAGCGTGCTGGGTCTGCTGGCGGACGTCCGGGGCAAGGACGTGCTCGACCTCGCCTGCGGCACGGGGGTCTACACCCGGCACGCCCGCCGGCTGGGGGCGGGCCGCGTGCTCGGCGTGGACATCTCCCCGAAGATGATCGAGGCCTGCCGGGCGGCGGAGGAGCGCACGCACCTCGGCGTCGAGTACGCCGTGGGCGACGCGTCCGCGCTGCCGCGGCTCGGCGAGTTCGACGTGCTGCTCGCCGCGTACCTGTTCAACTACGCCGACTCGCCCGAAGCGCTGGAGCGCATGGCCCGGACCTGCGCCCGCAACCTGCGCGCGGGAGGCGCGCTGCGGGCCTTCGTCGCCCACCCGGACTTCGACTTCGACCGGCCGCTGCCGAAGCGGTACGGCTTCTCCTTCGAGCGGGAGCCGGACCCGGCGCACGACGGCCGGATCCGCGTCACCGCGCACACCGACCCCCGGATCAGCTTCTCCGCCTACCTGCCGTCCGGCCGGGCCTTCGAGGAGGCCTTCGCCGCCGCCGGCTTCTGCGACTGCTCCTGGGACGCGGTGCGGCTGTCCGTCGAAGGGGAGCTGGAGCACGGGCCCGCGTACTGGGACGACTTCCGGGCCAACCCGCCGTGGACGCTCTTCCACTGCGCCAAGTGCACCGAGGGCAGGGCCGCATGAGCCTGCCGGCCGCCATGGACTTCCTCCTGCCCGACCGGCTGGACGAGGCGCTGCACGCGATGGCCGCCCGCGCCGGCACGGTGCCCGTGGCCGGCGGCACCGACGTCATGGTGCGGCTGGCCCGGGGCCGGGAGCGCCCGCCCGCCGCCGTCGACCTCACCCGGATCCCCGCCCTGGCCCGCTGGGAGCGCTCGGCGGGCCGGGTCCGGCTCGGGGCGACCGTGCCCTACACCCGGCTCGCCGACGAACTCGCCGGCCCGCTGCCCGGGCTCGCGGCGGCGGCCCGCACGGTGGGCTCCCGCCAGATCCGCAACCGCGGCACCGTGGGCGGCGCCCTCGGCACCGCCTCGGCCGGCGGCGACGTCCATCCCGTGCTGCTGGCGTGCGACGCGGAGGTGGAGCTGGTGTCCGCGCGCGGCACCCGGCGGGTGCCGGTGCGGGAGTTCTACACCGGCCCGGGCCGCACGGTCCGCGCGCCGGACGAGCTGGTCCGCGCCGTGCGGGTGCCCGAGGCGGAGGGCCCGCAGGGCTACGCCAAGGCGGGGCGGCGCGGCGCCCTGGTGGTGGCGACCTGTTCCTTCGCGGTGGCGCTGTGGCCCTCGCGGGGCCGGGTGGGCACCGGCATCGGCGCGGCGGCGGACCGGCCCCTGCCGGCGTGCGAGGCCGAGGGGTTCGTGGCCGGGGAGCTCGCCGAGCGGCGGCTGTGGCGGTCCCGGAGGCCGCTCCCGGACAGCGTCCTGACCCGCTTCGGCGAACTGGCCGCCGCGGCTGCCTCCCCCGCCGACGACGTGCGCGGCTCCTCCGCCTACCGCCGGCACGCGGTGGCCGTCCTGGCCCGCCGCTCCCTCGGCCGGGCCTGGGACGACTACTGCGCGGACCGGCGCGCGAAGGAGGCACCGTGCGCCTGACGCTGACGGTGAACGGCGAGCAGCACGACATCGACGGCGTCGCCGGCACCGAGAGCCTGCTGTCCGTCCTCCGGCGGCGCCTCGGCCTGTCCGGCGCGAAGAACGCCTGCGAGCAGGGCCAGTGCGGCTCCTGCTCAATCCACCTGGACGGGGTGCTGGTGTGCGCGTGCCTGGTGCCCGCGCCCCAGGCCCACGGCCGGAGCGTGGAGACGGTCGAGGGCCTGGCCGGCGAGGACGGGCCGCACCCCGTGCAGGAGGCCTTCCTCGCCTGCGGCGCCGTGCAGTGCGGCTTCTGCACGCCCGGCATGCTCATGGCCACCGAGGACCTGCTGCGCCGCTGCCCCGACCCCGGCGAGGCCGAGATCAAGGACGCCCTCGCGGGGAACCTGTGCCGCTGCACCGGCTACCGGCACATCCTCGACGCCGTCCGCCTGGCCGCCGACCGCACGCGCGCCCTGGAGGCCCGACCGTGACCCCGTACACCCCGCACACCCCGGACTCCCGCCGCACGCCCGGGGCGGTCGGCGACAGCGCACCCCGCCCGGACGGACCGCTCAAGGTCCGCGGCGCCTTCGCCTACTCCTCCGACCTGGAGGCGCGGGACATGCTGTGGGGCACCACGCTGCGCAGCCCCCACCCGCGCGCCCGGATCCTCGCCGTCGGCACCGCGGAGGCGCTCGCCCTGCCGGGCGTCCACGCGGTGCTGACCCACCGCGACGTGCCCGGCCGCAACCTGCACGGCGCGATGGTCGTCGACCAGCCGGTGCTCGCCGTGGACGCCGTGCGCTACGAGGGCGAGCCGGTCGCCGTCGTGGCCGCCGAGGACCCGGAGACGGCCCGCCGCGCCGCGGAGCTGGTGCGCGTCGCCTACGAGGTGCTGCCGCCGGTCACCGACGCCGAGGCGGCCCTCGCCCCGGACTCCCCCGCCGTGCACGCGGGCGGCAACCTCCTGCGCCACGTCCCGCTGCGGCGCGGCCGCGCCGCGCGCGGCGAACCGCTCACCGCCGACGTCGTGGTGCGCGGCGTCTACGAGGTCGGCATGCAGGACCAGGCCTTCCTGGGACCGGAGTCGGGCCTGGCCGTGCCCGACCCGGACGGCGGCGTGACCCTGCACGTCGCCACGCAGTGGCTGCACGTGGACCACGACCAGGTCGTGGCGGCCCTGGGCCTGCCGCGGGAGAAGGTGCGGCTGCACCTGGCGGGCGTCGGCGGGGCGTTCGGCGCGCGCGAGGACCTGTCGATGCACGCGCACGCCTGCCTGCTCGCCCTGCGCACCGGCCGCCCGGTGAAGATGTGCTACACCCGCGAGGAGTCGTTCGTCGGCCACGTGCACCGCCACCCGGCGAGGATGGCCTACGAGCACGGCGCCACCCGCGACGGCCGGCTCGTCTACGTCAGGGCCTCGATCGTCCTCGACGGCGGCGCCTACTCCTCCAGTTCCCCCGCCGTCGCCGGCACCGTCGCGACGTGCTCCCTCGGCCCGTACGAGGTCCCGGACGCGGAAGTGGACGTGCGCGTCGTCTACACCAACAACCCGCCGTGCGGGGCGATGCGCGGCTTCGGCGCCGTGCAGGCCTGCTTCGGCTACGAGTCGCAGATGGACCGCCTCGCGCGCGAGCTCGGCATGGACCCGGTGGAGCTGCGCGTCCGCAACGCGGTGGCCGAGGGGTCGGCGGTGGCCAACGGGCAGGTCCTGGACCACCCGGCGCCGGTCGCCGAACTGCTGCGCCGGGTGCGGGACCGGCCGATGCCCCCCGCGGCGCCGCCCGAGGGCGCCCACCTGGCCCGTACGGCCTCGCGCGGGGAGTCCGTCGTGCGCGGCGTGGGCTACGCCGTCGGCTTCAAGAACGTCGGCTTCGTGGAGGGCTTCGACGACTACTCCACCGCCCGGGTCCGGCTGGAGTCCGCCGGCGGGCAGGTGCGCGCCGTGGTGACCAGCGCGGCGGCCGAGGTCGGCCAGGGCGTGGTGACGGTGCAGGCCCAGATCGCGCGGACCGAACTCGGCGTCGAGCAGGTGGCGGTGGAGTTCGGGGACAGCTCCTTCGGCTCGGCCGGGCCCTCGTCGTCCTCCCGCCAGACGTACGTCACCGGCGGCGCCGTCAAGGCGGCCGCGGAAGCCGTCCGGGCCCGCGTCCTGGAGCGCGCGGACCGGCTGCTGGGGCGGCCCGGCACCGCCACGGGCCTGTCCGGCGGTGCGGTCACCGGCGCGGGCGGCCAGGTACTGTGCAAGCTGGCCGACGTGCTGGGCGACGAGGCCGTCGAGGAGACCGTCGAGTGGCACCACCGGCCCACGTTCCCCCTGGACCCGCACACCGGGCAGGGCGATTCGGTCTTCCAGTTCGCGTTCGCCGCGCACCGGGCGGTGGTCGACGTGGACGTCGAGCTCGGCCTCGTCCGGGCGGTCGAGATCGCCACCGCCCAGGACGTCGGCAAGGCCGTCAACCCGCAGGCCTTGCTGGGCCAGATCCACGGCGGCACCGTGCAGGGCCTGGGGCTCGCGCTGATGGAGGAGATACGGGTCGAGGGCGGCCTGATGCAGAACCCCTCGTTCACCGACTACCTGATCCCGACCGTCCACGACGTGCCGCCGATGCACGTCGACGTGCTCGAACTGGCCGACCCGCACGCTCCCTACGGCGTGCGCGGCGTGGGCGAGCCGCCGAACATCTCCAGCCCGGCCGCGGTCGCGGCCGCCGTCCGGGACGCCACCGGCCTCGACCTGCCGCGCATCCCCCTGCGCCCCGAGGACGTGGCCGGGCTGACCCGCACGCCCGGCTCCGGGGTGCGGTGAGCGCCCCCACCACCGTCCCCGGGCCGGTCACGGCCGGGGCCCCGCCCACCGGAGGAGACCCCCCATGAGCCAGGAGCGCACCACAGCGCAGTACGACGTGATCGGAGCGCGCTGGGAGGACGCGCGGTCGCTGCCCACGGTCCATCCCGAGCGTGCGAGCTTCCTCGCCCTGCTGGGCGACGTGACCGGGCTGGACGTCCTCGACCTGGCGTGCGGCGACGGCTTCTACACCCGTCAGGCCAAGCTGCTGGGCGCGGACCGGGTCGTGGGGGCGGACGTCTCGGAGGCGATGGTCGCGGCGGCGCGGGCGGCCGAGGAGCGGGCGCCGCTGGGCACCCGCTACGTGGCCGCGGACGCGGCGGACCTGCCGGACCTCGGCCGCTTCGACGTCGTGACCGCCGCCTACCTGCTCAACTACGCGCGGGAGGAGGAGACGCTGACGGCCATGTGCCGCGGCGCCTTCGAACGGCTGCCGCGCGGCGGGCGGTTCATCGGGGTGACGCAGAACCCGCGCTTCTCCTTCGACGGGCCGCGGCCCGACCCGTACGGCTTCGCCTTCGAGCCGCTGGAGGCCTCGGCGTTCGGCACCCGGATCCGGGTCACCGCGGCGCTGGAGCCGCCGGTCTCCTTCGAGACCTGCCTGATCCGGCCGGAGGTGTACGAGGCGGCGTTCGCGGCGGCGGGGTTCGCCCGGGTGTCGTGGGTGCCGCTGCACGTGCCGGAGGCGGCGCTGGCGCGCTTCGGGGCCGCTTACTGGGAGGGGTTCTCGGCCAATCCGCCCATCGTCCTGTTCGAGGCGGTCCGCTGAAGGCACCCGGCCGGCCCCGGTGTCCTCGCGGGCACCGGGGCGGGCCCGGCAGGTCAGCCGGCCGCGGCGAGCCGGGGCGGCTGAATGGCCGTCAGGAGTTCGTGGAGCCGGTCGAGCCCCTCGGGGCGGACCGAGTAGCAGATCTGGGTGCCGCGGCGGCGGGTGACCACGAGGCCGGCCTCGCGCAGCACCTTCAGGTGCTGGCTGATGGTCGGCTGGGTGACCTCGAAGAGGTCGGTGAAGTCACAGGCGCACGTCTCGGGTTCGGCCGCGAGCGCGCGCATGATGCCCAGCCGCACGGGGTGTCCGAGCGCCCGGAGCATGGCGACGTCCGTCTTGTCCTCCACTGGTTCTCTCACGTTGACAGGTTATCAAACAGCGCCTATATAGTGGATCTCCTAAATAGGAAATTGCCTATGTAGAACTGGTTCGGAGGTCCGATGACCGACAACACCGGGGCGCCCGCCGCAGACCCTGCCGAGGGCGGCGTCCTCTCCCCCCGCTACCGCGCGCTGTCATTAGGACTGATCACGTCGGTCACGCTGGTGGCCTTCCTCTGGCTGGGCGTCGCCACGGTCCTGCCCGAGGCCGCCGAGGACCTCGGCGGGGTCCACCTCTTCGGCTGGGCGTTCACCGCGTTCATGCTCGCCAATCTCTTCGGCACCATCGCCGCCGGACAGGGCGCCGACAAGGGCGGCCCCACCCGCCCGTACGTGCAGGCCTTCATCGTCTTCGTCATCGGCTGCGTGGTCGCCGCGATCGCCGGCAACTGGTGGGTCCTGCTCGCCGGCCGCATCCTCCAGGGCCTGGGCGTCGGCGGCGTGCTGGCCCTGGCCTACCTGATCGTCGGCCTCGCCTACCCCGACGCGCTGCGCGCCCGGATGCTCGCGCTCGTGGCCTCGGCGTGGACGCTGCCCGCGCTGCTCGGCCCGGCCGTCGCGGGCGCGATCGCGAGCGCCACCAACTGGCGGGTGGTCTTCCTGATCCTCGTCCCGCTGGTGCCCGTCGCCGCCCTGCTCACCCTGCCCGCGATGCGGGGGCTCAAGCCCACCGGCGACGGCACGCCGGGCGAGAACCGGCTGCCGATGACGGTGCTGCTGGTGCTCGGCGTCGGCGCGCTCCTCGCCGGCCTGGAGAACCGCAACATCGCCGTGCTGGTGCCGCTGGTCGTGGCCGGCGTCGCGATCACGCTGCCCGTGCTGAACAAGCTCCTCCCGGCGGGCACGCTCACCGTCCGCCGCGGCATGCCCGCGGGCATGATCGTGCGCGGTCTGGTCAGCGCCGCCTACTACGGAGGCGAGTCCTTCTTCCCGCTCAGCATGACCCGCGTCCTCGGCCTCAGCACGCTCGGCTCCGGCCTCGCGCTGTCCGCGGGCGCCCTCACCTGGGTCAGCGGCGCCTGGCTGCAGGCGAAGCTGGACACGCGCAGCGGCGGCAAGGGCCGGCACGCCCGCGTCGTCCTCGGCTTCGTCCTCCTCGTGGCCGGTGACGCGCTGATCGCCCTGGCCGTCGGCACGGACCTCAAGAGCGTCCCGCTCGCCATCGTCGGCTGGGCCGTCGCGGGCCTCGGCATGGGCTTCGTCTACCCGGCCGTCACCACGATCGTCCTGTCGCTGGCGCCCAAGGGCAAGGAGGGCTCGGCCAGTTCGAGCCTGCAGCTGTGCGAGACCCTGTCCGTGGCCGTGATGACCGGCCTCGGCACCGCCATCACCGCCTACGGCTCCTCGCACGACTGGGCCGACAGCCGCGGGCTGGGCATCATCTACGTCATCGCCGCCGCGTGCGCCCTCCTGGGCATCGCCGCCGGCCTGCGGACCGCCGTCCGCAGGCGCACCGGCGAGGGCGACGGCGGCTCCGGGGAGGCGCCGGCAGCCTCGGCACCGCTCCAGGAATCGGAGCGAACGGCCTGATCAACGGCCGTATCCCGCCCCGGCACGGATCCGGTTCGGTACGCGACGCGGAAAAGCTTCGGTCGCTGTACCGGGCCGGTCCGTGCTGTCCGCGGCGGCTTCGTTGGCGATGCTGGAGCGACCGGTGCGAGTGACGCGCCGGGCGCGCAAGCATCTCCCTGGGAGGAACAGTGCCCGAAGTGCTGAACGGCGACGTGCTGAACCGCGAGGCGCCGGCCCCGGCGGGCGGCCGCCGGGGCGGGGCCCGCGTCCGGTCCCGGGTGGAGATCCCGCTCCACCTGGCCGACGGCTCCTGGCAGACCGCGCACGTCATCACCTTCGACGGGCTCTCCGACGGCCTGGAGCACATCGCGGTGTCCTACACCCGCCACCCCGCCGTCCCGCTGGTCCGGGTCCACTCCGAGTGCCTGACCGGCGACGTCCTCGGCTCGGGCCGGTGCGACTGCGGGCCGCGGCTGGACGAGTCGCTGCAGCGGGTGGCCGAGGAGGGCGGCATCCTGCTCTACCTGCGCCAGGAGGGCCAGGGCCGCAGGGACGTCAGCCTCTACGACAAGCTCGACGCGTACAGCGCCGCGGACCGCGGCCGCGGCGCCGGCGCCGCGGGCCACGGCCTGCGCCTCGCCGACGACGCCCGCGACTACCACGCGGCCGCCCAGATGCTCCGGGCCCTGGGCGTCTCCCGGGTCAGGCTGCTGACCAGCAACCCGGACAAGGTGCGGCAGCTGAACTGGTACGGCATCGCCGTCGAGGAACGGCTCGGCTTCGCCGGCCGCGGCGCCTGAGGGGCGCCGCGCGCCCGCGCCGGGCGGTCACCCGGCGCGGGCGCCCGACCAGGCGGCGGGCTCCGCGGCGCACTCCGGCCGGTCGGAGGCCGCGGAGCCGCTCTCCGGCCGCGCGAAGTACTCCGCGAGGCCGGAGCGGCCCGTCACGGCCAGCTTGCGGTAGACGCGGCTCAGGTGCAGCTCCACCGTGCGCTGGGTGACGAACATCTTCGCCGCGATCTCCCGGTTGGTGAACTTGGCCACCGCCATGAGCGCGACGCGCCGCTCGGTCGGGGTCAGGGCGTCGATGCCCACCTCGGTCGGCCGCCGCGGCCGGGCCCCGGCCGCCAGCAGCTCCTGACGGGCCGTCTGGGCCAGCACGGCCGCCCCGCACTGCTCGGCCAGGGACTGCGCGCGCCGCAGGTGCTCGCGCGCCTCGCCGAGCCGGCTGGACTTGCGCATCAGGATGCCGAGGTCGGTCAGCGCCCGGGCCAGGTCCAGCCGGGCCGCGGAGTCCTCCAGCACCTCGACGGCCTCCCGCAGCGCCTCCTCGCCGCCCAGGCCCTTGGCCAGCAGCCCCGCCGCCCGCAGGGCCCGGCCCGTCGCCCGGCGGCCGCCCCACCGGCGGGCCCGGCCGAGCTCCTCGTCGACGAGGGCGAGCGCGGCGTCGCGCTCGCCGAGCGCCGCGTGGACGAGGGCCGCCTCCGAACGCCACGACAGCACGGACGGGTTGAGCTGCCCGGCAGCGCCGAGCCGGCGGCCGCACTCCAGCAGGTCGGCCAGGCCGGCCTGCGGATGGCCGCAGGCCACGCGAAGCCGCCCGCGATGGAAGAGCAGGGCCGCGAAGTGGGCGCCCTCCGGCACGTCGGCGTCCAGGCCGAAGTCGCTCAGCGCCCGGTTGGCCTCCCGCAGCTCGCCGGTCTCCAGCAGCGCGGCGACGACCGCCGCCATCGCCTGGCCCGTGCGGCTCCAGTGCCCGCAGGGCGAGGCCCCGGCCGGCTCCAGGGCCGCCCGCGCGTCCTCCAGGCAGCCGGCCACGTCCCCGGAGCGGTAGCGCACTTCGGCGCGCATGCTGTGGGCGATGGTGAGCAGCGTCCGCGACCCCTCGGCCCGCGCGCGGTCCAGCAGCGCGCGGCACTCGGACAGGGCGAGGTCCAGCTCGTCGGCGCGGGCGAGCACCTGCAGGGGCACCGTGCGAGTCGCGATGCGCCAGTCGAGGCTGACGTGCTCCTCCTGCAGCGCCTGCCGGGCCTGGTGGACGGCGCGGTCGCGCCCCTCGCCGCGGCGCGAGGAGCGCAAGGCCGCGAGGCTGAGCCTGGTGTGGCGCTCGCCGGGGGTCGCCGTCGCCGCCGGCGGGAGCGGCTCGGCGGCCCCGGCGCAGTCCGCCTCGACCACCGCGTCAACGACCGTGTCGACAGCGTTCAGTTCGCGCAGCAGGCAGCGCTCGGCCCGCAGGACGCTCGCCGTGTCCTCCTCGGCGCCGCGGGCCTCGGCCACGCCTTCCAGCAGGACGCGCTCGGCCTCCTCGGGGCGGCCCAGGAGCTGCAGGGCGTGGGCGGTGCACAGCCGGATGTCGGCGCGGCAGTCGGCGTCGGGTTCGAGGGCGAGGGCGCTCCGCAGGTGTTCCACCGCGGCGGCGGGGTCGGCGGCGAGCTCGATCCGGCCGAGGGCTCGCAGGAGTTTGCCCCGGCACGCTCCCTCGCACTCCTCCAGGCCGCGGTGGAGGTAGGCGCGGGCCCGGCCGGTGTCGCCGCGCTGCATGACCTCGCCGGCCGCCGTGTACAGCACGGTGCAGGTCCAGTGCAGGCCGAGGGTGCTGCGCACGCGCAGGAGCTGGGCGGCGACGCGCTCGGCGGGGGCGCCGGACTCGTGGAGCAGCTGGGCGGCGCGGGCGTGCAGGGCGTCGCGGCGGCTGGGCGGAACGCGCGCCAGGACGGCGGTGCGCAGGACGGGCCGGGCGAAGCGGACGACGCCGTCCTCCCCGGTGAGGGCGCCGGCCCGGACGAGGGAGTCGACGACGTCGGCCGCGCCGAGCGCGTCCAGGCCGAGCAGGCGGGCGATCACGGCGGTGGTGGCGGAGCCGTCCAGGACGGCGACGGCCTGGAGCACCGCCGCGGCGCCGGGGTAGGCCCGGTCGTAGCGCGGCAGGAGGGTGTCGGCGACCTCCACCGGGGCGAGGTCGCCGATGCGGTCCGCGGCCCGGGCGTCGGGGCGCAGGCCGTGCAGGCGCATCACGCGGAAGAGGGCTTCGAGGAGGTACGGGCTGCCGCCGGTGGCGGTGCGGCACGCTTCCACGAAGCGGAGGTCGGGGGCGGCCTCGGCGGAGTCGGGGGCGAGGTCGGGGGCGGCGAAGGCGTCGGCGGCGACGCGGGCGGTGTCCTCGGCGGAGAGTCCCCGTAACAGCGTGCGGTGGCGGAAGGAGGAGAGCACCTCGGCCAGGACGGGGTCGCCGGGGGTCTCGCCGAGGGCGACGGTGGCGACGACCGCGACCGGGGTGTTCTCCAGACGGGCCATCAGGTAGCCGAGGCAGCGCAGGGAGGCCGTGTCGGCCCACTGGAGGTCGTCGACTGCCAGCATCAGCGGGGTGCCGCTGGAGAGCAGCCGGGCGAGCGGGTGGAGCGCCGCGGAGCCGGGCGCGGGGTGTGCGGCGTAGGGGGCCGGGCAGCCCTGGTGGGCCTCCCAGGTGACCGGGCCGTCCGCTTCCGGGGCGGTGCCCGCCAGGAGGGTCCGGGCGCCGGCGATGAGCTGCTGCGCGACGCTGTACTCGACGTCCTGCTCGGAGGCGCGGGCCCGCGCCGACAGCAGGTGGAGGCCGTGTTCGCCGGCCTGGTCCATGGCGTGGCGCAGGAGCCTGGTGCGCCCCATGCCGGCCGTGCCTTCGATGAGGATGCTCTGGCCGCGGCCGGCGCCGGCGGCCTTCAGGATGTCGTGCACGCGTGCCCTCCCCGTAAGGCGGCGGGCCGTCCCGGAGCTGCATGCCACTCCCCCGGGTCCCCCGTTTACCGGCCCGGCCTTTGCTGCCGTGATGCCGTGGGTAGTGATGTGTCTCAGGAGGCCGGACCGTGAAGTCGAAGACGTTAACTCGTATGAACAAACTGACCAATGATTGGTTCACCGTAGCTTATGGCGACACAAGAGGTGACCCTAACTTGAGAGTTGGGGCATTTCAACCGGCATGACGGAGCCACGGACGCCGCCTGCCGTGCGGCGTCCGTGGCTCGTGGGATCCCCCGCCTGCAAGGTCCTGGCCGGAGGGCCGGGGCGGGGCTCCGGCCGTGGGAGGGGCGGGCCGGGGCCCGGCGCGCGCTAGGGGCGCCGCGTCCCCTGCTCCAGCTCGCGGAGCTGGCGGATCATGTCGGCGGCCATCCGCTTCCCCTCCGGGGAGAGCGCCGCGAGGTCGCCGCGCAGGTAGACCGCGCTCACCCCCGCCTCCGCCATGGCCTGGTCCAGCTCGCGGCCGGCCAGGACCTCTTCGTCGATCATGCGCCGGGCCACGTCGTCCTCGGTGAAGTAGGAGACGGGCACGTCGAAGTAGGAGGCCATCGCGCACAGGTGGCGCAGTGTCGGGTTCGTGCGCTCGCCGCGGTGCAGCTGCCACAGGTACACGCTGGAGAAGGTCTCGCCCGACTGCGCGGCGATCTCCGCGGCCAGCTTCTTGTAGGACGGCTTGCCGTTCTCGCTGGGCCCGGCACGCATCTTGAGCAGGTGGTCGAGCTTCTGCGCCACCGTGAGGCGGCGCCGTTCCGGACCGCCCCTCTCGTCACTCATCCTCTGCCAACCCCCCTCTGCACGTCACCAGTTTAGGCACGAAAGGCCGGGCCCCGCGCTGCCGGGCCCCGCCGTATCCTGCACTATCCCGCTTCCTCGATGCGCCGTCTGCGCTCGCGCTCCTTCTCGGCGAGCGCCATCATCTCGCGTACCTCCGGGCAGGTTTCTGTCTCCTCGCCGTACTCGTCGTCCTCCTCGTCGGGGACCAGGCCCTCCTCGCGCAGCTGCTGGTCGTGCACCTTGACAGGGGGCTGCGGGTCGTGGTCGGAGGGGCGCGGGCCCTCCGGGCCGTCCGGTCCGATGCGCACGAGCCGCTCGATGCGCACCACGCGGAAGCGCCGCCCGGCAACCGCAGCCTCGGGGCCGCGCTCGGCGTCGAGCCGGTCCGCCGCCCGGGCGTACTCCTCGCGCTCCGCCTCGTCCAGCCTGCGCAGCACCGGCGCCATCACCCGCAGGTCCAGAGCGAGGGCGTCGCGCGCGCCCTGGGGGGTGTGGCAGCCGCCGGTCACGGGCTCCCACTCGCCGTCGCCGGACCGCTCCGCGATCATGTAGGTGACGGGGAGCAGCACGCCGCCCGGGTGGGTGGAGGCGGCCCGCAGGGAGTCGGCCCGCGCGCCGGCGGGCGTGCCGCCCGGGCCGCGGACGAGGGACAGCAGCTCGACCTTGAGAATGCCCTCGGACATGCCGGTGGCCTGGAGGGTGTCGATGACCATTCCCCGGACGGGGTCGGGCACCTCGTGGGAGCGGCCGACCGGAGCCGGGTCGGGGTCGGAGGGGCGCGGCGGCTCGGGCCCGTCGGGGCCCGTCCGGATGAACTGCTCCGCGCGCACGACGCGGTGGCGGACGCCCCGGACGGTCATCTCGTCGACGGCCTCCCAGTCCAGCTGTCCGGCAGCGGCGAGGTACTCATCGCGGGCGGCTTCGTCGCCGGCGGCCTCAGCGTCGCGGGCGGCCCGGCGGAAGAGGGCGGCCATCGTGTCGCGGGAGTCCTGCGGCGCGGGGTCGGCGAAGCGGGTGAGCACCTCCCAGCCCCCCTCCTCGCGCTCGCGCGCCACGCCGAAGACGGGCCCGCCGCCACCGAGGATGCCGGGGTACGCGTCCCGGGCCCGCCACGCCTCCTCGTCCGCCAGGGCGGCGACCGGGGCGTCGGGCGCGGCCATCCTGATCTGCCGGTACCCCGGCACTCGCTCGCTGTGATCGGACATGCACTCAGCATGTCGCGCGAGTCCGCTCCCGCGCAGGAAAACGCGTGTGCTCACCCGCGTCACCCGCGCAGCAGCCGGGCCGCCACGCCGAGGTCGGACACCAGGCCCGCGTAGGCCTCGGCGCGGGCCGCGGCGTCCGCGCGCAGCACCGCGGACGGGTGGATGGTGGCCACGAGCGCCCCCGCCCCCTCACTCTCGTCCCCTTCGCCCGTGCCGTCCGGCGCGGGCAGCAGCAGCGGGACGCCGCGCTGCTGCGTGACGCGGAACGACGGGCCGAGCAGGGACTTGCCGGCCGTGGCGCCGAGGGCGACGACCACCTCCGGGTCGATCAGCCGCAGTTCGGAGGCGAGCCAGGGCT
The DNA here is from genome assembly GCF_000719265.1 of Streptomyces roseoverticillatus. GTDB lineage: Bacteria > Actinomycetota > Actinomycetes > Streptomycetales > Streptomycetaceae > Streptomyces > Streptomyces roseoverticillatus. The sequence continues at coordinate 82,572 of NZ_JOFL01000006.1, read as the reverse complement.
TGCAGGCGCTGATCTCGCGCAGGCCGGGGGTCTTGTGGATGCGGCGCTTGCCGCGCTCCTGCCGCTCGAACTTGAAGTGCTTGACGGCGTTGGTGACGTAGGCCTCGGCGGGGTCGATGCCGGCCTCCGCGAGCGCCCGTTTCAGGACGCCTCCGGCGGGGCCGACGAACGGCTCTCCCTGGCGGTCCTCCTGGTCGCCGGGCTGTTCACCGACGAGCACGACGCGGGCAGATGCCTCGCCGGTGCCGAAGACGGTCTGCGTGGCGTCGCGGTACAGCGGGCAGCCCCGGCAGCCGGCCGCGGCCTCCCGCAGGCGGCGCAGGTCCGCCTTCTCGGGCACGAAGGGGCCCGCGTCGTAGCCCTCCGGCCCCGGACCGGGCATCAGGCGCCCGCGGCCTTGCGGAACTCGGCGAGCGCGGCGGCGCAGAAGGCCTTGAGGTCGGCCGGTTTCCGGCTGGTGACCAGCGTGTTGGGGCCCGCGGTGCAGATCGCGACCTCCTCGTCCACCCAGGTGCCGCCCGCGTTGCGGATGTCGGTGCGCAGGCTCGGCCAGGACGTGAGGGTGCGGCCGCGCACGACGTCCGCCTCGACGAGGGTCCAGGGAGCGTGGCAGATGGCGGCGACGGGCTTGCCGGCGTCGAAGAAGGCCTTCACGAAGGCGACGGCCCGGTCGTCCATGCGCAGGAAGTCGGGGTTGGCGACGCCGCCGGGCAGGACCAGGCCGTCGAAGTCGCCGGTGCGCGCCGTGTCCACGTCCTCGTCGACGGCGAACGCGTCGGCCTTGTCCAGGTGGTGGTAGGCCTGGATGCGGCCCGTTTTCGTGGACACCAGCCGCGGCGCTCCGGCGGCGTCCATGACGGCCTGCCAGGGGTCGGTCAGCTCGATCTGCTCGACACCCTCCGGTGCCGCGAGGAACGCGATCCGCATGGTCATGGAGTCTCCTCCCGTGGGGTCCGGGGCGGGCCCTTCAGTCCGGCAGCTGCGGCAGCACCTTGCTGCGGTAGAAGTCGAAGAAGCCGCGCTGGTCGGGGCCGATCTGGTTGATGTAGACGGTGTCGAACCCGGCGTCGGTGTAGGCGCCGATCGCGGCCAGGTGGGCGTCCAGGTCGTCCCCGCAGGTCACCGCGGAGGCGACGCGCTCCTCCGGAACGAGCTCGCTCGCCTGTTCGAAGTGGTGGGGAGTCGGGAGGATCTGCGCCAGCTCGCCGGGGAGCTGCTCGGTGGCCCACAGCCGGTGCGCGGTGCGGACGGCCTCGTCGCGGTCGGTGCCCCAGCACACCTTGAGCCCGCCGTGCGCGGGCTTGGCACCGCCCCCGCTGCGCCGGAAGCGGTCGACCGCCTCGGCGTCCGGGGCCATGGTGAGGAAGCCGTCGCCGATGCGCCCGGCCAGCTCGGTCGCGGTCGGCCCGAACGCCGAGACGTCGATGGGCACGGGCTCCTCGGGGACCGTGTACAGCCGGGCGTTCTCGACGGTGTAGTGCTTTCCGTGGTGGCTGACCTCGCCGCCCTCGAAGAGCAGCCGCATCACCTGGACGGCCTCCTGCAGCATCTCCAGCCGTACGGCCGCCTGCGGCCAGGCGCCGCCGAGGATGTGTTCGTTGAGCGCCTCCCCGCTGCCCACGCCGAGCCGGAAGCGCCCGTCGAGCTGGACGGCGGCGGTGGCGGCCGCCTGGGCGACGACGGCCGGGTGGATGCGGATGAGCGGGCAGGTGACGGCGGTCCGCACGGGCAGCGAGGTGGCCTGCGAGAGCGCGCCGATCACCGACCAGACGAAGGGGCCCTGGCCCTGCTCGGAGTTCCAGGGATGGAAGTGGTCGGAGATCCACAGGGAGGTGAAGCCGGCCTGCTCGGCCATGCGCGCCTGTTCGACCAGGTCGGCGGGGCCGTGTTCCTCGGTGGACAGGAAGTAGCCGTATTCCGTCATCGGGGGTGTCCTCCTGGAGGGCGGGGCTTCGGCCCCCGGGTATCCACGGGGACGCGGGGGAAACACCCGGGCGGGAAACATCCGGCCGCCCGGCCGTCACGCACCGCGTACGGGCCTCCCGCGCCTGTGCCGGCGCAGGGCCGCGCGGGCCGCCGCGCCCGCGGCGAGCAGGGCGGCGGCCGGGAGCAGCGCGGGGTGCCGGGCCGCGGCCGCCTGCGGGGAGTGCGCGTGGGACTGCTCGTCGAAGGCGCCGTGCGCGCCGAAGTCGCCGCCGCCGGCGTCGTCCACCGGCTCCCACAGGTTGTGCGGCCGGTCCGCGCGTGCCTGCTCGTCGGTCTGCTGGGAGGAGATGCCGGTCCGGGCCAGGTAGCGGTCCAGCAGGGCGGGGGCCGCCTTGTCGGCCAGGATCGTGGCGAGGGTCGAGGCGCCGACGTAGTACTGCTTGCGCCGGGGGTGCCGTGCGGCGTGCACGACGGCGCGGGCGGCGACCTCGGGCTGGTAGATCGGCGGGACGGGCTGCGGGTGGTTGGGCAGCCTGGACAGGACCCAGGAGAACTGCGGGGTGTTGACCGCGGGCATCTGCACGACCGTCACGTGGACGCGGCTGTGCCGGGCGAGCAGCTCGGTCCGTACGGCGGAGGTGAAGCCGTTGACGGCGTGCTTGGCGCCGCAGTAGGCGGACTGCAGGGGCACGGACCGGTAGGCGAGCGCCGAGCCGACCTGGACGACGGTGCCGGCGTCGCGCGGGAGCATGCGGCGCAGCGCGGCCCGGGTGCCGTTGACGCAGCCGAGGTAGGTGACGGCGGTGACGCGCTCGTACTCCTCGGGCGTGATCCGGGTGAAGGGGGCGAAGACGGAGGTGAAGGCCGCGTTGACCCAGACGTCGATCGGCCCGAACGCCTCCTCGGCGGCACTCGCCGCGGCGTCCACCTGCGCGGGGTCGGCCACGTCGGCGGGCAGGACGAGGGCCTTGCCGCCCAGCCGGGCGACGTCGGCCGCGGCGGCCTCCAGCCCGGCCTCGCCCCGGGCCAGCAGCGCCACGCGGGCGCCCTTGCGGGCGAACATGCGGGCCGTCGCGCGGCCGATTCCCGCGCTGGCGCCGGTGATGACGACGGTCTGGCTCATGGTCTTCCTTCCCTCGGGGTCCCTGGGGAGGCGGCGACCGGTGCGGTCGTCCGTGCGGGTCAGCGGACCCGGTACGGCTCGGCGCGGCCGGCGAGCAGCACGAGTCCGTGGCCCGGTGTGCCCTCCGCGCCCGGGCGTACGGATCCGCCGCCCGGGTCGAGGGCTCCGGCGAAGAACAGCGACTCGATCCTGGTGTGGTCGTGGAACCACTCCAGGTGGCGCAGGTTGGGCACGGCGGCCGCCGCGTGGGCGTGGACGTGCGGGGCGCAGTGCGCGGAGATCTGGATGCCGGCCGCCTCGGCCAGGGCGGCGGCCCGCAGCCAGACGGTGATGCCCCCGCAGCGGGTGGCGTCGGCCTGGAGGCAGTCGACGGCGCCGGCCTGCAGCATGCGGCCGAAGTAGGAGAGGGTGTAGCCGTACTCGCCGGCGGCGACGTCGGGCAGGACCGTGTCGCGCAGCCGTGCGAGGCCGGTGAGGTCGTCGGAGGAGACGGGTTCCTCGAACCAGACGACGCCGTGGGCGTCGAGGTGCCGGGCCAGCCGTGCGGCCTGCTTGCCGGTGTAGGCGCCGTTGGCGTCGGCGTAGAGCTCCACGCGGTCGCCGATGCTGCGGCGGGCGTGGGCGACGCGGTAGCGGTCCCGGTCCTCCGCGGCGCCCCGCGACTCCCCGATCTTGATCTTGACGCGGGGGATGCCGAGCTCCTCGGTCCAGTGGCGCAGCTGGCGGTCCTGGCGCGCGTCGTCGTAGGTGGTGAAGCCGCCGCTGCCGTAGACGGGCACGTCGGTGCGGCACGCGCCGAGCAGCCGTACGAGCGGCAGGCCGAGCAGCCGGGCCTTGAGGTCCCACAGGGCGATGTCGACGGCGGAGAGGGCGCCGGCGACGAGGCCCGGCCGGCCGGTGTTGCGCACGGCGCGGCTCATCGCCTCGTTGGCCGCCGGCACGTCGAAGGCGCGGCGGCCGGCGACGACGTCCGCGAGCTGATCGGTGATCACGTCGGCGGTGGCCGGGGAGCCGTAGGTCCAGCCGGTCCCGGTGGTGTCGCCGGAGTGCACCGAGGCGAGCACGAGGGTCGTGGAGTTCCAGGTCAGGGTGCCGTCCGCCTCGGGCGCGTCGGTGGGGACCGTGTAGACGGCCGCCGTCACGCCCTCGACGACCGGGCCGTCCGGGCCCGGGCCGCTCACCGCGGGGCTCCCGCGGGCGCGCGCAGACCGCTGCGCTGCCCGGCCGCCAGCCGGCCGGCGGCGCGGTCGACGAGCGCCATGATGGTCAGGGCCGGGTTGGCGCTGCCCTGGGTGGGCAGCACACTGCCGTCGGTGACCAGCAGATTGGGCACGGCGAAGGTGCGCAGGTCGGCGTCCACGACGCCGCTCTCGGGGCCCGCGGCCATCCGGCAGCCGCCGACGAGGTGCGCGTACCGGTTGATCGTGATCACCTCGGTGGCGCCGGCCGCGCGCAGGACGTCCTCCATGACGGTCTGCGCGGCGCGGATGAGCATGCGGTCGTTGTCGCACTGGCTGTACGAGAAGTGGGCGACGGGCAGGCCGTAGCGGTCCTTCTCCTGCGACAGGGTGACGCGGTTGTCCGGCAGGGGCAGCAGCTCGCACAGCGCGCCCAGCGTCGCCCAGTGCACGAAGTCGCGCATGTACGTGCGCAGGTCCTCGCCCCAGTGGCCCTGCGCCGACACGTGCTCCGCCCAGACGATGGGCAGCGGGGACACCGTCTGCAGGGAGAAGCCGCGCTTGTACGGCTTGGCGGGGTCGGTCTCGTAGTAGTCCTCCGAGGACACTTCCGGGGGCGGCGCCTTGTAGGCCCGGATCTCCTCGGTGAACCGGCCGGAGGTCTGCGGCGCGCCCTGCACCATGACGTACCGCCCGACGAGGTCGAAGTCGTTGCACAGCCCTTCGGGGAAGCGGCGGCACGCGGAGTTCAGCAGCAGCCGGGGCGTCTCCAGGGAGTAGCCGGCGACGGCGACCGCCCGGGCGCGCTGGAAGCGCTCCCTGCCCTCGCGCAGGTACCGGACGCCGGTGGCCAGGCGGCCCTGCGCGTCGAGCTCGATGCCCGTGACCATGCAGTCAGCGCGGATCTCCGCGCCGTGGGCCAGCGCGTCGGGCACGTGCGTGATGAGGGTGGACGCCTTGGCGTTGACCTTGCAGCCCTGCAGGCAGAAGCCGCGGTAGACGCAGTGCGGGCGGTTGCCGAAGCGGCCGTTGGCGATGGCGACCGGGCCCACGCGCGCCCCGATGCCGAGCGCGGCGGCGCCGCGCAGGAACACCTCGCCGTTGCCGCCGACGGGGTGCGGCGCGTGCGGGTACGGGTGCGGGTCGCCCCAGGGCCAGTACTGCCCGGCGACCGGCAGCTCCTGCTCGATCCGCTCGTAGGAGGCGCGCAGGTCCGCGTAGCGCAGCGGCCAGTCGGCGCCGACCCCGTCGCCCGTGAGCGTGGCGAAGTCGGAAGGGTGGAAGCGGGGCGCGTAGCCGGCGAAGTGCGTGGTCGAACCGCCCACGCCGCGGCCTGAGTTGTTGGCGCCCAGCGGGACCGGGTCGGTGCCGGAGACGACGCGCGGCTCCGTCCAGTACAGGTGGTGCGAGCCGGCCTCGTCGCTGACCCAGTCGGTGTCCGGGTTCCAGAACGGGCCCGCCTCCAGGCAGACCACGGACCAGCCGTGCCGGGCCATGCGCTGGGTGAGGGTGGCGCCGCCGGCTCCGCAGCCGACGACGACGAGGTCCACCTCGTCGCCGTCCTCGTAGCGGCGCATGCCGTCGACGAGGGCGCGGTCGAAACGCTGGTCGCTGCGGGGCAGGAGCCAGGCGGAGGCGTTGCGGGCGCGGAGGCGGCCGGTGGGTGCTGTGGTGAGCCGCAGGGTGCCGGCCGCGGCGCGGGCCGCTGCCGCGGGGCCGCGCCGGCGGCCGGGGGCGGCCCGGTGGTCGGTTGTGCCCACCCGTTCCGCCCCGGCGGAACGACTGCCCACAACCTGCTCGGAATCCGTTACGGGGTCCACCGGGTGCTGGTCCTGGACCTCCCACGGTTCCCTCTGGCCGAGGCCGAGCCTCACGTAGCCCCGCGGGTACGCCGGGCCGCCGAAGCCGATCTCGTTCCAGGCCCACGGGTGGGAGTAGTAGGCCGTCGCGGTGTAGCGCGTCCACAGGCCCCACACGTGGCCGGCCGGCATGCCGTGCCAGCGGGCGGAGCCGGTGTCGCGCACGGCCTGGACGAGCGCGGCCTGCCGTTCGCGCGCGAGGCCGCCGAAGGGGGCGCCGTGCAGGGCGCGGGCGTCGTCGTCCAGGCCGGCGAGCGAGCGCCGCCACGCCTCGTCGTCCTCGGGCATGTCGGCGAACCGCCAGCCGTCGGTCTGCATCTCGGCGAGGCGGGCGTCGACCATCTGCAGGACCGGCACCCGGGGCTCGTCCCACTGCGCGAGCAGGTGGTCGAAGAGCGGGCGGGCCACGGCCTCCTCGGCGAGGGTGAAGAACCGCAGGTCCGGCTGGACGGCCGTGCGGGAGAGGACGACGCCGGAGGTGGCCGCGTCCCAGGTGCCGGCCCGGGCGAGCACGTCGTACCCCGCGAACCGGGGGTTGTGCCGCCCGGGTGTCGTCACCGTCACCGCTCCCGGCGCAGCAGGGCGGCCAGCAGGCCCATGCCGCCGACCATCGTCACCAGGAGCGGCGCGAACAGCGGCGGTCCCAGCTCGATGTTGCAGCGGGCCATCGACCAGCCGCCGGGCTTCTGGGCGATGCCGCGGACGTGCAGGTACGTGCCCTGCAGGCCGTTGGCGGCGATGGCAGCCGAGGCCAGCGGCAGGGCGGTCTTGGCCATCCGCTCGCTGGCGAACCCGGCGACGCCCGCGGCCGCGCCGACGGGCCCGAGCAGCACGGGCCACCACATCACGCGGTTGCCGAAGCTCGCGCGGTCGTGCTCCAGGTAGATCTCCGCCGCCGTGACGAGGGAGCCCGCCGCGGTCAGCAGGGACAGCGTCCGCTCGAACCTGCCGTGGCGGACGTTGCGCACCATGCGGTCCAGGACGTAGGGCGCCGGGCCCGCCGGCCGGGCCCTTCCCCTCCGGCGCGGCAGCGGGCTCACGAGCCGTCACCCTCCCCGTGCGCGCGGCGCTTGTGGCCGCCGGGCAGCATGTCCTGCAGCTTCGCCTTGAGCCCCTGCCGGACGACGGCGGCGCGGTCGCTGTCGCCCTTGAGGACCGCGGCGGCCGCGGCCTCGATCTGGTCGAGGGTCGCGTGCGGCGGGATAGGCGGCACGGCGGGGTCGGTGCGGAAGTCGATGACGAAGGGCCGGTCGGCGGCGAGGGCGCGCTGCCAGGCGGCGACGACGCCGCCCGGCTCCTCCACGCGCACACCGTCGAGCCCGATGGAGCGGGCGAAGTCGGCGTAGGGCACGTCGGGGATCGCCTGCGAGGGCAGGAACTGCGGGGCGCCCTCCATGGCACGCATCTCCCACGTGACCTGGTTGAGGTCCTGGTTGTTGAGCACGGCTACCACCAGCCGCGGGTCCTGCCACTCCTTGTGGTACTTGGCGGCGGTGATGAGTTCGGCCATGCCGTTCATCTGCATCGCCCCGTCGCCCACGAGCGCGATCGCCGGCCGGTCGGAGTGGGCGAACTTGGCGCCGATGGCGTACGGCACGCCGGGGCCCATCGTGGCCAGCGTGCCCGACAGCGAGCCGCGCATGGTGCCGCGCATCCGCAGGTGGCGCGCGTACCAGTTGGCGGCCGAACCGGAGTCGGCGGTCAGCATCGCGTTCTCGGGCAGCAGCGGGTCCAGGGCGTGGAAGACGTACTCGGGGTTGACGGGGTCGGCGGAGACCGCGGCGCGCCGCTCCATCACCTCCCACCAGCGGGCCGTGTTCTTCTCGATGCCGGCCCGCCAGTCGCCGTGGGCCTTGGGCTTCAGCTGCGGCAGCAGGCGCGTGAGGGTCTCCCGCGCGTCGCCCACGAGGTTGATCTCGAAGGGGTAGCGCAGGCCCACCATGAAGGGGTCGATGTCGATCTGCACCGCCCGCGCCTGCCCGAACTCCGGCAGGAACTGGGTGTACGGGAAGCTGGAGCCGACGACGACCAGCGTGTCGCAGTCGCGCATCAGCTCGTACGAGGGCCGGGTGCCCAGCAGGCCGATGGCCCCGGTCACGTACGGCAGGTCGTCGGGCAGCACGTCCTTGCCCAGCAGCGCCTTGGCCACCCCGGCGCCGAGGACGTCGGCGAGCTGCTCGACCTCGGCGCGGGCGCCGCGCGCGCCCTGCCCGACGAGGACCGCCACCCGCTCGCCCGCGTTGATCAGCTCCGCGGCCCGGGTGATCTCGGTGTCCGCGGGCACGGGCGCGTAGGGCGCCACGCCGAGGCTGGAGGGGACCATCTTGAACGCGTGCTGCGGCGGCGCGTAGTCGAGCTCCTGCACGTCGGCGGGGATGATCAGCGCGGTGACGGTGCGGCGCGTGTACGCGGTGCGCATGGCCCGGTCGAGGACGTTCGGCAGCTGCTCGGGGACGGTCACCATCTCGCAGAAGTCGGAGGCCACGTCCTTGAACAGGCTCAGCAGGTCCACCTCCTGCTGGTACGAGCCGCCCATCGCGCTGCGGTTGGTCTGCCCGACGATCGCCACCACGGGCACGTGGTCGAGCTTGGCGTCGTAGAGGCCGTTGAGCAGGTGGATCGCGCCCGGCCCGGACGTCGCCGCGCACACGCCCACCCTGCCGGAGAACTTCGCGTAGCCCACGGCTTCGAACGCGGACATCTCCTCGTGCCGCGACTGGATGAACCGCGGGTTGTCCTCCGCCCGGCCCCACGCGGCCAGCAGGCCGTTGATGCCGTCACCCGCGTAGGCGAACACCCGGTCGACGCCCCACTCTCGCAGGCGCTCCAGGAGGTGGTCGGACACCTTGGTGGACATGGGGCTCTCCCTCTCGCAGAGGCGTCGCGATCGGCTCGCGGCGGGGCTGCGCGCTTCCCGCCACAGTGGTACGGGTGACCGGTCCCGGGCGGGGGAAACACGGGATCCGGGGAATCCCTCGTGCGGATGTGCGGGGTCAGTCCTTCGGCCGGTACCGGTGCAGCACCCAGCCGGGCAGCCCGAACCAGCACAGCACGAGCCACGCCACGATGCCCGCCACCAGCCAGGGGACGGCGGCGTTGTGCAGCGCGACGCGCAGGATCAGCAGCAGCGCCGAGGCGACGGTGCACAACAGCAGGACGACCCCGGCCAGCGTCAGCCGGGCGGCCCAGGCCACCGTCTGCGGCTTGATGCGGCGCCCGCTGACGATCCGGTGGAAGGAGACCGGGCCGATCAGGGCGCCGGTGGTGGCCGCGCCCAGCATCACGGTCACGACGTAGATGGTGCGGTCGGTGCCGTCGAGCGTGGCGAAGCGCGGGGTGAAGACCACGGTCAGCAGGAAGCCGAAGAGGATCTGCACGCCCGTCTGGGTGACGCGCACCTCCTGCAGCAGCTCGCCCCAGCGCCGGTCCGCACGCTCCTCGGGCGACTCATGGCGACCACCGCCCTGCCCTCCGCTCGCCGCCATCGCCGTCCCTCCGCTCCTCTCCGTGGCCGGAGTACCCCTGCGGGTGCCGGGCATGCACACGCCCGCGGCCATGGTGTGCGGGAAGGCGGGTACGCGCCCCACGACACGCCCCGCGACACGCGCCCGGCCGGTCCGCCGGATCGCCGGGCCCGCAGGCCGATACTGGGGCATTCCCGCGAGCGGCGGAGGTGGAGCGGATGGCGCGCGGCATCGTAGGGGTCGTGGCGGAGGTCCTCGCGTGGTGGGCCGGGCTCACCGCGGTGTGGACCGTGCTCATCAGCCGGCCCGACACGCTGGAGCTCGCCGTCGGAGCGGGCGCGGCCCTGCTCGCGGCGTGGGCGGCGCGCGGTGCCCGCCGGGCCGCGGACCGGTGAACTGGTGGCTCGCCGCCGCCTGCGTGCTCGTCGTCGGTGGCCTGGGGCCCTGCCTGTGGGGTGCGGCGCGCGGGACGGCCGGGCGGCGCGTCGTCGCCCAGAACATGGCGACGCTCCTGCTGTGCCTGGTCTTCCTCCTGCTGGCCCAGGGCTACGGGCGCCCGTCCTATGCCGACCTCGCCCTGGTGGTCGCCGTGCTGGGGCCCGCCGGCACCCTGGTCTTCACGCGTCTCCTGGGCGACGAGACGGGTGCGCGGCCGCCCGGGACGCGGCTGCTGACCCCCGCCGTCCTGATCGGCGCGCCCGCGACCGTCGTGCCCATGTGCATCGCGGCCGGCCCCGGCCGCGCGACGATCAAACTGATCTTCATCGGTGTGCTCCTGATCGCCGGAGGCGCCGTCACCTCGTGGGCGGTGCGCCGTGGATGACGCGCTCGTCGTCGCCGTCCTGGTGCTCGTGGCGGCCGCGGCCACGGCGGCCGTGCTGCAGCGGGACCCGGCCCGGCAGGCGATCGTGCTCTCGCTGCTCGGCCTGGCGCTCGCCGTGCTCTTCACCGTCCTGCAGGCGCCGGACGTGGGCCTCGCGCAGCTCGCCGTGGGCTCGGCCGTGACCCCGCTGATGATCCTGCTGACGGTCCGCAAGGTGCGGCAGCGCAAGGGGCGTCCGAAGTGACGCGCCGCGTACGGCTGTGGGTGCTGGCCGCCGGGCTGCTGGCCACGGCCGCGCTGTACGCGGCCGCCTGCACGCAGCTGCCGGGCTTCGGCGGCTCCTGGCACCCCTACGGCGACCGGGCGGTGCGCGCCGCGCTGCAGCAGCGGACCGCGAACACCGTCTCCTCGGTCAACTTCGACCTGCGCGCCTTCGACACCCTCGGCGAGGAGAGCGTCCTGTTCGCCAGTGTCCTGGGCACCGTCGTACTGCTGCGGCGGACCCGCGACGAGAAGCGCGTGGCGCCGGAGCCGGTCCGCGTGCCGGCCGCGCTGCGCCGCTACGGCCGCCTGATGCTGCCGGTCACCCTGCTCATCGGTCTCTACGTGATCGCGCACGGCCAGCTCAGCCCGGGCGGCGGCTTCCAGGGCGGTGTCGTCGCCGCCACCTCCCTGCACCTGCTGTACATCGCCGTCGACTACCCGGCCCTGGAGCGCTTCCGGCCGCTCGGTCTGTACGAGCTGGCCGACGGCGCCGGCGAGGCGGCCTACGTGCTGCTCGGCGCGGCCGGGCTGATCGCCGGCTCGGCCTACCTGGCCAACGTCCTGCCTCTGGGTACGTTCAACACCCTCTCCTCGGGCGGGACGGTGCCGCTGCTGAACGCCGCCGTCGGAATCGAGGTCACCTCGGCCGTGGTCGTGCTGCTGGCGCACTTCCTCGCCCAGGCCCTGGAGATCGAGGGCGAGCGGGAGGAGGACCGCAGCGCGTGAGCCTGCTCCCCTATCTGATCGCCGGGTGGATCTTCCTCGCCGGCGTTTACGGCATCGCCACCAGCCGCAACCTCATCCACGCGGTCGGGTGCCTGGCCGTCACCCAGTCCTCCACGTACGTGCTCCTGCTGTCCGTCGGCTACCGGAAGGGCGCCACCGCCCCCGTCTTCTCCGACGCGCCGACGAGCGCGACCGTCGTCGACCCGGTCGTCCAGGCGCTCGCCCTCACCGACGTGGTCGTGGGCGCGACCGTCACGGCCCTGCTGCTCGCCCTCGTCGTCCAGACCGCCAAACGGCACGGCACCATCGACCCGGACGAGCTGTCCGGACTGAAGGGCTGAGCCGCGATGGGCCGGCTGCTCCCGCTGATCGTCGTGGTGCCGCTGCTGGGTGCCGCCCTGCTGGTGGCGGGCGGCCGCCACGTCCCCCGCCCGGTGGCGGAGGCCGTCGCGGGGCTGGCCGCCGCGGCCTCCGCCGGGCTCGCCGCCGTCGCCCTCACCCGCCCGCCCGCGGTCTCCTGGCTCGGCGCCTGGGGGCCGCGGGACGGCCACAGCGTCGGGATCGTGCTGGTCGGCGACCGCATCGGGCTGGGCCTCGCCGCGCTCACCTCGCTGCTCGTCGTCGCCGTGCTCGCCTACTCCTGGCACTACTTCGACGAGCCGCCGCACGGCCACGGCGGCGCCTTCCCCGCCCTGGTCCTGCTCTTCCAGGCGGGCATGTGCGGCTTCGCGCTGACCGGGGACCTCTTCGACGCGTTCGTATTCTTCGAGCTCATGGGCGTCGTCGGCTACGCCCTGACCGGCTACCGCGTCGAGGAGGCCCGCCCCGTGCAGGGCGCGCTGGTCTTCGGCTTCGTCAACTCCCTCGGCGGCTACGCCGCCCTGCTCGGCATCGGCCTGCTGTACGCCCGCACCGGCGAGCTCGGCATGGCGCAGACGGGCCGGGCGCTGGACGAATCAGCCGGCGCGTCCGGGCGCGGCGGGGACGCCCTGGTCGTCGCCGCGTTCGTGCTGATCCTGACCGCGCTGCTGGTCAAGGCCGCGGCCGTGCCCTTCCACTTCTGGCTGCCCGACGCGCACGCGGTGGCGCCGACGCCGGTGTGCATGCTGCTGTCCGGCGTGATGGTGGAGATGGGCGGCTACGGCGCCGCGCGCGTCTACACGACGGTCTTCGCCGGGCCGGGCGGCGTCCCGGCCGCCGGGGCCCGGCGCACCCTCCTGGTGCTGGGGGTGGTGAGCGCCCTCGCGGGTGCGCTGATGTGCTGGCAGCAGCGGCACGTCAAACGGCTGCTGGCGTTCTCCACGGTGGCGCACACCGGCCTGTTCCTCACCGGGATCGCCCTCCTGACGCCGCACGGCATCGCCGGCACGGCGCTGTACGTGCTCGGGCACGCCGGGGCGAAGGCCGCCCTCTTCGCCTGCACCGGCATCCTCCTGGACCGGCACGGCAGCGTCGACGAGTGCGAGCTGCACGGCAAGGGCCGCGACACCGCGGGCACGGGCCTGCTCTTCGCCGCCGGCGGGCTGGCACTCGCCGGGCTGCCGCCGTTCGGCACGAGCCTCGGCAAGGCGCTCGTGGAGGAGCAGTCCCCCTGGCTGCCGGCCCTGTTCGTGCTCGTCTCGGCGGTGACCGGCGGAGCGGTGCTGCGGGTCGCCGCGCGTGTCTTCCTCGGCGCGGGGCAGGCGGGCCGGGACGGCGAGGAGGGGTCGGAGGGGCCGGAGACCGCCGGCGGGGAGGAGGAGCCCGAGACCGGCCGCCGCGTGCGCCGCCCGCCCGTCCCCATGGTGACGGTGGCGGCGCTGCTGCTGGCCGGGGCGCTGGCCGTGGGCACGGTGCCCGGGCTCACCGGCGCGGTCACCACCGCCGCGGAGGCCTTCGCCGATCACGGCGGCTACGCGGCGGCGGTCCTGGACGGCCGCCCTGCCGTACATCCGGCAGGGGCGTACGACTGGTGGACGTGGACCGGCGCCGGTCTCGGCCTGCTGTCGGCCGCGCTCGCCGTCGGGCTCGCCGCCCTGTCCGTGGGCCGCAGGTCGCGGGCCGTGCCGGGTAGCGCGCCGCTGCGCCGGCTGCACTCCGGGCACGTCGGCGACTACGTGGCCTGGACGGTGGCCGGCATCGGGCTGGTCTCGCTGCTGGCCCTGTGGTGACCGGCGCCGGCCCCGCGCGCCCGCCCCGAACGGTTGCGATGCCGTGACACCGCGGGCAGGGTGAAAACGTAAGCAATCGCTATAAGGATGGACATCATGCCTCGAGGTTCCAGTCCCAAGCGTGAACGGCAGTACGAGCACATCAAGGAGAGCGCCGAGGATCGCGGCGAGAGCACCAAGCGGGCGAAGGAGATCGCCTCGCGCACCGTCAACAAGGAGCGCGCCCGGTCCGGGGAGGCGAAGACGGCGAGCAAGTCCTCGATCCAGGACATGTCCTCCTCCCGGCGGGGCGGTCAGCGCTCCCACAGCGGCTCCGAGGGCCCGACGTACGACCAGCTGTACGCCGAGGCCCAGCGCCGCAACCTCCACGGCCGGTCGCACATGAACAAGGCGGAGCTCAAGCGGAAGCTCGGGCACTGACCCCGGCCGCTTCCGGGGCCGCCGCTACGGCGTCTTGTACAGCGGCCCGGAATCCGCGGAGCCGCCCGGCACCTGGATGATGGGCACCGGCTTGTTGTGCGGCCAGCCGTCGGAGGCGTCGTCGAAGCTGAGGTCCCCGCTGGCGGCGGGGACCACGGCGGCGTCGTGGAGGTTGGTCAGCTGGTTGAAGACGTCCTGCACGCCCGGCGTCTCCCGGCCGGTCTGCCCGGTGACCATGCGCAGCGCCCACACGGCGGTCAGCACGGCGTCGTGGTGCATGACGGCGTAGCCGTCGGAGAGCTCCTTGTCGGGGAACTTGAGGTCGCGGAAGCTCTGCAGGAAGGGCTTGAAGCCGCTCGGCGCCCCGTTCCCCTTGATCCACTGCTCGGTGTCGGTCGCCGACGCCTCCAGGATGGTGATCCTGCTGTCCTTGAGCAGCCCCGTCACGTCGTTCGCCTGCTGCACGGCGCCCTGCGAGCCCACGACGATCGTGATGGGCTTGTCGTGCCCGCACTGGCTGCGCGAGGACAGCGACCGTACGAGGTCGGCGAGGTCGCGGCCGCGGCCCGCCCAGAAGACGAGCTCCGACTTGGTCAGGCAGATGTTGTTGAAGGCATTGAAGAACAGGCTGGGCATGCCCTCGGTGCGCGGGCCGGTGGTGCCCACGAAGGAGACGCGGCGCTTGTCGATGTAGTCGGCGAACACCTCGTCGTAGGCCTGGCGCATGGTCCGGACGAAATTGTCGTCCCGGCTGTCGAAAACGAGGTAGCCGCGACGCTGTTCGGCGGGCAGCCGGTCCAGCCTCCGGCGCAGCGCCTTGGCGTAGTCGGTGTTGGGCGGCGAGACCTTGAACAGGCGCTCGGAGTTGACGTTGGTCGCGGTGAGGACGGCGCCTATCGCCGGGATCTTGCGCTTGGCGAGCTCGTCGGCGGCGGCTTGCGTCTCGGGCACGCTGACGCCCATGCCGGCGACGGCGACGAGCGGGTGCTCGCCGCCGGTCATGCCGGCCAGCTGCTCGACGACCGGCCGCCAGTGGACCTGGTTCCTGCCCTCGCTGGCGAGGACCAGCTGGATCTGGGGCGTCCGCCCGTGGATGCCGGTGGCGTTCACGGCGGAGAGCCCGGGGCAGACGTTGGCGCGGCACTGCGCGGTGTAGGCCCCTTCGAGGCTGCTCCTGATCTCCTCGATGGGCAGCACGCTGCTGTCGCTCGCGGTCATCGGGGTGAGCAGGGCGATCTTCACGTAGGGGACGGGGGTGCGGCCGGCGGCGGGCTCCTCCCACTGGTCGCGCACCCGCCGGTTCTCGGCGGCGATCTTCTCGGTGACGTCCTTCAGCCGGGGGTCGAAGGCGTACGCGGTCTCGTTCATGACGCCGATGCACTCGCGGTCGCCGCCGGAGCCGGCCAGGACGAGGCCCGGGACGTCCTCGGCGCAGCGGTCCTCGCCGTCGTCGTCCCCGCCCAGCAGCCAGAAGCCGCCTCCGGCGAGGAGGGCCAGGACGAGGACGAGGGCGGCGATCCCCCGCCGGCCCTTCCACCAGGGCGGCAGGGGATCGAGTGGGCTGGGACGGTTCAGGGGCATGGGCGGGCTCCTTGCCGGACGGCGGTCGCGCGCTGCGGCGCGGTCAGACGTACTTCGCGGCCTCGTGCCTGAGCCCCACCCTGCGGGGGTCGGAGTGCATGGCCAGGCTCTGGAACATCGAGCTGATCGTGTCGTTGAGTTCGGGCCGGGCGGCGGGCATCCGGTTGCGCGGGTCGCCCGCCAGCCACAGGGCGGTCACGAGCATGGTGAGGGCCCGGCGGTCGGGGGCGGCGAAGGAGGCGGGGGCCAGCTCCTCCGCGAGCCGGTCCACGCGCAGGGTGGCCGTCTGCTCGGGCAGGACCGGGGTGCGCGGGGGTGCGGCCGTGACGGCGTAGAGCTCGTACAGCCAGGCGTCGGTGCCGGGCAGGTCCGTCAGGCCGCGGGCGAGGTGGCCGACGACGTCGTCGAGCCGGCCGCGGGCGAGCGCGTGGTAGAGCACGTCGAGGGGGTGGCCGTGGCGCGCGTGCCAGTCCTGCAGCAGCTCGTGGACCTCGTCCCAGCGGGAGCTGCTGCGGGCCAGCTCCTGCAGGAGCAGCAGGCGCAGCCACGGGTGCAGGACGGGGTGCGCGGACAGCGGGCGCGGATGGGCGTCCTGCAGGTATCCGGAGCCGCGGCCGCCGCGCGCGCCGGCGTCCTGGGGGACGGCGGAGGTCAGCCACAGCCGGTTGCCGGTCTCGCGGGCCAGGCTGTTGCGGGTGCGCAGGGAGAAGGCGTCCAGCAGGTCGGTGTCGCAGGCGGTGTCGAACTCGCGGGCGGCGGAGCATTCGACGAGGGCGGCGCGCTGCTCCTCGCTCAGGTCTTCCAGGAGGCCCTGCAGGACGGCCCGGCCGAGCGGGGCGGGCCCGGGCTCGGCTTCCTCGTCGGCGGGGGGCGCGGGCCGGGCGAGGATGCCGCGCAGCAGCTCCTCGTTGTCGCCGCGGCCGGGGATGTGCGCCGCCGCCTCCAGGAGCCGGTGGGCGCTCCAGGCGTGCCCGCGGGTGAGCCGGTGCACCAGCGGGGGCGCCTCGGGCAGGCGGTCGGCGAGGCCGGCGCCGAGCTGGGATACCTCGCCCGCCGTCAGGTCGCGCAGCTGGACGCAGTACCACCGCCAGGAGGAGTCGGGCGGCGGGTCGGGCACGGACCGCTCCCAGTCAGCGTAGGAGGCCTGCTCGGGCGTGCGGATCCGCACCCCGGCCGGGCCGGGGGCGAAGGGGCCGGGGACCTTGCCGGCGTCGGAGGCGGTGGCGA
This sequence comes from Streptomyces roseoverticillatus, assembly GCF_000719265.1. GTDB lineage: Bacteria > Actinomycetota > Actinomycetes > Streptomycetales > Streptomycetaceae > Streptomyces > Streptomyces roseoverticillatus. The sequence goes on along the minus strand of NZ_JOFL01000006.1, from coordinate 65,831 downwards.
CGGCGAGCAGCGGGTCGGGGGTGCCGCTCGCCTCGCGCAGCTGCACGAGCAGGTCCAGGAAGCCGCGGCCGCCCGGGGCGTCGATGTTGTCGAGGAGGACCACGCAGTTGCGGTCGCGGCGGCGGCGCGCGAACTCGCCGCGCAGGTCGGCGAGGAAGGCCTCGCACAGCCGCCGGTCGACGGCGGCCCGGTCGGCGTCGGTGCCGCTCTTGCTGAGCTGGTTGAGGGCGACGAGCTCGTGCAGCGGCGTGTGCGGACCGGCGTACCAGGAGAAGCCGGTGCGCCGGGCGATGCCGAGCGGCATCCGGGGCGGGCGCCGGATCAGCCCGGCCAGCAGGCCGATGCCGGGGATCTGCAGGAGGTTGAGGTCCTGCAGGAGGCCCGCGACTTCGGCGGCCCGGTCGGCGGCCACGGTGTGCTCGTGGGCGTCGTACAGGGCCCGGCGCAGCTGCTGGCCGGCGCGGCGGGAGTCGTGGGCGTCGAGCGAGAGGCCGGGGTCGACCACGAGCAGGCCCAGCGTGAGGCGGGGGAAGAGCAGGGCGGGCTGGCGGGCGAAGCGGTGGGAGAGCCCGTAGGCGAGGCGGCCCGCGACCTCGTGCGGGCGGCGCGGCCCCGCGGACGCGAAGTCGTAGAGCGCGTGGGGGCGGTGCGAGCCGAGGAAGCCGAGCCATTCGAGGGCCGTGGTACGCCCGCTGCCGCGGGTCCCGACGAGGACCACGACGGGCAGCCCGCGCCCGCCCGCCGCCGCGCGCCCGTCCTGCACTTGTGTGCGGCATTCCTGGAACAGTGCCTCGATGCCCTCGGTCCCCAAGGGCCGTCTCACAGGCTCCGCCACGTCACTCAGCCCCCCTCGGGCCGGCGTGTGTCACCGCCGACCGGTCAGAAAATGCTGCCACGCGGGTGCCGTTCGCGGGAGCCTTCGGCGGCAACTGACAGGCGGGCATGCGGAAGCGGCGCCCCCGAGGAGGGGGCGCCGGCCGGGGTCAGCCGCGCGTCGCGCTCGTCGCGGGGTCGTCCGCGGGGACCGCCGCCAGGGGCGTACGGGCCGCGCGCCGGCGTGCGAGGGGGTAGCCGGCACCCAGCAGCGCGAACCAGACGGCGACCACGTAGAGGGCGATGCGGGTCTCGGACTTCCAGGCGATCAGCACGGTCACGAAGGCGAAGGCCGCGAGCGCGATCCAGTTCGTGTACGGGGCTCCCGGCATCCGGTACGTGGACTTCCGCGCCAGGCCCGCGGCCACGGCCCGGCGGTACCTCAGGTGCGTCACGAGGATGATGCTCCACACCGTGATCGCGCCGCCGGTGGAGACCGCCGTGATGTAGGCGAACGCGTGCTCCGGGTCGATGGCGTTGATCAGCACCCCGAGGGCCATGACCACGGCCGAGACGACGACGGCCGTGGCGGGCACGCCCCGCTTGCTGAGCCTGCCGAGCGCCTCGGGGCCGTGGCCGTTCAGGCCGGCGGTGCGCAGCATGCGGGCCGTGGCGTACAGGCCGCCGGCGTTGCACGAGGACAGCGCCGAGGTGAGGACGACGAAGTTGACGATGCCGGCCGCGGCGGGGATGCCGATCCTGGTGAAGGCGGCGACGAACGGGCTCGTGCCGGGGTGGAACTCCTGCCAGCTGACGACGGACAGGATGACGAAGAGGGCACCGAGGTAGAACAGGCCGAAGCGCAGCGGCAGGCTGTTGATGGCCCGCGGGATGTTCTTCTCCGGGTCCTTGGTCTCGCCCGCGGTGACGCCGACGAGCTCGACGCCGAGATAGGCGAAGAGCACGATCTGCAGGGTCATCAGGGAGTTCCACACGCCGTGCGGGGCGACGCCGCCGTCGGCCCACAGGTGGCTGACGGACGCGGTGTCGCCGGCGTCGCCGAAGCCGATGATGAGGACGCCCAGGCCGATGAGGATCATGCCGACGATGGCCGTCACCTTGATGATCGCGAACCAGAACTCCAGCTCGCCGAAGATCTTCACCGAGATCAGGTTGGCGCAGGCCAGCACCACGAGGGAGATCAGCGCGGTCTTCCACTGGTCGAAGCCGGGGTACCAGTAGTTGACGTACTGTCCGGCGGCGGTGATCTCGGCCATGCCGGTGGTCACCCACATGATCCAGTACGTCCAGGCGGTCGCGTACCCCCAGAACGGGCCGAGGAACCGGTGCGCGTAGTCGGCGAAGCTCCCCGAGACGGGGTGGTGGGTGAGCAGCTCGCCCAGGGCCCGCATGACGAGGAAGAGCACGGCGCCGGCGGCGGCGTACCAGATGATGAGGCTGGGGCCGGCCTGGGATATGGCGGTGCCGGCGCCGAGGAAGAGGCCGGTGCCGATGGTGCCGCCGATGGCGATCATCTGCATCTGCCGGGAGCCCAGGCTCCGTTTGTACCCCTCGGTGCCGGTGCCCGGGTCCCCCGTGGTTGGCGAGCTCACTGTTGTCGGGTCCTCTCTCTTGCCGTTCCTGCGGTGTCAGTACAAGATCCCTCAGGAGAGCGCCTGTGGCCAGAAGATTGCCGTCACCGGACGGCGCGTGTCCCCGCCCGTCACCCCGTCACTGCTCGGCGAGCACGACCACGTGGTCCCCGTCGCCGAGGGCGAGGGCCGCGCTCCTGGGCGGGTTGAGGAAGACGCCGTAGAACGGCGGCCTGTCGCTGAGCGCGCCGAGCCGGTAGCCGATGGCGGTCTCGCCGCATTGCCGGGCCGCCTCGATGACGGTCGCGAAGTTGGCCTCCGCGCCCGGCCGCAGGTAGCGGGCGGCCGGCTTGAGGTAGATCTCGGAGCCGGCGGGGTCGAAGAGGTCGGACAGCACGTCGTACAGGTCCGGGTTCTCGGCGAGCTGGGTGAGCAGCAGGCAGACGAGCTTGGTGCTGACGATGAAGTCGTCGGCCTTGGTGACCTGGGCGATCTCGCGGTTGCAGTCGTCGTTCATCTCCGTGACGATCGAGTACGGGTCGCCGAGCCGGATCTCGATGTCGCGCAGGTGGAGCAGGGTGACCAGGGTGCGGTCGTCGGCGAGGTCGGGCGGCACGGTCTCGTCCGAGAGGACGACGATGTGCTGGTAGCCGCCCAGGCCGAGGGACTCCAGCGAGCGCCGGCTGGTCGGGCTGCAGGCCCGGTGGCCCAGGGTGAGGTTCGCCCGGGGGACGGCCAGCGCGTGCGCGGGCCGGCGCGGAGCGGCGATGTCGAGGACGGAGCCCGGGCGGACGAGCTGGTCCAGCAGGCTGACGATCTTCGGTCCGCGGGAGTTCCAGCCGATGAGCAGCGTCCGGTCCGGGACGGACACCGGCCCGGGCCTGCAGGCGATGGCAGTGCGCACGACGGGGACGGTGGTGTCGGCGAGGCGGATGAGCAGGTCGTCCTCGGCGACGACGACCATGCTGTCCCCGTCCTGGATCTCCGTGTCCATCGGCGGGTTGACGAGCACCCGGCCGTCGGTCCGGCGCATGCCGATGAGGACGCCGAGGTCGTACCAGTGCAGGGCCTCGCCGTAGGTCATGCCGGTCAGGGAGGGCTCGGGCCGCAGGTAGATCTCGTTGCCGACGAAGCTGAGGAGCTCGTCGCAGACCGCCGAGAGGCCGGTCTGCCGGTGCGACTGGGCGACGAGCCGCACGGCGAAGTCCTCGGCGTCGACGACCAGGCCGGTCTCTCCCGCGGCGAGGCGGGCCACCGAGAGGTTGCCGGAGTCCTGCACGGCCGCGACGACGTGGGGGCGGCGACGGCCGGACCAGGTCCGGTTGTTGAGCAGCAGCAGCGTCTTGATGACGCCGGTGTCGCCGTCGTCCCCGCCCGGGGGCAGCACCATGACCGACCTGGCGGTGTCCGGGCTCACGAGTTCGAGGTCCGCCCGCTTGAGGGGATTGCCGGAGCGGCAGATGACGTGCGTGCGGCCGGTGCCGGGGACCCGTAAGCGGATCTGCTCCTCCATGCCCACCTTGTCGCGGTCGGCGAGGACCACCACGCACGAGCGGCGCTCGCTCTGATTGGCCTCCACCAGCTCGGCGACCACCGTGAACACCTGCTCGGACCAGCCCAGGATGATCGTGTGCCCGTGCTCGACGAGGCGCGAGCGGCCCTTGCGGAGCTGCTGGAGCCGGTTGTCCAGACCGGTGGTGAGGACGCCGATGAGCGCGCTGACGATGAAGATGCCGCCGACGGTCGCCGTCAGCATCAGCCCCAGGAAGACCGGCCCGCCGGTGTCGCCGCCCATGGTGCCCGGGTCGAGGGTGCGCAGCATGCTCATCCAGGCGACGCCCGGCCAGCCGCCGTTGGTCTCGGTCTCCTCGTCGGTGCTCAGCACCACCAGGACGGTGATGGAGGTGATCAGCAGGAGGGAGGCGAGGGCGAGCCAGCCGATGAGGGCGGGGGTCCCGCGGTCCATGGTGGCGTCGAACCAGTACCGCAGCCGTTGCCTCAGCGTCACGCGCACGCTTCCCGCTCCCCCCTGTGCCTGCTCGGATCATTCCAGGCGGGGCGGCCTCCGGTGGCGGAATGAGCGGGTGGACCGCCGTTCCTCCCGACTGCGGCCCGCGGCCCGGACGAGCCCGCTCACGGTGGCGGGCGACCGGGAGGCCCTGGACCGCTACGCCGTGCTGGTGCCGCCGGACCCGGGGGTCCCCGTCGAACGGCGGCCCGTCACCCCGCGCCCGTGCGCGACGCCCACCGGGCGGGCCCCGCGCCCCCGTACGGCGGGCCGCCGGGCCGGTTTTCCTCCGCCGCCATGCCCTGGGCGCGCAGGCGGGCGCCGTCGTCCAGGTGGAAGTCCGGGCGGGGCCGGTGCTCGTCGTAGTAGCGGTGGTAGACGGGGGTGAGGCCGCCGGACATGGGCGGGACGATCCACGACCAGTCGGCGGGGCAGGCCCGGCCCGCCGTCTCCTCCCTGTCCACGTGGCGCAGGAAGCGCGCCGACTCGGTGTGGTGGTCGGAGATGGTGACGCCCGCGGCGTCGAACGAGTGCAGGACCGCGCGGTTGACCTCGACGAGGGCCTGGTCGCGCCACAGGGTGCGCGCGCAGGAGGTGTCGAGGCCGAGCCTGCGGCCGACCTCCGGCAGGATGTCGTAGCGGTCCGCGTCGCAGAGGTTGCGGACGCCTATCTCCGTGCCCATGTACCAGCCGTTGAAGGGGGCCGCGGAGTACGAGATGCCGCCGATGCGCAGCCTCATGTGGGAGATGGCGGGAACGGCGTGCCAGCGCAGGCCGAGATCCGCGAACCAGGGCAGCGCGGGGTGGCTCAGCGGCACTTCGAGGACGTCCTCCGGCGGGACGCCGAACCACTGCAGGCCCTGCTCCCGGGTCTGGATGACCAGCGGCAGGACGTCGAACCGCCCGCCCGCGCCCTCCCAGCCCAGCTTGGTCGCGAGCTCCGTCAGGCCGAACCCCTTGGGGTCGCCGGTGCAGCCCCCTTCGAAGCGCAAGTAGCCGGCGTAGCGGATGAGCTGCTCGTTCCAGATGAGGACGGGCGGGCCCTCGGCGTCGTCCTGCGGGAAGACGGTGACGACGGGCCTGACGCGGCCGCCGTTCGTGGCGGCGCGTAAGTGGGCCAGGCACTCCGCGGCGACGTCCGCGGGGTCAGTCACGTGTCTGCGGTCGCGCACGCGCAGGCTCCGCCAGTACAGCCGGCCGATGCAGCGCGCGGAGTTGCGCCAGGCGACCCTGGCGCCGAAGGCGAGTTCCTCGGGAGTGTGGCGGTAGCCGCCGGTCTCCGCCATCTCCCGGCGTATCGCGGCCAGGCGTGCGCGGAGCGCGTCGTCGTCCAGACCGGATTCGGCGGCGAACTGCCTCACGAAGCGCTCGGCTTCCCCCTGATCGGTCGTCATCAGCCCCCACCTTGCGCCGGCCGTCACCGCCTCGTGCCGGGCGGCCGGAATGACTCAGAAGACCTTCGGACTGCGCGCCGGGACATCGTATGCGGCGGCACAGCGGCGGCCAAGGAGTCCGGCGATACGGCTGACAGGGTCTTGCGCGCGTGGTCCGCGCCCGGCCTGCGTGCGGGGCCCGGCGGGGACCGGAGATTTGCTGGTGGCGCCACGGCGCTGCAAGGATGGCGCCATGGAACTGATGCGGTATGTCGACAATCTGCGGCAGGAGCTCCTCGTCGCGGCCGAGGCGGGTGACGCGGAAGCGCGCGAGCTCGCCGAGCGGCTCGTCGCACCGCTCTCCTCCGCCGTCCGGCTCGTCCTGCTCGACGCCCTGTCGGCCGCCGCGGACGAGATCACCCGCGAGCTGGCGCCCGGCTCGGTGGAGGTGCGCCTGCGGGGGCTCGACCCCAGCTTCGTCGTCACTCCTCCCCCCGCCGAGCACGGCCCCGGCGACGCCGGCGACGACTTCGCGCACGCCGGCGCCGTGCCGCCGCTGCCCGCCGCGCCCCTGCCGCCGGCCGGCGCGGAGGACGGCGCCACGTCGCGCATCAACTTCCGGCCCCCCGAGCACCTGAAGGCGCGGATCGAGGAAGCCGCGGGCCGGGAGGGGCTCTCGGTCAACGCCTGGCTGGTCCGGGCGGTGTCCGCGATGCTCGAGTTCGACGACCGCGCCCGCCGCCCCGAACGGCGCGCCCCGCGCGGCGGCCAGCACTACACCGGCTGGGTCACCTGACCGCTCCCGGCGCCGGCCGCCCGGCACCGCAGCAGCACTACGCATCCGGCCGGCGGGCACGGCCGTCCGGTCCACCTGGAGGGGCAGTCATGCCAGTTTTCGAGACGTCCTTCGAGACGCCGCAGCCGATCTCCGTCTCCGTCGACCTGGCGATCGGCAACGTCCGCCTCGACGCCGGCGACCGCACCGGCACGGCCGTCGAGGTGCGCCCGAGCGACCCGCGGAGCGAAGCGGACGCCAAGGCCGCCGAGGACACGCGGGTCGAGTTCACCGCGGGCCGGCTGCTCGTCAAGGGCCCCAAGCCGCGCCTCTTCGGCAGGTCCGGGTCCGTCGACGTGACGATCGGCCTGCCGGCGGGCTCGGACATCGAGGGCACCGGGCAACTGGCGGCCTTCCACTGCTACGGCCTGCTGGGCGAGTGCCGGATCAAGACGTCGGCGGGCGACATCCGGCTGGAGGAGACCGGCCGGGCCACCCTCACCACCTCGCTGGGGGACATCACGGCGGACCGGGTGGACGGCACGGCCGGCATCACAACCGGATCCGGCGCGGTACGGGTCGGCGTCCTGGCCGGCTCGGCGGTGATCAAGAACGCCAACGGCGAGACCCGGGTCGGCGAGGCCACCGGGGAGCTGCGGGTCCGCTCGGCCAACGGCACCGTCACCGTCGGCAAGGCCCACGCCACCCTGGAGGCCAAGACCACCTCGGGCGACATCCGGATCGGCGAGGTCGTCCGCGACACGATCGTCCTCGGCACGTCGAGCGGCCGCATCGAGATCGGCATCGCCGAGGGCACGGCGGCGCGGCTCGACGTACGGACCAAGGCCGGCTCCGTCCTCAACTCCCTGACGGTGTCCGACGGCCCGGGCAGCGCCACCGAGACGGCCGAGGTCTACGCCATCACCTCGGCCGGCGACATCACGATCCGCCGCGCCGGCGCCGTCTGAGACGGAGCCGCGCTCCCGTCGCACGCCCGGGGCGCACCTCAGGGAGTCCCGGCCACGCCGTCAGACCTCCCCTCCCCCGGGCCGCCCTCTCCCGCGCCGTCCGCCGCCGCAACGGCCGCCGCCGCGCCGTCTGCCGCCCGGTACGTGTCGCGATACCAGCGGCCCCACGTGTCGAGCTGGTCCGCGATGGCGTCCAGACTCCGGCCGGCCTCGGTGAGCGCGTATTCGGAGGGCAGCCGGAGTAAGGCAGAAACAGGCAATAGGGCTGTGGCGAGCTGTGCGTGCTCCGTGCGGGCGAGCGGCGTGGATCATGCGGCGCACGGCTTCGGTGGAACGTACCGCGTCCTGACCCGCTGTCAGGGCCTCGGCAGCGGCAGGCCGGGCAGCTGCGGGTGCCGCAGGTGCTGCCCGCCGTTGCAGACGTGCAGGGTGAACGTCTCCGGTCCCGGCCGGCCCGCCTCGTCGTACGCGCTCAGGACGCGCTCGATCCGCTCCCACAGCCGGACCGGACCGCCTTCGCGCACATCCCATCCGTTGTCGCGGGGGGTGAGGGTCGCGGCGGAGCCGGTGACGATGCAGCAGCGGTCCTTCGGCGGTGCCGTCGCCGTGCACGGTGAGCAGGACGCGTGCGTAGCCGTAGAGCCAGCCGGAGAGGGTGAGCAGGATCTTCCCGCCGGGCTGGGTCTGGTTGATGAGGGCGGGCGGGACGGCGCGGAAGGAGCAGGCGGCCACGATCCGGTCGAACTTCGCCTCCGGCCAGTACCCGTAGAGACCGTCCGCGACAGCCAGGGTGGGCGTGTACCCACAGCTGTACAGCGCGTTCGCAGCCTGCTCCAGCCGGCGGCTGTCGACCTCGATGGAGGTGACGTAGGCGGAGCCGAGCCGTTGGCAGGCCAGCGCGTCGACGAGGGCGAGCCGGAGCAGGGCGCCGCCGCGGCCCAGCAGGCCCTCGACGATGCCGCCCGCGTCGACTCCACCCTCGTCGCCTCCCGCCTGAACACCCTGCTGGCCGCCGCCCGCCCGTACAGCACGGCTGCGGTGGAGGAGGTCCGCACCCGCGCGACGAATCTCGCAGCATCACGCCCGACGACGGTCGCGGCCTGAGAACATCGGCTCCATGGGCAAGCACTCCCGACCCGGGCCGCCGAACCAGCCCTCCCGCGCCGTCCCGCCCCTCGATGAGCGCGATCCGCTGGCCGTCTACCACCGCCGTCGGCGAGCGCCGATGGAAGTGCACCGCAAGCACCAGCCGCTGCACGGCGGCGGCGGCCACGTCCGGCCCGGTGAGCCGCGGGTCCTGCTGGAATGGAACGGCTTCACCTACGAGGTGGCCGGCACTGCCTGCGACCTCGCGGCCGCGCAGCGGTGGGCGAACCAGGCCGCCCCCGAAGCGAGAGCCGACAACCGGTAGAGGGGCACGGTCGCCTACGGATCGCTTCCGGCGCCTCCAGCACCTTCACGGCGGTCTACCCCGAGGCCCTGCCCGCGTTCCCCGGCCTGTCCCCCGGCCGCCGCGCCGCCGTGGAGCAGTCGTTCGGCGGTGCCGCGGAAGTGAGCGACGAGCTCGGCGCGTCCGCGGCCCGCACGGTGATGGACGCCGCGCGGCGGGCCTACGACCAGGGCTTCGCCGCGGTCGCCGCGGTCGCGGCCGCGGGCCTCGCGCTCACCGCCGTCCTGGTGGCGCTGATGCTGCGCCCGCGCCGCGGCGGCACCGGCTAGCCCGGCGCGCCGCCGCCGGCACGTACGCTCCGGTGGCAGAGCCCCGTCAGGGTGGGCGCCGGGGCGGCTCACGGCCGTTGAGGAGACCGGATGCGACAGGTTCTGGAACGCGCCGCCGACCGGCTCTTCCCGGACGGCACCAACGAGCACGGCGCCCTGCCGGCCGTGCTCGTCGTGCTGACGCTGGCCACGGGCATCGTGGACGCGGTGAGTTTCCTCGGCCTGCACCACGTCTTCGTGGCCAACATGACCGGCAACGTCGTCTTCCTGGGGTTCGCCCTGGCGGGCGACGGGGACCTGTCGGTCCGGGCGTCCCTGCTCGCCCTCGGTGCCTTCGCGGCCGGGGCCTGGACGGCCGGCCGGCTCGGCCGGCGCGTGCCGCACCGGGCGAGGCTGTTCGCCGCCGTCACGGCAGTCCACGCGGGGCTCGTCGCGGCCGCCCTGGTGGTCGCCCTGACGGCGGGGCACCGGACGCCCGCGGCGCAGACCGCCCTCATCGCGCTCCTCGGCTGCGGCATGGGCCTGCAGAACGCCGCCGTCCGCGCGCTCGCCGTCCCGGACCTGACGACCACCGTGCTGACGCGCACCCTGACCGGCCTCGCCGCCGACGCCCCCGGCCCGGCGACCGTACGCCGCCTGGCCTCCCTGGCGGCCATGTTCACCGGGGCCCTCTGCGGAGGCACGCTCTTCCTGCGGGAGGGCGCGGCACCGGCGCTGGCTCCGGCGCTCGCGCTGGTCCTGATCGCGGCCGGCGCAGTGCCCGTACGGGGCGGGGGCCGGTGACCTGGTCACCGGTGGATCGTCGGGTTCCGGCCGCTGGCGCAAACGGCTCCTTGACGCGTGTCCCGCGCCGGTAAATGGTGTGTGATCGCCGCGCTCACCGAGAGAGCGCCGCAGGTCAGCGAGGGTTCTCGCGCCTCCCGCACATCATTTCCGAGGAGCCGTCTTGTCCGGCGAGCAGCAGTTACTGAAGGTCTACTCCGACCGCGCGTACGTTCACACCACCACCGTGCGCCACCAGGGCACCACGGTGGCCCTGGCGATGGACGACCAGCGGCGCCTCGTCTACACCGTCCTGGACCTGGCGCGGCACGACGAGGCCAAGGGCGAGCTCGACGCCGCCTACTGGTCGGAGAACCCCCTCCCGCTCCGCTTCCCCTCCGAGATCACCGACGTGGGCTTCGCGGCCGTCGGCGCCACCGCGCTGCCGGCCGTCAAGCGCGGCGGCAGGGTGGAGGCCGCGTCCGGCGAGCGGCTGGACGAGGACGAGGTGGACCCCTTCCTGTCCACGACGGCCAGGCTCACCGCCCTCGCGCCCTTCCACGCCCTGTCCGACGGCACCCACATCGTGGTGCTGCGCCAGTCGGTGGACGCGGCGCACCCCGACGCCGTCCACAAGCTGGCCGGCGGCGCCTCCTCCGGCGATCCGGACCGTACGGACTACGCAAAGGACGGCAAGGGCGCGAAGGTGCCCCTCGTCGCCGACACCCTGCTCTGCGACCGCTTCCTGCTGGTGGGCGGCGAGCTGAAGCCGGTCCTGGAGGCCCGCTACCGCCGCAGCCGGCACCGGACGCGGCCCGACTCGGCCAAGGACAGCCTGGGCACCGCGGACATGGAAGGCCGCCCCTTCCACGAGCCCACCCAGGAGCTGTCGTTCGTACGGAACCTCTCCGGCGGGCGATTCACCGCCCTGCTCGTCCCCACCGCCGTCCACGGGCAGCAGCGCTGGCAGGTCTTCGCGCACAACGACGCCACCGGCCGCATCGACTCCTTCAACGTCGAGCAGGGCCGCGACGGCCTGTTCAACCTCCAGGGCACCCAGGCCTGGACCAGCCCCGACGCCGCGTACCGCGACGCGGTGTACGAGAGCGGGCCCGGCACCTGCCCGTTCACCGGGCAGCCGCTCGTGCCCGTGGTGAGCACGGACGGGCACGCGGAGACGGCGCTGGCGTTCGGCGAGGGCGACGCCCATGTGCGCGTCGCGGAGGGGCCGGAGCTGGCGGGCCGCGACTTCACCGTCGAGTTCTGGGCGCGGCGCACCGCGACGGGCCGTCAGGAGTTCCTCGTCGGCCACGGCGACGAGAGCGGCAGCCCGCTGACGTCCCTGCACATCGGTTTCCGCGAGGACGACCGCTTCACCTTCGCGTTCTACGCCGACGACCTCAACTCCGACGTCCGGACCGAGGACACCGCCTGGCACCACTGGGCCTGCGTCTACGACCACGCGGCCCGCCGCCAGAGCGTCTACCGCGACGGTGAGCACGCCGGCAGCCGCACCACCGGCGGTGACTACGCCGGCACCGGTGCCCTGCTGCTGGGCCGCGCCCTCGGCCAGGGCGCCCGTGCCGAGCTGGACGAGGTGCGGATCTGGAACCGTGCCCGCACCGCCGAGGAGCTCGCGCGGGACAAGGGCGTCCGTCTCATCGGCAACGACCCCGGCCTCGTCGCGTACTACCGCTTCGACGAGGGCTCCGGCACCCGCCTGCACGACCAGACCGACCACGCCCGCCACGGCGAACTCCTGGGCGGCCCCACGTGGGTGACGTCCGAGGCGCCCGTCGGCGACCACCCCGGCGTGCGCCGCGACAGCTTTGCCGTGGCCGGACGGAAGACCGTCTCCGGGCTCTCCGCCGTCCTGTACCACCAGCAGGAGGAGACCAGCACGGGCTACGACCGGGAGCCGAAGCCCGCCAAGCGGCAGGCCCGCGTGCTGCTCTCGTACGCGACCGGTGGCCCCGACCCGAAGACCGGTGCGGCCACCGAGGAGTCGTACCTCGCGACGGTCGACTTCGGCGTGGGGCGCGACGGGCGGCTCGCCCAGATCCCGGACGAGCTGACGCTGCCGGTACTGGCCGCGCCGGACGGCAGCGCCGGCGTCGAGGCGATCAGCGAGCTGGACGGCCGGATCCGGGAGAAGGTCCGGGACATCGCGGCCAAGGAGACCGAGGCCGCCGAACTCACCCGGCAGCTCGCCGACGTGCCGGAGCTGGAGCGCCTGCGCGGGCTCTTCTACACCAGATCGCAGGACTTCACGGGCTGGTCGCTCCGGCTGCGCTTCCGGGTGTCCCGGAACGGAAAGGACCAGTACCTCGCGGTCAAGGGCGACGGACAGGGGCAGGGCAACTACCCGCCCGTGATCCGGACCTCCGACAAGGACGCGAAGTCGGCGCTGTGGTCCATCCAGATGCCGCCCGGTTCCTCCTGGAACGGGTCCATGCTCTACAACCTGCGCAACATCCATACGGGCAAGGACCTCAACGTCTCGGGCGCGGACAAGAACGACGACGCCCCGCTCATCGTCTACCAGCGTGAACCCGGCGCCTGGAACAGCCTCTTCGGCATCTACGAGCAGCGCGACGGCTCCGTCCTCCTGATCAACCGGAACAGTGAGAAGGCGGTCTGCGCCCCCGACCGGCTCGACGACCGCATCGTCCAGCTCGACACCACCGGGATGGCCAACTACGCCGCGGGGCTGATCATCCTGGAGCGGGTCGCCCTCTACGGCGGGCACCCCGACATCGCCGACGCCGCCAAGCGCGTCGAGGCCCTCGACGCGCAGCTCGCCGAGCTCCAGCCCAAGCGCGAGCTGCTCGCCGAGCGGCAGCGGGAGATCGCAGCCCTCCAGGCGGAGCTGGCGGCCGCCCGCGAGGAGCTCGCCCGGCTCACCGGCGGCCTCAAGGGCGCCGACGACATCGCGCTGCCCGTGCCGCGGCTCTCCCTCGACCGCACCGGTCTGAGCTGCTCCGGCGCCCTGCTGGCCTTCGCCCGCTCGGCCGACCGGCCGTACCTGCTGGACAGCGCCACCGGGAACGTCGTGCTGTACTTCCGCGGTGCCGACGGGCAGTTCTTCGCCTCCTACTACGACACCAGGGTCGCGCGCTCCTCGCGGCAGCTGACCGGGGCCGACGGCCAGACGGTCACCTTCGCCGCCCGGGACGCCGGCACCGACCTGGGCGCGGTGCGCGTCCACGTCACGGCCGGCGACGGCCCCGGCTTGTGCGACGTCACCGTCGAGCGCGGCGAGGAGAGCGAGACCTGGAAGCGGCTGCCCCGCCGGGCCGACCAGTTCGCCGCGATCGTCAACGGGGCGCCCGACGAGCCCGTTCCGGTGGGCACGGTGAAGGCGTTCGACGCCACCACGAGGCTGCTGTCCGGGGGCAAGGCGGGCGACGTCGTCGCCGGCGTCCTGCAACTCGCCGAGCCCCTCGCGGTCTCCTTGCCCGCTCGTACGCCGGTCACGGTCGGCGGCCACCTCTACCTCACCGAAACCGACCACGCCCCGGGGGCCGCCTCGCTCCGGCTGGACGGCGGTGAAGGCGGTCCCGAGCCGGAGGCGGGAGAACCGGTCCGGCGCCTGCGCTACGACCATCGCGGGGCCACCTCCAGCCACCCCGGCGTCCCGCTCTCGGCGGGCTCCCGGCTGGTGTCCGCCGACCCGGGCGCGGCACACGAGGTCCCGCTCGGCGAGGTGTCCGGCCTGGTCGCCGGGCACGGCTGCCGCTGGCGCGCGGACAAGCCGGGCCGGGCGTACTCCTTCGACGGGCAGCAGAACCTCCTGGCCCTGCCGGAGCAGCAGCTGGACCGGGCCGCGGTGACCCGCGACCTGACCCTGGAGGCGTGGATCAACCCCGAGCGGGTATCGGGCGAGGCCCGGATCGTCCACGCCCGCACGGGCGACGTCCCCTACTCCCTCGGGCTGCTCGCCCCGGCCGCCACGGCCGTCCCCGCGCTGGCCTTCGACGGCAAGAGCGGCGTGGCCGTCACCGAGAAGAGCATCGACCTCGCCGACAAGAGCTTCACGGTGGAGTTCTGGGCGCGACGCCCGACGAAGTGGGAGTACCGGCCGCACTACATCATCGGCCACGGGACCTCGCACGCCACCACGAGGGGATCCCTGCACATCGGCTACCGCAACACCAGCGCCTTCACGTTCGCGTTCTACGGGGACGACCTCACCACCAACCAAGGCAACGACGACACCGACTGGCACCACTGGGCCTGCGTCTACGACGCGGCCACCCGGGAGCAGGTGATCTACAAGGACGGTGTCGAGGAGGGCAAGCGCGTCGCGTCGGGCAACTACCTCGGCAACGGCGACTTCAGCTTCGGCAGCTCCTTCGCCGGCTGGGTGCCCGAGTACGCGGAGGTGGAGACGGACGAGGTCCGGCTGTGGGGCACCGCCCGCACGGCGGCCGAGGTCCGGGCGCTGAAGAACCGGCGGCTGACCGGCGAGGAGCCGGGCCTGATGGGCTACTGGCCCTACGCCGAACCGGCCCCTCAGGTAGCGGGGAAGCCGGGCATCCTGGACCGCTCGGGCAACGGCCGGCACGTGTACCTCAAGGGCGGCGTCACCCCCGTCACCGCGCCCGCCGCGCTGAACGCGACCGCGGACCCGGACGCCGGCTACCGCGTCACCGCCGCCGTCGGCGGCAGCCTCGTCGCCACCCGCGCGACCTTCCCGCCGCGCGAGTGGTCCCACCTCGCCGCCGCCTACGAGCAGTCCTGGGCCGTCGAGCTCACCGACGGCGCGTATCTGGAGGCCCCCGACAACGACGCGCTCGACATCCCCGACGACCTCACGATCGAGGTCTTCTGCCGCGTCGACGCCCTCGGTACCACCCAGGGCCTGCTGTCCAAGGGCCGGGCCGCCGACGGTTCCGGCGGCAGCGTCCCGTACCGGCTGCTCGTCCTGCCGGACGGGAAGCTGGAGTTCGCCTTCGAGGAGCCCGACGGAAAGCTCGTCCGCTTCACCTCCACCGAGGCCCTGAGCGCCGGAACGTTCCACCGCGTCGCCGTCGTCCGCAAGAGCGGCCGGTCGATGCAGGAGCGCAAGGGCAGCAAGGAGATCACGGCCGTGGGCGCGGACGGCAAGCCCGTCAAGCAGACGGTGGAGCTCGTCGAGTCCGTGGACGTGCAGGAGTGGCAGGACATCCGCTTCCACCTCGACGGCCGCGAGGCCGGGACCGCCCGCTACGAGGGCCCCGGCCCCAAGGGCAACACCGGCACCCTCGACATCGGCCGGGTCCGGGAGGGCCTGGAGACCCACGCCTTCACCGGTGTCGTCGCCGAGGTGCGGCTGTGGGGCGCGGCGCGCGACGCGGCCCAGCTCGGTACGCCCGTCACCGCACGGGACCGGGGCCTGACCGCGCGCTGGCGGTTCGAGGAGAACGCGGGCAACACCGCGGCCGACACCACCGGCTCGCACGCCCTCCGGCTGCGCGGTGCCCGCTGGACGCGCAACCCCGACCCGCGCGGCAGCGCCTTCCGGCTCTACCGCAACGGTGTCCCGCTGGCCTGCGATCCGCTGGAGTCGGCGGACCTCGCCGACTTCGGCGACGCCCAGCTCTCCCTCGGCGCCCGGCTCAAGGGCGGCGAGCCCACCCAGCCGTTCCACGGCGTGCTGGAGGAGGTGCGGATCTGGCGCACCGCCCGCACCCAGGAGCAGGTCCTCGACAATCTCTTCACCCGGCTCAGGGGAGAGAAGGAGAACCTGATCGCCTACTGGTCCTTCGACCGGGCCTCCACCGACGAGTCGGCGGGCGTCGTCCGCGACGAGGGGCTGCGCGGCAACGACCTGACGCTGCTCGACGCGCCCCGCCGGCCCTCCGCCGTCCTGTCCACGGCGCCCGTCTCCAGCGACACCGCGCAGGTCCGCTCGGCCCTGGCCGCGATGCGCACCCCCTTCCACGAGACGGTCTCCGGCTCGCCGGCCGTCGCCGAGTACGCGGACATGCAGTACACGGCCAAGGGCGAGGCGTTCGGCGTGCTGAAGCGGGCGTACGGCTATCTGCGGGACGGGCGCTGGTATCTGGTCACCGGCTACAAGGTCGGCGACCTGGTGAGCGAGTGGGTCAGCCAGGTGCAGTTCGACCCGCAGCTGGTCGGCTACGTCGAGGGCGCGCCGCCGGTGCCGTCGGAGAACCTCACGCCCAACACGATCGACCCCGAACGGGCGACCTACGACAGCGTCGCGTCGGTGGAGCTCACGCAGGCGGAGGAGGTCGTCCACTCGCTGTCGTCGGCGAAGGAGCGCAGCGTCGACGCGGCGTTCGGCTTCGCCCTCTCCAACGAGGTCGACGTCGACATGTGGATGATCACCGCGCCGCTGGGCTTCGGTGTCGCCAAGTCGATGGTGAAAGCGAAGGTGTCGGCGGGCGTCCGGGGCAGCCTGGAGTTCTCCAACAGCTGGGCCGAGGAGACCGCCGTCTCGCAGGGCGAGAACACCGCCCGTGCCATGAAGGTCGACCTCTCGGGCAGCTGGGAGGACCCGCTCAAGCCGCTCAACCCCTCCCTCGGGCGCCGCTACGTGCCCGTCAACACGGGCTTCGCGGTCGTCCAGTCCCAGACCGCCGACGTCTTCGCGCTGCGGCTCGCGCACTCCGGGGCCCTGGTCGCGTACCGCATCCAGCCCAACCCCGACATCCCCAAGGACTGGAACGTCATCCCCTTCCCGCTCAACCCCCGCTACACCAAGCAGGGCACGCTGGACGGCACGGTCGGCTTCGACGAGCACGGCAGGGTCCTCGACCCCGACTACGCGGGCGCCCGCGAGCGCGGCGAGTACAGCTACTACAAGCCGCGCGAGGCGTACGCGATCAAGCGGCGCATCCAGCGTGACCAGCAGCGGCTGCGCAGCTACTACGAGACGGTCTCGACCGACACCGGCACGCCCGATCCCACCGCCGAACGGGCCGGCCGCGTTCTCGGCGGCGCGATCGGCGGGGACACCGCGCCGGGCAAGGGCCGCGACACTGCGGGCAGCGCGACCGGCGACGGCTTCTCCCGCCGCGACCTGGTCAACACCTATGTGTGGACGGCGGACGGCGGCTTCTTCGCCGAGACGACGGAGACGACCGACGTCGTCAGCGAGACGACCTCCGGCTCGTACTCGCTGTCCGGCTCGGTGGGCGCCTCCGTCGGCACGTCCTTCGACGTCATGGGCGTAGGCATCAATGCGCAGCTGGACGCGTCGGTGGGCGGCGGCATGACGGTCACCCGGGCGCGCGGCAAGGAGGCCACCCGGTCCTTCGGGCTGAACGTCACCTGCTCGCCCTCAGGCAACGTCCAGCAGTACGACACCAACCGCAAGCCGGTCTTCGACGCCGACGGCAAGCCCGTCAACGCGCCCGGGAAGGTCGACGCGTACCGGTTCCTCAGCTTCTACCTCGGGGAGGACACCGAGCACTTCGACACCTTCTTCCACAAGGTCGTCGACCCGGCCTGGCTGGAGGGCGGCACCGACCCGAACGCCGCCGCCCTGCGGCAGGCCCGCCAGTCGGACCGCAAGCCGCCGTGCTGGCGCGTCATGCACCGCGTCACCTTCGTCAGCCGGCTCCTGCCGCCCCTCGCGGACGCCGGCGCCGCCCCGCTGGAGAAGGCCATGCGGCAGCTGGACGTGGAGAGCAACTACGAGCTGGTCCGGCGCCTCGACCCGTACGTCAAGGGCGCGGCCACGGGCCTGCAGGAGCTGTCCGAGGCCGTCCGCGCCGCCCTGGCCACGCACCTGCCGGAGCTGAGCCCGCACGCGGAGCACGTGACCGGCTTCCTCGCGCAGTACTACGGCGTCGAGGGCTGACGGCCCACAACGACGCACGCACGCCCCGCTCCCGTGCACCGGGGGCGGGGCGTGCGCTGTTCTTGCTGCCGGCTAACGCATTACCACGTGTCGATTCCCATGGTCTTCGCAGCGCTGTGGATGGCGTTGTAGTGGGCTATCGACATGTCGGACTTCTTGTCCTTCGGCGGCAGCTTCTTGTCGGCCTGCCGGAACTCGTCGCGGGCGGCGGCGAGCAGGCTGGTGCCGTAGCTGACCGGCACGTCGGTCTTCCCGTGGACGGGGTGGGACTTGGCGGCCGTCTGGCTGCCCGCCTTGGCGAGGGTACTGCGGGCCTGGTTGTAGTCGGCCGCCTTGATCGTCTTCGGGTTCGGCACCACCGCGTGCGCGCCGGCCACCGGGCGCGGGTCGTCGGTGACGACGGCGGCGGAGGCGGGGACGACGGCGGTGGCAACGGCTCCGAGCGCGACTGCGGCGGCGAGACCGGTCCGGACGATGAGCTTCACGTTGGTACCCCTTCTACTTCTACTCGAATCAAGCACTCCAGTTCGATACGAGGAGGAGCCTGCCCGGTGGGGATCATGCGGTAAACGAGTGTTTTGCGCCGGAGATCGGGCGTTTTGCGCCGAGGGTGCAATCCCGGCTCAGCGATCCCGGCTCAGCAGAACTCCCGTCGGGCGGCGGCCGCGAGCCGCTCGGCCAGCGGGTGCGCGCCCCGTAAGGGCAGCGCGAGCGACACCTGGACCGCCGGGGCGTTGCGCAGCGGCACGTACACCACCGAGGGGTGGCTGGTGCGGCGGGCGGCGAGTTCCGGCACGGTGCCGATGCCCTGGTCCGCGGCGACGGCTTCGAGCCACTCGTCGTGGTTGCTGCAGACGGCGCCGACCGCGGGGCGGCGGCCGGACGGCCAGAGGTCCGGGGCGGTCGTGCCGCTCACCGTGTTGCGGACCAGCGGCCAGTCCGCGAGCTCCGCCCAGTCCAGGTGGTCGCGCCGGGCCAGCGGCGAGCTGCGCGCGACGGCCGCCACCCGGGGCTCCCGCCACAGCGGGAGCGCCGTGACGGGCCGGTCACGGGGGATGCGGCGCAGCAGGGCGACGTTGGTGTGCCCGTTGTCCAGGCCGGCCGCGGCGGTGTCGTCGCGCACGAACTCGAAGTCGACCCCGGCCTCCTTCGCGAACCGCGCGACGAACCGGGAGAACTGCTCGGGCAGCAGCCAGCAGAACCCGATCCGCAGGACCGAGGACGAGTGCAGCCGGCTGATCGCCCGGTCCAGGTGGACGTAGGCCTCCGTCAGGTCCGCGTGGAACGTCCTGCCCTCGGGAGTGAGGCTGAGGTGGCGCGTGGAGCGGTCCAGGAGGCGGGCGTTGAGCGCGCTCTCCAGGCGCTGGACGGCGCGGGAGACGGTGGGCTGGGTCACGTGGAGCCGCCGGGCCGCACCGGTGAAGCTGCCCGCCTCGACGACCGCTATGAAACACCGGAACTGGGACAGGTCGACGTCCGCATTCCCGACGGATGGACGCACGTGCCCACGTATCATCAAAGCCCCCTAACGCGCCCCCGGATGAACGCGCATCAACGGGGACGGAACGCAAAGGGGAGCCTGCGTGACGACGCCGGGATAAACCGGTCGCTCATCCGGTTCCCGCACTCAATAGCCGTACGGCGCCCGCGTGCTCCGTTGCACGCCCGCCGCTCCCCCGCTCTTCGGTCAGTACGCACGGGAAATCTAACATCCGGGACATTGACGTGGCACTGGTTGATCAGGCAACCATCCCCCGTCACAAACATCACACCCCGTCAAGCTTTCGCAAAGACCGCAGTGGAGGCTGTAGCGTTCGCGCTGCTCAGCGCGTAGCCGACGGGATGCATGCAGACTACGGACGCTCTTATACGCGTACTGAATAAATGATGCGCGGAAGTAATTTTTCTTGGCGATCAAGCCTGCCTAGGGTTCGATACATGCTCGACGCAAGGACATTCCAGGCCGATGGGAATCGGTTTCCGGAAGTTCCCGTCACGCGCTGACCGCCCTGTTCCCCTTGTGTATTCACCCGGGAGGGAAGACCCATGTCTCCTGCCACCCAGAACACTCTGGACATCGAAGCCGAGCTGCAGGTGAAATACCACGTCTCCATCACCCGGGACGTGTTTTCCCCGGACAATCCGCTGCTGCTCGAAACCGTCGACCGCAGCGCCTCGGCCGGAAAGCAGCTCGTGATACTCGACGCGGCGCTGTCCGCGGTCCTCCGCGAGCGCGTGGAGGCGTACTTCGCCGCCCACGACGTGGCCGTCGAGGTGATCGAGGTCGACTCCGGCGAGGTCAACAAGAACCTCGACACCTGCCTCTCCATCGTCGACGCGCTGGAGCGGTCCGGCGCGCGCCGGCAGAGCAACCCGCCCATCGCGATCGGCGGGAACGTCCTGATCGACGTCGCGGGCTTCTCCGCCAGCATCTACCGCCGGGGCATCCCCTGGGTGCGGGTGCCCACCACCCTCCTGGGCATGATCGACGGCAGCGTCTCCGCCAAGACGGCCGTGAACCACCAGGGCAACCGCAATCGGCTGGGCACCTTCCACCCCGCGATGCGGACCGTCGTCGACACCGGTCTGCTGGCCTCGCTGCCCCGCCGGCACCTCGTCAACGGGTGCGGCGAGATCCTCAAGATGGCCATGATCAAGGACAGCCGGCTGTTCTCCCTGCTGGAGGAGCACGGCCCCGGGCTGGTCGCCTCGCACTTCCGCACGGAGCCCGCGGAGGAGGTCGTCACCCGCGCCATCGACGGCATGCAGTCCGAACTGCGCCAGAACCTCTGGGAGAAGGACCTGCGCCGCATCGTGGACTACGGCCACACCTTCAGCCCGCCGATCGAGATGGCCGTCGTCCCGGAGCTGCTGCACGGCGAGGCGGTCGCGATCGACTGCCTGTTCACCGCGCTGCTCTCCTACGTCCGGGGCTGGCTCGGCGGCGCCGACGTCCGGCGGGTGGCCCGCACCATGCACCGCGTCGGGCTCCCCCTCGACCACCCGCTGTTCTACGACATCGACATGCTCGAGCGCGCGATGGACGAGGCGCGCCTGCACCGCGACGGCAGCCTCAACCTGCCCGTCGTCCAGGAGATCGGCTCCTGCACCTTCACCCAGGAAGTGACCCGGGAGGAGCTGCACCAGGTCACCGCCCTGCTCAAGGAGCTGGCGCAGTCCGCGGGCGAGAACCTGCCCGCCCCCGCCCCGCAGCACTGAGCACCGCACCCCCACCGCACCACACCAGGAGGAGACCCGTGCCGGGTCCAGGATTTGAATTCCTCGGCGACGAGGAGCGACACAACGTCGAGCAGGTGCTCGCGAACTGGAGCCTCACCCGCTACCTGTTCGACGACCCCGAGGCCCACTCCTTCGTCCGGAGGCTGGAGCGCGACACGGAGGCCCTCTTCCGCAGCGGCCCCGCGATCGCCGTCAACAGCGGGACCTCGGCCCTCGCCACGGTCCTCGCGGGGCTGGGCGTCGGCCCCGGCGACGAGGTCATCGTCCCCGGCTACACCTACGTCGCCTCCATCGGCTCGATCGGCCACTTCGGCGCGACGCCGGTCCTCGCCGAGGTCGACGAGACCCTGACCCTCGACCCCGAGGACGTCGAACGGAGGATCACGCCCAGGACGCGCGCCGTCATGGCCGTGCACATGCTGGGCGCGCCGTGCGACCTGGGGCGGCTGCGGGAGATCACCGACCGCCACGGCATCCTCCTGATCGAGGACGCCGCGCAGGCCTGCGGCGGCAGCTACCGGGGGGCGCGGCTGGGGACGGTCGGCGACGCCGGCGCGTACTCCTTCAACCCCTTCAAGGTCATCACCTGCGGCGAGGGCGGCATGGCCGTCTTCCGCGACCGCACGGCCTACGCCCGCGGCTTCGCCTACCAGGACCAGGGCTGGCCTCCGCTGCGCGACAACAACGGGGTCGGCACGGGCGAGGCGACGTTCGGCCTGAACCTGCGCATGCCCGAACTCAGCGCGGCCGTGGCCTGCGCCCAGCTGCAGCGCGTCGACACCGTGCTCGCCGCGACCCGCCGCGTCCGGGACCGCCTCGTCGAGCTCATCGAGCCGCACGAGGGCATGCGGCAGCGCGCCCTCAACGACGCCGGGGGCGACTGCGCCAACGTCGTCGTCCACACCTTCGACAGCGCGGACCGGGCCCGCGAAGTAGCGGAGAAGCTGTCCACCAAGCCGCTCGTCGACTCGGGGCGCCACTACTACGGCAACATGCCCCAGCTGAACGGGAACGCGTCGATCCGCTACCAGCGGGGCGACCTGCCCCGCACCGACGACCTGCTCTCCCGCTCCGTCGCCGTCTCCGTCGGCGTCTCGGACGCGCACCTCGGCTCCGGGTTCGGCGTCGGCGTGCGCAGCACCGAGGAGGACATCGCCCGCGCCGCCGAGGCGTTCAACTCCGCCGTCCGGTCCGCGGTGCCCGCGTGACCGCCCCCACCCCCCTTCCCCTCACGCCACATGGATCGGAGCATTCGGTGAAGAACACCCTGGACGGTTTCTCCATGGCGGTTCCGGACGTGGACGCCGCGGCGCACCTGTTCCGGACCGTCTTCGGCGCCGAGGTGCTGCCGTCCGCGGACGGCCCGGCCGCGGACGTGGACGACCACGGCGCGCCCGCTCGCAGCGTCCTGCTGCAGCTCGACCCGCAGACGCGGCTCCGCCTGTTTGCGTACGAGGCGACCGCCGGGACGGCCTTCGACGCCTCGGTCGTGGACATCGGCACCGCGCACTTCTGCTTCCGCACCGGGGACATCGAGCAGGCCGCGCGGTTCCTCGCGCAGTGCCCCGGGATCAGGATCCTCGGCGAGGTCATGGAGATCCCCGAGGGGGCGCTGCGCCACCACAAGTGGGTCTACTTCCGCTTCCCCTGGGGCGCGTACGGCGAGCTGCAGGAGTGGCCTGAGATCCCCTCGGCGGAGGCTGTGGAGCTCTTCCACGGCCAGGTGCCGCAGGAGGCGTCCCCGGTGCCCACCCTGATGGGGATCGACCACGTGGGCTACAGCGTCCGGGACCTCGACGCCGCGGTCGACCTGCTGACGAGCGGCCTCGGCGGCCGGCGGATCCTCGGATCCGTCATCAGCTCCGGCAAGGAGTTGATGGAGCGTCAGTTCGAGACGCCCGTGCCGGCCCGCTCGAAGATGGCCATGGTGCGCATCGGCGAGCACACCAACATCGAGCTGTTCGAGCACGTGGTGGACGAGGTCCGGCGCACGGGCGACCGGCTCGCCGTCGGGGCGTCCCGCATGGTCTTCCGCTCGGACGACCCGGCCGGATCGGGCGCGGAGCTGTCGCGCCGCTTCGGCTTCTCCGCGGCCGGGGACGGCGGGGCCGGGGCCCTGCTCACCGCGGGCTCGGGCCTGGACGTCGAGTTCACGGCCTGACGGTACGGGTGCCGCGCGCCCGGCCGGCCCGGGCGCGCGGCACCGTGCATGCACGACCGTAAGCAAGTAATTCATGGGGGAAAACATGAGGAATGAACGGGCACTCGCCGATTCTCGGCTCCCGTCCCTGACCGGCCTGAGGTTCGTGGCGGCCCTGCTGGTCTTCTTCTTCCACCTGAGCGTGGAGAAGCTGTACGACGACGGCACGAACCCGGTGCTGTCGAAGATCTTCAATCCGGCCGGCGGCGTCGGCGTCTCGTTCTTCTTCATCCTCAGCGGATTCGTCCTCGCCTGGTCGGCGAAGCCGGGCCGGCCCGCCCGCGAATTCCTGCGCCGCCGCCTCGCGAAGATCTACCCGAACCACCTCCTGCTCTGGGTGCTGACCCTGCCCCTCCTGCTGCTGTTCGGGGAGCAGGTCGCCGCGGGGTCCGCCACGGCGAACCTCGCCCTCGTGCAGACGTGGTTCCCGCGGCTGGACTTCTTCTTCAGCGTGAACCGGCCGAGCTGGTCGCTCTGCTGCGAGCTGTTCTTCTACCTCATGTTCCCGCTGCTGGCGCGGTTCGTCGGGCGGCTTCGCCGACGCGGCACCTGGGTGGTCGTCGCCGCGACCGTCGCGGGCGTCTGGCTGCTGCCCGTGGTCGCCGGCTTCCTGCACGGCGGGCCCGGCATGCCGCTCGACGTGTCGCACCCCGAGGCGGACAGCGGCGTGTCCGTGCGCCAGTACTGGCTGGTCTACGCGTTCCCGGTGTCCCGCTGCCTGGAGTTCCTGCTGGGCATCGCGGTGGCGAAGCTGGTCAAGGACGGCGCATGGCCCCGGGTTCCCGTGGCCGTGGCGACGGTCCTGCTGGCGATCGGCTACGCCGCCGCCGTCGTGTCCCCCGTGCTCTACGGTCTCGCCGCCCTCACCGTGATCCCCCTGACGCTCTTCATCCCCGCCGTCGCGATGGCCGATCTGGAGGGCCGTGGCTCCCTGCTGCGGAGCCGGTCCATGGTGTGGCTGGGCGAGGTGTCCTTCGCCTTCTACCTCGCGCACCAGACCGTCCTGCGGATCGGTCACGACCTGCTCGGCCACGACACCTCCTGGAACGCCTGGACGGCGTCCGCGCTCGCCGCCGCCTTCGCCGCGGTCACCCTCCTGATCGCCTGGGCGGTCTACCGGTGGTGGGAGATGCCCGCCATGCGCCTGCTGACGGCACCGCGTTCCAGCGGCAAGAGCATTCCCGTGGCGTCCGGCGGCCCGCGCGTACAGCCCGGGCCGGTGCCCGCGCGGCCGCGCCCCGCCGAGCTGGCCGCCGACAAGGACTGAAGCCGGCCCGCGTCCCCGCCCGTACCCGCCCAGCAACACCGTAAGGAAGTTCGCCATGCTGACCGTGGACCGCCTCACCGAGCCGGAACTCGCCGCTCCCGCCGTGGAACAAGCCCGCCCCGCCACCTGCCTGCAGTCCTACCAGTCCGCCCTGGAACAGGTGGGCATCGGCTCCGGGTGGCACGTGCTCGACGCGGGCTGCGGCAGCGGCGACTTCCTGCCGTGGCTCGCCGAACTGGTGGGCCCCGGAGGGCGCGTGTCGGCCGTCGACCGGCTGGAGCGGAACACGGCGGCCGCCGCGGAGCGCATGCGCCAGTATGCTCCCGGGCGGGCCGTGGACGTGCGCCGCGCGACCGTGCTCGACCTCCCCCACGCCGACGGCTCGTTCGACGCCGTGTGGTGCGCCGACGTCCTCCAGCACCTGGACGACGGCATGCTCGGCCGGGCCCTGCGGGAGCTGCGCAGGGTCGTGCGGCCGGGCGGGCTGGTGGCCGTGCAGGTGCCGGACGTCACGGCGGTCGCGGTGCGGCCCGGCGATCCCTTCCTCTTCACCGACTTCTTCCGCGCGGCCGCCCCGTCGTGCCCGTACGCCCAGCAGTTGCTGCGCGGCCGCGAACTCCACCGATGGCTCCGCGAGTCCGGTCTGGAGGCGGTGCGCCAGCACACGACGGTGATCGAGCACCTCGCCCCGCTGGAGCCCGGCACCCTGCGGTTCTGGACCCGCACCGGCGCCCTCATCGCCCGGCAGGCGCGGGGCCTGGGCGGCAGCTGGGAGCACCGGTTCGCGCCGTTCGCCGACGCCGGCGCGGCGGACCACCCGCTCCGCTCCCGGCACGGCTACGTCAGCGAGGGCACCACGGTCGCCGTCGGCACGGTCCCCCTCGCGCGATAAGTTAGGGTTCCCTTACCAAGGGATGATGATATGTTCTATCGGGAGGTGGGCGGAGTGCGCGCTGTACCGCGTTCGGCACTGATCGAAGGCACCATCGAGCGGCTGAAGACGCAGATCGTCAGCGGCAGGTGGCCGATGGGGAGCAAGATCCCCATCGAGGACGAGCTCGTGGCCGAGCTGGAGGTCAGCCGCAGCACGCTGCGCCAGGCGGTCCAGGCCCTGGTCCACGTGGGCCTGCTGGAGACCGCGCAGGGCCGGGGGACGTTCGTGCGCGGCACCCACGAGGTCGACGCCGTCCTGACCCGCTATCTGGCCGACGCCGAGCTCCGTTACGTCCTGGAGACCCGCCGCGGCCTGGAGGTGGAGGCGGCGGGCCTCGCCGCCGAGCGCCGCAGCCGGTCCGACCTGGACCGTCTCGCGGCCGTGTACGAGCGCCAGACCGCCGCCCACCGGGACGGCAGGGCCGGCGAGTTCAACCGGGCGGCGGTGGAGTTCCACACGGCCGTCGTCGAGGCCGCGGGCAATCCCGTGCTGACCCGGCTCTACAGCAGCATGCTCGGCTCCGTCCGGGACTCGGTCCGGGTGGGCGGCGTGCGCCGCCCCGAGGAGCACTACGGGGACCCCGGCCACGCCCGCATCCTGGAGGCGATCGACGGCGGCGACCCGCAGGCCGCGCGGGACGCGGCGGCCGAGCACGTGTCCGCCTTCCTGATCGCGCTCGCGCCGGCCGGCAAGGACGCGCCGTGACGGCCCGGGGCGGCACGCCCTCCCCCGGCGGCGAGCAGGAGCCGCTGTTCACCCGCACCGCCGTGGTGGCGTCCTGCCTGGGCATGGTGATCATCGGCGCGCTGATCGCCCTGTACGGACCGGTGGTCCCCGCCCTGCGCGACAAGTTCTCCTTATCGGAGCCGACGGCCGGGCTGGCCCTGGCCGCCCAGTCGCTCGGCGCGGTGGTGGGCGTCCTCGGCTTCCACTCCGTCCACCGCCGGATCGGCAACCGGGCGCTGCTGATCTCCTCCTACCTGACCATGCTGGCGGGCACCGTCACCTTCGGCCTCTCCGGGACGTGGCCCCTGATGCTGGGGGCGGCCGTCGTCACGGGACTCGGCCTCGGCGGCGTCGACTTCGCCATCAGCCGGCTGTTCCTCATCGGGCTCGGCTCCCGCGGCCCGGCCCTGCTGAACGTGGCTCACGGCTGCTTCGGGCTCGGCACGGTCCTGGCGCCCGCCGTCATCGCCGTCACGGGCCCCGAGCGCTACGGCGCCACGTTCATCACGATCGGCCTCCTGACCCTGATCCCCCTGGCCTGCGTCCGCGGGGTGCGGGCCCGCCCGACGCCCGCCGAACTCGCCGAGGCCTCCCCCGCGCCTGCCCACCGCTCCGGCGGACGCGGCCTGGCCGTCGTGCTCGCCGGCTTCGTGGCCGTCTACATGCTGCACTTCGCGGTGCAGAGCGGCATCGGCAACTGGGAGCCCACCCACCTGCACGCGCTCGGGCAGAGCATGACGGGCGCAACCGTCGCCACATCGGCGTACTGGCTGGCCATGACCGCCGGCCGCTTCCTGGTCGCCCCGCTCGCCCGCCGCTGGTCGCCCGCCGCGATCGTCACCGGCGCCTGCGCCCTGATGACCGTCAGCGTCCTGCTGGTGCCGGTGCCGGGCCTCGCCCCCTGGGCGTACGCGGCCGCCGGGCTGTGCATCGGCCCCATCTTCCCCAACGGCC
Source organism: Streptomyces roseoverticillatus (assembly GCF_000719265.1). Taxonomy (GTDB): domain Bacteria; phylum Actinomycetota; class Actinomycetes; order Streptomycetales; family Streptomycetaceae; genus Streptomyces; species Streptomyces roseoverticillatus. The sequence goes on along the minus strand of NZ_JOFL01000006.1, from coordinate 38,687 downwards.
TGAACTGGCTGAACCGTTCCGCGCCCGCCTCGGGCAGCGCCATGGCCTACGTCATCGCCGCGGCCATGCTCGGCTCCGTCGCCTTCCCGCCCGCGCTGGGCGCGGTCATCGAGGAGTACGACGTCGGCGCCCTGCCCCTCACGCTGTCCGTCCTGTGCCTGGTCACGCTGGCCATCAGCGCGGCCCTCGCGCGACGGCTGCGCGGCGCCCGGCCGGGAACGACCCCGGCCCGGGCCGGGGTCCCCCGAGAGCAGACACGCACCACAACGACCGTACGAACGACAGGCACACGAGAGAAAGGCGCGTCATGACCCAGCAGTGGGTGGCGGGATTCCGCAGCGCGGTGATCAGCCCGTACGAGACGATCCGGCTCACCGAGTCCCGCGGCTTCCACGACCAGACGGTCCGTCAGGTCCTGCACATGGCCGGCGGCGGCGAGCGGATCCGGGTGCGCCTCTCCAACCGCTACGGCCGCTCCCCGCTGACCGTCGCCGACGCCCGGGTGGCCGAGCGCAAGACCGCCGACGAGATCGTCGCCGAGACGGACACCTGCGTGCGCTTCGACGGCTCGGCGCAGGTGACGGTCCCGGCGGGCGGCGAGGTGGTCAGCGATCCGGTCGACCTGCCCGTCCGGGCGGGCACCGACCTCGTCCTCAGCCTCCACCTCCCGGCGGAGACCGGCCCGGCCACCTTCTCGCACATGCCCGGCGAGACGTCCTACGTCACCGCCGGGAACCGGACCGGGGCGGCGAGCCTCCCCGGGGCCGAGCAGGTCCCGTGCCGGTTCTACGTCACCGGGATCGACGTGCTCGCGGACGAGGGCACGGCGGTGGCCGTCGCCTTCGGAGACTCCTGGTTCGAGGGCGTCGGCACCACGCCCGGCACCAACCGGCGCTCCGTGGACGTGCTCAACCGGCGGCTGGAGCGCGGCTGGACCGTCAACCAGGGCATCGCCGGGAACCGGCTGCTGACCGACGAGATCGGCGAGCACGCCCTGGCCCGCTTCGAACGGGACGTGCTGTCCGTGCCCGGCGCCGCCCACGTCCTGGTCAACTTCGGCATCAACGACCTGGGCCTGCCCGGAATGGTCGGCCTCCCTCCCGCCACGGCCGGCGAGCTGATCGCCGGGTTCACCGAGCTGGCCCGCCGGGCGCACGGCGCCGGGCTGACGGTCCACGCGGCGACCGTCGGCCCGTTCGCCGGCGCCGTCTACCCGGGCCACAACACCCCCGAGGGCCTCGCCGCCCGGCGCGAGGTGAACGAGTGGATCCGCACCGGCGGCGCCTTCGACTCGGTCTTCGACGTCGCCCGCGCCGTGGCGGACCCCGAGCGGCCGGACCACATCCGCCCGGAGTTCGACAGCGGCGACGGCATGCATCTCAACGATGCCGGGGCCGAGGCCATGGCCGCCGCGGTCGACCTCGGCGCGCTCGTGTTCTGACGCCGGCGGCGTCCCCACGACGACCCCGCACGGCGCACTTCTCGTGCAACCCCCGGCCGTGCGGGGTCCCTCCCGTTCCGCTACGAGACCGTCACTTCGGCGATGCCCGTGCGGGCCCCGGCGGCCCCGGCACCGTGCACCACCACCCGCACGTACCGCGCGGCCACCGGCGTACTGCTGCCGCCGGCCGCGACGTCGCGCCAGTGCCGTCCGTCGGCGGACAGCTGGACGGCGTACGAGGCCGGGGCCGGGCCGCTCCAGGCGGGGGTGACCTTGCCGACGCGCACGGACTTGCCGAGGTCGGTGGTCAGGCTGCCGTCCGGCCCGTCCGGGACCCACGCCGTGGCCGTGTTGCCGTCGACGGCGGCCCCCGCGTACATGCCGGGCTCCTCGGAGGAGGCGGTGGCGGCGGTGCAGCGGGCCCGGTCGGCGGTGGGCGCGAGGTCGGGACGGCGGGTGTCGAGGACGGCCGGGGCCGCCTTGGTGACCACCTTCGCGCCCTGCGGCGTGTCGAGGGTCATCGGCGCGCCGTCGGTGAGCCGCACGGTGGTGCGCCGGGCGCCGAGCTCGACGTCGTACGTGCGGCCCTGCCAGCGCAGCCCGCGCAGGGTGACGCCGCGGCCGAGCTGCGGGGGCAGCATCGGGTCGAGGTGCAGCCGGTCCTCGCGCATCCGCATGCCGGTCAGGCCGTTGGTGAAGATCTGCAGGAAGCCGCCCTTGCCGGTGAGGAAGTCGTGCGCGGGCGAGCCGGCCAGCGGGTCCTCGGCGCCCGCCTTCGCGCCGCGGGCCTCCGAGAACTGGGCAAAGGGCCCGCGGACGAACGGCCTGATGGCGCGCTGCAGATAGGTGTACGTCGAGCAGCCCGGCTCGCCCGTGCCGGCGGAGACGATGGCGTGCACCGAGTCCGTCATGGCCGGGCCGTCGGGGTCGGTCCGCTGCGCGTAGTAGTCGAGGGTGCTCGCCGCCGCGCCCTCGGGCATCGGCCACTCCAGCGGGTACATCAGCAGCACCGTGTCCGCCTGCTTGATCTTGCTGCCGCGGTAGCCGTCGTACTGCTCGAAGACCTTGCGCTGCGCGTCGTAGGGGATCCTGATCCGGTCGGCGACGGCCGTCCACTCCCCCGGGGCGCGCTCGCCGAGCAGCTGGGCGACGCGGGTGGCGTGGCGCAGTGCGGTGGCCGCGCCCGCGTTGGTGAAGACCGCGTCGTCGACGCCGTTGCTGTACTCGTCGGGGCCGGCGGTGTCCTTGATGGAGTAGCTGCCGTCGGTGTTGGGGCTGACCCTCCCGGCCCAGAACTCGGCGATGCCCTTCATGACGGGCCAGCCGCGCTCGCGCAGCCACGCGGTGTCGCCGGTGGCGAGGTAGTACTGCCAGACGGCCAGGGAGATGTCCGACTGGAGGTGGATCTGGGTGCGGCAGTGGGGCGGGTCCACGCTGTGGCACTCCTGGGCCAGGTCGCCCTTGCTGCCGCTGTTCCAGGGGTAGAACAGCCCCTGGTAGCCGAGCTTGCGGGCGTTCTCACGGGCTCCCGGGAGGGTGCGGTACCGGTACTCGACGACGCTCCTGGCGAGTGCGGGGTCGGTGGCCAGCAGGGCCGGGTACATCCAGGTCTCGGCGTCCCAGAACACCAGTCCCGCGTAGTTGTCGCTGGTCAGCCCGGCCGGGGCGATGCTGTCGGAGGCGTCCTTGCGGCTGCTGGAGAGCAGTCCGTACCGCGCGGAGCGCACCCATGCCTGCAGGTCGCGCTGCCCGGGCACCTCGATGTCGGCGCGCCACAGGCGGGCCCAGGCGGCGGTGTGGGCGCGCAGCAGCCCGTCCCAGCCGCGGCGGGCGGCGCGCTGTGACGCGGCGGTGGCGTCCCGGCGGGGTGCGTGCGAGGTCAGCGCGGTGTCGACGCCGACGTACTTGGTGAGTTCGTACGCGTGGCCGTTGCGGACGGGGAAGGCGAGGGACTGCCGTGCGCTCAGGTCCTCGGCGGCACCGGCGGCACCGGTCTTGCCCGTGCGCACGCCGTTCCCGGCGCGCAGGGTGGAGGCGACGGCGCCGTCGGTGTCCGTGCCGTCGGTGCGGAAGGCCACGTCCATGGTCCGCCCGTCGCGGCCGGACCCCTCGGTCCGGTCTCCGCCGCCGGTCTGACGCATGCGCCGGGCGCCGACTCCGTCGATCCGGTCGGTGACGGTGGCCTCGCCGCTCCAGCGCGGTGTCATGCGCAGCCGGACGGCGCCGACGTGCGGGTCGTCGCGGTCGGCGAGCACCTCGTAGACCAGGTCGGTCTTCCTGCCGTCGGCGGCGGTCCAGGTCAGGGACGTCCGGACGATGCCGCAGTGCAGGAAGAGGGTCTGGCGGTAGCCGGATACCCGGCCCGGTTCCGTCGAAGAGTTGAAGGTGTCGCCGTGGGCGCCGCCGGTGCCGACGGTGAGCCCGGTCCAGGTGGGGAGCGCCGCGACGGCCTGCCGGTCGCCCGCGGTCTGTTTGTTGTGCGCGTAGAGCCCGGCGACGAACGAGCCGTCGTAGCCGGGGGTGAAGAGCGGCCAGCCGGTCTTGACGTCGCTGCTGGTGTAGCCGGTGCCGTTGGGCGGGACGCGCTGGCCCAGGTAGCCGTTGCCCACGTAGGCGTGGTGGGTGTCGGCGGTGTCGATGCGGGTGGAGTCGAGCGACCAGCCGTCACCCGTCCGGCAGTCGGCGGACGGGGGGACGGCGGCGGGGGAACGGTCGGCGGTGGGGGGTTGTGGTGCGGGTGCCGCGGCCGCGGGCGCCACGGGGGCGACGAGCGCACCGGCGAGCAGCAGCGCGGTCAGGCGGGCGGGACGCGGGCGCGGGCGCGCTCCGGGGGAGTACGTCATTGTTCTCCGTCGTTCTCGTATCTCCTGCGAGAGTCCCGCGACCATAAAGTTGCTGAACGGACAACGTCAATGGTTGACGTTATTCATACAACTTCTGAACTTGCTTGGGTGAGGGCGGATGTGGCCGTGGCCGGGGCTGCCGCCGGGGCGCGGTTCCAGCGCATCCGGGACCACGGCAGGGCCAGTTCGCTCTGGTCGGACACCTCCCGTGGGGCGAGGTCCGCGATCGGCGCGGCCTCGCGGTGCCGGGCGTAGACGGTGTCCACGTAGCGGTGGCCGGTGTCGGCGGCGATGAAGAGGACCGTCCGTTCGGGGGCACGCTCGCGTTCGTGGCGGGCGGCGAGGTAGCCGGCGCCGGCCGACAGGCCCGCGAAGACCGCGTGCCGGCCCAGCAGGTCGACGCTGCCGGCCAGCGCCGCGTCGAAGGAGATCCAGTGCAGGGTGTCGTACAGCTCGTGGGAGACGTTCCCGAAGGGGATGGAGCTGCCGATCCCGGCGATGATGATCTCGGGGTCGGAGACGTGCTCGGCGCCGAAGGTGACGCTGCCGTACGGCTGGACGCCGACGAGTTCGACGCCGGCCGGGCCGCCGGGTGCCGCGCGCAGGTAGCGGGCGAGGGCGCCGGTGGAGGCGCCCGACCCGACCCCGCCGACCACGGTGAGGCCTTCCGTGCCGGTCGCCTCGCGGATGCGGTCGGCGACGGCGCGGTAGCCGAGGTAGTGGATGTCGTCGTGGTACTGCCGCATCCAGTGGTACTCGGGGTGCGCGGCGAGGATCTCGTGGATCCGCTCCACCCGCCGCTTCTGGTCCAGTTTGAGGTCGCTGCACGGTTCCATCTGCTCCAGCGTGGCCCCGAGGACGGCGAGCTGGGTGCGCAGGGCGTGGTCGACCGTCGTCGAGCCGACGATGTGGCAGCGCATGCCGTGCCGGTGACAGGCCAGGGCGAGCGCGTACGCGTAGATGCCGCTGGAGCTGTCGAGCAGCGTGTCCCCGCGCCGTACGGCTCCGGTGTCGAGCAGGTGGCGCACCGCGGCGAGGGCGGAGACCACCTTCATCGTCTCAAAGCGCAGGCAGACGAGCCGGTCGTCGAGGCGTATCAGGTCCGGCCGGCCGATCGACTCCGCGACGTGCTGATCCATCCAGGGGCTCCTTGGTGGTGGTGAAGGTCGTGAAGGTCCGGGTGGCGGGGATGCCGTGGGCGTCCAGGGCGCGCAGGCAGCTGCGGACGCGGTGCCTAAGGCCCGGGACGGCCGGGTCGAACAGCACGCCCGCCACGGCGCCGCTGTGTGCGATCTGGACGCCGGCGGCCCCGACCTGGCGGGCGATGACGGTCAGCGCGTCGAACTCCGGGTGTCCCAGGGCCTGCTGGCCGCGCCGGGCGCTGGCGGTGGCGACCCGGCCGAGCAGCTGGGCGTCGCCGGTGGCCACGGCCCGGCGCAGCCGTGTGCGCAGCCGCTCCCAGTCCCGTACGTCGCTGTCGGCCGGCTCGTGCACGGGCAGGGACAGGGTGTCCACAGGCGCGCCCCCGCCGAGGGCGCAGCCCACGACGACCAGCGGCGGCAGGGCCGGGCCGAGGACCTCCAGGACGCGGCCCTCCCGCTGGGCGAACAGCACCGGCCGCCCGTCCAGCATCAGCGGGTCGCAGGCCAGTTCGGCGCGCACGGCCAGCCGGGCGACCGCGCCGGGAGCCGGCCGCAGCCGGTACGAGTCCGCGACCGCGCGCACTGCGGCGATCACGTCGCTGGTGGAGCTGCCCATGCCCAGGCCCACCGGTATGTCACACGTGATCCGCAACTCCCCGCCGCAGGGCGGCTGGCCGGTCCGCTCCGCGCACTCGGCGACCGCGAGGGCCGCGGCGCGGGCGGCCTTCGTACGGTCGGCGGGCACGACGGTGAGCGCCTCGGGCGCCGTGCCGGGCCGGCGGACGAACTCGGCGCTGCTGCCGGGGCCGGCCATCGGCAGGGTGACCAGGCCCGCGCACCGGCGCCCGTCGTCGTCGAGGAAGACGCCCTGGAGGAGCTCGCCGTGGTGGCAGGGGGCGTGCCCGGTGCCGGTGGGGAGGACACCGGCACCGGGTGCGGCCGCGGGGGCGGCGGGGATCATGCGCCGCCCGCCGTCCGGTAGCGGTACAGGGCCGTCTCCTCGGCGCTGAACTGCGAGAAGGGGAACGGTTCCGCGGACAGGGCGGTCACGCCCGAGCCGAGGAAGGCGCGGGCGACGGCGCTACCGGTCTGCGCGTAGACGACCAGCGGGACGCCCCGGGACCGGCAGCGCTCCAGGATCGTGTCGAACGAGCCGTTGCTCAGGGTCATTCCGGTGGCGACGACGGCGTCGGCGCGGTCCAGCACGTCGTGCATGTCGTCGGTGACGGGGTCGCCCCACTGGGTGGCCCTGAGGTTGAGGTCGCAGGGCAGGGGTTCACCGCCGCGCTCGCGTATCGCCGCGACCAGCGGGTTGACGACGCCGATGAGGCCGACCTTCGCGCCCTCCTCGATGTCCAGCAGGCCGGCGACGGCCGCGTCGCGGGCCCGTGCGCGGGCCTCCGGGGTGCCGGTGGGGAGGGTGACGGCCTCGGCGTCGCCCGCCTCGGCGGCCACGCGGTGGGGGCGGGCTTCGGAGAGATAGGCGTCGAGGGCGGCGATCCGCAGCGGGCGCGGGGCCGTGCGGAGCAGGGCGTCGAGCGAGGTGCCGGAGGAGTCGCGGCAGACCGACGGGTCGAGCTCGCCGGCCTCGAAGGCGCAGCCGCCGAAGGAGCCGCCGAGGCGGACGAGGACGTACTGGTTGAGGTAGGTGGTGTCGCCGCCGGCGAGGCGGGTGCCGTGGTGGAGCCAGAACACGCTGGTGGCGACGAGTTGGGAGGGGAGCGGACCGTGGTCGCCCGCGAGGACGGCTTCGACGAGCGCGTCGACGGAAGGGGCGGGGGCGGAGGGCGTACGGGTCATGGGGTTCCTTGTCATGGTGTTCCTTTCTCAGGGATTCACGGGGAGGGTCACGGGGTGGGCCGGGATGCCTCGGCCGGGGTGCCGAGCGGACCGCGGTAGGTGACCGCGGGGTGTCCCAGGGCGTCGGTGGTGAGTTCGGCGTCCACCTCGAAGACCCCGGCGAGCCGCTCGGCCGTCAGGACGGCGGCGGGCGTGCCGGAGGCGATCAGGCGGCCGTGGTGCAGGAGCAGCAGCCGGTCGCAGTACCGGGCGGCGAGCGACAGGTCGTGCAGCGCGACCAGGACGGTCTGGCCGGTGCCGGTCAGCAGTTCCATGAGTTCCAGCTGGTGTCTGACGTCGAGGTGGTTGGTGGGCTCGTCGAGCAGCAGCGCGTACGGCTGCTGGGCCAGCGCGCGGGCGAGGTGGGCGCGCTGCCGTTCGCCGCCCGACAGCGCCTTCCAGGAGCGGCCGGCGAGCGCGGTGAGCCCGACGCGCTCCAGCGCGGCGGCGACGACCGCCCGGTCGGTGGCGTCCGGTCCGTGCCAGCGGTCGCGGAACGGGGTCCGCCCCAGGCCCACGACGTCGGCGGCCTTCAAGTCGCTGTCCGCGCCCGGGTCCTGTGCGGCGAAGGCGACATGGCGGGCGATCCGGCGCGCGCTCCAGTCCCGTACGGGCTCGCCGTCGTAGCGGACCGCGCCCGTGTCGGGGGCCCGCAGGCCGGCCAGGCAGCGCAGGAGCGAGGACTTGCCGGAGCCGTTGGGGCCGAGAAGTCCGACCGTCTCGCCGGGGGCGATGTCCGCGCTGACGCCGCGGACGACCGGCGTGCCCGCCACCGACCAGCTCAGTTCTTCGGCGGTGATCCTCACAGTTCACCTCTCTTGCGCAGGACGAGGAGGAAGAGCGGTACGCCGAGCAGCGCGGTGATCACGCCCACGGGAACCTCGCGGGGCGCGAAGGCGATCCGCGCCATCGCGTCCGTCCAGACCAGGAACACCGCGCCCGCGAGCGCCGCGTACGGCAGCAGCACGCGGTGCAGCGGTCCGGCGAGGAACCGCACTCCGTGGGGGACGATCAGCCCGACGAAGCCGATGGCGCCGACGGTGGCCACCGCCACGGCCGTCAGCGCGGCCGTGACCACGAGCAGCAGCATCCGCGTGCGCCGCACCCCGATCCCGAGGGAGGCGGCGGTGTCGGCGCCGAACGCGAGCCCGTCGAGGGCGTTCGAGCACAGCCACGCGGCCACCAGCCCCAGCGGCGTGACGATCGCGCAGACCACGACGGTGTCCCAGCGGGCCGGTGCCATCGAGCCCAGCAGCCAGTGGGTGACGGCCCGGGTGGTGTCCGCGTCCGCCGAGGCCATCAGGACGAGGGAGGTGAGCGCGGTGAAGAGCTGGCCGACGACCACGCCGGTGAGGACGATGCGGCCCGAGTCCAGCCCGGTGCGGCGCAGGAGCAGGAGGAGCAGCCCGAAGGAGAGCAGCGCGCCGGCGAGCGCGCCGCCGGTGACGCCGAGCGCGCCCGCCCCCACGCCGAGGACGACGACGGTGACGGTTCCCGCCGACGCGCCCGAGGAGACGCCGAGCAGGTAGGGGTCGGCGAGGGCGTTGCGGGTGACCGCCTGCAGGACCGTGCCGCACACGGCGAGCGAGGCGCCGACGAGTGCGGCCATCAGCACGCGGGGCAGCCGCAGGTCCCAGATCAGTGAGTCCGTCAGCGGGGGCAACGGCTCCACGTCCAGGCCGAGATGGGCGCCGAGGACGCGGGCGAGGCCGGCCCAGCCCACGCCGGAGGTACCGATGCGCGTGGCCGCCGCGACGGAGCCCGCCAGGGCGAGCGCGGCGAGGAGGAAGAGGAACACCCGGGTTGCGGCGGGCCGCCGGAAGCAGGAGATCCACTGCCCCCCTCCGGGCCACCGGCTCAGCGGACATAGCCGAGGTCCTTCATCCCCTCGGCCAGCAGCCCCAGGGCGTGCACCGAGCGCACGGACGGGTCCAGCTCGATGCCCGGCACTTCGAGGATCTTGTTGTCACGGACCGCCGCGAGCTTGGAGACCACCGGGTGCCCGGTCATCGCGGCACGCTTCTCGGCGGCGCTGTCGCCCGGCCGCCCGCGCTCCGACAGGTCACCGATCACGATGAAGTCCGGGTTGCGCTTGGCGACCTCCTCCCAGGAGACCTCCGGCCAGTCCTCGTTCACGTCGTCGAAGGCGTTCTTCGCGCCGACGATCCGGCTCATCTCGCTGGGCAGGCCGGTCCTGCCCGCCACGTACGGCATGCCGTTGAAGACGGAGTAGAGGTAGACGACGGTCGGCCGCTCCTTGCCCCGGGGGGCCTTGGCCGCGCTCTCCCCCGCCTTGGCGACCGCGGCGCGCTGGCCGGCGGCGAGCTTGCCGGCCCGCTCCTGGACGCCGAAGACCTCGCCCAGGTTCTCGTAGTCGGAGAAGAGCAGCTCGAAGGGGGTCCTGCCGGCCGGGTTCCGCTGCGGGCAGTTCACGGCGCTGACGAAGGCGGGGACCTTGAGGGCGGCCAGCTCCTCGCGGGTGCCGGCGCGGTCCTTGGTGAAGAGGTCCGCGGAGCCCGCGACGACGAAGTCGGGCCCGGCGGCGCGCAGCTGCTCGCCGGTGGCGATCTTGGGGGCGATGACCGGGACCCCGGCGTACGCGGACTCGTACTGCGCGGGGATCTTCGTCTTGAGGTTGGCCGTTCCCGCCATCCGGTCCTGGAGGCCGAGTTCGAGCAGGGTCTCGGTGGAGGTCTGGTCCAGGGCGACGGTCCGCTTCGGAGGCCCGGCGAAGGACAGCCGGCTGCCGCAGCTGGTGACGGAGGCCGTGGTGGCGGACTCGGCATCCGCTCTGGAGCCGTCGCGTGCTGCCGTGGAGCAGCCCGCGGTAGCGAGGGCGATGGTCAAGGCGATGCCGAGGCGGGCGGGATGGCGCATTGGGTCTCCGGTCCGGAAGGGGATGCCGTGTTCGAAGGGTACTGTAATGGTATTCATTTTCATTAAGCGAACCCGGGTGCGGTCCGGTCCACCGATCCGCACCCCCGGCCCCCACCCCGAGGAGCACCCCCACCGTGCCGACCACACCCACGCCGACAGCGGCCAAGACCACTGCCCCGCCCCCGCGTTCGATCCTCCGCGACACCGCGTTCCTGCGCCTGTGGACGGGCACCACCGCCTCCGGCCTCGCCACCTGGGCCCTGCCCTTCGTCCTCGGGCTCGCCGTCCTGCACCGCGACCTCGGCGCCGCGGGCCTCGGCCTGGTCCTCGCCGCACGCACCGCCGGCTTCCTCCTCGCCGTCGCCGTCGGCGGCGTGCTGGCCGACCGGCACTCCCGCCGCGCGGTCGTCCTCTGGTCGGCCCTCGCGGCCGCCGTCGCCGCGCCCCTCCTCGCCGTCGCTCTCGGCCGCTCACTCGTGCTGATGACGGCCGCCGCCGCCCTCGCGGGCGCCGGACAGGGGGCCTGCCGCCCGGCGTTCCAGGCACTCACCGCGGAGACCGTCGCCCCCGAGCGCCGCCAGCAGGCCAACGCCGCCATGACCATGGCGGTACGGAGCTCCACGCTCACCGGCCCCGCCCTGACCGCGCTGCTCACGGCCTTCCTCGGCATCCGCACCCTGCTGCTCGGCATCGGGCTGCTCTGGCTGGTCGCCGCGCTGGTCCCGGGCAGGGGGGCCGCTGCAGCGAACCTCCCCGCGGAGCCCGCCCCGCGCGCCGGCTTCCGCGCCGAGTTCCTCGAAGGCATACGGGAGGCGCGCCGCCACCCCTGGTTCCTCGCCGGGCTCGCCGCCCTCACCGCGGTCATCGCCCTCGGCTACTCCGCCACGAGCGTCGCGCTGCCCCTGATCAGCCGGGACCGCTACGACACCGAGTGGGTGCTGGCCGCGGCCATGACCGCGTACACCGTGGGCGCTCTCCTCGGGGCCCTGGTCATCGCCCGTCTGCGCCCCCGCTCCCAGGGCTGGGCCGCCTTCGCCGGGCTGGCCGCGTACGGCGTCGCGCCACTGAGCCTGGTGCTGCCCGTGCACCCGGTCGTGGTCGTCGCCGCGTACGCCGTCGCCGGGATCGGGATCGAGCTGTTCAACGTGCCCTGGTTCACGGCCACCCAGCGCGAGGTCGCCCCGGAAAGGCTGGCCCGCGTCTCCTCGCTGGACTTCCTGGTGTCCTACGGACTGGCGCCCATCGGCCTGGCCCTGATCGCCCCGGCCATCGAACGGTTCGGGGTCGCCCCCGTCCTCGCCGTCTGCACGGCGGCCTGCTTCCTCGTACCGGCCGCGGCAGCACTGGTCCCCACCGCCCGCCACTTCACCCGCACGGCCCCGGCGGCCGGGGACTGACGCCGGGCGGCAAAAGCGAGGTGGATCCTGGTCGTCAGCCGACCGTTGCCGGTCGAGCCGTCGCCGCCACCGGCCGCATGCACCGCTCCGGGTCCGCCCGGCGGGCCGGCGTCACCGCCGCCGTGAGCCGAACGGGCTACGACTCCCCTGCCGAACTCGGCGAGCCCGCGCGCCGGGCCTCCAGTTCCTTCTCCACCTCGCGCAGGAGGAGTGCGAAGTCCACGCGTTCCATGTAGAACGGGCCTGCGGCGGCCGCGAGTTCCGGTAGATGTTCGGCCATTTCTTCCAGGCTTTTGACGTGAGCACGACCGAGACCCCGCGGGTGATCTCCCTCCACCCGCATCAGGAGATTTTTCACGGCCGGCAGTAGCCAATCCTTCTTCCCGAGGGCTGCGACGGCCACACGGTCGACGGCTTCCCCGTACTCCTGGTTGAGCATGCGGCGGAAGTCGAGGTCGCGGAAGATCTTCAGGTCGGCTTCGGCGCGGGCGGTACGGTCGGCGTACTCCGGCGACTCGTAGAGGGAGATCAGCCGGGCGTACTCGGCGGAGACGGCGCGCGCCTCGGCCACCTGGCCCGCCAGCCGCTCCACCTGCACCGGACGGGCCGGATCGGGCTCACGCAAACCCGCCCACTCCAGCCAGCCCGGTGCGCGCTCCGACAACTCGGCGCCGAAGACCCCGGCCAGACGGTCCATCCGTTCCTTGAGCGCGTACAGCTCGCCGACGCCCCGCGCGCGGACCATCTTCAGCATCGACCGCGCGTCCGGTTCCTTGCGGACCCGGTCGAGGAGGGCACTCAGACCGGTGGGCTCGCCGTACCCCTCGACGTCGGCGAGCGCCTCTTGCAGCAGCTCTTCGCACGCGGCGAGTTCGTGGGGTTTGAGTCCTGCCATGTTCGTTGCACTGGGGCCCTGGACGTGATCGAGGAGGGTCCGCAGAACGCCGATCTCCCGGCTGCTGCGCACGAGCGTCTCCCGCAGCGCGTCGATCTCCGCCAACCGGCCGTGCGCCGCCGTGAGTTCGGCCTCCTGCTGTGCATGCTTGTCGCGGTAGCGTGCGGGCAGCATCGCTTCAGGAAGGACACGTGACGGAGTGAGCTTGTCCTGCTTCTTCCGCAACCTGCTGATCTTTTCCTCCAACCGCGTGCGCTCAGCGTCGACGTCGCGCAGATATGCGTCGGCGCCTCCGGCGGCAGCAGCCAGCTGGAGGCTCCGGAACTCCCGGGCCACCGCCAGTCGATCCGCATCGAGAGGGTCCGTTCCAGCCGCCAGCCACCCGATGAGTTCTTCGACGTCCTCGCGGCCGAGACCGAACAGCGCGGCCCGGAAGGCCCGCAAGTCGGCCTGGCGCTGCTGTTCCACGGTCAGTGCCGGCGCAGCGGCGGAGCCGGCGGCCGGGCCCTGCTCGGCCGGAGCGCATATCTGGCGCAACTCCCGGTCCACCACGTCCATCATCCCCATGGCCTCCGTACCGACTTCGCCCGCGATCGTGGCCGCGGTCTGCCCGGCCTGGCGGGCCGCTCCGTAGATGTGCGCGGCGGCGTACGAGGCGGCCCAGCGCAGCGCCAGTCGTGTGCACCACTGCGGGAGCGGAACGGCTTTGACCAATGCCTGCTGGGCGGCGGAGGGGACCCGGGCCAACGCGCCGCCCGCCCAGCGGGAGGCTTCCGCAAGGGAGGTGGCGGCACGCTGCGCGCCGGCCACCGGGCCCTCACTGGCGAGAGTGACCAGCACACGGCCCAAGGCGTCGTGCACTGCTTCCTCCGCCGTGGCGGCACCACCCTGTACCGCCTCGGCGGCCCGGGTGGCCGCAGCGGGGACCTCACGCAGCAGCTCGGCGACGGTCTGCCGGGGCAGCAGGGCGGACAGCTCGCCGGGGAGCGGCAGCAGCTCGGCGACCCGGCGACCGGGCAGTTCCGTGACCCACGCGGCGGCCTGCGTGGCGGCCTCGGCCGTCGCGGTGCCGACGCGCTGCGCGGAGGCTACCGGACCTTCGCCGGCGAGAGTCACCAGCGCGCGGCTCAGGGCGCCGTGCACGGCTTCCTCTATCTGCGCGGCGTGATCCCCGGCCAGTCCGACGGTGTTGTCGAGCCCTTCCGCGACCTGGTTCAGAGCATGGCTGAGGGCCGGCATGCGGTCCGCTCGGGACGGGCCCGCCGGCCCCCGGGCTTCTGTCCGATCACGCGGCGCCGGGTCCGGGGAGCGGCCGGGCGGACGGTGGACGTCCTGGGCATTCGAGCGCTGCCGCATCGCGGCGACCGCGGTGTTTCCCGCGGCACGCTGGAGGGCCATGATCTGCGCCGAGCTCCCCGGAGACGGGGCACGGCTCGGGAGGGAATGAGGGTTCGCGCGGGGAGCAAGGGCTGTCCCTGCCGACTCGGCACCACGCCGGGCCGCAGTCTCACCGGTCTTCCCTTGCACCCGCATCTACCGCTCCTTGTCCGCCTGTTGAGACCACATCCCGGCATCCTCACAAGCCGCACAACAATGTCGGAGGAATGCCCCGCCGAACCCGAGGGGGATGAGGCTGCCGACCGCGGCGTGCGCGGCCGGCGGAGATCACCGAATCGCTGGTGGACCTGGTCATTCGGCTCGTGTTTCCGTCAGCAGCTTTCCGTCAGCTTTCCGTCAGCCGGGCTCATACAGCCCGCGCAGTGGCGTCGACATTACGCTTCATGATTTCGCCGGCGAGGCGATCGACGATCCTGCCGTGGAGCGGATCGAACTCCGCCAGAACCAGCCCAGGCAGGGTGCCCAGGTCCCGGTGGCCGTCGCTCCTGATGGAAAGCCTGATCCTGTCCGGGAACAGCGTCCCCCCGGGAGTCACTTCGAACCGGGCCCAGAAGCGGTGGGCATCCGCGCTGGCCCACTTGGCGATCATGTCCTCGTAGGGAATCATCGCGGAGTTGGTGACGTAGGTGCCGGCCACCAGGTTGTCCGCGTCGGTCGAGCCGCCGATCTGCGCACCCTGCACGTGCAGCCACTCCCAGTTCTGCTCGAGTTCGTACCGGGCGCCCAGGAAGCGATTGGCGTAGGCCACCACGCCGAGAGCGTTCCAACTGTTCATCGCGCTGTCCTGGCCGGCTCCGCGGTCCACGGCGGTCAGGTCCGTGCCCGGCACCCAGCCGGTGTCCGAGCGCGGGGCGGTGAGACGGGCGTACTCGCGTTGCAGCGCGCCCTGCGTTCCCTCGTCCATGCCGGGATCGAAGAACTCGGCGTCGCTGAACCGCTGGTTCGCGATGCGAATGCGGTGGGCCGCTGCGCGGGTCGTGCCGGCCGTGGAGACGTACATGATCCGTGCCCGGTCTCCCGGGAACCGGCCTTCGTACGCGAAGAAGTTCGCGCCGTTGTCCTTGTTCTTGAACAGCGCGTGCAGTTCGTCGTACCGGCGCTCAGCGAGACTCTCGTACGGCACGCCGTCGAAATGACCGGTCATGCCCTCGCCGATGCCGAGCACTTGCCGCGCCTGGTCTGCGGACAGGCCCAGGCCGTACAGACGCCCTTCCGCCCGCGGTGCGCGCGAGCCGCCCGAGTTGTTCCAGATCTGCGGACCGTGCCTGACGATCGTGGCGACGAGGCCGGGCGTGGCGCGGCCCAGGGCTTCTTCGTCGACAAGGCTGACGGTCTTGGCGACGCTGTCGTAGTGGAGGAGGCCACCGAGTTCGTGCCAGAGATGGCGCCAGATGGGGCCTCTCTCCTGGTAGGCGCCCTTGATGAAACCGTCGAGGGCACTCGACCGGACGTCGCCGGCGAAGCCGACGGCACCAAGGGCGGCCGTCAGTCTGTCGACGCCGCCGTACTCCGCGAAGAGCAGCCTGCCGTCGGCCTTCTTCACAAAGGCGTACTCGGCGTTCGGGTTGCGCGAGTCCTGGTAGATCCGCTCGTCGTAGTTCGCCAGGTGCATCGCGCGCTGCACGACCGGGGTGGTCGTGGGCCGTGGGGGGACTGTGCCGTCGGGCCGTTGCCCTGTCGCTCCCCCCGGTGCGCTCATGACCCCCGATGCGCCCATGACCCGTGCCGCGTTGGCTTCGGCCTCCCGTTCGAAGCGGTCGTCCGGGTCGCTCACCGCGAACCCGTGACCGGTGTCGGTACCCGCCACCGGTCCCCTGCGCTGCTGGACGACGTGCGTGAGCTCGTGCGCCAAGGTGGCCTTGTCCGCTCCGTCGCGGCCGATGACGACATGGTTGCCTGCCGTGTAGGCGCGCGCGCCGATTGCCATGGCTGAGCGCTGCGCGGCGGCGTCGGTATGGACGCGCACATCGGACAGATCGGCACCGAGCCGCGCTTCCATTGCGCCCCGGGTGGTGGTGTCGAGCGGACAGCCGCCGCTGCGCAGCACCTCGGGCACGGTGGACCGCTCGCGGGATGCACCGCCCGCATCCAGCATCCTGAGGACCGCGCTGTTTCCGGCCGCCCGCTGAAGGGCCAGAAGCCACGAGGCGTTCCCCGGGGGCGCCACGGCCGGCACCGGTCCGGCATGTCCGGACGTGGGCGAGATCCGCGCCGGGCGCTGCGACCGATCCGCTATCGGAACCCGACTGCGCATGGCCCTCCTCAAGGCGAGACCACCAACAGTGGCCCGTGCCATTGAGCAGCGTCAAGGACGGGCCGTCTCACGCCCGTAAGGTCGTTTTTCGCCAGCGGCCTGATTGCCCCGCGTGCGGAAACGATTCTTGAAGGAATTCCGGCCACGCCACTCGGTCATATCGGCTGTGCGCAGCCCCTCTTGACAACAGTCAGGCGGCGCCGGCGGTAAGCGGACTCATGCGGAATGACGCACACCAGATACCCCTGTTTGCAGCTGAAATGCCCTTCCGGCCCCGCAATCGGAGCCGCACCGTCCGGAAGCCGGAGCCTCACCCCCCATGGTGGCCGGTTCGCCCAGGTGCGGCGGTGAGTGCTGGCGGCATACTCTCGACCGGTCGAGCGCCGCCCCTGCGTGAGCCATCAAACTGCGGCGCCTTTCCCGGGGCGCACTTCCACACGCTCTCTGATGAGTTCGCGCGTCAACGAAAGGCCGGAGGGGGAGCACCATGGCGGATATCGCCAGCATCCAGGAGTTCAGTCTCAACAAGACGCCGCATTCGGTGGCCGTGGGAAATCAGCGGTATTTGTGGATCACCACGAGCAACAAGGCCGTCATCAAGATCAACCCCAATGACCCCAGCAGTGCTCAATCAATCGCCACCGGGGAGTACAACGAAACGGCCGGGGTCATGAAGGACCCGGTATCCGAGAACAGGCGGATCTGGATGGCCTCGCCCGCCCCGCGGGACCCCATCCTGATGATGGAGACCTACGGGAACTACCCGGTGACCGCGAACCCCCTGGAGCCGGACGCCCGGGCGGAGAGCATCAAGCTCCGGACGACCGACAAGGGCTCCGAGGGCGTGCCGAACATCAGCTACAGCCTGCTGTTCGCCGAGCCGCAGCACAGCTACATCGGCATCTTCCCCGTCCCCGCCCAGGGTGGCTCCTACGACAAGATGCCCATCGGCCGGAGCACCTGGCTGTGGGACGTGGCCGTCACGACCGCGGCGGACAAGAAGACCCACACCTACTGGGCCACGGGTCAGAAGCAGACCACCACCCCCACCAGGAACGAGAACGGTCTCTACCGGCGCTCCCCCGGGCAGACGGCATGGGAGAGGGTCGAGATCCTCGACAACCCCGAGCAGAAGCCCTTCTACATCATCGCCGACACCGAGGCGGTCTGGCTCACCGCGACCGGCCCCAACCAGGTCATCCGCTACGACATCGCGGAAGGCACCACTCGTACCGTGGCCCTGGGCGACGCGGTGCCGCAACAGCTGGTGTTCTACACGAACGACAAGGTGTGGGTGGCCTCCAACAAGGGCCTGCACGAGATCGACCGCCATCAGCCGGGCCCGGGTGCCATGGTGAACCTCCCCAACGGCGGTGGCGCGAAGGGCCTCTGCGTCGGCACCAACGGGGAGCTCTGGTACACGAACCCCGTCAACAAGACCCTCGGCAGGTACAGCGTGCCCCCGCCCCCTTACGGCGGCGCTTCCCTCGTCGGCCGGACCCAGATCGTCTATCAGGGCGAGTCCGTGGCGCGCATGAAGGATCACGTCGCGCAGCCGCTCATCGCCGAGTACGTCTCCAACGGCCATCCCGTACCGGGCATTCCGCTCACGTGCCGTATCGAGGCGGACGGGGCGACCTTCGACGACGGGTCGAAGGAACGCGTGATCCTGACCGACCAGCTCGGTCAAGTCGCCGTACCGCCCGTGTCGGCCGGGCTGATCGAGGAAGTCGCGGTCCTGAGCGTCGGCCTGGGCAACACCGAACCGCACGCGACCACGACGCTGAGGATCACTCAGGACTAGCGGTCCGGCATCGACCTGTGCGGTTCATCCCGCCTTCCGGAGGGAGCACCAGAATGACAGCCACGACGACCCCCATCAGTAACAACGACGAGTTCCCCATCGGCGCGCCCGCCGTGGACCTGGCATGGCAGCGCGACGACCAGAACCTGTGGTTCGTGACGGCGGAGGGCACGGTAGGCCGCTTCGAACCCCGCAGCCCCTGGGCCGGCAGCCTCTTCACCCCTGGACCGGGCTTCACGGGTACCGCCAACTCCCTGGTCGCCTGGCCCGGCCACGGTGTGTGGACCTTGGTCTCGGGGCAGAGCACGGCCGTCTTCGTCAAGTGCGACAGCTACGGCCACTACCAGACCCACCCCCTGGAGAGCGGGCGGGAATGCCACTCCATGGTGCTCGCCAAGAGCCGTGAGGGCTGGGACCGCATCGTCGCGGTACTGGCCGACCGGAACCGGCTTGTCTTCGTCAACGCGGCCGGCGTCACCTCTAATTCACTGTCATACGCCGACGGCCTGTACGGGGTGGCCGTCTCGGAGCGCGAGCCGACCCTCTACTGGCTCAGCTCCCCCGGGGGTAGGTCGCTGGTCCGCTACGACGCCCACACCGGTGCCTTCTCCCCCGCCGTCAACATCGGTGTCGAGGCGCAGGACCTCGCCGTCACGCCGTCGGGCGACACCGTGTGGGTGGGCACCCCGGAGAACGCGCTCTACAAGTACAGCGTCGAGGACGGCCTGCTCACGCGTGTCGACGCCCCCTGTCCGGCACGTCGCCTGAAGGCGGCGGCGGACGGCACCCTCTGGTTCGCCAGCCCTCGGGGCGACGCCATCGGCTACGTCCTGCCGGGAGAGGCGAGGGCGGCCGTGATCTCCACGGGTGACGGCTCGCAGCCCTCGGCGCTGGCCGTGTCCGCTGACAGCCGGCTGTGGGCCGCGCTCTCCGGCAGGCCGGCCTTGCGGCGCGTGTCCCGGTACCGGCTGGCCGTCGTCTCCGGGGACACCCAGTCGGTCGCGGTCGGCCGGCGCTTCCCCGAACCGCTCGTGGTCAAGGCCGTCCAGCTGGACGGCACACCGGTGGCCGCACAGCGGATCGAGTTCTCCGTGGAGGGCGGCTCGGCCGTCTTCGAGAACGGCAAGCCGACGGAGGTTCGTTTCACCGGCAGCGACGGTGACGAGCTCGGCGTCGCCACGAGCTCTTTGCTCAAGGCGCTCAAGGAAGGCCCCTGCGTCGTCACCGCCCGCTGGGCGGAGACCGAGGCCGTCGCCTCCTTCTCCCGCCTGACCGTCACCCCGCCGGTGGGTGCCGCGCACCACGTCCGCTATGTCTCGGGGGCCGGGCAGACCGTACCCCCGGGGAAGTCCTTCGACGAACCGATGAAGGTCATCGTGGAGGACCAGAACGGCGTCCCGGTCCCGGGCGCCGAGGTCACCTTCAAGGTCCGCGACGAGGACGCGGCGACGTTCCCCGGCGGAGTGGACACCGCCAAGGTGACCAGCGAAGCCGATGGTTCCGCCACATCCCCGGTGCTGACGGCCGGTGACAAGGCCGACGTGTTCGCCGTACGGGTCTGGGTCGCGAAGACCCCGGTGAGCCTCCTGCTCGACCAGAACATCCAGTGACGGCCATGCGTTGACCGGCGTCTCCCGGCTCCCGCCGCGTGGGCGGGAGCCGGGGTCCGGCGGCCATAAGCCCGTATCTCTCGGTACAGACGGAGGAACGCGCCCCCACCATGCCCGACAACGATTCGCCACTGCGCACCGAGTACGACTTCGAACTCCCCCACGGCTACGTGGACGCCGCGGGCACCGTGCACCGCCAGGGCGCCATGCGGCTCGCCACGGCCCGCGACGAGTTGTCTCCCCTGATCGACCAGCGGGTCCGGGAGAACCCCGCCTATCTGGGGGTCGTTCTCCTCAGCCTCGTCATCACCCGGCTGGGCACCGTGAGCGACATCCACGCGGGCGTGGTGGAACAGCTCTTCGCCAGGGATCTCGCCTATCTCCAGGACCTCTACCGGCGCATCAACGGCCTGGACTCCGGCCACGGCGCCGTCGCCTGTCCCTCCTGCGGGACCAGCTTCGCCCTGCCCGGACCGGCCTCGGGCGGCCGCCTGGGGGAAGCATGACGCACCCGGAGCGCCGGCTCCGTGAGGAGTGCTCCTACCTCGCCTACCACTTCCACTGGGCGTACGAGGACATCCTCACCCTGCCGCACGCGGAGCGGCGCGCGTGGGTGCGTGAGATCGCCCGGATCAACTCCTCTATCAGTGAGGGGCGGTGAGTGTGGTGGGTGTGGTGAAGGGGTTGAGCCCGTTGAGCCCTTTCAAACCGGGACGGTGGTGGCGGGGACGGCGTACGGGCCCGGCGCCCGCCACGGCCCCGGCCCCCCCGGCGGCGGGTGCTCCGTCCGGGCTTCCGCCGCGTGCGGACTGGCGCGTGGTCGCGCCTGTCGGGCTGTTACGGATGCCGGTGCCGCTCTCCTGCGGGCTCGGCACCTTCCGGCAGGGCCTTGCGGCTTGGCGCCCGGCGCCGCTCGTCACGGCCGACGGCCGGCTGCTGCCGCGCGGGGTGCCGTTGGCACTGGCACCGGCCGATCGTGGTGCTCCGCTGATGGAGGTGGCGGTGGTGGCGGAAGTGCCGCCAATCGCCGGGGTGGTCTCTTCAGCGGTCCCGGCCGTTCCCCCGGTGGCCGCGAGGCACGTCGACCGGCCGTCCGGCGAGTACGGTGTGGGCATCCTGCATGAGGCCGGGGCCGTTGGGGACCCGCGCCTCCCCTCGGGGCAGGGAAGCGGTGCGGACCGATGGGCCCGGAGCGATCCCGACGACCGGCCCGGCGCCTCAGAGGGTGCGGGGTGTGCCGAGCCCCGTGCACCGCGGCCCTCGAGCGGACCGTGGCGTCACCGGAGCCGGGAGGCCCAGGGCGAAGCCCACGAAGCCGGTGCCTTGGGGAGCCCGGGGCACGGCAGGCACACGGCTGCCCGACAGCCTCACCGTCCTGCGGGCCCGGAGCGCGACGGGGACAGCGGGGTCCGCAGTGAACCGTTCGTCACCGGCCCTCCGGCCGGTCCGATACGCGCCGAAGCCCCGCGGGGGCCGGGCGAGGTCTCCGTGCCAGGTCCGCCCATGAACCCGGGGCGGGATAGAGGCGGCCTCGGCCACCGCGAAGCTCACCGTGCGGGCTCGCTCGGAGAGCTGGGAGGCGACGGAGACCGATGGGGGCCGGGCGGGGCTTCCGACCCCGACTCGTCAGGGAGTCCCGGGCATCATCGCGGCCTGTCGGCTTGGGAGGGAGAGCCCGGCCTCCCCCCTCGGCAGGACCTCCGGCACCGGCCAGGCCGACCGGACGGAGGCGGAGCCGAAGTCCCGGGCCGGGTCATGGGCCCGGAACAGCATCGTGCCCAATCGCGCCTGGATGAAGCGCCCGGCACCTCATGGGCCCCCTGGCGCCGCCCAGGCCAACCGGACGAAGGCGGAGCCGAAAGCCCCGGCCCAGTCACGGGCCCGGAACAGCATCGTGCCCAACCGCGCCAGGACGAAGCACCCGGCACCTCATGGGCCCCCGGGCACCGCCCAGGCCAACCGGGCGGAGACGGAGCCGAAGGCCCCGGCCCGGTCACGGGCCCGGAACAGCACCGTGCCCAACCACGCCAGGACGAAGCACCCGGCACCTCATGGGCCCCCGGGCACCGCCCAGGCCAACCGGACGAAGGCGGAGCCGAAAGCCCCGGCCCGGTCACGGGCCCGGAACAGCACCGTGCCCAACCGCGCCAGGACGAAGCCTCCAGCACTTCATGGGCTCCCTGGCACCGCGAAAGCCGACCGGACCGGAACAGCACCGACGCCCCCGGCTCACCACAAGCCCTGGGAGACCGCATCGACCGGCCGAGCCAAGACCAGGCCCTCGGCCTCGGTCTTCCTTGGAGCCGCAGACGCCGCCAACGCCCGTCCGACCGGGACGCGGCCGACGACCCCGGCGCAGCAAAGGGGCCGGGGCACCACCAGAACCAACCCGGCCGAGGCGAACCCCCCAGTCCCGGCCTTCCTTGGAGCCCCGGCCACCTCCAGCGTCTTCCGGACCGAGTCGCAGCAGACGCCCCTGGCCCCTCAGAGGGCCCCGGACACCGCCAAGGCCGGCCGAGACAAGGCGAAGTCCCCGATCCCGGCTCCCCGAGGAGTCCCGGCCGCGCCGGGCCTCAGGGCGGCCACAGCGAGGCCCGGGCGACGCCTCCGCAAGGCTCCGGCCGCCCCCCGGGCCGTCAGGACCACGACGCGTTCCCCATCACGGCGGCGCCGGGAGTCCCGGAGCATCTCAGCGGCCGGCAGCCCCCCGGCGAACCGCCCGGACCCAACCCTCCGTGGGATCCGGGGCAGAGCCCCGGTTCGGGTAAGGAGCGGGATCGAGGCGCCCTCCCCACCACCGGCGCCCTCCCCCCGGCCGGCCCCCGGCACCGGCTCGGCGTCGGGCAGCCGCTCCCCCGCGTACCCGGCACGGCCATGCCGTTCGTCACCCCGCCCCTCGCAGGGAACGGACGGCCACCCGGCACCGCGGCCGGCGAACCGCCCACCGTCGCCCCCTCGTTCACCTTCCCCCCGGCCCCCGCCCCGGCCTCCGCCTCGACCCCGCAGACCGCGCGAAACCCGGCCCCACCGGACGCCGCTGCCATCGCCCGGGAGGTCGCCCAGGAAGTCGCCCGGCAGCACGCCGGTCTCCTGGCCGAGGCCGTGGTTCCGTCCCTCGGGCTCTCCCGGCGGATGCGCCGGACGGCGAAGCGGTGGCAGTCGCACTCGCCGCCGCAGGCCCAACCGCCGGCGGAAGGCAGCCCCTGGGGTACCTACCCACCCCGCTGACACCCCACCGACGCCCCACGCGTCGCCCCGAAGCAGCCGCACCGCCCGATCCCACGGAGTGCTCGCACATGCCGGACCAGCCCTTCGCCGTCAGTTCCCACTTCCAGCTCTCCATAGGCATGCACGCCCTCGGCTCCTTCACGGCCTGTGACGGGCTCGGCTGCACCATGGACGTCGAGGAGCGCGTCGAGGGCGGGACGAACGGGCACGTGTGGCAGCTGCCGACGCGGTTGCGCTACACGAACGTCGTACTCAGCAGGCCGCTGACCCAGGAGACCGTGCTCGTCTGGGCCTGGCTGCGGGCGCAGGTGATCGAACCGGTGCGGCTGCCGGGGCAACTGGTCGCCCTCGGCCCGGACCGGCGGCCGCTGGTGCGGTGGCTCCTCGACGGTGTGCTGCCGGTGCGCTGGAGCGGGCCGACGTTCGACGTGGACCAGTCGCAGCCGGCCCGGGAGACCTTGGAGATCACCCACAACGGATTCCTGGGCATCACCGTCTGAACCGTCCGAACGTCTGACCCGTCCGAACCGCCCGAACCGTCCGACCCGTCGAGAGGACCACATGCTGTCCGAGCTCCTGGGAGGCGCGCCGGTACGGGCCGCCCTCGTGATCTACGACCCGCCGACGGGTACCGGCAACGCCCCGGGGCCGGAACGCGGCCGCGTCCGCTTCCACTTCAACCCCGAGCGGGTCCAGGTCGGCAAGCGGGCCCGCTGGGACCGCAGCCCCGCCCCCTCCGGCGAGGAGGCGGCGCGGGCGCAGTTCGTGGGGGCCCAGCCGCGCACGATGACGCTGGAGGTGTTCCTCGACGCGGGCGACTTCCGCTCCAGCGTGCAGGACCAGGTGGAGAAGCTGCTCGGCTGCTGCGCCCCGACCGCGCGGAGCGCCACGGCGAAGCCCGCGTCGGCGCCCTGGGTGCGGCTGGAGTGGGGGCGTTCGCGCACGACCGCGTTCCTCGCGCTGGTGACGCAGGTCGACGCGGCGTACACCCGCTTCGGTCACGACGGGACACCGCTGCGCGCCACCTGCACCGTATCCCTGGAGGAGGTGGGCGGCGCGACACCCCGGCAGAACCCGACGTCGGGTGCCGACGGGCCGGTGGATACCCATCTCGTGGTGGCGGGCGACACCCTGGCCGGACTGGCGTGGCAGGCGTACGGCGATCCGACGAGGTGGCGGGCGATCGCCGAGGCCAACGGCGTCGACGATCCGGCGCGGGTGCCCGTGGGCACGGTGCTGGTCCTGCCGGTCCTGGAGGAGCGCCCCGCGGGAGGTGCCGGGTGACGGAGAGGCTCTACGCGGCGGAGCCGGTCATCGCCTTCGGCTCCCCGCTGCAGGAGCTGTGGGCGGAACGGCTGGTGGAGGCTTTGGTGGAGACGTCGGTGGGCCTTCCGGCCCGCGCGACCTTACGGTTCCGCGATCCCGGGCACCGGCTCCTGGCGGCGGCGCGGATCACGGTCGGGGCGCCGCTGACCGTGGCGGTGGCCGCCGCGCGCCGCCGTACCCGGGTGGGGATCTTCGACGGCGAGGTCACGGCGCTGGAGACCGAGGTGGACGCCGACGGGACGTTCACGACCGTAGCGGCCATGGACCGGGGGCACCGGCTGGCGCGGGGGCGGCGGGTGGCCGCCTACGCCGACACCACGGTGGCCGAGGTCGCCCGGCAGGCCGCCTCCCGGCACGGGCTGACGACGGGCCGGATCGACGCCGAGCGCACCCGCGTCCCGCACGTGGCCCAGCCCAACCTGACCGACTGGGAGTTGCTGAACCATCTCGCCGACCAGCGCGGCCTGCGCCTGACGGTCGACGGAAGCACCCTCCACATGCGCCGCCCGGCCGCCGCCGACGCGGCGCCCGCGCCCGGCACGGGGGCGGACCGGAGCCCGTTCGTCCTGGAACACGGGGTGAATCTGCTGGCGCTGCGCGCCGCCGTGTCCTCCGAGGGGCAGGTCGCCGAGGTGGAGGTCCGGGGCTGGGATCCCGACGGCAAGGCCGCGCTGTCCGCGAAGGCCGGTGCGGGCGACAGCGAACGGCTGCGCCTGGGCGTCACGCCCGCGCGGCTCGGCAAGGCCTTCCCCGGGCCGGCGCCGGAGCTGCTCGTGGGCGGCCGGGCCCACACCACCGCCCCGCAGGTGGACGCGGCGGCCCGCGCGGTC
The DNA here is from genome assembly GCF_000719265.1 of Streptomyces roseoverticillatus. Taxonomy (GTDB): domain Bacteria; phylum Actinomycetota; class Actinomycetes; order Streptomycetales; family Streptomycetaceae; genus Streptomyces; species Streptomyces roseoverticillatus. Next base: position 13,803 of record NZ_JOFL01000006.1, on the reverse strand, counting down.
GCGGCGGAGTCGGCGGCCGCGATGGCCACGCTGGCCGCCGAGGTCGCGGGCGCCCCCGAGCTGCGGGCGGGCGTGCCGGTGGCCCTGGCCGGAGTGGGTGAGCCGTTCACCGGCAAGTACACCGTTACCTCCTGCGCTCACGTCTTCGACGGGGAACAGGGCTACCGGACCCTGGTCCGGGTGGGCCCGCTTCCCCCGCCCGTCGTGCCCTACCCGCCGCCACTGTGCGCGCCGGGCGTGGCCGTGGGGGTCGTCACGGACATCAAGGAACCGGGGAAGGGCCAGCGCGGTGCCGTACGGCTGCGTCTGCCGTGGCTGTCGCAGGACTACGTGACCGACTGGGTCCGTACCGTCCAGTGGGGCGGGGCCGGTGGCGGTGGCGTCTTCGCTCCGGAGGCCGGGGACGAGGTCCTGGTCGGCTTCGAACACGGGCGGCTGGACCGGCCGTACGTGCTCGGCGGGCTCTACAACGGCCTCGACGCCCCCACCGACCACGGCCTGCCGCTGGTCGACGCCGGTACGGGCCGGGCCAACAGGAGTTCCCTGGCGTCCCGTTCCGGCGATCGCCTCGAACTGCTCAGCGCCACCGACGGCCCTCAGGGCGTCCGGCTTCTGAGCGGCGACGGCAAGCTCGTCACCCACCTCGACCGGAAGGACACCACCATCGCCTTCGCGGCGGGGGAAGGCGGGAAGACCGTACGGGTCTCGCTCGACGGCCGCGGCGAGGGCACCCTGACCATCGACGCGGGAGAGACGGGCACCCTGATCCTCAAGGCCGGCACGGTGACCGTCACCGCGGCCGGAAGCGGCGGCGGGCAGCTGACGCTGGAGGGCGCCACCGTCACGGTGAAGAGCGGCGGCGATCTCAAGCTCGAAGGGCAGCGGACCACCATCACCGGCAACACCGTCGACATCAACTGACCTGGCACGGACGGGAGACGACCGTGGACATCATCGGCGCGGGGTGGGCGTTCCCCGCCGTCATCACCGGCACCGGCCGCGTGGGCCTGGCGACCGGCAGCGACGACGTGGAGCAGGCCGTGCGGATCATCCTGTCCACCGCGCCGGGCGAGCGGCCGATGCGGCCGGAGTTCGGCTGCGGCATCCATGGCCTCGTCTTCGACGCGCTCGATGCCACGACCGTCGCCCGCGCCGATGTGGAGGTGCGCCGGGCACTCGACCGGTGGGAGCCGCGGATCGAGGTCGACGACCTGCTGTTCAGCACGGACACCGTGGACATCGGCGTGCTCTACATCGACATCCGCTACCGGCTGCGCGCCACCAACGAACCCCGCAACCTCGTCTTCCCCTTCTACACCCTGCCCGGAGACTCCCCGAGTGAGTGACCTCCCCACGGCCGATCCGCCGCCCGAGCGATCCGCTTTATCCGATCCATCCGATCCGTACGATCCATCCGACGCGTCCGGCGTTCCCGTTCCCGACCTGGACGACCTGCGCTTCCAGCCGCTCGTGGACGCCGCCAAGCGCGCCCTGCCGCAGCGCGCGCCCGAATGGACCGACCACAACGTCTCCGACCCCGGCGTCACCCTGATCGAGGCCTGCGCCGAGCGGACCGACCAGCTGCTCTACCGCGTCCATCGCATGACGGACCGTCAGCGATTTGCCGTGCTGCGCCTCATGGGCATCACGCCACTCCCCGCCTCACCCGCCCGGATCACCGTCATGTTCGCACGCACCGACCGTACAACCGGGCGCCGCGAGATCCCTGAGGGCACCGAGGTCAGGACCGAGGGCGAGCAGCCGGTCGTCCTGGCGACCACCGCACCGCTCACCCTCGCCGAGAACCAGTCCACGGGAGTGGTGGAGGCGCTTGAGCAACTCGTTCCGGTCGCCGAGGTGCTGGGCACGTCCGACGGTCTTCCGGGCGGTCGCTTCGCGACGCGCCACCGGCCGTGGCGGTCCGGCGCTCCGGTCGCGGAGCCGCCGTTCGGCCCGCCGCTGACGGTCCGGGTCGGCGGCGCCGTCTGGCCGGCGGTGCGCACCTTCGCCGAGGCCGGGCCGGGCGGCCAGGTCCACTGGTGGGACGACGCCTCGTGCGAGGTCGTCCTCGGGCCTCTGGTCCCCGCCGAGGGCGGGCCCGAGCCGCACGGGAAGGTGCCGGCGGAAGGCACGAGGATCAGCGCGGAGTACCACGTGTACCGGGGCCGGAAGGGCAGCCTTCCCCTCGGCACACCGCTGACGGTGGTGTCACAGGCCGGGCTGAGCGCCACCGCCCACGGCGTGCTCACCCCCGCCGAGGACGCGGAGGACTGGCGGCAGGCGCTGGAACGCGCGGGGCTGGGCCTCGCCCCGCTGCGTCGCGCGGTCACCGCCGCCGACCACGAGCAGATCATCGGGGAACACGTGGCCGGGCTGGCCCGGGTCCGGGTCACGGCGCTCACCCGGCCCACCGACTCACGCGTGCCCACCGCCCTCGCGCAACCGCCGCGCCCGGCCGAGGTCCTCGCCTGCGCCGTCGCCGCCCGGGACCCGCTGCGGGCCGTGCACTACTTCGACGACGGCGGAATCATCACCCCTCTCCCCCTGCCCCTGGGAGGGCCGGGCGGCGAGCCCGGCGATCGTGATGCGGTGCCCGGGCCCGTCGCGGATACCGGGTGCCTCGACGCCGTCATCCGCACCGGCGAGGGCGAGCCCAGACTGTGGTTCTACGGGACCCAGTGCCTCTGGGACGGTGAGGGCGCGTCACCGCAGGACATCAGCCGCGCGTTCCCCGACCTGCCGGACGACTTCTCGTCACAGCTCGACGAGGTCGCCGTCCTCGCCGACTCCGCCTCGGCCGACGCGTACGAGCTGTTCTTCTTCAAGGGCGAGACCTTCTACCACCGCGCCTACACCTACACCGACACCTCCACCGACCTGGCCTTCGTACCGCAGGAGGGCAGCCGAGGGGTGCGGTCCCTGATCTCGGAGGCGTTCCCCGGCCTCTCCCCGCAGTGCCAGGTGTCCCCGGACGCCGTGACCGTCATCGGCGGCGTCTTCTTCTTCCTGAAGGGGACGAGGACCGAGCCCGCTCTCTGGCGCCGCGAGGACGACCCGCTCCACGTCCTCCTGGTGCCTCTCTTCGAGGGCGACCCGGCACAGGCCCCACCCGAAGGCGCGTTCGATATTCCGCCGGACGTCCTGGAGTCGGTGGTCGGCGTCGTCGACGCCTCCCGGCTGCTGGGCGAGCGGCTGCGGGTCGGGAAACCCCGCTACCACCGCTTCGGGATCGCGGCGACCGTACGCCCCTGGAGCAGCACGACGGCGGACCAGGAGCGGACCCGGCGGGCGGCCGAACGGGCCCTGCGCCGCTACTTCCACCCCACGGCCGGCGGACCGGACGGGCGGGGCTGGCCGTGGGGCCGGCGCGTCCACACGGGCGACGTCTTCACCGTGCTGGAGGCGGTGCCGGAGGTCAGGGCTACGACCGACGTGAGGCTGTTCGTCAGCGACGGGGACGTGCCGTCCGTCGAGGTCTCGGACGGCGGCCTGGTCCTCGTGGGCGACACGGTCATCAAAGTCGACATCACCGAAGGCTGAGGAAGAGAGAGGACCGCGCATGTCCGCGTACCCCGCACGTCCGCTCCCGCTGCCGGCCGTCTACGGGCACGACACCGTCGCGCTCGCGTTCGCGGCGGCGATCGGCGAGGCCATGGCCCCCGCCGAGGAGCGGATCGACGGTCTCGACGCGGTGCTCGACCCCTGGCGCGCGCCACCGGCCTTCCTGGACTGGCTGATCCGGATCACCGGCGCCCGGGTGGAGCCGGGCTGGCCGGAGGGCCTGCGGCGCAAGGCCGTCGACCTCGCGCCCCGCCTGGCCGCTCATCGCGGGACGCCGTACGGGCTGCTGCTGGAGGCCCGGGAGATCCACGGCTGGGTGCCGCCCGGCTTCGCGCTCGTCGTCGACGACCCCGGCCGCGTCTTCACCCACGACGACCCGGCACCCCGCGCCGGGTCCATGCTCACCGTCACCCTGACCGCCCCGGCGGGGGAGGACCAACAGGCCCTGGAAAGCCGCCTGACGCGCCTGGTACGGGCGCACTGCCCCGCCCATCTCCCCTTCAAGGTCACGGTCACCCTCGCGCACCAGGCTCCTGACGAGAGGTCACAGCAGGGATGAGTCTGCCGACACCCGAGTACGACGGACGCACCCGCGACGAGGTCGTCGCCGGCGCCGTCGCCGCCGTACGGCGCAAGGTGGGGGCCTGGACCGGTCAGGACCGGACGGACCCCGGCCGGGGCCTGATCGAGACCTGCACCGACATGGTCGTGGCCCTGCGCGACCGGCTCAACCTGGCCCCCGACCAGCGCCGGCTGCAGATGCTGCGGCTTCTGGGCGTGCGCCCGTACCAGCCTGCGCCCGCGCAGACCGAGGTCGTCCTCCAGCTCGCCGCGCCGTCGCCCGAGCCGGTGGTCGTCCCCGCGGGCCAGGAGGTCGCCACACGACCGGTGGGGGAAGCGGAACCGGTTGTCTTCAGCACGCTGACGGAGGCGGTGCTCAACCCCTGTGTCCTCGTCGCCGCCGGGGACTTCGCGGAATCGGGGCGGGCCGACGGCGCCGTCGAGGGCACGCTCACCGCCTTCGGCCCAGGGCCGGGCCGGACCGTCGAGCCGGGCGGCCCCGCCTTCGCCGGGCCGGCCTTCCACCTCAACCTCCCCTACTTCGGCGACTTCCCGCCGCCCGAGGACGCCCTCGCGGACACCGGCCGGGTGAGCACGGACAGTGGCGGCCCCTCGTTCTCGTCGTACGCCCTGATCGTCCTGTCGGTGCCCGTACCGAGTACGCGCGTGACGCTGGACGTGACCATGGGCGCCGGTCCCGCCCCCGAGGTGGGCACGGGCGTCACCCGGGGCCACTGGGAGGCATGGCAGGGCACGCACTGGACCGGCTGCCGGGTCGTCACGGACACCGTGGCCGTCCAGGGCCGGCCGGGCAAGGTCACGCTCGACCTTCCCCCCGCCCACGCGCCCGCCCAGCTCCTGCTCCACCGGGCGGCCGGCGAGGGCGGCGACTCCGTGCAGCGCCTGAGGGACGTCGGGCTGATCCGCTACCGCGCCGATGCCGACCGGAGCGCCCTGACCCGGGTCGCGCTCGACCCGGTGCTCGCCGTCTCCGTCCCCGTCGTCCAGGCCGGGCTGGTACGGAACGAGACCCTGGGCACCGCGGCGGGCACCCCCGGCGAACGCCTCCGCTTCGCCCATCCGCCGCTGCCCCGCAGCACCGACCCCCTCGTCGTCGAAGCCGTGCTCGGCGAGCGGACCGCACAGTGGACGTATGTCGCCACGCTCGCCGGATCGGGCCCCGACGACCGGCACTTCACCCTGGACCCGCGCACCGGCGAGGCGGTCTTCGCGCCCGTCGTGGCCGGTGCCCGGGGACCGCGACGGCACGGCGCGCCGCTGCCGGCGGGAGCGGTCGTACGGATCCGGCGCTATCTGACCGGCGGCGGTGCCCGGGGCAACGTACCCGCCCGCACGGTCACCGTGCTGCGCACACCGCTGCCGTACGTCTCTTCCGTGACCAACCCCGCACCGGCGGTCGGCGGCACGGAACGCGAGAGCGCCGCCGCCTGCGCGACGCGCCTGCCCCTGGGCTCCCCGGTGCCGGAGCGGGCGGTCGTCCCCGCCGACTACGAACAGCTCGCGCTAGCCGCGTCGGCGGGCATGGCCCGCATCCACCACGTCCGGGACGCACCCGACGACGCGCTCGACCCGGCCCGCAACTACCTGCCGTGGCAGCCCGCCACGACGGACGTCGCCTTCACCCTGGCACCCGGCACGCTGACGGTTCCCGCGGGGATACAGGTCACCACAAAAAACGGCGAGACGGTCTTCACGACGACGGAGGAGGCCACGCGTGTGCCACCGGACGCGGCCGGCGCGGCACGCCTCGGGCTCGTCCCCGGCGTCACCGCCGCCGTCGGGATGTTCGAGGCGGGTGACTACCAGGCGGGCGGGGAGTTCTCCGGGCCTTTCAAGGAGGGCGGCGGGCTGGTGCTGGCGCTGGTGGAGGTCAAGGAGCCGCATGATCCGGGCCGCCTCACGCTCTGGGTGACGGCGGGAGGGGACCGTGGGCCGGAGGACCGCATCGCGGTGTCCGTGTTCGCGCCGAGGAAGGCGGCACCGTGGTGGGACACCGCAGCTCCCCTCGCCTACGCCTCCGCGCCCGCGCAAGAGATCACGCTGGCAGACGAGTCGACGATCTCCGCCCATCCCGTCCACGTGAGCGAGTCCGCGCGGTGGCAGGCGGCCGTCGCACGCGGCGACCTCGCCCGCACGGCACAGGACGCCGTCGACAGGCGGGGCGACGGCTTCCCTACCGAGGAAGCTGCCTGCTGGCTCGCCGTCCAGATCCTCGACCCCAAAGGCACACCCACCACGCCGTACACGGTCTACGCCGACTCCAGGACGACGGACAAGGTTCCCGCCGAGCAGTACGAGGAGCACGACCGGGCACGAGAGCCGTTCACGTCCACGGGCAAGCCCGGTCAGATCTACCCCCTGCTGTACTCCCCCGTGTACGGGCCTCTCCCCGCGGTCCGTGTCGGCGACGAGAACTGGTGTACCGTCACGTCCTTCCATGGTTCCCTCAAGGGCAGCAAGGACGTGGTCGTCAACGCCAGTACGGGCCAGGTCCACTTCGGCCCGATGCTGACGGGCGGTTCCTCGGGGCAGTACGGCGCCATCCCTCCCGAAGGCACGCCCATCACCGTGGACGGCTCGTACAAGGCCACGCTCGGCGCGGCGGGCAACGACATCCCTCCGGGCGGGATCAGCGGGCTGAAGAACCCGGACGCCCGCATCGTCAGCGTGCGTAACGTCTCCACCTCACACAGCGGCAAGAACGGCTACACCGACACCAGTGGAGGCAGCACCCAGGCCGGCGTGACGCTGATGGTCATCCCCTTCGTGACCGCCGACGAGCGGGGCTGGTTCCCCTTCCACATGCTCACCCCCACCCGCGACGCCAGCGACACCCTGCGCCGCTCCCTGCGCGCCTGCCAGCCGGAGGGCGTTCCGGTGTGGCTGAAGCGGCCCGTCTACCACGGCATCCGTGTCGATGCCCGGATCGTTCCCGCGGACTACCGCACCGCCGACGAACGCGCCGAGCTCCGCGCCGCCGCGGAACGCGCCCTGTACCGGTACTTCAGCCCCGTCGGCGGCGGCCCGGACGGCACGGGATGGCCGCTGGGGCGCCCGGTGTACGCGGGCGAGGCGTTCCGGGTCCTGGAACAGGTGCCGGGGGTGGGCCGCGTCGCCACGGCCGAGCTCGTCCCGGTCGATCCGCTCGACGGCTCGGCGTCGGATCCCGTCGGACGGATCCACTGCGGGCCCGGCGCGACCGTGTACTCCGTCGAACACCGAGTCACCGTCGCGGAGGTGCCCTCATGAGCGATCGGAACAAACCCTTGCTGGTGGCCCCGGACTGGGGCGCGGACGCTCTGGCCGTCGTGGACCTCGCGGCACCGGAGCATCCCGAGGTCCGTTTCACCACTGCGGGGGGCAGCCCACGTGCCGTCGCCGTCAGTACGGACGGCACCCGGGCCTATGTCGTGAACCACGACGACGGGACGCTGTCCGTGGTGGACCTCACGGCCCCGGAACACCCGGTGCTGCGTACCGTTCCCGCCGGGAAGGGCCCGTGCGCCGTCGTGGCGGGGCTGGTGGACGACCAGGTCTGTGTGGCCGCGTGGGCGGACAGCAAGGTCGTGGTGTTCGACAAGGAAGGGTTACAGGGAGGGCCTCCCCTGCCGGTTGGTGGCGGCCCCTGCGCGCTGGCGGCGGCCCCGGGCGGCGGGGCGCGACGGGTCTGTGTGATCAGCGAGACGGACGCCACGGTATCGGTGGTCGACGTGAGTCAGGCGGGCGCCCCGTCCTTGAGCGCGACCGTCTCCGTACCCGGGGTCACCCGGGCGGTCGCGGTGGCGCCGGGAGGACGGTTCGCGTACGTCGCGAGCCGGGGAGAGGGCACGGCCGATGGCCAGGTGACGGTGCTGGACCTGGACGCCGACGGCGCGGCGGTGGGTGACCCCGTGCCCGTCGGTGCCGAGCCCCGTGCCCTGGCGCTCAGCCCTGCCGGCGAGCGCCTGTGCGTGGCGAACTACGGCTCCGCGTCCGTCTCCGTCGCCACCGTGGAGGTGGACAGCGGGCGGGTCGGCACCCCCGACACCGTTCCGGCCGGCGCGCATCCTGTCGCCGTGGCCTTCGCCCCGGACGGCGAAGTGATCCATGTCGTGGGCCAGACCTCGGGCGTTCTCACGGCCATCCGCGCGGACACCCTCGACCACACGGCCGTTCCGCTGGGAGGCGTGCCCGCCGGGGTGGTGTTCGGCCTGGACGGCCACCACTCCTATGTCACCGACCAGGCCACCGGACAGCTGGCCCCCGTGCGGGCCGCCCCGCGCAAGACGATCGACATCCCGGCCGGAGAGGGGTCGAAGCCGGTCAGCGTCGCCGTTTCCCCGGACGGCACCTGGGCCTACGCGGCCGACTCCGCATCGGACAAGGTCGCGGTGCTGGACCTCAGCGGCCTCACCGCGCTCGCCCCGGTCCCTCTCGGGGCCGGGCACGAGCCTTGGGACGTCGCCGTCGCCCCCGGCCTGGGGTTCGCCTGCGCGACGAGTCCGGAGTCGTCGCACCTGCTCGTCCTCACCCCGGCCCAGGGGAACGAACTCACCGGGACCGGCGAGGTGACGGTGACCCCCGTCCCACTGGTTCCCGGTGCCCGCCCGTACGGGGTGGCCGTCACCCCCGACAGCCGGTACGCGGTGACCGCCGACTCCGGTACGGCGACGGTCTCGCTCGTCGACCCGAAGGGCGGTACGCACACGATCGACGCCGATGTCGTGGGGTGCAAGGAGCCCACGGGTGCCGCCGTCTCCGAGGACGGTCGGACGCTCTACGTGGCCGACTTCGCCCCGGGTGAGGGGTCAAGCGGGCAGATCGCGATACTCCGCAGGACAGAGCGGGGAGAGTGGCAACAGGAAGGAGTCATCGACGCGACGGCGGGTCAGCTGTCGGGACCGCACGAGATGGCCCTGTCGCCCGACGAACTCCGGCTCTACGTCGCCAACTACAAGAACGAGACCGTCTCGGTCCTCGAACGCGACACGGTGGGCGCTCCGTGGGGTCACAAGATGACGGTGACCAAGCCCCCGGCAGCCATGCACCAACCGTACGGCCTGGCACTGTCGCCGGACGGAAGGACCCTCTACGTGTCCAACGCCGCCGGCAACCAGGGAACGGTCGAGGTGTTCGACGTCACCGGCAATCCAGCGGTGCACCAGCGAACGATCCAGGTCAAGAGCGGCGAGGACCGCGTCCATCTCGGGCTCGCCCTCTCCCCTGACGGCCACTACCTCTACGCCGTCGACGCCGAACACTGGCGGACGGGAACCGGAGCCCTGGGCACGGTGTACGGCATCCCGCTGAGCGAGAGCAACACCGAGATGCGACCCGTCGCCACGGCGCCCCAAGCGCACACCGACAGGCCCAGTGCGCTGGTGTGCCGGGACGACCGGACCCTGTGCGTCGTCAACCAGGGCAAGAAGGATGAACCGGGTGCCCGCGAGGCATGCCTGGCCGTGATCACCCTCAAGGCCGACTCGCGACTGGAAGTCGAGCGCACCGAGACCCGCTCGCTCAACAACAACGACCTCCCGTACTCGGCGGCGATCTCCGATGACGGCACCCTGTGCGTCGCCAACTTCACCAGCAGGACGGTCACCGTCCTCGGGTCCAAGGTGACGCCCGTACCGGTCGGTCAGCCGGGCGCGTCACAGCCGTGGGACGTGGCCGTCACCGACGACGGTACCTACGCCTACGTCACCGACCGCACCGCCGGTTCCCTGCGGTGCGTCCGCCTCTCCGACCACCAGGTGACCTCCCTCGACGTGGGCCGGGACCCCATGGGCGTGGCCTGCGCCCCGGGCGGCCTGCGGGCCTATGTCGCGAACCACGGGGACGACAGCATTTCGGTCATCGGCCCCGACGACGCCTCACCGGACACGCCCAAGGTCCTCGCCACCTGGCGGCATCCACAGGTCACCGGGCCCGAATCGGTGTCCGTATCCGCGGACGGGGTCTGGCTCTTCGTGACCACCGAGAACAGCGGAGAGCTCCTGATGCTCGACACCCGGACCGGAACGCCGCGCTTCGCCGTGCCGGCCGGCGAACGGCTCACCGGAAGCGCACCGCATCCGCAGTCCGCGAAGCAACTGGTGTACCTCGCCGACGAGGCGGGCGCGGCCGTATCGGTCGTCGACACCACGACGCTCGCTCCCCTGGACACGGCGACTGCGCTGGGGCTCGACGTACGGCAGGCGGCCGGCGTGCCGACGACGAACTGACCGTACCGACTCCCGACTCCACCCACCCCTCCGGCGCGGACAGAGGCACACAGATGATCGAACTGGTCGACGAGGCATTGAAGTCGCGCGTACAGCAGGATGTGACATGGCCGTCGCCGGGCATCCCCGTCACCTTCCAGCCGCCCGGCCGCGACGGAGCGCTGGGGGAGACCTCCGGCTCCGAGACGGTCGGCGTCTACCTGTACGACATCCGCGAGGACCTGGAGCGGCGGCAGACCGGCACCGTCTACCAGTACGCCAGGGGAACCATGGGGCTGCCGGACCGGAAGTCGGCGGAGTTCGACCCGCCGCGATACGCCCGGCTCTCGTATCTGGTCACCGCCTGGGCCCCGGACGCCCTCGGCGCCCACCGCATCCTCGGCGAACTCCTCGTCGGCTTCGCCAGGAGCCGGGACTTCCCCGTGCCCCTGCCCCCGGAACTGCAGGAGATGGAGCTGTCCGCGCTTCTCGACATCGGCCACCCGCCCGCCGAGGACCGTGCCCTGACGGAACTGTGGAGCGCGGTGGGCCACACGCTCGTCCCCGCCCTGAACGTCACCGTGACCATCCCCCTGCTGTCCTTCCTCCCGGACAGCTACACCCACTGGGTGACCGGGCCCCCGGTCGTCCGCGAGGCGCTCAAGCCCGGGCCGGGGGCGGACGAGGACGCGCGGTGACCGCCACCGCGCACCCCGGAGCACCCACCGCCACGGCCGCGGACTGGCTGCTCGCCCGGCTGGCCGTCATCGAGGCCCGGGTGCGGCGCGCGATCGCTCTCCGTACGGGCGAGGAATCCGTACCCGCGGAGCTCCTGGAGCCGCCCTTCGACCCGTTCCAAGGGCTCTGCATCTCCGACGACATGGCCTCGCACCTCCTGGACACGCCGGCCGACCCGCTGATCCCCGCCACCGCTGACGACTCCCTCGCCGCCGCTCTGCGCACCCGGGAGGACACGGCCGCGGCGGCCGGCGCCGCGCCGCCCCTGCGCCGTCTCGCCGAGGAGTTCGGGCTGGACGCGCTCGCCCTCGACATGGTGGTGATCGCGCTCGCCCCCGACGTCGACGCCCGGTTCGAGCGCTGCTACGGCTACCTCAACGACGACATCACCTGCCGCCACGCCACCACCGGCCTGGCCCTCGCCCTCTGCGGCGTCCCGAGCGCCTCGGCGACCGCCCGCCGGGTCTTCGCGGCCGACGCGCCCCTGCGCGCCGGTGGCCTCGTGGAGATCCCGGACGTCTCCCGGCCCTTTCTGACCCGGCCCCTACGCGTCCCCGACCGGGTCACCGCACACCTGCTGGGCGATGACTCCCCGCCGTCCTGGCTGCGTCACCTGCTGACCCTGCCGGAACGCGGCCGGCCCTTGGGCGAGGGCCCCGTAGCCGAAGCCGTGCGGCACCTGACCCGGCTGCTCGCCCACCGCCACCCGGTCCACCTGCGCGACAGCCCGGACGGTGCGGCCGAAGCCGTCGCCGATGCGGCACTGCGCGCGTGCGGACGGCCCGCGCTCCGTCTGGACCTCGCGCGCCTGGCCAACGAGACGGACCCGGACGGGTTCGTCCGCGCGGCGCTCCTCGAAGCACGGCTGCGCGGTCACGGGCTGATCGTCGGCCCCGTCGATTCCCCCGACGCCCGGCACGTACAGGACCTGCTCGCCCCGCTCGACGGCGCTCCGGTTCCTCTGGTCCTCATCGGGAGCCAGCCGTGGGACGCCCGCTGGACGGCCACTCCCCCGGTACTCGCCGACTGCCCGCCCCTGACGGAGCCGGAACGCACCGCGCTGTGGCGGTACGAACTCGGCGCCCACGCCGGCACCGTGACCGACGAGGCGGTCACCGCCGGTGGCCGGTACCGCCTCGGCCCCGGCCGGATCCGCGCCGTGGCCTCGGCGGCCGGCCGGCAGGCCGCCGCGCACGGCACCCCCGTCGACGCCGCCGCGGTCCGGGACGCCGCCCGCGCGTGGAACGGCGGCGCGCTCGACCGCCTCACCCGGCCCGTACGCCCCGCCGTCGGCTGGGACGATCTGGTGCTGCCCGAGCGGACGCACGAGCAGCTACGGGACCTCGCCCGGCGCGTACGCCACCGCGACCGGGTCCTGGGAGAGTGGCGGATGCGGCCGGGCGGGGGGCGCGGACGTGGCGTCACCGCCCTGTTCAGCGGCGGCTCCGGGACCGGCAAGACCCTGGCGGCGGAGGTCGTGGCCGCCTCTCTCGGCCTCGACCTGTATGTCGTCGACCTCGCCACGGTCGTCGACAAGTACATCGGGGAGACCGAGAAGCACCTCGAACGGATCTTCACTGAGGCTGACGCCGTCGACGCCGTACTCCTCTTCGACGAGGCGGACGCCGTCTTCGGCAAGCGCACGGCCACCCAGGACGCCCACGACCGCTACGCCAACACGGGGACCTCTTATCTCCTCCAGCGCCTGGAGTCCTTCGACGGTCTGGCCCTGCTGACCACCAATATGCACGCCAACATCGACCCGGCCTTTCTGCGCCGTCTCGACCTCGTCGTCCATTTCCCCGCGCCCGACGATGCCCGGCGCCACGCCCTGTGGGACCGCTGTCTGGGCCCGGCCGTCCCCCGGGCCGACGACATCGACCAGGCCGGTCTGGCGGTCCTCGCCTCGGCCTTCGACCTGTCCGGCGGCGCGATCCGCTGCTGCGTCATCACCGCTGCCTACCGGGCCGCCGACGAGGACCGCCCGCTCGCCATGGCCGATCTGCTGGCGGCCGTCCGCGAGGAGTACGCCAAACTCGGCCGCTATGTGGACGAGTCGCGCTTCCCGTGAGCCCTTGACCCCTGTGGGGGATCAAGGGCTCAGGTGGGTTAACCGGCCGTCACGGGGCGTCCCCGGGGGCAGGTGAGGGTCGCCTTGCCCTGGTACGTGGCCCCCGGGGTGTCCGTGGCGCCGGCGGAGTTGCTCGCCGGGGACGCCACGGTGAAGACCACGTCGAACGGGCCACCGTTGACAACGGCTTCCTTCTCGCCCCGACTCGTCCTGGCGTACGTGGCGCGGTTCGCCGGGGGAACCTTCAACTCGACGCTCAGGGTTCCCGAATTCTGAAAGGCCGGTGTCCAGTAGCCGACGGGCGGGATGACCCACGACTCGATGTCGCCGGGCACACAGGCGACGTGCTGTTCGATCCGAAAGCCTGCCGTTCCCAGCGGCAGGGGGACGGGCGGAGGCGGTGGTGTGAGCACTACGGGAGGATTCACGGTGAGCGTGACCGTATCGCCCTGCCTCACCACGATCTTCTGCACGGGGTCTCAGCCGCCCTGACCGGGCTGGCCGGCGATCTGAGTGATGGTGAACTGGACGAACTCGGCGGGACGCACCGGCGCGACACCGATGTCACAGATCACCTGACCGGCGTCGATCGTCGACGAGGTGTTGTTCGTACGGTCACAGATCACATAGAAAGCCTCGTCGGGCGTACGACCGAGCAGCGCACCC
>NZ_JOFL01000005.1 GCF_000719265.1 Streptomyces roseoverticillatus | reverse complement strand
GTCTGGCGTTGACTTTTGGCACGCTGTTGAGTTCTCAAGGAACGGACGCTTCCTTTGTACTCACCCTCTCGGGCTTTCCTCCGGGCGCTTCCCTTCGGTGTTTCACACTCTATCAGGAGTTTTTCCGCTCTCCCGCCACTCTGTTTTCCGTAAACACAAAAGGCATACGGGCACACAGCAGCAGAACTGAGAAAGGATCACTTCTGATGGGGTGCTGCCCCCACCTTGCCGGCAGTTGTCTGCGGGCCTCGGTCGTGGGCAGGGATCTGACAGTACATGCCCTCCCCACCCGAGGCAAATCGATTACGCACCGCACACGCCAGGGGCCCTCTTCACTCGTGCGGAATCCTCAGTTCCTATGACTTAGGCTTCCGATCAGTGCGCCGTCCAGGACAGGTAGTGACGGCGCGTGACGAATCTCCACCTGGGAGGCTTCCCATGACCACCGTGTCGTCCCCGATCGCCGGACGCGCCATCGGACTCGCGGCAGTGCCCGATCCGGTCTTCTCCGGCGCGATGGTGGGACCCGGTACCGCCGTCGACCCCGTCCGTGAGCCGCACGCCGCGGTCTCCCCCGTCGACGGTGTCATCGTCTCGCTGCACCCGCACGCGTTCGTCGTCGTCGACGCCGAAGGCCACGGTGTGCTGACGCACCTCGGCATCGACACCGTCCAGCTCAACGGCGAGGGCTTCGAGCTGCTCGTGAACAAGGGTGACACCGTGACCCGCGGCCAGGAGGTCGTGCGCTGGAACCCGGTCGCCGTGGAGGCGGCCGGCAAGTCGCCGATCTGCCCGATCGTCGCGCTCGAGGCGACCGCCGACTCGCTCGGCGACGTCCGCAAGGACGGCGACGTCAAGGCCGGCGACCAGCTCTTCAGCTGGCAGTAGCCGATACCGCTCCCAAAAGGGGGAGCGGCACGTACGACATCCAACCGCGGCGGCACGGGCCGCCGCATCAACCGGAGACGGGTGAGATGGAGACAACGCTGCGAGGCGTCGGCGTGAGCCACGGTGTGGCCATCGGCGAGGTCCGGCACATGGGCACGGCGGTGCTGGAGCCGCCGGCCAAGCAGATTCCGACGGAGGAGGCGCCGCGCGAGCAGGGCCGCGCCCGCCAGGCCGTGGAAGCTGTGGCCGCCGACCTCATCGCGCGCGGCAACCTGGCCGGTGGCGAGGCCCAGCACGTGCTGGAGGCCCAGGCCATGATGGCCCAGGACCCCGAGCTGATGGCCGACGTCGAACGGCGCATCACCGTCGGCAGCACCGCGGAGCGCGCGGTGTACGACGCCTTCGCCGCCTACCGCGCACTGCTCGCCAACGCGGGCGAGTACCTGGCCGGCCGGGTGGCCGACCTGGACGACGTGCGGAACCGCATCGTCGCGCGCCTGCTGGGCGTGCCGATGCCGGGCGTGCCGGACAGTGACGAGCCCTATGTGCTGATCGCCCGGGACCTGGCTCCCGCCGACACGGCGCTGCTGGACCCGACGCTGGTGCTGGGCTTCGTGACCGAGGAGGGCGGGCCGACCAGCCACAGCGCCATCCTGGCGCGGGCGCTCGGCGTGCCGGCGGTCGTGGCGCTGCCGGGCGCGGGCGAGCTTGCCGAGGGCACGGTGGTGGCCGTGGACGGCAGCACGGGTGACATCTTCGTGGACCCGAGCCCGGAGAAGCGCGCCGAGCTGATCAAGACGGCCGAGGAGCGCAAGGCGGCGCTGTCCGCGTCGTCCGGCCCGGGTGCGACGTCGGACGGTCACAAGGTGCCGCTGCTGGCGAACATCGGTGGCCCGGCGGACGTGGCGGCCGCGGTCGAGGCGGGTGCGGAGGGCGTGGGCCTGTTCCGTACCGAGTTCCTGTTCCTGGACGACAGCGCGAAGGCGCCGTCCGAGGCCAAGCAGGTCGAGGCGTACCGCAAGGTGCTGGAGGCGTTCCCCGAGGGCCGTGTGGTCGTGCGGGTGCTGGACGCGGGCGCGGACAAACCGCTGGACTTCCTGACGCCGGCCGACGAGCCGAACCCGGCGCTGGGCGTGCGGGGTCTGCGCACCCTGCTCGACCACCCGGAGGTGCTGCGCACGCAGCTCACCGCGCTGGCCAAGGCCGCCGAGGGGCTGCCGGTCTACCTCGAGGTCATGGCCCCGATGGTGGCGGACCGCACGGACGCGAAGGCGTTCGCGGACGCGTGCCGCGAGGCCGGGCTGCAGGCGAAGTTCGGGGCGATGGTGGAGATCCCTTCCGCCGCGCTGCGGGCCCGTTCGATCCTGCAGGAGGTCGAGTTCCTGTCGCTGGGCACCAACGACCTGGCGCAGTACACGTTCGCGGCCGACCGTCAGGTCGGTGCGGTCTCGCGGCTGCAGGACCCGTGGCAGCCGGCGCTGCTCGACCTCGTCGCCGCGTCCGCCGAGGCGGCCAAGGCCGAGGGCAAGAGCTGCGGCGTGTGCGGCGAGGCCGCGTCGGACCCGCTGCTGGCCTGTGTGCTGACCGGTCTGGGCGTGACGAGCCTGTCCATGGGTGCGGCGTCGATTCCGTACGTCCGCGCGACGCTGGCCAAGCACACGCTGGCCCAGTGCGAGCGTGCCGCTGCCGCGGCCCGTGCGACGGACTCCGCGGAGGAGGCCCGGCTGGCCGCGCAGGCGGTGCTGTCCGGCGAGTGAGCCGGCCGTCGCCGTAGCGGTGACGTGAGCTGAGAGGTGAAGGGTGTCCCGCCGGGTGGCGGGGCACCCTTCATTCGTTCTTTCTTCCTGCGTTCCTCGGGCCGCTCAGTCCTCCAGGGGCAGCCCCGCGCGGTAGTCGACACCGGGCTCCGGAGGTACGGGTTCGCCGGTGCGGGCGTCGGTGCAGTAGGCGGAGAAGACTTCCGCTTCGGTCAGCGGGTGGAGTCTGCCGCCGCCCTTGAGGTTCCAGCCGCGGACGGTGTCGCGCCGGCCGGGCAGCGTGCTGCGCAGGACGACTCCTCCGGGCCGGTCCGTGGCGATGCCCGCCGCGAGGACCGTGCAGAAGAGGAGGGCGGCCGCCTCGCCGAGGTGCAGCAGTCCGTCGTCGCGGGTCTCCGTGTGGAGCACGGCGACGAGCGGGGCCGGCCCTTCGGCCGGGACGCTGCAGACGAGGTGGTGGGTGCCGGGGCCGGCCGCTTCGATGATCCGCCGCAGGAGTGCGGTGGCCCGGGCGAAGGCGGCGCGGCCGATGTCCTCGCCGCAAGCGTCGCAGTCGCCGCGGGTGAGCAGGGCGGAGGCGTGCTCCCAGGTGGCCTGTTGTTCCGCTTCGGCGACGAGGCGGGGCAGCAGGCGGGCGAGGGGCTGGCCCTCGTAGGTGACCTTGGTGCCGGCGGCGGCGACCTCCGCGGTGTAGCGCGTGCGGCTGGCGGGGGTGTCGGGGTCGAGGTGGGACTCGGTGCAGAACTCCTCGTAGCCGGCGGGGTCGAAGAGGGCGACGCTCGTGTGCGTGCCCCGGGCGGCGAACTCGCGCAGCAGGCCCTCCATCTGCCGCATGTACGTGGCGTGGTCGTCGAAGGTGAAGCTTGTGTAGCCCTGCATGGCCGCGAAGTCCTCCGCGCCGGCCAGGACGGCCACGGTGCTGGGGACTTCGCTGCGCAGCCGGCGGCGGGCGCTGACCATGCGCCGTTCGGTGAGCGGTCTCTTCCTGCCGTCCCGCTGCTTGGTGTGCGGCCGTTTCCCGGCCGGGGTGCGCTTCCCGCTCCCGGTGCGGCCCCCGCCCGCCGGCCGTCCTCGGCCGTCGCTCGTGTGCGCCATGTGTCTCCCCCTCAGCGCGTGTAATCAGTGCTCACTCACCGTAATGCGAGGCACTGACATTGCGGTCTCGTCATCGTCTCGGGTGAGCCTGCGCTGGGCGAGGCACATGACGGCGAGGCCTGTGCCGAGGCCGAGCCAGCCGAGGGGGCCCGTCGCGATGGCGCCGGTCACAACCAGGGGTCCGGCGCTGCGCTGGGCGGCCTGGGCGAGGCCGTGGACGCCGAGGTAGGCGCCCTGGGCCGTGGGCGGTGCGAGGGCGACGGACAGTTCCCAGGACACGGTGGCGTGGAGCATCTCGGCGACGGTGAAGGCGACGGCGGCCAGGGTCAGTGCCGTTGCGGCGAGCCAGCGGGTGCCGGTGGCGGAGGCGGCGAGGGCCGCTCCGCCCGCGAGGAAGGCGACCGCCAGGGGGAAGAGCGTGCTGCGTGCCTTCGCCGGGGTCTTGCCGAAGCGGGCGAAGGGCACCTGGAAGCAGACGACGAGGACGTTGTTGAGGACGAGGAGGAGGGGAACGGCCTGGTGGGGAAGGGTCGTTGCGGTGACGGCCCACAGGGCGAGGCCGACGTTGAAGACGGAGTCGTCGAGGAAGAGGATGGCGTCGGTGGCGGTGTAGGCGAGGTAGCGGCGGTCGCGCCAGGGGTTGGGTCCGGGGGCGGGGGTCCCCTCCCCCGCTGCAGGGGTGCCGGCCCCCGCTCCGGTGCCGCCGGTGGCCACGACCTGTGACGGCGACGGCGGTTCGCCGCAGCGCAGGGTGAGCAGGGCGATGGCGGCGAAAGAGAGTGCGTCGCCGGTCAGCAGCCAGCGGTAGACGGCGGTCGTTCCGGTGCTGAGGGCCGCGGCCGCGACGAGTCCGCCGACGGCCCAGCCCACGTTGGAGACGGTCCGGTTGACGGCTTGGTAGCGGCTGCGGTCGGGGCCCGCGACGCGCGTCGCGTAGAGCTTGGTGAGGACGGAGGACGCGCGGTCGCCGAGGCTGCCGGCGGCGGTGACGGCGAGCAGGAGCCGGAGGTCCGTGGTGGTGAGGAGCGCGAGGGAGGCGACGGCGCGGAGGGCCTGGACGGCGGCGAGCAGCGGCCGGAGGGGGACGCGGTCGGCGAGGAGGCCCCCGAGGGGCGGGCCGGCGATGCCGACGGCGCCGGAGACGCCGAGCAGCAGGCCGATCTCGGCCGTGCTGAGGCCTGCGACGTAGGTGAAGTACAGGGCTGCTGTCGCGCCCCAGAGGCCGGAGCCGGCCTTGTCGACGAAGGTGACGGCCAGCATGCGGCGGCCGTCGCGTCCCCCCGGTATCTGCATGGTGCTGATCCCCCTTGACCCGGATATTGTATTGATACATAATCAGATCTGTGGCAACACAATATGAGTTCACGGGTACGAACGCCAAGGGAATCGCCGCGTCCATCGAGCGCGGCGTCGCCGACGGCGCCCTGGCCCCCGGGAGTTCGCTCCCCCCGGTGCGCGCGCTCGCCGAGCGGCTCGGCGTGAGCCCGGGGACGGTCGCCACCACGTACAAGGAGCTGCGCCGCCGGGGCATCGTGGTCACGCGCGGGCGCGGCGGCACGGTGGTGGCCGAGGCCCCCGCGGTCGCCTCCCGGCGCCCGCCGAAGGTGCCGGCAGGGCTGCGCGACCTGGCGGGCGGCCATCCCGACCCGGCCTTCCTGCCCGAGCCTGTACCGCCCGCGCAGCTGACGCACGGGGCGCGCTCGCACCGGTCGGCGCCGCGGCTGGCGCGGCTGGAGGAGATCACCCGCGCCTGGTACGAGCGCGACGGCGTCCCGTCCGGGCACGTGACCTTTGCGCACAGCGCGCTCGACTGCGTGGCTCGGCTGCTCGCCACCGAGCTCCGCCCCGGTGACGCGGTGGCGATGGAGGACCCCGGCTACCACCACATGCTCGACCTCGTGCCCGCGCTCGGCCTGCGGATCGTGCCGGTCGCGGTGGACGGCGAGGGGATGCGGCCGGAGGAGCTGCGGACCGCGGTGCGCGGCGGGGTGCGGGCCGTCATCTGCAGCCCGCGGTCGCAGAATCCGTACGGGGGCGGCTTCACCGCCGGGCGCCGCGACGCCCTGGCCGCGGTGCTCGCGGAGGCGCCGGAGGTCCTGGTGATCGAGAACGACTACGCCGCGGAGGTCTGCGGTGCCCCACTGCACAGCCTGACCGCCGGGGGCGGTCTACCGCGCTGGGCCCAGGTCCGTACGGTCACCAAGCACTTGGGGCCCGACCTGCGCTGGGCGGCGGTGGCCTGCGACGCGACGACGCTGGCGCGGCACGACGGGCGGCTGCTGCTGACGTCCGGCTGGGTCAGCCACCTGCTGCAGGAGACGGTGGCCGGGCTGCTGACCGATCCGTCAGCTCTGGCCCTCGTGGCGGAAGCCCGCGCCGCCTACGCCGCGCGGCGCGAGGCGCTCATCGGGGAGCTGGCCCGGCGCGGGATCCCCGCGCACGGGCGCGGCGGGCTGAACGTGTGGGTGCCCGTACGGGACGAGGCGGCCGTGGTCAACGGGCTGCGGTCGTCGGGGTGGTGGGTGGCTGCGGGGGCGCGGTTCCGGATCGGGGCCGCGCCCGGGGTGCGGATCACTGTGGCGGATCTGCGGCCGGCCGAGGCGGTTCGGCTTGCCGCCGATTTTGCGGCTGTGCTGGGTGAGGCGCAGGCTACGTACGGGGGGTGACGGGCTGGTTCAGCGGGCCTTCCCCAGGTCCTCGTAGAACTTCAGCAAGTCCGCGTTGTCCACCGAACCCGGGTTGACCGCCTTCTCCAGGGGCGTGCCCTGGAGGAGGCGCTTGACCGGGACCTCGATCCGCTTGCCGGTGAGGGTGTGCGGGATCGCCGGGACCTCGATGACCTCGTCGGGGACGTGGCGCGGCGAGAGGTTCTCGCGGATGGTGCGCTTGATGCGGTCCAGCAGTTCGTCGTCCAGCCGGGCGCCCGGCGCGAGGTGGACGAAGAGCGGCATCCAGTAGCCGCCGTCCGGCTGCTCCGCGCCGATGACGAGGGACTCGCGGATCTCGGGGAGGCGTTCGACCACCTCGTAGATGTCGGCGGAGCCCATGCGGACGCCCTGCCGGTTGAGGGTGGAGTCGGAGCGGCCGTGGATGACGACGCTGCCGTGCGACGTGAGGGTGATCCAGTCGCCGTGCCGCCAGACGCCGGGGAACATCTCGAAGTAGCTCTCGCGGTAGCGGGCGCCGTCGGGGTCGTTCCAGAAGCGGAGGGGCATCGACGGCATGGGGCCCGTGACGACCAGCTCGCCGACCTCGTCGACGACGGGCTTGCCGTGCGGGTCCCAGGCCTGCAGGTCGGTGCCGAGGCAGGGGGCCTGGAGCTCGCCGATGTGGACCGGGAGGGTCGGCACGGCGCCCGCGAAGCAGCTGCACACGTCCGTGCCGCCGCTCACCGACGCGATCCACATGTCTTCCGCGACCTCGTCGTGCAGCCAGCGGAAGCCGTCCGGCGGCAGCGGCGAGCCCGTCGTGGCCACGCACTTGACGCGCGAAAGGTCGAAGTCCCGGCCGGGGTGGACCTCCGCCTTGCGGCAGGCCATCACGTACGCGGCCGAGGTGCCGTAGAGGGTCGCGCCGGTGCGCTCGGCGACGCGCCACTGGGCGCCGGTGTCGGGGTGGCCGGGGCTGCCGTCGTAGAGGACGACGGTTGCGCCCACGAGGAGGCCGGAGACGAGGAAGTTCCACATCATCCAGCCGGTGGAGGTGTACCAGAAGAAGCGGTCGCCGGGGCCGAGGTCGCAGTGCAGGGAGAGCTGCTTGAGGTGTTCGACGAGGATGCCGCCCTGGGACTGGACGATGGCCTTGGGCAGGCCGGTGGTGCCGGAGGAGTACAGCACCCACAGCGGGTGGTCGAAGGGAACCTGTTCGAAGACGGGCTCGGTGTCCGCCGCCACCAGGGCGTCCCACTCCAGGGCGCCCTCGGGGGCCGGGGTGCCCAGCAGCGGGATGTGGACGACGGCGCGCAGCGTGGGCAGGCCGGCGCGGAGCTCGGCGACGGTGCCGGCGCGGTCGTGCTCCTTGCCGCCGTAGCGGTAGCCGTCGACGGTGAACAGGACGACGGGCTCGACCTGCTGGAAGCGGTCGAGGACGCTGCGGGCGCCGAAGTCGGGCGCGCAGGAGGTCCACACGCCGCCGACGGCCGCGGTGGCGAGGAAGGCCACGACGGCCTGCGGGATGTTGGGCAGGTAGCCGCTGACGCGGTCGCCGGGGCGCACGCCGAGGCGGCGCAGCTCGGCGGCGAGCGAGCCGGCCTGCCGGCGCAGCTCGGCCCAGGTGACGGGGCGCGGCTCGTGGGTCTCGTCGACGGCGAGGAGGGCCGGTTCGTCCGCCCGTGCGGGGTCCTCGGCGGCGCGCAGGGCGTGTTCGGCGTAGTTGAGGGTGGCACCGGGGAACCAGTGCGCGCCGGGCATGGAGCGGTCGGCGAGGACGCGCTCGTAGGGGTGGGAGAAGCGGACGCCGGACCATTCGGTGAAGGCCTGCCAGAACGTCTCCAGCTCGTCGACGGACCAGCGGTGGAGCGCGGCGTAGCTCGCGGCGGGGTCGCCGGGGACGGCGGCCGGGGCGCCGTGCCGCTCGGCGGCCCATTCCTGGAAGCGGGTGACCTGTGCGCGGGCGATGCGTTCCGGGCCGGGGCTCCAGAGGGGCTCCGGGCTGCCGGCGTGCTGCGGTGCGGTGGTCATGGCTGCTCCCGGGCTCCTGCGCGTCGTGGGCGGTGCCGCGCAGGGCCGGGTGAGCGCATGGCGCGGCTGAGCAAGGACGATGCCACGTGATCGACTCCTGCACCAGAGCCGGTGGCGTACATCTCCCTCACTCTGCTCCGTGCATCTCCTTCACTCTGCTCCGTGCGCGCGCGGGTCCCCCCCCCCCGTCCTCCCTGCGCGGGTGAACGCCGTCTGAACGCCGGGCGCCGGCGATCGTGCGGGTGGCAGGCTGAGCAGCATGGATGCGCGTGATCTGCTGCGGTTAGTGAGGACGGTCCGTACGGCGCGGGGGGTGCGGTCCCTGCGGTCGGCGCTGCGGCGGCGGTGCACGGACAGGGCGGGGCTGCCGCGGCCGGGTGCGGAACGGGCCCGGGTGCCGGGTGCGGCGCGGGGGGCGGATCCCCTGCCGGGCGGCGGAGTGGTGCACTTCGCGCGGTCGTCGCTGCGGGTGCGGGTGGCGGCGGGGGGTGCGGTGTTCTGCGGCTGGGACGGGGCCGGGCCGGAGGCCTCGTACGCTCTGGCCGGGCCGGGGCCGGAGGCGGACGAGCGGGCGGTGCTGGAGCCGGACACCGACGGCGGCTGGCGGGTGGTGTCGGAGCGGGTGCTGGTCGTGGTGGGCCGGCACGGGACGGTGGAAGTGCGGACGCCGGGCGGCGTCCTGCTGCGGCGGGACCTGCCGCCGCGCTGGTGGGAGCCGGCGGACGCGGCGGGCACAGCGGCGGGCGGGCGGCAGGGCGGGGCGCGCTGGGCGGTCCGGTCGGAGGTGCCGGCGGACGCGCGCTTCTTCGGGCTGGGCGGCAGGTCGGCGGGTCCGCGGCTGCGGGACGGCACGTACCGGCTGTGGAACACCGATCCGGACGGGGCGTTCGGGCCGGGCGACGATCCGCTGTACATCACGATGCCGGTGCAGCTGGTGGTGGCGGACGCGGGGACGCACCTGGTGTTCCACGACGACGCGTGGGACGGGCGGGTCACGCTGGCGGAGGGCGAGGAGGGGGCGGGCTCCGGCCACGACCGGCCGGGCCGGTGCGAGGTGCGGATGGACGGCGGCCCGCTGCGCTACTGGGTGCTGGTGGGGACGCCGGCGCGGGTGCTGCACGGCTGGTCGGTGCTGACGGGAGCCGCCGCGGTGCCGCCGTCCTGGGCGCTCGGGCACCATCACGCGCGCTGGGGCTTCGGCAGCGAGCAGGAGGTGCGCCGGGTGGTGGCGGGGTACGCCGAGCGCGGGCTGCCGCTGTCGGCGCTGCACCTGGACATCGACCACTACCGGGGGCACCGCGTGTTCACGGTGGACCGGGAGCGGTTCCCCGATCTGCCGGGGCTGGCGGCGGAGCTGCGGGAGAAGGGGGTGCGGCTGGTGTCGATCGTGGATCCGGCGGTGAAGGCCGAGCCGGGCCAGTGGGTGTACGACAGCGGTGCGGCGGCCGACGCGTTCGTGCGGGACGGCCGGGGGCGGCGGGTGCGGGGCGAGGTGTGGCCGGGCGAGTCGGTCTTCCCGGACTTCACGGATCCGCGGGTGCGCAAGTGGTGGGGCGGGCTGTACGGGGAGCGGCTGGCGCAGGGCTTCTCGGGGGTGTGGCACGACATGAACGAGCCGGTGTCGTTCGCTCCGTTCGGGGATCCGTCGCTGCCATTGTCGGCACGGCACTCGCTGGAGGGCCGCGGCGGCGACCACCGCGAGGCGCACAACGTGTACGGCCTGTCGATGGCGCGGGCGGGCTACGAGGCGCTGTGCGAACTGCGGCCGGGTGAGCGCCCGTTCCTGTTCTCGCGCTCGGGCTGGGCGGGCATGCAGCGCTACGGCGGCACGTGGTCGGGCGACGTGGCGACGGGCTGGCCGGGGCTGCGGGCGTCGCTGGCGCTGGTGCTGGGCCTGGGGCTGTGCGGGGTGCCGTACTCGGGGCCGGACGTGGGGGGCTTCTCGGGGTTCCCGTCGCCGGAGCTGTTCGTGCGCTGGTTCCAGCTGGGCGCCTACGTGCCGCTGTTCCGCACGCACTCGGCGATCACGGCGGGGCGGCGGGAGCCGTGGGAGTTCGGCGCGGAGGCGCTGGAGCACACGGCGGAGGCGCTGCGTGAGCGGACGCGCCTGCTGCCGTACTTCGTGACGCTGGCGCACCTGGCGCAGCGCACCGGGGCGCCGTACGTGCGGCCGGTGTGGTGGCGTTCGCCGGAGGACCGGGCGCTGCGGGACTGCGAGGACGCGTTCCTGCTGGGTGACGCGCTGCTGGTGGCGCCGGTGCTGGAGCAGGGGGCGGACCGGCGGGCGGTGCGGCTGCCGCGCGGGCGGTGGTACGACACGGCGACGGGCCGGGCGTACGAGGGGCCGGGGCAGGTGCTGCTGGACGCGCCGCTGTCGCGGATCCCGGTGCTGGCGCGGGCGGGCTCGGTGATTCCGGTGCAGGGCGAGGCCGCCGGTTCGGTGGAGCTGGAGGTGTGGGCCCCGGCCCCGGGCCGTACGGGCGGCGGCGTCCTGGTCCCCGACGCGGGGGACGGATGGGATTCGCCGGAAGTCGTGCGGTTCACGACGTGCCTGCGGGACGGGGCGGTCGTGGTGGAGCAGGAGGGTGCCGGGGCGGTGGGGTATCCCGTACGGGTGCGGGGCGAGGGCGCCCGGTGAAGCGAGGGGCGGGCGCTCTTCCCCGGGCGCCCGCCCCACTGCTATCAGGAGGGCATGGACAGAACCCGGTTCCCTGCCGCCCTGCGGGCCGTCACCCTGCTCATAGCGGCTCTCCTGGCCCTGCTGACCTTCCCGTTGTCGCCGCCGGCGCAGGCGGCCGCGCACGAGCCGCGCCCGCCCCGCGGGTTCGTCGCCCTCGCCGACGTGGACCCGACGATCCTGCAGGAGATGCGGTACGTCACCGTGCACAACTTCACCGGCCACCGCGTCGACGGCTACCGGCGGCCCCTGTGCGTCCTGACGCGGGAGGCCGCCGAGGCCCTGCACCGGGCGCAGCGCTCGCTGCTGCGCCGGGGCTACTCGCTGAAGGTGTACGACTGCTACCGCCCGCAGCGGGCCGTGAACGACTTCGTGGAGTGGGCGAAGGACCTCGCGGACACGCGGATGAAGGCGGAGTTCTACCCGCGCGTGGACAAGACCCGGCTGTTCGCGGACGGCTACATCGCGGAGAAGTCGGGGCACAGCCGCGGCAGCACGATGGACCTGACGCTGGTGAAGCTGCCGGCCCGGCCGGCGCGGCCGTACGTGCCCGGTGAGCCGCTCGTGCCCTGCTACGCGCCGCGGTGGCAGCGCTTCCCGGACAACTCGGTCGACATGGGGACGGGCTTCGACTGCTTCGACACCCTCGCGCACACGCTGGACCCGCGGATCACGGGCGTGCAGCGGGCGAACCGGATGCTGCTGAAGACCGCCCTGGAGGGCGTCGGGTTCGTCAATCTGCCGGAGGAGTGGTGGCACTTCACGCTCAAGCCGGAGCCGTTCCCGGACACGTACTTCGACTTCCCCGTGCTGCGCCGTCCGGGCCTTCCCATGCCTTGACGCGCCGTCACGGCGGGTGAACACTTCCCGTCCGGACAGGTCCGGACGGGAAGTGCACGGGAACGCCGGTGGAACGCCAGCGTCCGGACAGACTCCCAGGTCAGGAGACGCCATGACGGGTCCGTACGTCGCCGCGATCGACCAGGGCACCACGTCCAGCCGCTGCATCGTCTTCGACCGGGAGGGCCGGGCCGTCGGCTCGGACCAGCGCGAGCACCGGCAGATCTTCCCCAAGCCGGGCTGGGTGGAACACGACGCCGCCGAGATCTGGGCGAAGGTCCAGGCCGTGGTGGCGGGTGCGCTGGCCGCGGCGGGCCTGCAGGCCGGGGAGCTGAGCGCGCTGGGCATCACCAACCAGAGGGAGACGACGGTCCTGTGGGACCGCTCGACGGGCAAGCCGGTGCACAACGCGATCGTCTGGCAGGACACGCGCACCGACGCGCTCTGCCGCGAGCTGGGCGGCGCGGACGGGCAGGACCGGTTCCGGGCGGCGACGGGCCTGCCGCTGGCGAGCTACTTCTCCGGGCCCAAGGCCGCCTGGCTGCTGGAGCACGTGCCGGGGCTGCGGCGGCGGGCCGGGAACGGCGAGATCGCGTTCGGCACGGTCGACTCCTGGCTGGTCTGGAACCTGACGGGCGGCCCGGACGGCGGGGTGCACGTCACGGACGTGACGAACGCGTCGCGCACCCTGCTGATGGACCTCGGCACGCTCCAGTGGGACGCCGGGATCCTGGCCGCGATGGGCATCCCGGAGGCCGTGCTTCCGGAGATCCGCTCGTCCAGCGAGGTGTACGGGCGGGCCGTGGGGCCGCTGGCCGGGGTGCCGGTGGCCGCGGCGCTCGGCGACCAGCAGGCGGCGGTGTTCGGCCAGACCTGCTACGGGGTGGGCGAGGCCAAGAACACCTACGGCACGGGCAGCTTCCTGCTGCTGAATACCGGGACCCGGCCCGTCCCGTCGAAGAACGGCCTGCTGACGACGGTGGGCTACCGGCTGGGCGGCGAGCCCGCCGTCTACTGCCTGGAGGGGTCGATCGCGATCACGGGCGCGCTCGTGCAGTGGTTCCGCGACCAGCTCGGCCTGATCCGCTCGGCCGGCGAGATCGAGGCGCTGGCGGCGAGCGTCCCCGACAACGGCGGCGCGTACATCGTGCCCGCCTTCTCCGGCCTCTACGCGCCGTACTGGCGCGCGGACGCCCGCGGCGTGATCACCGGCCTGACCGGCTACGTGACGCGGGCGCACCTGGCGCGGGCGGTGCTGGAGGCGACGAGCTGGCAGACGCGGGAGGTGGTCGACGCGATGTTCCAGGACTCCGGCGTGCGGATCAGCTCGCTGAAGGTGGACGGCGGCATGACCGCCAACGGCCTGCTGATGCAGCACCAGGCCGACGTGCTGGGGGTGCCGGTGATCCGGCCGGTGGTGGCGGAGACCACGAGCCTGGGCGCGGCGTACGCGGCCGGTCTCGCGACGGGCGTGTGGCGCGATCCGGAGGAGCTGCGGGCGCACTGGCAGCGGGACGCGGAGTGGACGCCGCGGCGGGCGCCGGAGGAGCGGGAGGCCGAGTACCGGGTGTGGCGCAAGGCGGTGGAGCGGAGCTTCGGCTGGCTCTAGCCGCGCGGGCGGCTCCAGCCTGATGCGGGCGCCCTAGCCGGCCCGGTCCGCGAGTTCGGCGAAGCGCTGCTCCACCACCGACACCAGCACCCCCTTCACCGATTCCTTCTCCCGCGCGTCGCAGAGGATCACGGGCACCCCGGGGTCCAGGTCGAGGGCGGCCCGCACGTCCTCCTCGGGGTAGCGGGCGGCGCCGTCGAAGCAGTTGACGGCGAGGGTGAAGGGGATGCCGCGGCGCTCGAAGTAGTCGACGGCGGCGAAGCAGTCCTGCAGCCGGCGGGTGTCGGCGAGGACGACGGCCCCCAGGGCGCCGCGGGCCAGCTCGTCCCACAGGAACCAGAAGCGGTCCTGGCCGGGGGTGCCGAAGAGGTAGAGGACCAGGTCCTCGCGGAGGGTGATGCGGCCGAAGTCCATGGCGACGGTGGTGGTGCGCTTGCCCTCGACGCCGGCGGTGTCATCGACCGGCCGGCCCGCCTCGGTGAGCAGTTCCTCGGTGCGCAGCGGCCGGATCTCGCTGACCGCCCCGACGAGGGTGGTCTTGCCGACGCCGAAGCCTCCGGCGACCAGGAGCTTGAGGGCCACCGGGGCCGGCGCGGGGCGCGTGCGGCCGCGGTCGGAGCGCAGGAGCCTCATGGTTGTTCGTCCTCCGGTCGGTGGGGTGCTCCGGGGTCCGGCGCCCCCGGTGGATGGTGATCGTTCCGTAAAGACCATGGCCACGACAAGTCTCTGCGGAGGTCCCGTCAGGTCGCTCCGGCAGCCCGCGGGCCGCCTCACAGGGCCCGCAGGCCGTCGATCACCTCGCGCAGAATGCTTTCGTCGGGCAGTTCGGCCGGCGGCACCGGGCGGGTGACCCGCACCAGGCCCGCGTTCAGGAGGTCGCCGACGAGCACCCGCACCACGCCGACCGGCAGGTCGAGCCCGGCGGCCAGCTCCGCGACGGAGCGCGGCAGGTCCGCCGTGAGGTCCACGATGTCGAGGTGTTCCGGGGACAGCGTCTGGTCGGCGAGGGCGGCGGCGGGGCGGCCCGCCGGGTCCTCGGCGACGACGACCGCGATGAGGTCGAGGCCGGCGCCGTCCGCGAGCCGGGTGCGCCCGCGGGTCATGGCGTACGGGCGGACCACCGGGCCCGCCGCGTCGTCGTACCAGCGCACGTCCCCGTCGCCGGAGCCGTCCCCGGGCAGGCCGGCGGTCACCCGTCGGCGGCCACGCCGGTGCGCGGAGCCGTGGCCAGGTGCGCGCCCACCCGCTTGACCAGCAGGGTCATCTCGTAGGCGACCTGGCCGATGTCGGAGTCGGCGTCGGCGAGGACGGCCAGAGCACTGCCGTCGCCGGCGGCGGTGACGAAGAGGAACGCCTCGTCCAGCTCGACGACGGTCTGGCGGACCTTGCCCGCGTCGAAGTGGCGGCCGACGCCCTTGGCGAGGCTGTGGAAGCCGGAGGCCACGGCCGCCAGGTGCTCGCCGTCCTCGCGCGAGAGGTCCTTGGAGGTGCCGGTCGCCAGGCCGTCGCCGGAGAGCACGAGCGCCTTGCGGATGCTGCCGACGCGCTCGACGAGTTCGTCGAGGAGCCAGTTCAGCTCGCCCGTGGCGGCCGGCGAGCCGCCTGCTGCGGTGGTTGTCGCGTTCTCGGCCTTCGGTGCGGTCATCGACCGTCCCCCTCAGATGTGGTTCGTGGTGCTGTTCTCGGTGATCTTTCCGGTGTGTCCGCCTCATTGTGCTCCCGGGCGCGCTGCCAGCCGCGCTGGAGGGCGGCCATCCTGGCCCGCACCTCGTCGGCGTCGCGCTCGGGTTCCGGACCGGCGGTGTCCGGGCCGGTGGCCCCGCCCCGGGTGCGGGGGGCCTCCGGATCCTGCTTCAGCTGGGGGGCGAGGCTCGCCTGGCGCACGCGCCGGGGCAGCCCGCCGGTGGGGGTCCGCTCGGCCCCGTGCTCCTCGGGAAGCGAAGGGGAGGGCCTGCGGCGGGGCAGGGGCACGAGGGCGCCGCCCGCCCGGTGGTGTTCCTCGCCCTCGTCCGCGCGCGGCTCGAACGGGCAGAGCACGTCGTCGTGCGCTGCCGGATCCGCGGGGGACGCGGGGAGGCGGCCGGGGGCCGGGGAGAGCGCCTCGCGCCGGGGCGGCGCCGTGCCGCGGCCGGGGGCGAGGAGCTGCTCGCCGGTGTCCTCGTCCCCGGGGCGGGATGCGCCGCCCGGCCCGGCCCCGTCCTCGGTGAGCAGGTCCAGGGGGATGAGGACGACGGCGGTGGTCCCGCCGTACGGGGAGGTCTGGAGCGTGACCTTGACGTCGTGGCGGCGCGCGAGGCGGCTGACGACGAACAGGCCGAGCCGGTCGGTGTCGGAGAGCTCGAACTCGGGGGTCTCGGCGAGCTTGAGGTTGGCCTCCAGCAGGGCGTCCGGGGGCATGCCGAGGCCCCGGTCGTGGATCTCCAGGGTGAAGCCGTTGGCGACGCGCTGGCCGTGCACCTGCACGGCGGTGTGCGGCGGGGAGAACACGGTGGCGTTCTCCAGGAGTTCGGCGACGAGGTGGGTGAGGTCGCCGACCGCGGGGCCGCGGACGGCGAGCCGGGGCAGGCGCCGCACCTCGATCCGCTCGTAGTCCTCGACCTCGGCGACGGCGGCGCGGACGACGTCCATGAGGCGGACGGGCTTGCGCCACTGCCGGGCGGGGGCGGCCCCCGAGAGGATGACGAGGCCCTCCGCGTGGCGGCGCATGCGGGTGGTGAGGTGGTCGAGGCGGAAGAGGTCGGCGAGCTCCTCGGTGTCCTCGGTGCGGCGCTCCATGGCATCGAGGAGGGTGAGCTGACGGTGCAGCAGGACCTGGCTGCGGCGGGCGAGGTTGACGAAGACGTCGGAGACGCCGCGGCGCATGTCGGCCTGTTTGACGGCGGCCTCGACGGCGGCCCGCTGCAGGGTGTTGAGGGCCTTGCCGACCTGGCCGAGCTCGTCCGGCCCGAACACGCGCAGCGGGGCCTCGGCGGCGAGGTCGACCTTCTCGCCCGCGGCCAGGCGGCGCATGACGGCGGGCAGCCGCACGCCGGAGACCTCGTGGGCCTCCTTGCGCAGCTGCCGCAGGTCGCGCACGAGGCCGCGGCCGATGCGCAGCGAGATGACGAGGGAGGCGACGAGCGCGGCGGCGCCGAGGACGCCGGCGACGGCGGCCTTGGTCAGGACGCGGGCGGCGATGGGCTCGACGCGGTCCGCGTAGCGGTCGGTGGCTTCGGTGTTCATCCGGGCGAGCTCGTCGAGGACGACGCCCGCGGCCTTCTCCCAGCGCTGGGAGTCGATGGTCTGCGGGGCGCGGGTGGAGCCGGCGAGGATCGCGGTGTCCTCGGCGGCGCGCAGGGTGTGCGGCGCGGTGCCGCGCCAGTACTCCTCGAAGATCTTCTGGTCGGCGGCGGGCAGGACGGCGAGGTTGGTGCTGTAGAGGATCTGCCGCTCGGCGACGCGGTCGGAGACGGCCCGCAGGTCCTGGCGGCTCATGGTGCCGGCGGTGAGGGCGGCGGCGAGGAGGGCGTCCTCGCGGGAGAGCGCCTCGCGGGCGCGGGCCACGCCGATGAGGGCGCGGGCCTGCTTGTCCATCTCGGCGTCCTCGAAGGCGCCGAGGCTGCCGAGGAAGGCGTAGTACGGCTCCACCAGGTCGTTGTAGGCCTGGAAGGCGCCGTGCCGGCTGATGGAGGCGTCCTGCACCTTGCCGCGCAGGCCGTCGAGGTCGCCGAGGGCCTTCTCGATGCGCCGGTAGCGCACGTCCGTGGCGGGGCTCATGTCGTCGCGGACCTTCGCGGCGCCGGTCCGGAAGGCCGCGGCCGCCCGGTCGGTGGCGGCCTGCTGCTCGCGCAGGAGGGCGAGGTGGTCGGCGCGGCGCGGGTCGGCGAGGAGGACGAGGGTCTGGCGGCGTTCCTTCTGCAGCGCGCGGACGAGGTCCTCGGCCGGGAGGCCGGCCGTGCGGATGGCCCCGGCGGCGGAGAGCAGCCGGGCGGCCTCCGTGCCGGTGATCACGGTGGCGAAGACCCACAGGCCGGTGAGCGACACCAGCGGCACCAGCAGCAGCGCCACGATCTTCCGGCGGATGGACTTCCCGCGAAAGCGCATGGCCTCCCCAACGTCGACCCCGCTCCGGAGGCGTGGTGTTCCGACAACAATGCGGCGTGAGCCTACTACTGCGCGGTACGAGACTCGAAGACCAGTACG
This sequence comes from Streptomyces roseoverticillatus, assembly GCF_000719265.1. Taxonomy (GTDB): domain Bacteria; phylum Actinomycetota; class Actinomycetes; order Streptomycetales; family Streptomycetaceae; genus Streptomyces; species Streptomyces roseoverticillatus. The sequence continues at coordinate 243,319 of NZ_JOFL01000005.1, read as the reverse complement.
GTCATCAGACCGCCGGGACGGCCACCCGTATGCGGTAATTCCTTGCCCATGGGAACTATCGGGCACCCTCCTTCGCTCTTGTGGAGGGAGCCGGACCGCAACGGCCGGCCGTCGGCACGGGAGCCGGCGGAGCGGTCCGCCGACGAGGGGGTGAGCTCGTGGAGCGGGATCATGACGTCCCGTCGGACCGGGCACGACCGCCGCTGTGGGTGGAGGAGCCCGCCCGCAGGCACCGGATGCCGGATCCGGTGCGCACGGCCGCGGTGCGCGCGGTCCTTTTCGTCGCCGTCACGATGGTGCAGGGCATGGTGGCCGCGCTGTTCGCGCTGGCCGGGGCGTGGCTCGCCCTGCCGGCGCTGCTGTGCGCGCTGGCGAGTGTGGTGGCCACCACATGGGCGGTGCTGGACGTGTGGGTGACGCGGCAGGTGTGGCGGCAGCGGCACGGAGTGGTGTCCGTGCCCAGCAGCACGGCGCGTGCGGGCAGACGGGCCCGTCGCCCCGGCTTCCCCTGATCGTCAACTGCCGGGTAGGTTCGGCAGTTGACGGTGGCGTACACCGGGCACGGGCGGGCTGACGGGCCATGGGGGGATGTACGGATGGCGGAGCGGGACCGGGCGGTACATCGGATTCCGGAGATCCTCCGGGACGCCGGCTGGACGGTGTGTCTGGTCGGCGAGGAGCAGTCGGGCAAGCTGGCCCAGGTGACCGCCGGACTGCGGCGCGGCCCCGACCCCTCGGGCTCGGGCAAGCTGATCACCTCCGGCTTCTCGTACTGGGGCCTGGAGTCGACGGTGGCGTGGGCCCACGCGTGCAACGACCTGTACTACCCGGTGATGCGCGAGAGCATCGCCTCCTTCAGCCGCCGCTGGCGCGGCCTGAGCGAGCGGCTCCCGGACGGGCCGCTGCACTACGTGAGCCTCGGCCCCGGCACCGGCCAGAAGGACCAGGCGCTGCTGCGCTCCCTGGACAGCCATGGCCGCTGCGGCTGTTACCTCCCGGTGGACGTCAGCGCGGAGATGCTGCGCCTCGCCCAGCGCGAGGCGCTGCAGCACCTGCACGTGCCCCCCGCGGACGTGCTCCCCGTCCAGCTGGACTTCTCCATGCCCGCCAACCTCGACCGGCTGGGCACGCTGATCCGCAGCACGGTGGGCGACGAGCCGGTGGTGTACTCGCTGCTGGGCAACACCCTGGCGAACTTCGACAGCGACACGCAGTTGCTGACCCTGCTGGCGGAGAAGCTGCTGCGGCCGCAGGACCGCTTCCTGCTGGAGGTGGCGAGCACGGCCGGGCAGGACGAGGTGGCGGCGCGGGCCGCCGCGCAGGAGTACGAGAACAGCCCGCGCTTCCGCGAGTTCGTCACCAGCGCCCTGCTGCAGTACACCGACCTGCAGATCGACATGAACAGCCTCACGTGCGAGGGGCTCGTCGAGGACGACCGGTCGCTTCTGGTCAAGGTGATCTACCGCAACCGCACCGGCGGCGAGCTGGAGCTGACGCTGCCCGACCGCAGCACGGTGCCGTTCCCCGACCAGGACACCATCCGCCTCCTGCTCAGCCGGAAGTACACCCGGGCGGGGCTGGAGAAGATGCTGGTGGACGCCCGGGTCACCACGGTGGGCGAGACCCACGAGGCCGGGCACACGTCCTTCGACCGGCCCGCCTTCGGGATGACGCTGCTGCTCCTGGCGAAGGGCGACGGGGTGCGGCCCGACGGGCCCAACCCCTTCGACTGACGGGGCGTCACCGTGACGGGGTTCCTCGGCCGCTTCAGCCGGCAGTTCTTCGCCGCCGCCACCATCGCCTGCCTGCTGCTCGCGCTCGGCATCTGCAGCTGGTGGCTGGCCGTGGCCCAGGGCCGCGACGGCCGCTTCGAGCCCGCCACCTCCGGGCTCGCGCTCGTCGCCGCCATCACCGGGGTGTACGCCGAGCGGCGGGCGGCCGCCCGCGAGCGGCGCGCCCAGGTGCGCCGCGCCCTGGCCGACGAGCTCGTGAAGAACACCGAGCTGCTGACGGGCGGGGGCTTCGCGCCGCTGGACCGCTTCGCGCCGAAGGCGCGCGTCTACCCCCGCCTGGTGCAGTCGGCGACGGACGCGGCGCTGGTGTCCGGGGTGTTCTCCGAGCCCGGGCACACCGAGCTCGTCTCCCTGCTGCACCGCTGGCGGGACGCGGTGCACGACTTCAACCGGCGGCTGGACCTCACCGAGCTGCGCACGTACGTCTCCCGGGTGCCCGCCGAGGAGCTGCTGGCCATCGACGAGGCCATGCATCGCCCGGGCGGGCAGCTCGACAGGCTGCGGGAGCTGCGGGACAGCATCGAGGAGGTGCTGCGGGCCTAGCGGAGCGGGGTGCCGCGGGCCCGGCGGATCAGGCCTGTGCCGGTGCCTCCTCCGCCGGGCGGCGGTACATCCGCGTCGCCGTGATCTGGCCGTGGACCTGTTCCCCGTCCGGGTCCTGCTGCTGGGGCAGGCCGGGGCGCAGGTGCTCCTCGACGCTGATGTACTTCAGGCCCGCCCTCAGGTCCGCGTCGTTGCGCAGCCGGATGACCAGCGGGAACTCGGCCAGGGCCGTGGTGTCGAACAGGCCGGTGGTGTACAGCAGCTGTACGCCGAGGGCGTCCGCGACGGCCCGCTGGAGCTCCAGCAGGTACGTGGCGTTGGCGCGGCCGATGGGGTTGTCGAGGAACAAGGTGCCCGCGTGGCGCTGCTTGTCGCGGCCGCGGTCGTTGCTGCGGAGCGCCGCCATGGTGCAGTACAGGGCGATGGCCGCGGTCAGCAGCTGGCCGCCGGAGAACACGTCGCCCATCTGCCGGACGGGCACCCGCTCGGCGCGCAGCACCGCGTCGGGCTTGAGGATCTCCACGGCGACGCCGCGCGGCTGCAGGGCCGCCTGGACGCCGCGCAGCAGCAGGGACATGCCGTCGCGGCGCAGGTCGGAGTTCTTCTTGACCGCGGAGCGGGTCGCCTCGTCGATGACCTCGCCGAGGCGCTCGGTGAGGGTGCTCTGGTCGGGGTCGTCGAAGCGGATGCGCAGGAACTCCTGGCCCGACCACTCCCCCAGGCCCTCGGGCAGCCGGGACAGGCGCTGCGCGGAGCGCAGGGTGGTGAGCGAGGACTCGACGAGGCCGCGCAGCCGGTCCACGATGCTGTCGCGGTTGCGCTCCAGCTGCTCCAGCTCGTCGGTCAGCACGCGCAGGCGGGGCGCGAACGCCTCGGCCCAGGCGGCCGCGTGCTCGGGCAGAGCGGCCGCGGGCAGCTCCCGGATCTGCTGGCGGGCGGGCGTGCGCACCTGCTCGTAGCGGGTGGAGTTGGCGTGCCGGACGAGGACGTCGCTCGCCTCGCGGACGGCGGACTCGGCGGCCGACAGGTCGCCCGAGCAGCCGCGCAGGGAGCGGCGTGCCTCGGCCGCGGCCTGGCGTGCCTCCTCCAGGCCGCCCGTGTACGGCTCGGGCTCCTCGGTGTCGTCCTCCGGGGAGTTGTCACGCAGCAGGTCGCGCAGGAGGGCGGCGGTGTCGTCGAAGCCGGTGACGGCGTCCTCGGCGGCGCGGTGGGCGCGCAGCAGGTCGCTGTGGGCGGTGCGGGCGCGCTCCAGGGCGTCGGTGCGGGCGGCGAGTTCGCCGGTGACGGTGCGCAGGAGCTCCTTGGCGCGGTCGGCGTCGCCGGGCACGAGCTCCTCGGGGAGCTCGGTGTGGGCGTCGCCGTCGGCCGGGGCGAGGCGCTCGGCCTCTCCGCGCAGCCGGCCCAGCTGCTCGCTGGCCGCGGAGGCGCGGCTCTCCAGCATCTGGACGAGCTCCTCGGCGCGGGCCGCGGCGGCCTGCCGGGAGGGCCCGTCGGCGCCTTCGGTGCCCTCCAGGAGCTGGGCGGCGCGGGTGCGCACCTTGTTGGTGAGCCGGTCCAGTTCGTTGCGGGCGGCGCTCTCGTCGCTCTCCGCGCGGGCCTGCTCGGCGCGCAGGTCGGCGCCGACGCCGACCTTCTCGTAGACCTGGGAGGCGGCGCGGTAGGCCTCGCGCAGGGCGGGCAGCGAGGCGGTGGGGGGCTCGGCGGCCTCCGGCACCTCGTCGGGGGCGCCGGCGATCTCCGCGCGCTCGGCGCGCAGGGCACGGGCGGTGCGGCGGGCGTCGTCGGCGGCGCGCTGGGCCGTGCGGCGGTCCTCGTCGGCGGCGCGGGCGCGGTCGACGCACACGGCCGCCCGCTCCTCGGCCTCGGCGGCCTCCTCGGCGAGCTCGCGGGCGCGCGTCTGCCAGTTGGCGCGCTCGCGCAGGCGGTAGGCGAGCCCGGCGAGGGCGTCGGCGACGCGGCGGGCGCGCTGGGCGGTCTCCTGCCGCTCGTCGCGCACGCGGGCGGCCTCGGCAGAGGTCTCCTCGGCCTCGGCGCGGGCGGCGCGCAGGCCGGTCAGCTCCTCCTGGGCGGTGTCCGCGGCGGCGCGGGCGCGGGTTGCCTCGGCGGCCAGCTCGGCGAGGCGGCCGGCGGGGCAGCCGGCGCGCCAGGAGGAGAGGCGGGCGGCGAGGGTGCGGTCACCGGCGAGGCGGGCCGCTATGGCGCGGATCTCCTCGTCGCGGGCGAGGGAGCGCTCGCGCAGGGTGTGCCGCTCCTCATCCGCCGCGCGCTCGTCGTGCATGGCGGGGTTGGGGGCCACGAGGAACACGCCGGTGTCCTGCCGGCCCGCCTCCGGTACGGGGGCGAGCAGGGCCTCGGAGGTGCCGACGGCGAGGGCGGAGCGGGGCAGCAGCGAGGCGGCGCCGAGGACTTCGCGGGCCCGGGCGTGGGAGTCGGCGTCGGTGATGACGACGCCGTCGACGAGCTCGGGGCGGGCCGCGAGGACGGCGGCGTGCCGGGCCGGGTCGACGGCCTGGGCGAGGTAGCGCCAGCCGGGCAGGGCGGGGATGCCGTGCTCGCCGAGGTACTCCACGGCCGCGAGGACGTCGGGGCGGGGCGGCAGCAGGCCGCCGTCGCCGAGGGCGCCGAGGATGCGGGAATCGTCGGCGGCGGCCGTGCGCAGGTCGAACAGCTGCCGCTCGGAGGCGGCGACGCTCTCGTCGAGCAGCTCGCGCAGCGCGTCGGCGTTGCGGTCGAGCTCCTCGGCAGTGAGCGGGCCCGTCACGGGCGGCAGCTCCGCGCGGCCGCGGGCGGCGGCCGCCCGTACCGCGCCCGGGTAGTACAGGCCCGCGGCCTGCGGGTCGCCCTCGGCGGAGCGGCGCGGGGCGGGCGGCTGGCCGTCGCCGTACGGGCCTTCGCCCGCGCGCGGGCCGGGCACCTGGCCGGCGGCGGCCGGCTCGGGCAGGCCCAGCAGTTCGGTCAGGCGCCGCTCGGCGCCGATGGACTCGGCTGCGCGGCGCTCGGCGTCGTAGGCCCCCTCGGCGGCCGTGGCGGCGTCCGCCGCGCGGGCCGCGGCCAGCTCGGCGCGGCTCTCGGCGGCGGCCGTCTCCTTGGCCCGGTCGGCGGCCTGGCGGGCGGCCTCGCGCGCGGCCTCGTAGGCGGCGACGGCGGGCTTCTCGGCGTCGCTGGCGGCGAGCGCGGCGCGGGCCGGGTCGGCGTCGGGGCCGGTGTCGTCGATCCAGCCGGCGCGGACGGCCTCGGCGGTCTCCTGCTCGACCTCGGCCAGGCGCTGGCGCAGGTGACCGGACTCGCTGCGGGCGCGCTGGGCCTCGGTGGCGGCGGCGGTCGCGTCGCGGTGGGCGGCCTCGCTCGCCTCCTGGAGGGCGGCGGAGCGCTCCTCCTCCTCGTTGGCGCGCTGCTCGCCGTTCTCGGCGGCGGTGTTGAGGGCCCGTACGAGCTCGGTGGCGGCCTGGGCGCGGGCGGCCAGCGCGGGGGCGGCGTCGCGCTCGGCCTCGCGGATGGCGGCGGCGACGCGCGCGGAGCGGTCGGCGGCGGCGCGGTGGCGCAGGACGGTCTCGGCGGCCTGCCAGGCGGAGTGCAGCGTGCGGGCGTCGTTGAGCTCGCGGCGCTGGGCGGCGGCGGCCTTCTCTGCCGCGGCCAGGGCCAGGGAGGCGTGCCGGTAGGCGATCTCGGCGGCGACCAGGGAGCTGCGGCCGCGCCCGGTCTCGGCGTCGGTGACGGCGTGGGCCGCGGCGGCCACCTGCTCGGCCAGCTCGGCGGCCCGGCCGCGCTCCTCGAACGCGCGGGCGGACAGGCGGCGGGCCAGGCCGCGGGTGCGGCGCTCGGCGCCGGCGTGCACGCCGCGGGCCTGCTCGCGCTTGACGGCGGCGTCGGCGATGCGCGACAGCAGGTCGAGGGAGCCGGCGGTGAAGTCCCGCTCGGCGGTGAGCTCGGCGCGGCGGCCCAGCTTGTGGGCGAAGCCGTGGACGAGGTCGGCGAGGCCGTCGGTGTCGCGGGTGTCGGTGACCGCGCGCAGCAGCAGGTCCGTGAAGTCGGAGTCATTCTTGACGGCGAAGAGGCCGGCGGCCTCGCCCTCGTCGGCGTTCATCTCGCGCTGGTAGCGGAAGAGTTCGGGGTCCAGGCCGAGCTCGCCGAGGTGCTCGTTCCAGCGCTCGTGGATCTCCTCCCACACCACGTCCAGGTGCGGGTAGGCCTTGCCGGCCTCGGTGAGGGCGTCGCGGAAGCCCTTCATCGTGCGGCGGCGTCCCCGTGCGCCCGAAGAGCCGTCGGCGGCGGCGCGCATCGCGGTGGACTCGGCCACGGGCAGGGCGTCCAGGCTCAGGCCCGGGCCCGGCCGGAACGAGTACCAGGCCTCGGCGAACTTCCGCGGGTCGTTGGAGACCTGGCGGCCGCGCCACTCGCTGACCTTGCCGACCACGATCGTCTCGCCCGTCAGGACGTGCTGCCACTCCAGGGCGACGTGCCCGCAGTCGTCAGCCAGCAGGAACTTGCGCAGCACGCCCGAGCTGGCGCCGCCCAGGGTGTTGCGGTGGCCCGGCAGCATGACCGAGAAGATGAGCTTGAGGAGGACGGACTTGCCGCCGCCGTTCTCCAGGAAGAGCACGCCGGCCGGGGCGGGGCGGCGCGGCGGCCCCACGGGCTCCTCCTCGAAGAACTCCGCCTGCGCCGGGGCGGGGGTGGGCACGGGCGCGCCCACTCCCCGGAGGTCCAGCACGGTGTCGGCGTAGCGCGCACCGGCGGGCCCGATGGAGTAGAGGCGGACCCGGGACAGCTCGTACATGGCGGCGGACTCTCGCTTGTCGCAGTGGGAGGGGGCAGCAGGGGGCAGCAGGGGCCGGTAGACGCCGGGGGCGTCAGGAGGCGTGGAAGGGCAGGCCGGCGTCGGCGACCAGGTCGAGGTCGTCGGCGTCGTCCGGCGGCAGGAGCGTCGCGCCGCCGTCGCCGACGGGCACGACCCCCAGCTCCAGCAGCTCGGTCATGGCCGCGCTGCCGGCCATGTCGCGGACCTGGAGCTGGTAGCGGGCGGTGGTGCGGAACGCGCCGCCGGCGTCGTCGCCGGTGCGCTGCAGGAAGCCGGAGTCGACGAGGAAGGCGACGGCCTTGGCGATGATGCCCGTGGTCGAGCCGGCCAGGCGGCGGGCGTCCTTGGTGGCGCCCGTCGCGCTGCGGCGCGCGTAGACCCGCCAGGCGGCCTCCAGGCCGGGGGCGTCCGTCGTCGGGTCGGTGTTCTCGCCCTGCTCGGCGGCGCGCTCCTCCAGGCGGCGGCAGGCCTGCCGGACGAAGGCGTCCACGCCGTTGACGGTGATCCGGCCGATGTAGCCGTCGTCGGCGAGGTCGTCCGGGCGCGGGAAGGCCAGGGCGGCAACGGCGAGGTGGGCGAGGCCGTGCAGGAAGCGGTCGCCGGAGTCGACGGTGGCGCGGCGGGCGTAGTCGCCCATGCGCACGGCGAAGACGGATTCCTCCGCGGCGGTCACGGCCATGCCGGCGCGGGTGGACACCTCCAGAACGATCAGGCCCAGGCCGGCCGCGACGGCGTCCGCGAGGCGGGCGAACGCGGGGTCGTCGCGGTGGCGGCGCAGCAGTTCGGTGTACTCGGCGTCCCGCGCGGGCGCGAGCTTGGGCTGCAGCCCGAACGCGATGAGCCGCGCGGCGTCGGCCGCGTCCGCGGGGGTCACCGGCGCGGTTCCGCTCGCCGCGGGGGCCTCCGTCTCGGCGACGGCGTCCGGCTGCGCCGTCTCGTAGGCGTCGTACTCAGTCACGTTCGCTTGCTCCTGCTGAAGTCCGTGAAGGGAGGGTCGTTCGGCACCGCCGGGCCGCACTGTGGTGGTTGCGCGCCGCGGCGGCGGGGAGAGGGAGCCCCGGTCCCGCCCCTTCCCGAAACCGGGGGCAAGCCCCCCGGCCCCCGGGTCCGGGGCGCAGCCCCGGGAAACGGTGAAAGGGCGGGGCCGGGGCCCGCACCCGCCGCGACGGCGCTCGGCCGTCCACCGGCGTGCCCGGCGGTGCCGGAACGGCCGCAAGTCGCCGGCACCGGCCGCGGGCGAGCCGCAATGCCGAGCCGGGCGCAACCCCGGGCCGCCCGCCGCAGACGCCCCGTCACGACGCCTCCGCACGGTCCGCCGCCATGCCCGCCGCGTCCAGCAGGGCCGTGCCGACGATGAGGTCGGCGCCGCCGAATTCGGGGTCGTCGAGGACCGTGCCGTCGTCGACGGCGAAGAGGAGGGACTGCTCGCCCTGGCGGTAGGCCGTGCCGACCGCGGGGCTCGCGGCGTGGACGGCCAGGAGGGCGACGAGGTAGGGCAGTTCGGGGTCGCGGCGGCGGGCGTCGGCGAGGAGGCCGGAGAGGCGGCGCGGCGCGTCGGGCGGGAGGGTGAGCAGCTCCATGGCGCTCGCGAGCTGCTCCTCGCTGAAGCGGCTGTCGTCGGGCGTGGCGATGAGGTCCGGCTCGGGCATCTCCGCGCCGAGGTGCTCCCGCTCGGCGGGCGGGCTGAGGAGTATGTCGACGAGGTCGGTGACGCGTACGGAGACGGGCGTGCGCAGCCCCGTGCCGCGGGCGAAGAAGGCGTCGGTGACGCGCCCGGCCGCTTCGAGCGGCAGGGGCAGTACGGGGGCGAGCAGCTGGCCGTACAGGTCCAGGCCGGACCGCCCGGAGGCGACGGCGAACGCCTGGCGGTCCTGTTCCGCGCGGAAGAGCGGGCCGGCCTCCAGGAGGCGGGACTGCAGCTGCGTGTGGCGGCGGATGCAGTCCTTGACGATGTCGACGAGCTCGGCGGCACGGCGCTTGTGCTCGGGCTCTTCGGCCTCGTCGCGGGCCTTGCGGATGTTGGTGAGGATCGCGTTCTCGTGGCGGTAGCGGTCGGCGACGTGGTCGAGCGCTTCGGCGATCATGTCGGGGACGGCCCGCAGCCAGTCGACGGCGCGGACGTTGCGCCGGGTGGCGTCGAGGGTCTTGCGGAGGGTCTCGGCGTACTGCACGGTGCGGTAGCGGGCCTGCTCCGCGGCGAGCTGGGCGTCGGCGAGCCGGCCCCGGCTGATGAGGACCTCCAGCTTCACCTCGGCGGCGATCTGCGCGCTGGTGACGTCGGTGTCGAGGGCGCCGACGAGGACGTTGACGGCTTCGTCGGTGGTGCGCAGGAAGACCGTGCCGCCGGGGCCGGGCACCTCTTCGACGAGCTTGAAGTCGTAGTCGCGCCGGACGTAGACGCCGTCGGCCCCGAAGGTGCCGTAGACGGCGCGGAAGCCGCGGTCGACGCTGCCGACGTTGATGAGGTTCTCCAGGACCCAGCGGGCCACCCGCTCGTGCTCGGCCTGCGGCCGCTCGGGCGCCTGGGCGGCGACGCGCGGCTGCAGCCGGGCCACTATCTGCTCGTGGTCGGCGCCGGTGTCGAAGTCCATGTTGAGCGTGACCAGGTCGATGGCGGCGAGCGCCACCTCCGCCATGGCGTAGACGCCGTACTCGCCCGCGAGGTTGGCCTTGCGGGCGTCCAGGTCGTGGAGCGGCGCGGTGCAGGCGAGCGCGCGCAGCCGGCGGGCCAGGCCCTCGTCGGCGGCCGGGCCCGGGGCCGGTCGCGACGGCCCGTTGAGCTGGGGCGGAGCGGCCGCCGGGGCTGGAGAAGTCACGTCGCACAGAGTAGGCGGTCACACCGACAACGGACGAAACGGCACGGGCGGAATGTCCGCCACGCCCCTAGTGTGTGGCTCCGCCTTCCGCACGGATGTCCGTGGTGCGCCCCGCAGCGGTGACGGCGATCACACAGAGTGCCTCCGCGACGGTGGGGACGGGCAGTGAGGGCAGGGCGCGGTCGGTGACCTGTGCGGGCGCGTAGGGGACGTGCACGAACCCGCCCCGCAGCCCGGGGCGTTCGGTCGCGGCGAGGTGCATCAGGCCGTAGAAGACGTGGTTGCAGACGTACGTGCCGGCGGTCTGGGAGACGGAAGCGGGCAGCCCGGCCTCGCGTACGGCCGCGACGCACGCCTTGACCGGCAAGGTCGCGAAGTAGGCGGCGGGCCCGCCGGGGACGACGGGCTCGTCGACCGGCTGTGCGCCCGCGTTGTCGGGGATGCGGGCGTCGTCGATGTTGACGGCGATGCGTTCGACGGTGATGTGGGGGCGGCCGCCCGCCTGCCCCACGCAGAGCACGAGGTCCGGTGCGGTGCGGTCGACGGCCTCCCGGAGGGCGTCGAGGGCGGTGCCGAAGGCGCAGGGCAGCTGCGCGGTGGAGAGGACGAGCCCCTCGGGCGGCCGTGCGGCGACGGCGCGGACGGCTTCCCAGGAGGGGTTCACCTCCTCCCCGCCGAAGGGCTCGAATCCGGTGAGCAGGACGCGGGTCATGGCACTGTCTCCCTCCCGGCCGCGTGTCCCGGCCGTGTTCCTTCCCGGCCGTCAGACGGCGAAGAAGTACATGATGACGATGTTGCAGCCGAGCAGGGCGACGGCCGTGGGCAGCTGGGCCTTGATGGGCCCGTATTGGTCCTTCAGTTCGAGGAGTGCGGCCGGGACGACGTTGTAGTTGGCGGCCATGGGCGTCACGAGCGTGCCGCAGAAGCCGGCGAGCATGCCGACGGCGAGGACGGCCGGGGCGTTGCCGCCCTCCTGGACGACGAGGACGGGCCAGCCGACGGCGGCGGTCATGACGGGGAAGGCGGCGAAGCCGTTCCCCATGACGATGGTGAAGAGGAACATGCCGGCGCAGTAGACGACGACGGCGAGGAAGAGCGAGCCGCCGGGCAGCACGGCGGTGGTGATCCGGCGGACCTGGTCGCCGACGCCGGCGACGGAGAAGATGGAGCCGAGCGTGGCGAGGAGCTGGGGCAGCAGCATGGCCCAGCCCATCGATTCCAGCATGGACCGGCCGGCGTGCACGGGGGTGGAGAGCCGCTTCTCGCGCAGCATCACCATGCCGGTGACGAGGGCGACGACGGCTCCGATGCCGAGGCCGAGGATGGTCTCGCTGCCCTTCTGGAGGACGGGTTCGCCGTCCAGGGAGAGCTTCTTGACGCCGACCGCGCAGACGAGGGCGACGACGGGGATGGTGAGGGCGGGGACGAACAGGCGGTTCCCCCACCGTTCGGCGCGCGCCTCCCGCTGCTCGGGCGTGGCGGCGGAGCCCTTGCCCCGGCCGGTGAAGCCGAAGCCCGCGAGGCAGACCATGGCCAGGACGGCCGCGCCCAGGGGCTCGGCGGGGGCGGACTTGCCGGCGACCCAGGTGCCGTAGATGAAGCCGAGCCCGAGCAGGCCCCAGAAGGCGGCGGTGCCGACGCGCTTGGGGTTGGTGCGGTCGGTGAGCATCTGCGCGGCCATCACCAGGAAGATGCCGCCGACCAGCCAGTAGAACCACTCCGCCTTGATCACTTGACGGTCTCCCCGAGTTCGGCGGTGCGGCCGGGCCCGGGGGCCGCCCCGAGCAGCTGCCGGTCGAGCCGCAACAGCCGCCAGCCGTGGACGGCGAGGGCGCACAGGGCAGTGGGTATCGCCCAGAGCGCGAGCTGCAGCGGTTCGAGGTGCGTGTGGTACGTGGTGTTGACGAAGCCGGTGATCAGCAGGATCGAGCCGACGGCCAGAAAGACGTCCTCGCCGAAGAACAGCCCGACGTTGTCCGCGCTCGCCGCGAAGGAGCGCACCTTCTCGCGGGCCTTCTCGCCCAGCGGACCGTGGCGGCGCTCGGCGGCGCCCTCGGCCATGGGCGCGGCGAGCGGCCGGACGGTCTGGGCGTGCCCGAAGACGTTGTTGAGGCCGACGGCGGCGGCGATCTGGCGCAGCAGGAGGTAGAGCGCGAGGAAGCGGCCCGCGGTGAGCCCGGCGAAGCGGGTGATCAGGCGGCGGGCCTGTTCCTGGAGGCCGTGGTGTTCGAGCAGGCCGATGACGGGCAGCGTGATCACGAAGATCGTCACCGAGCGGCTGGAGGCGAACCCGGTGCCGAAGGCGGCCAGGACGCGCTGGGGGGAGAGGCCGCCGAGGAGGCCCGTGACGATGCCGGCGGCACCGACGACCAGCAGGGGGTTGCGTCTCGTGGCGAAGCCGAGCACCACCACGAGGACGCCCAGGAGAACGATCAAGGGCTCCGCCTTCCGGGATCCCGGACGACCCTCACTCGATCGGGTGAGGGGATTGGCGAGGAGGCTAAGATATTGTTCAACAATTCTCAATAGGTATGGGCGATCAACAAGTACTTGGGGATGCCGATGACCTTGTCCACCGCGCAGCGCGTCGCCGGCGTGCTCCGTGACCGCATCGAGGGCGGCGGCCTGCCGCCCGGAACCCGGCTCTCGGAAGAGGCCCTCGGCCGGGACCTGGGGGTCTCGCGCAACACGCTGCGCGAGGCGTTCCGCCTGCTCGTCCACGAGAGCCTGGTCGTGCACCGGCTCAACCGCGGCGTCTTCGTCCGTGTCGTCGACGCCGCCGACGTCACCGACATCTACCGCGTCCGCACCGCTCTGGAGTGCGCCGGAGTCCGGGCCGCCGCGGGGGCCGGGCGGCCGCTGCGCGAGGCCGTGACCGCGGCGGTGGACGAGGGCGAGCGCGCCGCCGCCGGGGGCGACTGGCAGGAGGTCGGCTCGGCGGACCTGCGCTTCCACCGGGCGCTCGCCGCCCTCTCCGGCAGCCCGCGCATCGACGCCGCGATGGACCGGCTGCTGGCCGAACTGCGCCTGGCCTTCCACGCGATGCCCTCGGCGCGCCGCTTCCACGAGCCGTTCCTGGCGCGCAACCGCGCCTTCGTGAGGCTCCTGGAGGACGGCGAGTACGCGACGGCGGAGCGCGAGCTGACCACCTATCTGGACGATGCCCTGAAGCTCATACTGGGCGCCCTGCGGGAGCGGGAAGAGGAGAACACATGAACGCCCACGGCACCGCCGTGCTCGACCTCAACGCCGACCTCGGGGAGGGCTTCGGGCGCTGGCGCCTGACCGACGACGACGCCCTGCTGTCGGTCGTGACCAGCGCGAACGTCGCCTGTGGCTTCCACGCCGGAGACCCTTCCACCATGCGGCAGGTCTGCGAGCGGGCCGCCGAGCGCGGCGTGCGCATCGGCGCCCAGGTCTCCTACCACGACCTGGCCGGCTTCGGGCGCCGCGCCATGGACGTGCCCCCGGACGAGCTCGCCGACGAGATCACCTATCAGATCGGCGCGCTGCGCGTCTTCGCGCGGGCGGCCGGCGCGGACGTCGCCTACGTCAAGCCGCACGGCGCGCTCTACAACCGCACGGTCACCGATGCCGGGCAGGCCGCGGCCGTCGTCGCCGGGGTGGTGCGCGCGGGCGGGGCCCTGCCCGTCCTGGGCCTGCCGGGCTCCCGGCTGCACGAGGCCGCCGCGCGGGCCGGGCTGCCGGTGATCGGCGAGGCGTTCGCCGACCGCGCGTACACGGCCGCGGGCACGCTCGTGCCGCGCCGGACCCCCGGCGCGGTCGTCCTCGACCCGGACGCCGTCGTCGCCCGCTCCGTGCGGATGGCCCGGGAGGCCGCCGTCACCGCCCTGACGGGCGAGGAGATAGCTGTACGGGCCCGCTCCCTGTGCCTCCACGGGGACACGCCCGGCGCCGCGGACCTCGCCCGGCGGGTACGCGCCGCGCTGGAGGCCGCGGGCGCCCGCCTGGAGGCCTTCGCGTGACCACGCCCCGTGCCCGCCCCCTGCGCGTCGGCCCGCACGCCCTGCTCGTCGAGGTCGCCGGCGGCGAGGCGGCCCAGGCGCTCCACACCGAACTCCTGCGCCGCCGGGCCGCCGGGACCCTGCCGGCCGTGACCGAGATCGTGCCCGCGGCGCGCACGGTCCTCCTCAACGGCCTGGCCGACCCGCAGGCCCTCGCCGCCGACATCGTGCACTGGGACGTCCCGCCGCTCACGGCCGCCGACGGCGATCCCGTCGTCCTGCCCGTCCGCTACGACGGGGCCGACCTCGCCGAGGTCGCCGCCCTGTGGGGCGTCGCCGCGGACGAGGTCGCGGCGATCCACTCCGGCCTCGAATTCCGCGTCGCCTTCTGCGGCTTCGCCCCCGGCTTCGGCTATCTGACCGGCCTCCCGGCACACCTGCACGTGCCGCGCCGGGCCACGCCCCGCACCACCGTGCCCGCCGGCGCGGTCGCCCTGGCCGGCCCGTACACCGGCGTCTACCCCCGCTCCTCCCCCGGCGGCTGGCAGCTCATCGGCCGTACGGACGCGGTCCTGTGGGACGCGGCACGGGAACCGGCGGCGCTGCTGGCTCCCGGCACCCGCGTACGTTTCGAGGTGGCCGCATGACCGGATCCGGACCAGACGCCCGAACGTCCGGAACGGACAAGCGCGTGTCCGAAACGGACGACCGCACGACCGGAGCGGGCAGCGGCGCGCCCGCCCTGACCGTCGTCCGGCCCGGCGCCCTGACGACCGTGCAGGACCTCGGCCGGCCCGGCCACGCGCACCTGGGCGTCAGCCGCTCCGGCGCCCTGGACCGGCCCGCGCACGCGCTCGCCAACCGCCTCGCCGGCAACCCCGCGGGCCACGCCGCGCTGGAGACCACCGTCGACGGCTGCGCCGTGCGCACCACGGCGGCCGTGACCGTCGCGGTGACCGGCGCGCCCTGCCCGGTGCGGGTCGACGGCCGCCCCGCGGCGTGGGGCGCCGCGGTGCGGGTGCCGGCGGGCGCCGTGCTCGACGTGGGCCGGGCCGCCTCCGGGCTGCGCAGTTACGTGGCGTTCGCGGGCGGCATCGCCGTACCGCCCGTCCTCGGCAGCCGTTCCCGCGACCTGCTGTCGGGCCTCGGCCCCGAGCCGCTCGCCACGGGTGCGGTCCTGCCGCTCGGTGCGCCCTGCGGCCCGCCCGCGCACGCCGACGCCGTCCCGTGGGCGGGCCCGCCCGTCGGCGGGCTGGTGCTCCCGGTCGTGCTCGGGCCGCGCGACGACTGGTTCACGCCCGCCGCGCTGCGCACCCTGGCCCGCGGCGCCTTCCGCGTGGCGGCCGCGAGCAACCGGATAGGCCTGCGGACCGAGGGACCGGCCCTGGAGCGCGCCGCGGACAGCGAGCTACCGAGCGAGGGCATGGTCCTGGGAGCCGTCCAAGTGCCCCCGGACGGCCTCCCCGTCGTCTTCCTCGCCGACCACCCGACGACCGGCGGCTACCCGGTCGTGGGCGTCGTCCACGAGGCGGAACTGGCCGCCGCGGCCCAGGCCGTGCCCGGTACGCCGGTGCGGTTCGTGCCCGTACGGGGCTGAGGCCGCCGCGCGTCCCGGCCGCGGGCGGCCCCGCGCTCGTCGCCGAGCGGCCCCGGCGCCGGGGTCAGTCGAGGCCGCGGATGATGTGCGACTCGGCGTCGGGATCCTCGCCGGTCCGGTCCGGCGTCTCACTCTGGACCGGACGGCGGGTCCGCGCGGTCTCCTCCCGGGCCTCGCCCCGGTGCTGCATCCGCTCGCCCTGTCCCTTGAGCTGTTCCACAGCCGCCTCCTCGATTGCCGAGCCTTCTTCGCCCCCGGAAACCGACTGCCCGGGTTCCCCCAGGGTGACGGGATGAAACCGAGTCCCAACACAGGGGAAATCGCCAGATATGACGGCCTCCATTCAGGTGAAAATCCCTCCAATCAGGTTAAAATGCAGGCAGGTCGGACCTGACACTGAAAGAAGGTGGCTGACGTGACCGTCCCTACGTCGCCCCGGATAGACCAGCACCCGGACATCCTGGCGCTCCGCGCCCACTCCGAAGTGGCGACGAGCACCCCCGTCGCCCAGGCCGTCGAGGCACTCGCCCTCCTCTGCGGTGTCTACCTGGCCGCTTCGCCATGGATTGTGGGCTTCAGCGGCGCTTCCACTCTTGCCATCCACAATGTGATCGTGGGTGCGGCCTTCGCTTGCCTGGTCGGCGGTTTCGGCCCCGCCTACGAGCGCACCCACGCGATGAGCTGGGCGGCCCTCTGCCTCGGCGCCTGGACGATCGTTTCGCCCTGGGTCGTCTCCGGTCACGCGTTCATCACGGCCGCGGTCGTCAGCAATGTCATCGCCGGAGCGGTGGCTTGCCTGGTGGCCCTCGCCCTGGCACGCATGGGGATGGCGAGGTCACGGCGCTGACCGCCACCCGTCCTGAAAAAGTCCGAATCTCGTCGTTCCCCCGCCGCCGCGCGGTTCCCGCCGCCCCACCCTTGCCGTTGCTGTTGCCGTGACCGTCCGACCGGGACGGCCGGCAATGGCAACGGCAATCACCTTTTTCACCCCCAGGGATGAAAACTCGGGTGATCTTCCTACCTGATGACTCCGCCGGACCTGAAGTGGCAATGCTCCCCTCTCACTGATCACTTCAACCTCACGAGGTCCGACGCATGACGATCGCGCCCGGGGTCGGCACGGGCCGGGGGACGGCACTGCCCGCCGCATCCGCGGGAGAGAATCTCCGGCTCACCCTCACCTACTTCCTCCCCAACTACCTCAAAGGCGTGTTCCGGTCCCGGCCCCGGATCGCCGCGCTCGTCGCACGGGCGGACACCGCCCGCCGCGCCCCGGAGACCATGCGCCGGCTGCGGCGGCGGCACGGCCGCGGCCCCGTCATGGTGCGCGGCGCCGCCGGCCCCACCCTGCTCGTGCTCGACGCCGACGACGCCCGGCAGGTGCTGTCCGGCCCGGTCGGGGTCTACGCGGTCGACACCTGGGAGAAGGTGAGCGGGTTCGCGCCCGTCCAGCCCGAGGCCCTCGTGGCCTCGCACGGCCGGCAGCGGATCGTGCGGCGGCTGTTCAACGACGCGGTCCTGGACACCGGTTGCCCGGTGCACCGGCTCGCCGACCGCTTCCTGCGCGTCACCGGCGAAGAGGCCGCCGCCCTGCTCGGCCCGGAGGCCGTGACCGGGCTGCGCCCGGAGGCCCTGCGGGAGAGCTTCGAGCGCGTGGGGCGGCGCTGCTTCCTGGGCGAGGCGGCCGCCGACGACGAGGAGTTCTCCCGGCTGCTGGGCGAACTCCTCGCCGAGGCCAACTGGATGGGAGCCCGCCGCTGGCGCGCCGGCCGCACCCGCCGGCTGCGCCGCAGAATGATGCAGCGCCAGGCGAGATATCTGTACGAAGCGGATCCGCGCAGCCTGGCCGGGTTGTTCGCGGCCGCGCCCCGGGGCCCCGAGACCGCTCCGGAGTGCCAGGTCAGCCACTGGTTCATGGCTCTGGGCGCGCTGACCGCGGTGACGGTGCAGACGCTCGCCCTGCTCGCCACGCACCCGCGCCACCACGAGCGCGTCATGGAGGAGATCCGCGCGGCGGACCGCACCCACGGCCCCCGCACGGTCCCCGGCTTCCTCGGCATGCCCTACCTGCGCGCCTGCGTGCAGGAGGCGGCCCGGCTGTGGCCCCCGGTCACGGGCCTCGCGCGCCGGACAACGGCCGAGACCCGCTGGCGGGACGCGGTCGCGCCGGGCGGGGTCAACGTCCTCGTGCCGGCCGCCTTCCACGCCCGCGACGGCGAACGCCTCGACTACGCGCACCGGTTCGCGCCCGAGAAGTGGCTGGACGGCACCGCGGAGCGCGACTGGGCGGTCGCCCCGTTCAGCCGCGGCGAGGCCCAGTGCAGCGGCATGGAGCTCGCCCTGCAGCTGGCCACCGGGTTCGTCGCCGAGCTGCTGCGCGGCGGCGAGCTCGCCGTCGCCGGGGTCCGGCTCGGCCCCGGCCGGCCGCTCCCGCACACCTTCGACACCTCGCGGCTGCGGATCGGGATCCGCGCCCCCCGGACGACGGAAGCCGAAACGGCGGAAGCCCGGGCCACGCAGTCCCGCACGCCGGAGGAGGGCGCATGACGGCCGCAAGCACCCCGGGCCCCCGGGGCACCACGGGAGCCGGCCCGCAGGACGCGGCTGCCGCGGCGCGGCTCACCGCCGTGGCCCGCGAGCTGGCCGAGGCCGCCGGGGCGGTCCGGGCGGCGGGACGGGCGGTCACGGCCGTCGCGAGCGACCCCGCGCTGCTCGCCTCGCTCGGCCGCTCGCCCCGCCGCGGCCTGCGGGCGGCGGGTGCCCTGGCCCACAGCCTCACCGACCCCGCCGGGCTCGGCCACGCCCCGGACGGCGGGCGGGCCGGGCGTGCCGTCCGGCTGGCCTGCGTGGCCGCCCGCCGCGGGAGCCTCGCCGACGACCTCGCGGCCACCGCGCTGCGGCTGCGGATCCGGCTGTGCGCGACCCGGCACGCCGAGTACGGGGCCGAGGGCCCGGTCCGGCGCATGCTCGTGGCCGTCGAAGCGGGCCTCCCCGCCCTGGCCCTGCGCATCCTCCGGGAAGAGGTGCGGGTCCGCAGCGCCGGGCACGCCCTCGCCGCGCTCGCCCCGTCCTGGGAGGAGGTGACGGCGTGGCACGCCCTGACCGACGGCAATCCGTTCAACGACGCGGCGGCCTGGCACACCGTCACGGGCACCCGGACGGAGAGCGCCCTCCCGTCCGTCCCCCGGTCCCGCGGCGCGCGCCCCTTCGCAGAGCCGCCGGAGATCGCGTTCCCGGACGGCCCGGACGACGGCGGCGGCATCTCCGCCCACCTGCGCAACCTGGCCGCCCTTGGCCCCGGCAGGATGCTCACCCAGCAGGTCACGGGCCCGGACGGCACCACCCGGTGCCTGGTGCTCCTGCCCGGCCCGAAGTTCGTCCTGCCGCGCACCGCCTCCCCGGAGGGGCTGGTCGCGGCCGTCGCCGCACTCCGCCACGGCGCCTCCCCGTACACCCTGGCCGCCCGCGACGCCCTCCGCCGGACGGTGCCCGAGGGGATGCCGGTGGCGCTCGTCGGACACGGCCTGGGCGGAGTGACGGCCCTGCACCTGGCCGGCGGCCCGGGGCGGACCGGCCGGGCCGTCGAGCTCGTCGTCACGGCCGGCTCCCCCACCGGCTCCGGGCGACTGCCCGCGCCCGGCGCCCGCGTCGCCGGACTGGCCGAGGAGCACGACCTGATGCCCCGTCTGGAGGGCTGCGGCCCGGTCCTGCCCCCGCCCCCGGACCGGCTGCAGCTCGCCTGGACGGATCCCTCCTACGACGTCCCGCAGTGCCTCGGCGCGGAGGCGTACGCCCAGAGCCTCGACAAGACCGCCACCGAGGCCCGCGACCGGGTGGACGAGCTGCTCGCCCCCTACCGGGGCCGGGCCGGGAAGACCGTCGTCCACCGCCTCCCCGGCGGCTAGGCCGGTGCGCCCGAGCGCCCGGAACCCCTTCCGCACCCACCCTCTCCGCACACCCTCTGCAACCCTCACGGAGAACTGTCGATGACGCCGGTACCGCGCCGCCGCGAGTGGCACGACCTCCCCTTCCCCCTCGCGCTGCTGGAGCTCAGAAGACAGCGGCAAGTGCTGCGGGCGCACAACCTGTACGACACCTACGGGGCCGGCGGGGAGCGCCCCCGCACGCCCGTCGCCGACCTCCTCCCCCACCGCAGCTACGACGGCTCGGGCTACGACCCCGGCGACGCCGACATGGGCCGCGCGGGCACCCGCTTCGACCGCAACTGCCCCCTGCCGGAGACCTACCCCGAGCCCGAGGACGACGGGCTGCTCTCGCCCAGCCCCCGCGAGGTCAGCCGGCAACTGCTGCGCCGCCGCTCCGGCTTCCGCCCGGCGACCGGGCTGAACCTGCTGGCCGCGGCCTGGATCCAGTTCCAGAACCACGGCTGGTTCAGCCACGGCGACAACAAGACCGACCAGCCGCTCGCCGTGCCGCTCGACGCGGACGACGACTGGCCGCAGTGCCCGATGCTCGTGCGCCGCTCCCGCCCCGACCCCGTCCCCCGCACGGACACCACCCGGCCGCCCACGTACGAGAACACCGTCAGCCACTGGTGGGACGGCTCCCAGCTCTACGGGTCGAGCGAGGAGCGGTGCCGCGCCCTGCGCACGGGCGAGCGCGGGAAGCTCGCCCTCGCGGACGGCCGGCTGCCCGACGAGACCGCGCCGGGCCTGTCCGGCATCGACCTCACCGGCTTCAACGACAACTACTGGGTCGGGCTGTCCCTGCTCCACACGCTCTTCGCCAAGGAGCACAACGCCATCTGCGACCGGATCGCCGCCGCCCACCCCACCTGGGGCGACGAACGGCTCTTCCAGACGGCCCGGCTCGTGAACGCCGCCGTCATGGCCAAGATCCACACGGTCGAGTGGACCCCCGGGATCGTCGCCCACCCCGTCACGCGGGCGGCCATGCACATGAACTGGTACGGGGTCCTGCCCGCGCGGGTGCGGCGCAGCGTCCGCCGGTTCGGCACGGGCGAGATGCTGTTCGGCATCCCCGGCTCCCCCACAGACCACCACACCGCGCCGTACTCGATGACGGAGGAGTTCGTCGCCGCGTACCGGCTGCACCCCCTGATCCGCGACGAGTACGCCGTCCACTCGCACCGCACGGGCGCGCTCGTCGAGCGCACCGGCTTCGACGACCTGCAGGCCCTGGCCACCCGGCCGGCCGTCGACAAGTTCGGCCTCTCCGACCTGCTGTACTCCTTCGGCGTCATGAACCCCGGCGACATCACCCTGCACAACCACCCCGACTGCCTGCGCGACCTCCTCCGGATCTCCGGCGAGCACGTCGACGTCGGCGCGGTCGACGTGCTGCGCGACCGCGAGCGGGGCGTGCCCCGCTACACCGCCTTCCGGGCGGCGCTGCACCGCCCGCCCGTCTCCGGCTTCGAGGAGCTGACCGGCGGTGACGTGGGGCTCGCCGCCGAGCTGCGCGAGGTCTACGACGGGCGGCTGGACCGCGTCGACACCATGGTCGGCATGTACGCCGAGCGGCGGCCGCGGGGGTTCGCGTTCAGCGACACGGCGTTCCGGCTCTTCGTCCTGATGGCCTCGCGGCGGCTGAAGAGCGACCGCTTCTTCACCCGGGACTACCGCCCCGAGATCTACACGCCCGAGGGCATGGAGTGGATCGACCGCACCGGCATGACCGACGTGCTCCTGCGCCACCACCCGGAGCTGGCCCCGGCCCTGCAGGGGGTGCGCAACGCGTTCGCGCCCTGGCGGATGCTGCGGCCCGGGGGGATCCGGTGATGGGCGGCGGCGCGGAGCACGCGCCCTGGTCGCGGCCCGTCCGGGCACAGGCCTGCTCGCTGCGGGAGCAGGCGGCCCGGCTGCGGTCGAGCGCCGAGGAGGTGGCGTCGCTGGGGGCGGAGGGCGCTGCGCTGCGCAAGCGGATGATCGCCCACGCGGACCGGGCCGAGACGGCCGCCCGCTCCCTGGAACGCGCGGCCGAGGCCCTGGCCCGGCACGAGGCGGTCCTGGCGGCCCTGGACCGGCGTTTGGAGGACGACGACTCCGCCGGGCCGGGCCGGCGGTGGCGGTAGCCCTGCCGGGCGGACGGGAACGGGCGGCCGGGAGCTGTAGGCGACCGAGCCGCCGGCCGGATTCCTCCGGACCCTCGCCGTCGTGGTCGCGCGCGCCGTCGCGGCGGGGGCTTGGCCTGCCGCAGGCATGTGAGCACCGTCGCCGCGATCGGTCGCCGCGGCGGTGGAGCCCGGCGGCGCCGGCACTGTCATCCAGGCGGTCGGCGCCGGCGCCGGGGCGGCAGGGCCGGAGGGGGTGCACCGGCGGCACCCCCTCCATCCGCCGCCGCGGCGAGCCACCACCAGCGTGGAGCCCTGCGGTGCCGACGCCAGGGCAGCCCGGCGCGGTCTCAGCTCGCGGCAAGCGCTTCGCGGGCGTACCAGCGTTCGTCGCGGAGCTCGGCCAGGCCCTGGTCCGCGAGGCCCTGGACGTGCTTGGTGACGGTGCGCGGCTGGTAGCCGGCCGCGACGCACAGCTCTTCCAGGGAGGCCCCGGCGGCACCGCACGTCCGCAGACTTTCCCAGGTACGCGCGGCGTGCCGGCCGAGCTCGGCAGCGGGGGCCGCGGGCCGGGTCTCCTGCTCCAGGGGCCGTTGCCGGGCCGCGGGCGCGGCGGGCGCCGCCGGAGCGGCCGGCCCCGCCGGCTGCGAGGCCAAAGGCGCGACGGCCGCCTGCACGGCCGCTGCCATGGCGCGGGGGCGGGCCGCGCCGACCGGGCGCGGTGTGCGGTTGACCCTGCGGTGCCTGCGGCCCTTCTGGCGTTTGCTCATGGATGTACCACTGCTCCGTCCTGTGGCGGGGTGCGTTCTGCGTGCTCTCCCCCGGGTCAACCCGGCGGTCATCAGGCGGTTACGGCCCTTTCTCCGAGTGTGCGGGACATCACGCGCGAGCCCTGAAGGACGCGCCGCAAGTGCTTCTGGTGGCATATGTGACGCTTGGGGCGTGCGCATTCTGATAGTGGAGGACGAGGCCGGGCTGGCCGACTCGCTGCGGCACGGCCTGGCCGCCGAGGGCCATCTGGTGGACGCCGTCCACGACGGCCACCGCGGCCTTACGGCGGCGCTCACCGGCGTGTACGACGTGATCGTCCTGGACGTGATGCTGCCGGGGCTGAGCGGCTACGAGATCTGCCGGCGGCTGCGCGGGCTCGGCCAGTGGACGCCGGTGCTGATGCTCACCGCCAAGGACGGCGAGTACGACGAGGCGGAGGGGCTGGACGCGGGCGCGGACGACTACTTGTCGAAGCCGTTCTCGTTCGTCGTGCTGCTCGCCCGGCTGCGCGCGCTGGGCCGCCGCCGCGGCCCCGGGGCGGCGCTCCCGCTGCGCGCCGGGGACCTCGTGCTGGATCCGGCGGCGCGCCGCTGCCTGCGCGGCGGGCAGGAGATCGAGCTGACCGCACGCGAACTGTCGGTCCTGCGCTACCTGATGGCGAACGCCGGGCAGGCGGTCGCCAAGCGGGACATCCTGGACGAGGTCTGGGACTTCCCCGGCGACACGGACCCGAACATCGTCGAGGTGTACGTCTCCTCGCTGCGCAGGAAGATCGACGCGCCGTTCGGCCGGCGCACCATCGTGACCGTGCACGGCACCGGCTACCGCATCGACCCGGGCGACGGATGCGCGTGACCCCGCCGCCGGCCCCGGCACGCGGAGTGCGGCTCCCCCGTACGGTACGGGGCCGGTGCGCGGCCGCGGCGGCCCTGGCGATGGCCGTGGTCCTCGGCGTGGGCGGCACCTGGCTGTACACGGTGCTGCGCGCCAACCTGCTGGACACCACGACCGGCCGCACCGAGCTGGCCGCCCGCGAGGTGGCGGCGCGGGCGGACGCCGGGGAGCTGCCCGCGCTGCTGGCCTCGCCGCGCACGGGCGTCGACATCGTGCTCGTCCTGGACGCGGACGGCCGGGTGGTCGCCACCACAAGGCCGTCCGCGGAGACCCTCGCCGAGGAGCTGGCGCCGATCCGTCCGGAGGCCGGCTCGGACTCCGCCCACCGCATCCTGTCCGGGGCGCGGGCGGCGGGCGGCGACCGCGGCCGGGCGCACGATCCGGACCGTGCCGACGTGGTGGCGGTCCGGGCCTCGGCGCCGCCGCCGGGGCCGGGCGGGGAGCGGCACGAGCGGTACGTGTACGCGCTGACCGTCCTCAACGACGTCGACGGTGCCACGCACGCGGTGGCGATCGGGCTCCTGGCGGGCGCGCCGCCGCTGATCGCCCTGGCCGCGGCCATCGCGTGGGCGGTGACGGGGCTGGCGCTGCGGCCGGTGACCACGATCCGCACGGAGCTGGCCGCCGTCACGGCGAGCGCGCTGGACCGGCGGGTGCCGGTGCCGGCGGCGGGCGACGAAGTGGCCGAGCTGGCCCGTACGGTCAACGCCACGCTGGACCGGCTGGAGCTCGCGGTCGGCCGGCAGCGGCAGTTCGTCGCGGACGCCTCGCACGAGCTGCGCAACCCCGTGGCCGCGGTGCGCTCCCGGCTGGAGGTCGCGCTGGCCGCGCCCGGCGGGCCGTCGCCGGAGGCCGTCCGCGCGGCGCTGGAGGACACCGTCCGGCTGCAGGGCGTCGCGGCGGACCTGCTGCTCCTGGCCCGGTTCGACGCGCGGGCGCCGATGGCCGCGGTAGAACCGGCGGACCTCGCGCTGCTGGCGGCCGAGGAGGCGGCGCGCCGGACGGCGGCCCGGGTGCCGGTGAGCGTGCGCGCCGGTGCCCCGGTGCCGTTGCGCGGCCGGACCGGCCAGCTGGAGCGGCTGCTGGCGAACCTGGTCGACAACGCGCTGCGGCATGCCGCCTCGCGCGTGGTGATCACGGCGTCGCTCGACGAGGCGGCGGGGCAAGCGGTGCTGGAGGTGGCCGACGACGGGCCGGGGATCCCGGAGGAGGAGCGCGAGCGGGTCTTCGAGCGCTTCGTGCGGCTGGATGCGGCGCGCGCCCGGGAGAGCGGCGGGAGCGGGCTGGGCCTGGCCATCGCCCGGGAGATCGCGCGTGCCCACGGCGGGAGCCTGGCGGTGGCGCCGGGCGGGGAAGGCGCGCGGCTGGTGGCGCGGTTCCCCGTGACGGGCTCCGCACAGAGAGGGTTGAAGGGCTCCGCACCGGGCGGGCCGACGGGCTCCGCACCGAGCAGAACATCCGATTCCTGAAAGTTCGTTCAGGATTCTCAGGTTTTCTTCAGCCCGGACCGCCGATAGTGATCGGTGTGACCGTGGATTCCGTGCACCTCGACGGCAGTGGCGAGCACCGCGTACAAGCGCGGGGCCCGTCGGCGGCGGCGCGGCGGGGCCGCGAGGCGCTGCTGCTCGGCCTGGCCGTGCTGATCAGTTGCTTCGGCTACGTGTACACCGGTCTCGCGACGGCCGACCGGATCCCGGACGGCTTCGCCGGGTTCGCGGGCTCCATGCTGTGCCTCGCGCTGGTGCCGCACCTGGCGGCGCGCCGCTGGGCCCCGTACGCCGACCCGCTGATCCTTCCGCTGGCCGTGCTGCTGTCGGGGATCGGCCTGGTGCTGCTGTACCGGCTGGACTTCTCGTACAGCGCGCGCTATTCGTCGGATCCGACGGCCTCCAACCAGCTGATGTGGACGGTCATCGGCGTGGGCCTGTGCGTGGGCGTGCTGATCGTCCTGCAGGACCACCGCAGGCTCCAGCGCTACATCTTCCTGACGATGGCCGTGGCGCTGGTGCTGCTGATGGCCCCGGCGTTCTTCCCCGGCGACACCTACGGCGCCAAGCGGTGGATCTTCATCGGC
Organism: Streptomyces roseoverticillatus; assembly: GCF_000719265.1. Classification (GTDB taxonomy): domain Bacteria; phylum Actinomycetota; class Actinomycetes; order Streptomycetales; family Streptomycetaceae; genus Streptomyces; species Streptomyces roseoverticillatus. Next base: position 218,034 of record NZ_JOFL01000005.1, on the reverse strand, counting down.
TCGCTGTCGTTCCAGCCGGGCGAGTTCGTCAAGACCATGATCGCGGTGTTCTTCGCGGGCTATCTGGTGATCCACCGGGACGCGCTGGCCCTCACGGGCCGCAAGGTGCTGGGGGTGCGGCTGCCGCCGGGGCGGCAGCTCGCGCCGATCCTGACGGTGTGGGTGCTGAGCCTGCTGGTGCTCGTCTTCGAGCGCGACCTGGGCACGTCGCTGATCTTCTTCGGGCTGTTCGTGGTGATGCTGTACGTGGCGACCGAGCGGTTCAGCTGGGTGCTGTGCGGGGTGCTGATGGCGGCGGCGGGCGCCGTCGTGGTCGGCTCGGCAGAGCCGCACGTCAAGGGCCGCATCGACGCCTGGCAGCATCCGTTCGCCGCGCTGCACAGCCAGAACGCCGGTTCGGACCAGCTCGCGAAGGCGCTGTTCGGCTTCGGCAGCGGCGGCGTGACCGGCACGGGTCTCGGCCAGGGCCACCCCGATCTGATCGGCTTCGCCGGCCGCAGCGACTTCATCCTCACCACGGTCGGCGAGGAGCTGGGTCTGGCCGGCACGATGGTCGTGCTGATGCTCTACGCGCTGCTGGCGCAGCGGGGTCTGAGCACGGCGGTGGCCCTGCGCGACCCGTTCGGGAAGCTGCTGGCGGTGGGGCTCTCGGCGGCCCTGGCCCTGCAGGTCTTCGTCGTGGCGGGCGGCGTGCTGGGCCTGATACCGCTGACCGGCAAGGCACTGCCGTTCCTCGCCAAGAGCGGCTCCTCGCTCGTCGCCAACTGGCTGATGGTGGCGCTGCTGATACGGATCAGCGACAGCGCGGGCCGGGCCCGCGCCGCGGCACCGACCGGGTGACGCCTTGTTGACTGAGGCACCCATTTTTGCGGAGGCTTGAAGGGTCACCGCGGCCGCGGGCCGCGATGGCGCGGGGGAGCCAGGGAATCGCAGGAAAACCAGGCAGGAACAGCCAGGAAAGAGGCGCCCGGATGTCCATCGCCCATGACGAGCCCACCGCCTATCCCTTCAACGACCCCACCGGACTGGACCTGTCCGGGAAGTACGCGGAAGCGCGCAGCGGCGAGGGCCTGCTGCGCGTCCGCATGGAGTACGGCGAGCCCGCCTGGCTCGTCACCCGCTACGCCGACGCCCGCCTCGTCCTCGGCGACCGGAGGTTCAGCCGCGCCGAGAGCGTCCACCACGACGAGCCGCGCCGCAGTGACGGGCCGCCCAGCACCGGCCTGCTGAGCATGGACCCGCCCGACCACACCCGGCTGCGCACGCTGGTCACCAAGGCGTTCACCACGCCTCGGGTCGAGAAGCTGCGGCCGGACGTGCGGGCGCTCGCCGAGAGCCTGGTGGACGCGATGGTGGCGGCGGGCCCGCCCGCCGACCTGGTCGAGGACTACGCGCTGCCCATCCCCGTGGCGGTGATCTGCCGGCTGCTCGGGGTCCCGGTGGAGGACCGGCCGCGGTTCCGCAGGTGGAGCGATGCCGCGCTGTCGACGAGTTCGCTGACCGCGGAGGAGAAGACGGCCAACCGGGACGAGCTGCGGGCCTACATGGCCGGGCTCGTCGAGGAGCACCGCGCGCACCCGGCCGACGATCTGATGACGGCGCTGATCGAAGCGCGCGACGTGAACGACCGGCTCTCCGAGCTGGAGCTGATCGACCTGTGCGTGGGCATCCTCGTCGCCGGTCACGAGACCACCGCGACCCAGGTGCCCAACTTCGTGCTCACCCTCCTCGGCAACCCCGGCGAGCTGGAGCGGCTGCGCAACGACCCGGCCCTGCTGCCGCGCGCCGTGGAGGAGCTGATGCGCTTCGTCCCGCTGGGCGCGGGAGCGTCGTTCGCCCGCTACGCCCTGGAGGACGCCGAGGTGGGCGGGACGCTGGTGCGCAAGGGCGACGCGGTGCTCGTGTCCGTCGGCGCGGCCAACCGGGACGCCGGGCGGTTCGCCGCCCCGGAGGTCCTCGACATCGGCCGCGAGGGCAACCAGCACCTCGGCTTCGGCCACGGCGTGCACCACTGCCTCGGCGCGCCGCTGGCCCGGCTGGAGCTGCAGGAGGCGCTGCGGGCCCTGGTCCTGCGGCTGCCGGGGCTCCGCCCGGCCGGTGACGTCGTGTGGAAGACGGAGATGCTGGTCCGCGGGCCGCGCTCGATGCCGGTGGCGTGGTGAGCCCCGTGGCGGACGCGACGGCAGGAGCGGCGGCGGACGCGACGGCGTGGCGGGTGACGGTGGACCGGAGCGCCTGCCTCGGGTCGGGGATCTGCGCGGCCCTCGCCCCGGAGTCGTTCCGGCTGGAGGACGAGCGGTCCCGGCCGCTGAGAGAGGCGGCGGGGCCCGACGAGGCGCTGCTGGACGCGGCGGACTCGTGCCCCGCGGCGGCCATCACCGTCACCGAGGGAACGGAGGTCATCGGGCCCCGGCCATGACGTGACGGGCGGTAGTGGCGCGGCGCGGAGATACCTGCGGGCCGGGATGGGTACCTACCCCGGTGCCCGGGCCCGACCACGTGCCCGCAAGCCGAAAGGACATACGCAATGCAGCATGTCCGGCTCCCGCACCGCAGAGGCGGGGCCCTGCTCGCCCTCCTCCTCGCGCTGTTGTCCATCACCTCCGTCGCCGCCGCGGCGCCGCCAGGGCCGCGGACCCGCACGCCGGACGGGCCGGTCGTGGGCACCGACCACGGCCCGGTGCGCGGCAGGTCGCACGGCACGTACGCCACGTACGAGGGCATACCGTACGCCGCGCCGCCCACCGGCCCGCTGCGGTGGCGCGCGCCGCAGCCCGCACGCCGCTGGGAGGGCGTGCGGGACGCGGGGGCGCCGGGCCCGAAGTGCCTGCAGCTGCCGGTGTTCGGCACCGGGCCCGCCACCGGCTCCGAGGACTGCCTGTACCTCAACGTCGCCACGCCGGCCGGCCGTGCCCCGGGCCGGGGCCGGCCCGTCATGGTGTGGGTGCACGGCGGCGGGTTCACCGGCGGCTCCGGCGGCGAGTACAACGCCGGGCGGATGGCCGCGCGCGGCGACGCCGTCGTCGTCACGGTCAACTACCGGCTGGGCGCCCTCGGCTTCTTCGGCCACCCGGAGCTCGGCGACGCGCCCGCCTTCGGCCTGGCCGACCAGCAGGCGGCCCTGCGCTGGGTGCAGGCCAACGCCGCCCGCTTCGGCGGCGACCCGCGCAACGTGACGCTGTTCGGCGAATCGGCGGGCGCCATCAGCACCTGTGCCCAGCTCACCTCGCCCACGGCGGCCGGCCTCTTCCACAAGGCCGTGCTGCAGAGCGGCTCGTGCACCACTGCGTTCCCCCGCGGCGCCATCGTTCCGGGCACGCCCGGCTCCGGGTTCTTCGAGCCGCAGAAGACCGTCCAGGACGCGGGTGCCGCGGCGGCCGGCCGGCTCGGCTGCCCGGAGGGGCCCGGGGCACTGGACTGCCTGCGCGGGCTGAGCGCGGAGAAGCTGATCACGCCCGAGCTTTCGCAGACGTTCAGCAAGCCCGCCTACGGCAACGCCCTGCTGCCGGCGGCGCCCGGCCGCGCGCTGGCCGCCGGCCGCTTCCACCGGGTGCCGGTGGTCCAGGGCACGACCAGTGACGAGATGCGGCTGTTCGTCGGCCTCAGCCTGGGCCAGTACCCGCTGCGGGACGCGCGCGACTACCGGGCCCGGCTGACGGAGTCCTTCGGCGCGGCGGCGGGCGCCGTCGAGGCGGAGTACCCGCTGAGCAAGTACCCCACACCCGCGCTGGCCTGGTCCGCGGTGCTCACCGACACCACGTTCGCGTGCTCGGCGTTCCAGGCCGACAAGGCGCTGGCCGGGCGCGTGCCCACGTACGCCTACGAGTTCGCCGACCGTGACGCGCCCGTCATGGAGGGGATCCCCGCCGTGCCCGGCTTTCCCTACGGCGCCTCGCACGCCTTCGAACTGGCCTACCTGTTCACCGGCTTCCCCCTCCAGAAGCCGCTGAACGAGGCCCAGGTCGCGCTGTCGGACCGGATGACCGACTACTGGACCCGCTTCGCGCGCACCGGTGACCCGAACGCGGCCGGTGCCCCGCGCTGGCCGGTCTTCCGGGACCGGGACCCGCTCACGCTGTCCCTCGCGCCGGGAGCGGACGGCATCCGGCCGGTCGACTTCGGCGCCGCCCACCACTGCGCGTTCTGGGAGCGGCAGCGGCAGGGCTGAGCCGGACTGCGCTCCGGGTGCACCCGTAGCACGATGAAGGCATGCTCCTCGCCGATGTCGCCCGCGTGTCCGCCGAGGTGGCCGCGACGTCCGCGCGGTCGGAGAAGACCGCCCTGCTGGCCGGTCTCTTCCGCGGCGCGGACCCGCACGAGGCGCCGGTCGCCCTGACGTACCTGTCGGGGCGGCTGCCGCAGGGCAGGGTCGGCGTCGGCTGGAGCGTGCTGCGCGACTCGCCGGCGCCCGCGGCCGTCCCCGTGCTGACCGTCGCGGAGGTGGACCGGGCGGTCGGCGCCCTCGCCGCCGTCGCCGGCAAGGGCGCGCAGGCCGAGCGGCGCCGCCTGGTGGACGCGCTGATGGCCGCGGCCACCGCGGAGGAACAGCGCTTCCTGCGGGGCCTGCTCGGCGGGGAGCTGCGCCAGGGCGCCCTGGACGCGGCTGCGGCCGAGGGCCTCGCGGCCGCCGCCGGCGCGGACCCCGCCGAGGTGCGGCGGGCCGTGATGCTGGGCGGCTCGCTCGCCGCGGTCGCCCGGGAGCTGCTGGCGCGGGGCCCGGCGGCGCTGGCGGACTTCCGGCTGGAAGTCGGGCGCCCGGTGCTGCCGATGCTGGCGCACACCGCCAAGGACGTCGACGAGGCGCTGGACCGGCTCGGGCCGTGCGCCGTCGAGGAGAAGCTCGACGGCATCCGCGTCCAAGTGCACCGCGACGGCGGCTCCGTACGGATCTGGACGCGCAGGCTGGAGGAGATCACCGAGCGGCTGCCCGAGCTCTGCCGCGCGGCACGGGAGCTGCCGGTGTCGTCCGCCGTGCTGGACGGCGAGGTGATCGCGCTGGACGCGGAGGGCCGGCCGCGCCCGTTCCAGGAGACCGCGGGCCGGGTCGGCTCGCGGCTGAACGTGGCCGGGGCGGCGGTGACGGTGCCGCTGTCGCCCGTCTTCTTCGACCTGCTGGCCGTGGACGGCCGCGACCTGCTGGCGCTGCCCTCGGCCGGGCGCCACGCGGAGCTGGCGCGGGTGGTTCCCGAGCCGCTGCGGGTGCGGCGCCTGGTGGTCGCGGACCCGGCGGAGGCCGGAGCCCGCGCCGCGGCGCGGGACTTCGCGGAGGCGGTGCTGCGGCGCGGCCACGAGGGCGTGGTGGTCAAGGCGCTGGACGCGCCCTACACGGCGGGGCGGCGGGGCTCCGCGTGGCTGAAGGTGAAGCCGGTGCACACGCTGGACCTGGTGGTGCTGGCGGTGGAGTGGGGGCACGGGAGGCGTACGGGGAAGCTGTCGAACCTGCACCTGGGGGCGCGGCGGCCGGACGGCTCCTTCGCGATGCTCGGCAAGACGTTCAAGGGCATGACGGACGCGATGCTGGCGTGGCAGACGGAGCGGCTGCGGGAGCTGGCCGTGAGCGACGACGGCTTCGTGGTGACCGTGCGGCCGGAGCTGGTGGTGGAGGTCGCCTTCGACGGCCTCCAGCGGTCCTCCCGGTACCCGGCGGGGGTGACGCTGCGGTTCGCGCGCGTGGTGCGGTACCGGGAGGACAAGCGGGCGGAGGAGGCCGACATGCTGGATGCCGTGCTGGCCCTGGGCGCTACGAGTTGACGTTCACCGTGGCGGGGCAGAGCCGCCGCGGCTTCTTGTCGTCCTTGAGCTTCGCGTCCACGCAGCCGCCGGGCAGGCCCTCGTACGCCTTCGTGCCGAAGTTGGCGGTGACGGTGAGGGTGCCGTCACCGAAGGCGGTGCGCTGGACGCTGCGGTCGCCGGTCAGCGTGCGGAAGTCCGTCATGGGCTCGGTGCCGGCCGCCCGGTGGAGGGGCGAGAAGTACTTCTGGAGGGCGGCGAGCTCGCTGCCCCGCTTCTCCAGGGAGTCCCCGCCGATGACGAAGTTGAGCGGGGTGTTGTAGAGCATCGCGAGCAGGGCGCGGGTGGTCTTCTGCTGCGGCAGCTTGTCGTAGGAGAGCTCCCAGCGCTCGGCGTTGACGAGGGAGTCGTGGAGGGCCGTCTCGAACAGCGGGACGCGGTAGGCCGGGTCGTACATGGCCTTGGCGACGTCGGCCGGGAGCTCGGCGGGCTTGAAGAAGATGCCGGGCGCCTTGGCGGGGGCGTAGCCGCCCCACTTCTCCTTGTCGCGCTGGGCGGCCCACAGGCCGTCGTGGACGGGCGTGCCGGAGCCGTGGTCGTAGGACAGCGCCTCGTTGGCCCAGGCGCCCGCGGACTCGGAGCCGAGGGCGAGCTTGTCGCCGTCGGCGAGGCGCTTCATGCGGGCGAGGCGGTTTGCTCGGTCGCGGGCCTTGGTCTGGGGGTGGGCGGCGCTGTGGTCGCGGTAGAGCTCGCCGGCCGCGTCGACGTCGAGGAAGTAGCTGTCGGCGCCGTTCGCGGTCATCTTGCGGGTGCGGTCGGCGAGGTAGTGGCGGGTGGGCTCGGCCTTCTCGAACGCCTCGGTGCTGAGGTAGCAGCCGCGGTCGTGGAAGCCGGGCTCGGGCGAGCCGTCGGCGCGCTGGACGCAGAAGTCCGGGTAGACCTTGTCCGGCCAGACGGAGGTGGGCGCGTCGGACTTCTGCGGGTCCTGGCCGTTGGCGAAGGAGTCGTAGGGCCCGGCGAGGTAGCCGGTGTCCTTGGCGGCCTTGACGGCATCCGGGGTCATGGGCTGGTCGTCGGCGTCGTAGCCGAGCCACATGCGGTCCACGCCGAGCGCGCGCAGCTCGCGGACGCCGTCGGCGGTACGGGCCCGGCCCCAGGTGTAGGCGTGGAAGGCGCCGAGCAGCTTCTTGTTCGCCGGGACGGCCTCCATCTTGCCCTTGAGGCTGCCGAGTTGCCCGTGTTCCTTCAGCCAGGCGCGGTAGTCCAGCGCGGGGGCGACCGGGGAGCCGTCGGTGAGGCTGAAGGCGACGGTGTAGTCGGTGGTGCCCTCGCCGCGGGAGAAGGTGTGGGCGGCGGTGGCGCGTAGCGTGCCCTTCTCGGAGGTGACGTCGAGCGCGGTGCCGATGTCGGTGGGGACGAGGTAGCTGACGCCGCTCCGGCCCGCGGACCAGCCCCACAGGGGCATCGTGAGGCCGGATTCCATGGCGATGCTGCTGCCCGCGAGCCCGGCCCCGGGACCGTTCCAGAACGTGTCGCCGGCGGGGATCGACAGCCCCTCGCCGCGCGGCAGCTGCAGGGCGGAGGTGGTGGAACCGGTGCCCGTGACGGGCCACTTCAGGGTGCGGTCGGCGGTGCCGGTGGACCGGACGGTGACGAGGAGCCTGCCCTTCTCGGCGCGGGCGGTGACCTCCAGGCCGGTGCCGGGGTAGGTCCAGCGTGCGCCGTCCGCGGTGGCGGTGACGGCACCCGGGGCGCCGGGGGCGGTCACGGCCGGCGCGGAGAGCTCCACGGTGCCGCCCGCGGCCGTGCGGGCGGTGACGCGCAGGGTGGCGGTGTCGACGGTGGCGGTGCCGCCGCGGACGGGAATGCCGACGGACCGGCCGTGCACGCGCACCGCTTGCGCGGGCCCGGCCGCGGCGTGCGCGGGCTCGGCGAGGGTGAGGCACGGAAGGGTGGCGGCCAGCACGAGGGCGGCGGCGCGGCAGGTTGTGATGGACATGGAGAGTTGATAACGAACGGAGCTAAGAGGGTTTTAAGAAGCGGCTGTTGCGGCGGGTAACAGCGGGGGCTTCCGGGGACGGCCCCAAACCCTTGGGAAAGCGTGAACGGCCGGACCTGCGGTGCCGGCCCGGCCGTTCAGGGGCTCGGGGCCGCCGTCGCGACGGCGCAACCGCGCGGACTTACTTGCCCCGGAAGAGCTCCAGCAGGTCCTGCCGCCCGAACACGCCCGCCGCCTCTACGGCGGAAGGCGCTCCCAGGCCGGGGTCCGCGCCGTGCGCCAGCAGCGTGCGGATGATCTCGTCCTCGCCCTTGAAGACGGCGCCCGCGAGGGGGGTCTGCCCGCGGTCGTTGGGCCGGTTCGGGTCCGCCTGGCGCTCCAGGAGGGCCAGGACCGCGTCGAGGTGACCGTGGTAGGCCGCCAGCATGAGCAGCGAGTCGCCGCGGTCGTTGGTGAGGTTGGCCGGCACGCCGGCGTCCACGTAGGCGGCGAGCGTGTCGGTGTCTCCGTGGCGCGCCAGGTCAAAGACCTTGGCGGCGAGCTGGAGCACCTCGGGGTCGTGGGCGGGCTCGGTCTCGGGAGTCTGCTCGGTCATGGGTCCGCGGTCCTCCGGTCAGTGCGCACGGGTGCACGCGATATCGGTGTACCCCCACCCTATGTACGGGTGCCACGCGCTGTCCGGGAGGCACGGACGCGCCCGTTCGGGTGAATCGCCGGACACCCGCACGGGAAGTCTCGCAGCCGGTCGGCGCCGGTGCGGAGGCGCGGCCCGCGGCCCCGGACAGGCGGTTTGCATTTTTGCGGCCCCTTGCCGCCCCTCCGACGATCACGACGAAGGCCCCACTGATCGAACTGCGCTGTCTTTTTTTCGCATTAATACTTTCCGTGAGTCCTGAGGAGCTCATGGTGAACCCCTCGACCCACTCAGGAGAAACGTCATGATCCTGTCCATCTCCGGCGTCGTGCTGTTCGGTGTCATCGTCTTCCTGTTCTTCCGCAAGGACAGCCTGAAGGCCAGCCACGCCATCGTCTGCGCCCTCTTCGGCTTCTACCTCTCCAGCACGGCCATCGCCCCCAGCATCAGGGCCGGCAGCGCCAGCCTCGCGGGGCTCCTGGGCGGCCTCAAGTTCTGACCCCCGCACCGGGCGGCGCTCCGGCCGCAACCCCCGCAGGAGGAGACCGACGTGGACCCACGACAGCTCCCCCGCACCCTGGCCGGCGGCCGGCCCGTCGCCCGCGGGCAGGAGCTCGCGCGCACGGCGGCCGACAGCGCGGCCGACATATTCCACCCGCTCTGCGTCATCGCGCGCGGCCTGCGCGTCCTGGCCGCCGGGGCGTGGCGCAGGTGGCAGCGGACACCGGGCGACCGCCGCGGCCCCACGCTGCTGCTCGCGGCTTCGTGCACGGCCATCGTGATGCTCCTGCCGTACGGGCCGCCGCTCACCGGCGTCGCCCTCATGACCCTCGCGGCCTGGGCCGGGCGCGACCGCGACCCGGCGTCCGAGACGGTCCGCGAGAGCGAGGGCGAGCGGCTCCAAGCGCTGTACGAGGCCCTCGTGCCCTACCTCTCCGTCCCCGAGGACCCGGCGCCGCTCTACGCCCACGACGGCGACTGGGAAGAGGCCTTCGCCGCCCACTCCTTCGACCACGAGGGCCGGCTCGGCTCCCTGGAACTGCGCTACCCCGCCTACTTCCCCGACGGAGAACCGGAAGCCCGGGCCAGGATCGAGCAGTTGCTGCGGATGAAGGCCGGGCGGGGGCGCGAGTACCGGTTCGACTGGGACGCGGAGGCCAACCGCCTCCACGTGCACGTGCTGCCCGCGCTGCCCGCCGACATCTTCGCCCAGCGGTTCGTGACCGCGCCCGGCGAGACCGTCCTCGGCTTCACCGACCCCGGCGAGGTGCACCGCACCCTGCCCGTCTTCGACGGCACCGACCGCCGTGACGAGGCGCCCGTGCTGTGGCGCACGGGCCCGCGCTCCGCGGAGCCGCACCTGCTGGTCCTCGGCCGGCCCTCCGCCGGCACCAGCACGCTGCTGCGCTCCCTCGCCCTCCAGGCCCTGCACCAGGGCGACGTGGTGGCCGTCGACGGCAGCGGGTCCGGCGAGTTCTCCTTCCTCCGCGGCCGCGACGGCGTCCTGGCCGTCGAGTCCTCGGCCGCCGGCGCCCTCGCCGTCCTGGAGTGGGCCTCGCACGAGACCGAACGGCGGCTCATGACGGCCAACCGCGCGCGCCAGGAAGGCCACCAGCCGCCCGAGGACGTCCGCCGCCCCCTGTGGATCGTCGTCGACCGGCCCACCGCGCTCGGCCACCTGGCCGCGGCCGAGGGCCGGGCCGACCCCCAGGTACTGCTGCAGGTGCCGCTGCGGCACGGGCGGATCGCGAACGTCACGGTCGTCCTGGGCGACCACCTGGACGACGCGGCGGCCCAGTTGGCGGAGCCGGTGCTCGCGCTCACGCGCGCCCGCGTGCTGCTGGGCGCCGTCACCGACGAACAGGTCCGGGCCGTGCTCGGCGCCCCGCCGCGCACCACGCCACCGCCGGAGGCGCCTCCGGGGCGCGGCTACGCCCGCCTGGGCACGGGCCCGGTGCACCGGCTGCAGGTGCCGGCGACGCCCGACCCGTACGACGAGGAAACGTCCGACCACGAACGCGAGGCCGTCCTGGCCCTCCTCCCGGCCGGCGGCCGGCCCGACGACGATCCCCTCCCGGCGGGAGCGAGGTAGCCGGGCCCGGCTCCGCCGTGGCGGCGCGGTCAGACGGTGCCGCGCACCCCCTAGGCGGGTCCGGCACCGCCGGACAAGCCGCTACTGGTTGCTCACCGTCCCGGAGGAAACAAGGCACGGCGGTAACCCTGTACCGAGCCACCCACCCTGGCTCCGCCGCCACGGCGCTCAACCCCCCACGGCGCAGTCCGGCGGTGCCGTACACACACCAGGCGAGTCCGGCACCGCCGGACAGGCCGCTACTGGTTGCTCACCGTCCCGGCGGGATGAGGGCACGGTGATCGCAGACCGGCGGCGCGCAACCCCCGCGGCGCGGCCCGGCGCAAGGCGCGGCCGCAACCGCAGACCGGATCAGCGCCTCGGACCGGCCTCAGGCCACGAACGTCCGCGGCGCTTCCACCGCGGCCGTCGCGCCGCTCGCCACCAGGCGGGCCGCCTCCGCCAGGCGGGACGCCGCCTCCTCCGCGACCGCGCCGGTGACCGTGAACGGCAACCGGACGTAGCCCTCGAACGCGCCGTCGACTCCGAAGCGGGGGCCCGACGGGACCCGTACCCCGAGCCGCTCGCCCGCCTCGGCGATGCGGGAGCCGGAGAGGCCGCCGGTGCGGACCCACAGGGTGAGTCCGCCGCGCGGCACGGTGAACTCCCAGCCGGGGAGATGGCGGCGGACCGCCGCCACGAGCGAGTCGCGGCTCTCGCGCGTCGTCGTCCGCCGTATCCCGACGGCGGCGTCCCAGCCCTCGGTGGTCATCAGCCAGGTGACGGCGAGCTGTTCGAGGACGGGCGTGCCGAGGTCGGCGTAGGCGCGGGCGGCGACGAGGCTGCGGATCACGTCGGGCGCGGCCCGCACCCAGCCGATGCGCAGCCCGGCCCAGAAGGACTTGCTGGCGGAGCCGACGGTGATGACGGCGCTGCCGGCGGGGTCGAAGGCGCAGACGGGGCGGGGCAGTTCCAGGCCGGGCTCCAGGCAGAGGTCTGCCATGGTCTCGTCGGCGACGAGCAGGGTGCCCGCGGCGCGCGCGGCCTCGACGAGCTGCCGGCGCTGTTCCTCGGTGGCGAGGGCGCCGGTGGGGTTGTGGAAGTCGCCGATGACGTAGGCCATGCGGGGGGCGGCGTCGCGCAGCACCTGGCGCCAGGCCGGCAGGTCCCAGCCGGCGAGGCCGTCGCCCATGGCGACGGGCACGAGCCGGGCGCCGGCCTCGCGCATGAGCTGGAGGACGTTGGCGTAGGAGGGCGAGTCGACGGCTACCCGCTCGCCGCGCCCGGCGAAGAGCCGGCAGATGGCGGCGACGGCGCCCATGGCCCCCGTGGTGATCATGATCTGTTCGGGCATGGTGGGCACGCCGCGGGCGGTGTACCGGTCGGCGACGGCCTGGCGCAGGGCGGGCAGCCCTGCGGGATAGTCGCCGTGGGTGGCGGCGTAGGGCGGCAGCTCCTCCAGCGCGCCCTGGACGGCGCGGCCGAGCCAGGGCTCGGGGGCGGGCAGGGCGGCGCAGCCGAGGTCGATGACGGAGCCGGCGGCCTCGGGGGGCAGCGGGTCCAGGGCGCGGGTGGGCAGCGGATTGCCGGCGGGGACCGCGGTCCAGCTGCCGGCGCCGCGCCGGGATTCGAGGAAGCCCTCGCTGCGCAGCGCCTCGTAGGCGGCGGCGACGGTGGTGCGGCTGACGGAGAGGGCCGCGGCGAGCTCCCGCTCGGCGGGCAGCCGGGCGGCGACGGGCACGCGCCCTTCGAGGACGAGGAGCCGGATGCCGTCGGCGAGCGAGCGGTAGGCGGGGGCGCGGCGGCCGCCGAGGGGTGTGACCGTGCCGCGGACGCCCTGCGTCTCGCGCTCCCGCTGCGAGCCGAGAAGACGCGCGAGCTTCTGCGCACCTACCGACGAGGTCCAATGACTCATCTGAATCGGTCCACCTTTCGGGGATTGGCCATGGATCTTGCGTCCACCTGTTCTCCAGACTGACATGCGGCAGGCCACTCGCACCACTGCGGGTGGCCGCTCAATATGCCGAGCACGCGCTTTCGGGGCCGTGCCGACCGTCAGGAGGAACCGTTGTCCGCATCAGGGGGACCGTCGGGAGTGCCATCCCTCACCCGCCGGCTGCTGCAGCTCTACGTCGGGCTCGCGCTGTACGGAGTGAGCGGCGCGCTGCAGCTGCGGGCGGGGCTGGGGCTCGCGCCGTGGGACGTGCTGAACCAGGGCGTCGCGCGCCACACGGGCATCTCGATCGGCGCGGCGTCGATCGCGATCGGCGCGCTCGTCCTGCTGCTCTGGATCCCGCTGCGGCAGCGGCCGGGCCTGGGCACGGTCTCGAACGTGCTGGTCATCGGCCTGGCGATGGACGCGACACTGAGTGTGGTGCCCGACCCGCGGTCGCTGTGGCTGCGGATCCCGCTGCTGGGCTTCTCGGTGGTGCTGTGCGCGGTGGCGACGGGGCTGTACATTTCGGCGCGGTTCGGCCCGGGCCCGCGGGACGGGCTGATGACGGGGCTGCACCGGCGCACGGGCCGCTCGGTGCGGCTGGTGCGGACGTGCATCGAGGTGGTCGTGCTGGCGACGGGGTTCGCGCTGGGCGGTTCGGTGGGCGCGGGCACCGTCTTCTACGCCCTGGCGATCGGCCCGCTGTCGCAGTTCTTCCTGCGCCGGTTCGCCCTTCCGGAGCGATCGGTTCCGGCCCCTGCGACCCCGGCCGGGGAGAAAGTTCCGGACCTGGTTTAGGCCGGGAGGAAGTGGCCCGGTAGTGTACGCCTTCGACCCACCGAACGAACCGTTACTGCACGCTAAAGCGACAGAAACGCAGGGTGACATCCGTTGCCAGATGTGACAAAACGGGCGTTGGTGGGTACAACAAGGGGCGGCACGACGGGCGACGCATGTCCCTCAACGGGAATCTTCACCGCCGACCGGACGTTGACCGGATGACGACGACAGCGACACCTGTCCTGTGGGCGACTAAGCCCGGGAGGCACGATTCATGAGTGAGCGAGCTCTCCGCGGCACGCGACTTGTGGTTACCAGCTACGAGACCGACCGCGGCATCGATCTGGCCCCGCGCCAGGCGGTGGAGTACGCATGCCCGAACGGCCATCGATTCGAGATGCCGTTCTCGGTAGAGGCGGAGATTCCGCCGGAGTGGGAGTGCAAGGCGTGCGGCGCCGTTGCACTCCTGGTGGACGGCGACGGTCCTGAGGAGAAGAAGGGCAAGCCTGCGCGTACGCACTGGGACATGCTCATGGAGCGACGTACTCGTGAGGAGCTGGAGGAGGTGCTGGCCGAGCGGCTGGCGGTCCTTCGTTCCGGCGCCATGAACATTGCCGTTCATCCGCGGGACACCCGCAAGTCCGCCTGAGCGGACACCACGCAGTAACAAAAGGGCCCGGGCCGCTGCCGAAGCAGTGGCCCGGGCCCTTTTGCGCGTCTCTCAACGCGGCAGCTGAGGGCCGCCCGGGCGAGGGGCGGGCGGCTCGTCGTCGCGGATGACCTCGCCCTGGACGACCTTGCCGCCGGACCCGCCCGGCCCGGCCGGGCCGCCCGTGCCCATGCCGCCCAGGTCGGCGCTGCGGGCCTGCCGGAAGGCGTCCCCGAGCGTGCCGGGGGCCGCCGGCCGGCCCAGCCACCGCTCCCCCGCCTTGCGCAGCAGGGCGCGGGTGGGCGGGAAGAGGCAGAGCAGGCCGGCCGCGTCGGAGAGCAGCCCGGGCAGGATGATCAGCAGGCCGCCGAGCATCGTGAGGGCGTTGCCACCGGTCTCCTGGCCGCCCGGCCCGGCGGTCGCGCCGCCGGGCTGCAGGGAGACCGTGAGCCGCTTCCAGGCCCGCCGCCCGGCCCGCTTGATCACGTAGGAGCCGAGGACGACGCCGCCGGCCAGCAGGGCGAAGACGGTCAGGCCGCCCGCGGCACCGGCCACCAGCGTGAGCAGCCAGATCTCCAGGACGGCCCAGAGGGCCACTCCCAGGGGGATGAGCCTGCGGGCGCGCCGCCGCTGCGGCGGGCGGCCGTTCATCGTCTGCTGTGCTCCGAACGTCATGCCTCAAGTGTGCCTGGCCTGCGGCGGAAGCCGGGGGCGGCGCTTATGGGCCGCTTACGGCGCGGCCGCCCGGCCCGCCCCTCCCGGCATCCCTCACAGCACGCTCGCCGGGCTACTTGCGGCCGAGCGCCTTGCCGACCCGGGAGCCGACGCCCCAGGAGGTGACCCGCCACAGGGCCTCGGCGACGATGTCGCGGCTCATCTTGCTGTCGCCGAGCTCGCGCTCGACGAAGGTGATGGGCACCTCCACGACGTGGAAGCCGGCCTTGACGGCGCGCCAGGCCAGGTCGACCTGGAAGCAGTAGCCCTGGGAGGCCACGTCCTCCATGCCGAGGCCCTCCAGGGTCTCCCGGCGGAAGGCCCGGAAGCCGCCGGTGACGTCCCGGATCGGCACGTCGAGGAGCAGCCGGGAGTACGTGGAGCCGCCGCGGGAGAGGATCTCGCGCGACTTCGGCCAGTTCACGACCCTGCCGCCGGGCACCCAGCGGGAGCCGAGCACCAGGTCGGCGCCCTTGAGGGCGGTGAGCAGGCGGGGCAGCTCCTCGGGCTGGTGGGAGCCGTCGGCGTCCATCTCGACGAGCACGCCGTAGCCGTGCTCCAGGCCCCAGCGGAAGCCCGCGAGGTAGGCGGCGCCGAGGCCCTCCTTGCCCTTGCGGTGCAGGACCTTGACGTGGTCGTCGTCGCCCGCGAGCTCGTCGGCGAGCTTGCCGGTGCCGTCGGGGCTGTTGTCGTCGGCGACGAGGACGTGCGCCTCCGGCACGGCCGACCGCACCCGGCCGACGATGCTCTTGATGTTCTCCGCCTCGTTGTAGGTCGGGATGAT
Source organism: Streptomyces roseoverticillatus (assembly GCF_000719265.1). GTDB lineage: Bacteria > Actinomycetota > Actinomycetes > Streptomycetales > Streptomycetaceae > Streptomyces > Streptomyces roseoverticillatus. The sequence continues at coordinate 202,737 of NZ_JOFL01000005.1, read as the reverse complement.
CACCAAGGTCGTGCCGAGCGGACCGAATCTCCGCTGCCCACCGTCGTTCACTGCTGGCCTCTCTTTTCCGGCTCGTCCGTCCGTCCCCGACGGCCGATCAGGAGTGCGGCCGCACAGGACAGAAGGCCCACCATAGCGAGCGCCCATTCGGGCGCCGCACCCACGCGGTCGGCCACGGTCGTCCCGTCCCGCAGGGGGAGGGTGGCGCTGATCACGTCGCGGGTGAATTCCTCGCTCCGCTGCTGCACCGTGCCGTCCGGGGCGACCACGGCGCTGATGCCGCTGGTGGCGACGGTGACGACGGCGCGGCCGTGCTCGACGGCCCGCAGCCGGGACATGGCCAGCTGCTGCTCGGGCTGGCCGGTGCGGCCGTAGGTGGCGTTGTTGGTCTGGACGACGAGGGCGCGGGCACCGGCCTTGACGGTGTCGCGGACGATCTCGTCGTAGGCGACCTCGAAGCAGATGACGTCGCCGAGCCGGGCCGGGCCGACCTGCATCACTCCGGTGTGGTCGCCGGGGTAGAAGTCGCGCTGGACGCGCTGGAGGCGGGTGATGACCTTACTCAGGGCGCTGCGGAAGGGCACGTACTCGCCGAACGGCACGGGGTGCTGCTTGGCGTAGGAGGCGCCGGGGCCGGTCCTCGGGTCCCAGACGATGCCCTTGTTGTCGATATAGCCGCTCCGGCCCGGGTGGTCCACCAGAGCGCCGACGAGGACGGGCACGCCGACCGCCTTGACCGCCTCGTCGATGCGGTCGTAGGCCTGCGGGTACTGGAAGGGGCCGAGGTCGGAGGAGTTCTCCGGCCAGATGACGAGGTCGGGCTTGGGCACGCGGCCGGCCTTGACGTCCCTGGCCAGTTGCAGGGTGGCCTCGGCGTGGTTGTCGAGGATCATCATCGGGCGGCCGAGGAAGTCCATGCCCGCGTGCTGGACGTTGCCCTGGACGAGCGCCACCTTGACCTCGTCGTCGGCCTTGACCGGTACGGGCACCGCGTAGCCCGCGAGCAGCACGGCGACGGCGAGCGCCAGCGCCTCGACGCCCGGCAGCACCGCCTTGAACCGGCCCGTGCCCGAGGCCGTGCGCAGCTTCAGGGCGACGGTGACGGCGTACGCGAGGAGGCCGCCGGTGAGGGCGACGGCGAAGCTCACCAGCGGGGCGCCGCCGAGGGCGGCGAGCGGGGTGAACGGCGAGCCGGTGTTGGCGAAGGCGAGCCGGCCCCAGGGGAAGCCGCCCAGCGGAAGCCGGTCGCGGGCCAGCTCCTGCGCGACCCACAGGCAGGCGCCCCACAGCGGCCACGCGGGCAGCCGGGAGACGAGGGCGAGGGCCGCGCCGAGGGCGGCGACGAACAGGGCCTCGGCGATCGACAGGCCGGTCACGGCGTCGTAGCCGACGACGTGCAGCCAGCGCAGCAGCACGAAGAAGAAGGGGAGGGCGAAGGCGAAGCCGGTCCAGGCGGCCTGCAGGACGGTGCGCCCGCGGGTCAGCAGGGCCAGCGCGGCGACGGCCACGACCGACAGCGGCCACACGTCGTAGGGCGGGAAGGACAGGGCGAACGCGATGCCGGAGAGCACGGCGATCCCGGTGCGGGCCGCCTCGCGGCGTGCGAGCCGGGCGAGGCGCACGGCCCGGCGGGGGCGCGCCTGCGGGGCGGGCGCGGTCTCCTCCGCGGGCGTCTCCTCCGCGGCGGTCTCCCCCGCGACGGGTGCGGTCTCCTCCGGGGCGGCCGGGGAGCGCTCGTCGCCGGGGGCGGATGCCACGTCGGCTCCGGCGGTGGTTTCGGGACCCGGGGGCACGGGCGAGCCTTCCTGCTGTCTTGCGGTGGTGAGCCCGACGGTACATCGCTCGGGGCACCGCGCCCGCCCTGGGTGCGCGCGGAAGGCGCTCAAAAGCAGGGGCAGGCCGGGGAAGGGCCGGGAAGAGGGGGGTGGGGCGAATGGGGGCCCGGCGTCCTTCGGGCCGACCTGGGACCCGCTGGCTGCGGGTCGACCGAGAGCCGTTGTCTACTGAACGTCCGGGCCCCACCCGGGTCACACCTGCCGGCCCGGCAGCACCTCCCTCGCCCCCGTGCGCTGGAACCTGGCTGCCAGTGGCGGTGGCCGCTCCCCGGCGCACCACCCCATGGCCCAGCGGCGTTCGACGACTGTGTGGAAGTGCACCGGCCGGACGTCCTGTGGTGGACTCCGCAGAACCTACCGGCCGCCGCCCGGACCCTGTCAACACCTCCACGACCTGGGGATATGCACTAAATCAGCAGGTCAGTACGGCGAGTGATCACGGGCGGCGACAGGCCGACGTCTCATCGTTCGGCGGTACGCGCCGGGCGCGGAGTCACTCGTTCGGACGCTCGTAGACGGTGTGCCCGCCCACGACGGTGCGCAGGCAGACCGGGAGCCCGGTGCCGGGGGTCAGGTCGGGCAGGCCCGGGGTGCCCGAGCGCGGGTCCGTGGACCAGCTCGCCACGCGCTCGTCCGGCACCTGTACGACGAGGTCGCCGGCCTGCCAGACCGCGTAGTCGGCGGGTGCGCCGGGCACGAGGACGCCCGCGTCGTCGCTGCCGGTCGCCCGCCAGCCGCCGCGCGTGTGAGCGGTGAACGCGGCGCGGACCGAGATGCGGTGCTCGGGGGTGCGGTGGAAGGCGGCGGCGCGGACGGTGCCCCACGGGTCGAGCGGGGTGACCGGGCTGTCGGAGCCGAGGGCGAGCGGCACGCCGGCGCGCAGCAGGGCCGCGTACGGGTTGAGGGTGCGGGCCCGCTCGACGCCGAGGCGCTGGGCGTACATGCCCGTGTCGCCGCCCCAGGTGGCGTCGAAGGCGGGCTGGACGGAGGCGGTGAGGGCGAACTCGGCGAAGGCCGCGATGTGCTCGGGGGTGAGCATCTCGGCGTGCTCGACGCGGTGCCGGGCCGCGCGGACGCGGGGCAGTCCCAGCTTGTCGGCCGCGGCGCGGACGCCCTCCACGACGGCGGTCAGCGCGGCGTCGCCGATGGCGTGGAAGCCGGCCTGGATGCCCGCCTCGGTGCACGCGGCGACGTGGGCGGCGACGGCCGCGGCGTCGAGGCGGGCGGTGCCGGTGCTGCCGGGCAGGTCGGCGTAGGGCTCGTGGAGGCACGCGGTGTGCGAGCCGAGGGAGCCGTCCACGAAGAGGTCGCCTGCGGCGCCCGCCGCGCCGAGCTCGCGGATGCGCTCCGCGTCGTTCGCGGATGCGACGGCTTCCGCCCAGTAGCCGACGACGCGCGGGCCCGGGCGGGCGGCGGCGAGGCGCAGCAGCCCGGTGAAGTCCTCGGTGCCGGAGATCTGCGGCCCGGCGCACTCGTGCACGGAGCCGATGCCGAGCGAGACGGCGTGGTCGAGCGCGGCCGCCTGGGCCGCGGCGCGCTGCGCGGGGGTGACCCCGGCGTGCGCGGCGGCGCGCACGGCGTGGTGGGCGTCGCCCGTCAGCGGCGCCTCGGCGGCGTATCCGTCCAGGCCGGCGAGGCCCGGCACGAGGCCGAGCAGGGCCGTGGTCACGACGGCCGAGTGGACGTCGGCCCGGGTGAGGTACAGCGGCCGGCCGCCGGTGGCCTCGTCCAGCTCGCGGCGGGACGGCGGGCGCTGCTCGGGCCAGGCGCTGGCGTCCCAGCCGTGGCCGAGGAGGACGCCCTCGGTGGGGCGGGCGGCGGCGTGCGCCCGGATCCGGTCGAGGGCCTCGGCCAGGGAGCGGGAGCCGGTGAGGTCGAGACCGGTGAGCGCGAGGCCGGTCGCGGTGGTGTGCACGTGTGCGTCCGTGAACGCGGGGGTGACGAGGGAGCCGCCGAGGTCCACGACCTCGTCCACTCCTTCCGCGAAGGAGTCCGCGGCCCCTTCGGAGCCGACCCAGGCGACGGCGCCGCGCTCGACGACCATGGCCGTGGCGAACGGGTCGGCGGGGCTGTGCACGTCGCCGTTGCGCAGCAGTACGGTGCGCGGCTTGTCCTGGGATGCGTGGGGCTCGGTCATGGGATCAGTTTCTCCCCTGCCCTGCCCCATCCCGTAACCGGGGCTCCGCCCGCAAAAAAATTGAGCCGTCCGGCGATTGAGGGCAAAAGACGCGGCGTCACCCCACCCGCGGCGGTCTCGCCTCGTACGGCGTCGACAGGACGATCGTCGTCCGCGTCGAGACGCCGGCAAGGGACCGGATCCGCGCCAGCAAGTGCTCCAGCTCCAGCGGCGTGGCCACCCGCACCTTGAGGATGTAGTTCTCGTCGCCGGCGACGCTGTGGCACGCCTCGATCTCGGGGATCTCGGCGAGCCGGTCGGCGATGTCGTCGGGAGCGCTGGGGTCGAACGGCTTCACCGAGATGAACGCGGTGAGCGGCAGCCCGACCGCTTCGGGGTCGACGACGGCCGCGTAGCCGCGGATGACGCCCCGCTGTTCGAGCCGGCGCACGCGCTGGTGCACCGCCGAGGTGGAAAGGCCAGTAGCCTTCCCCAGGTCGGTGTAGCTCATCCGCCCGTCCTTGACGAGCAGTTCCACGATTTCTCTGTCCAGCTCCTCCACGCGGATCAACCTACTGGGTCCGGGCCGGAGCGGCACAGTCGACGGGCTCCGTGGGGGCGCATGACCACGCACAAAGACATGTGACGAACAACACAGATATGCACCCGTGTCCTCCGTGATGCGGAGATTACCCGGCTCGTCACGCGGGAAGTGCTTGCTGTGGCCGAGGCCGCGCCTGGCCGGCCAATCCGAGGGGGAGAAAGACTATGCCCAGCCTGGAACGCCTGAACGAAGGCGACGGCAGCCCGTACGAGCCCTATGAGGTCGACACCAGCACGATGTTCCGGGTGACGTGCCCGGACTGCGCGCGCCCGATCGCACTGCTCCCCGACGAGGACGTGCTCCCCGAGCACGCACTGTGCCCCTCGCCGTGGAATCCCTTCGGGCTCACGGTGTGCCCCGGCTCGGGCCGCGCCATGGGGAACGCGCCCGCGGCGGACGAGTCGCCGGACGGCATGGAGTTCGACGCCGCGCTGATGCTCACGCTGCCGGAGAGCCTGGACTGGCGGACGCAGCCGTTCTCCCACGTCGGGGGTCCCGGCTCGCGCCCGGTCCGCGTCCCGGAGATGCGCCGGCCGTCCTGACACGGGAGCGTTGCCGGCGGGCGGGCCGTGCGGGCCCGTCCGCCGTGCCGGTGCTCAGCGGCTCTCGGGGCCCGCCAGGTGACGGGCGATCACCATCCGCTGGATCTGGTTGGTGCCCTCGACGATCTGCAGCACCTTGGCCTCGCGCATGTAGCGCTCGGCCGGGAAGTCGGCCGTGTAGCCGTAGCCGCCCAGCAGCTGCACGGCGTCGACGGTCACGCGCATCGCGGCGTCGGTGCAGAAGAGCTTGGCCATCGCCGCCTCCTTGGAGAACGGCAGGCCGGCGTCGCGCAGCCGCGCCGCGGCGAGGTAGAGCGCGCGGCCGGCCTCGATCTGGGTCGCCATGTCGGCGAGCATGAAGCGCAGGCCCTGGAAGTCGGCGATCGGCCGGCCGAACTGCCGCCGCCCGGCGGCGAAGGCGAGCGCCTCGTCCAGCGCGGCCTGGGCGACGCCGATCGCACAGGCGGCGATGCCGAGGCGCCCGGAGTCCAGTGCGGACAGGGCGATCGCGAAGCCCTGCCCCTCCTCGCCGATGCGGCGGGCGTCCGGCACCCGCACGCCGTCGAGGTGCAGTTGGGCCGTCGGCGAGCCCTTCATGCCCATCTTGCGCTCGGGTGCCGCGGCCGACAGGCCGGGGGCGTCGCCGGGGACGAGGAAGGCGGTGATGCCGTGGGCGCCCTCGCCTCCCGTACGGGCCAGCACGGTGTAGAAGTCCGCGATGCCGCCGTGGGTGATCCAGGCCTTGGTGCCCTCGATGGTCCAGGTGTCGCCGTCGCGGGTGGCGCGGGTGCGCAGCGAGGCGGCGTCGGAGCCGGAGGAGGGCTCGGAGAGGCAGTACGCGCCGAGGAGGCCGCCGCCGAGCATGGCGGGCAGGTGCTCGGCCTGCTGCTCCTTGGTGCCGTAGCCGGCGAGCGCGTGGCAGGCGAGGGTGTGCACGCTGACGCCGAGGCCCACGGTGAGGCGGGCGGCCGCGAGCTCCTCCAGGACCTGCAGGTAGACCTCGTAGGGCTGGTCCCCGCCGCCGAACTCCTCGGTGTAGGGCAGCGCGAGCAGGCCGGAGGCGGACAGCAGCCGGAAGACCTCACGGGGGAAGCGCCCGGCTTCCTCCTCCTCGGCCGCGGTGGGTTCGATCTCCCGCTGCACCAGATCGCGTACGAGCGCGAGCAGGTCGCGGGCCTCCTCGGTGGGCAGCTGTCGCTCCACCGGCTGCGGGCCGTGGTCGGTCATGGCGGCGCTCTCCTCCCTGTCGGGCGCTGCGGCGACGGGCGCGCAAGGGTGTGGCGCCGTCGCCGGTGATGCCCAGCCGATGATCCCGCGCCGGGTCGCGGCACCGGATGACCTGCGGCTGTGGCGGCTTGGAGTATGCCCGATCGGCGGGCCGACGTCACGGGTTGACAAGTCGCGCACCAGGCACAACGGGCTTGTGACGGAGTCATGAACGGGGATGGTCCAAACCATTGACCGCACTGGTCCAGACCTTCTATGGTCCTGGACACGCTTAGCGCGTTCATGCCAGGTCACCCCCGCAGAGCAGCTCTCCCCACCCCACCGAGGAGAACCGATGCCCGCACGACCGCGTACCCTCCTGGCCGCCTTCGCCGCCGCCGGGGTCCTGATCACCACGACGCTCCTCACCGGTCCGGCGAACGCCTCCCCCGCCGCGCCCCCGGCCGCCGGAGCCGACGACACCGCCGCGGGCCGCAAGGTCGTCGGCTACTTCACCAACTGGGGCGTCTACGAGCGCAATTACCACGTCAAGAACATCGAGACGTCGGGCTCGGCCGACCGGCTCACCCACATCAACTACGCCTTCGGGAACGTCTCGGGCGGCAAGTGCACCATCGGCGACTCCTACGCCGACTACGACAAGGCCTACGACGCCGCAGGCAGCGTCGACGGCAAGGCCGACACCTGGGACGACGGCGCCCTGCGCGGCAACTTCAACCAGCTCCGCAAGCTCAAGAAGCTGCACCCGGGCCTCAAAGTGGTCTGGTCCTTCGGCGGCTGGACCTGGTCGGGCGGCTTCGGTGAGGCCGCCCGCAACCCGGCCGCCTTCGCCGAGTCCTGTTACGGCCTCGTCAAGGACCCGCGCTGGGCCGACGTCTTCGACGGCATCGACATCGACTGGGAGTACCCCAACGCCTGCGGCCTCACCTGCGACACGAGCGGACGCGAGGGGTTCGCGAAGCTGATGGCCGCGCTGCGCGCCGAGTTCGGCACGCGCAACCTCGTCACCGCCGCCATCACCGCAGACGCCTCCGACGGCGGCAAGATCGACGCCGTCGACTACGCGGGGGCCGCCCGCTACGTCGACTGGTACAACCCCATGACCTACGACTTCTTCGGCGCGTGGGACGCCAAGGGCCCCACGGCCCCGCACTCCCCCCTCACCTCCTACACCGGCATCCCGAAGCCCGGCTTCAACACCGACGCCACGATCACCAAGCTCAAGTCCCTCGGCATCCCCTCCTCCAAGCTCCTGCTCGGCATCGGCTTCTACGGCCGCGGCTGGACCGGCGTGACCCGGTCGGCCCCCGGCGGCACGGCCACCGGCCCCGCCAAGGGCACCTACGAAGCCGGCTTCGAGGACTACAAGGTCCTCAAGGCCACGTGCCCGGCCAACGGCACGGTGGCGGGCACGGCCTACGCCAAGTGCGGCAGCGACTGGTGGAGCTACGACACCCCGTCGACGATCGCCGGGAAGACGGCGTACAAGAACCGTCAGGGGCTGGGCGGCACGTTCTTCTGGGAACTGAGCGGCGATACGGCGGACGGCGAGCTGATCAAGTCGATCGGCTGACACCGGACCGGAACGGGCGGCTCGCCTGGTCGCCTTGACGGCGCCTGGTCGCCGTGACGGGCGGGCTCACGCAGGCGCCGTCACGGCGGGCTCACGGCGTGGCCGTCACCGGCGGGCTCACGCAGTCGCCGTCGCGCCCTCCGCCACCGCCCGCGGCGCGCCCGCCGCGGGCGTGCGGTGGTCGAAGGCGATCAGGGGGTCGCCCGTCAGCGGGTGGTCGACGACCGCCGCCCGGACGCCGAAGACGCCGGCCAGCAGCTCCGGGGTCAGGACCTCCCGCGGCGGACCCGAGGCCACGAGCGCGCCCTCGTGCAGGACGTGGAGGCGGTCGCACAGCGACGCCGCCGCGTTCAGGTCGTGCAGGGACAGCAGGGTCGTGCGGCGCTGCGCGCGCAGCAGGGCCAGGAGTTCGACCTGGTGCAGGACGTCCAGGTGGTTCGTCGGCTCGTCCAGGACCAGCACCTGCGGGTCCTGGGCCAGCGCCCGCGCCAGCAGCACCCGCTGGCGCTCGCCGCCCGACAGCGCCGAGAAGCGCCGCTTCTCCGCCCCGGCGAGCCCGACCCCCGCCAGCGCCGCCGCCACGATCTCCGCGTCGGCGCGGTCCTCGCCCGCGAACGCCCGCTTGTACGGGGTGCGGCCCATGGCCACCACCGCCCGTACCGAGAGTTCGAAGTCGCTGCCGCGCTCCTGCGGGAGCGCGGCCACCCGCCGGGCCGACTCGGCGGCGGTCAGCGACGTGATGTCCGTACCGCCGACCAGTACCCGGCCCGCGTGCGGCCGCAGATAGCGGTAGACGGTGCGCAGGACCGTCGACTTGCCGCTGCCGTTCGGCCCGACCAGCCCGGCGATCTCGCCTTCCTCCGCGACCAGGTGCACCCCGGAGACGACCGTCCGGCCGGACAGGGACACTTCCAGGTCCTCGATCGCGATCTTCATTCCGCCCATCCCCCAGCCCCTCTCAGCCTCTCTCCAGCAGACGCCGGTCCAGCAGGTACAGCAGCGTCGGCGCGCCGACCAGCGCCGTGACCACGCCCACCGGCAGCTCCTGGTCCGGCAGGGCCGTACGGGCCACCAGGTCGACCACGACCAGCAGAACCGCGCCGAAGAGCGCGGCCACCGGCAGCAGGACGCGGTGCGCGCCGCCCACGACCATCCGGCACACGTGCGGCACCATCAGCCCCACGAAGCCGATCGCGCCCGAGACGGACACCAGCACGCCGGTGAGCACGCTCGTCACCACGAACAGCTCGCGCCGCAGCCGCGTCACGTCCACGCCCAGCCCCGCCGCGGTCTCGTCGCCCATCAGCACCGCGTCCAGCCCCCGGGCCCGGGCGAGGAGCGCGGCGAGGCCGAGCGCCACGGCCGCGGCGGGCACGCCGAGCGTGGACCACTGGGCGCCGCCGAGGGAGCCCATCAGCCAGAACAGCACGCCGTGGGTCTGCTGGTCGTCGCCGGCCTGCAGCACCAGATAGTGCGTGAAGCCGGACAGGAACTGGCCGATGCCGACGCCCGCCAGCACCAGCCGCAGCGGCGAGAACCCGCCCCCGCGCCGCGCCATCGCCCACACCAGCGCGAACGACGCGAGCGCACCGGCGAACGCCGCCGCCGAGAGACCGAGTCCCAGCAGCCCGCCCGCGCCCGCCCCCAGCACGATCGCCGCGACCGCGCCGAGCGAGGCCCCGCTGGAGATGCCCAGCAGATACGGGTCCGCGAGCGGATTGCGGACGAGGGCCTGGACGGCGGTGCCCACCAGGCCCAGGCCCGCGCCCACCACGGCGGCCAGCAGCGCCCGCGGCACCCGCAGCCGCCATACGATCAGGTCCTGCGTGCCCGGCACCGGCTCCCCGCCGCTGATCCCGCGCGCCACCGAGGACCACACGTCGCCGAGCGGCACGTCCGTGGAGCCCAGGCACACCGAGGCCGTCAGCGCGATCAGCAGCGCGCAGCCCAGCGCGGCCGCCACCCACGGCGCCCGCGCCCCGGGCTCGCGTTCCTGCGCCTCCTCCGCGGCCGCCGTGGTGAGCGCCGCCATCTACTTGACCCGGTCCGGGTGCAGGGTGTGCGCGATCTCGCGGACGGTGTCCGCGCTGCGCACGCCCCCGATCGTGGTCCGCTCGGAGCCGACGCGCAGGAAGTGCCCCTCCTTGACGGCCGTGAGGTCCTTCGTGGCGGGGAAGGTCTTCAGGAACTCCGCGGCCTCGTCGAAGGCCTTGGCGTTCGCCTCGTCGCTGCCGCGGTTGCGGACGCCGAGCTGGATCCAGTCGGGGTTCTTGGCGACGACGTCCTCCCAGCCCACGGGCTTGAAGTCGCCGTCGCAGCCGTCGAAGACGTTGCGGCCGCCGGCCATGCCGATCACGGCGTTGGCGACCTGCCGGTTGCACACGGCCATCGGCTGCTTGGTGCCCGCGTCGTAGTCGAAGAAGAAGTAAGAGGGCCGCTTGTCCGCGGGGACGTCCTTGAGGGCGTCGCGCACCGCGCCCGTCTTCTTCCGCATCTCCTGCACCAGTTCGGCGGCGCGCGCGGAGGTGCCGGTGACCTTGCCGAGCTCCTCGATGTCGGCCTCGACGCCCGAGAGGTCCGTGCGCGGGGTCTTGCTCATCGCCGCGCAGGCCGTCGACTTCAGGAAGACGTGCTTGATGCCGGCGGCCTTGAACTCCTCCGCCGTGGGGGCGTCGCCCATCTTGCCCATGTTCTTCATGGAGGAGAACGCGTCCACGTAGAGGTCCGCGCCCGAGCCCAGCAGCTTCTCCTTGGGGATCGCCGTCTTCCCCAGCACCGGCACCTTCGCCGCACGGTCCGCGTACTGGCCCGGCATGGCGCCGTTGCCGGGCGGGAAGCCCGTGCCGGCCGCCTTGTCGCCCGCGCCCAGCCACATGAGCAGCTCCAGGCCCGCGGCGTTGCTGGTGACGATCTTCTTCGGCGCCGCGTCGAAGGTGGTCTTCGCGCCCGTGCAGTCCGTGACGGTCACCGGGAAGCCGGACCGCGCGCCGGCGCCCGCGTCGTCGGTCTTCTTCGCCTCACCGCCGCCGCCACCGCCGCAGGCCGTCGCCGACAGGGCCACAGCGGCCAGAACACCGCACCACGCACGAGGGCGCATCAGACAACTCCAGGAATTTCGGTTCGCCACGGGCCCGCCGGTGCGGTCCCGGATCAGGTAGTCGGACCGCGGGAGCGCCGGGTTCCCGCGTGTCGCGAAGAACTGCGACGTACGCTTCGTCGAACGCCCTGCCGACGGCGCGCGGCGCGCGCCGGGGCGGATCCGACAGGCTGAGGGAGACCGTGATGGCGGATGCGACGGACGTGACGGGTGCGACGGCCACGGCGGGGACGGAGGGCACGGCGGAGGCCGCGCCGACGGAGCCGCCCGGTGCGGAGCGGCCCGCCGGTCAGCTCAAGGAGATGCCCACCGACTGGCGGCGCGCCCTCGCGATCGTCGCCCACCCCGACGACCTCGAATACGGCGCCTCGGCCGCCATCGCCTCCTGGCTGGACGACGGCCGCGAGTGCGTCTACCTCCTGGCCAGCGTCGGCGAGGCCGGGATCGACACCCTCTCCCCCGCCGAGGCCGGCCCGCTGCGCGAGCGCGAGCAGCGGGCGAGCGCCGCCGCCGTGGGGGTGGCGACCGTCGAGTTCCTCGGCCACCCCGACGGCGTCATCGAGTACGGCACGGCCCTGCGCCGCGATTTCGCCGCCGCCATCCGCCGCCACCGCCCCGAGCTCGTCCTGACGCTCAACCACCACGACACCTGGGGCGGCACGTACTGGAACACCCCCGACCACCGCAACGTCGGCCGGGCCGTCCTCGACGCCGTCGGCGACGCCGGCAACCGCTGGATCTTCCCCGGCCTCGCCGAGGAGGGCCTCGTGCCCTGGGACGGCGTGCGCTACGTGGCGGTGGCCGGCTCCCCGCAGCCCACCCACGCCGTCGACGCGAGCAGCGGCCTGGAGCGGGCCGTCGCCTCGCTCCTCTGCCACCGCACGTACATCGAGGCGCTGACGAAGGAGGACCCGGAGACGTACTGCCGCACCTTCCTGGAAGGCAGCATGCGGGGCGTCGCGGAGCGGTTCGGCGGGCGGCCGGGGGTGTCGTTCGAGCTGTTCAGCCGCTGACGGACGAGCGGGCCGGGCCCCTACGGGTCCGTCCCGCGGACGGGCCGCTGCGGGCGGACTGCTGCCGTCCCGTGGTGGTCCGGGCTGCGGGCCGGGCCGCGGACAGGGTCGGCAGTCCGATCCGCGAGCCGGGTCGATGGACCGCAGGCCGGGCCCTTACCCCCGGCCCCTACGGGGCCGGTGCCCCCTCCGTCAGGGCATCGCTGCCGGCCGGGCCCTGGTATTCCGCCGCCCGCTCCAGCACCAGCACCGCCACGTCGTCCTGCAGTCGCCCGCCCGTGTGCGCGTCGAGGTCCGCGCGCAGCCGCCCCAGCAGCTGGGGTGTGGGCAGGGCGGCCCACGCGTCGAGCCGCTCCGCCAGCGGGTAGAAGCCGCCGTCCGGTGACCGGGCCTCGGTCACCCCGTCCGTGCAGGCCAGCACCCGGCAGCCGGGCGGCAGAGCGACGCGCTGCGCCGTCCGCGGGGCGGCGGCCAGGTCGCCGAGGCCCAAGGGCAGCCCCGCGTCGTCCGGTTCCAGCTCGCGCACCCCGCCGTCCGCGCCGATCAGGAACGGCGCGAGGTGCCCGCAGTCCACGAACACCACCGGCACGTGCCCGCCCGCGCCGGGGCCGCCCGGGCCCTCCTCCGTGCCGAAGACCAGCGCCGTCACGAACTCCTCCGCCGCGCGCATCCGCACGTCCTCCGGTCGCCCGCCGTGCCGCTCCGGCTGCAGCCGCGCCTGGTACTCCGCAGACCGGTGGTAGCGGTACAGCCCCTGCTCCATCGCCACCACCCCGCCCTCCAGGTCGCGCCGGTGGTAGGCCGCCTCGCGGAAGGCGGTCAGCACCGCCGCCCCCGCGCCCAGCGTGCCGAGCCCCTTGCCCCGTACGTCGCCGATGAGCACGCGCGTCCCGTACGGCGTGTCCACCACCTCGTACAGGTCGCCGCCCACGAGCGCCTCCCGCTGCGAGGACACGTAGAAGCCGTCGACGACCACGCTGCGGGTGCGCAGCGGCAGCGGCCGCAGCAGTGCCCGCTGCGCGGCCTCGCCGGTGGCCCGTACGCGCTCCAGCAGGGACTCGGCGTCGCGCCGCAGCCGGGCCACGGCGATGCTCGCGCCGACCATCAGGGCGTTGCCGACGAACGAGCCGACCCTGTTGACGGCCACCTCGCCGCCCACCACGCCGTGGTGGGCCACCATCAGGCAGAAGTCGAGGACGCCGACGAACACCGTCTGCCGGTACGTGCACAGCGCCGCGGCCGTCATCGGGGCGAGGGCGGCGTAGACGTCCAGCCGGAGGTTCGACGGTGTCATCAGGTCGACGGCGACGACGGCCCCCAGGTAGGCCAGGACCAGCGCGAAGGGGAGTCTGCGCGACGACACCGTGGCGGGACCTCCACGCCGGAACGAGGTTCGGGATTCATAGGGGCATTTGTGCCATTACACCCTGGCATGGGTGATGCGTCCCGGCCACCGCTGCGATCTTGGTGCCGCCGCCTCTTGACTCAGAGTTTGCGGTAGGTGCGGGCGTCGTCCGCCGCGGCGAGCACGGCCGCGAGGTCGCCGCCGGCCGAGGCCGTCACCAGGGCGGCCACCGCGCCCTCCACGAAGGGGGCGTCGGCGATGCGCACGCCGGAGCCGCCGAAGCCTTCGGCGAGCAGCGCCTTGACCGTGAGGACGGCGCTGCCCATGTCGCAGAAGACCGCCACCCCCTGACCCTGGTCCGCGGCTCCGACCGCCCGGCGCACCAGCTCGGCACTGGTGCCGACCGAACCGTCCGGCAGCCCGCCGGCCGGGGCCGCCGGGGCCGGGTCGCCCGTGCCGGTCAGGGCCTTCGCGAGCTCCGCGGTCGAGGTGGCGACCTCGCGGCTGTGCGAGACCAGCACGATCCCGACCCGGCCCGCGGGCGCGGCCTGCGCGGGGGCCTCGGCAGCCGCGGCCTCCCGCTCCGGCGGCACCGCGCACAGCTCCGGGTCCGTGGCCTCGTACAGCGCCATGACCAGCAGCGCGGACGACGTCGCGCCCGGGTCCTGGTGGCCGATGCTGCGCTCGCCCAGATAGCTCGCCCGACCGCGGCGGGCCTGCAGCGGGATCGTAGCCCCGGCGCCCTCGCGGGCCGCCCGCGCGGCGGCGTCCAGCGCGGCCACGACGCCCTGCGGCAGGGCGGCGGCGTACGCGTCGGCGGCCGGCTGCAGCGCGTCGACCATCGTCTTGTCCCCGGGCGCCGAGTCCCCGAGCCGCCGCACGCTCGCCACGGCGGCACCGAGCGCCCGCCCCAGCGCCTCCGGTTCGACCACGGGGTCCTCGCCCAGGATCTTCCCCATCCGCCGCAGCACCGTCCCGTACAACGGCCCCGACGCCCCGCCCACGGTGTTCGTCAGATGCACGCCGACGGCCGTCAGCAGCGCCCCCGGCGTGGCCGGCGGCTCGGCGGCCACCGCCTCGGCGGCGGAGGTGAACCCGCGCTTGAGGTTCGCGCCGTGATCGGCGTCGCCGATGGCGGCGTCGAGTTCGGTGAGGTACGCCGACTCCGCCACGATCACGCGCGTGGCGCGCTCGAGAAAGCGACGGAAGAAGGCGAGGTCGAGCGGGACGGTCATGTGCGGTGACTCCTCGGTGGACGGCTCCGTGAACAACTCCGTGAACAGCAAGGCCCGGCCCGGCTCAGCGTAATGTGCGAGCGTCGCCCGCGTGATCGCCCGGGGGCGGGCGGTGTCCGGTACACCCAAGGCCGCGCACTGGGTCTCGCTCGGCGGGCCCGACCACGGCACCGGCCCGGCGTACCTGTGCGCGCTGTGGGACCAGGGGTGCAAGGACATGACACCGGGCTCACCGATGGCACGGTGTCACAGCAGGCGCTGGCGTTCCTCCGCTGACGACCCGGGAGCGTCCCGCATCCAGTGCCGCTCCGTCGCCCAGCCGAGGAAGCGGCGGGCCCGCCCGCCATCCGCCGTGCCGTCGGCGTCGAAGGACCCGCCCTCGGCGGTCAGTCGCAGGCCGGCCAGGGCGGGGGCGAGCCGGGCCGCGACGTGGCCCGGGTGCCGGGCCGCCTCGTCGTCCAGCGCGGCCAGGACCGCGGCCTGCTCGTCCGGCAGGCACAGCGAGAGGTGGAAGAGCATCTGCCG
Organism: Streptomyces roseoverticillatus; assembly: GCF_000719265.1. Classification (GTDB taxonomy): domain Bacteria; phylum Actinomycetota; class Actinomycetes; order Streptomycetales; family Streptomycetaceae; genus Streptomyces; species Streptomyces roseoverticillatus. The sequence goes on along the minus strand of NZ_JOFL01000005.1, from coordinate 187,625 downwards.
CCACGCGTACGCCGCGTCCTTGATCGTGGGCAGGGGGCGGGGGTGGTGCGGGATCCGCGCCGTCAGCCTGCACACGGTGGTGAAGGAGCGCCGGGCCAGGTCGGCCCAGCCCGGTGCCGGGGCGGCGCCGAGCGGGCCGGCGAGGGCGGCGAGGTTGTGCGTGGTGAGGATCTGGGCCTGCTCGATCACCGTGCCGTTGGCCGCCACCGACCACCCGCGGTGCCGCGTGCCGGCGTACGCATGGCACAGATCCGCGAAGTCCCGCTGCGCGGACGTGCCCGGGCCGAGGAGCCCGCGGCCGCGCGTGTCCTCCTCCAGAGCGACGACCAGCTCGTAGTCGAGGCCGTAGTAGCACTCGTAGAGCGAGCCGCCGAGGAGCCGCCCGGCGACTGCCGCCGAGGCCAGGAACTTGCCGGAGAACGTCCCCATGAAGATGTCGGCGGCGAGCTCCTCGACGAACGGCACGTCCTCACCCGCCTGCCCGGCCAGCGTGGACAGCTCGCGGACCAGCGGGTTCGGCAGGATCGTGGCGGGGAAGCCCTGGAGCGCGACCTCCGCCAGGTGCACCAGCGCCGTCCGGGCGCCGCTGCCCGCCTCGTCCTTCCGGCGCTGCCGGGCGACCGCCGCCACCCACGGCAGTTCCTCGATGCGCACCTGGCGTTCGAGGTTGAGCAGGAGCAGGGAGCGGCGGTTGCGGAAGGCCCGGTAATGGGCCGTCATGAGCGCGCGCAGCGATTCATCGGGGTAGGCGAGCGCGGTGGTCGACGCGACGAGTTGCGGGACCAGCCCGGCCAGGACCTCGGCCGAGGGCACGACGCCGCGCGCGACCAGCGTGGCGAGCGGGGCGCTGAGCGCCGACTCGACCACCCGCCGCGTCTGCTCCGGGATCTCCGCCCCGGCGGTGAGGCCGCTGCTCACCCGCGCCTCCTCCTCGGTGACCGGCGCGACGAGCGGCCCGACGTCGGGCGTGCCGGTGTCCTGCGGGAGGCCGGACAGGCGGCGGGCCACGAGCTGGGCCAGGGCGTGGTGCGAGGGGCGCGCGGCCTCCGTCGCCTGCCGTGCGCGCAGCTCGCCGTGGCGCCCGGATCCGGGCTCGCCGCGCCGCCGCACCATCGAGTCGACGGCGTGCTGGAGCCGGCCGCAGCATGCCGGGTCCAGCGTCCGGCCCGTCACGTACGCCTCCAGCGCGAGCCGCAGGGCGGACGGATTCTCGCCGGGCTTGCGGTGCTTGGTGCACAGCGTGTGCTCGGAGGACAGCCGCTCGTACCGCCGGAGCAGTTGCCTGCCGCGCGCGATCCAGTCCTCGTCCGGGGTACGGGCCAGGACACGGCCGCCGGCGGCGGTCTCCAGCCAGAGCGCGAGCATCTCGTCGAAGAACGGGTTCCAGACGGCGAGGGCTTCGCGCATGGACTCGACGGCCCGGTTGGGGCGGCGCCGGCCGACGGCCCGGGCCGCCTCGCCCACGGTGAGCCGGTGCGCGACCGCCGCGTCGGCGGAGCCGGAGCCGGAGTCGGAGCCGGAGCCGGAGCCGGAGCCGGACAAGGGTGCGGCACCCGGGCGGGGAGCGAAGCGCAGCCGTCCGGCGAACGGCCGGAGCTTCTCCAGCAGGCGCAGGGCGCCGACCCGGTCGCCGGAGCGCAGCAGCCAGGCGACGGTGAGCAGCGCGGCCTCCTCGGGCACGGCCACCTCGTACGCCCCGCTGTCGAGCAGGGCGTTCAGTTCTGCGAGGCCCGCGTCGCTCAGCCAGTATGCGAACAGTGCGGCCCGGTCGGCGGGTATGCCCGCACGGCGTGCGGTCTCCGTCTCGTACGGCAGGAGGGGCCCGCCGGCGCTCGCGGCGCCCGTCGCGAAGCCGCCCCGGACGACCTCGGGGGTGACCCAGGCGGGGAGCCCCGCCACGGGGGTGCGCGACCCGGGCGTCAGCCGTCCGCCGGCCATGCCGGCCACGACGTCCCGCCAGCGGCGGATCCGTTCCTCGGCACGGCGGCGGGTGTCCGGGGACTCATGCGTCGCCGCGGTGGTGAACGCCCGGGCCAACTGGCCCACCGGGTATCCCGCGTGGACGGCTACGGTTTGCTGTGTCGCATGCGCATTTTGTTCCTTCATGGCCGGCGTGGCAGGTTCCGCCCCTGCGCCCTCCGGGTAAGGAGCCCGGTGATCTACTGACTGATCTACACGCCGATGGCAAGCAGGTTAGACACGGCAGGGGCGGGCGGGCAAACGGCTTTCCGCTGCCCTGCGAGCGCCGCGGGATAATCATGGTCATGTGGAATCACGGGGGTACGTGCAGGAGCTGCGGCCGAGAGGGCCGCTTCCGGCGTGGTCAGTGCCGGCGGTGCCGGCGCGGCGAACGGGCCGAGCTGGCCGTGGACGCCGCGGACACCGCGATCGAGCTGGGAGCCCTGGGCGGGCTGTGGCGCGTGCTCCGGGCCGTGGTGAGGGTGCTGACCGACTGAGCGATCGCCGGACGCCCGGCAGCGCTCACGGGCGTTCCTCGAAGTGGCTCGGGCGGCCCCCGCGGAGCACCAGGTGCCCCAGCCTCTCCGCCTCCGCCCGGTGTACGAGGCGCGCTTCTCCCCCGCGCCCCCGCAGGACCGCCGTGTGCCATGGCGTGGCCCACGCGTCCGCCGCCTCCAGCAGGCGGATGCCGAACTTCTCCGCGCCCGGGCGCTGCGGGTGGATGGACAGGCGGACGGACCGGGGGTGGCAGTCGGCGATGAGGTCGCCCCAGGCGCGGCTGCGCGCGATCACGCCGTACGCGCGGACCCGGCACTCGCGCTGCAGCGCGGACCGCGTGCCGGCGTGGTCCGCGGTGTCCTCGACGAGGAAGCGGGTGATGCCGCGGTAGAGCCGTGCCGTCTCCTCGTCGCCGCGCACCAGGGCCCGCAGTTCGCCGACCGGCGGCGCGTACGCCTCCGTCACGAGCCGCCGCTTGGTGTCGTGGTCCAGGTCCCCGTGGACGTCGCGCATGTCGAACGTGTCCAGCCGGCCGAGCCCTTCCCCGGCGATCATCGCGCGCAGCTCGTCACCGTAGGCGTCGATGTGCTCGTCGGGCACGTGGATGAGATCTCCGAAGATGTGGCCGTCGGAGCAGATCAGTATCCGCGCGCCGGGCGCGTAGGTCTCGCCGATGCGCGCGCAGAGCCGGTCGAGGAAGGCGAGCGAGAGGCGTTCGCCCTCGTCGGGCAGGTGCCCGAGGACCTTGGCGGGGTTGGGGGACTTGCACGGGAAGCCGGGCAGGGTGAAGAGGACGGGCTCACCGGCGTCCGTGAACTGCCGTATCTGGTGCAACTGCTCCGGGAAGTCCGCGGGGTTCGCGGACCTCGTCCCGGTGGTGCGGTGGTACGGCAGGAGGAGGCGGAGGATGTTCGCCTCTACGGTTTCCAGAGCCTCTACGGTTTCCAAAGCCTCTACGGGCGAAGGGGCGGCAACTGCCGCCGGAGGGGTCAGTGTGGCCTGGGAGGACACGGCCGCGCTCACCCCCGCCCGCGCGGGCAGACGGGCCGGTCGAAGGCGACGGGCAGCTCGGCGGTGCCGCGGCCGAGGACGGCGGGGATCCAGGACAGCTCCTCCTCGGGCACGGCGAGCCGCAGGCCGGGCAGCCGGGCCAGCAACGTTCCGAGGGCCACCTGGAGTTCGATCCGGGCGAGGGCCGCACCGGGGCAGAAGTGAACGCCGTGGCCGAAGGCGAGGTGCGGGCCCTGGGCCCGGTCCAGGTCGAGGGCGTCGGGGTCGGGGAAGCGCTCGGGGTCGCGGTTGGCGGCGCACAGGGAGACGATCACGGAGTCGCCGGCGGGCACCCGCGTGCCGTGCAGGTCCGCGTCTTCGGCGAGGAACCGCCAGGTCGTCAGCTCGAAGGCGCTGTCGAGGCGCATGAGTTCCTCGACGGCGGCGGGCATGAGTTCCGGTTCGGCCCGCAGCCGCTCCAGCGCGTCGGGCCGGCGGAGCAGGGCCACCATGGCGGTGGTGATCTGGTTGGTGACGGGTTCCTGGCCGGCCACCAGCAGCTGGAAGATCATGGAGTCCAGCTCCTCCTGCGTCAGTTCGCCGCCGTCGCGGGCGGCGACCAGCCGGCTGAGCAGCCCGTCGCCGGGCGCGCCGCGGCGGTCGGCGACGACCTCCGCGATGTAGCCCTGGAGTTCGCGGAGCAGCGCCTCGTAGGCGGGCCGCCCGGGATCCGCGGGGCCGACGGGCGCCACGACCTTGCCCCACTCGCGGCGGAAGCGCGCGGCCAGGTGCGGCGGCAGGCCGATGACCTCGGCGAGGACCTGGAAGGGGAAGCGGGCGGCGAAGCACCGCACGAGGTCGGCGGAGTCCGCCTCCGCCGGCATCGCGTCGACGAGCGCGTCGGCCATCTCCTGGAAGCGCGCCCGCATCCCCTCGACGCGCCGCGGCGCGAACGCGTCCGTCACCAGGCGCCGCATCGTGGTGTGCTTGGGCGGGTCCTGGTGGAGCAGATGCACCTGCAGCTGCGAGTGCTGCGGCTCGGGCATGATCGAGGCGCGCTCGCGCCAGCGGTCGTTGCCGCGGTCGTGGTTCTTGCCGAGCCGGGGGTCGGCGAGGGTCTTCTGGGCGGCCTCGTGCCCGGTGACGAGCCAGGCGGTGACCCCGCTGGGGAAGAGGACCCGGTGGATCGGGCCGGCCTCCCGCATGCGCGCGTACAGCGGGTAGGGGTCCCGCTTGTAACCGGGCCCGTAGAGGGGGACCGGATCGGGCAGCGCGGAAGCCTCGGACGGCTCGGACGGCTCGGGCAGGGACACGGTGAAGGGCTCCTCGCGAAGTCGTGGACCCCTGAGAAGTCGGATGGACGGCGGGGTGAGTTCCCGCCGGTGCGGCGAAAGTTCGTACGGGTGTCCCGTTGCGCGTACGGGTTCCGTATCTCCAGGTAGTCGGTCGCGGACGGCCCCTGGTTCCCGCGGACAGAGGGGACAATCCTCACGCGCCGGGGGCCGGTCGCGGGCGGCCGAACGGGCCGCGCCGCGTGCCACGATGACCGGATGACCGTTCGTCGCCCCCTCAGTCCGTACGGAACCCTGGCCGGTTTCGTCCTGCTCCTGGCAGCCCTTTTCGGAGTCGCGTACGCCGTCGGCACGGCCGCCGGGCCGGCCGCTCCCGGGATACACCGCACCGGCGGTGGCTCCGGTTCCGGTTCCGGATCGGGTTCCGGCGGCGGGATGGGCGGCATGGATGGCATGAACGGCATGGGCGGGATGCACGGCATGGGCGGTGGCCGGTGACCACAAGCACGAACACGAACAACGACAGCACGAACACGACCAACGACACCGTGGCTGTTCCCGCTACCGCTACCGCGACCGCGACCACCGAGCTGATCGTCGGCGGGATGACCTGCGCCGCGTGCGTCGCGCGCGTGGAGAAGAAGCTGGGCAGGGTGGACGGCGTGAGCGCGACCGTCAACCTGGCCACCGGCCGGGCCCGCGTCTCCCACCCCGCCGGGGTCACCGCGGCCGAGCTGATGGCGGTCGTCGAGGGCGCCGGCTTCACCGCGGCGCTGCCCGAGCCCGAAGCCGTGCCGGATTCGGGCGAGGGGCAGGACGCGGAGGCCGGCGGCGCGCTCACCCGGCTGCTGATCACGGCGCTGCTGTCCGTACCCGTACTCGTCCTGTCCATGGCTCCCGGCCTGCAGTTCCGCAACTGGCAGTGGCTGTGCTTCGTGCTCGCGACGCCGGTCGCCGTGTGGGGCGCGTGGCCCTTCCACGAGCGGGCGCTGCGCGGTCTGCGGCACTCGGCCGCGACCATGGACACGCTCGTCTCGCTCGGTGTGCTCGCCTCCTACTCCTGGTCCGCGTACGCCCTGTTCTTCGGTGGCGCGGGGCGGCCGGACATGCGGATGCCGTTCACGCTGGTGCCCTCGATGGCGGGCGGCACGGCGGACGTGTACCTCGAAGCGGTCGTGGGCGTCCCCCTGTTCGTGCTGATCGGCAGGCTGCTGGAGGCGCGGGCGCGGCACAGCACGGGGTCGGCGCTGCGGGCCCTCGCCTCGCTCGCCGCGAAGGACGTGCTCGTGCGGGACGCGGACGGTACGGAGCGCCGCGTGCCGATCGAGCGGCTGCGGGTCGGCGACCGCTTCGTGGTCCGGCCCGGCGAGCGCGTCGCGACCGACGGCGTCGTCGTCGCGGGCAGTTCGGCGCTGGACCTGTCGCTGGTGACCGGCGAGAGCGCGCCCGTGGAGGCCGGTCCGGGCTCGTCCGTCGTCGGCGGCGCCGTCAACTCCGGCGGGCTGCTGGAGGTGCGGGCCGAGGCGGTCGGCGCGGACACCCGGCTCGCCCGGATCGCGAAACTGGTGGAGGAGGCGCAGGCCGGCAAGGCGAAGGCGCAGCGCGTGGCCGACGCCGTCGCCGGCGTCTTCGTGCCGGCGGTGCTGGCCGTCGCCGTGACGGTGCTCGGCTTCTGGCTGGGCGCGGGCGCCTCGCCGCAGGCGGCCGTCACCGCCGCGGTCGCGGTCCTCGTGGTCGCCTGCCCGTGCGCGCTCGGCCTGGCCACGCCCACGGCCCTGCTGGCGGCGACGGGCCGCGGCGCGGGCCTGGGCATCCTGGTCAGCGGGCCGCAGGCGCTGGAGGGGCTGCGCCGCGTGGACACGGTCGTCCTGGACAAGACGGGCACGCTGACGACGGGTTCGATGGCGGTGACGGGCGTGACGGCACGGCCGGACGGCCTCGGCGCGGAGGCGGCGCTGAGGCTGGCCGCGGCGGTCGAGCGCGGTTCGGAGCACCCGGTGGGGCGGGCGGTGTGCGCGTACGCGGAGGCTGAGGGGACCACGGAAGGGGCTGCGGACGGGACGGCGCGGGGCGCTTCGGGAGCGGCTGAAGCCGCGGAGGCCGCGGGGACGCCGGCGGGCGCTTCCGGCGGGACAGGCACGGCGGTCGCCACGACGAACGCCGCAGGCGCGGTGAACACGGTGAGCACGGCGGATGCACCGACCGTGCCGAGCGCATCGACCTCACTGACCGCATCGACCGCACTAGTCACCTCGGACTCACCAGTCACCTCAGACTCACCAGTCACGCCGGACGCACCCGCCCTGCCGGACGTCACCGGCTTCACGGCCACCCCCGGCCGGGGTGTCGCGGGGCGCGTCGGTGAGCGGCTCGTCGAGGTCGTACGGCCGGACGCCGCCCCCGCCGCGGCGGCGCCCGCCGCCCGGCAGCCCGGGAAGCCCGGGAAGAGCGGGCAGAAGGCGCGTAAGGGGCAGCCGGTCCCGTCGGACGGCGGCCGTCTCCCCCAGGTGCTCGCCGACGCCGTGGAGGCCGCCGGGCGCGACGGCCGGACCGCGGTCGTCGTCCGCGTCGACGGCACGCCCGAAGCCGTGATCGTCCTCGGCGACACCGTCCGCTCCGGCTCGTACCGCGCCGTCGACCACCTCAAGCGGCTCGGCCTGCGGCCCGTCCTCGCGACGGGCGACAGCGAGGGCGCGGCGCGGGCCGTCGCCGCCGGACTCGGCATCACCGAGGTGCACGCGCGGGCCACGCCCGAGGACAAGGCCGAGCTCGTCCGCGAGCTGCGCGCCCGGGGCCGCCGGGTGGCCGTCATCGGCGACGGCGTCAACGACACGGCCGCGCTGGCCGGCGCGGACCTCGGCATCGCGATGGGCGGCGGCACGGACGCGGCCATCGGCGCCGCGGACGTGACGCTGGTCCGCGAGGACATGGGCGCCCTGGCCGACGCCGTCCGGCTGGCCCGGCGGACGTCCGCCACGGTACGGGCCAACCTCGCGTGGGCGTTCGGCTACAACCTGGTCACGCTGCCGCTGGCGGCGGTGGGCCTGCTCAGCCCGATGGTCGCGGCGGCGGCGATGTCCGTCAGCTCGGTGCTGGTGGTCGCGAACAGCCTGCGGCTGCGCGGCTGGCAGCCGGTGCCCTCGCGGGCGGCGGCGGGCAGGGGCCCGCGGCGCGGCCCCGCAGCCTCTGGTTCCCACGGTTCCCCCGGCCGGCACGCTGCCGCCCCGGTCTCCTCGCGAGGTGACGCATGAAGCTCTCGGTTCCCTCCGCCCTCGCCTCCGCCGGGCGCGCCGCGCTCGTGCCGGTCGTCGCCGGCGCCGTGGCCCTCGGCGGGCTCTGCGCCTGGACGGCCTCGGGCGCGGCGGGCCGGCCGCCGGCCGTCACGGTCGAGGAGGCACGGGTGCTGCTGCCGCTCGGCCGGGACGACACCGCCGCCTTCTTCCGCGTACGGAACGAGGGCGACGCCGACGACGAACTCATCGGCGTCGACGCGCCCACGGCCGGGGGCGCGATGCTCAGCCGCACCGTGGTGCGCAAGGGCGCGGGCCACATGGAGATGGTGCAGTCCGCTCCCCTGCCGTCCGGCGGCACGCTGGAGATGTCCCCGCACGGCCTGGACGTGATGGTGTGGGCCCCGCCGCGGCTGAAGCTCGGCGACCGGCTGCCCGTCGTCCTGCGCTTCCGGGAGGCGGGGACGGTACGGGTGGAGGCGGAGGTCGTCCGGCCGGGCAGCCGCTGACGGGTGAGGGTGGCGGGGCCGCATGCCCCGCCACCCTCCTACCGGGTGCCGCCGCCGAGCCACCGGGGCCGCGACACTGCCGGTCCACCACGTCGTGGTCACGCGCCGCCGCTGCGGCGAAACGTGCCCGCCGCAGCGGCGCGCGACCACGGCGGTGAGAGTCCGGCGGAATGCGCGGCCTCCGCAACCAGTGCGTTCACGTCACCCGCCGGAAGGACCTACGCCGCGACCGGAATGCGCACCGCGTCCCGCTCCGCCGTCTCCAGCTGGCAGATCAGCGACTCGCGGGCCCTCGCGACGCGCGACCGCACCGTGCCGACGGGGCAGCCCGCGACGACGGCGGCCTCCGCGTAGGGCAGGCCCAGCATCTGGGTGAGCACGAACGCCTCGCGGCGCTCGTACGGCAGCCGGTCCAGCAGCTGCGACAGCGCGACGCCCTCGTCGAAGCCGGGCAGCTGCGCCGTCTGGGCACGCTCGGCCGCCGACTGCCAGTCGTCGGTGTCCGACACGCGCGGGCGCGCCGCGTTGAAGCGCAGCCGGTCGACCACCGTGCGGCGGGCGATCGTCAGCAGCCACGTACGGGCCGACGAGCGGCCCTCGAAGCGGGGCAGCGAGCGCAGGGCCCGCAGGTACGTCTCCTGGACGAGGTCGTCCGCGCCCTGCGGGTCGTTGCTGAGCCGTGCGACGTAGCGGCGCACGTCGTTCTGCGTGGCCCGGATGAAGCACTCCACCGCGTCGGCGTCACCGCCGCGGGCGGCGAGCGCCCAGGCGGTCACCGTCTCGTCATCACGCATGGCGGCCTCCCCCACGGATAGTGCGGGGAGCCCGGGAGATTCGGGGAGCCCGAGGGGTGTGGGCAGACCGGGGGGTGTGGGCAGCCCGGGGGGTGATGCACGGGGCAAAAGCGGCACCGGGGACGATGGCGGGGTGCATTGCAGTGAGTTCCGTACCGCCCTGTCCGCCCGCGTCGACGGCGAGGACCTGCCGCCGGGGGTGACCGGCGCGGCCCTCGACGCGCACCTGCTGGGCTGCGCCGAGTGCTGTGCGTGGGGCGATCGGGCACGCCGGCTGAAGCTTCTCGCGGCGCGGTTCGACCTGGGCTGAGACGGTTGCGGGAGCCGAGGCGGCCGAGGGGGTGGCGGGAGCGGCGTGCCTGCGTGGCACGTCCCCCGTACGGGCAGGGGTCATCGCCCTGTGTCCTTCCTGGAATCCGGGCAGCCCGAGGAACGGGACGGGCCCGGTGACGTGATGCGGTGCCGGAGGTCGCCGTCAGTCAGCTGACGGCGAGGCGGGCCGGCGGACCACGTCGGGAGAGGACATGCGCGTACAGCAGCTGCCGCAGGCGCTGCGCGGCGCGGCTCCGGTCGGCGCGGATGCGCGGCGGTCCGGAGGGCGCGGGTACGGCACCGAGGACGACGAGGAGCGGGACGAAGAGGCTGCTGCGGACGATGCGGGCGAGCCGGAAGGCCGCCTGTTCGCCGCCGGCGAGCCACATGCCGCAGACGACGGCCACGAGGACGTGCGCGGACCACATGCCGAGGGCGCCGTGGCCTGCGTGCATGGACATGGAGTGGCCGGCCATGCCGCCCATGGAGGCCATGGCGCCGTGGTCCATGCCCATGGACATGGAATGACCCATGCCCGTGCCCATGCCCATACCCATGTCCATGGCGGGATCCATACCCGTGGACATGGCGTTGCCGGCCATGTCCCCCATGGAGGGCACGTCGCCCATGGAGGGCATGGCACTGTGATCCACGGGCATGCCCGGGTCCAGTCCCAGCCGGGCGGCCCGGGCCGTGTTCACGACGACGTTCTGCGCCAGTGCGAAGAAGAAGTGCAGGCCGGTCTGGGCGCCGACGGTGGCGAGCGTGACCAGCAGCGGCCCGCGCTCGCGGCCCGCGAGAAACCATGCTCCGCTGCCCGTGCCGCACAGCGCGACGGCGACGGCCCACCACGGGACCGTCGTGCCGGACATGACCGCGTGGCCCAGGGCAGCGAGCAGCACACAGACCGCTGCGAACACCGCGGCTCGCAGCGCTCGCGGTCCCTGTTCCGGCTGCGGCCCTGCTCTCATGACGTGGACATCGTTGCATCCGCGCCGCGCGGCGCGGCGGCGGGGTGCGCACTGACGCCCGTGCGAACCCCCCGCACGGGCGCACGGGCCCGCCCCGTACCGTCCGCCCGGCGGTACGAGGCGGGTGGGTCGCCGGCTCGGGGGAAGGACCGACGGCCCGGGGGTCCCGTCGCTCCATTGGGACTCGCAGAACCGAGTCAAGCGCGGTACGGGCGCGCGCGGGAGCGTGTGTGCGGGGGCGATCGCGGGTGCGCGGCTCACACCCCGTGTGAACGATCAGCCTCCGGTCGTGCCGGTGGAGCGGTCCGTGGCCGCGCCGGCCTCCGTCGCCTTGGCGGCCTTCGCAGCCTCCGTGGTCCCCCCGGCCCCTGTGGTCTTCGTGGTCTTCGGGTCTTCTGCCGCCGCCTTGCGGGGCTTGCGGCCGCGACCGCGGATGCGACCGCTGCCCGGCAGCCAGGCCGCGCTGCCCTTGTCACCGAAGCGGGTGCCTATCGCGCCCTTGATCACCGAGAGGGCGGCGGGCAGGGCGGCGATGGCCGCGGCCTTGAGGGCGGAGACGTCAGTGAGGTCGAACCCGTCGGCGAGGAGGAGACCGAGGAAGGTGGTGATGTAGGCGGCGGCGGTGCGCTCAAGGATGTCGAGCAGGACTTTCTGCGCTTTCTGCATGACTGTTTCTTCGTCTCTTCCGTTCGTGTCCGATGGGTAAGGGAAGCGTCGTGGCGGCGCGGCCCGCACCGCAAGCCCCGGAACTGCACGTGAGGAGGGACCAGGTGGCCGATTCCTGGCCGGCGATGGGTACCGGCGACGACCCTGCCGAGCGGAGCCGTACGGTCCGCGGCGCGCACGAGGAGTTCGTGACCGGAGGCACGGTGGGGGCGGGCGTCCGCCCGGTGGTCGCCGGCTCGTGGCGGCGGTCGGCGGCCGCGCTGCCCGCGGCCGACTTCCTGGCACCGGTCGAGCTGGACGGCGCGGAGCTGGAGGAGTACCGGCGGGCGCACCCGCTGGCCTCCGTCATGCCGCTCTTCAGAGAGCTGCTCGGCACGATCGCCGACGACGGGGCGCACCTGCTCGCGGTCTGCGACGCGTACGGCCGGATGCTGTGGGTCGAGGGGCACCGGGGCGTACGGAGCCGGGCCGAGGCCATGAACTTCGTCGCCGGTGCCCGCTGGGACGAGCGGCACGCGGGCACGAACGCGCCCGGTACGGCCCTCGCCCTCGACCACGCCGTGCAGATCTTCGCCACCGAGCACTACAACCGCGCGGTCCAGCCGTGGTCGTGCGCGGCGGCGCCCGTGCACGATCCGCGGACCGGGCGGCTGCTGGGCGCGGTGGACCTCACCGGCGGCGACCAGCTCGCCGTTCCGCACAGCCTGGCGCTGGTCCGGGCGACCGCGCTGGCGGCCGAGGCGAGACTGGCGGCCGGCGCCGGGACAGGGCCGTTCCTGTCGGCCCTCGGCCGTGACGAGGCGGTCCTGGCGACGGCGGACGGCCGCCGGGTGCACCTGGGCCGGCGGCACAGCGAGATCCTCGTCCTGCTGGCCGCGCACCCCGAAGGGCTGACCGGGGATCAGCTGGCGACGGCGCTGTACGGGGAGCGCCTCGTGCCGCCGGTGACGCTGCGCGCCGAGCTGTCGCGGCTGCGGCGGCTGGTGGGACCGCTGCTCGGCTCGCGCCCGTACCGGCTGTGCGCGCCCGTCGCGACGGACGTCGCACGGGTGGAGCGGGAGCTGGCGGCGGGCGACGTGCGCGGGGCGCTCCGCTCGTACGACGGGCCTCTGCTGCCTTCCTCCGAGGCGCCGGGGGTGTGCCGGGTGCGGCGGGTGGTGGAGGGGCGGCTGCGGCGGGCGGTGCTGAGTTGCGGGGACGCATGGGCGCTGCAGCTGTGGGCGGACAGCGCGTGGGGCGAGGAGGACCTGGAGGTGTGGGAGAGACTGCTGGCGGCGTTGCCGGCGAGCGCGCCGCAGCGGGGCGGGGTGGCGGCGGAGGCACGGAGGTTACGGGAGCTGTACGCGCCGGGAGGGCCGGGCGCAGGGGGCGCGGCTCCGGGCGTACGGGCGGGGGCGGCGGGCTTACGGGCGGCGGCGCGGGGCGGAGGAACCGGGGCGCCGGGGGTACGGGCCGCGGCGCCGGGCCTGTCTGCCGACCGGGCAACGTTCACGCAACGTCCCCGGCCCTAGCGTCCTGAGCGCCCTGGAGCTCCTGCCGGTCGCCGCCGCCCGCACAGGAAGCGGACGCCGGTAGATCAGCAGCAGACCGGCAGCAAACCGGAACCCGGAAGGGAAGGCCGTCCCCATGCCTCGCTACGCCAGCCCCGGCTCCCCCGACGCGGTGGTCTCGTACCGCCCGCGCTACGACCACTGGATCGGCGGCGAGTACGTACCGCCCAAGCAGGGCGGCTACTTCGAGAACCCGACGCCGGTGAACGGGCAGCCGTTCACCGAGATCGCCCGGGGCACCGCCGAGGACGTCGAACGCGCCCTGGACGCGGCGCACGCGGCCGCCCCGGCCTGGGGCCGCACCCCCGTGGCCGAGCGGGCCGCCGTGCTGAACCGCGTCGCGGACCGCATGGAGCAGCACCTGGAGGCGCTCGCGGTCGCCGAATCCTGGGAGAACGGCAAGCCCGTCCGCGAGACCCTCGCCGCCGACATCCCGCTCGCGATCGACCACTTCCGCTACTTCGCGGGCGCGATCCGCGCCCAGGAGGGCGGCCTGTCGGAGATCGACGCGGACACGGTCGCGTACCACTTCCACGAGCCGCTGGGCGTCGTCGCCCAGATCATCCCGTGGAACTTCCCGATCCTGATGGCGGCGTGGAAGCTCGCCCCGGCCCTGGCGGCGGGCAACGCGGTCGTCCTCAAACCGGCGGAGCAGACCCCGGCCTCGATCCACGTGTGGATGGAGCTGGTGGCCGACCTCCTCCCGCCGGGCGTGGTCAACATCGTCAACGGCTTCGGCGCCGAGGCGGGCAAGCCCCTGGCGTCGAGCCCCCGCGTGGCGAAGATCGCCTTCACCGGTGAGACGACCACGGGCCGCCTGATCATGCAGTACGCCTCGGAGAACCTGAAGCCGGTCACCCTCGAACTCGGCGGCAAGAGCCCGAACATCTTCTTCGACGACGTCTCCGCCGCGGACGACGACTTCCTGGACAAGGCCCTCGAAGGCTTCACCATGTTCGCCCTCAACCAGGGCGAGGTCTGCACCTGCCCGTCCCGGGCCCTCATCCAGCAGGGCCACTACGCGGCCTTCCTGGAGGCAGCGAAAGCCCGCACCGAACAGATCGTCCCGGGCCACCCCCTGGACACCGCCACGATGATCGGCGCCCAGGCCTCCAACGACCAGCTGGAGAAGATCCTCTCCTACCTCGACATCGGCCGCCAGGAAGGCACCCGCACCCTCACCGGCGGCCACCGCGCCGACCTCGGCGGCGAACTGGCCGGCGGCTACTACGTCCAGCCCACGATCCTCGAAGGCCGCAACGACATGCGCGTCTTCCAGGAGGAGATCTTCGGCCCGGTAGTAGCGGTAACACCCTTCACCGGCTTCGACGACGCGATCTCGATCGCCAACGACACGCTCTACGGCCTGGGCGCCGGCGTCTGGACCCGCAACGGCACCACGGCCTACCGCGCCGGCCGAGCCATCCAGGCCGGCCGCGTCTGGACCAACTGCTACCACGCCTACCCGGCCCACGCCGCCTTCGGCGGCTACAAGCAGTCAGGCATAGGCCGCGAGGGCCACAAAATGATGCTGGACCACTACCAGCAGACGAAGAACTTGCTCGTCTCGTACTCCCCGAAGAAGCTGGGCTTCTTCTAGCGGCATGAGAAAGGCGCCCGAACCGGCCATTTGTCCATCAGGCGCCTTTCGTCGAGACTCCATATCCGGTCACCGGAGATCCGCCGACGACATCTGTGTGACGATAGGTCAGCTCTCCCTGAATTGGCGTCAACAACCCTTTCTCCACTAGACTTTACTCGCACACCAGCAAAGAGGAGAGGCGCCGTCCATGGGCACCAAATTCATTGAGGTAGACGAATCCCACAAGGGTCAGCCCGGCGTGGAAGAAGGAGTGAAGACGATCGAGGTCGGTGGTCAGACGATCACGACGCCGATTTTCGTTCAGCGGATCGATTTCGATGACCTCGCGCCCGAGGTGACCGACAATCTGACCACGGTCAAGTTCGCCGTGACGGTCACCGAGGAAATGGAGGACCTGACCGGGGAGGTGGATGAGGACGGTTCCCCGGTGACGGAGATCAGGGAAATCCAGGTGCCCAAGTGGCTCGAGATCGACCTGGGGTCCGAGTCCCTGAAGCAGTACGAGGAGGTCATGGCGCCCTTCTTCACTGCCGCCCGCGAGACCGAGGCACCGGCCATTCCCGCGCCCCGCAAGCGCCGGAAAAAGTGACCCCGCGGCCCCTCTCCTGTCACCGGGAGAGGGGCTCCGTCGTATCCCCCGAGGCGCGCGCCGCCGGGGCCATCGGCCGGGCGCCCCGTGGCGCCCGGCCGATGTGGTGTGTTACCAGCTGCCGCCCCACACGGCCCGGGTCCCGGCGGGGCAGGTCAGGCGGAAGTCCCACTGGCCGGAGAAGGTCTCCGGGAACAGGTGGCGGCCGTCCGTGCAGTCCACGTACACGTGGTACGAGGTGCCGTTGCACGTCATGAAGAAGTTTCGGCCGCCGTCCGTGCGGCCGTTCCAGCAGTTCGCGGCCAGCTCACGTTCGGTGGAGCTCGAGGCGCGCTGGACCGGGGTGTTGGCCGCGGCCGACGCCACGCCCGCGGTGCTGGTCTTGCTCTGTCCGTCGGTGCTGGTCGCCTGGGCGTCGGCGGTGTTGGGCACCGGGTCGGCGCCGGCCGGTGCGGCGAGGCCGGCGACCGCCGTGATGGCGATCGCCGCGGCAGCTGCGGCGTTCCTCAGGAACGTCACGTTCTCCTCCGAGTCATAACTGTTGACGTGGGTACGGGGGGTTCCCCGACCTTTCGGTGCCATCGTGGATGATTGCCGCCTCTAGGGGGAGTTGATCCAGTTTGGGGGGCGCGTGGGGAGAAACGTCCCCAACTGGGCGGGAACGACGATGCCGTTGGGGCGCGCTCCTGCGAAGGAGTGGTCAGCGTCGTTGAGTTGCCCATCCGGGTGAGGGACGGAGGGCCGCCACCTGGCCCCAGGGGCCGGCGCACCTCATTTGACGGGGCCTTAACGAGATTTCGCCCGCCGTGACAGCTGCGTCACATACCCCTCGGCCGCACGTTGGTAGCGTGCTTGGGGGGTATCTATCACTTGGGGGTAGGGGATGTCGTTTGAGGAGGAATGGGGGCGGCTTGTCGCCGAGGCCAAGGCCGAGCACGCCCCGCGCATGCGGCTCGACGGTGCGGGTGGCGGCGCGGGTGCTGAAGGACGGGGGAAGCTTCACGTGACGGCCGCGTTGTTGCGCGATCGCGCGGACAAGGCCGAGAACAAGGCCGCCAAGGAATTCAGGGAAGCGCACAAGGACGCGGTGTCGAAGACGTCCGACGTTTCGGGGTCGTTGACGGGGTTCGCTTGCAGCGGGGCGTTCGGTGAATTCGCCGATTCCTGGAAGAAGGGGGCCTCATACGTGGCGGGGCAGATCGGCGAGGAAGGGCTGGCGAAGGCCCTGCGAGCGGCGGCCGGCTCCTTCGGGCACACGGACAAGCAGGTGAAGCAGGGCCTGCAGGAGACCCGCTACACGTACAAGCCCGGCGACATCATCTGAGCCCGAGCCCGAGTCTCAGTCCGAGTCCGAGTCCGAGCCGAGTCCGAGGGGGAACAACCGCACCATGTCCTTGACCTACAGGGACCTCAGGCACGTGAATCTGGAGAAGCTCTCTTCCGCGGTGGGCGCCTGGGGGAAACTGCCCAAGCGCGTTCATGACGCGGGCCGGACCTTCCGTACCGAGGTTGCCAAAGGACTCCAGGAGTCGGACTGGCAGGGAGAGTCGGCACAGGCCGCATCCACGGCCATCACCGGTCTGTCCTTCCAGCTGGCGAATGCGGAGCAGGAAGCGCACAGCGTCCACGACTTCCTCAACAGCTGCCTGGAGTCGTTCCGTTCCGCGAAGAAGGAACTCGACGGCATCGCCACGGAACTGGCCGGCCACGAGCACCTGTCCTTGAACACGGACGACGGTTCCGTCCATGTGGACACCGCGAAGGTGAAGCCCGAGGACCTGGAGCACCTGCGCAAGGCGTACGAGCCCTCCATCAGGTCCTACAAGGAGCGGACGCGGCAGGCCCTCGAAGACGCCCGGGAGACCGACGAGACGCTGAGCTGGGCGCTGCGGAGCATGAAGCAGAGCTACGACATCGGTTTTCTGCCCACCGCTCCGACCGGCCTCGCGGACGCGCGGCGGATGCGGCGGCAGGAGGGCCGGGAGAGCGACAAGAAGATCTCGCTCAAGCTGCTCTCCGACCAGGAGATCGCGTACAAGATGCAGCACGCTTCGGACGGCAAGTTCGGCAACAGCACGATCAAGCCCGCCGCCGAGTTCCTCGGCTACCGGTCCTGGATGAACAGTGCCGACAGCATCCAGAAGCGGGACTGGGAGAGCGCGAAGACGTATTTCATCGGCGGCACGCCGGCCTACGCGGCGGGCATGGAGGCCTGGCTGATGGAGACCTCCGGCGGTGGCGGGCGGCACCGCAAGCCCACGCTGATGAACAAGGCAGGAAAGTTCGGCGGCAAAGTCTTCGGATTCCCCGCAGCTGTCGTCGCGACCGGCCTGGACTTCTCCTACACCCCCGCCATGCACGCCTCCGAGCGCCCTGATGCGAAGATCATGGCGCCGAAGGATCCCGGGCGGGTGCACTGGAAGTGAGGCGCGGATCGATGCAGCGACGAAACACTCCGGCCGGGCGGGGTGGCAATCCGCCCGTTTCCCACGTGCTCTTCGGGAACCACCGGACCCTCATCATGGGGATCCTGGGCACGATGGCCGGCGTCGTGGGCTCCGTCGGGGGGATCTCCGCCGGCGCCGGAGTCCTCGAAATCCTCGGCTTCGTCGGGATCGGGGTTCTGGGGCTCGCCCTCGCCGTGGGCTATGTCGTGGTCGCTTCCCGGAGGCCGCCGTCACGCGGGTAGCCGACAGCGGCGCGCGCCCCCTCCGCTACACCACGAACGCCCACGTCATCCCCGCGCTCCGCGAACCGTTCACCACCGGTGAGTCCGCCGCACCCCGCACCACCAGCCCGCTCGTCCGGTCCCCGTAGAGGTACATCCCGAGGACGAGGTGGTACGGCACCGGGGAGCCGTCCGGGCCCGGCAGGCCGACGGTCGAGGCGTGGACGCGGCGCTGGGCGTACCAGGTGGCGTCGTCGCGGGTGAGCAGGTCGCGCAGTTCGTCCGCGGTGTGCTGGTCACCGGCCAGGACGCCCTTGCCTCCGTAGAGGTAGCTGCGCTTGAACACCAGGCGGTCCTTGTCCGCGACCATCGCGTCGACGTCGCCGGGCCCGACGACAGCGGTGTGCGGCACGTACTGGTCGATGGCCGCCCGTTCCTCCGCGGTGAGCAGGTGGTGGTGGGCCGGGTCGCAGAGGAGGGCGAACCAGCGGCGGTGCATCTTCAGTTCGGCTTCGAACATGCAGGAGAGCGTGGCCCCGCAGGCCCGCAGCCGGGCCAGGAACGCGCCGTTGTCCGTGGTGTCGTCGAACGTGACCAGGCGGTGGATCAGGGTGCGCCCGGCCTCGCCGGGCTCCAGCCACTCCGCGGGATACGTGAGTTCGTCGTGGTAGGCGAGCTCGATGTCGGGGGCCGTGCGGCGGATGTACTGCTGCAGCAGCAGGTGCTGCCCGTACCCCTGCGCCCGGTGCCCCGGCGTGTCGAGGACGACGATGCGGGTGAGTCCGGCGCGCCGGCACTCCGTGACGTACTGCAGGGCGAGCTGCCGGAACGGGGAGATGCCGGTCGCCGGCCGGCCGAGGACCTCGGCGTGCAGGTGCGCGGCGTGGTAGGCCTCGCCCCCGCCGACTCCGGAGAAGTGGTTGAGCTCGCAGAACCAGTAGCCGGTGCCGGTGGGGATGATGTCGGCGCGCAGCATGCGCAGCCCCGACGAGGGCAGCGCCGGCCAGTCGACGTGGGCGGCCATCTCCGGCCGGACCTCGAACATGGCCACGAGCTCGTCGGCGGTCAGGGTGGCGCAGAGGTGCGCGAGCACCTTGTCCTGGGCGTCCGCCAGCAGGCGGGTGGCCCGCTCCAGGGCCGCGTGCTCCGCCGCGGCGATGCGGAAGTGGCACGGCAGCATGGGGACCTTCATGCCCACGTCGCTCAGGAGCTGGTTGCCGGCGCGCGCCGCGAGCGCGTGCTCGGGCGAGCGGCGTACGTCGTACTGCTCGGCGAGGAACGTCCGGTTGTCTTCAGCGAACACGGAGATCACCCATCGGTGGTGAGGGACGCTCGCCGGGCCTGGATCCGGCGGAGTGCGTAGCCGGCGGCCAGGGAGAGCGCGAGCAGCAGGAGGATCGCGAACGCCACGGCGAACACGTCGTGCAGGGCGAGGCTCCGGCCCGCGTCGTCCGCACGGTCCGAGCCGGTGGCGGCCGCGTGGTACGCCTCCCGGATCGTCAGGAACGCCGCGCAGCCCGCGGCACCGACCGATCCGCCCAGGCTGCGCGCCATGTTGAACAGCAGGGAGCCGGACGCCGCCTGATGGGCGCTCAGCGCGCGGGTGGCCATCAGGCCGAGCGCGGCGAGCAGCAGGCCGGAGCCGACGGAGCGGCACATCAGCGCGATGACGATCACGACGTAGGGCGGCGAGGAGCCGGCGAGGAAGGGCAGCAGCGCGGCCGTCGCGAACATGAGGGCGCCCGTGCACGACACGAGGTAGGTGTCGATGCGGCGCAGGAGGAGCGGCAGGCCGAGCGCGATGGCGAGCTGGACGGTGCCGCCGTAGAGCGAGACGGTGGCGATGTCGGCGGCGGAGAAGCCGAGCGTGGTCAGGTAGACGGGGATCAGGACGTAGCTGGAGTACACGGCCACGCCGCCGACGACGTTGAACACGCAGCCGGCCAGGAACGGCCGCAGCCGCAGCAGCCGCAGGTCGACGAGCGGGTGGCGGCTCCGCAGCTCCGTCACCACGAACAGGACGGCGGCGACGATCGCCGCGCCCACGGCGAGGGTCACGACCGCGGAGGAGAACCAGCCGCGCTCCTGGCCGGTGTCCAGTGCGTACTGGGTGCAGCCCAGGCCGGCCACGGCCGCCCCGGCGCCCACGACGTTCACCTTGCGGCCGAGCGGAGCGGCGTCCGTGCGCATGTGCCGCAGCCCGGGCAGGGCGAGCCACAGCCCGAGCGCGCCCACGGGCGCGGCCACGCAGTACAGCGCGCGCCAGCTGATCCACTCCCCCAGGGTGATGCACAGGACGGGGGCGAGGACGTACGAGCCGGTGACCAAGATCGAGAACGTCGAGATCGCCTTCGGGTGCTTGTCGCCCGGCAGGAGCACGACGATCGCGTAGTACGCGAACGGCATGATCGCCCCGCTCGCCGCGCCCTGCACGACGCGCGCCACGAGCAGGCTCTCGAAGCTCCACGCGCAGGCGGACAGCAGAGCGCCGGCCACGAACAGGCACACCAGCAGGACGAGGTAGGTCCGTGCGGGGAACACCCGGGTCAGGAAGGCGCTCAGCGAGAGGGTGATCAGCTCGGCGGTGGCGTACGCCGAGATCACCAGGGCGCCCTTGGCGAGCGGCTCGCCCATGGTCTCCTGGATGCTGCCCAGCACGGTGCTGGTCATGGCCAGGTCCAGGACGGTCATGGCGGCAGCGATGATGCAGCCGAGGACGGCGCGCCAGGCGAGCGGGGAGAAGCCCGCCCGGTCGCCGGCCGCCGGCTCGCCGAGGGCGGCCCCTGCCGGCGCCGGCTCCGTCACGACCCGCCCTCTGCCCCGGCGGGCTTGCGGCCCCACGCGTAGACCGTGATCGAGCGGATGTCGGTGAAGCCGGGGTCCGCGCACAGGTCGGTGACCGCGTCGACGTCGGCCTGGGTCAGGAGGCCGGCGCTGACGAGGTACGCGCCCTCCTGCCGGATGTTGGCGGCGGCCAGCGCGCCGTAGGGGCCGCGCTCGCCGAGGCGGTTCGCCCGCGTCAGGACCTCGACGTCGCGCAGGCCGGCGCGCGCCAGCTGGGACGGGAGCGTCTGCGCCCACCGGTGCATGTCGGAGCCCTGGGCGGCCCAGCCCGTCTCCAGGGCGCCGAAGAAGCGGCGTACCGGCTCGTGCACCGAGCCCGCCGCCGGCATGAGCAGGGGCTCGCCGAGCGCGAGCCGGCCGCCGGGCTTCAGCCACTGCACGGCCCTGGCGACCAGTTGCTCGCGCTCGGGCAGGTGGCAGAAGGTGAACCGCGAGTGCACCAGGTCGAACGAGCCGGGTGCGAAGTCCAGTTCGCGGATGTCGCCGGTGCGCCATTCGAGGTTGGGGCGGTCGGTGTCGACCAGGTACCGGGTGTCCATGTCGACCGCGAGGACGGAGCCGTCCGGGCACTGGTCGGCGGTCCAGCGCGCGACGGAGCCGGCGCCCGCCCCGATCTCCAGGCACTGCCAGTCGCGGCCGATCCCGAGCTTCCGCAGCACGGTGCGGGTGTCGGGATCGCCCCACGCCTGGAGCAGTTGCAGCCGCTCGAACTCCTCCGGTGTGTCCTTGCTGAGCGCGCCCGACGCGTAGTCGGTCGCCAAAGCCGCTTCAGTTACCGCACTCATGAGTTCCCCCCGGCGTCGTCGATGTCCTGCAGCCGCGGACGGCGGTGCCGCTCTCCCAGTTCCGCCTCCAGCACCTCGGCCACGCGGAACACGGTGGCCTCGTCGTGCGCCCGCCCGACGATCTGCAGGCCGATGGGCAGCCCGTCCGCGGCGAACCCGATCGGCAGCGACAGCGCGGGATGGCCGGTGACGCTGAAGGGGATGGTCTGCATGTCGTTGGCGAGCTTGGGCGGCGGCCAGTTCTCGGGGAAGTCGCTCCAGCGCGCCGCGGTGGTCTGGCCGCACACGGTGACCAGGACGTCGTGGCGGTCGAACACGGTCTCGTCGAGCTGCCGCTTCAGCCATTGCCGTACGTCCATGGCGCGCAGGTAGTCGGCCGCCGCGATCCCGGCGCCGGGCATCACCCGCTGGTACGTGTAGCGCCCGAACGAGCGCGGGCTGCGGCGCAGGTCGTCCTGGTGGACCGCGAACGCCTCCGCCGCGAAGACGACGCGGCCGCACGCGTTGAACACGTCGTAGGGCGGCAGCGTGACCTCTTCGACGGCCGCGCCGTGGCCGGCGAGCACGCCGAGCGCCCGCTCGATGCCGGTGGTGATCTCCGGCATCGTCAGGGGGTCGTCGGCGTACCAGCCCGGCGAGGTGGCCACGCGCAGCCCGGCGACCCCGCGGCCCAGGGCCGCGGTCCAGTCGTCCACCGGGGCGCCCGCGGTGCGCGGATCGGCCGGGTCGGCGCCGGCGACCACCTGCAGCGCGGCGGCCGCGTCGGCGACGGTCCAGGTCAGCGGCCCGAAGTGGTCCAGCGTCCGCGACAGGGTCTGGGCGCCGTGGCCGGACACCCGCCCGTAGGTCGGCTTGAGGCCGACCGCGCCGCAGTGGAACGCCGGGCCCCGGGTGGAGCCGCTGGTGTCGGAGCCGATGGTGACGCGGGTCAGCCCCGCGGCGACCGCCGCGCCCGAACCCGACGAGGAGCCGCTGGGCACGTGCTCCTCGCTCCACGGGTTGCGGGCGGGCGGGACGGGCAGGTCGAAGCTGGGGCCGCCGACCGCGAACTCGAAGGTGGTCAGCTTGCCCAGTCCGACCGCGCCCCCGGCGCGCAGGCGGCGCTCCACCGTGCTGTCCGTACGGGCCACGTCGCCGGTCCGCAGCCACGAGGCGTTCGTGGTAGGGACCCCTTCCGCGTCGAAGATGTCCTTCAGCGCGTACGGGATCCCGTGCATCGGACCGCGGTCGGTGCCGGCCCGCAGGTCGCGGTCGGCCGCTTCGGCCCGCTCCAGTGCGGTCCGCTCCGTGACCAGGATGAAGGCGTGCAGCGCGGGGTCGAGCCGGGCGATCCGGTCGAGGGCGTGCCGGGTGAGCTCGACCGAGGTGAGCTCACCCGACCGCAGGAGCGCTCCCGCCTCGGGAACGGACAGCTCGTGCAGTGCCGTGGCCTGCCGAGCCGAGGGCATGTCAGGCACCCGGTCTCTCCTCGTCGTTGCCCGTACGGGGGTCCCTGCCGGGACGGTGGCCGGTGTCCACGCCGCGCAGCAGCACGGTCATGTCCCGCAGCCCCCGGTAGCCGGCCAGGACGCCGCCCTTGAGGTCGGCAGGGACGTCGATGCCCAGCCGGCCGGTCAGGGCGTCGAACTCCGCCTCGGCGGCGGACCGCACCGCGGCAGCGGGGTCCACCGCTGCCGCAGGGTCCGCCGCGAGCGCCGCGCCGGTGTCGTCAGTTGCCATCGAGGCCCGGCTCCCGCGGGCCCGCCTCGCGCTGGGCGGCGAGCCAGGACTCGACCTCGTGCGACTCGGTCGGCAGCGCCGCGGTCAGCAGGGTGTTGCCGGTGGCGGTGATCAGGACGTCGTCCTCGATCCGCACGCCGATGCCGCGCAGCTCCTCGGGCACCAGCTCGTCGTGCGGCTGCAGGTAGAGGCCGGGCTCCATGGTCAGGACGTGGTTCTCGCGCAGGACGCCGCCGCCGTAGTACTCGGGGCGGGCGTGCCCGCAGTCGTGGACGTCCAGGCCGAGCATGTGGCCGAAGCCGTGCAGCGACCAGCGGCGGTACGCGATCGACGCCGGGTCCATCGCCTCCTCCACGCTGCCCTTGAGGATGCCGAGGCTGCTCAGGCCCTCGGCGAGCACGCGGTTGCAGGTGGCCTGGATCTCGGTGAAGGCGACGCCGGGGGCCATCTTGGCGAGGCCCGCGGTCCGCGACGCGTGCACGATGTCGTACACGTCGCGCTGGGCCTTGGTGAACGTGCCGGAGACCGGCAGGACGCGGGTGACGTCCGCGGTGTAGCCGTTGTTGTTCTCGATGCCCATGTCCATGAGCAGGATCTGGCCGGGCTCGACGACGGCGTTGTTGTGCGACCAGTGCAGGATCGTGGAGCGGGGGCCGCCGGCGGCGATGGAGCTGTAGCCGAGGCTGTTGCCGGCGATGCGCGCGCGCCAGGTCATGATGCCCTCGATGTACCGCTCGGGCGTCGGGGCGTCGGGGCGCAGGCGGCGGGCGATGTCCTCGAAGCCGAGGATGGTGGCGTCGACCGCCTCCTGCAACTGGGCGATCTCCCACTCGTCCTTCTCCAGCCGCAGCTCGGAGAGGACGCTGGCGAGCATGGCGTCGCGCTCGGTGTTCTCGGGCGTGACGGGCAGCGCGCCGCGCTCCAGCCCGCCGTCGATGTGGATGTCGTAGCCGCGCAGGACGCGCACGCGGTCCGAGGTCGCCAGCGAGGCGAGCACCGCGGGCAGTTCGCCCAGGGGGCGCGTGGCGATGCCGAGGATGGCGGACTTCTCCTCCGGGGAGAAGCGCCGGCCGTGCCAGATCTCGCCGTCCATGCGGTCCAGGTACTGGACGCCGGCCGTGTGGTCCAGGCGGGGCTGTACGTAGAGGACGGCGTCGTGGCCGGTGGCGGTGGCGTGCATGACCAGGACGGCGTGCGGCTCCTGATCGCCCGTCAGCCACAGGAAGTCGCTGCCGGCCCGGAACTCGTAGGGGGCGCCGAAGGTGCGCGAGCGGTGGCTGCCCGTGGGGATCACGAGGGTGTCGCCCGGGAAGGCCGCGGACAGCTGGGCCCGGCGGCGGGCGAGGTGCTTGACCTGCGGGACGGGGGTGAGGTCGAGGTCCTCCTCCGCGCGCCAGCCGGTCGCCATCAGGTCGAGGAACTTCTGCGGGATCCGCGCGTCGTGGGCGCCCGAGATCTCCTCGCGCCCGATGTTCGCCGTGTTGGCCTTGCTTGCCATGCGTTTCCCTCCCTTGGTCGGGGGCGTACCGGCGGTCACGGGGCAGCACCCGTCAGCCGGAAACCCTCGAAGTCGTCGCGCCCTGCCAGATGGGCACAAGTGATCAAATCAAGATACGCGCACCCGGTCGAGGCGAAGATCGTCCCCTGCCTAGTGAACTCCCCGGCGCCCGGGGCGAAGAGGGCGTCGAGCTCGATCGCCCCGGCGTGGCTCTCGCCGGCCTCGGCGATCGCGGTGCGCAGGTCCTCGACGATCACGACGTTGCTGCGGAGCAGCTCGGCGGACACCTCGCGCGACGCGGTGGTGTGCGCCCCCATGCAGTTGATGTGCACGTGGGCGGGCAGCCCGGCCGGGATCGGCAGCGGGCGGACCGAAGTGGTCGCCGTGGACAGGATGTCGGCGCCCCGGGCGGCGTGCTCGGCCGACCCGGCCACGACGACGCCGACCTTTTGGCCTGCGGCGGCCGCGGTCTCCTCGATGTCGCGGGCGAAGGCCGCGGCGCGGGCCGGGTCGCGGGACCAGACCCGGACCTCGGCGAGGTCGCGCACCGCGGACACGCCGAGGAACTGCTGGCGCGCCTGGACGCCGGAGCCGATGATGCCGAGGACGCGGCTGCCGGGCGCGGCGCACCGGTCCGTCACCAGCGCCGTCACGGCCGCGCACTTGAGGTTGGTGACGGTGTCGCCGTCCAGCGTGCCGAGGAAGCGCCCGGTGGAGGCGGCGAACACCGGCACGACCGAGGTGACGGTCGAGCGGCGGCCGGGTACGGGGGACGCCACGATCGTCGCGACCTTGTTGACGTAGAGGTCGTGGTCGGGGGACACGGCGGGCATCGAGATGAACTTCGCGCCCGCCGCGTCCTCGACGGTCTCCCGCGGCGGGACCAGCATCCGGCCGACGGCGCCGCTGCGCAGCGCGTCGCGCATGGCCCCGGCCAGGGACCGGACGAGCGCCGCGGACGGCTCGGGGGAAGTTCCCGGGGCTCCGGTCGCCGTCGCGCGGCCCGTCATCCGCATGCAGTCCGTCATGCCGGCCCGTCCAGCACGTCGTCCAGTACGTCTTCGAGGACGGTGACGAAGTCCTCCGTCATCGTGGTGGTCATGTCGCCGCGGAGCATCAGCCGGACGCCGGCCTGGCCGCGCGGGACGACCGGGAAGAACATCGCCGAGCAGTAGTAGCCGCGCCGGTAGAGCTCGGTGGAGAGCCGCACCGCCTTCTCGTTCTCGCCGACCGTGACGAACTTGATGTGCGATCCGGTGCCGCGGACGTCGCGGCCCTTCATGCGCCGGTCGAAGGTCGCGATGTTCTCGGCCAGTTGGCGCTGGCGCACGCCGAGCTCCGGGGAGCGGTGGACGGCGATGCTGCCCAGGGTCGTGCCGATGGCGCCGGTGCGCATCCCCTGGGACCAGCCCATCGGGCCGGAGCGGTAGAGGAAGTCGAAGACACTGGACGAGCCGAGCATGGCGATGCCGCCGGTGCTGCCGAAGGCCTTGGCGGTCGAGGCGACGATCATGGTGCGTTCGTCGAGCTCGCGGAAGACCGAGCGGGCGTAGCCCTCGCCGTTCGGGCCCTGTGTGGAGAGGGCGTGCGAGTCGTCCAGGTAGACGTACATGCCGTACTTCTCCTGCAGGGACTTGATGCCCTCCAGGTCGGCGAGGCCGCCGGTGGAGTACGCGCCCTCGCACACGTAGGCCACGCGCGGGTACTTCCGGCACACGTCCTCGAGGAACTGCATGTCGTTGTGCGGGCTGGTCAGCACCATCGTCTCGTCGGCGACGACCGGCTTGACGAAGTTCATCGAGAAGTGCGCGAACCGGTCGAAGACCATGACCAGCGGCTCGCTGCCGGTGAGGTGTCCCGAGGCCAGCAGGGGCAGCACGGCGGCGCTGGTCACGCCGCAGGAGATCGACGGCAGCACGGGCCCGCCGAACAGGCCGGCGAGCTCCTCCTCCAGGCGGTGCGCGGCCTCCAGGCGGATCCGGAACTCGGCCATGGCCAGCCCGGTGATCTGCTCCTCGCGCAGGGCCGCGACGCCTGCCTCGACGACGGTCGGGTGGCTGTTCAGGCCGAGGTAGGAGCAGGAGGAGAGGTTCAGGAACTCGTGCCCGGTGCGGACGTCGCGCAGCCGGTTCTGGCCGTTCGTGGCGTCGACGCGGATGTCGAGCATCCCGTTGTCCCCGGCGAGCTTCCACGCCGCCTCGCCGGCCGGGACCATGCGCTGGTTGTTCCGGAACCGGTGCGGTCCCATCACCGTCTCGGCCTCCGGGCCGGTCACGGTGTCGTCGCTCATGAGTTTCCCTCGTTCCGTGCGCCCTCGCGGGGCGCGGCCGTGCCGGGCTCGCGCAGGAAGGCGCCCAGGCGCGCGAGCGCCTCGCGGGCCTTGGCCAGGCGCGAGTGGTGCAGGTGCCAGACGTGGACCATGCCCGGCCAGACCTCGATGGTGACCGGGGAGCCGGCGGCGGCCAGCTTGGCGGCGAACCGCTCGGAGTCGCTGTGCAGCATCTCCCGCTCGCCGACCTGGATCAGCACCGGCGGGAAGCCGTGGGGGTCGCCGTAGTGCGGGGAGGCGTACGGGGTCTCGGGGGCGGTTCCGTCGAGGTAGGCCCCGGCGACGTCGTCGACCACCGACCGGGACAGGAGCGGGTCGATGTCCTCCTTCGTCGTGAAGGTCTCCCCCGTGCCGGCCAGGTCCGTCCAGGGCGAGACGACGGCGGCAGCCGCGGGCATCGGCAGCCCGCGGTCGCGGGCGGCGAGCAGCGCGGCGAGCAGCAGGCCGCCGCCGGCGGAGTCGCCGGCCATGACGATCGACTCGGGGGCCCGTCCCTCGTCCAGCAGGGCCGCGTAGACGGCCACGGCGTCCTCGACGGGCGCCGGGAACTTGTGCTCCGGGGCCCTGCGGTACTGCGGGTGCAGGAAGGCGCAGCCGGCGCTGCGCGCGGCTTCGGCGACCATGCTGCCGTGGCTGGTCTGCGAGCCGAACACGTAGCCGCCGCCGTGCAGCCAGATCCCGATCCGCGCGGGGTCGGCGTCCGGCGGGGTGAGCACGTAGGCGGGCACGCCGCCCGCGTCGCGCTCGGTGACCCGGACGTCCGCCGCCACCGGGGTGCCCCACTGGTCGTAGAACACGCGGCCCTCGAAGAGGTCCTCGGGCCACTCGTCGGCGTCCAGCAGGTCGAGCAGCGCCGCCAGTTCGGCCTCGTCGGCGGCGCTCATGGCCGGGGCGTCCGGCCGGTTCAGCAGTGACATGACGTGCCTCACTTGCCGGACGCGGCGGGGCTCTGGGCCGCGAGGGCGGTGTCCACACCACGGTGGTAGCGGTTGTGGTCCGGGGTGTCCAGGTCCGGCACCTTGACCTTCACCTCGGGGATGTCCAGGCGGTAGTGGCGGTACCAGTTGTTGAGGTTCTCGCCGTCGGTGAACTGCAGCTCGATGTGGCGCAGCGGCCGCTTTCCGGGCTGTGCCGGGTCGGCGAGGCGCGGCGTCGAGCCGGCGTGGGCCAGGCCGCCGTCAACCTCGTTGTTGAGGACGACCATGACCATGTCGCCCTTGAGGTCGACGTCCAGGGCGACGGCGTGGCGGGCGAGGACGGCCTCGGTGTGCTCCTGCCTGACCGCGACGTTGTAGCTGTGCGGCATGAGCTCGATCAGGTCGGCCGGGTCGACACCGTTCTCGCGGCAGTACGCGCGGGTGTCGCAGACGATCGGCAGGCCGCCGTCGATGTTCGTGTAGGGGCCGTAGACGTTGCCGATGAACGTCGTGGCGGAGTCGAAGTGGACGCACTTGGTGGTCAGGAACTCGCGCGACTCGGTGTGGTCGGAGTTGGGCGTGAAGCTGGTGTTCTTGTTGAAGCCGTCCACGTCCATGCTGGCGACCTGGTCGTAGCCCATGGGCAGCGGCGAGTACGTGGAGGGGTCGACCGCGGTGGCGAAGGCGCGGAAGACGGCCTCGAGGTAGTCGCGTACGGCGGCGGCGTCGGCCTCGTTGCGGATGTCCAGGCCGTGCCGGGCGAGCAGGGCGCTCGCGCCGTGGCAGACGGCCAGGCCGGCGCCGTCGGCGACGAGCTCCACCAGGCGGGCGACGAGCTCGTCGGGGACGCCGGCGAAGCGGCCGCCGGCCAGCTCGACGGGGTAGGCGGAGACGTCGACCATGGCCTGGTTCGCGACGTCCGTCATCGGGGTGCTCACAATGTCCTCCACGGGTGCCGGTCCGGCCGTACGGGGCCGGGGCCGGCGTAGGTTCGGTGGGTCAGCGGATCGGGCGGGCGATGCCGTCGTGCAGCTCGAGCATGCGCCGGGCCCGCAGGACGAAGGGCGGCGCGAGCACCCTGTCCTTGCTGACGGCGAAGCCGCGTTCGTTCGCCTCGTAGTCCTTGATCGTCTGCCGGTAGTCGTCCAGCTCCGCCGCGGGGACGCTGAACGTCCCGACGATCGTGTCGACCTGCTTGGGGTGGATGGCGGCCTTGCCGGTGAAGCCGCACTGCTTCGAGGCCTCGCACTGGGCCCGGACCAGGTCCATGTCCCACAGCTCGAAGGAGTTGGTGTCGATGACCGGCAGGCCGTAGCGGGAGGCGGCCACGCACATCCGGGACCGGGCGTGGGCGAGGTAGGCCTCGTCCTGGGCCCACATCTCCGCGACCAGGTCGGCCTGCCCGAAGCAGAGTCCCTCGCTGGCCGCGGCGATGTCGAAGGCGTTCTCGACGGCGTCCAGGGTCTCGATGAAGCTGCAGATCTCGGGCGGGTCGTCCAGGCGGGACAGCAGCGACCGGTAGATGGCGACGTCGCGGCCGGAGGCGACCTTGGGCACCAGCACCGTCTGCAGGGGGAGGCCGCCGATCCGCCCGCCGAGGGCCAGGATGGTCTGGATGTCGAGCAGGCCGTCCGGGGTCTCGATGCTGTTGATGCGCATGGAGACGCCGGTGAGCCCCGTCCCGGTCAGGTCGACGGTGCCGAGCTGCTCGCGGGCGGTGGGCTTGGCGTCCTTGGGGACGGAGTCCTCCAGGTCGAGGACGAGCGCGATCGAGTCCCGGGGCACGTTCTTGAGCAGGGTGTCCACGCGTGACGCGGGCACGTAGAACAGGCACGGGTCGACCTTCACGAGCGGGCCTCCCGTCCGAAGAGCGCGTCCATCTTCTGCAGCGAGA
The DNA here is from genome assembly GCF_000719265.1 of Streptomyces roseoverticillatus. GTDB lineage: Bacteria > Actinomycetota > Actinomycetes > Streptomycetales > Streptomycetaceae > Streptomyces > Streptomyces roseoverticillatus. Next base: position 158,008 of record NZ_JOFL01000005.1, on the reverse strand, counting down.
ACGTCTCGTAGCGGATGGGCTCGTACTTGGCGGGGCGCTCCCGGGTGAACTTCGGGAAGGCCTCGATGACCGCGTCGTCGTTGGCCAGCTTGAAGAAGACGATCGACTGGCGCGGGCGGTCCACGAGCCGCACGCGGTGCGGCGTCGAGACGTACTCGTCGTTGGACCAGCGCGCCATGAGGTCGCCGATGTTGACGATGAAGTGGTCGCGCTCGGGGACGTCCACGTCGATCCAGTTGCCGGACAGGTCGCGCAGCTGGAGGCCGGGGCCGTCCTCGGTGAGCAGGGTGATGAGCGTGCCGTCGGTGTGCTCGCCCATGCCCTGGTCGTTGAGGAACTCCCGCTGCACGCCCGGGTAGTACTGCGAGCGCAGCGAGTCGTTGGAGCGGTCCGTGCGGGTGGCGAAGAAGTCGCGCGGCAGTTCCAGGGCGATGGTCAGCAGCTCGGTCACCCGCGCGGAGACGGTCTCGCAGGCGGCGAAGTAGGCCTTCAGCGCGGCGCGCAGCGCGCTCCCGGACGCGTCGGCGGGGAAGGGCAGGTCCTCGGCGTCGTCGAGGACGAGGCGCCCGGCGCTGAACTTCTCGACGTAGTCGGCGGGCATGCCCTGCTTGCCGGTGTAGGCGTAGGCGTTCTCCGACAGCAGCGCGCTGTAGCCGTAGGGGCTGTAGTCGTTGTCGCCGCGGGCCGTGCTCGTGCGCATCGGCAGGGCGTCCTTCTCGGCCGCGGGCCGGCCGAAGAAGCCGAGGGAGAGCTCGTAGGCGTCGTCGAAGACCTTCTTGTCGATTCCGTGGCCGCGGACGATGAAGAAGCCGACCTCGGTGCAGGCCCGGGAGATCTCGTCGGCGACCTTCTCCTCGTTCCCGTCGAGGGCGTCTTCCAGGTTGATCACCGGTAGGACGGTCATGGGCGTCTCCTGTCTCAGGACTGGGGGTCGGTGGCCGGGGTGCCCGGTTGGCGCATGGCCGCCAGGACGGTGCGGTCGAACTCGATGACCTGGACCCCGTCCTGGTTGCGGCCCACGGTGTGGACGGTGACGATGCCCTCGCCGGGCCGGGAGGAGGACGGCCGCTTGCCGGTGATCGTGGTCTCGGCGTAGAGGGTGTCCCCTACGAAGACGGGGGCGCTGAGCCGCACCTTGTCCCAGCCGAGGTTGGCGACGGCCCGCTGGCTGATGGTCTTGACCGTCATGCCGTTCACGATCCCGAACGTCACCAGGCTGGACACGAGCAGCTTCTTGAACTGCGTCCCCGAGGCGTAGACGTCGTCGATGTGGAGCGGGTGCAGGTTGAGGCAGAGCAGCGAGCTCCAGATGTTGTCCGTCGTGGTGATCGTGCGGCCGGGGCGGTGCTCGAAGACGTGGCCGACGACGTAGTCCTCGTAGGCCAGGCCCGTGTCCTCGCGGAACCGGCCGGGCTCCAGCTCGACGTAGGCCGGCAGCGCCTGGTCGCTCATCGGGTTCCTTCCTTGGGCCCGGCCGGCTGCGGCTCGGGCGCGCTGTCCTGGGGGCGGGCCCCGCTGCGGTGCAGGGCCGACAACACCGCGTTCACGGCGGCGCCTTGGTCCGTCCCGCCCAGGCCGACGCCCCACACGGGCCGGTCCTCGACGAGGATCCGGGCGTAGCAGGCGTGCGCGGCGCCGGTGGCGGGCCCGGCGCCGTCGTGGTCCAGCCGGTCCGTCTCGGCGTACACGCCGCGCTCGCGGGCCGCGGCCAGCAGGGCGTCCGCCGCGTCGCCGGGGGCGCTGCCGGTGGCCGCGCCGGGCGCCGTGAAGCCGGCCCAGGCGCCCGGGTCGCAGTACTGGGCGCGGAAGGCGTCCCAGATGCGCTGCGGTCCCAGCTCGGCGCCGGTCGCGTTGGTGACCTGCTGGACCGCCGCGGCGAACTCGACGCGCAGCTCGACGGGCAGGTCGAGGCCCCAGCCGCTGCGCAGGACGTACGCGATACCGCCCTTGCCCGACTGGCTGTTGACGCGGATGATCGCCTCGTAGCTCCGGCCGATGTCCTGCGGGTCGACCGGCAGGTACGGCACGTCCCACGGCAGTTCCGCGGGCGCGCGGCCGGCCGACGCGGCCTGGTCGCGCAGGTGGGCGAGGCCCTTGGCGATGGCGTCCTGGTGGGTGCCGGAGAAGGCGGTGAAGACGAGGTCGCCGGCGTAGGGGTGGCGGGGCGGGACCGCCATCTCGGTGCACTCCTCGACGGTCCGGCGGACCGCCGGGAGGTCGGAGAGGTCGAGCTGCGGGTCGATGCCGCGGCTGAAGAGGTTCAGCGCGAGGGTGATCAGGTCCACGTTGCCGGTGCGCTCGCCGTTGCCGAAGAGCGTCCCCTCGACGCGGTCGGCGCCCGCGGCCAGCGCGTACTCGGCGGCGGCGACCGCGGTGCCGCGGTCGTTGTGCGGGTGGACCGACAGGATGATCGCGTCCCGCCGGTCGAGGTGGCGGTCCATCCACGCGATCTGGTCGGCGAAGACGTCCGGCGCGTGCATCTCGACGGTGCTGGGCAGGTTCAGCGTCAGCGGCCGTTCCGGCGTCGCGTCGACGATCTCGGCGACGGTGTTCGCGATCTCCAGGGCGAAGCCGGGCTCGGTGACGTTGAACGTCTCGGGCGAGTACTCGAAGCGGATGTCGCCGCCGGCCCGGTCGGCCAGCCGCACCATGCGCTCCGCGCCGTCGCGGGCCAGCTTCATCACCTCGGACGGCGTCATCCGGAAGACGACCTCGCGCCACAGGCACGCCGTGGCGTGGCAGAGGTGGACCACGGCGCGGTCCGCGCCGCGGATCGCCTCGAAGGTGCGGTCGATGGCGTCCGGGCGGGCCGCGGTGAAGACCGAGATGGTGACGTCGTCGGGGATGTGGCCGCCGGTGACGAGGTGGCGGACGAACTCGAACTCGGTTTCCGCGGCGGAGGGATAGCCGACCTCGATGTCCTTCAGACCCAGGCGGACCAGCAGGTCGAACATCGTCCGCTTGCGTTTGCCGTCCATCGGGTTGGCCAGTGCCTGGTTGCCGTCCCGCAGGTCGACCGAGCTCCACAACGGCGCCCGGTCGAGGGGCCGGTCGAGCCACGGGCGTGGAGTGCCGGGCCCCGGCAGTTCCTGCGGTGCGGCGCGCCGGTAACGGTGGACCGGCATTCCGGAAGGCTGCTGGGTATTCCACCAGGGTTGGCCGGCCGGCCGGCCGACGGCAGACGACGACGCCCTCATAAATTCCCCCTCGGCATACCTGTGCGCTGTTCACGAACAATGGAACTCTCCCGGGCTCTTGCACCACCCGGGCAGACGAACAGAAGGGGAAAGGCCGGGACTCCGGGCCATAGAACGGGCAGCCCGGACCGGCAGAAGAAAAGATTCCCCCGTACAGCGACGGCGGCGAGGCCCCATACCCTGCGCACTATTGCGCCCCGTTGGGGGTGAATTCCCTCGCTCCCCAGCGAACGTATCGACAGCGGTTCAGCACTGTCAAGGGATCAGCAGTGCGGCGTTTGCCCAGTACTTAACACTCCGGCACCGCCCGGAATTTTTCGCGATACGAAAGCGGAACCGATTCTTCAGCGCATGTGATCCAAGCCACTCCGGCCAATACAGTGTCACAAACGCCGGTGGACATAAAGGGACATCCGCGTTTATTCCACTTTCCTCATGTCTCAATATACGGACACGATCTTGTTGGCGTCCGAGGGCCCGCCCCTACCGTGATCTTGCCCATGCAGGAGAGGGAATCCCTCAATGACCACCGGCGGGGCAACGCCGGGGGAGGACTGTCATGTCGAATAGCAGCGTTCCCGAGTCCATTGCGCGGATCGGTGTCGACTGCCGCGAAGAACTGCGCGAGCAGCGGTACGCACTGATTCCCGCCGGAAAGCTCCGGCTGTCCGGCGAGCTCTCCGGAGCCTTCGCCGAGATGGCGGCGTCGTGGGACCGGCTGGACATCGACCCGCACTTCGGCGGCGGCGAGCTCGCCACCCGCACCCGCCGCTACAGCGACTTCGATTACGTGCCCGCCACCGGGGAATTGACCCCGCGCAGCCACGTCGCGTACCTGCAGAGCGAGGAGATGAACGCGTTCGTCGGCGGCCTGGAGCGCCACTTCGGCGACGTCGAGCCCGCCATCGCCCGGAACCCGCTCTTCAAGGCGCTGGTGGAGTACGACTTCGACAGCCTGCCGATCGAGGAGGAGTACCGCTCGCGGAAATGGATCTGCCAGATCCACCAGATCCGCATCGTGGTCAACGCCGGCAAGACCTACGAGGTCGTGCCCGAGGGCATCCACTCGGACGGCTACCCCTTCGCCGGCCTGCACCTGATCGGCCGTATCGACATCGACGGCGGCGAGAGCACCGTCTTCACCTGGGAGGAGGAGCCGCTGGCGAAGGCCACCTTCCTCGACCCGCTGGACACGCTGATCTTCGAGGACCGGAAGATGAAGCACCACGTCACGCCGATCAGCGCACCGAGCGACCGGCAGGGACAGCGGGACGTGCTCGCCATCTCCTTCTCGCTGCCCGGCTCGCCCTACGAGACCGTGGTCTGATGAGCGCCACGGCAGTGCGCGAGACCGTCGAAACGGCCTCGCACCCGATGACGACCGGTGACATCCCGGATGTCATCGGCCTGCTGCGCGCGGCACCGCAGACTGCCTACTGCGAGTGGGAGGACGACCGCCTGCTCGGGCAGCACCTGGCCCAGGCCTCCGACATCTGCCGGGTGATGCGGGACACCGCGGGCCGCGTCGTCGCCGCCGTCATCGCGGGCAGCTTCGGCGTGCGCGGCACGATCAGCCACGCCGTGGTCGCCCCCGAGCACCGCCGCTCGCAGCTCGCCCGGAAGCTGGTCGCGGACACGCTCTCGGCGTTCCGCGAGCGCGGGGTGCGCAGGGTCTTCCTCTTCGTCCACGACGACAACGAGGCCGCGGTGCGGCTGTGGTCCGCCTCGGGCTTCTCGCCCACCGCGGGCGAGAGCACGCTGGAGCGCGACCTGTAGCCGGCGCCTACGCGCGGGGCTTCACCACGCGCATGGTGAAGTGGGAGCTGACCCGGGCGACGGCCGGCAGGTCCATCAGCTTCGCCGTCAGGAAGCGCTCGAAGGACTCCAGGTCGGCGACGGCGACCCAGATGAGGTAGTCGGGCAGCCCGAAGAGGCGCCGGCACTCGACGACCTCATCGAAGGAGGCCACCCGCTCCTCGAACGCCTCGACGTTCTCCCGGTTGTTGACCCGGAGCTCCGCGGTGACCATCACCTCGAAGCTCCGGCCCGCGGCGACGGGGTCGATGCGCGCCCGGTAGCCGGTGATCACACCGTCCTGCTCCAGCCGCTTGACCCGTCGCAGCACCGGGGAAGGGGTCAGGCCGATCCGCTCCGCGAGTTGGCTGTGTGTCAGGCGACCGTCCTGCTGCAGGTGCATGATGATTGCGCGATCCAGATCGTCCATGCAGGAATCATGCCCAACGCATCACCTGACAGCAAGAGTTGGCAATCAAACTGCGCCCGATCCGCACTAATATTGCCCGCATGGACACGACGTCGCCTGACATACGGCAGGTGCACACCGGCAACGCGGCCCCGGACGAGGGGACGGGGAATCTCGCCGGCGCACTGAGAGACACCATTTCCGTGGGAATCGGCATGGTCCCGCTCGGCTTCGCCTTCGGCCTGCTGGTCATCCAGTCCGGGCTCGAATGGTGGTGGGCCCCGGTGTTCTCCCTGATGATCTACTCCGCATCGCTGGAGTTCCCCGCCCTCGCCCTCATCCTTTCCATGACGTCGCTGCCGCAGCTGGCCGTCACCGCGTTCCTGGTGAATTTCCGGCACGTCTTCTACGGCCCGGCCTTCCCCCTGCACCGCGTCAGGGGAAAGGCCGCGAAGACCTACAGCATGTACGCACTGACCGACGAGGCCTACGCCCTGACCGCCACCCGGCCGGCCGAATCGCTGACCAGCGGGCGCATCCTGTGGATCCAGGTCCTCCTGCAGTCCTACTGGGTGCTCGGCGGCATCACCGGCGCCCTTTTCGGCGCCCTGATCTCCCTCGACCTGGCCGGTCTCGAATTCTGCATGGCCGCCCTGTTCACGGCCCTCGCCATCGACACCTTCCGCGCCGGGCGCGACATCCCCTCGCCGCTCCTGGCCCTGGGCTGCGCCCTGCTCGCCCTGGCCGTCGCGCCCGGTCAGATGCTCGTCGTCGCCATGAGCCTGTTCGCGGCCACCCTGGTCGTCCGCTACCTGATGCACCGGGGGAAGGAGCAGTCCCGTGCCTAGCGCCATCCACATGATCGCCGCCCTGGCGACGATGCTCGCGGTCACCTTCATGCTGCGCGCGCTGCCCTTCGCCGTCCTGAAGACGCTGCGCAGCTCCGCCCTGGTGGCCGACGTCATCGACTTCCTCAACCGGTACATGCCCGTCGGCATCCTGGTCATCCTGGTCACGTACAGCCTGCGCGACGTCTCCCTGACCAGTGCGCCGCACGGCACTCCCGAGGCGCTGGGCCTCCTGGCGACCGCGGGCCTGCACCTGTGGAAGCGCAATCTGGTCCTCAGCATCATCGGCGGGACCGCGGTCTACGTGCTGCTGGTGAACCTGGTCTTCCCCGCCTGACCGCCCGGAGTCCGGCCCGGCCGCCCGGAGTTCAGGAAGCGGGGAGGGCGATCAGGGACTTCTGCCGGGGCTTGATGCCGGTTCCCGGCTCCTCCGTCACGTAGCCGGCCGAGAGGTAGAGCGTGCGACCGTGGGTGACGGGGTACGGGTCGGAGCCGATCCAGGCCGTCGAGGGGGTGGGGCGGTAGCGGCGGACCACGGTCCGGGCGCCGGTGTCCGCGTCGAAGCGCACCAGGGTGGCCGCGTCGTGGATGTTGCCCGCGGCGTAGGCGAGGATGTCGTCCGACTCCGAGGCCACCAGGTGGAACGTCTGCAGGTATCCGGCGGCCCGCTTCTCCCACAGGCGCTTTCCGGTGGTCAGGGACCAGGCCGCCATGCGGTTGTTGTCGTCAGAGTCGTCCTCCTCCGCGTCCAGGGTCATGACCAGCTTGTCGCCCTTGACCTGGACGTCGGAGGCGGGCGCGCTGCCGTCGCTCCCCGAGAGGGCGAAGCGGCGCTTGGCGTCGCCTTCGAGGCGGGTGCGGACGGCTCCGTCGTCCCCGAGGACGGTCAGGCGCGTGCTCGCGTAGGGCTTGCCGGGGTCGTCGACGACGATCGGCGAGGTGGCGAGGATCTGGCCGCTCGTGCCGTGCTCGCCCAGCCGGTGACGCCACTTCGCGCGGCCCGTCGCGGGGTCGACGGCCTCCGCGTACGAGGCCGTGTCGGCACTTCCGACGAGGCAGCGCCGGATGCGGACCAGCTGCTTGCCGCCGGTGTGACCCTGGCCCCGGCAGGTGTCCTTGTCGTCAGCGCCCTCGTACAGGCCCTTGTCGCCGTCCTTCCACAGCTGCTTGCCGTCGCTCACGCGGAACGCCGTGGTGAGCCTGCTGTTGGCTGAGACGACCACCACGTCACCGCTGCGGGCGATCCGGGGCGTGTTGTCGGGTGCCCACTCGTCGGGTTCGAGGGAGTGCTCCCAGAGGGTCTTGCCGGAGGTCAGGTCGACGGCGTAGAAGGTGTGGCACTCCTCCCCCGAACCGCGGGCCAGGACCGCGACGTTCCCCGTCGAGTCGGTCGACGCCTGGCACATGACGCTGCCCGGACCCGGCGTGGGGGCCTCCCACAGCTGCTTGCCGCGCTTCGGGTCGAGCCCGACGACACGGTCCGGGAGCGCCTTGACCACGGCCTCGTCGGTGAACCACAAGCCACGGATCATCCTGGGGTGTTCGAGCCCGGACCGGGTGTACGGCAGGCTCCACGACATGCTCCGGCTCCCGCCGGCGCGCACCGCCTTCTTGGAGGCCGTGAACATCCAGACGCCCGCGCCCAGCGACGCGACGAGGAGCACCACGAGCGCCACCGCGAGGACGATCCGTCCCGTGCGCCTCGGGGAGGCGGGGGGCAGGGGTGGCGGTGCGCCCATCGGCACCGGCGGTGCCGCCGGCATCCGTGGTACCGCCGGTATCTGCGGCACCGGCGGAACTGGCGGCGCAATGACGAAGTCGTCCGCACCCGTGCTCGTGCCCGCGCCCCTGCCCGTACCCGAGTCCGCGCTCGTGTCCGCGCTCATGTCCTTCTGCTTCGGAGGCTCGTCCATCCGGCTTCGGATCTCCTTTTCTCCACCAATAAAGGAACAGTCATACCAAGTCGGGTTTCCCGGCGGCCCGCCGGGCGGGGTGCGGGCGCCGGGTGCGGTGGAGGCCGGGCCGCCTACGACGCGTTCCTGCGCATCGGCGCGAGCAGCGTCAGGTGCGCGCCGGGGCGGGTGCCCGCGCGGCCTTCGCGGCGGCCGTTGGTGGTGCGGTAGACGTCCACGGGCCCGGCGGGGCGCCAGTGCTGGCCGAGGCGTTTGGCGGTGTACATCGCTTCGTCCGCGCCCCGCAGCAGGTCCGGCAGCTCCGCACCGGGCCGGTGGCTGGTGCGGCAGACGCCGATGGAGGCGCGCGGGGAGAGCGTGACGCTGCCGGTCTCCAGGGGCGCCGAGAGGCGCGCGGAGAGGCTGTACGTCAGCTCCGAGTCCAGGTCGGCGTCCGGCGCGAGGCGCACCACGGCGGTGAACTCGTCACCGCCCAGCCGCGCCGCGAACCCGCCCCGTTCCCGGCACCAGACGGACAGGCGCCGGCCGACGGCCGCGATGACCTGGTCGCCGACGGCGTGCCCGTGCGTGTCGTTGATCTGCTTGAAGCCGTTGAGGTCGAGCAGCAGGACGGCGGCGTGCGGCCGCTTCACGGCCCGCTGCGCCCGGTGGGTGAACTCCTCACGGCGCATGAGGCCGGTGAGCGGGTCGGTGCGGGCGGTGCGCAGACGGCGGGCGAGGACGAGGGCGTGGGCGGCCCATCCGAGCGTCGGGGCGGCTATCGGTAAGGCCTGGAGCAGGAGGTTCATCGGGCACCTTCCGGAACGTAAGTGGCGGCCCGTCGCTTCCCTCGCCGTGGACGTCAGCAACGCCGTCGCGGTGGGGCGCGAGCGGGCCGGTGGGTGGGTCCGGTCATGCTGGAGATCCCCCGTTTCCCCCGGTTCGCCTCTGGCGGGTGACTGCCGTCCCCGGCAGGCTGTGCAGTCGCAGTCCGTGTCGTCCTACGGGAAGGAGATCCACCGTGAGCCCGCAGCCGACCCGCGTCTCACGCGTCGCCCTCACCCCCGGCGCCGCGCGCCTCCTGCGCCTCCTCCGCGAGCGCCACGGCCCCCTGATGTTCCATCAGTCCGGCGGCTGCTGCGACGGCAGTTCGCCGATGTGCTACCCCGCGGGCGAATTCCGTACGGGCGCCTCGGACGTGCTCCTCGCGGAGCTGGTGGCGGAGGGCGTCGCGGAGCCGGTCGGCTTCTGGATGTCCGCGGACCAGTTCGAGCGCTGGCGCCACACGCACCTCACCGTGGACGTGGTGCCCGGCCGCGGCAGCGGCTTCTCCCTGGAGGCGCCGGAGGGGCTGCGCTTCCTGCTGCGGTCACGGCTGCTGACGGACGACGAGGCGCGGCTCCTCGGCGAGGGCGCGGGCGCCCGCGGTCCTGCGCGTCAGGACGCCGCGTCCACCAGCGACAGCGTGTGCAGCCGCTCCGGCGGGCCCGGCCGCGCGTAGTACCAGCCCTGCGCCGTGTCGCAGCCGAGCACCCGCAGGTGCTCCGCCTGCGTGCCCGTCTCCACGCCTTCGACCGTCACCGACAGGTCGAGGGTGTGGGCGAGCGAGACGATTCCCTCGACGATCTTCACGTCGACCGGGTCCGCGGGCGCGCGCTGCATGCCGCGGGTGAAGGAGCGGTCCAGCTTGAGCGTGCTGACGGGCAGCCGGCGCAGGTAGGAGAGGTTGGAGTAGCCGGTGCCGAAGTCGTCGAGGGCGATGTCCACGCCCAGGTCGGCGAGCTGGCGCAGCGGCCGCAGCTCCTCCTCGTCGGCGCCGATGAGGGCGTTCTCGGTGACCTCCAGGCACAGGGCCGACGGGTCCAGGCCGCAGCTGTCGAGGACGGCGACGGTGTCGGCGACGAGGGCGGGGTGGCGCAGCTGTGACGGCGAGAGGTTGACGTTGACGCGCAGGGGGCCCTCGCAGGTGCCCTCGGCGCGCCAGGCGCGGGCCTGCCGCGCGGCCTCCTGCAGCACCCAGCGGCCGAGGGGCACGATGAGCCCGGTGCTCTCGGCGAGGGGGATGAACTGGTCGGGGCCCAGCACGCCGTGGACGGGGTGCAGCCAGCGCACGAGCGCCTCGGCGCCGCGCACCGTGCCGTCGTGGAGCCGGACGAGCGGCTGGTACTCGATGAAGAACTCGCCGTTGTCGAGCGCCGCCGGCAGGCAGTTGGTGAGGCTGTGCCGGGCGATGACGCGGGCGTCGGAGTCGGCGTCGGCCAGTTCGTAGCGGTTCCCGCCCGCGGCCTTGGCGCGGTACATGGTGATGTCGGCGCTGCGGAGCACCTCCGCGGGGCCGCACTCGCCGGCCGCGCCGTCCACGATGCCGATGCTGGCCCGTACGGACAGGTCCCGGCCGTCGAGGCGGACGGGTTCGGCGAGGGCGGCCAGCATGCGGCGGGCGAGGGCGGTGGCGTCGCTCTGCGCGGCGGGGCCGGTGAGCAGGGCCACGAACTCGTCGCCGCCGAGGCGGGCGACGAGCTCCGCGGGGGCGCCGGTGCAGGTGCGCAGCCGCTCGGCGACGGCGACGAGCAGCCGGTCGCCCACGGCGTGGCCCAGGCTGTCGTTGACGGCCTTGAAGCCGTCGAGGTCGAGGTAGCAGACGCCGAAGCGGTCGCCGCCGGGGGCGAGGGCGCGGTCGAGGCGCTCGAAGAACATGGTGCGGTTGGGCAGGCCGGTGAGGGCGTCGTGCGTGGCCTCGTACCGCAGCTGCTCGTGCAGCAGGCGGCGTTCGGTGATGTCCTCCATGAGGGCCAGCTGGTACTGGGGGCGGCCGTGGGCGTCGCGCAGGAGCGCGACGGACAGGTCGGTCCACAGGACGCTGCCGTCGCCGCGGTAGTAGGCCTTCTCGACGCGGTAGTAGTCGCGCTCGCCGCGGACGAGCTCGCTGTAGAGGCCCCACACGTCGGGCGAGTCGTCGGGGTGGACCATCTCGCCCACGTTGCGGCCGGTGACCTCGGCGGGGCGGGTGCCGAACATCCGGCTGAGCGCCTCGTTGACGTCCATGATGCGGCCCTCGACGTCCGCGATGCCGACCCCTATGGCCGCGCCCTCGAACACGGCGCGGAAGCGCTCCTCGCTGGTGTGCAGCGCCCGCTCGGTCTCGGCCTGCGCGGCGAGGGCGGCGCGGGAGAGGGCCTCCTGCTCGGCGAGGGTCCGCTCGCGCAGCGCGCCGGCGAAGCCGGCGGCGACGGTGTGCTGCAGGCGGGCGCAGCGGGCCCGGGCCTCCTCGTCCGTCAGGTGGCGGCCCGGCGGGCAGTAGAGCAGGAGGTACGCGTCGATGGCGCCCAGGAGCGGGGAGAGGGCGTCGGGTTCGGTGCAGTGCGCGCGGACGATCGCGGCGCCGACCTCGGCGGCGGGGGCCGGGTCGAAGGGCTCCGAGCGCAGTGTGGCGCGGAGCCGGCCGGCGAGCGGGACGAGGTGCTCCTCGAACTCGGCGCGGGTCATGGAAGTGGCCGTCGCCGGGTAGACGGCCCGGCTCCAGACGGCGGCGAAGCGGCGCAGTGCGGCGTCGCCTCCCGGCGGGGGGACGACGGCGGCGGGCGCGGCGCCACCGGCACCGGCGGGCACGGCCGCATCAGAGCCTGCCGGCCCGGAGGCCGGGGCCGCGGTCCGCGCCGCCCCTGCGCGTCCGGCGCGCTCCGAGCCCGCGGGGCCTGCCGGCCCGGAGCCCCGGGGAACGGCCCCGGCCGGGCCGGTCGGTTCCGGTGGCGACTCCGTGTCCCGCGCCATGTGTGCGTGGGCGTTACGCGCCCCCGGCCGCCTCGTGCCCGGAACCACGTCCGAACTCCCGATCCCCACCCCGACCTCGGTTCCGCTTCCGCTTCTGATTCCGTTTCTGGTTCCGCTTGTACCGTCGGTTCCGGCCTCACTCCCCCTGTGAGGCCCTGTGACTTCTGCCCGGGTGGGACCGCCGGTAATCGAACCCGGTGTTCCGTCTCCGGATCCGCTCGGCTTCCCGCCGTGCGGCGTCGAGGTCATGGTTTGCGCCCCACGCCCGCGAAGCCGACGTACATGGCGGGGTCCTCGTCCGCCGCTGCGGGGGCGTCCGCCGGGTCGGGCCGCCAGTCCGGCATGGCCACGAGCCCGGGCTCGGCCAGCTCGAAGCCGTCGAAGAAGCGTGCCACGTCCCGGTGCGTGCGCATGAGCAGCGGCGAGCCCACGTTGCGGTAGACGCCCTCCACTCCCTGCCCCTCCTCCGGCTTGATCGGACCGGTGTCGGTCGTCGCGTGCGTGAGGACGAGCAGGCTCCCCGGCGCGAGCGCGTCGCGCAGCTCGGCCACCGCCGCCCAGGGGTCGTCCTGATCCTCCACGAAGTGGAGGACGGCCACGAGCAGCAGTGCGACCGGCCGGTCCAGGTCGAGGAGCCTGCCGACCTCGTCACTGGTCAGGATGTCATGGGGCTTGCGGAGGTCCGCGGGCAGGACGGCGGTGCGCGGGTCGCCCTGCAGCACGGCCCGGCCGTGGGCGACGGCCACGGGGTCGTGGTCGACGTAGACGACGTGCGAGCGCGGGTCCGCGGCCTGCGCGATCTCGTGGACGTTGCCGAAGGTCGGGATGCCCGAGCCGATGTCGAGGAACTGGGTGACGCCCTCGCGCACGGCGTGGCGGACGGCGCGCCGCATGAAGGCCCGATTGGACTGCATGATCTTCGGCAGCCCGGGATAGGCCTCCATGGCCCGCCGGGCGGCCTCCCGGTCGACCTCGAAGTTGTGCGAGCCGCCCAGGTAGTAGTCGTAGATCCGGGACACGCTCGGCACGGAGGGGTCGATGCCCGGGGGAACCCAGGTGGGGCGCTCCATCAGTCTGTTGCTCCAGCTCGTCTCGGGGACCTGTGAGCAGAGGCTACTGATCATTCGTTCGAATGGAAGCGTCAAGCGGAAATCAGCCATCCGCATGCAGCTGTCATCCGCCCTCGTCCGCACGGCGTCGATCATGCCAATAAATGCCCATGAGGGGAAATATGCACCGATGCAGCCCCGCACCGGCGGCTGTCCGGGGGCGACGGGGCGCCCCCGGACAGCCGCCGGACGCGCGCGTCAGCCCCGCGGCTCGCGCCACATGGGCCACATCCGCGGCCCGCCGTCCGGCAGGTCGATGGGCGTACCGGTGAAGGCGAAGCCGAGGCGCTCGTACAGCGCCTTGCTCCGGGCGTTGCTCGCCTCCAGGTAGGCGGGCACGCCCTCGCGGTCGCACCGGTCGAGGACGGGCGCGAGGAGCGCGCGCCCCCGGCCCTCGCCGCGCCGCCCGGGCGCGGCGACGATGTTCGGCAGGTAGTAGTGCGAGCGGTCCCCGGGGTGCGCCGCGCCCGTCAGCTCGCCGACGATCCGCGCCCGGTCGTTGCCGGGGGCCGCCTGCGCCAGCTGCTCGCCGATCCCGCCGTCGTCCGCACCGCCGTGGCCGTCCCCGCCGGACTCCTCCACGCGCACCGGTATCCACAGCGCCGCCGCCGAGAGGTCGTCCGTCACGTCGACCCACCCCGCCCGCAGCGCCGCGTCCAGGAACACCCCGAAGAAGCCGGGGTGGACGGCGCGCCGGTGCCCCTCGTCCGGGAACACCCAGCAGCTGACCGGGTCCTCCATGAAGGCCTCGCCGAGCAGCAGGCTGATCGCGTCCCGCTCCTCCGGCCGGGCCCGGCGGATCTCCGGTACGACGGCGGCTGCGGTTGTCTGATGCACAGTCATGGTTCCTTCCGTACGGGGGCGACACACACGTCTGTTCGCGCCGATCGTACGGAGGTGCGCACTCTGCGCGTCAGCGGATCCCCAGCTCCCGCAGCACCCGGCGCTGCCGCTCCTCCGGCTCCGCCGGGAAGTAGAGGTAACAGACCCCGCCCGAACCGCTCCTGACCTCGCCCTGGGCGTTGTGGCGCTTGGTCCGCAGCCAGATGTTCTCGAACTGCCGGCGCTTGTAGACCCGCCGGACCGCGGCGTTCGAGGGGCTGTTCGGGTCGTTGGCGACCACGTCGCCCTGCGCGGTGAAGCCGACGACGCACATCAGGTGGCCGGCGGTGCCGTAGCCGGCGCCGTCGAGCTCGGAGGCGAGGAAGGACTGGGAGGTGATGACGGGGATCCGCGCGCGGATCAGCTTCTCGGCGTCGCCGAGCGAGCGCAGCCGGGTGATGACCGCCTGCATGTCGCGGTACGTCGCCGCGTAGGCCGCGTTGAAGGGCCAGTTGCCGCACCCCTTGTACTGGTGGTCGTAGGTGAAGCGGGCGGCGTGGCAGACCTGCGGGTCCGCATAGTCGCGGTTGACCCAGGCGAGGTCCGCGGCCGTGGGCTTGCGGCCCCAGTACTCCAGGACCATCTGCGAGGAGGTCGGGCTGCACCACGCCTCGCCGCCGTTGTCGTACTCCGGGTACTGCCCCTTGTGGATCTCCTGCGAGTAGCGCGGCACGTGCAGTTCGAGCCCGGCGCCGGACCCCGGCGCGGAGGCGGGCACGGTGAAGCGGTCGGGGATGTCGGAGCCCATCACGCCGAGCCGCCACACGGTGGGGGTGAGGCGGGTGCCGGGCCTGCGGAAGAGGGTCAGGCGCAGTTCGTACGCGTCGATGCGCAGTCCGGTGGCGGGCTTGTCGACGGCGAGCGTGTCGGTGGAGACGCTGCTGCGGCCGTCGCCCTGGCCGTCGACGGAGGTGCGGCGGATGTCGCCGGAGGCGTCGCCGGCCGTCCAGCGGCCCATGACGTACCAGGGGGTGCGGGCGCCGTCCGTGTACCTGCCGCGTACCTCGGTCTGGAGCCAGGTGCCGGCGGGCGCGTGGGCGTTCCAGGACGCGATGACCTCGCTCGCGGGGGCGGGCGGGGCGTGGAGCGGGGACGTCCAGGTGGCGTACTCCCAGGTGGCCTTGGCGCCGGTGTGCGGGTCGGTGTGCTCCAGGGTGCCGGCCGGGCGGTCGACGACCAGGCCCGGACGCCGGCCGCCTGCGGGGCGGGTGCCGTCGGCGGTGCCCCGCTGCCAGTCGCCGCGGGAGGTCCAGGCGTGGTAGTCGACGGGCGCGGCGCCCGCTCGGGAGGGGGCCGCGGCTCCGGAGGAGGCGAAGGCGAGGGAGCGGGAAGAGGCGGCGGCCGCGAAGGACGTGGCCGCCGCGGCGCCCAGGGCGGCGGCGAGCACGGAGCGGCGGGGCGTGGGTCTGCTGGGCATGCTGCTGGACATGGCGCTGGTCCCCCAGTCGTCTGCGGATGGGGCGCGCGCACGGGTCCGCCGCGCGCCGGTGCGTGCCAGTGATTCCCCGTACGGCCGGTCCCGATACCGGGTGCCGGGGGGATGGGGCCGTTGGAGGGCCGCCCGGACCGGCACGCCGTCAACACGACTCCCCCCGTGTCCCGCCATAGGGTGGTCCGGTGCGCGCTCCCCTCCCCCACGGCCCCGCCTCCTTCGACGACCTCGCTCCCTGGCTGCTGACGCTCCCTCCGTCCCTGGGCCCCGTACGGCTGGTGGCCGTGGACGGGCACGCCGGCTCGGGGAAGAGCACGTTCAGCGGCCGGCTCGCGGCGGCGCTGGGCGGGGCGCCCGTACTGCATCTGGACGACTTCGCGACGCACGAGGAGCTGTTCGCGTGGACGGACCGGCTGCGCGAGCAGGTACTCGTCCCCCTGTCCCGCGGGGAGACGGCGCGCTTTCGCGCGTACGACTGGGTGGCGCGGCGATTCGCCGGGGAACGGGAGGCCGCGCCGGAGCCGGTCGTACTCGTGGAGGGCGTCGGGGCGGGCCGCCGGGCGCTGCGCCCCCACCTCGCATGTCTGCTGTGGATGGAGTTGCCTCCTGAGCACTCCTGGGAAAGGGGTCAACTCCGTGACGGCGCAGAGCTGTCCGATTTCTGGGACGGCTGGATGCGGGCGGAGCACAAGCATTTCGCCGCCGATCCGACGCGCCCGTACGCAGAACTGCTGATTCTTCAGCGGGAAGGGGGATACGAGGTGCTGCCGGGGCCGCACGGGACGGCGCGAACGGGCCCCGAACGGCCCTGATCATCACGCTCCGTGAACGACTTCGGGCGGCCCGGCCGGTATCCCGGCCGGATCCCCGGCACTTACGCCAACTCCGCTTGACCGACGGGGCGTACAGGACTTACGTTCTCATTGTGCGGCCGCTGGAGGCCGCCCGCGGACGCGAAGCCCCCGGTTGTTCCCCCGTGATCGGGGGCTTCGTACCCCACCGGAAGTATCCTTTTGCGCCCTTTGCTCCACCGAGCCCCTCACCCTGGGTGACCATCCCGCGAAGCCTTCCGGCGCGCCTCCGAGAACGTCTTTCCCGCCGCTTCCCGCCCCCGTCCGCCGCGAACCGCGGTGCGGCACCCTTCGGCCTGGACCAACAGCGCAGGTACGATGCGACTCGGTGCACCTATCGGCGGGTGCACTGGCACACACTGGTCAACTCCCGTCCACAGCACAGCGGTTCGGCAAGGCGCGCCCGGCACTCGCCGGGCAGCACGCTACGGGGGCACGGTTTGTGGGGGACGTGATGGATTTCGGCATGCAGGGCCCACCCGCCCCGGCCGATCTCGCCTGGCTGCGCGCCGTCGACGCCTACACCATGGGCGCGTACGCACAGGCCGAGGAGGAGTTCCGGGCGGCGGTCCGGGCGGATCCCGGCATGGCCGACGCTTGGCTGGGCCTGCACGCGCTGCGCGCCGACACCACGACCGCACTGCTGCGCATGCACCGCCACCGGGACCGCTTCGGCGAGCAGCGCACGCGCCACCGGCGCACCCTGAACTCCTGGTACTGGCTGGGCTGGTGGGTCCAGCCCGTGCTGGAGACCGGCCGCGACCTGCTCCTCGCGCACGCCTCGCACTGGCTCGACGGCCGGCACGTGCCCGAGCTGGACCGCGCGCTGGCCGGCTGCCCGCCCGTCGAGACCGACCCCCAGGCCCGCTTCCTGCACGCGTGCCGCGCCTATCTGGTCAAGGACTGGGAGCAGTTGCTGCGGCACACCGAGCCGCTGCTGGACGATCCGCTGCTCGGCATCGAGGCCGGCCTGTTCGGCGGCATGGCCCGGGTGCGGCTGGAGATGTACGGGCAGGCCGAGCCGCTGCTGGCCGCCGCGCTGATGCGCTGCCGCAGCGAGCAGCCCCAGCGCAAGGAGCTGCGCTACTGGCTCGCGCGCGCCCACGAGGGCACCGGCCGCAGCGCCGCCGCGCTCCCCCTGTACCGCGCCGTGCACCGCGTGGACCCGGCGTTCATGGACACCTCGGCACGGCTCACCGCCATCGCCGACGGGGACGGCCTGGACCAGGAGCTGGGCCTGTCGCCGGTGCCGCTGGGCGGGCCCGGCGAGGAGCCGGCCGCCCCTCCCCCGCCCGCCGTCTCCGCCGACGCGGCGGCCGACGCCCCGGACGTCCTCGACGGCCGTGACGTGCTCACCGGCACGGACCCGGGGCCCGCCGGCACCGCGCAGGCGGACGCCGGGCCCGACGACGCGCGCAGGAAGATCCGGGTCCCCGCCCAGCCCACCGGGAAGGCCGTGGCCGGCCCCTCCGACCCCGTCCTGCTCGCCAAGGCCCTCGCCGAGCTGGAGCGGATGGTCGGCCTCGAACCGGTCAAACGGCAGGTGCGGGCGCTCTCCGCGCAGTTGCACATGGCCCGGCTGCGGGCCGTCCAGGGCCTGCCCGTACAGCCCCCCAAACGGCACTTCGTCTTCTCCGGCCCCTCGGGCACCGGCAAGACCACCGTCGCCCGCATCCTCGGCCGGGTCTTCTACGCCCTGGGGCTGCTCGGCGGGGAACACCTGGTGGAGGCCCAGCGCGCCGACCTCGTCGGCGAGTTCCTGGGCCAGACCGCGGTCAAGGCCAACGAGCTGATCGACTCCGCGCTCGGCGGGGTGCTCTTCGTGGACGAGGCCTACAGCCTCTCCAACTCCGGCTACACCAAGGGCGACGCCTACGGCGACGAGGCACTGCAGGTGCTCCTCAAGCGCGCCGAGGACAACCGCGACCGCCTGGTGGTGATCCTTGCCGGCTACCCCGAGGGCATGGACCGGCTGCTGGCCACCAACCCCGGCCTCGGCTCCCGCTTCACCACCCGCGTCGACTTCCCCAGCTACCGCCCCGCCGAACTCACCAGCATCGGCGAGGTGCTGGCCGCGGAGAACGGCGACAGCTGGGACGAGGAGGCCCTGGAGGAGCTGCGCAGCATCAGCTCCCACGTGGTCGCCCAGGGCTGGATCGACGAGCTGGGCAACGGCCGCTTCCTGCGCACTCTGTACGAGAAGAGCTGCGCCTACCGCGATCTGCGGCTGTCGGGCTATCCCGGCACGCCGACGCGCGACGACCTGGCCACGCTGCGGCTGCCGGACCTGATGCAGGCCTACGGGGAGGTGCTGTCGGGGCCGGGCTGGGGCACGCGGCGGGACGGGTCTCGCGACCCGCAGGATCCGTCCTCCACGTGACGGTTGCGGCCGCGTTCGGTTCCGCCGGACCCTCGCCGCCGGGGCGGGCCACCGTGGCGGCGGGATTTTTCACGGCCGTCGCGCCGGGGCACTTTTGTCGCCGTGGCGGCCGGCACCTCTCTCCCGCCGCGACGGCCTGGAACCACGACGGCGCAGACCGGCGGTGCCGAACCCGCCTTACCCGGCGCCCTTCTCCCCCGCGGCAGCGGACCCGGCAGCGGACTCCGCCTCCGGGTCGTAGCTGCTCGTCCCCTCGTCCAGCAGGGGCTCCTGCGTCTTGAGGTGGGCCGGGGCCAGGGCGCGCAGGACGTGGTAGCCGGAGAGGACGACGATCGTGCCCAGGGCGATGCCGCTGAGCTCGAAGTTGGCGCTGATCTTCAGGCTGACGCCGCCGATGCCGATGATGACGCCGGCCGCGACGGGCACCAGGTTCAGCGGATTGCGCAGGTCGACCTTGTTGTGGACCCAGATCTGCGCGCCGAGCAGGCCGATCATGCCGTAGAGGATGACGGTGATGCCGCCGAGCACGCCGCCGGGGATCGCGGCGACGACGGCGCCGAACTTCGGGCAGACGCCGAAGAGGAGGGCGAAGCCGGCCGCGGCCCAGTAAGCGGCGGTGGAGTAGACGCGGGTGGCCGCCATGACGCCGATGTTCTCGGAGTACGTGGTGTTGGCGGGGCCGCCGACGGCGGTGGAGAGCATGGTCGCGAAGCCGTCCGCGGAGATCGCCGTGCCGAGCTGGTCGTCCAGCCGGTCGCCGGTCATCTCGCCGACGGCCTTGACGTGACCCGCGTTCTCGGCGATCAGCGCGATGACGACGGGCAGCGCCACCAGGGCGGCGGACCAGCCGAAGCTCGGCGCGTGCAGCGACGGCAGGCCGATCCAGTCGGCCTTCGAGACGCCGGACAGATCGAGGCGCCAGTGGTCGACGGCCTCCGGGCCGCCGTTCACCGAGTGGATCTTCCCGAAGAGGCGGTCGAACAGCCACGAGATCGCGTAGCCGAAGACCAGGCCGAGGAAGATCGCGACGCGCGACCAGAAGCCGCGCAGGCACACCACGGCCAGGCCGGTGAAGAGCATCGTCAGCAGCGCCGTCCACTGGTCCTGCGGCCAGTACGTACGCGCCGTGACCGGGGCCAGGTTGAAGCCGATCAGCATGACCACGGCGCCGGTGACCACCGGCGGCATCGCCGCGTGGATGATGCGCGCCCCGAACTTCTGTACGACCAGGCCGCTCAGCAGGAGCGCCCCGCCGACCACGAAGATCGCGCCGGTGACGGCCGCGCTGCCGCCGCCCTGCGCCCGGATGATCGCGGCGACGCCGACGAAGGAGAGACTGCACCCCAGGTAGCTGGGTACCCGGCCGCGGGTCGCGAGGAGGAACAGGATCGTGGCGACGCCCGACATCATGATCGCGAGGTTCGGGTCCAGGCCCATGAGGACCGGGGCGACGAACGAGGCGCCGAACATCGCGACCACGTGCTGCGCGCCGAGGCCGGCGGTGCGCGGCCACGAGAGCCGCTCGTCGGGCCGGACGACGGCCCCAGGGGCGGGGGTGCGCCCGTCACCGTGCAGGGTCCAGCGCACGCCGAGGCCCATGGAAGCTCCCGAAAGGTCGTGTGGGGGGGTGATGATCCGGTTCATGCTAAGCCGGGCCGGACGGTGCTCCGGTCCACCCGGACCCGTCCGCCGCCGCGGGGGTTTGCTGCAACCGGCGCAATCCATCGCCCGTAGGACTGTATGACCGGCTTCTCATGCTTTTCTCAGGTCTCCACACGGTATCGGTGTCATTGTCCGATTCCTGCAACTCAGGAGACACATATGCGTAAGCTCGCCGGCCGCGCAGCGGCCGCTGCCATCATCGCCGCAGTCGCCATCGTCCCGGCCGCCGGGGTGGCGCAGGCCGCCCCGGCCACGCCGGCGGTCCAGGCCTGGGACCACGACCACGACCGCGACGATGATGACCACGGCCGCGACCACGGCCGCGACCACGGGCGCGACCACGGCCGCGACCGTGACTGCGACCACGGCCGCGACCACCACGGCCGAGGCCACGACCACCACGGCAGCTGGGGCCACCACCGCGACTGCGACGACGACTGCGGCTGGGGCTGGGACGACTGGAGCTGGGGCGGCGGCTGGGGCGGCGGCTGGGGCCACCACCGCGGCGGCCACGGCGGCTGGGGCTGGGACGACTGCAACCGCAGCTGCGGCTGGGGCCACCACGGCGGCTGGGGCGGCTGGGGTGGCGGCTGGGGCGGCGGCTGGGGCATCCTCGGCGGCATCCTCTAACCACAGCAGCACAGCACAACCACGGCACGGGCTGTGGCGACGGACCCTCGTGGTCCGCCGCCCGGCCCGTTCCGGCGTTCTGCCCTCCGGGCAGGTGGCGGCGAACGTACGGGGTGCGGTGGCTGCACATTCCGCCGGACCCTCGCCGTCGCGGCACATCGCCGTCGCGGCGGACATGCCTGTCGACCGGGCGGCTTCCCGGCTGGACGGCTCCTCCTGCCGGGCGTCCGGAGTCCGTGGCGGGGCCACCGGCGTCACAGAGCCCCGGCGACAGCGGCCGCAATGGCGCGACACCGCGACAGGGAGTCCGGCGGCGCCGGGTCCTGTCGTCACTCGGATGCCGACGGCGCCGGCAGGGGGGCCGCCGCCGCCGTCCGCTCCGGGACGCGCAGCACCCCCGCCCCCGCCACCAGTCCCACCGCCAGGGCGGTCACCAGGCCGAACGACGTGACGAGCGAACTGGCCTCCGCGATCTGGCCGATGGCCGCCGGGGCGACGAGCCCCGAGGTGTAGGTGATCGTCGCGACACCCGCGATGGCCTGGCTCGGCGCCGGCCCGCTGCGCCCCGCCGCCGCGAAGGCCAGCGGGACGACGACGGCGACGCCCACGCCGATGAGGGCGAACCCGGCGATGGCGGACGGCGCGCCCTGCGCCGTGACCACCAGCAGCCCGCCGGCCGCGGCCAGCACCCCGCTCGCGCGCACGGTCCGTACGGGCCCGAAGCGCCGCACGGCCGGGTCGCCCGCGAACCGGGCGAGGGCCATCGTGCACGTGAAGGCCGCGGTGCAGGCCGCGGCCACACCCGGGTCGGAACCCGCGACGTCCCGGAGGTAGACCGCCGACCAGTCCAGGCTCGCGCCCTCGGCGAAGACCGCGCAGAAGCCCACGACGCCGATGACCAGCGCCGCGCGCGGCGGCAGCGCGAACCGGGGAGGCGGGCGCTCGTCGCCGGCGGCGCGCAGGTCGAGGACCCCGTGGCAGGCCGCCGCGCCCAGCACGGCCAGCACGGCGGCCGCGGCGCCCAGGTGGATCCGGGCGTCGAGGTCCGCGTGCGCGGCGGCCGTGCCGGCGGCCGATCCCACGAGCGTGCCCGCGCTCCACATCCCGTGCAGGCCCGACATGACCGAGCGGCCCAGCCGCTCCTCGGTCTCCACGCCGAGTGCGTTCATGGCGACGTCCGCCATGCCGGACGTCGCGCCGTAGACGGCGAGCGCCCCGCAGAGCGCGGGCAGCCCCGGCGCCAGGGCGGGCAGCGCCACGGAGGCGCACCACAGCACGATGAGCACGCGGAGCGCCGCCCGGGAGCCGAGGCGGTGGCTGATGCGGCCCGCGAGCGGCATGGCGCACGAGGAGCCGATGGCGGGGAGGACGAGCGCGAGGCCCAGCGCACCGGAGCCGAGGTCCAGGTGGCTCTGGATCCAGGGGATGCGGGTGGCGAAGCTGCCGGTGACCGCGCCGTGCACGGCGAACACCGCGGCCACGGCGAACCGTGCCCGGCGCAGCCGGCCCTCGTCGGTGCGGCCCGTGTCCCGTTCTCCGGCGCCCATGGGCCGACATCCTTCCGGACCGGGCCCGCGCGGGTCGACCCCGCGCGGGCCCGGTCGCCTTACGGCCCGGGACTCAGCAGGCGCCCTGGTCCTGCCACACCCCCCATTCGCCGGTGGTGCCGGGCTCGTCGCCCTGGGTCCACCACTTGGCCTTCCAGGAGCGGGACTTCCAGGAGACGGTGGCGCCGCCGTTGTAGACGGCCGCCTTGTCCCACTGCGGTGCGGTGCAGGCGCCGCCGGTCGGTTTGCCGGTGGGGGTGCCCGTCGGGGTGGGGGTGGTGCCGCCGGGGTCGACGACGGTCGTGCCGCGGGCCAGGTCGCCGGCGAGGGCGTACGTCTTCCCGCCGAAGGTCACGCTCCAGTTCGAGGGGGTCGCCGCGGGCAGGTAGTAGACGTAGTCGAGGTCCGCCGAGGCGCCGGGGGCGAGCGGCTGGGAGGCCGGGAGCTGCACGGAGACCCGGTTGTAGTCGCCCTTGAGGCCGCCGATGTTGTTGCCGGCGGTGTGGTCGCTGCGGATGACCTTCAGTCCCCAGCCCGACTGGTCCTTGGCATTGCCGGGCGCGGAATTTCCGTAGTCGAACTGGAATTCCGTGCCGCCGGGGAGGGTGGTCTTGGTCCGGTTCGTGATGCGGATCTTCGGGTTGATCGGGTAGTTGCTGTCGCCGAGCGGGAAGTTCGTGAGGCTCACGTCGATGTCGAGGGCCTGTGCGGGCAGCTCGGTCGTCGCGCGCCGGGCCCCGTAGGCGGGTGCCGCCTTGAACGCGTCGTCCATCGCGGTGGTGAGCGTGCTGCCGGGCTCGTACTGGCCCTTGGCGGCGTTCCAGCCGTAGTCGCCGGCGAGTTCCCAGATCATGGTGCCACCGAGGCCCTTGTCGACGACGTACTGGGCCTTGGCCTTGACCGACTGCTCGTCCTCGGTGGAGAGGAAGACCTTCTTCTCGGCGTTCCAGAGCCAGGGCGCGGTGAGCGTCGCGTCGTAGTTGCGGGCGTAGGTGCCGGTCAGCTTGGTGCCGGCCGGGAAGCCGTACTTAGCGGCGTAGTCCCCGACGACGCCCTTCTCCAGGTTCTTGGCGTGCCACATCGGGTTGGAGCCGGCCGGGGACTCCTTGCCGTCGTCGTCCTTGTCGTGCCAGAGGTTGTCGATGCCGACGGCGCCGTCGCCGCAGGTGGTGAGGCCGGACCCGGCCGGGCACGCGGTGGTCTTCGCGGTGCCCCACAGGCCGTTCGTGCCGCCGGTGACGTTCTTCCAGCCGCGCGTGTAGTAGGGCAGGCCGAGGTTGATGCGGCCCGGGGGCAGGGCGCCGCGGAAGTAGTGGTACGCCCAGTCGCCGTTGAGGTAGCCGGTGCCGCCGTACTGGGGAGTGGTGTAGACGCCCCATTTGGCGAGTTCGGCGTCCTTTCCGTCGTCGTAGAGCGCGGCGTTGGGCCCGACGAATTCGTTCCAGGCGCCGTGCAGGTCGTACGACATCACGTTCACGTAGTCCAGGTACTGCGTGGCCTGATAGGTCTCCATGCCGCGCAGCAGATATCCGGAGGAAGGCGCGGCGACGGAGAGGAGGTAGTGCTTTCCGTCGGCCGCCCCGGCCCGGTCGAGCTTTTCCCGGAGCGTCTTCATGAGGGCCGCGTAGCCCTTGTTGAGGCCGCCTCGGCGGGCGTTGGCGAGGGCCCAGTCCTTGGGGTTTCCGGCGTCCTTCATCGACGTCGGGTACTCGTAGTCGATGTCGGCGCCGTTGAATCCGTATTTCCTGAGGAAGGCGACGGTGGAATCCGCGAAGGTGTCGATGCCGGCCTGGTTGACCGAGCCGTCGGCGTTCGTGGCCGTTTTGTAGAAGCCGCCGGAGTCGACGCGTTTGCCGTTCTCGTCGAGGTAGCCGCCGGTCTCGGCCCAGCCGCCGATGGAGATGAGGGTCTTCACGTCCGGGTGCTGCTTCTTGTACGTGGTCAGGAGGTTGAAGTGGCCCTTGTACGGCAGGGCCGGGTCCATCTCGGCTCCGGCGGTGCCGGGCCAGGTCATGCCGGTCGCGGGGTTGCCCGGGCCGTCCGCCCCGACGGAGATCTTGTCGTCGGGGCCGACGTGCGCGAAGGCGTAGTTGAGGTGGGTGACCTTGTCCCAGGGGATGTCGGGGACGAGGTAGGCGGGGGTGCCGTCCTTGCCGGTGCGCCAGCCGGTGAAGTAGCCGATGACGCGGCGCTGGTGGCCGGCGCCCATCTTCTCGCGGCCGGCGGAGTCGTAGACCGAGCAGTAGGGGACGTCGGTGCCGGGGGTGGCGTAGAGGCCGTCGGGGCGGCAGCCGGTGTTGTCCTCGGCGTGCGACGTGGCCGCTGTGACGGTGCCGATCAGCAGCCCGGCCAGGGCGGTGCCGGCCGCGGCGAGGGTGATCCCGCGGCGGGTGCGGGAGCCGGTACAGGATCTCGCCCGGGACAGTGGCTCCCGGGCGGGCTTCTCTCGGAACAACACGATCAGGTCCTCCAGTGGGGGCCCGGCACGGCCGGGCGGCGGGGGGTGCGTACGTCGTGCTGTGGCCCGCCGGTGTGCGCCCACCGCCGGGCCGTACTCCTCGGAGGTGTGGCAGAGGTTAAGAGGACTAGACCAGTGCGTCAACAGGTACGGACCAAGTCCGGGAACTGGAGTCCGAGACTCCGTCGCGGCCGCCCGCACGGGCCCTCGCGGCCGGTGCCCAGTGCGTCACATCGCCGTGGACACCGCGCCGCCGCCCGGCGTACGCTCGTCCCGTCGACCAGCGGTTTTGAGAAGCCGCCGGCCGGCCGCATGTAGCATGACCTGAAATTACTGATACGCAGCGCACTCCGGGGTCGGTGAAATTCCGAACCGGCGGTTATAGTCCGCGACCCGTCCGCAGCCAGCGGCCGGTTGACCAGGTGAAATTCCTGGACCGACGGTTAAAGTCCGGATGGGAGGCAGTGCGCGGCGGGCACGCATCGGCACACCGTCGCAGGCGGCGGCCCCTCATCGGGCGCCCCTCCCGTACGGCTCCGTCAGGGGCCGTGGTGTCCCCCGTTGCGATGTACCCGCTTCTTCGTCGTCCCGTACGACAGCCCCGGAGTCCGTGCCCGAAGAGGCAGGAGGACCCGGTGGCCACCGCGACCGAAGCAGACGCGATGCGACGCGCCGTTGCGCTCGCCGCTCGCGCCCTTGGCGCGACGAGCCCCAACCCCGTCGTCGGCTGTGTGATCCTCGGCCCGCAGGGCACCGTCCTCGGCGAGGGCTGGCACCGCCGGGCCGGCGGGCCGCACGCCGAGGTCGAAGCCCTCGCCGCGGCCTCCGCCGCGGGCCACGACGTGCGCGGCGGCACCGCCGTCGTCACCCTCGAACCCTGCAACCACACCGGCCGCACGGGCCCCTGCGCGCAGGCCCTCGTCGACGCCGGCATCGGCCGCGTCGTCTACGCCGTCGCCGACCCCACGGACACCGCCACCGGCGGCGCGGCCACCCTGGCCGCCGCCGGTGTCGCCACCGAGGGCGGCCTCCTCGAAGACGAGGCCGCCGCCGGCAACGCCGCCTGGCTCACCTCGGTCCGCCGCGGGCGCCCCTTCGTGCTGTGGAAGTACGCCGCCACGCTCGACGGGCGCAGCGCGGCCGCCGACGGCACCAGCCGCTGGATCACCTCGGCCGCCTCCCGCGCCGACGTCCACCGGCTGCGCGCCGAGGCCGACGCGGTCGTGGTCGGCTCCGGCACCCTGCGCACCGACGACCCGCACCTCGCCGCCCGGGACCGCGACGGCGCGGTGCAGCCGCTGCGCGTCGTCGTCGACACCCGTGCCTCCGTCAAGCCCGGTGCGCGGGTCCTCGACAACGCGGCGCCGACCCTGATCGCCGTCGGCGAGGACGCGGACACCGGCCACCTGCCGGGCGTGGACGTCGTCCGCCTGCCGCGCGCCGGGGCCGGCCGCGGCGGGCTGGACGTGCCCGCGCTGCTCGCCGAGCTGTACGGGCGCGGCGTCCGCTCCGTCCTGCTCGAAGGCGGTCCCGCCCTCGCCGGCTCGTTCCTCGCGGCAGGCGCCGTCGACCGCGTCGTCGGCTATCTCGCTCCCGCCCTGCTCGGTGCCGGGCCGGCCGCCCTCGGCGACGCCGGCGTCGGCACCATCGCCGGGGCCCTGCGCCTAGAGGTGACCGACGTCGCCCGGCTCGGGCCCGACCTGCGGATCACCGCAGTCCCCACCGCTCCCGCCACCGCCCCTGAGGAGAACTGACAGTGTTCACCGGAATCGTCGAAGAACTGGGCGAGGTCGTCTCCGTCGAGAACCTCGGCGACAGCTCCCTCTTCCGGCTCCGCGGCCCGATCGTCACCGAGGACGCCAAGCACGGCGACTCGATCGCCGTCAACGGCGTGTGCCTCACCGTCGTGGAAACCGCCGGCGGCGAGTTCACCGCGGACGTGATGGCCGAGTCCCTCAAGCGTTCCAGCCTCGGCGCTCTCGTCCCGGGCTCGCGCGTCAACCTCGAACGCCCCATGGCGCTCGGCGGGCGCCTCGGCGGCCACCTCGTCCAGGGCCACGTCGACGGCACGGGCACGGTGCTGGAGCGGATCCCCGGCGAGCGCTGGGAGATCGTGAAGATCGGCCTGCCGGCGGGGCTCGCCCGCTACGTCGTCGACAAGGGCTCCATCACCGTCGACGGCATCAGCCTCACCGTGGTCGAGGCCGGGGACGACTTCTTCACCGTCAGCCTCATCCCCACCACCCTCGAACTGACGACGCTCGGCATCAAGCAGCCCGGCGACCTCGTCAACCTGGAGGTGGACGTCCTCGCCAAGTACGTCGAGCGGCTGCTCGGCGGCGCGGGCGCGGGCGCGGCCGGGGGTCCCGTCGCATGAGCGCCCTGGACTGGCTCACCGCCGAGGCGTTCAGCGTCTTCGGGCAGCACGTCATCTGGTCCGACCTGATCGGCAACAGCATCGGGCTCGCCGCCCTCGCCCTCGGCTGGCGGCGCTCCATATGGACCTGGCCCGTGCAGTTCCTCTCGGGCGTCGTCCTCGTCGCCGCGTACGCCTCCGCGCACCTCAGCGGCGGGGTCGGCAAGCAGCTCCTCGTCATCGGCGTGGCCGTGTGGGGCTGGCGGCAGTGGCACCGCGGCAGGCAGGAGGCGCAGGACGGCTCCATCGCCGTCCGCTTCGCCACCTGGCGCGAGCGCGCGGCGCTGCTGGCCGGCACGGCGCTCGGCACCCTCGCCGTGGGCGGCCTGTTCACGGCCGTGCCGGAGCTGTCCTGGAACCCCTGGCCGGACGCGTACATCTTCGTCGGCACGCTCGCCGCGATGGTGGCCCAGGCCCGCGGGCTGATCGAGTTCTGGGTGGCCTGGCTGCTGGTCGACGTCGTGGGCGTCCCGCTCGCGTTCAGCAGCGGTCTCGCCTTCTCCGGCCTCGTCTACGTCTTCTACCTCGCCCTCGTCCTGTGGGGCATGCGCGACTGGTGGCTGCGCTCGCGTACGAGCACTGCCGCCGCCCTGGAAGGAGCACTTTCGTGAGCGACGCGCGGGCGGCCACCGGGCTGCAGCCGACAACGACACCCGCACCTCTGCGCCGTCCGGGCGGAGAAGCGAACAAGGGAGCAGGGGCATGACCGTCCTCGACAGCTTCACCCCGCTCGGCGAGCTCGTCCTCGACTCCGTCGAGCGCGCCGTCGCCGACATCGCCGCCGGCCGGCCCGTCGTCGTCGTGGACGACGAGAACCGCGAGAACGAGGGCGACCTCGTCGTCGCCGCGGAGAAGGTCACCACCGAGATCGTCGCCTTCATGATGAGCGAGTGCCGCGGGCTGATCTGCGTACCGCTGGAGGAGGAGGAGGTCGAGCGGCTCGACCTGCCGCAGATGGTCGCGGACAACACCGAGTCGATGCGCACCGCCTTCACCGTCTCGGTCGACGCCTCCCGCGCGCACGGCACGGACACGGGCATCTCCGCCGCGGACCGGGCCACCACCATCCGGCTGCTCGCCGACCCGGCGGCCGTCCCGGGCGACTTCGTCCGTCCGGGGCACGTCTTCCCGCTGCGCGCCAAGCCCGGTGGCGTCCTGGTCCGCAACGGCCACACCGAGGCCGGCGTCGACCTGGCCCGGATGGCCGGCCTGCGGCCCGCCGCCGCGATCGTGGAGATCGCCGGCGAGGACGGCGCGATGCTGCGGCTGCCGGAGCTGGTCCCGTTCGCCCGCAAGCACGGCCTCGCGATCATCTCCATCGAGGACCTGATCGCCCACCGCCGCGCCGCGGAGGCGGCGGCCCCCGGGGCGCCCGGGGACCCCGCGGTGCCCGCCGTGCGCCGCGAGGCCGTGACGCGGCTGCCCACCGCCTTCGGCGACTTCCGCGCCCACGGCTACCGTTCGGTGGCCGACGGCGTCGAGCACATCGCTCTGGTGGCCGGTGACCTGGGCAACGGCGAGGACGTGCTGGTGCGCGTCCACTCCGAGTGCCTCACGGGCGACGTGTTCGGCTCGCTGCGCTGCGACTGCGGCCCGCAGCTGCAGGCGTCCATGGAGCGTATCGCCGCCGAGGGAGGCGTCGTCCTCTACCTGCGCGGGCACGAGGGCCGCGGCATCGGCCTGCTGCCGAAGCTGCGCGCCTACGAGCTGCAGGAGGACGGCCGCGACACGCTGGACGCCAACCTGGAGCTGGGCCTGCCCGCGGACGGCCGGGACTACGCGGCGGGCGCGGAGATCCTCGCCGACCTGGGGGTCCGCTCGCTGCGCCTGATGACCAACAACCCCGACAAGAGCGCGGCCCTGGTCCGCCACGGCCTGACCGTCACCGGCCGGGAGCCCGTGCCCGTCCAGGCCGGGGAGCACAATCTGCGGTACCTGCGCACGAAGCGGGACCGCATGGGCCACGACCTGCCCTGGCTGGACGGCGGGCCCGTGGCCGCCTGCGGCAACCAGTGACACCACACCGACCGATCACCACACCGACCGAGGAGACGAGAACGTGAGCGGCAAGGGCGCCCCCGAGCTGAGTGTGAAGAACTGCCAGGACCTGCGAGTGGCCGTGATCGCCGCGCAGTGGCACGAGAAGGTCATGGACGGCCTGGTCGACGGCGCCCTGCGCGCACTGCACGACCTCGGCATCGACGAGCCCACGCTGCTGCGGGTCCCCGGCAGCTGGGAGCTGCCGGTCGCCGCCAAGGTCCTCGCGAGCCGCGGCTACCACGCGATCGTCGCCCTCGGCGTCGTCATCCGCGGCGGCACGCCCCACTTCGACTACGTGTGCCAGGGCGTCACCCAGGGCCTCACTCAGGTGGCCGTGGACACCGGGGTCCCGGTGGGCTTCGGCGTCCTCACGTGTGACGACGACGCACAGGCCCTGGACCGGGCCGGTCTGGAGGGCTCGAACGAGGACAAGGGCCACGAGGCCGTGACCGCCGCGGTCGCCACCGCGGTGCTCCTCCGCTCGGTGTCCGAGCCCTGGCACTGACGGCGGGGGCGGACCCCGTAGGGTAGGACGCACCATGTCCAAGAAGACGTTCGAGGAGCTCTTCTCCGAGCTCCAGCAGAAGGCCACCGGCGATCCCGCCGTCTCCCGCACCGCCGAGCTGGTGGGCAAGGGCGTCCATGCCATCGGCAAGAAGGTGGTCGAGGAGGCCGCCGAGGTGTGGATGGCCGCCGAGTACGAGGGCGCCGACGCCACCGCCGAGGAGATCTCCCAGCTGCTGTACCACGTTCAGGTGATGATGGTCGCCCGCGGGATCTCCCTGGACGACGTCTACGCCCACCTCTGATCAGCACCACCGCAGTACCGCACCACCCCGCACATCCCCTGCACCACATCCTCAACGCACGAAGGAAACCGACCTCATGCTGCGCATCGCCGTTCCCAACAAGGGTTCTCTCTCCGAGCCTGCGTCGGCGATGCTCCATGAGGCCGGCTACCGCCAGCGCAAGGACCGCAGGGAGCTCGTGCTGGTCGACTCGGCCAACGACGTCGAGTTCTTCTTCCTCCGCCCCCGCGACATCGCCGTCTACGTGGGCTCCGGCAAGCTCGACATCGGCATCACCGGCCGTGACCTGCTGCTGGACTCGGGCTCGCAGGCCGAGGAGATCATGCAGCTCGGCTTCGCCGGGTCCACCTTCCGCTACGCCACCCGGCCGGGCACGGCCAAGGACGTGAGCGAGTTCGGCGGCATGACGGTGGCCACGTCCTTCTCCGGCCTGGTCACCAAGCACCTCGCCGACAACGGCGTGGACGCCTCCGTCGTCCACCTCGACGGCGCCGTCGAGACGGCCATCCAGCTCGGCGTCGCCCAGATCATCGCGGACGTCGTCGAGACCGGCACCACCCTGCGCAACGCGGGCCTGGAGATCATCGGCGAGCCGATCCTGGAGTCCGAGGCCGTCGTCATCCGCCGCTCCGGCGCGCCGGCCGGCGATCCGAAGGTCCAGCAGTTCCTCCGCCGCATGCAGGGCGTCCTCGTCGCCCGCCGCTACGTGATGATGGACTACGACATCCGCGTCGAGCACGTGGAGCGCGCCGTCGCCCTCACCCCCGGCCTGGAGTCGCCGACCGTCTCCCCGCTGCACCACGAGGGCTGGGTCGCCGTCCGTTCGATGGTCCCGTCCAGCGACGCCCAGCGCATCATGGACGAGCTGTACGAGCTGGGCGCCCGCGCCATCCTCACCACCAACATCCACGCCTGCCGCCTCTGACCGGCCCGGCCCCACCCAGCGAGAGCCACCAGCGACGTGTCCACGCCCGTAACCCCGTCCGGCCCGCCCGCGCTCCCGGTCACCTTCCGCCCGACCCGCACCCGGGTCGTGCTGATGAGCCTGGGCACCGCCCTGCTCGTCGTCCTCACGGCGGTGTCCTTCCTGCTCGACGCGGCGACGGCCGGGGACCGGGCCTCCTTCATCGGCACCGGCCTGCTGGTCTTCGCGTTCCTCGGGCTGCTCAGCCGGCCCAAGGTGATCGCCGCTCAGGACGGGGTCACGGTGGTGAACCTGACCACCAAACGGCGGCTGGAGTGGGCCCAGGTCGTCCGCGTCACGCTGCGCCCGGGCGACGCCTGGGTCCAGCTCGACCTGGCCGACGGCACGACCCTGCCGGCCATGGGGATCCAGCCCGGCATCGCCAAGGAGCAGGCCATCGCCCAGGCCCGGGCGCTGCGGGCCCTGGTGGAGGAGCACGGCACGGGGCACTCCACCACCTGACCGGCGGCAGGCAGGCCCGGCGGTGGGCGCGGTTCCTTGATTACTCTGGTGCCACGGGCACACACGTGCCCCGTCCCGCACGAGGAACCGGCCGTGGCACCAGCCCGGCCCGCGGGACACCTGCGACCCGAGGAGTGACTCCCTCCGGCAATGGACGGATCGTCCTGTAGTACCCGCGCCGCCGCCCACTTCGCGGAGGCGGCGGCATGAGCATCACCGTGTCCCTGCTGCTGCTCGCGGCAGCACTCCTCCTCATCCTGGCGAACGGCTTCTTCGTCGCCGCCGAGTTCGGCCTGGTGACCGTCGAGAAGCCGGAGGCCGAACGGGCCGCGGCCGGCGGCGACCGCCGGGCCCGCACCGTCGTCGCCTCCCTGCGCGAGCTCTCCTTCCAGCTCTCCGGGACCCAACTCGGCATCACCATCACCTCCTTGGTCGTCGGCATGCTGGCCGAGCCCGCCCTGGGCCGGCTGCTCACCGGGCCGCTGGCCACGGCGGGCCTGCCCGCCGGGGCCGCGCCGGGCGCCGCGGTCGTGACCGGCATGCTGGTGGCGTCCGCGGTGCAGATGGTCATCGGCGAGCTGGTGCCCAAGAACTGGGCGGTCTCCCGGCCCTTGCAGGTCGCGCGGTTCGTCGCCGGGCCGCAGCACGCCTTCGCCCACTTCTTCCGGCCCGTGATCACCCTGCTGAACGCGGTCGCCAACCGGCTCGTCCGGGCGCTCGGCGTCGAGCCCGCCGAGGAGCTCGCCTCCGCCCGCACCCCCGGCGAACTCGTCTCCCTGGCCCGGCACTCAGCGCGCGCCGGCGCCCTGGAGCAGGACACCGCGGACCTGTTCGTCCGCACCCTCTCCCTCGGCGACCTCACCGCGCAGCACGTGATGACGCCCCGCGTGAAGGTCAGCGCGCTGCAGTCCTCGGCGACCGCCGAGGACGTCCTCAACCTCACCCGTGCCACGGGGCTCTCGCGCTTCCCGGTCTACCGGGAGCGCCTGGACGACATCGTCGGCATGGTCCACCTCAAGGCCGCCCTGGCGGTCCCGTCCGGCGAGCGGCTGCGCACGCCGGTCGGGCGGATCTCCGTCCCTCCGGTGCTCGTGCCGGAGACGCTGCCGGTGCAGCCGCTGCTGGAGCAGCTGCGCAGCGAGCAGCCGATAGCCGTGGTCGTCGACGAGTACGGCGGCACGGCGGGGGTGGTGACCCTGGAGGACATCGTCGAGGAGCTCGTCGGCGAGGTCCGCGACGAGCACGACGCCGAGGACGCCGACCGGCCCGGACTGGCCCCCGTGGCCTGCGAGGACGGGCGGCCCGCGTGGGAGGCCGACGGCGGCTGCCGGCTCGACGCGCTGCGCCGCATAGGCCTGGAGGCGCCGGACGGGCCGTACGAGACCGTGGCCGGTCTCGTCGCGGACCTGCTGGGCCGCATCCCGGCGGCGGGCGACACCGCCGAGCTGCCCGGGTGGCGGATCTCGGTGCGCCGGGTCGCCCACCACCGGGCCGAGCGGGTGCGCTTCGCGCGCGCCCTCGCGGTCAGGGGTGAGGCGCGATGAGCGTGCTGCAACTCCTCTTCGCGGCGCTGCTGGTGCTCGCCAACGGCTTCTTCGTGGGCGCCGAGTTCGCGCTGGTGTCCGTGCGCCGCAGCCAGATCGAGCCGAAGGCGGCCGAGGGCTCGGGGCGGGCCCGTACGGTCCTGACCGGCCTGGAGAACCTGCCGCAGATGATGGCGGCCGCCCAGTTCGGCATCACGGTCTGCTCGCTGACGCTCGGCGCGGTCGCCGAGCCGACGGTGGCGGCGCTGCTGGAGCCGGTGTTCGAGGCGGTGCGGATGCCCGCGGGGCTGATCCACCCGCTGGGGTACGTCATCGCGCTCGCGGTCGTGGTCTTCCTGCACCTGGTGATCGGCGAGATGGTGCCGAAGAACCTGGCCATGTCGGCGCCCGACCGGGCGGCGCTGTGGCTGGGGCCGGGGCTGGTGGCCTTTGCACGGGTCTGCCGGCCGGTCACCCGACTGCTGGGCGCGTGCGCGCACGGCGTGCTGCGGCTCTTCCGCGTCGAGCCCAAGGACGAGGTGGAGGCCGTGTTCACCAGCGAGCAGCTGACGCACCTGGTGGCGGACTCGCGCCAGGCGGGCCTGCTGGAGCGGGCCGAGCAGGAGCGCCTGGAGGACGCGCTGGAGCTGGGCAGCCGCCCGGTCACCGACGTCCTCCTCGACCCGGCGTCGCTGGTCACGGTCGCCCCGTCCGTCACGCCCCGGCAGATCGAGGAGCTGACGGTGCGGACCGGCTACTCCCGTTTCCCGGTGTGCGCGGCGGGCGGCGCGGTCATGGGCTACCTGCACGTCAAGGACGTCCTGGACCTGGAGGACCGCGAGCGTGCGGTGCCGCAGCGGGTCTGGCGGCGGGTCGAGACCGTACGGGCCGAGCTGCCGCTGGACGACGCCCTGACCGTGATGCGCCGGGCCGCCTCCCATCTGGCCGCGGTCACGGACGCGTCGGGGCGGGTGCTGGGCCTGGTGGCGCTGGAGGACGTGCTGGAGAAGCTGGTGGGCGAGGTCCGCGACCCGGCGCACCGCCGCACTCCGGTGCCCTCGGCGGCTCCGCGCGGCCGGCTGACGGACCCGCGCGTCCCGGAGGAGCAGGAGGCCGAGGTCATGGCGGGCTGAGGGTCCGCCGGCCGCCGCCGTATCGCCCGGCCGGCACCCGCGTTGAGCCGGTATGAGACCTTTCACCGGCCCCGTTCCGCGCGGACTGCTCGGTTGCGCGGCGGCCCTGCTCGCCCTTGCGGCGCTCCTTCCGGGGGCGCCGGCGCGCCCGGCTCACGGGGCGGAACCACGCCCCGTGAGCGAGCTCTTCGGCAGGAAGGTCAAGGTCCTGCCGGAGACCCGGCCCGTCGTCGCGCTGACGTTCAACGCGGCGTGGGACGAGGCCGGGATCGGGGACGTCCTGGCGACGCTGCGGCGGGAAGGGGTGCCGGCGGCGTTCTTCCCGACCGGGGACTTCGCCGAGCGGCATCCGGGGGCGGTGCGGGCAATGGCCGCGCAGGGGTTCGGGCTCGGGAACCATTCGTACAGCCACCCGCACTTCGAGCGGCTGGACCCCGGGGAGGCGGCCGCGGAGGTGCTGCGGGCGGACCGGGCGATCCGCGCGGCGGGGCGCACGGAGCCGTTGCCGTTCTTCCGCTTCCCCTACAGCGAGACCACGCCCCGCGGGATCGAGGCGGTCAACGCACTGGGCTTCGCGGACCTGGAGTTCACGGCCGACACCAAGGGATATCTCGGCGCTTCGCGCGGCATGACGGCCGACGAGGCCGTCCGGCGGGCCCTGGACGCCCTGACGCCGGGCGCCGTCATCCAGATGCACGTGGGCAGCGACGACGGCGGTCCGGTGCTCGACGCGCTCGCGCTTCCGCGGATCGTCGCGGGGGCGCGGGCACGGGGGTACGGCTTCGCGGACCTGCGCGCGTACGCCGGGAGGGCATATGCCGGGAGGCCCTGCCCGTTCATCCGTTCCGGTCAACTACCGCACCCGGCCCCCTACTCTGCGTATTCACGTGTCACTCTGTGTGTATGACGCTGACTTGGGCGAAGCCCGCGGCGCCGGCCGGGATCGAGGACGTGCTGGCGCAGATGCGGATGCTGGACGGAGCGCTCCCCCCGCGGGACGGGGTGCATGTCTTCAACCGCGTGTATATGACGGTCACGCAGCGGGTCGGGGAGCAGGCGGAGGCCGGAGGGTTCCGGGAGGGCGCGGCGGCCACGGAGCTCGCCGTGCGGTTCGCGGCCCGCTATCTGGCCGCCGTCGACCACGTGGCGGCGGGCCGCCGGCCGCCGGCGTGCTGGCAGCCGCTGTTCCAGCTGCGCGGCCACCCGGCCGTCCGGCCGCTGCAGTTCGCGCTCGCGGGCATCAACGCCCACATCGGGCACGACCTCGCGCTGGCCCTCGTCGACACGTGCCGGGCGCTGCGTCTCCAGCCGTACGCGCTGGAGGCGGACTTCGACCGGGTGGGCGGCCTGCTGGTCGCCATGGAGGAGCGGATCCGCGAGGACCTCATGCCCGGCCCGGACCTGCTGGACGTCGC
The DNA here is from genome assembly GCF_000719265.1 of Streptomyces roseoverticillatus. Lineage (GTDB taxonomy): Bacteria > Actinomycetota > Actinomycetes > Streptomycetales > Streptomycetaceae > Streptomyces > Streptomyces roseoverticillatus. The sequence continues at coordinate 122,384 of NZ_JOFL01000005.1, read as the reverse complement.
CGATCCGCTGACGCACCTGGTGGGTTCGTGGTCCCTGCAGGCGGCGCGGCGCGGGGCGTGGGCGTCCTTCCGCGCACTGTGGGCGGTGCGCGGCCTGCCCGACGTCGCCGAGGACCTGACGGAGCGGATCGACGCGGGCATCGGGCTGGTGGGGCGCTGCCTGCTCACGCCGCTGGGGTGAGGCCCCCGGCTGGGGGGCCGGGGGCCTCGGTCGGGGGTGGAGGACCTCAGTCCTCCGGGAGCTCGACCGGCGCGAGCTCGTCGTAGCGGTCGCCGGGGCCCGGGTTCGTCGCGTCGGTCGCGCCGCCGAACTGGTGCATCACGCCCCACACGGCGTTGAGCGCGGTCTGCACGGCGCCCTCGGCCCAGCCCGCCGTCCAGGAGATGTCGTCGCCGGCGAGGAAGAGCCCGCGCTTGTCCTCCGGCAGGCGGTCCTGCATGAAGTGGGTGAACAGGCGCCGCTGGTAGCGGTAGTGGCCCGGCAGGTTCGCCTTGAACGCGCCCATGAAGTAGGGCTCGTTCTCCCAGGAGACGGTGACCGGGTTGCCGATGATGTGCTTCCGGATGTCGACCTTGGGGTAGATCTCGCCGAGCGACTTCAGCATGACCTCCAGGCGCTCGTTCGCCGACAGCGGCAGCCACTTGAGGCTGTCGTCGCACCAGGTGTACGAGAGGCAGATGACGGCCGGCTTGTCCGGCCCGTCGTCCAGGAGGTAGGTGCCGCGCGTCATCCGGTCGGTCAGCGTCATCGACATGACGTCCCGGCCCGTCTCCTCGTCCTTGTCCAGCCAGAACGGCCGATCCACCGGCACGAACAGCTTGGAAGACTCCATGTAGTGGGTGCGCTCCATCGCCGTCCAGTGGTCGATGGGGAACAGCGAGTCGTCGCAGGCGATCTTCGACAGCAGCATCCACGACTGGGCGGTGAAGACCGCCGCCTTGTACGTGCGGATGTCGCCGGTCTCGTCGGTGACCGTGATGCCGTTGCCGGCCGTGCGGTGCAGGCGGGTCACGGCCGGGCGCGGGTCGCCGCCGTGCAGCGAGGACAGCGAGGTGCCCGGCGCCCAGTGGATGATCTTCTGCGGCTCGCGCTCCCACAGCCGCACCGGGAGCTGCTGGCTGCCGCCGACGATGCCGCGGTGGTGGTCGTCCGCCTCGGTGTAGACGACGCGCAGGATCTCCAGGATGGAGTTGGGGAAGTCGGTGTCCCAGCCGCCCGTGCCGAAGCCGACCTGGCCGAAGATCTCACGGTGCCGGAAGGACTTGAACGCCTCCGACTCGCACAGGAAACCGTAGAAGGTCTGGTTGTCGAGCTTCTCGACCAGCTTCGCCCAGATCTCCCGGATGCGCGGCACGTCGCGCTCGCGCAGGGCGCGGTTCATGTCGGAGAAGTCCGCGCCCTCCTCCAGGCAGGCGCTCCAGGCTTCGGCGACCTCGCGGTAGACCGGCGGCAGGTCGTCGATGGTCTTCGCGTAGTGCGACTCGCCCTTGAGGTCGACGACGGTCGACGGGGTGTCGGGGGCCAGCGGGTTGGGGAACGGCTTCGTCTCCAGGCCGACCAGGTCGATGTAGTACTGGAGCGCCGTGGAGCTCGGGGGGAAGCGCATCGCGCCCATCTCGGCGGTCAGCGAGGGGTCGCAGCCCTCGAAGCCGACGGTGCGCAGCCGGCCGCCGATCTTGTCGGCCTCGTAGACGACGGGCTTGAGGCCCATCTTCATCAGCTCGTACGCGGCGATGATGCCCGACAGGCCGCCGCCGATGACGGCGACCTCGGTGCCGTGCTCGGTCGCCGGTATCTGGCCCAGTCCCGCGGGGTGGGCGAGGAAGTCGTCGTAGGGGAACGGGAAGTCCGGGCCGACCATCGTGATCGGCGGCAGGACCGGCTCCGACGGCTCGTCGTGGGCGGCGGTGGGCACCATGGACGTCATCGGCTGAACTCTCCTGCGGAAGTGGGGGTTTGCGGCTCTGTGACGCGGGGCGGGGTGGGGGGTCAGACGAGCGAGGTGTACAGCTCCGGCCGCCGGTCGCTCAGGTAGGTGTTCTCGGCGCGCGAGGCCTTCAGCAGCGCCGGGTCCACGTCGGCGGTGATCAGGTCCTCGCCGTGGCCGGCCCGCGCCCGTACGGTCCCGTCGGGGGCGGCGAGGCAGCTGAGGCCGGCGAAGGAGAAGTCCCCCTCGTCGCCGCAGCGGTTGGCGTAGGCGATGTACAGCTGGCTCTCCCAGGCGCGCACCGGGATCACGCTCTGCGGCACGATCTCGTACGGGCGCATCAGCGCGGTCGGCGCGAGCAGCAGCTCGGTGCCGGCCAGGGCGTGGGCCCGCACGGGCTCGGGGAACTCGACGTCGTAGCAGATCAGCAGGCCGAGGCGGAGGCCGTCGAAATCCGCCTGCACGACGGCGTCGCTGCCGGGCCGGAACTGCGCGGTCTCGTACGCGCCGAAGAGGTGGGTCTTGCGGTAGTTCGCGAGCCGGGCGCCGTCGGGGGCGACGAGCTGCAGCGCGTTGTAGACCGTGGCCGGGTCGTCCGCGTCGCGCTCGGGGTAGCCGTAGGCGACGGCCAGGCCGTGCTCGGCGGCGATCCGCGCGACGGCGCGGGCGCCGGGGCCGTCGGCCGTCTCGGCGCGGTCGGCGACCGAGGCGCCGAGGGCGTAGCCGGTGAGGAACAGCTCGTTGGTGAGCAGCAGCCGGGCGCCTGCGGCGGCGGCCCGGCGGGCGGCGCCGTCGAGGGCGGCGAGGCTGTCCGAGGTGGAGGAGGGAACGCCGGCGGGGCCCTGGTACAGCGCGATACGCGACGGCGTCATGCGGCCTCACTTCACCTGGTCGGAGGGGGCGGTGCGGGTGCCCCTGCGGGGGGCGTGCGGGTTGCCCTTGCGGGGACGTGCGTTAAGACGCCTTGACGGTACGGGTCGCCGTCCTGACCGGACAAGGCGCGTCCGTTGCGCGAGGGTGAGCGATTCGTTGCGCCTTTCTGTCGTTTCGGCGCGATTCGTTGCGTGGTCCTTACTGGGGGGTACGGCGGGGGCCGTCGGGGCCGCTTCCGGGGGACGGAGCGCCGAGGCGGGTCCGGCACCGCCGGGCTGCGCCGCGGGGGTGGCGGACCGCTGCGGCGGAAGAGGGTGCGCGGCCCGGCGCACGTGCGCCGGCGCCCGGACCGTGGGCTCCGCCCTTCACCATCCGCCGCCACGGCGATCAGCCCCCGCGGCGCAGCCCTACCGTGAGCCGTGGGGGCTCAAGCCGTGCCGCAGGCGACGTCGCGCACGACGTCCCGCAGCCAGCGATGCCCGCTGTCCTCCTCCTGGCGGGGGTGCCAGGCCATGGAGAAGTGCAGGGGCGGGAGGTCGAGGGGGACCTCGAAGGTCACGAGCCCGAGGGCGGTCGCGGCCGGCCGGGCGGCCCGCTCCGGGACGAGCCCGACGGCGTCGCTGCCCGCGATGACGAACAGGGCCGAGGCGAAGGTGGGGGCCGTGCCGACGACCCGGCGGCGCAGCCCGTGCGCGGCTAGGGCCTCGTCGACGGGCCCGGAGAGGCGGCCGCGCCGGGAGTCGAGGAGATGGCCGGCGGCGGCGTACCGGCGCGCGGTGACGGGCCCGTCGAGGAGCGGGTGGCCGGGCCGGGCGACGCCGACCATGCGGTCCGTCAGGAGGGGTTCGACGCGTATCTCGGGTTCGCTGCGGTCGATGACGCCGATCTCCAGGTCGAGGGTGCCGTCGCGCAGGGAGGGGACGCCGGTGGCGCCCTCGGTGAGGAAGCGGAGGGTGACGCCGGGGGCCTCGCGGGCGGCGCGGCCGAGGAGCGGGGCGCCGAAGGCCAGCACCTGGCTGTCGTGGGCGCTGAGGGTGAAGGCGCGCTCCAGGGCGGCCGGGTCGCAGGGGGCCGGGGTGGTGAAGAGGGCGCGGGCGTCGGCGAGGACGCGCCGCACCTCGGCCCGCATGGCGAGGGCGCGCGGCGTGGGCACCATGTGGCGGCCGGCCCGGACGAGCACGGGGTCGCCCAGGGCCCGGCGGATGCGGCCGAGGGTGCGGCTCATGGCGGGGCCGGACAGGCCGAGGCGGTCGGCGGCGGCCGTGACGCTCTCCTCGTCGAGGAGGGCGTCGAGGGCCACGAGCAGGTTCAGGTCGGCCTTGGCCAGCTGCCCGGCCGGCGATCCCGGTCCGGGTCTCCGGGGCGCTTCTTCGGGCACGGCGGGGCTCAGGAGGGCGCGCCGGAGCTGAAGCGGCGCAGCAGCGGGGAGAGGACGAGCACCGACTTGGTGCGCTCGACGAACGGCTCTCCGGCGATGCGCTCCAGCACGCGCTCGAAGTGGCGCATGTCGGAGGCGAAGACCTGCACGAGGGCGTCCGCCTCGCCGGTGACGGTGGACGCCGAGGCCACTTCGGGGTAGCGCGACAGGCCGCGGTGGATCGCCTCGGGCGAGGTGTTGCGGCGGCAGTAGATCTCGATGAAGCCTTCCGTCTCCCAGCCGAGGGCAGCGGGGTCCACGCGGACGGTGAAACCGGTGATGGCGCCCTCGGCGCGCAGCCTGTCCACGCGCCGCTTCACTGCCGGCGCGGACAGGCCGACCTCCGCGCCGATGTCGGCGTAGGAGCGCCTGGCGTCCTCGGCCAGGGCATGCACGATGCGTTCGTCGAGCTCATTCAATCGCACGGCGGGTGGATCACTTTTCTACGGGTAACCAGCTGCTTCTATGAGCAGTAGATCACGTCCCCGGCCGTGTTCCCGACCCGAACGCAGCGCACCGCCCCCGGTAGCCGGAGGCGGTGCGCTGATCCCGTCCTGCCCGCCGGGTCCGCGGACGGCGTACCCGGCGGGCAGGATCACGGGAGTGACGGGCGGGAGGTCACTTCTTCTTGCCGCGCGACTTCTTCCGCGGCTGCGGCCGGCCCTTGCCGGTGGCCTTCGTGCGGGGTGCGGCCCCGGACCCGGCCGCGTTCCCGGCCTTCGCCGCCTTCGCCGCCGGGGCGGCGGCCTTCTTGGCCGTCTGAGCCCCGGCCTTGGCGCCGGTCTTCGCTCCGGCCTTGACGCCCGCCTTCACGCCTCCCTTGGCGCCCGTCTTGGCGCCTGCCTTCTCGGTCACCGGCTCCTTCACCAGGGCGACCCCGGCGGGCCCGTCGGTGGCCAGGCGCGAGCGGCGCATGCCGTAGGCGAAGTAGATCACCAGGCCGACGAGCATCCAGCCGCCGAAGACCTCCCAGGTGATGACGTCGAGGCTGAGCATCATGTAGACGCACATCGCGAAGCCCAGGACCGGGAAGATCAGGCCGAGCGGCACCTGCGTCCCGCCCAGCTGGACGCGCACGCCCGAGAACGGCACCCGGAAGCTGCGGTGCATGTCGGGGCGGGTGAAGCGCAGCACGATGACGGCGACGTTCACCAGGGCGAAGGCGAAGAGCGTGCCGATGCTGGTGGCGTCGGCGAGCTGGCCGAGCGGGATCGCGGCGGCCAGGACGCCGCAGAACAGCGAGACGATCACGGTGTTGGCCAGCGGCACGCCCTTGCGGTTGACCTTGGCGAAGGCCTTGGGGACCAGGCCGTCGCGGGACATCGCGAAGAGGATGCGGGTCTGCCCGTAGAGGACGGTGAGGACGACGCTGGCGATGGCGATGACGGCGCCGGCGGCGAGCAGGACGGCCCAGAAGCTCTGGCCGGTGACGTCCTTCATGATCCCGGCGAGGGCGGCCTCGGAGCCCTGGAAGTCGCCCCACGGCATGGCGCCGACCGCGACGGCGGCGACCAGCACGTACAGCACCGTGACGATCAGCAGCGACAGCATGATCGCCTTGGGCAGGTCCTTCTTCGGGTTCTTGGCCTCCTCACCGGCGGTAGAGGCGGCGTCGAAGCCGATGTACGAGAAGAAGAGCGTGGCGCCCGCGGCGCTGACGCCGCCGAGGCCGAGCGGCATGAAGGGCGTGTAGTTGCCGGCGCGGATGCCGGTGAAGGCCACGGCGCAGAAGAGCAGCAGGGCCACGATCTTCACGCCGACCATGATCGTGTTGGCGCGGGCGCTCTCCTTGGCGCCGCCGATCAGGAAGGCCATGCACAGCAGCACGACGAGCAGGGCGGGCAGGTTGAAGATGCCGCCGTCGGTGCCGGGCGGGTTGGCCAGGGCGGCCGGGATGGTGACGCCGATGGTGCCGTCGAGGAGCTCGTTGAGGTACTGCCCCCAGCCGACGGCCACGGCCGCGACGGAGACGCCGTACTCCAGGATCAGGCACCAGCCGCAGACCCAGGCGATGACCTCGCCCAGGGTGGCGTAGGCGTAGGAGTACGAGGATCCGGAGACCGGGATGGTGCCGGCCAGCTCGGCGTAGGACAGGGCCGAGAACAGCGCCGTGACACCGGCGAGCACGAAGGAGATCACGACGGCCGGGCCGGCGTCGGGAACGGCCTCGCCGAGCACGACGAAGATGCCGGTGCCGAGGGTGGCGCCGATGCTGATCATGGTCAGCTGCCACATGCCGAGCGAACGGCGCAGGGTGCCGCCCTCGCCCTGGCCGCCCTCGGCGACCAGTCGCTCGACGGGCTTGCGGCGCATCAGGCGGGCGCCGAAGCCGGCGGCCTGCGGCGGGGTGCGCCGCTTGTCACCGGTGACGGGGGGCGCGGTGCCTTGGTCCAACACGGGGGTGCTCCGTTCATGACTGCCGGTCGGGGGATGCCGGTCAGGAAGCGGCGGCCCACGGCGGCACCGGGGCACGCGGGCATGACAGAGCAAACCCGTAGCGAGGGGGTACCGCCGAGCAAGCGGTACCCGCCACTCCACGTTCTGCGCAGACCCTACGAGGTCAGGGCCCACGCTCGTAATGCACCATTCTTGCGTATGCCCGGCTGATCATTGCGTCCGGGGTTCCGAAACGGGTGATCGTTGCACGTCGCGTTATGAATCGGTACAGGGGCAGCAAAAAAGGGGCGTGACCCGGCGAACCGGGTCACGCCCCTCTCAGGGGTTGAGGATTACTGCCAGCTGGCGTGCAGCGGCTTGCCCTCGGCGTAGCCGGCGGCGCTCTGGACGCCGACGACGGCACGCTCGGCGAACTCGGCCAGGGAGCCGGCGCCCGCGTAGGTGCAGGAGGAGCGGACGCCCGCGATGATCGAATCGATCAGGTCCTCGACGCCCGGGCGGGCCGGGTCGAGGAACATGCGCGAGGTGGAGATGCCCTCCTCGAACAGGCCCTTGCGGGCGCGGTCGTACGCGGACTCCGTGGACGTGCGGTTCTGCACGGCGCGGGCGGAGGCCATGCCGAAGGACTCCTTGTAGGAGCGGCCGTCGGCGGTCTGCTGCAGGTCGCCCGGGGACTCGTAGGTGCCGGCGAACCAGGAGCCGACCATCACGTTGGACGCGCCGGCGGCCAGGGCCATGGCGACGTCGCGCGGGTGACGGACGCCACCGTCGGCCCACACGTGCTTGCCGAACTTCTTCGCCTCGGCGGCGCACTCCAGGACAGCGGAGAACTGCGGGCGGCCCACGCCGGTCATCATGCGGGTGGTGCACATGGCGCCCGGGCCCACGCCGACCTTGATGATGTCCGCGCCGGCCTCGATGAGGTCGCGCACGCCCTCGGCGGCGACGATGTTGCCCGCGACGATCGGGACCTGCGGGTCGAGGCCGCGGACGGCCTTGATCGCGGCGATCATCGACTCCTGGTGACCGTGCGCGGTGTCGACGACGATCGTGTCGGCGCCGGCCTCCAGCAGGGCCTTGGCCTTGCCCGCCACGTCGCCGTTGATGCCGACGGCGGCGGCGATGCGCAGCTTGCCGTCCGCGTCGGTGGCGGGGGTGTAGAGGGTCGCGCGCAGGGCGCCCTTGCGGGTCAGGATGCCGGCGAGCTTGCCGTCCTTGTCGACCGCGGGGGCGAGCTTGCGGTGGGCGGCGTCGAGCTGGTTGAAGGCCTCGCGCGGGTCGATGTCCGCGTCGAGGAGCAGCAGCTCGGTGGACATGACCTCGGACAGCTGGGTGAAGCGGTCCACGCCGGTCAGGTCGTGCTCGGTGACGACGCCGACGGGGCGCTGGTCCGCGTCGACGACGACGCCGGCGCCGTGGGCCCGCTTGGGCAGCAGGGACAGCGCGTCGGCGACGGTCTGGGAGGGGCTGAGGACGATCGGGGTGTCGAGCACGAGGTGGCGGCTCTTGACCCAGGAGATGACGTCGGTGACGACCTCGATCGGGATGTCCTGCGGGATGACGACGATGCCGCCGCGGCGGGCGACGGTCTCGGCCATGCGGCGGCCGGCGATCGCGGTCATGTTGGCGACGACGAGGGGGATGGTGGTCCCGGTCCCGTCCTGGGCGGAGAGGTCCACCGCCTGGCGGGAGCCGACCGCGGAGCGGCTCGGCACCATGAACACATCGTCGTACGTGAGGTCGTACGGCGGCTTCTGGTCGTTAAGGAAACGCATACTGGCTCTCTCACCTGCGATTTTACGTACAGAGCGGGTGGGGAGTCAGACCGGGCCGACACCGGAACGGGCTGAGGTTCCTGGACCCATCATCCACGATTCCGGGCCGTTGTGGCGAACTCGCGTCGCATTCTGTGACTTCGGCCAAGCGTCCCGGACGAGCCCTGTGGCATCGCCCGAGGCGTCCGGCTTGCCTGCTTTTACGTCATACCGGGGATCTCCGCCTCCGCGAGGTCCGCGATCGGCGCGCCGCGCGCCGGTCGCGAGGGCGAGGAGCGCGAGCACCTCGAAGCCCGCGCCGGCCAGGGGCAGCCGGCCCAGCCCGCCGGCACCGGCGAAGAGCCCGCCGACCACGGCCGCGGCGGTCTGCCCGACGTAGACGGCGCTGTTGTTCAGCGCCAGGAGCATGTCCCCGTTCTTGCCGCCGATGGAGAGCAGGCGGTGCTGGATGAGCGGGAAGCTCGCCCAGTGGACGAGACCCCAGACGGCCAGGCCCACGGCCGCGCCGGCGACGGAGTGCAGGGCGGGGCCGAGGGCGGCGAGGACGACGGCGAGCACGGCGACCGTGCCGGCGAGGCCGCGGGTGGAGTCGACGCGGTCGGCGAGCCGGCCGCCCGCCATGACGCCGGCGAAGCTGCCGGTGCCGAACAGCAGGAGCAGCCAGGTGCGGTCCGCGTCGGAGGCGCCGCTGATCTCCTCCAGCAGGGTGCCGAGGTAGGTGTAGACGACGAAGGTGCCGACGACCCAGAGCGTGGTGGTCAGCATCGCGGTGGGGGCGCGCTCGATGCGCACGGCGGCGAGGCGCTCGCGGACGCCGAGGCCCGGATTGCCCGCCACGGACGGGATGCCGGCCGCCGCGCCGAGCGCGGTGACGAGGGCGAGCAGGGCGACGAAGCCGAACGCCCAGCGCCACGAGGAGAGTTCGCCGATCGCGTTGCCGATCGGGACGCCCAGGGCGATGGCGCTGGTCATGCCCGCGTAGACGATCGCGAGGGCGCGGCCGCGGCGCTCGGGCGCGGTGACGCGGGCGGCGACCGCGGAGGCGGTGGAGGCGTAGAGCGCGGCGGCCGCACCGGCGACGACGCGGCTGAGGAGCAGCACGGCGTAGCCCGGGGCGACGGCCGAGAGCGCGTTGCCCGCGGCGAAGACGATGAGCACGGCCAGCAGCAGGGTGCGCCGGTCGAGCCGGGAGGTGACGCTCGCGAGGACCGGCGCGGCGACGGCGTACGCGATCGCGAAGACGGTGACCGTCTGGCCGGCGGCGGCCGTGGACAGGTGCAGTTCGCCGCCGAGCGCCGGCAGCAGCCCGGACACGATGAACAGGTCCGTGCCGATCGCGAACATGCCGAGGGCTAAGAGCCAGACCTTCGCGGCGCCCGCCCGCCCCGGTCCCGGCGCTCCGGCCGCTGTCTGCTGGGACATCGCACAACCTCTCCCCCGGCTGCTAACCGGTAGTACGGTTACTCGGTCCGCGTAACCTAACATGGGGTTATGGCTGTGGAACAGGTGCGAGATCGCCGGGTGCCGGACCGCTGGGTCTGGTACGGCGGCCGGCTGAGCGTTGACTTCGTCAACACCCGCAGGGACCGCTTCAAGGGCGGCCGGGAGCTGCTCGTGCACCCCGGCGACCTCGCCGAGTGGTTCGCCGCAGCGGAGGTCACCCCGGAAGAGGTCGCGGTGGACGAGGCGCTCCTCGTGCAGGCGAGGGAGCTGCGCGAGGCCATTGACGCCGGGTACCGGGCGGCCGTCGCGGGCGAGGCGTTCCCCGGCGCCGCGGCCCGGACGATCAACGAGTGGCTGGCGCGCCTCGCGGAGCACCCCCCGCGCCTCGATGTGGGAGACGACGGCGCGGCCGTCTTCCGTACGGACACCGCGCCGCCGGACGCCCGGCAGGCGCTGTGCCGGATCGCCGCCGACGCCGCCGCGCTGCTCGGCGCCGCGGACACCCGCGCGCGGCTGCGCATCTGCGACGGCCACGACTGCAGCGGCCGGTTCGTCGACAAGTCGGTGGGCAGGCGGCGCCGCTGGTGCTCGATGGCGATCTGCGGCAACCGCGCGAAGGCGGCGCAGCACCGCCGGGCGGCGGCGCGCTCCGCGCACTGACGTCCCGCGCCTCGCACTCCTCGAACGCCGAACGCCGGGCGGGCTGGATCTGCGTCCAGCCCGCCCGGCGTTCGGGGATCAGCTTCGAGAAGACCGCCCCGCCACTGCGGGGTGCGCGGCTACGACCCGTCCGGGTCCGCCCGGTCGAGGGCCGGACGGGGGCCCGGGCCCGTCTCGCTGAGGAGGTAGTCCGCGGCCGTGGTGTCCGTGACCAGGCTCGTGACCAGCCCGGACCGCAGCACCGCGCCGATCGCCGCCGCCTTGCGCCGGCCGCCCGCGATCGCGACGACCTCCGGTATCCGGCGCAGCCGGTCCGCCTCGACCGTGATGCAGCGCTCGCCCAGGTCACGGCCGATCCGCCGGCCATCGGCGTCGAAGAGGTGCGCGGACATCTCCGCGGCGGCGCCCAGGGAGGCGTAGTGGGCCCGCTCCTCCTCGGTCAGCATGTCGTAGACCGTCGAGATGCCCGGCGCCCACGAGCCGATGGAGACCGCCGCGACCGTCACCTTGTCGAAGTAGTCGAAGGCGCGCGCGATGCCCGTCTGGCCGCGCAGCGCGGCGGCCGTGGCCGGGTCCGGCAGCAGCATCGGCGCGTAGATCGGGTGCGCCTCGCCGCCGGAGACCTGCGCGGCGCGGCGCACGGCCTCCACCGAGCCGCGCTCCGCCGTGCCCGCGTCGTAGACGCCCGTGAGCTGGACGACGGTGCACGGGGGCAGCCGGTGCAGCGCCGCGGCCATGTGGATGGTCGAGCGGCCCCAGGCGAGGCCCAGCACGTCGCCCTCGTGCACCAGCTCGCCGAGCAGGTCCGCAGCCACCTCGCCGAGGTTCTCGGGGTCGGGCGCGTCGTCCGCGGCATCGGCGGGGGACTCCACGACCACCGCGTGGCGCAGGCCGTAGCGGGCGCGCAGCGCGTCGGAGCGCTCCGCGTCCAGCTCGGCGGGGACCCGGATCTCGATCCGCACGAGATCGCGTTCGAGCGCCGTCTCCAGCACCCGGGCGACCTTGAAGCGGCTCACGCCGAACTCCTCGGCGATCTGGATCTTCGATTTGCCCTCGAGGTAGAAGCGGCGGGCCATGGCCGCCGCCTGTACCAGCTCGGCGGGCCCCATCGGCGTGGCTGAACGGCCCGTCGACACCACCGTCTCCTCACTGTTCTCACACTGTTCGAGCTTGGACTCCACCGTCATCCTGTCAGAAACGGCGGTCCTTGATCAGACCCTGACCTTCGCGCTCAGCATTTCGGGCGAGCGCGGCACCCCGCTCAGTGCCCGCAGGCCCAGGCCGCACCGGCCGTCACGCGCTCCGCCTGGGCGCGCAGGGCCCGTACGGTCGCCGCCGGGTCCTCCGTACCGTAGACGGCGGATCCGGCCACGAACACGTCCGCGCCGGCCTCCGCGCACCGCTCGATCGTCTCCGCCGAGACGCCGCCGTCGACCTGCAGCCACATCTGCAGGCCGTGCCGCGAGATCAGCTCCCGGGTGCGGCGGATCTTGGGCAGCATGATGTCCAGGAACGCCTGGCCACCGAAGCCGGGCTCGACCGTCATGATCAGCAGCATGTCCAGCTCGGGCAGCAGGTCCTCGTACGGCTCGATCGGCGTCGCCGGCTTCAGCGCCATCGACGCGCGGGCGCCCTTCGCCCGGATCTCCCGTGCGAGCCGCACCGGCGCGGCGGCGGCCTCCGCGTGGAAGGTCACCGACCCGGCACCGGCCTCCACGTACTGCGGCGCCCAGCGGTCCGGGTCCTCGATCATCAGGTGGCAGTCCAGCGGGGTGTCCGTGGCCCGGCTCAGCGACTCGACGATCGGCACGCCGAGGGTGAGGTTGGGGACGAAGTGGTTGTCCATGACGTCGACGTGGAGCCAGTCGGCGCCCTTGACCGCCTCGGCCTCGTCGGCGAGCCGGGCGAAGTCGGCGGACAGGATGCTGGGGTTGATCTGCGCGGCCATGCCTTAAGCCTGCCATGTCCGCTGCGCTCACTTGTGCGGGGGCCTCCCCCTCAGCAGTGAAGAGGCCCCGCCTCTTCACTCCGCCGCCGCGGCGGAGCAGCCCCCACCGGCCGGCTCGGCGGTGCCGGACCGGCCTCAGGCTGTGCGGCACCGCCGGAAACCGCCGCGGTGGCTGATGGCCGTTGCGGCGGAAGGCAAGGGGGCGCCGCCCCAAGCCCATGCCCTCCCGCTGCACGTAGCGCGCTCCAGGGCCCGGCGACTCCGGGAGCCCGGCCGCTAGGCCGTACGTCGCAGGAGCGCCAGATACATCGCGTCCGTGCCGTGCAGGTGCGGCCACAGCTGTACGTCCGGGCCCTCGCCCAGCGCCGGGACGCCCTGCATGTGCGGGCGCGCGTCGATCCACTCCGCGCTCACGCCGTCCCGCTTGAGCACGTCGTCCACGACGGCCTTCGTCTCCGCCGGGTGCGGCGAGCACGTCGCGTAGCCCACGACGCCGCCCACACGCACCGCGCGCAGCGCCTCCCGCAGCAGGTCGCGCTGGAGCGGGGCGAAGCCCGCCACGTCCTCCGGGCGGCGGCGCCAGCGGGCCTCGGGACGGCGGCGCAGGGCGCCGAGACCGGTGCAGGGCACGTCGACGAGGACCCGGTCGAAGACGCCCTCGCGCCACGGCGGACGGGTGCCGTCCGCGGCGATGACCTGGTACGGGCCGGGGTTCCCGGCGAGCGCGCGCCCGACCAGGCGGGCCCGGTGCGGCTGCTTCTCGGAGGCCAGCAGCGCCGCCCCCCGCTCGGCGGCCAGCGCGCCGAGGAGAGCCGCCTTGCCGCCGGGGCCGGCACAGCCGTCGAGCCAGCGGGCGTCCGGCCCGTCCACCGGAACGGCCGCGAGGGCGAGCGCAACCAGCTGGCTGCCCTCGTCCTGGACACCGGCCCGGCCTTCCTTGACCGCCTCCAGCGCGCCCGGCTCGCCGCCCTCGGCGAGCCGCACGGCGTACGGCGACCAGCGGCCCGGCAGCGCCGAGTCCTCGCCGACGGCAGCCAGCAGTTCCTCCGGGGTGGAGCGGCCGGGCCGGGCGACCAGCGTGACCTCCGGCCGCTCGTTGTCGGCCTCCAGCAGGTCCTCGATGCCGGCGCGGCCGCCGCCGAGGGCGTCCCACAGGGCGGAGACGACCCAGCGCGGGTGCGCGTGCACCACCGCGAGGTGCTCCTCGGGGTCGTCCTCGTACGGCGGGGCGACCTTCTCCAGCCAGCCGTCCAGGTCGTGCGCGGTGATCTTCCGCAGCACGGCGTTCACGAACTTCGCCCGGCCGTCGCCGAGGACGACGCGCGCCAGCTCCACGCTGGCGGACACCGCCGCGTGCGGCGGGATGCGCGTGCCGAGCAGCTGGTGTGCGCCGAGGCTGAGGACGTCCAGGACCGGCGGGTCCACCTCGCGCAGCGGCCGGTCGACGCACGCCGCGATGATCGCGTCGTACGTCCCCTGGCGGCGCAGCGTGCCGTAGACCAGCTCCGTGGCGAGCGCGGCGTCACGCGCCTCGAAGTCGCCCTTCTCCCGGGCCTTGCGCAGCAGCGGCGGCAGGACCAGGTTCGCGTACGCGTCCCGCTCGTCGACCGCCCGCAGCGCCTCGAAGGCGAGGATCCGCACCGGGTCCTCCTTGGGCCGGCGGTAGGGCTTTGCGGGGCGGCGGGCGGGACGGTCGTTCACGAAAGGTGCTCCGGGGCTGTGGTGGCGAAGGTGTCCAGCCTACGCTCTGCGCCCCGCGCCGTTCCTTGCCGCTCCGCCCTCAGGCCTCGCCGAGCCGCTCGCCGGGAGCGATGCGGACGCCGCGGGCCCAGTCGGCTGCCTTCATCGGCTTCTTGCCCTGCGGCTGGACCCACTGCAGCTCGACCGCGTGGGAGCCCGTACCGACGTGCACGGAGTTCTTGGCGGCGGCGATCTCGCCGGGGGCGAGGCCGGCCCGGTCGGGGGTGGGAGGCGCCGACATGACCTTCAGGCGCTCGCCGCGGAAGAGCGTCCAGGCGCCCGGCGCCGGGGCGCACCCGCGGACCACGCGGTCGACGCGCAGCGCCGGTGCGGACCAGTCGATCCGGGCGTCCTCGACGTTGATCTTCGGGGCGAGAGAGACGCCCTCGGCGGGCTGCGGCACGGCCTTGAGCGAACCGTCCTCGATGCCGTCCATCGTGGCGGCGAGCAGCCCGGAGCCGGCGAACGCCAGCCGGGTCAGCAGGTCACCGCTGGTGTCGGTGGGCCGCACCTCCTCGGTGACCACGCCGTAGACGGGCCCCGAGTCCAGGCCCTCCTCGATGAGGAAGGTGGACGCGCCGGTGACCTCGTCGCCCGCGAGGATCGCGTGCTGCACGGGCGCCGCGCCGCGCCACGCGGGCAGCAGGGAGAAGTGCAGGTTGACCCAGCCGTGCGCGGGGATGTCCAGGGCGGCCTTCGGCAGCAGTGCGCCGTAGGCGACGACCGGGCAGCAGTCCGGGGCGATCTCGCGCAGCCGGGCGAGGAAGTCCTCGTCGCGCGGGCGGGCCGGCTTGAGCACCTCGATGCCCGCCTCCTCCGCGCGCTCGGCGACGGGGCTCGCGACCAGGCGGCGGCCGCGGCCCGCGGGGGCGTCGGGCCGGGTGACGACGGCGACGACCTCGTGGCGGTCCGAGGCGAGCAGGGCGTCGAGGGCGGGGACGGCGACCTCGGGGGTACCGGCGAAGACGAGCCTCATGGGTGGCGAACTACCTCTCCTCGAGCGCCGAGCGGAACGGCCCACCAGTCTAAAGGGCCTTTGGCCCGGGGGGCGTACGGACAGTCACGCGCCTCATTCCGGCGGATGTGCGCCCCCATACCGTGACCCGGTGGCCCATGGCGCGTTGTGGTCAAGAGAGATTGACCGAATCGGGCCGCCGACGCGGGACTCTTCCGTAGTTCGTCGGCCGTCGCGTCAACTCTCGTCATTTTCCGTCCTTTTACCCCGCCGGTCCGAGAGGCTTCTTCATGGCCGACCACGCAACCCACGACGCCCAGGCACGGGCCAGCCTGCATCTGTTGGTCCGGGACATCGAGCGGGTCCGCAGGCAGGTGGACGCCCTGCGCACCCTCACCGCTCAGCTGGGCAACGTCTACCGCCCGCGGCGCACCGGCCCCTCGGCCGGCTTCGTCGTCTACGGGCGGGCTCCCGCGCCGACCGTACGGCTGGCGCAGGAGCTGCGGGACAGCGTCGAGACCCTGGTGACGGCCGCGGTCGACTTCGACCGCTCGCTCGGCTTCTCGTGGGACGCGGTGGGCTCGGCGCTCGGGGTCACCAAGCAGGCGGTGCACCGGCGTTACGGGGCACGCCGTACGAACGGGGCCGCGTCCGCGGAGGCCACGGAAGCGGTCCGGACGGCGGAGCCGGCCCCGGTCCCGGTCGTCCCGGCCGCCCGCACCGTCCCGGGCCAGACCCCGCCCCCGTCCCACCGCGAAGAACGCCCCCCGGCCTTCCCGGGCCCCCGCAACGGCTAGCCCTGCGGGCGGCGGACCCGGCATGCCCGGGCGGCAGACCCAGGGGGCGGCTGTGCAGCCGGGTGCCCTGTGCCGGGCACTTCCCTGCCGAGCCCACCCCGGGGTTGCTACGGCACCGCCGGAACCCGCCGCGGGGGCGGATCGCCGTCGCGGCGGATCCAAGAGGCTCGACCCCGCAGGCCGCCAGCCCCTGTGCCGGGCACCGCGCTCCCGCCGCAACGGCGAGCAACTCGCCACTAGCCCACCGGCGGTGCCGTCCCCGCCTCAGGGCGTGTCGGCACCGCCGGACCCCGCCGCGGGGGCGGATCGCCGTGGCGGCGGAGTCAAGGGGCCGGCACCCGTCGGGCGCACCCCGTGCCGGAGCGCGGCCACCCCGCCGGAGGCGGTCCGTCAGCCGATGTCCGGGGGGTCGATCCGTAGCCGTACAGGCTCCCCGTCGCGGCGAGCGAGCCGCGCCGCCTGGGCGGTCTTGAGGGCCGCGGCCAGGGCCGCCCCCCGCCCGGGCCGCACCCGGAGCAGGGCCCGCTCCCACCGCTCCCCCGGCGGCGGGTCGCCGGGGCGCCGCGGGCGACCCGCGGCCGTGACCGGCAGGGGCACCGGCCCGAGCGTCTCCGCGTCCTCCGGGAGCTCCGCCGCGGCGAGCAGGTCGGCGACGTCCTCCGGCGGCCCGGAGACCGACGCCATCCGGGACACCGGCGGGAAGCCGAGCTCGGCCCGGTCGGCGAGCTCCCGCATCGCGTGCCCGGCGGGATCCCAGCGCACGAGCGCCTGCACGGGCCGCAGCGTGGGCTCCGCGACCACGACGACGACCCCGCCGTCCGCCTGCCCGCGGACGAGCGCCGCCGCGGACAGCCAGCGCCGCAGCGCCTCCTCCCCCGCCCGCAGGTCGGGGAGGCCGAGCAGCGCCCAGCCGTCGAGCAGCAGGGCCGCGGCGTAGCCGCCTTCGGCGACGGGCTCCGCGCCGGGCGTGGAGACGACAATCGCGGGCCGGTCGGGCACCGTGTCGAGGATGTGGTCCCGCCCGGAGGTCCGTACGGGCACGGACGGGAAGGCCCGGCCGAGCTCCTCGGCGGTGCGTCCCGCGCCCACGACCCGGGCCCGCAGCCGGGAGCCGCCGCACTCCGTGCAGTGCCAGCCCGGGGGCGCCTCCTGCCCGCACCAGCCGCACCGCAGCGCGCCGTCGGCGCCGCCGGCCTCCAGGGGGCCGGCGCAGTGCCCGCACCGGGCGGGCTCGCGGCACCGCTCGCAGCCCAGGCGGGGCACATAGCCGCGGCGGGGCACCTGGACCAGCACCGGCCCGTGTTTGAGGCCCTCGCGGGCGGCCTGCCAGGCGTGACTGGGCAGGCGGGCGGCGCGCGCGGCCGCGTCGCGGGCCTCGTCGGAGTCGCCGACGGTCCGCACGGCAGGGGCGACGGCCCGCACGGTCTCGCGGGCGGCGGCGAGCGGCAGGGCCCATCCCGTGTTCACCAGCTGGGCGGCCTCCACCGTGCAGCCGAAGCCGCCGAGCAGGAACGCGGCATTCTCGTGCACCGCGCGCTGCACGAGCACCTCGCGGGAGTGCGGATGCGGAGCGTTCTGCGCGCTGTGGCTTCCGTCCCCGTCGTCCCAGACGGCGACGAGCCCGAGGTCCCGCACGGGCGCGAACATCGCCGCCCGCGTGCCGACCACGGCCCGCACCGAGCCCCGGCTGACCGCGAGCCAGCGGCGGTACCGCTCCTCGGGCCCGAGCTCGGCCGTCAGCAGTACGTGCCGGCCCTCCCCCAGGAGCTCCCCGAGGGCGGCGTCGACGCGCGCGGCGTCCCGCCCGTCCGGCACGACGACGAGCGCGCCGCGCCCGGACGACAGCGCCGCCGCCGCGGCCCGCGCGAGCTCCTGCGGCCAGTGCGGGCCGGGCAGTGCCGTCCACACGGCCCGCGGGGTGTCTCCCCGGGCCACGGCGCCGAGGAAGGCGGGCCCGGTGGGATAGCGCGCCCAGCTCCCGGCCTCCGGCACCCCCGGCGGGGGCAGCGGCGCGGGCGACGGCTCGGCCTCGATGCGGGCGTGCCGGGGCGGTACGGCCAGCTGCAGCACGTCGGCGAGCGAACCGGCATAGCGGTCGGCGACCGCCCGGCAGAGCTCGTAGAGCGCAGGGCTGAGCACCGGCTCGGGCGAGAGAACCTGGGCGATCGCGGCGAGCGGCCCCTGATAGTCGGACTCGGCCACCCGGTCGACGATGTACCCGTCGAGCAGCCCGCCGCCTTCCCGGCGCCCCCCGCGCACATTGCGCGTCCCGGCGCCGAACCGCACCCGCACCCGCACGCCCGGCCGGGCGTCGGCGTCGAGCTCCTCGGGCACGGCGTAGTCCCACAGCCGGTCCAGGTGGACGGGGCCCTTGTCGACGAGCACGCGCGCGACGGGCAGCGTCTTGGCCAGCGGCGCCCCCCGCCATGTGCGCGGCTTGGCCTTGGGCGCCTTCGCCTTGGCCTCGCGCACGCTCTCCCGTATGAGCGCGAGCTGCTCCCCGTGCTCCGGAGGCTTGCCCTGGGACCGCCCGTTCTCGCTGCTCACAGCCACAGTCCTACCAGACCCCACTGACAACGCCGACGGCGTGCGGAGCGGGTACGGCCCGCGCGCAGGGGCGCCGAGGCATTGTCGACAGCCCGGCGATGTTGCTGTTACCTGCCGCCGGGGCCGCGAAGACGGGGGACGACGCGTCCGCCCTGTGGTGGACACAGCGCGCCGGCGACATGGCCGCCGCGGGTGGTGACCCGGACCTGGCCGCGCAAAGAAGGCAGCACGCCCCGAGACCGCCCAGGCGATCCGGCAGCGTTTCGACCCGCCGGAAGCCCCGGGCCCGGACGGCGAAGCCCCGCCGCCGTTCGGCCCCTCGGAGGAGCCTCCCGCTGTCTGACGCGGCTACGCCGATGCACCGGTGCCCGGCACCCCTCGAAGGGGCACCGGGCACCGGTGGAATGTCTGACCGGCGTGCTTACAGACCCGCGGCCTTCTTCAGGGCCTCCACGCGGTCCGTGCGCTCCCACGTGAAGTCGGGCAGCTCACGGCCGAAGTGGCCGTACGCGGCGGTCTGCGCGTAGATCGGGCGCAGCAGGTCGAGGTCGCGGATGATCGCGGCCGGGCGGAGGTCGAAGACCTCGGCGATGGCGTTCTCGATCTTGTCGGTGTCGATGGTGTTCGTGCCGAAGGTCTCGACGAACAGGCCCACCGGCTCGGCCTTGCCGATCGCGTAGGCGACCTGGACCTCGCAGCGCGAGGCCAGACCGGCGGCGACGACGTTCTTGGCGACCCAGCGCATCGCGTAGGCGGCGGAGCGGTCGACCTTGGACGGGTCCTTGCCGGAGAAGGCGCCGCCGCCGTGGCGGGCCATGCCGCCGTACGTGTCGATGATGATCTTGCGGCCGGTGAGGCCGGCGTCGCCCATCGGGCCGCCGATCTCGAAGCGGCCGGTCGGGTTCACCAGGAGGCGGTAGCCGTCGGTGTCGAGCTTGATGCCGTCCTCGACGAGCTCCTTGAGGACGTGCTCGACGACGAACTCGCGAACGTCGGGCGCGAGGAGGGAGTCCAGGTCGATGTCCGACGCGTGCTGCGAGGAGACGACGACGGTGTCGAGGCGGACGGCCTTGTTGCCGTCGTACTCAATGGTGACCTGCGTCTTGCCGTCGGGGCGCAGGTAGGGGATGGTGCCGTTCTTGCGGACCTCCGACAGGCGGCGCGAAAGGCGGTGCGCCAGCTCGATCGGCAGCGGCATCAGGTTCGGCGTCTCGTCGCAGGCGAAGCCGAACATCAGGCCCTGGTCGCCCGCACCCTGCTTGTCGAGCTCGTCCTCATCGCCCTCGACGCGGGCCTCGTAGGCGGCGTCGACACCCTGGGCGATGTCCGGCGACTGGGCGCCGATGGAGACCGAGACGCCGCACGAAGCGCCGTCGAAGCCCTTCTTGGACGAGTCGTAACCGATCTCGAGGATCTTGTTGCGCACGAGCGAGGCGATCGGCGCGTAGGCCTTGGTCGTCACCTCGCCGGCGACGTGGACGAGGCCCGTGGTGATGAGGGTCTCAACGGCGACACGAGACGTGGGGTCCTCGCGCAGCAGGGCGTCGAGGACGGTGTCGCTGATCTGGTCAGCGATCTTGTCGGGGTGACCCTCGGTCACGGACTCCGAGGTGAACAGGCGGCGGGACACATCGCTCCCTGGGGTTGCAGCGGCTGCTGGCTGATCATTGACGGACCCGGCCGAGAGCTGCGCTCGGCGCTGGGTCCTCGGTCAGTTTATCCGGCGTTCTCGTGGTTGGGGCATCCTGTCTCGTATCACCGGCCTGGTGACCTGCGACACTCGCACGCTCCGGCGCACGGAAAGCTCAAGCGAAACGCCTCACGACGAGGTCCCAGACGGTGTCGGCGAGGTCGTCCTTGGGGCCGTAGGGAACCGGGGTCTCGGAGCCGTCAGGGGCCAGGACGACGGCTTCGTTCGCCTCCGAACCGAAGGTCTTCCGCTCCCCCACCTCATTGACAACCAGCAGGTCACAGCCCTTGCGGGCGAGCTTGGCGCGACCGTTGGCGAGGACGTCGTCGGTCTCGGCGGCGAAGCCCACGACGATCTGCCCGGGGCGCGGCCGGCTCGCCGACAGCTCGGCGAGGACGTCGGGGTTCCGGATGAGCTCGACGGGCGCCGGTTCCTCGCCGTCGCGCTTCTTGATTTTGCCCTCGGCATAATGCGAAGGGCGAAAATCAGCCACAGCGGCGGCCATCACGACGGCGTCCGCGTCCTCGGCGGCCTTCAGAACGGCCTCCCGCAGCTGTACGGCCGTGCCCACCCGTATGACGTCGGCGCCGGCCGGGTCGGCCAGCTCGCTGTTGGCGGCGACAAGCGTGACGCGGGCGCCGCGCGCGACGGCGGTACGGGCCAGGGCGTACCCCTGCTTGCCGGAGGAACGGTTGCCGAGGAAGCGGACGGGGTCGAGCGGCTCGCGGGTGCCGCCGGCGCTGATAACCACGTGCCGGCCGGCGAGGTCGGCGACCGGGGCCGCGGCGCCGCGGGCCAGCACCCGGCGGCAGACCTCGAAGATCTCCTCGGGGTCGGGGAGGCGGCCCTTGCCGGTGTCGACGCCGGTGAGGCGGCCGACGGCGGGCTCGATGACGATCGCCCCGCGGCAGCGCAGCGTCGCCACGTTCTCCTGGGTGGCCGGGTTCTCCCACATCTCGGTGTGCATGGCGGGCGCGAAGACGACCGGGCAGCGGGCGGTGAGCAATGTGTTCGTCAGCAGGTCGTCGGCGAGGCCGTGCGCGGCCTTGGCCAGCATGTCGGCCGTGGCGGGCGCGACCACCACCAGCCGGGCCTCCTGGCCGATGCGCACGTGCGGCACCTCGTGGACGCTCTCCCAGACCTCGGTGCCGGCGGGGTGGCCGGACAGCGCCGACCAAGTCGCCTCGCCGACGAAGTGCAGAGCTGAGGCGGTCGGCACCACGCGGACGTCATGGCCGGACTCGGTGAGCCGGCGCAGCAGCTCGCACGCCTTGTAGGCGGCGATCCCGCCGCTGACCCCCAGGACGACCTTGGGCTTGTCCATCGCTCGGGCTCTCCCCATCCATCGGTTGCGTACAGGTCCCATGACACACCAAGGGCCCGGCAGCGGCGCTACCGGACCCGTGGTGACGAAAACGACGAAGGCGACGTGGACGCCGCCCCGCTTTACTGCGCCGGGGCCTCGATGGCCTCGGAGGTCAGCAGACCCGCGTTGATCTCGCGGAGCGCGATGGAGAGCGGCTTCTCGTGGACGTGGGTGTCCACCAGCGGGCCGACGTACTCCAGCAGGCCCTCGCCGAGCTGCGAGTAGTACGCGTTGATCTGACGGGCGCGCTTGGCGGCGTAGATCACCAGGCTGTACTTCGAGTCGGTGGCCTCGAGCAGCTCATCAATCGGCGGGTTGATGATGCCCTCGGGCGCGGTGATAGAAGAGGACACTCTCTGCCTTCCGAAGGGGGGTGAAGAAAGATGGTCAACGGAGCAAGGCTAGCAGTTCACGCGCAACGTCCTCGACGGAGGTGTTGACCAGCGTGACGTCGAACTCCGACTCCGCGGCGAGCTCGACCTTGGCCGCGGCGAGGCGGCGCTCGATCACCTCGGGCGACTCGGTGCCCCGGCCGGTGAGCCGACGGACCAGCTCGTCCCAGCTCGGGGGCGCCAGGAAGACCAGCTGAGCCTCCGGCATGGTCTCACGGACCTGCCGGGCGCCCTGCAGGTCGATCTCCAGCAGCACCGGCTCGCCGGCCTCCAGGCGGTCGAGGACCGCCTGGCGCGGCGTGCCGTAGCGGTTGCCGGCGAACTCGGCCCACTCCAGCAGCTCACCGTTGGCGATGAGCTTGTCGAACTCCTCGTCGTCCACGAAGAAGTACTGGACACCATCCTGCTCGCCGGGGCGCGGCTTGCGGGTGGTGGCCGAGACCGAGAGCCACACCTCGGGGTGCGCCTTGCGCATATGGGCGACGACCGTGCTCTTACCGACCCCGGAGGGGCCGGAGAGCACGGTCAGCCGCGGTTGTCTGGCCGGGGGTACGGGGGACGTCCCCCGGGAGACTGCAGTACTCATGCAGCGATTATCCCGGTTCGCGGGAGTGCCTGGGAACGTCAGGCGGCCTTGCCGCCGAACTCACGCTCCAAGGATGCGATCTGGTTCGAGCCGAGCCCGCGCACACGGCGGCTCTCGGAGATCCCGAGCCGCTCCATGATCTGCTTGGCGCGGACCTTGCCCACGCCCGGCAGACTCTCCAGGAGAGCGCTGACCTTCATCTTGCCGATCACTTCGTTCGTCTGGCCCTGCGCGATGACATCGTGCAGCGAGGCTCCGGAGTGCTTGAGCCGATTCTTGACCTCGGCGCGCTCCCGGCGAGCCGCGGCGGCCTTTTCGAGCGCGGCAGCGCGCTGTTCAGGGGTAAGGGGCGGAAGAGCCACGCCTACGTCACCTCGGATATCGAACTGTCGGATAACGGACCGGTGAGGAACCTAGTCGGCCCACACCTGGGGAGCAACGAGCAACGCGCTTGCACGTTCGCTCTCGTCGGAGACTAGCGGCCGATTCCGCTCCAGTCAGCGAGAACAAGCGAAAAGTCCTGGTCAGACTCGCTCGACCAGGACTTTTCCGGACATATAGACCAACAATTTTGACGCTTCCGCGGCGGACGCCGGCACCGCCGGCCGCCCCGCGGGCCTCCGGCGGCTACCCGGCCGCCGGATCCGCGGCGCTCACGGCCTCCCGCACCTCGGCGGCGAACCGCTCGGCGCTCGCCCGCAGCGCCGTGACGTCCGGCCCGTGCCGGAGCACGCCCCGGCTGACGTTCGGCACCACGTCGCGCACGGCCGCGCCGAAGACCTTCGGCAGGTCGGCGGCGGTCGCGCCCTGGGCGCCAATGCCGGGCGCGAGCAGCGGGCCGTTGATGTCCAGATCCGCGCGCGCCGCGCCGAGGCTGCCGCCCAGGGTGGCGCCGACGACCGCGCCGAACGAGCCCATGGGCGCGGCGTCCGCGTTCTCGGCCCGCAGGTGGTTCAGCATGGTCGCGGCGACGGTCGCCCCGTCGGCGCGCACGGCGTGCTGCACCTCGGCGCCCTCCGGGTTCGAGGTGAGCGCGAGCACGAACACGCCGGTGCC
The DNA here is from genome assembly GCF_000719265.1 of Streptomyces roseoverticillatus. Classification (GTDB taxonomy): domain Bacteria; phylum Actinomycetota; class Actinomycetes; order Streptomycetales; family Streptomycetaceae; genus Streptomyces; species Streptomyces roseoverticillatus. Next base: position 98,814 of record NZ_JOFL01000005.1, on the reverse strand, counting down.
GCTCTCGCGCGCCAGCTCCAGCGCCGGGCGCAGCGAGCCGTAGCCGAGGTACGGGCTCACGGTCACGGCGTCGGAGAAGAGCGGCGAGGAGGGGTCGAGGTAGGTGGCGGCGTACGCGGCCATGGTCGAGCCGATGTCGCCGCGCTTGGCGTCCATCAGGACCAGCGCGCCGGCCTCCCGGGAGTCGGCCACGGCCTGCTCCAGGACGGCGATGCCGCGCGAGCCGAAGCGCTCGAAGAAGGCGGACTGGGGCTTGAGGACGGCTACGCGGTCGGCGAGCGCCTCCACGACCGTGCGGGTGAAGCGCTCCAGGCCGTCGATGGTGTCGGGGAGGCCCCAGTCGGCCAGGAGGGAGGCGTGCGGGTCGATGCCGACGCAGAGCGGGCCGCGCTCGTCCATGGCGCGGCGGAGCCGGGCGCCGAAGGGTTCGAGGGTCATGCGGCTGCCTTCTTCCTGGTCTCGGCGCCGACCGCTTCGGCCAGCGTGGCGTACGGGCTCGCGGCGAGCTTCTCGGCCAGGCCCTTGTGGATCTTGCGGCACCAGAACGGGCCCTCGTAGATGAAGGCGCTGTAGCCCTGGACCAGCGAGGCGCCCGCCAGGATGCGCTCCCAGGCGTCGTCGGCGGTCTCGATGCCCCCGACACCGACGAGGGTGATCCGGTTGCCCACGCGGGCGTACAGGCGGCTCAGGACCTCCAGCGAGCGGGCCTTGAGCGGGGCGCCGGACAGACCGCCGGCGCCGATGGCCTCGACGGTGCGTTTCGGGGTGCGCAGGCCGAGCCCCTCGCGGGCGATCGTCGTGTTGGTGGCGATGATGCCGTCCAGGCCGAGCTCGACGGCGAGGTCGGCGACGGCGTCGACGTCCTCGTCCGCCAGGTCGGGGGCGATCTTCACCAGCAGCGGCACGCGGCGCGAGGTGACCGTGCGGTCGGCGGCCTCGCGGACGGCGGCGAGCAGCGGGCGCAGCGCCTCCGTGGCCTGGAGGTTGCGCAGCCCGGGCGTGTTGGGCGAGGAGACGTTGACGACGAGGTAGTCGGCGTGGGCGGCGAGGCGCTCGGTGGAGGTGACGTAGTCGGCGACGGCCTCCTCCTCCGGCACGATCTTGGTCTTGCCGATGTTGACGCCCACAGCCGTACGGAAGACCGCCTTGCGGGCCGCCAGGCGCTCCGCCACGGCCGCCGAGCCGTCGTTGTTGAAGCCCATGCGGTTGATCAGCGCGCGGTCCGCCACGAGGCGGAAGAGGCGCTTCTTGGGGTTGCCGGGCTGCGGCTGCGCGGTGACGGTGCCGACCTCGACGTGGTCGAAGCCGAGCATGCTCATGCCGTCGATGGCGGCGGCATTCTTGTCGAAGCCGGCGGCGAGCCCGAAGGGGCCGTGCATGCGCAGGCCGAGCGCTTCCGTGCGCAGCGCCTTGTGGCGGGGGGCGAGGACGGCCGCGACGAAGGTCCGCAGGACCGGCACGCGGGCCGCGGCGCGGATCCAGGCGAAGGCGAGGTGGTGGGCCTTCTCGGGGTCCATGCGCTTGAAGATCAGGTCGAAGAAGAGGCGGTACATGGCGGGCCTTCCGGGGCGGGAGGGGCGGACGGGTCGCATGCCGAGGGGGACACCTCCCGGTGTCCCCCTCGGCCCGGGAGCCTTACGCCTCGCGGGCGGCGGTCAGGTGCTCCGCGTGCTCCTGCAGGGAGCGCACGCCCACGTCGCCGCGGGTGAGCGCCTCGATGCCCTGGACGGCGGCCGCGAGGGCCTGGACCGTGGTCAGGCACGGCACCGCGCGGGCGACCGCGGCCGTACGGATCTCGTAGCCGTCGAGGCGGCCGCCCGTGCCGTACGGGGTGTTGACGATCAGGTCGACCTGGCCGTCGTGGATGAGCTGGACGATGGTCTTCTCGCCGTTCGGGCCCTCGCCCTCGCTCTGCTTGCGCACGGCGGTGGCGTTGATGCCGTTGCGCCGCAGGACCTCGGCGGTGCCGGAGGTGGCCAGCAGCTCGAAGCCGTGGGCGACCAGCTCGCGCGCCGGGAAGATCATCGAGCGCTTGTCGCGGTTGGCGACCGAGACGAACGCGCGGCCCTTGGTCGGCAGCGCGCCGTAGGCGCCGGCCTGCGACTTCGCGTAGGCCGTGCCGAAGACGGTGTCGATGCCCATGACCTCGCCGGTGGAGCGCATCTCCGGGCCGAGGACGGTGTCCACGCCGCGGCCGTGGATGTCGCGGAAGCGCGACCACGGCATCACGGCCTCCTTGACGGAGATCGGCGCGTCCAGCGGCAGCGTGCCGCCGTCGCCCTCCTTGGGCAGCATGCCCTCCGCGCGCAGCTCGGCGACGGTCGCGCCCAGCGAGATGCGGGCGGCGGCCTTGGCCAGCGGCACGGCGGTCGCCTTCGAGGTGAAGGGGACCGTGCGGGAGGCGCGCGGGTTGGCCTCCAGGACGTAGAGGATGTCCCCGGCCATGGCGAACTGGATGTTGATCAGGCCGCGGACGCCGACGCCCTTGGCGATGGCCTCGGTGGAGGCGCGCAGCCGCTTGATGTCGAAGCCGCCGAGGGTGATCGGGGGCAGGGCGCAGGCGGAGTCGCCGGAGTGGATGCCGGCCTCCTCGATGTGCTCCATGACGCCGCCGAGGTAGAGCTCATGGCCGTCGTAGAGCGCGTCGACATCGATCTCGATGGCGTCGTCGAGGAAGCGGTCGATGAGGACCGGGTGCTCGGAGATCAGGCCGGCGTGGCGCTCCAGGTACTCGCCGAGGGAGGGCTCGTCGTAGACGATCTCCATGCCGCGGCCGCCGAGCACGTAGGACGGGCGGACCATGACCGGGTAGCCGATCTCGGCGGCGATGCCCTTGGCCTCCTCGAAGGAGAAGGCGGTGCCGTACTTGGGCGCGGGCAGGCCGGCCTCGGTGAGCACGCGGCCGAAGGCGCCGCGCTCCTCGGCGAGGTCGATGGCCTCGGGCGAGGTGCCGACGATCGGCACGCCGTTGTCCTTGAGGGCCTGGGCGAGGCCGAGCGGGGTCTGCCCGCCGAGCTGGACGATGACGCCCGCGACGGGGCCGGCCTCCTGCTCGGCGTGGACGATCTCCAGGACGTCCTCCAGGGTGAGCGGCTCGAAGTAGAGCCGGTCGGAGGTGTCGTAGTCGGTGGAGACGGTCTCGGGGTTGCAGTTGACCATGACGGTCTCGTAGCCGGCGTCGCTGAGGGCGAAGGAGGCGTGGACGCAGGAGTAGTCGAACTCGATGCCCTGGCCGATGCGGTTCGGGCCCGAGCCCAGGATGATCACCGCGGGCTTCTCGCGGCGCGCGACCTCGGTCTCCTCGTCGTAGGAGGAGTAGAAGTACGGGGTCTTCGCGGCGAACTCGGCGGCGCAGGTGTCGACCGTCTTGTAGACGGGGCGGACGCCGAGGGCGTGCCGGACCTCGCGGACGACGGCCTCGGGCAGGCTGCGGATGGCGCCGATCTGGGCGTCGGAGAAGCCGTGCCGCTTGGCCTCGGCCAGCAGCCCGGGCTCCAGCCGGACGGCGGCGGCCAGGTCGTCGGCGACCTCCTTGAGCAGGAAGAGCTGGTCGACGAACCACGGGTCGATCTTCGTGGCGTCGAAGACCTCCTCCGGGGTGGCGCCGGCGCGGATGGCGGCCATGACGGTGTTGATCCGGCCGTCGGTGGGACGGACCGCCTTCGCCAGCAGCTCGGCCTTGTCGCCGGGGGCGGAGACGAAGTCGAACTGCGAGCCCTTCTTCTCCAGCGAGCGCAGGGCCTTCTGCAGCGCCTCGGTGAAGTTGCGGCCGATGGCCATGGCCTCGCCCACCGACTTCATGGTGGTGGTGAGGGTGGCGTCGGCGGCCGGGAACTTCTCGAAGGCGAAGCGGGGCGCCTTGACCACGACGTAGTCGAGCGTGGGCTCGAAGGACGCCGGGGTCTTCTCGGTGATGTCGTTGGGGATCTCGTCCAGCGTGTAGCCGACGGCCAGGCGGGCGGCGATCTTGGCGATCGGGAAGCCGGTGGCCTTGGAGGCGAGCGCGGAGGAGCGCGAGACGCGCGGGTTCATCTCGATGACGATGACCCGGCCGTCCTCGGGGTTGACCGCGAACTGGATGTTGCAGCCGCCGGTGTCGACGCCGACCTCGCGGATGATCGCGATGCCGACGTCGCGGAGGATCTGGTACTCGCGGTCGGTGAGCGTCATCGCCGGGGCGACGGTGATCGAGTCACCGGTGTGCACGCCCATGGGGTCGAAGTTCTCGATGGAGCAGACGACCACGACGTTGTCGTTCTTGTCGCGCATCAGCTCCAGCTCGTACTCCTTCCAGCCGAGGATGGACTCCTCCAGGAGCACCTCGGTGGTCGGGGAGAGCGTGAGGCCCTGGCCGGCGATGCGGCGCAGCTCCTCCTCGTCGTGGGCGAAGCCGGAGCCGGCGCCGCCCATGGTGAAGGAGGGACGGACGACGACGGGGTAGCCGCCGAGCGTCCCGACGCCCGCGAGGACCTCGTCCATGGTGTGGCAGATGACCGAGCGGGCGGACTCGCCGTGGCCGATCTTGGCACGGACGGCCTCGACGACGCCCTTGAACAGGTCGCGGTCCTCGCCCTTGTGGATCGCCTCGACGTTGGCGCCGATGAGCTCCACGCCGTACTTCTCCAGCACGCCGTTCTCGTGCATGGAGATGGCGGTGTTGAGCGCGGTCTGGCCGCCGAGGGTGGGCAGGAGGGCGTCGGGGCGCTCCTTGGCGATGATCTTCTCGACGAACTCGGGGGTGATCGGCTCGACGTACGTGGCGTCGGCGATCTCCGGGTCGGTCATGATCGTGGCCGGGTTGGAGTTGACGAGGATGACCCGCAGGCCCTCGGACTTCAGCACGCGGCAGGCCTGGGTGCCGGAGTAGTCGAACTCCGCGGCCTGGCCGATGACGATCGGGCCGGAGCCGATGACCAGAACGGACTGGATGTCGGTGCGCTTAGGCACGCTGGCCCTCCATCAGGGTCACGAAGCGGTCGAACAGGTACGCGGCGTCGTGCGGGCCTGCGGCTGCCTCGGGGTGGTACTGGACGCTGAATGCCGGCTGGTCGAGCAACTGGAGGCCTTCCACCACGTCGTCGTTCAGACACACGTGGGAGACCTCGACCCGGCCGTACGGCGTGTCGGTCGCCCGGTCGAGCGGGGCGTCGACGGCGAAGCCGTGGTTGTGCGCGGTGACCTCGACCTTGCCGGTCGTGCGGTCCTGCACGGGCTGGTTGATGCCGCGGTGGCCGTACTTCAGCTTGTACGTGCCGAAGCCGAGCGCGCGGCCGAGGATCTGGTTGCCGAAGCAGATGCCGAACAGCGGCGTCTTGCGGGAGAGGACCTCGCGCATGACGGCGACCGGGTGGTCGGCGGTGCTCGGGTCGCCCGGGCCGTTCGAGAAGAACACGCCGTCGGGGTTCACGGCGTAGACGTCCTCGGCGGTGGCCGTGGCGGGCAGGACGTGCACCTCGATGCCGCGCTCGGCCATCCGGTGCGGGGTCATGCCCTTGATGCCCAGGTCGATCGCGGCGACGGTGAACTTCTTCTCGCCGATCGCGGGGACGACGTAGGTCTCCTTGGTGGCGACCTCGGCGGAGAGGTCGGCGCCCGTCATCTCGGGGGCCTGGCGCACCTCGGCGAGCATGGTGCCCTCGTCGGGCAGGGAGTGCCCGGAGAAGATGCCGACGCGCATGGCGCCGCGCTCGCGCAGGTGGCGGGTGAGGGCACGGGTGTCGATGCCGCAGATGCCGACGACGCCCTGCTTGGCCAGCTCCTCGTCCAGGGACCGGCGCGAGCGCCAGTTGGACGGGACACGGGCGGGGTCGCGCACCACGTAGCCCGCGACCCAGATGCGCGCGGACTCGGGGTCCTCGTCGTTGACGCCGGTGTTGCCCACGTGCGGGGCGGTCATCACGACGACCTGGCGGTGGTACGAGGGGTCGGTCAGGGTCTCCTGGTAGCCGGTCATGCCGGTGGAGAACACGGCCTCTCCGAAGGTCTCCCCCACGGCCCCGTAGGCCCGGCCGCGGAAGATCCGGCCGTCCTCCAGGACGAGTACGGCGGGGACCTTGGCAGTCCCCCTGGTGGAGGTCGTCATCGTGCGCCTTCCGTGTCGCTGTTCAGGTGGTGCAGGTGGGTAAGGGCCTCGACCCAGGCCGAGTGCTCGGCCGCCTGGTCGGAGCGGAAACCGGAATCGATCTCGCGGTCCCCGTGCACCCAGGTGATCACCAGCAGGCCGCCCTCGGCGAGGACCTTGCCTGCGATGCCCTTGTCGAGCCGGGCGCCGCGCACCCGGTCCGCGGGGATGAAGAAGTCCTGGGCGCCCGGGCGCACGACGGTGACGCCCTGCTCCGTCAGGGTGAGCTCTGCGCGGCTGCGGGTGCCGAGGCCGCGCGCGACGATGCGGTCGAGCCACTGGCCGGCCGTGGTGGAGCCGTGGTAGCGGCCCGTCATCGTCAGGGTGGGCTCGCCCTGGTCAGCGGGGGCGGTGGGCAGCTCGGGCAGGTCGCCCTGGAGCGTGCCGCGCCACTTCCAGCCCTCGCGCATCAGCCAGTAGAGCAGCGCGATGAAGAGCAGCAGGCCCACGACCCAGCCGATGCGCGCGGCCCAGTCGGTGACGTCGGCAGACTTCTGCTCGGCCGCCAGGTTGATCAGTGCAGATGGTGCTGATGTCACGCGAGTTTCCCGTCCACGACCGTAGCCCGGCCCCGCAGGAAGGTGTGGGTGACGCGACCCGGCAGCTCGCGGCCCTCGTAGGGGGTGTTGCGGCTGCGGGAGGCGAAGCCCGCGGGGTCCACGACACCACGGTAAGCGGAATCCACCAGGGTGAGGTTGGCGGGCTCACCGGCGGCGATGGGACGACCGTGGCCTTCGAGGCTGCCGATGCGGGCGGGCTTGGCGGACATGCGCTCGGCGACGCCGGCCCAGTCCAGCAGCCCGGTCTCGACCATCGTCTGCTGGACGACGGACAGCGCGGTCTCCAGGCCCACCATGCCCATGGCGGCCGCGGCCCACTCGCAGTCCTTGTCCTCGTGCGGGTGCGGGGCGTGGTCGGTGGCGACGATGTCGATCGTGCCGTCGGCCAGGGCCTCGCGCAGGGCCATCACGTCGCGCTCGGTCCGCAGCGGCGGGTTCACCTTGTAGACCGGGTTGTACGACCGCACGAGCTCGTCGGTGAGGAGCAGGTGGTGCGGGGTGACCTCGGCGGTGACGTCGATGCCGCGGGACTTGGCCCAGCGGACGATCTCGACGGAGCCGGCGGTGGACAGGTGGCAGATGTGCACCCGGGAGCCGACGTGCTCGGCGAGCAGGACGTCGCGGGCGATGACCGACTCCTCGGCGACGGCGGGCCAGCCGCCCAGGCCGAGCTCGGCGGAGACGACGCCCTCGTTCATCTGGGCGCCCTCGGTGAGCCGGGGCTCCTGGGCGTGCTGCGCGACGACGCCGCCGAAGGCCTTCACGTACTCCAGCGCGCGGCGCATGATCACGGCGTCGTCGACGCACTTGCCGTCGTCGGAGAAGACGGTGACGCCGGCGGCGGAGTCGTGCATGGCGCCGAGCTCGGCGAGCTTCTTGCCCTCCAGGCCGACGGTGACGGCACCGATCGGCTGCACGTCGCAGTAGCCGGACTCCTTGCCCAGGCGCCAGACCTGCTCGACGACGCCGGCGGTGTCGGCGACGGGGAAGGTGTTGGCCATGGCGAAGACGGCGGTGAAGCCGCCGCTCGCGGCGGCCCGGGTGCCGGTCAGGACGGTCTCGGAGTCCTCGCGGCCGGGCTCGCGCAGGTGGGTGTGGAGGTCGACCAGGCCGGGCAGCAGGATCTTGCCGTCGGCCTCGATGACCTGTGCGCCCTCGGGGGCCGTCAGGCCCGCTCCGACCTCGGCGATGGTCTCGCCGTCGATCAGGACGTCCTGCGGCTCGCCTCCGAGCACCTTCGCACCGCGGATCAGGATCTTGGTCATTACTTGTTCTCCTCGGTGCGGGCGTTGTTCGTGGTGACGGCGGGCTCGGAGCCGCCGAGCAGCAGGTAGAGGACGGCCATCCGGGTGCTGACGCCGTTGGCGACCTGCTCGACGGCCGTGCAGCGGTCGGAGTCGGCGACCGCGGCGGTGATCTCCATGCCGCGGTTCATCGGGCCGGGGTGCATCACGACGGCGTGCTCGGGCATCTTCGCCATGCGGTCCCCGTCCAGGCCGTAGCGGCGCGAGTACTCGCGCTCGGTCGGGAAGAACGCGGCGTTCATGCGCTCGCGCTGCACGCGCAGCATCATCACGGCGTCGGACTTCGGCAGCACGGCGTCGAGGTCGTAGGAGACCTCGCAGGGCCAGCTCTCGACGCCGACGGGCACCAGCGTGGGCGGGGCGACGAGGGTGACCTCGGCGCCGAGCGTGGTCAGCAGGTGGACGTTGGAGCGGGCCACGCGGCTGTGCAGCACGTCGCCGACGATCGTGATGCGGCGCCCGGAGAGGTCCTGGCCGATCCCGGCGTCCCGGCCGACCAGGCGGCGGCGCATGGTGAAGGCGTCCAGCAGGGCCTGGGTGGGGTGCTCGTGGGTGCCGTCGCCGGCGTTGACGACGGCCCCGTCGATCCAGCCGGAGTTCGCCAGCCGGTAGGGGGCGCCGGAGGCGTGGTGGCGGATGACGACGGCGTCCGCGCCCATGGCCTCCAGGGTCAGGGCGGTGTCCTTCAGCGACTCGCCCTTGGAGACCGAGGAGCCCTTGGCGGAGAAGTTGATGACGTCGGCGGACAGGCGCTTCGCCGCGGCTTCGAAGGAGATGCGGGTCCGCGTCGAGTCCTCGAAGAAGAGGTTGACGACGGTGCGACCGCGCAGGGTGGGCAGCTTCTTGATCGGCCGGTCCGCGACCCGGGCCATCTCCTCGGCGGTGTCGAGGATCAGGACGGCGTCGTCGCGGGTGAGGTCGGCGGCCGAGATGAGGTGGCGCTTCATCCGGGTTTCTCCGTGTTGTGGAGGTGTGCGAGGGCTGTGGCCGGGCATGCGGCGGCGCACGGACCCGTCCGGCGGGTCCGTGGGGGCGCGCTACTGCCCGTCGGCCGGGGCGGTCGTGCCCGCGCCGAGGAGCACGCTGTCGCGGCCGTCCTCCTCGGTGAGGTGGACCTTGACCGTCTCCCGCAGCGACGTCGGGAGGTTCTTGCCGACGTAGTCGGCGCGGATGGGAAGTTCGCGGTGGCCGCGGTCGACGAGGACCGCGAGCTGGACGGCGCGGGGGCGGCCGAGGTCGTTCATCGCGTCGAGCGCGGCGCGGATGGTGCGGCCGGAGAAGAGCACGTCGTCGACGAGGATGACGAGCCTGCCGTCGATGCCCTCGCCGGGGATCTCCGTGCGGGCGAGCGCACGGGCCGGGCGGAGCCGCAGGTCGTCGCGGTACATGGTGATGTCGAGGGAGCCGACCGGGGTCTTGCCTCCGGTGATCTCCTCGAGCTTGGCGGCCAGCCTGCGGGCGAGGAAGACGCCACGGGTGGGGATGCCGAGGAGCACGACGTCGTCGGCGCCCTTGGCCCGCTCGACGATCTCGTGGGCGATGCGGGTGAGAACCCGGGCGATGTCCGGTGCTTCGAGCACGGGACGTGCACTGGGAAATGCGTCCATACGAAACGGACCTCCTTCTCCGCCTCACGGGACGGACATTAAAGGACGTCGAAATTACTTCCTCACCGTACCAGGCCCGGTGCCCGGCGCTCACCGGCCCCCCTCCTGGAGGACGGTATGGACCATTCGGCTTGACGAAGTCAGATTACGCTGCGTAACCTCACAGTGAGTTACCAGACACGCGGCAGTCTTCAGAAGACGCCGTCGCACGTCGATACAGCGTCCGGGGAGCTTTATGTCCAGCGAATACGCCAAACAGCTCGGGGCCAAGCTCCGCGCCATCCGCACCCAGCAGGGCCTCTCCCTTCACGGCGTGGAGGAGAAGTCTCAGGGCCGCTGGAAGGCCGTCGTAGTGGGTTCGTACGAGCGCGGCGACCGTGCCGTGACCGTGCAGCGCCTGGCCGAGCTGGCCGACTTCTACGGGGTTCCCGTGCAGGAGCTGCTGCCCGGCACCACGCCGGGCGGTGCCGCCGAGCCGCCGCCGAAGCTGGTTCTGGACCTTGAGCGCCTGGCCCACGTGCCGGCCGAGAAGGCCGGCCCGCTCCAGCGTTACGCGGCCACCATCCAAAGCCAGCGCGGCGACTACAACGGCAAGGTCCTCTCGATCCGCCAGGACGACCTGCGGACCCTTGCCGTCATCTACGACCAGTCGCCCTCGGTGCTCACCGAGCAGCTGATCAGCTGGGGCGTGCTCGATGCGGATGCGCGCCGCGCGGTCCAGCACGAGGACGCCTGACGGCCGGTCCGGTCCGATTAACGAAACCGCCTGGGGCGGGAAACCTTTGGTTTCCCGCCCCAGGCGGTTTGTTTTCGGGCGGACCCGGCTCGGCGGTCCGCCTTCGGGCGGGCCCGGCTCGCACGAGCCGGGCCGCTTACTTCTCGTCGCGCCGGAGACCCGGCTTGAGCTCCTTGAAGCGGCCGAGCAGACCGTTGACGAAGGCCGGCGACTCGTCCGTGGAGAACTCCTTGGCGAGCTGCACCGCCTCGTCGATCGCCACCGCGTCCGGAGTGCCGTCCTCCCAGATCAGCTCGTAGGCACCGAGCCGCACGATGTTCCGGTCCACGACCGGCATCCGGTCCAGGTCCCAGTCGACCGCGTAGGTGGAGATCAGCTCGTCGATCCGGGCCACGTGCTCGGCGTACCCCTCGACCAGCTGCATGGTGTACTCGTTCACCGGCGGCTGGCGGTCGTCGGACCGGGAGTGCCGGATCCAGTCCGCGAGTACGTTCTGCACGGTGATGCCGCGCTGGTCGGCCTCGAAGAGGATCTGGAAGGCGCGCTTACGGGCCTTGCTGCGGGCAGCCACGGTTAGCTGTTCACCCGGCCGAGGTAATCGCCGGTGCGCGTGTCGACCTTGATCTTCTCACCGGTGGTGACGAAGAGCGGGACCTGGATCTCGTAGCCCGTCTCCAGCTTGGCGGGCTTGGTGCCACCGGTGGAGCGGTCGCCCTGCACGCCCGGGTCGGTGTGCTCGATGGTCAGCTCGACGGCGGCCGGCAGCTCGACGTAGAGCACCTCGCCCTCGTGCGTGGCCACGGTGGCGGTGAAGCCCTCGAGCAGGAAGTTGGCGGCGTCGCCCACGGCCTTGCGCGAGACCATCAGCTGGTCGTAGGTCTGCATGTCCATGAAGACGAAGTACTCGCCGTCCATGTAGGAGAACTGCATGTCGCGGCGGTCGACGGTGGCCGTCTCGACCTTCACGCCGGCGTTGAAGGTCTTGTCGACGACCTTGCCGGAGAGCACGTTCTTCAGCTTCGTACGGACGAAGGCGGGGCCCTTGCCGGGCTTGACGTGCTGGAACTCGACGACGGACCAGAGCTGGCCCCCGTCGAGCTTGAGCACCATGCCGTTCTTGAGGTCGTTCGTGGATGCCACGGTTGCGGTATCTCCTGGACTGGTGGAACCAGAAAGTGCGATGCGCCGGCTAGAGCGCGAGCAGCTCTTTGGTCGTGATGGTGAGTAGCTCGGGTCCGCCGTCCGCCTCGGGGCGGACGACGAGCGTGTCATCGATCCGGACGCCGCCGCGGCCCGGGAGGTGTACCCCCGGATCTACGGTGACCGGCACGCAAGCGTCCAGTTTACCCATTGCCGAAGGTGTCAGCCGAGGGTCCTCGTCGTTTTCGAGCCCCACGCCGTGTCCGATCCGCGGCCCGACCCGCTCGCCGTGCCCGGCGGCCTCCAGCACCACGCGCGCGGCACGGTCCACGTCCCGGTACGGAGTGCCCGGCGCGAGCGCCTCCCGGCCGGCCCGCTGGGCGGCGAACACCTGGTCGTAGAGCTCGATCTGCCAGTCCGCCGGGCTGGTGCCGATCACGAACGTACGGCCGATCTCGCTGCGGTAGCCGTGGTAGTCGGCGCCCACGCACACGCTGAGGAAGTCGCCCTCCTCCACGCGGCGATCGCTCGGCAGGTGCCCGGCCAGCCCCGAGTTCGGGCCCGTGCCGACCGAGGTGGGGAACGCCGGGCCCGTCGCGCCGTGGTCGACCAGCCGGCGCTCCAGCTCCAGGGCCAGGTGCCGCTCCGTGCGCCCGACCAGGATCGACTCCAGGAGCTCCCCCAGGGCCTGGTCGGCGATCTCCGCGGCGATCCGCAGGGAGGAGATCTCCTCGTCGTCCTTGACCAGCCGCTGCTGCTCCACGGCGGGGCCGAGGTCGGTCAGGCGCAGCCGGGGCGCGACGGACCGCAGGGCACGGTGGCGGGAGACCGTCAGGTGGTGCTCCTCGACGGCGAGCGAGCCTCTGCCCGCGGCCGCGGCGCGCTCGGCGCCGGCGACGGCCGGGTCGCCGTCCGCCTCGGCCAGCAGGAGGACCTGCAGGTCCTCGGCGGCCCGGGGGCCGCCGGCCTCGCCGCAGGGGTCGCGGGGGCAGAGCAGGACGTCCTGGCCGGGGCACACGAGGAGCACCGCCCCGGCCGGGGCGGTGCCGGCCAGGTAGCGGACGTTGGCGTTCCCGGAGACCAGGGCGGCCTCGCTCCCGGCCGCGTGGCAGCGCTCGCGCAGCCGGTCGCGGCGCGCCGCGTACACCTCGGACATGTCTTTGAGCGTACGGCGGAGTGCCGCGGGCGGCCGTCCCAGCGCGTCCGACCGGGCACCGGCTCCCGGCCGCCCGGGCCGGTCACCAGCTGGGCGGGCTGGCCAGCGAGCGGGCGACGACCTCGTCGAGGAGGCGGGCGGTGGTGGTGACGTCCTGCTGGGAGTTGTCGATGATCGGCAGGCCGGAGCCGTACCAGCCGGCCATCCGGCCGTGGATCCGGGCCACCTCCTCGTCGCCGAGGCGGCGGTTGCCCGAGCGCTCGGCGTTGCGCTCCAGGACGACCTCCAGTCCGGGCAGCAGGACGACGGGGAGCAGGCCGGGGCCCACGTGGCGCTTCCAGCCGCCGAGGCCGACGGCGGGCCGGTCGGGGAAGACGGCGTCGTCGAGGATGCAGGAGATGCCGTTGGCGAGGAAGTTGCGGGCGGCGAAGCCGCAGGTGCGGCGGGCGAGGCGGTACTGCGCCTCGGAGTGGTCGTTCCAGCCGGACTGGGGGTCGGCGAAGCCCGAGCGCACCCACTCGCGGACGTCGTCCAGGCTGATGTGGGCGGTGGGCACGCGGCGGGTGTCCGCCCAGTGCCGGGCCACGGTCGTCTTCCCGGCGCCGGCCGGGCCGATGAGGATCACCGCGACGGCGGCGTGGGCGGGGGCGGCCGGCGGCATGCCGGGCACCGCTCCCGGCGCGGGCGCGCCCTGCGGGACGATGAGGTGGCCGGTCGGGTCGGCCGGCGGCGGTGGCGCACCCGGCATCGGGGGGTGGGCCGGCGGCAGCGGCGGTCCGACGGGGTACTGCATGCGGTGGCACTCCGTCTCGTGAGGGCGCGGGCGGCAGGGGGCGCCCGGTGGCGTGAGCTGAGGGTCCCTCAGTTCACGCCACCGGGCGTCGGCCAGACGGGAGAGTACCCGAGCCCCGGCCCCCTCGCCCCCGCAGGGGCAACGGGTGCGTCAGCCCGCGAGTTCCTCGGCCAGGGCCCGCAGCGCGAGGCGGTAGGAGCCGATGCCGAAGCCCGCGACGGTGCCGCTGGCGACCGCCGCGATCACGGAGGTGTGGCGGAACTCCTCGCGCGCGTACGGGTTGGAGATGTGCACCTCGACGAGCGGCGCGGTGCGCTGGGCGGCCGCGTCGCGCATGGCGTACGAGTAGTGCGTGAACGCGCCGGGGTTGATGACGACCGGGAGGGCGCCGTCGGCCGCCTCGTGCAGCCAGCGGACCATCTCGCCCTCGTCGTTGGTCTCGCGCACGTCGACGGCGAAGCCGAGCTCCGCGCCGAGCCGGGTGCACTCCTCCACGAGCCCCTTGTAGGACGTCGAGCCGTAGACGTCGGGCTCGCGGGAGCCGAGCCGGCCCAGGTTGGGGCCGTTGAGGACCAGGACCTTCCGCGGCTGTTCCGGCACGGCGCTCACGCCGCGATCTCGGCGTGCGCCGCGAGCAGCATCGCCGGGTCGGGGCCCTCCAGGACCGTCGGCTTGGCGAGGCCGTCCAGGACGATGAAACGCAGCCGGTCGCCGCGGGTCTTCTTGTCGACCTTCATGGTCTCCACCAGCTTGGGCCACTGGTCGCCGCGGTAGGTGACGGGCAGGCCCACGGAGGTGAGGATCGTCCGGTGCCGGTCGGCGGTCGCGTCGTCGAGGCGGCCCGCGATGCGGCCGAGCTCGGCGGCGAAGACCATGCCGACGGCGACGGCCGCGCCGTGCCGCCAGTTGTAGCGCTCGTTCTTCTCGATGGCGTGGGCGAGGGTGTGGCCGTAGTTGAGGATCTCGCGCAGGCCCGACTCCTTGAGGTCGGAGGAGACCACCTCGGCCTTGACCCGGATCGCGCGCTCGATCAGCTCGGCGGTGCGGGGGCCTGCGGGGGTGCGGGCGGCCTCCGGGTCCTCCTCGATGAGGTCGAGGATGGCCGGGTCGGCGATGAAGCCCGCCTTGATGACCTCGGCGAGGCCGCTGACGTAGTCGTGGACCGGCAGCGAGTCCAGCGCGGCCAGGTCGCACAGGACGCCGGCGGGCGGGTGGAAGGCGCCGACGAGGTTCTTGCCCTCGGCGGTGTTGATGCCGGTCTTGCCGCCGACGGCGGCGTCGACCATGGCCAGCACCGTGGTGGGCACGGCGATCCAGCGCACGCCGCGCAGCCAGGTGGCGGCGACGAAGCCGGCGAGGTCCGTGGTGGCGCCGCCGCCCACGCCGACGATGACGTCGGTGCGGGTGAAGTTGGTCTGGCCCAGCGCCTTCCAGCAGTAGGCCGCGACCTCGACGGTCTTGGACTCCTCGGCGTTGGGCAGCTGGATCGCGATGGCCTCGTAGCCCTGGGAGGCCAGGTCCTCGCGGATCGCCTGGCCGGTCTCGGCGAGGGCCTCGGGGTGGAGCACGGCAACCCGCTTGGCCTTGGTGCCGATGAGGCCGGGCAGCTCGCCCAGCAGCTGTCGCCCGACCAGGACCTCGTACGGGTCGGTGCCCGCGCTGCCGGCGACCTGGATGCGGGTGTGGGCGTCGGTCATGCGTTCCTCACTGCGTGGTGTCCTGTGTTCGGTTCCCCGGCGCCGGTGCCAGGTGCAGGGCCTCCAGCACGGCGTCGGCGACCTCGTCCGGCGTGCGGCCGCCGGTGGCTACGGTGGCCCGGGCGACCTCCGTGTAGAGCGGGCGGCGAGCCTCCATCAGCTCGCGCCAGCGCTGCCGCGGGTTGATCGCGAGCAGTGGGCGCGGGGCGTCGAGGCCGACGCGCCGTACGGCGTCGGCGAGCTCGACGTCGAGGAAGACCACGGGCAGCCCCGCGAGGAGGGCCCGGGTCCCGTCGTCCATGATCGCGCCGCCGCCGAGGGAGAGCACGCCGGGGTGCCCGGCGACGGCGGCGCGCACCGCCTGCCGCTCCAGCTCGCGGAAGTGCGGCTCGCCCTCGTCGATGAAGATCTCCGGGATGGGCTTGCCGGCGGTCTTCTCGATGTCGGCGTCGGTGTCGCGGTAGCCGGTGCCCAGCCGCTGGGCGAGCAGGGCGCCGATGGTGGACTTGCCGGCTCCCGGCGGGCCCACCAGCACGACGGCGGGCGCGGTCACTTGATGGCCAGGTTCTCGAGGTAGCCCTGGACGTTGCGGCGGGTCTCGGCGACGTTGTCGCCGCCGAACTTCTCCGCCACCGCGTCGGCCAGCACCAGGGCGACCATCGCCTCGGCGACGATGCCGGCGGCCGGGACCGCGCAGACGTCGGAGCGCTGGTGGTGGGCCTGGGCGGCCTCGCCGGTGGCCACGTCGACCGTGCGCAGGGCGCGCGGCACGGTGGCGATCGGCTTCATGGCCGCGCGGACGCGCAGCAGCTCGCCCGTGGACAGACCGCCCTCGGTGCCGCCGGAGCGGCCGGAGGTGCGGCGGATGCCGTCCTCGGTGGAGACGATCTCGTCGTGGGCCTGCGAGCCCGGCACCCGGGCCAGCTCGAAGCCGTCGCCGACCTCGACGCCCTTGATCGCCTGAATGCCCATCAGAGCGGCGGCGAGGCGGGCGTCCAGGCGGCGGTCCCAGTGCACGTGCGAGCCCAGGCCGACGGGGACGCCGTAGGCCAGGACCTCGACGACGCCGCCGAGCGTGTCGCCGTCCTTGTGGGCCTGGTCGATCTCGGCGACCATCGCCTTGCTGGCCGCCTCGTCCAGGCAGCGGACCGGGTCGGCGTCGAGCTTCCCGACGTCGGACGGCGTGGGGTAGACGCCGAGCGGCGCCTTGGCCGCGGCCAGCTCGATGACGTGGGAGACGATCTCGATGCCCGCGGTCTCCTTCAGGTAGGAGCGGGCGACGGCGCCGAGGGCGACGCGGGCGGCGGTCTCGCGCGCGGAGGCGCGCTCCAGGATCGGGCGGGCCTCGTCGATCCCGTACTTCTGCATGCCCGCGAGGTCGGCGTGGCCGGGGCGGGGGCGGGTCAGCGGGGCGTTGCGAGCCATCGCCGCCAGCTCCTCCGGGTCCACCGGATCGGCCGCCATGACCTTCTCCCACTTGGGCCACTCGGTGTTGCCCACCATGACCGCGACCGGGGAGCCCATCGTCAGGCCGTGGCGCACGCCGCCGAGGAAGGTGACCTCGTCCCGCTCGAACTTCATGCGCGCGCCGCGGCCGTAGCCGAGCCGCCGGCGGGCCAGGTGGTCCGCCACCATGTCCGTGGTGACCGGGACACCGGCGGGCAGGCCCTCCAGCGTCGCCACGAGTGCCGGACCATGCGACTCACCGGCAGTCAGCCAGCGCAACCTGCTCAACGGGACTCCTCATGCTCGCGCGCCTTGAGATCGTGCGGCGACCGGGTGCGCGGCCCCGGCCCGCCGCTTCTGATCCTCCCATGCCGGACGGTCCGCTCCGCCCTCCGGTCCGCGTTGTGGAACGGAGTGAGTCACGTCGTGGTCGGCAGGACGGGTCCCGTCAGCCGCGGGCGGCGAGGGCGGCCTCGCCCGCCGCGCGCATCGCGGCCAGCGGCGCCCGCGGGCGGCCGGTCATCTGCTCGACCTGGAGGACCGCCTGGTGGACGAGGAGGTCCAGGCCGCCGAGGACGGTGCCGCCGCGCGTGTCCCAGGCCGCGGCCAGGGGCGTGGGCCACGGCTCGTAGAGGACGTCGAAGAGGGCGCCGGGACGGTCCGGGACGGCCTCCGCGAGGGCGTCGGTGGCCCCCGCCGGAGTGGTGGCCACGACCAGCGGAGCCGTGAGGCCCTCGGCGGCGCGGGCCCAGTCCTCGGTGCGGACGGCCACGCCGAGCCGCTCGCCCCACTCGCGCATCTCGGCCGCGCGGGCCTCGCTGCGCACGTACACGGTGACCTCGCCGGTGCAGATCCCGGCCAGGGCGGCGAGCGCGGAGGACGCGGTGGCGCCCGCGCCGAGCACGGCGGCGGAGGCGGCCTCCGTCACGCCGCGCTCGCGCAGCGCCGCGGCGATGCCGGGGATGTCGGTGTTGTCGCCGAGGCGGCGGCCGTCCTCCGCGAACACGACGGTGTTGACGGCCTCGACCGCGGCGGCCGTGGCGCTGACCTCGTCCAGCAGCGGGATCACCGCCCGCTTGAGCGGCATGGTCAGCGACAGCCCGGCCCAGCTGCCGTCCAGCTTGTCGAGGAAGGCGGGCAGCGCGGCCTCGTCCACCTCGAAGCGGTCGTACGTCCACTCCCCCAGGCCCAGCTCCGCGTACGCGGCGCGGTGCAGGACCGGGGAGAGCGAGTGGGCGATCGGGGAACCGAGCACCGCCGCGCGGCGGCGCTCCGGGGTGCGGCTCATCTACGGCTTCCGGCTCTTGTTGAACTCGTCCACGAGCTTCTGGTGCTCCTGCAGGTTCTTGGTGAACGTCGTCTTCTCGTTGATGGAGACGAAGTAGTACCAGTCCCCCGGCTCCGGGTCCATGGCGGCCTTGAGGGCCTGTTCACCGGGGTTGCCGATGGGCCCGGGGGGCAGGCCCTTGTAGAAGTACGTGTTGTACGGGTCGTCGAGCGCGCGGAGCTGCTTGGGGCTGAGGTCCAGCTTGCTCTGGTTCTTCGTGTAGTTGTACGTCGAGTCGAACTCCAGCTTGCCGTTCGTCTCGACGTTGGTGGGCTTGAGGCGGTTGTAGATGACCCGCGCCATCTTGCGGAAGTCGTCGTGCGTCATGCCCTCGGCGTTGACCAGACTGGCCACGGTGATCAGCTGCAGCGGGGACTTGAGGCCCAGCTCGCGCGCCTTGCCCTCCAGGTCCTGCTTGGCGTAGTTCTCGTTGGCCCGGGCGACCATCTGCTTGAGGATGGTCTCCGGCTTGGTGCCCTTGCCGGCGCTGTACTGCGAGGGGTAGAGGAAGCCCTCCAGCGGGTCCCTGATCTTGGGGTCGGTGTTGGCCCACGCGGGCAGCCCGAGGTCCTTCGCCCGGTTCTTGGCGACGTCCTTGGTGGTGCCCGCCGGGAGGCCCAGCTTCCCGTCGATGGCGGCGTAGATCTGGACGGCCCGCCGGCCCTCGGCGATGGTCAGGAAGTTGCCGGCGTTGGTCATCATCTCGACGGCCGCCGCGCCGGACATCTGCTGGTGCAGGGTGTACGTGCCGGGCTGGATGGCCTTCTTGGCCGCGGCGTTGGTGAAGGCGCCGACGCTCTTGACGACCCCGGCCTCCTGCAGGACCTTGCCCATTTCGGTCAGGCTGGCCCCCTTGGGGATCTCGACCTGGACCTGGCCGCCGCCCTGGCCCTCGTAGTCGGGCGCCGCGCCGAAGTGGGTCTCCCAGTAGTCGTAGGCGAGGTAGCCGCCACCGCCCACGACGCCGAGGAGCACCACGGCGACCACGAGGCAGGCGGTGCCGCTGCGGCGCTTGTTCTTCTTGGGCTTCTTGGACTTCTTGCCGCGCCGGTCGCGGCCGCGGGAGGGCTCCTCGCGCGGCTCGTCGTCCTCGTCGTCCCTGCCGTCCCCGGGCTCGCCGTCGTGCTCGCCGGGGCGGGCCGTGGCGGGAGGCAGGTCGTCGAAGAGGGAGATCTTCTCCTCGTCGGGCCCGGACCACTCCTGCTGCGACTGGTACGGCACCGAGTGCTGTTGCTGCGGCGCCTGCGGTTGCTGCTGCCCCTGCTGTTGCGCCTGATGCAGCTGCTGGGCCTCCTGGTGGCCCTGCTGGCCATGCGGCTGCTGCGGCTGTTGCTGGTAGCCGTCGGGCGTGCCGTAGTAGTCGGCCTGCCCGCCGCCGTACGTGCCGCCGCCCTGCTGCCCGTACTGCTGCTGCCCGCCCTGGGAGGGGTCCCAGCCGTACTGCTGCTGACCGTGACCGTACTGGGGCTGCTGCGACTGCGGGTGCTGCTGCTGTCCGCTGTAGCCCTGGTCCCCGTACAGCGGGTCGTCAGGATGCCACGGTTGGGAGCCGGAGCCCCGGCCGTACTCAGTCATCGATCCCCTAGAGCCGCGCAGCGGCAGCAGGTGGGCGCTCCGAGGAGCGCGGTTCCCAGTCGCCCGGCCGTCGTCGGAGACGTCAGCCGGGCGGCTGCCTTGTTCAGCGCGGAACGTTACCGTACTGCGATCAGATGACCACTTCGACGGTCTCGCCCGGGGGCCTCCCGGAGACCTTCTCGGTCTCCAGGGCGTTCTGCAGGATCACGACCGCGGCCGCCTGGTCCACCACGGACCGGCCCTTCTTGGAGCTGACGCCCGAGGCGCGCAGCCCCTGCGTCGCGGTGACCGTCGTCATGCGCTCGTCGACGAGGCGCACCGGGACGGGCGCCACGCGGCGGGCCATCTCCTTGGCGAAGGTGCGGACCTTGGCCGCGGCCGGCCCCTCCCCTCCTTTGAGGGAACGGGGCAGGCCGACGACGACCTCGATCGGCTCGTACTCCGCGACGATCTCCACGAGCCGCTTGTGGGCCTTGGGGATGTCACGGCCGGGCACGGTCTCCACCGGAGTGGCGAGGATCCCGTCGGGGTCGCACGAGGCGACCCCGATCCGGGCGTCCCCGACGTCGACGGAGATGCGTCTTCCTCGGCGCACGGGGATCAGACCGCCTCGGCCACGAGGCGCTCGACGGCGGCCATGGCCTCGTCGACGGCCTCGGGGTTCTGGCCGCCGCCCTGGGCGACGTCCGGCTTGCCGCCACCGCCGCCGCCGAGGGTCTTGGCGGCCGTACGGACCAGGTCGCCGGCCTTGAGGCCGCGCTCGCGGGCGGCCTCGTTGGTGGCGATGACCGTCAGCGGGCGGCCATTGGCCACCGTGAACAGGGCCACCACGGCGGCGCGGCCGCCCTGGATGCGGCCGCGCACGTCGAGGACGAGCTTGCGCAGGTCGTCGGCGCCGGTGCCGTCCGGGACGCGGCCGGTGACCAGGGCCGTGCCGTGCACGTCCTTGGCGCCCTCGGCCAGGCCCGCGGCGGCCTGCAGGACCTTCTCGGCGCGGAAGCGCTCGATCTCCTTCTCGGCGTCCTTGAGCTTGGCGAGCATCCCGGAGATCTTCTCCGGCAGCTCCTCCGGGCGGCCCTTGACGAGCTCCTGGAGCTGGGCGACGACCGTGTGCTCCTTGGCCAGGAAGTTGTAGGCGTCGACGCCGACGAGGGCCTCGACACGGCGCACGCCCGAGCCGATGGACGACTCGCCCAGCAGCTTCACCAGACCCAGCTGGGCGGTGTTGGCGACGTGCGTGCCGCCGCACAGCTCCTTGGAGAAGTCGCCGATGGTGACGACGCGGACGCGCTCGCCGTACTTCTCGCCGAACTCGGCGATGGCGCCGGACTTCTTGGCCTCGTCCAGGCTCATGACCTCGGCCTGCACCTCGAGCTCCCGGGAGAGAACCTCGTTGATGCGCTGCTCGACGTCGGTCAGCACGGTGCCGGGAACGGCGGCCGGCGAACCGAAGTCGAAGCGGAAGCGGCCCGGCGAGTTCTCCGAGCCGGCCTGGGCGGCCGTCGGGCCGAGCGCGTCGCGCAGGGCCTGGTGGGTGAGGTGGGTGGCCGAGTGGGCGCGGGCGATGGCGCGGCGGCGCTTGACGTCGATCGAGGCGTAGGCGGAGGCGCCCACGGTGACCTCGCCGACCTGGACGACGCCCTTGTGCACGTGCACGCCCGGAACGGGCTTCTGCACGTCGCGGATCTCGATCACGGCACCGGTGTCGAGCTTGATGCGGCCGGTGTCGGCGAGCTGGCCGCCGCCCTCGGCGTAGAAGGGGGTGCGGTCCAGGACGACCTCGACCTCGTCGCCCTCGGTGGCGGCCGGCGAGGGCAGGCCGTCGACGAGGAGACCGACGATCGTGGACTCGTTCTCGGTGAGGGCGTAGCCGGTGAAGTTGGTCTCGCCGGAGGTGTCCGCGACCTCGCGGTAGGCGGACAGGTCGGCGTGGCCGGTCTTCTTGGCCTTGGCGTCGGCCTTGGCGCGCTCCCGCTGCTCCTTCATCAGGCGGCGGAAGCCGTCCTCGTCCACGGAGAGGCCCTGCTCGGCGGCCATCTCCAGGGTGAGGTCGATCGGGAAGCCCCAGGTGTCGTGGAGCAGGAACGCCTTGTCGCCGGCCAGGACCTTGCCGCCGGAGGCCTTGGTCTCCGTGACGGCGGTGTCGAGGATGTTGGTGCCGGCCTTCAGCGTCTTGAGGAAGGCGGCCTCCTCGGCGAGGGCGACCGTCTCAATGCGCTTGCGGTCGGTCTCCAGCTCCGGGTACTGCTGGCCCATCGTCTTGATGACGACGTCGAGGAGCTCGGCCACGACGGGGCCGGTGGCGCCCATCAGGCGCATGTTGCGGATGGCGCGGCGCATGATGCGGCGCAGGACGTAGCCGCGGCCCTCGTTGCCGGGGGTGACGCCGTCGCCGATGAGCATCGTGGACGTGCGCATGTGGTCGGCCACGACGCGCAGGGAGACGTCGGTCTCGTGGGCGGCGCCGTAGCGGACACCGGTGAGCTCGGTGGCCTTGTCCATGACGACGCGCAGGGTGTCGGTCTCGTACATGTTCTGCACGCCCTGCAGGATCATGGCGAGGCGCTCGAGGCCGAGACCGGTGTCGATGTTCTTCGACGGCAGGTCCCCGAGGATCGGGAAGTCCTCCTTGCCGTCGCCGGCACCGCGCTCGTACTGCATGAAGACCAGGTTCCAGATCTCCACGTAGCGCTCGTCGTTGACGGCGGGGCCGCCCTCGGCGCCGAACTCCGGGCCCCGGTCGTAGTTGATCTCGGAGCAGGGGCCGCACGGGCCGGGAACGCCCATGGACCAGTAGTTGTCCTTCTTGCCCAGGCGCTGGATCCGCTCGGCGGGCACGCCGACGACGTCACGCCAGATGCGCTCGGCCTCGTCGTCCTCGAGGTAGACGGTGATCCACAGCTTCTCCGGCTCCAGGCCGAAGCCGCCGTCCGCCACGGGAGTCGTGAGCAACTCCCAGGCGAGCTTGATGGCGCCTTCCTTGAAGTAATCGCCGAAGGAGAAGTTGCCGCACATCTGGAAGAACGTGCCGTGGCGGGTGGTCTTGCCGACCTCCTCGATGTCCGGCGTGCGGACGCATTTCTGCACGCTGGTGGCGCGCGAGAAGGGCGGCTTGACCTCGCCGAGGAAGTACGGCTTGAAGGGCACCATGCCCGCGGGGACCAGGAGCAGGGTCGGGTCGTCCGCGATGAGCGACGCCGACGGCACGACGGTGTGCCCACGCTCCTCGAAGAAGCGCAGCCAGCGCCTGCGGATTTCAGCCGACTCCATCAGTGGTCCTCTTTCCGGGTGAACGAGTGGTAGGTGTGCTGCGGGTCGATCGCGACGAGGTGACGCTGCCCGGGGAGCGCGCGGTGCTCGGGGGCGGGCGGCGCGGCCGTGAGGCCGAGCGCGTCCTTGAGCGCCGCTTCCCGGTGCGCCATCCCGTCACGGACGTCCAGCGCGAAGAGCTTGACCTTGCGCCCGGCGATGACCGCGCGGTCCGCGGCCTGCAGGGCCAGGCTCTCCGGGGTGAGCTTGGCGAGCTTCCGGTTGACCTTGGTGGTGGCCCAGACACCGGCTGCTACACCGGTCGTGAACCAGAAGGTGCGGCGGAACATTCCTGGGGTCAACCCTTCCCACGGGTGCGGCGGCGGCCGGCACGGGCGGACGGCAGGGGGCTGCCGGTGGCCTTGCCGACGAAGACGGAGCCCTTCGGCTCGGGAGCGGCCTTGCGGCCCATCGCCCGGCGGACGCCGTAGCCGAAGGCGGCGACCTTGACCAGCGGGCCGCCGAAGGCGGAGGAGACGGTCGAGGAGAGCGCCGAGGCGTTCGCCGTGACCTCCTGGACGTCCGCGGCGATCGAGTCGACGCGGGCGAGCTGGGTGTGTGCGGAGCGGACGGTCGCCGAGGCGTCGGCGAGGAGCGGCACGGCCTGCTCGGTGACGTCGGCGACCAGCTTGGTGGCCGCTTTGAGCGTCTGCGCGAGCCGCACCAGCACCAGGGCGATGAAGGACACCAGAATGGCCCAGAAGACGGCCACGAGGATCCCGGCCACCTCTCCACCGGACACGCTGCACCGCTCCCTAGCTGTGGTCTTTTGCTGCTCGGGTACCGACCTTATCGCGCCGGGCCTCCGCGCCCGTACCGCATTACCGGTCCGTACGGCACGGATGTGCGAGCTCCGGGGCCCGGAAACGCGCCAGCCCGCCGGCCCGCGGCCACGAGGGCCGGCGGAACGACGGGCTGGACGGAAGGAGAGTGCCTGCGGCCGCTCTTAGCGGGCGTAGTACTCGACGACGAGCTGCTCGTCGCAGATGACCGGAACTTCCTTGCGGTTGGGCAGGCGGTCCAGGCGGAAGGCCAGGGCGCCCAGGTTGACCTGCAGGTAGCGCGGGGTCTCACCCTCGGCGGCGAAGCCACCGGCGCGGGAGGTCTCGAACAGCGGCTTGCTGCGGCTGCGCTCGCGGACCATCACGACGTCGTTCGGGGCGACGCGGAAGGACGGCTTGTCGACCTTGCCACCGTTGACCTCGATGTGGCCGTGGACGACCATCTGGCGGGCCTGGTAGATGGTGCGGGCGATGCCCGAACGCAGGACGAGGGCGTCGAGGCGGCGCTCGAGCTCGACCACCAGGGCCTCGCCGGTCTTGCCCTCGGCCTTGCGGGCGCGGTCGTAGGCGCGGACCATCTGGCGCTCGCTGATGTCGTACTGGGCGCGCAGACGCTGCTTCTCGAGCAGACGGACCTTGTAGTCGCTGTTCTGCTTGCGGCCACGGCCGTGCTCACCCGGCGGGTAGGGGCGGGCCTCGAAGTACTTGACAGCCTTCGGGGTCAGCGCGATACCGAGCGCACGAGACTTCTTGACCTTGGGACGCGACTGGTTAGGCACGTTCTCCAGACCTCCGGAATAGGTTAGGTTAGGCTTACCTTACTCAAGGAGATCGCATGTCTCGCCCGGGGAACACCAGTCACATCACGGACAGCACGCAGAAGACCGGCGCTCTCGATGGCGCCGACGTGACGGGGGTCCGATCAGATCGTGGTCAGCCGCGTCCCAGCGGACTTGAAATCGCGCGGATGCCGTCAGCAGCCGAGCGCACACGAACTCTCGTACAGAGTACATGCTCCGCGGTGCTGCTCGTGCCCGGGGCCGCCGCCACCCGCCCCGACCAGCTGATGCCCGAGGCGCGCAGCGTCGGCCCCGACGGCGAGGTCTTCCTGGTCTTCCCCGCAGACAGCCCGGTCGTGCGCGCCGCGACGCACGCGCAGGACGACGAGCTGTCCGCCGTCCTGGAGCTCACCGACGTGGCGCCCGTCTCCGTGCCCGGCCGCATCCGCGGCCGGGCCTGGATCTCCGGCTGGATCACCTGCGTCCCCGGCGTGACCGAGCCCGGCCGCATGATGGTGCGCCTGGAGATCGGCGAGGCGAGCGTGGACGACCTGTGGGGCGCGGAGGACATCGAGCCCGAGGACTTCGCCCGGGCCCAGCCGGACCCGCTCGTCGCCCACGAGACCGAGCTGCTGCAGCACCTGCACTCGGGCCACGGTGACCAGGTGCTCGGGCTGTACTCGCTCGTCGGCGAGCGTGCCGAGGACGTGCGCCGCGCGGGCGACCGGGCGGTGCCGCTGGCGCTGGACCGCTTCGGGCTGCGGGTGCGGTTCACCCGTGCGGGCGGCGGATCGCCGGCGGACCGCTCTTTCGACGCGCGGTTCGAGTTCCCGGACCCGGTCCGTGACGTGGTCGGCTTGCGCCGGGCGATGCACACGTTGTTCGAGGCGGCCTCGGATTGACGACGGCCGGCTGAGCGGGTTCGGCACCGCCGGAATCCCCGGCGGGGGTTGCGCACCGTTGCGGCGGATTCCAAGGTGCTTGCCCGGCACCTTGGAACCGCCGCAACGCCGAGAAGCCGAACGGGCCTGTCCGGCGGTGCCTGGCCGAGGTCAGCCCTGCTGCTCCCCCCGCAGGCGGGGGCGGACCCGGTCCACCACGTCCGCGTAGCGGGCCTCCGCCCCGTACCGCGTCGGCGCGTAGTACTGCTTGCCCCGGACCGCGTCCGGCGCGTACTGCTGGGCCGCAATGCCGCCGGGCACATCGTGCGGATACACATAGCCCTGCGCGTGGCCCAGCTTCTCCGCGCCCTTGTAGTGGCCGTCCCGCAGATGCGGCGGCACCGGGCCGGCGAGGCCCGCCCGTACGTCGGCGAGCGCGGCCTCGATCGCGAGGCAGGCCGCGTTGGACTTCGGGGCCAGCGCCAGCGCGATCGCCACCTGGCTCAGCGTGATCCGCGCCTCGGGGAAGCCGATCAGCGCGACGGCCTGCGCGCCGGCGACCGCCGTCTGCAGGGCCGTGGGATCGGCCAGGCCGATGTCCTCGCTCGCGGAGATCATCAGCCGCCGCGCGATGAACCGCGGGTCCTCGCCCGCCTCGATCATGCGGGCCAGGTAGTGCAGCGTGGCGTCCACGTCGGAGCCGCGGATCGACTTGATCAGGGCGCTCGCGACGTCGTAGTGCTGGTCGCCGTCGCGGTCGTACTTCACGGCCGCCCGGTCGACGGACTCCTCCAGCGTCTCCAGGGTGATCCCGGCCTCGCCCTTGGCTATGGCCGAGCCGGCGCCCGCCTCCAGCGCGGTGAGGGCGCGCCGGGCGTCGCCGCCTGCGATCCGCAGCAGGTGCGCCTCGGCGTCCGCGCTCAGGGTCACCGCGCCGCCGAGCCCGCGCTCGTCGGTGAGGGCGCGGTGCAGCAGCCCCCGCAGGTCCTCGTCGGTGAGCGCCTGCAGGGTCAGCAGCAGGGAGCGGGAGAGCAGCGGGGAGATGATCGAGAAGTAGGGGTTCTCGGTGGTGGCCGCGATGAGGGTGACCCAGCGGTTCTCCACGGCGGGCAGGAGGGAGTCCTGCTGGGCCTTGCTGAAGCGGTGGATCTCGTCGAGGAAGAGCACCGTCTCCTTGCCGTAGCCCCCGGAGGCGCGGCGCGCGCCGTCGATGACGGCCCGTACTTCCTTGACGCCCGCGGTGATCGCGGAGAGCTCCACGAAGCGCTTGTTGGTGGCCTGGCTGACGACGTACGCAAGCGTCGTCTTGCCGATGCCGGGCGGGCCCCAGAGGATCACCGACGACGGGCCGGCCGGGCCGCCGCTGCCCTCCCCCACCAGCCTCCGCAGGGGGCTGCCGGGCTTGAGCAGGTGCCCCTGCCCCATGACCTCGTCGAGCGTGCGGGGGCGCATGCGCACGGCCAGGGGACTGCTCGCCGGGTCTTTCTCCTGGCGGTCCTCTGCGGCGGCGGTGAACAGATCGGGCTCCACGTCCGAAACTCTATGTCACGACACTGACAAGGCCGCCGGACCAGGGGTCCGGCGGCCTTGATCAAGCCAGGTGCGGCGGCGGTCAGGCGGTACCGCCCGTCCAGAAGTCCCACCAGCGGGTGAGGACCAGCATGCCGATGATGCCGACCCACAGGACGGGCACGACCCAGTGGAACTCCAGCAGGGCGCGGCGCACGCCGTCCGGCACCGGGATGAAGCGGTGACGGACGTTCTGCACGGTCACGTAGCAGAACATGAAGATCGTGGCGACCCAGGCCAGGCAGCACCACAGGCACAGCGACCCGATGACGTACAGCGACTGGTACTGCAGCCAGGTGCAGAATCCGACGCCGAAGAGGGTGCCGGCCTGCATGCCCAGCCAGTACCAGCGGGGGAAGCGGGCGCCCGAGAGCAGCGCCAGGCCGATCGCGATGATCGCGCCGTAGCAGACGAGCCCCAGCATCGGATTCGGGAACCCGAAGGCGTGGGCCTGCTCGCTCTCCATGATGTTGCCGCAGGAGACGATCGGGTTGAGGCTGCACCCGGGGGTGAAGGTCTTCCCGACCGCCTTGGCTTCGAGGATCTTGTTCTTGTCGATCGTGATGACCCATGCGGCGAGCAGCCCCAGCGCACCGGTGATGACCAGCAGCAGCGCGAACGCGCGGCTGCCGCCCATGGCGCCGGTCGCGGGGCCGTCCCGCTCGTCGCCGTCGGTGTCGGAGCGGTCCAGTGCCGAAGTGGTCATAGCGCCGTTGATCCCATCAGTCGGTCCCTGGCGCCCATTCTGCACCAGGAGAGTGGCAATCAGCCCTGCTTGGCCAGGACTTCATCCACGACATCGGCGAGGGCGACGGCCTTCTGCTCGCCGCTCTCCAGGTCCTTGAGCTGTACGTTGCCCTCGGCCAGGTCGCGCTCGCCGGCGATGACCGCGAAGCGGGCGCCGGAGCGGTTGGCCGACTTCATCGCGTTCTTCAGGCCCTTGCCGCCGTACGCGAAGTCGGTGGCGACGCCGTTGCGGCGCAGCTCGGTGACCAGGCCGAAGAGGACCCGGCGGGCCTCCTCGCCGAGCGGGACGGCGTAGACCTCGGTGGGCGACGGCAGGTCGAGCGCGATGCCCTCGGCCTCCAGGGCCAGCACCGTGCGGTCGACGCCGAGAGCCCAGCCGACGGACGGCAGCGCGGGGCCGCCGATCATCTCGGACAGGCCGTCGTAGCGGCCGCCGCCGCCGACCGCGGACTGCGAGCCGAGGCCGTCGTGCACGAACTCGAAGGTGGTGCGGGTGTAGTAGTCGAGGCCGCGGACGAGCTTGGGGTCGTCCTCGAACTCGACGCCCGCGGCGGTCAGCAGCTCGCGGACCTGCTCGTGGTAGGCCTTGCAGGCCTCGCACAGGTGGTCACGGAAGAGCGGGGCGCCGACGAGCTGCTTCTGGACGTCCTCGCGCTTGTCGTCCAGGACGCGCAGCGGGTTGATCTCGATGCGGCGTCGGGTGTCCTCGTCCAGCTCCAGGCCGCGCAGGAAGTCCTGCAGGGCGGCGCGGTAGACGGGGCGGCACTCCTTGTCGCCGAGCGAGTTCAGCAGGAGGCGGAAGTTGCTCAGGCCGAGCGATTTGTACGCGTCGACGGCCAGGATGATCAGCTCGGCGTCCAGCGCCGGGTCCTCGGCGCCGATGGCCTCCGCGCCGACCTGCGAGAAGTGGCGGTAGCGGCCCTTCTGCGGGCGCTCGTAGCGGTAGTACGAGCCGGAGTACCAGAGCTTGACGGGCAGGTTGCCGTCCTTGTGGAGGTTGCCCTCCAGCGCGGCGCGCAGTACGGAGGCGGTGCCCTCGGGGCGCAGGGCGAGCTGGTCGCCGCCGCGCGTGGTGAGGGTGTACATCTCCTTGGTCACGATGTCGGTCGACTCGCCGACGCCGCGGGAGAACAGCTCGACCTGCTCGAAGCCGGGGGTCTCGACGTAGCCGTAGCCGGCCCGCTTGAGCGGGGCGGCGATGGCCTCGCGGACCGCGAGGTAGACGGCGGAGGTGGGGGGCTTGAGGTCGTAGGTGCCCTTGGGGGCCTTGAACGTACTCACGGGAAAATCGTCACATTCCTCTTCGCGGAGCGGCGGTAGGGCCGCCTCCGGAGCCGCGCAGCGTGTCCGCCACTTCCCGCAGGTACGGGTTGGTGGCGCGCTCGCGGCCGATGCTGGTCTGGGGGCCGTGGCCGGACAGGACCACGGTCGAGTCGTCCAGGGGCAGGCACACGCGTGCCAGCGACCGGAGCATCTCGGCGTGATCACCGCCCGGCAGGTCGGTGCGTCCGATGGAGCCGGCGAACAGCAGGTCACCCGAGAAGAACACCGACGGGACGTCTGCTCCATCGGGGGCTTCGGGCATCCTGAAGGTCACCGACCCCTTGGTATGGCCGGGCGCGTGCGCGACGGTGAACTCCAGCCCGGCGAGATCGAGGCGGGAGCCGTCGGTCAGCTCCTTGACGTCGTCCGGCTCCCCGACGGTCAGCTCGCCCATGAGCTGCTGCCCGATGGAGCGGCCGAGGGCCTTCTCCGGGTCGCTCATCATGTAGCGGTCGGCGGGGTGGATCCAGGCCGGGACGTCGTGGGCGCCGCACACCGGGACGACCGAGGCGACGTGGTCGATGTGGCCGTGGGTGAGGACGACGGCGACGGGCTTGAGCCGATGCTTCCTGAGCGCCTCCTCGACCCCGGGGGCCGCCTGGTGGCCCGGGTCGATGATCACGCACTCCTCGCCTGCGGCAGGGGCGACCAGGTAGCAGTTGGTCCCCCAGGCCCCGGCGGGGAACCCGGCAATCAGCACATTCGTCCTTAATGATCGACCAGCAGAATTTCATCAGCGGTGCGGCCGCGACGCCCCTCGGGGGTCACCGGCTGCGAACAAGAGCCTACCGGCGGCACCTCCGCGGCCGCGAACCCGTATACGGTACGGGCACACCAGCAACACAGGGCTCATGACATGGACAAGTCGGTATGAGGAGTAGACCCGGTGGTCAGTAACGAGCAGCGGCGGCGGCAGCTCGCCCGGGAGAAGTTCGAGCGGCAGCAGCAGCGCCGCGAGGAGGCCCGGCGCAAGGCCCGCCGGCGGAACGCGGTGATCGCCGCCGCCCTCGCGGTGGTGCTGGCGGCGGGCGTGACCGCGTACGCCACGGGCGCGCTGTCCGGCGACGACAAGAAGGACACGACCGACGCCGCGGCGCCCGAGACCTCCAAGGCCCCCACTGCGCCTTCTAAGGGTCCCGACCCGTGCGCCAAGCCCGCCCCCGGCTCCCCCGCCGCGAAGACGTGGAAGTCGGAGCCGGAGATGGGCATCGACAAGTCCGCGGCGTACGCCATGGACTTGAAGACGACCTGCGGCACGATCGACGTCAAGCTCGACGCGGCGAACGCCCCGCACACGGTCAACTCCTTCAACTTCCTCGCCGGCGAGGGCTACTTCGACCACACCAAGTGCCACCGCCTGACCACCTCGGGGATCTACGTCCTGCAGTGCGGCGACCCCAAGGGAACCGGCTCGGGCGGCCCGGGCTACACCCTGCCCGACGAGAACCTCAAGGACTCCAAGCTCAAGGGGAACGTCTATCCCGCGGGCACGGTCGCGATGGCCAACACCGGCCAGCCGCACACCGGTGGCAGCCAGTTCTTCCTCGTCTACCAGGACAGCCCGCTGCCGCCGACGTACACGCCCTTCGGCACGATCGGCGCCGAGGGCATGAAGACGCTCAAGAAGATCGCGGACGCGGGTGAGCCGTCCGGTGCCGGCGACGGCGCCCCGAACGCGACGGTGGTCATCGACAAGGCGACGGTCGCCAAGTCCTGACGCCGGGCTCACCGCCCCGATCAGGCCTCCGGCGCCCGGTTGTTGCCCGCTCAGCGAAATTTCGGTCGCGCGGGATACGGACAGCCAGGGCGCCGGTCGCCTATGTTGGCGTTGTGTAGGGTGCCTGATCCGGCGGCTACCCGCACCCGAATGATCAAGACGATGATCAAGCCGTCGGACCGGCCAGGGCGCGGCCCTGCCCGGAACAACTGTGGACGATGCGCGAGGGCCGCACGCCGGCCCCGGCATCATGTGGAGGAGGCGCTGTGAGCAGCGACCCATGGGGCCGCGTCGACGAGACGGGGACCGTGTACGTGCGTACTGCCGACGGTGAGCAGGTCGTCGGATCGTGGCAGGCCGGGTCTCCCGAGGAGGCCCTTGCTTACTTCGAGCGCAAGTACGAGGGCCTGGTCGTCGAGATCGGCCTCCTCGAGAAGCGGGTCAAGACCACCGACCTGTCGGCCAAGGACGCGATGACCGCGATCGGCCACCTGCGCACGCAGGTCGACGAGCACCACGCCGTCGGCGACCTCGACGCGCTGCGGACCCGGCTCGACAAGCTCGTCGCGACGGTCGAGGCGCGCCGCGAGGAGCGCAAGGCGGCGAAGGCCAAGCAGGCCGACGAGGCGCGCACGGCCAAGGAGGCGCTGGTCGCCGAGGCCGAGGAGCTGGCGGCGAGCGAGCAGTGGCGGTCCGCCGGCGAGCGGCTGCGCGCCCTGGTCGACATCTGGAAGGGCCTGCCGCGGCTGGACCGCAAGGCCGACGACGAGCTGTGGCACCGCTTCTCGCACGCCCGCTCGGCGTTCTCCAAGCGGCGCAAGGCGCACTTCGCCGCCCTCGACGCGCAGCGTGAGGACGCCCGCAAGGCCAAGGAGAAGCTGGTCGCCGAGGCCGAGGCGCTCTCCGGGTCCACCGACTGGGGCCCGACGGCCGCGCGCTACCGCGACCTGATGGCCGAGTGGAAGGCCGTCGGCCGCGCGCAGCGCGAGTCGGAGGACGAGCTGTGGGGCCGCTTCCGCGGTGCGCAGGACGTCTTCTTCCAGGCGCGCAGCGAGGTGTTCGCCGAGCGCGACGCCGAGCAGCAGGTCAACCTGACGCACAAGGAGGAGCTCGCGGCCGAGGCCGAGAAGCTGCTGCCCGTCACCGACCTGAAGGCCGCCCGCGCCGCGTTCCGCTCGATCAACGAGCGCTGGGAGGCCATCGGCCACGTCCCGCGCGACGCCCGCCCGAAGATCGAGGGCCGGATGCACGCGGTGGAGCGCGCCATCCAGGAGGCCGAGGAGGCCGAGTGGCGGCGTACGAACCCGGAGGCGCGGGCCCGTGCGGCGGGGCTGACCGGCCAGCTGCAGGCGGCCGTCGACAAGCTGCAGGAGCAGGTCGACAAGGCGCGTGCCGCGGGTAACGACGCCAAGGCGAGCAAGCTCTCGCAGGAGCTGGAGGGCCGCAAGGCCCTGCTGGACCAGGCCCTGAAGGGGCTGGAGGAGTTCGGCGGCTGAACGGCCGTATGAGTGCTGAACGGCCATATGAGTAAGGGGCTCCGGCTATTGCCGGAGCCCCTTACTCATATGGGGGCGCTTACGGCCTGCGGGCCGACGTCACGCGGTAGACGTCGTACACGCCCTCCACACCCCGTACGGCCTTCAGGACGTGACCGAGGTGCTTCGGGTCGCCCATCTCGAAGGTGAAGCGGGACGTGGCCACCCGGTCCCGGGACGTCTGCACGGCCGCGGACAGGATGTTGACGTGCTGGTCGGACAGGACGCGGGTGACGTCCGACAGCAGCCGGGAGCGGTCCAGCGCCTCGACCTGGATCGCCACCAGGAAGACCGAGGACTGGGTGGGCGCCCACTCGACGTCGATGATCCGTTCGGGCTGCTGCGAGAGCGACTCGACGTTGACGCAGTCGGCGCGGTGCACCGAGATGCCGTTGCCGCGGGTGACGAAGCCGATGATGGGGTCGCCCGGCACCGGCGTACAGCAGCGGGCCAGCTTCACCCAGACGTCCTCGACGCCCTTGACGATCACGCCGGGGTCGGCGCTGGAGCGGCGCTTGGAGCGGCCGCGGATCGGCGCGGTCTCCTCGATGTCCTCGGTCGCCGCGTCCTCGCCGCCGAGGGCCTGGACCAGCTTCTGCACGACGCCTTGCGCCGCGACGTGGCCCTCGCCGATGGCGGCGTAGAGGGAGGAGATGTCGGGGTAGCGCATCTCGTGCGCGAGGGTGACCAGGGAGTCGCCGGTGAGGATGCGCTGGATCGGCAGGTTCTGCTTGCGCATGGCGCGCGCGATGGCGTCCTTGCCCTGCTCGATCGCCTCGTCGCGGCGCTCCTTGGAGAACCAGGCCCGGATCTTGTTGCGCGCGCGGGGGGACTTGACGAAGCCCAGCCAGTCGCGGGAGGGGCCGGCGCCGGACGCCTTGGAGGTGAAGACCTCGACCAGGTCGCCGTTGTCGAGGGTGGACTCCAGGGGCACGAGCCGGCCGTTGACTCTGGCCCCTATCGTGCGGTGACCGACCTCGGTGTGGACGGCGTAGGCGAAGTCGACCGGGGTGGCCCCGGCCGGGAGCGCTATGACATCGCCCTTGGGGGTGAAGACGAAGACCTCGTTGCGGGAGAGGTCGAAGCGCAGGGACTCCAGGAACTCGCCCGGGTCCTCGGTCTCCTTCTGCCAGTCCAGCAGCTGCCGCAGCCAGGCCATGTCATTGACGGTGTCCTGGTTCTTGCCGGCGTTCTTGGGCACGTCGGTGCGCACCTTGGAGGCGCCGGCGACGGCCTCCTGCTTGTACTTCCAGTGCGCGGCGATGCCGTACTCGGCGCGGCGGTGCATGTCGAACGTACGGATCTGCAGCTCGACGGGCTTGCCGCTGGGGCCTATGACCGTCGTGTGCAGCGACTGGTACATGTTGAACTTGGGCATCGCGATGTAGTCCTTGAACCGCCCCGGGACCGGATTCCACCGGGCGTGGACGGTGCCGAGCGCCGCGTAGCAGTCGCGGACGGTGTCGACGAGGACACGGATGCCCACCAGGTCGTAGATCTCGGCGAAGTCCCGGCCCCGCACAATCATCTTCTGGTAGACGCTGTAGTAGTGCTTCGGGCGGCCGGTGACGGTGGCCTTGATGCGGGCGGCGCGCAGATCGGCCTGGACCTCGTCGGTGACGATCGCGAGGTACTCGTCGCGCTTGGGGGCCCGCTCGGCGACGAGGCGGACGATCTCGTCGTACATCTTGGGGTAGAGGATCGCGAAGGCGAGGTCCTCCAGCTCCCACTTGATGGTGTTCATGCCCAGCCGGTGCGCCAGCGGGGCGTAGATCTCCAGGGTCTCGCGGGCCTTCTTCTCCTGCTTCTCCCGCTTGAGGTAGCGCATGGTGCGCATGTTGTGCAGGCGGTCGGCGAGCTTGATGACCAGGACGCGCGGGTCCTTGGCCATGGCGACGACCATCTTGCGGACGGTCTCGGCCTGCGCGGCCTCGCCGAACTGCACGCGGTCCAGCTTGGTGACGCCGTCCACCAGGAGGGCGACCTGATCGCCGAAGTCGCGGCGCAGGTCGTCCAGGCCGTACTCGGTGTCCTCGACGGTGTCGTGCAGGAGGCCGGCCATCAGCGTGGCCGGGTCCATGCCGAGCTCGGCGAGGATCGTGGTCACCGCGAGGGGGTGGGTGATGTACGGGTCGCCGCTCTTGCGCTTCTGGCCGCGGTGCCAGCGCTCGGCGACCTGGTAGGCGCGCTCGATCTGGCGGAGCGTCGTCGCGTCGGCCTTCGGGTCGTTGCCGCGCACTATGCGCAGGAGCGGTTCGAGCACCGGGTTGTACGGGCTGGAGCGCTGGACGCCGAGGCGGGCGAGGCGGGCCCGGACGCGGCTGGAGGAGCCGGGGCGGGGAGCGCTCGGCGGCGGTGTGGGCCGGGCGGGTGACGTGCCGGTCACCGCCGGGACCGGGCTCTTCGGGCCGCTGCCCGCACCGGGGCCGGCGGCCGGGCGGGGCGTGGACTCAGGCGCGCTCTGCGGGCGGCCCGTGGGCGTA
Source organism: Streptomyces roseoverticillatus (assembly GCF_000719265.1). Lineage (GTDB taxonomy): Bacteria > Actinomycetota > Actinomycetes > Streptomycetales > Streptomycetaceae > Streptomyces > Streptomyces roseoverticillatus. The sequence continues at coordinate 64,227 of NZ_JOFL01000005.1, read as the reverse complement.
CCCGTGGCCGCCGCGGCCTCGGGAGACGGCTTGTCCTGCTGTGCGGCGGTGAGCGGCTGGGCCTCGTCTGGCAAGAGCACTCCTCATGCGGGGTCCGGCCCCCCGATCAGGTCCGGACAACCATGGTATCGAGCCCGGGCGGCGGGGGCGTCGCGCACCCGGCTCTGCTCACCAGAACGCGAAGCGGCCCCCGGGGTCTTCCCCGGGGGCCGCCCCGCTTGTCCGGTCTGCGCCGTCGTGGCAGGTCAGACGGTGATCAGTGCCTCCAGCGGCGCCGCTTCGAGGGCGCCGGAGAGCCGCTCGCGGCCGGGCAGGAAGCCGAGCTCCATGAGCACGACGACCCCGGCCACCTCGGCGCCGGCCCGGCGGATCAGCCGGACCGAGGCCTCGGCGGTGCCGCCCGTGGCCAGCACGTCGTCGATGACGAGGACGCGGTCGCCCGGGCCCACCGCATCGGCGTGCATCTCGATCTCCGCCGTGCCGTACTCCAGCTCGTACGCCTGGGCCAGCGTGGCTCCGGGGAGCTTGCCCGCCTTGCGCACGGGCACGAAGCCGAGCCCTGCGCGGACGGCGGCCGGGGCGCCGAGGATGAAGCCCCGGGCCTCCAGGCCGACGACCTTGGTGGCGCCGTGGCGCCTGCACGCCTCCGCCAGGGCGTCGGTCAGGGCGGCGAACGCGGTGGCGTCGGCGAGCAGCGGGGTGATGTCCTTGAACATCACGCCCGGCTTGGGGTAGTCGGGCACGTCGTGGATGTGCCCGAGCAGCAGGTCACGCAGCTTCTCGTCGGCGGGGCCGACCCCGGTGGCGCTCATCGGCGCTTCCCCTGGGCACGGCCGCGGCTGCCGCGGGCGCGGGGGGCGACGACGCCGGCGGTGCCGGTGTCCTCGTCCTCGTCGTTCTCCGCTCCGGGGACGGCGTCGCGCGGCTCCGCCTCGCCCGCCTCGCCCTTCGCGGCCGCGGCGGCGCGCTTGGCGCGCACCCGCTTGGTCAGGGCCTTCATCTGCGGGTCGCGCTCCTTGAAGTCGGCGACCAGCGGGGTGGCGATGAAGATCGAGGAATAGGCGCCGGCCGCGAGGCCGACGAACAGGGCGAGCGAGATGTCGTTGAGCATGCCCGCGCCGAGGAAGCCGCCGCCGATGAACAGCAGGCCGGCGACCGGCAGCAGCGCCACCACGGTGGTGTTGATCGAGCGCACCAGGGTGCCGTTGAGGCTGCGGTTGGCGATCTCGCTGTAGGTGAAGCGGGTCTGCTTCGTGATGTCCTTCGAGCTCTCCTTCAGGCCGTCGAAGACGACGACGGTGTCGTAGAGGGAGTAACCGAGGATGGTGAGCAGACCGATCACGGTGCCCGGGGTGACCTCGAAGCCGACCAGGGCGTAGACGCCGACGGTGATGGTGAGGTCGTGGATCAGTGCGACCAGGGCGGCGAGCGCCATCCGCCACTCGAAGGCGATCGCGAGGTAGATCACCACGAGGATCATGAAGACGGCCAGGCCGGTCCATGCCTTGTTGGCGATCTGGTCGCCCCAGCTCGGGCCGACGATGTCGGTGTTGACCTTGTCCGTGGAGACGCCGAGCTTCTTGGCCAGGGCTTCCTGGGTGGCGCGCGACTGCTCGGTGGTGACGTCGCTGACCTGGATGCGCAGCGGGCCGTTGCCGAGCTTCTGGACGATCGCGGTGTGGCCGGAGGCCTCCTCCGCCGTCTGGCGGGCGGCGTCCGCCGAGACCGAGGTCTTGGGCGTGGTGAAGACCGCGCCGCCGGAGAACTCGATGCCCATGTTCAGGCCGCGCACCGCCAGGCCGACGATGGCCGTGATGGTGATGAGGATCGAGATGCCGTACCAGATCTTCCGCTTGGCCACGAAGTCGTAGCCGACCTCGCCGCGGTAGAGCCGGGCACCGAGATTGCCGAGCTTGGACATCTCACGCCTCCTTCGGGTCGGCGGGGGCGGAGGGGCGGCGGCGGGAGGCCCGCAGCGGCGGCTTGACGCCGAGCCGCTTGGGGTCGAGCCCGGACCACGGATGCCCGCTCGCGAAGAACTTGCGCCGGGCGAGGAGCGTCATCAGCGGCTTGGTGAAGAAGAAGACCACGACGACGTCGAGGAGCGTGGTCAGGCCGAGCGTGAACGCGAAGCCCTGCACCTTGCCGACGGTGACGATGAAGAGCACCGCGGCGGCGAGGAACGACACGAAGTCGGAGACCAGGATCGTGCGGCGGGCGCGCGGCCAGCCGCGCTCGACCGCCGGGCGCAGCGTGCGGCCCTCGCGGATCTCGTCGCGGATGCGCTCGAAGTAGACGATGAAGGAGTCGGCGGTGATGCCGATCGCGACGATCGCACCGCAGACGGCCGGCAGGTTCAGCGCGAAGCCGATGGCCTGGCCCAGCAGCACCATGATCACGTAGGTGAGGATCGCCGAGCACAGGAGGCTGGCGAGGGCGACGAGCGCGAGACCGCGGTAGTACGCCACGAGGTAGACGACGACCAGGAGGAGGCCGATGGCACCGGCGAGGAGGCCGGCGCGCAGTTGGTCCCCGCCGAGCGCGGCGGTGACCGTCTGCTCGGTGACGACGTCGAAGGAGAGCGGCAGGGCGCCGTAGGACAGCACGTTGGCCAGGTCCTGGGCGGTGGCCTGGGTGAAGCCGCCGGAGATCTCCGCCTGGCCGCCGGTGATCGAGGTCGAGACGGACGGGTCGGAGACGACCTCGCCGTCCAGCACGATCGCGAACTGGTTCTGCGGGGCCTGCTTGCTCGCGAGCTGGCCGGTGACCGCGGCGAACTTCTTGGAGCCGGTGGAGTCGAACTTCAGCTGGACGAGCCAGCCGCGGCCCTGCTGGCTGTCGAAGACGGCGCTGGCGCCGGTGACGTTGGTGCCCTCGACGGACACCGGGCCGAGGATCTCCTTGGCCGAACCGTCCTTCTTGCACGCGACGATGACGTCGGTGGTCTTGGCGCTCGACGCGGCCTCGTTGGCCTTGGCGCGGCCTTCGGGGGTGGTGCAGTCCAGGGCGTCGAGCTGCTTCTGCAGCGCGGCGACGTCGGCCGGGGACGGCGTGGGCTCCTTGGACTTGTCGTCCTTCGCCTTGTCGTCCTTCTTGGCGTCGTCCTTCTTCTCGTCCTTCGCCTTGTCGTCCTTGGCGACGGCCGAGGCGGACGGGGTGGCGTCGGCCTTGACGGCGTCGGTGACGGGGCGGCCCTGCTGGCGCGGGCTCGCGCTCGCGGAGGGGCTGCCGGCCGAGGCGGAGGCGGAGGGCGAGCCGGACGGCTTGTTCTTGTCGTCCTTGGCCTTGTCGTCCTTGGCCTTGCCGGAGTCCTTACCGGGAGAGGACGCGTTGGGAGTGGGCTCGGTCTTCGCACCGGGGGCCACGGACAACACGGGGCGGAAGCCGAGCTTGGCGGTGGTGCCGACCTGCTGGCGGGCCTGCTTCGCGTTCGTCCCCTTGGGGATGTTCACGATGATGTGGTTGTCGCCCTGCGTCTGGACCTCGGCCTCGGTGACGCCGAGACCGTTGACACGCCGCTCGATGATGCCGACCGCGGTGTTCATGTTGGTCGGGTTGATCGCGTTGGGCTTGCCGGGCTCGTTCTTGGCCTCCAGCGTGAAGCTGGTGCCGCCCGCGAGGTCGATGCCCAACCGCGGTGTGGTCCGCCCGGAGGCGAACATCCCCCCGGTGAGCGCCACCATGGCGATCAGGATCAGGGCCAGGACCCGGCCCGGCCTGCCCTGGCCGCCCGGGGACCTGCGGCCCTTCTTCGGTGCTGCCACCTTGTCGTTTCTCCCTGTCCAACCGCCCGGGGCCGTGCTGTTGCCGGGCGGCCACGAATGTAGTGGGGACCTGCCCCCCGCCGGAGCCTAGACCGTCGGGGAACCGCGGCGCACTGACCGAGCAGTGCTCCGCGGTTCCCCGATGGGCTACTTCGCGTCGGTGTCGCCGTCCTTGCCGTCCCGCTCGGCGCCCTTGGCGTCCTTCACGTCCTTGGCCTGCGGCTCCGCGGCCTTGTCCGCGGACTCCGGCTCCGCGGCCTTCTCCGCCTCCGCGGCCTCGCCCTTGCCCAGGTCGATCTTCTTGTCGGCCGGGGCCTCGGCATCGGCCTCGGTCAGCGACGACGCGTCGTCCGGGACGACAGGGGTCTCGGACTCCGGGTCGATCCCGTGGACGATGCGGTTGTACTCCGCGTCCTCCAGGACGGCACCGATGGCGTTCTTCGCGTAGATGGCGTGGACGCCGGGGGCCACCTCGAGGAGGACCGTGTCGTCGTTGACCTCCTTGACGGTTGCGTACATGCCGCCGATCGTCCGCACACCGGTGCCCGGGTGCATCTGGTCGCGCATCTGCGCCGCCTGGCGCTGCTTGTTCTTGGCCGACCGCGTCATCAGGAACACGGCCCCGATGAGCACGATGAACGGCAGGAGAGTCACGATATTCACGGGACGGGGTTTCCTTCACACGACCGCGGGAGGCGGCCTTCTACGGGGGTGGTATGCCGTGCCGGTACCGGACGGCATCGGCGGAGTCTAAGCGAGTCCGCGCCTATGGAACAACGCCCAGCATGGCACCGTGGTTCCTGACCCGACCAGCCCCCGCGCCGTCACCCGCCGAAGAGGCCCTGCTGGGGCGGGGTGCCCGCCGGGCCCGCCGCACCGGCGCCGCGCGGGAGGCCGAGGTGGTCCCACGCGGCGGGGGTGGCGATGCGGCCCCTGGGCGTACGGGCCAGCAGGCCCTCGCGGACGAGGAACGGCTCGGCGACCTCCTCGACCGTCTCGCGCTCCTCGCCGACGGCCACGGCCAGCGTCGACAGGCCGACCGGGCCGCCGCCGAAGAGCTTGAGGAGGGCGGTCAGGACGGCGCGGTCGAGGCGGTCGAGGCCGCGGGCGTCGACCTCGTAGACGTCCAGGGCCTGGGCGGCGATCTCGCGCGTGATCACTCCGTCGGCCTTGACCTGGGCGTAGTCGCGGACGCGGCGCAGCAGGCGGTTCGCGATGCGGGGGGTGCCGCGGGAGCGGCCGGCGATCTCGGCGGCGCCCTGGTCCGCTATCTCCACGTCCAGCAGGCGGGCGGAGCGGTGCACCACGCGCTGCAGCTCGGCGGGGGCGTAGAACTCCATGTGCCCGGTGAAGCCGAAGCGGTCGCGCAGCGGGGGCGGCAGGAGGCCGGCCCTGGTGGTGGCGCCGACGAGGGTGAAGGGCGGCAGCTCCAGGGGGATGGCGGTGGCGCCGGGGCCCTTGCCGACGATCACGTCGACGCGGAAGTCCTCCATGGCCATGTACAGCATCTCCTCGGCGGGCCGCGACATGCGGTGGATCTCGTCGAGGAAGAGGACCTCCCCCTCGGTGAGGGAGGAGAGGATCGCGGCGAGGTCGCCGGCGTGCTGGATGGCGGGGCCGGAAGTGATGCGGATGGGGGCGCCCATCTCGGCCGCGATGATCATCGAGAGGGTGGTCTTGCCGAGCCCGGGGGCGCCGGAGAGCAGCACGTGGTCGGCGGTGGCACCACGGGCGCGGGCGGCCTTGAGGACGAGGTCGAGCTGCTCGCGGACGCGCTCCTGGCCGACGAACTCGCCGAGGTCCTTGGGGCGCAGCGCGGCCTCGACGGCCCGGTCCTCGCCGTCGGCGTCGGTGCCGACGAGGCGGTCGCCTGCGGGGTCGGATGCGTCGTCCCAGTTCACGGGTGAAACCTCACGGTTGGATGGTGGTGTGCGGGCGGTCGTTCCGCAGGGCCGGGGGCGCCCTCCGAAGGACTCACCGCGCCCGGTTCAGCGTCTGCAGCGCGGCCCGCAGCAGCTGGCCGACCTGCGGCGTGCCGCCCTCGGCGATCACCGCCTCCGCCTTGGGCGCCACCGTGGCCACGGCCTCGTCGGCCTCGCGCGGGGCGTAGCCGAGGCCGACGAGCGCGGCGTGCAGCTGATCGCGCCAGCCCGCGGCGGCGGGGGCCGGGGCTGCCGCGGCGGAGCCGGCCGGCTTGCCGAGCCGGTCCTTCAGCTCCAGGAGCAGCTTCTGCGCGCCCTTCTTGCCGATGCCGGGGACGGCGGTGAGCGCCTTCTCGTCGGCCGAGGCGAAGGCCTGCCGGAGGGCGTCGGGGCTGTGGACGGCGAGCATGGCCTGGGCGAGGCGGGGGCCCACTCCGCTCGCGGTCTGCAGCAGTTCGAAGGTCTGGCGCTCGTCGTCGTCTGCGAAGCCGTAGAGGGTCAGGGAGTCCTCGCGGACGACGAGGGAGGTGGCGAGGCGGGCCTGCTGCCCGACGCGCAGGCCGGCCAGGGTGCCGGGCGTGCACTGGACGGCCATGCCGATGCCGCCGACCTCGACGACCGCGGTGTCGGGGGCGAGGGCGGCGACGGGGCCGGAGACGAAGGCGATCATCGGGTGCCCTTCGGGAGGCGTACGGGAGCGGTGGCGCGGCGCTGGGCGGCGGCGAGCTGCTGCAGGCGGCCGGCCGCCGGGGCGCGCCAGATGTGGCAGATGGCCAGGGCCAGGGCGTCGGCGGCGTCGGCGGGCTTGGGCGGGGCGTCGAGCCGCAGGAGGCGGGTGACCATGGAGCCGACCTGGGCCTTGTCGGCCCGGCCGGAGCCGGTGACGGCGGCCTTGACCTCGCTGGGGGTGTGCAGGGCGACGGGCAGGCCGCGGCGGGCGGCGCACAGCATGGCGACGGCGCTGGCCTGGGCGGTGCCCATGACCGTGCTGACGTTGTGCTGGCTGAAGACGCGCTCCACGGCGACGAATTCGGGCCGGTGCTCGTCGAGCCACTGCTCGATGCCGCGCTCTATGAGGACGAGGCGGTCGGCGACCTCGGCGTCCGCGGGGGTGCGGATCACGCCGACCCCGGCCATGCGCAGCGGGCGGCCCGCGGTGCCCTCGACCACGCCGACGCCGCACCGCGTCAGGCCCGGGTCCACCCCCAGCACCCGCATCGCACCATCCCTTCGCTCACCTGCCCGGGCAGGCTACCGGCTGCCACTGACAACGGCCGGTCATGCGGACGGGCCGGCGGGGTGTGTTCCCCGCCGGCCCGTCCGCCGACCGCAGCCGGAAGTCTTACGCGTCGACCTTCGCCATGACGTCGTCGGAGACGTCGAAGTTGGCGAACACGTTCTGGACGTCGTCGCTGTCCTCGAGCGCGTCGATCAGCTTGAAGATCTTGCGCGCGGCGTCCTCGTCGAGCTCCACCTGCATGGTGGGGACGAAGTTGGCCTCGGCGGAGTCGTAGTCGATGCCCGCCTCCTGGAGCGCGGTGCGGACCGCGACCAGGTCAGTGGCCTCGCTGATGACCTCGAAGCTCTCGCCGAGGTCGTTGACCTCCTCGGCGCCGGCGTCCAGGACCGCGCCCAGGACGTCGTCCTCGGTCAGTTCGCCCTTGGGGACGATGATGACGCCCTTGCGGTTGAACAGGTACGACACCGAGCCCGGGTCGGCCATGGAGCCGCCGTTGCGGGTCATGGCGACGCGCACGTCGGAGGCGGCGCGGTTGCGGTTGTCGGTGAGGCACTCGATGAGGACCGCGACGCCGTTCGGTCCGTAACCCTCGTACATGATCGTCTCGTAGTCGGCGCCGCCGGCCTCAAGACCGCCGCCGCGCTTGACCGCGGAGTCGATGTTCTTGTTGGGGACCGACTGCTTCTTCGCCTTCTGGATGGCGTCGTAGAGGGTCGGGTTGCCCTCGATGTCGACGCCGCCCATGCGGGCCGCGACCTCGATGTTCTTGATCAGCTTCGCGAAGAGCTTGCCGCGCTTGGCATCGATCACGGCCTTCTTGTGCTTCGTCGTAGCCCATTTAGAGTGGCCGGACATCTGCCTGTCTCCTTCGCGTAACCAACTTCTGAAACGAACGACAGAGATCCTACCGGGACCGGGCTACCGGGCTGCGCGCACCATGTCCACGAACAGGGCGTGGACGCGGTGGTCGCCGGTGAGCTCCGGGTGGAAGGACGTGGCCAGCACGTTGCCCTGGCGCACGGCGACGGTGTGGCCGTCGTGGGTGGCGACGACCTCGGCGGCGGCGCCGACGGACTCGACCCAGGGGGCGCGGATGAAGACGCCCTCGACGGGGCCGCCCTCGATGCCGGCCATCTCGACGGCCGCCTCGAAGGACTCGTTCTGCCGGCCGAAGGCGTTGCGGCGGACGATCATGTCGATGCCGCCGAGCGTCTCCTGGTCCTCCCGGCCGTCCAGGAGCTTGTCGGCCAGCATGATCATGCCGGCGCAGGTGCCGTAGACCGGCATCCCGGCCTTCACGCGCTCGCGCAGCGGCTCCAGCATGCCGAAGACGACGGCGAGCTTGGACATGGTGGTGGACTCGCCACCGGGTATCACCAGGCCGTCGATCTCCGCGAGCTCTTCGGGGCGGCGCACCGGGCGGGCGAGGGCGTCGGCGGCGGCGAGGGCGATGAGGTGCTCGCGGACGTCGCCCTGGAGGGCGAGGACACCGATGGTGGGCGTGGAAAGGGATGCCACGGGAGTTCTCCGTCTCGCGAGAACGAGGGGCGCGCGAAGCGCTCCGTGAGGGGCGGTGGTCGGGTGACGGGTGGGAGACGGCTGGGCGGCCCGCCGTGTGCGCGGACCGCCCGGCCGGGGAAGCGGTGGGTGTTACCAGCCGCGGTTGGCGTAGCGCTCGGCCTCGGGGAGGGTGTCGCAGTTGATGCCGACCATGGCCTCGCCGAGGTTGCGGGAGGCGTCCGCGATGACCTTCGGGTCGTCGTAGAAGGTGGTGGCCTTCACGATGGCGGCGGCGCGCTTGGCCGGGTCGCCGGACTTGAAGATGCCGGAGCCGACGAAGACGCCCTCGGCGCCGAGCTGGCGCATCAGCGCGGCGTCGGCGGGGGTGGCGACGCCACCGGCGGAGAAGAGGACGACCGGCAGCTTGCCGAGCTCGGCGACCTCCTTGACGAGCTCGTACGGGGCGCGCAGGTCCTTGGCGGCGGCGAAGAGCTCGTTGTTGTCGAAGCCGCGCAGCTTCGCGATCTCGTTCTTGATCTGGCGCAGGTGGCGCACGGCCTCCACGACGTTGCCGGTGCCGGCCTCGCCCTTGGAGCGGATCATGGCGGCGCCCTCGGCGATGCGGCGCAGGGCCTCGCCCAGGTTGGTGGCACCGCAGACGAAGGGGGTGGTGAAGGCCCACTTGTCGGAGTGGTTGATCTCGTCGGCCGGGGTGAGGACCTCGGACTCGTCGATGTAGTCGACGCCGAGCGACTGCAGGACCTGGGCCTCGACGAAGTGGCCGATACGGGACTTGGCCATGACCGGGATGGAGACGGCGCCGATGATCTCTTCGATCATGTTGGGGTCGGACATGCGGGCCACGCCGCCGTCCTTGCGGATGTCGGCCGGCACCCGCTCGAGCGCCATGACGGCGACCGCGCCCGCGTCCTCGGCGATCTTCGCCTGCTCGGCGTTGACGACGTCCATGATCACGCCGCCCTTGAGCTGCTCGGCCATGCCGCGCTTGACGCGGGCGGTACCGGTCTCGGGGGTGGTGGACGTGCTGGGGACCGTGCTGGACACGTTGTGACCTCACTATCAAGGGCGGTGATGCTGCGACCCTCATACAACCGAGCGGGCTTTCCCCGGAAAAAGAGCCAATCGGAGGCCGGTGGCTTGTCCGCTCAGCCGCCCGCCCTGGATTCCAGGACGGCGGGCGGCTCGTCGTCCATCTCGAAGGCCATCGGGAACGGCGCGTGGCCCGCGAGGCGGAACCAGCGCACGACGCGGTGCTTGCGCACGGCGCGCGCGGCACGCACGGCGTCGTTGTGGAAGCGCCTGGCCATGGGCACCCTGCGCACCGCCTCGGACAGCTCGGTCAGCGACTCCTCACCGCCGGGCGCCTCCCGGACGGCGTCGACCTGCGGCGCCTCGGCGAAGACCGCGCGCAGGGCCTGGCTCAACTCGCTCTCGGCGACCTCGCGGTGCTCCTCCTCGGCCTGCCGGGCCGCGTGCGCGGCCTGGTAGAGCACGATCGAGGCGGCCGGGTCGAGGACCCCGGCCGTGCCGAGCTCCTGGGCGACGGAGGCGCGGCGCAGGAGCTGGGCGTCCAGGGCGGCGCGGGCGGCGTCGATGCGGCTGTGCAGGCGGTCCAGCCGGCCGGCGGTCCAGCTGAGATAGACGCCGATGACGACCAGCGCGGCGACGATCCAGATCAATGTGGTCACGCCGGGCCACGTTACCGCTCGGCGCGGGGCCCGCTGCCGCGGAGCGGGGGCGCTGCGCGGGCGGAGGCCGCGGTACGGCGCGGGGCCCCGTTGCCGAGCGGTGTCCGGTGCCGGTGTCCCCGGCAGCGGAATGGTGGTTCGGCACCGCCGAAATCCGCCGCGGCGGTTGCTCGCCGCAGCGGCGGAGGTTGTCTGCCGGGCCGGTCCGCTCCACCTGCGGGTGGAGGCGGGGAGTGAGGATCTCCACCCTTATCTCGGCCCTGGCGCCGATCCCTCTCCACCCGGCCCGCGCCTAGCGTCGTGTCAGACCTCGGAGGACCACGAAGGACCGGCACCGCAGCGGGGGAGGAAACCCCATGACACCGCATGCCTGGCGAGCGCTGCTCGTCCCCCTGACCATCACGATCGTCCTGCCCGTCGCGCTGTACTACGCGCTGCGGGCGCAGGGCACCGCCCAGTGGCAGGCCCTGCTGATCAGCGGCGCGATACCGGCCGCGCACGCGGTCGTGACGGCCGTCCGCCGCCGGCACGTCGCCTCCTTCGACCTGCTCGTCGTCGCCCTGCTCGCCGTCTCGGCGGCCATGTCGCTGGTGAGCGGGGATCCGCGGGTGCTGCTGCTCAAGGACGCCGCGATCCCGGCCGTACTGGGCCTGTGGATCGGGGGCACCCTGTTCCTCTCCCGGCCGTTCGCCTTCCACTTCGGCGCGCACCTGCGGCGCGGCAGCGGCGACGCGGAGGCCGAGCGCGCCTGGCAGGAACTGCCCGTGTACCGGCAGGCGCTGCGCGGCCTGACCCTGCTGTGGGGAGGCGTGGAGCTGCTCGACGCCGCCCTGAGCACGGTGCAGGCGCTGGTCCTGCCCGTCGACGCGGTCCCGGTCGTCGGCCGGATCCAGTCGTTCGCCCTGCTGGCCCTGGTGGTGGTGATCACCGTACGGCGCAGCCGGCGCTTCCGGGCGCGGCACGGGATATCCCTGTTCGGGACAGCCGTGGCGGCGGGGGCACCGGTGCCCCAGGGAGCGGGGCCCGGGGCCTAGCGGCGGCCCCGGGGCGGTCTCAGTCGCGGGCGAGGCCGAAGCGGGCGCGGAGGCTGGTGCGTTCGTCGGTGGCGACCGAGGCCGCGCCGGCCGTGACCGTCTCGTAGACGGCCAGGATGTCGGCGCCCACGCGGGACCAGTCGAAGCGGCGCACGTGAGTGCTGCCGCGCTCGCTCAGCCCGGCCCGCTGCTGCGGGTCGCCCAGCAGCCGGACGGCCGCGGCGGCGAGCGCGTCGGCGTCCTCATTGGCGAAGAGCTCGCCGGCCGAGCCCTGGTCGAGCACCTGGGCGAAGGCGTCCAGGTCGCTGGCGAGGACGGGGGCACCCGCCGACATCGCCTCGACCAGGATGATGCCGAAGGACTCCCCGCCCGTGTTGGGGGCGACATAGACGTCGACGCTGCGCAGCAGCCGCGCCTTGTCCTCGTCGCTGACCATGCCGAGGAACTCGACGCGGTCGCGCATCTCGGGGGGCAGGCCGGCCACGGCCTCCTCCTCGTCGCCCCGGCCGGCGACCAGCAGCCGGGCGTCGGGGCACGCGGCGAAGATCTTCGGCAGGGCGCGCATGAGCACGGGCAGGCCCTTGCGGGGTTCGTCGATGCGGCCGATGAAGCCGATCGTCCCGCCCTGCCACTCCTGCTTGGGCTCGGCGCGGGCGAAGAAGTCGACGTCAACGCCGTTGGGGATGACCACGGCGTCGCCGCCCAGGTGCTCGACCAGCGTCCGGCGGGCGTATTCGCTCACCGCGATGCGGGCGCTGATCTTCTCCAGGGCGGGCTGGAGGATCGGATAGGCCGCGATCATCGCCCGGGAGCGCGGGTTGGAGGTGTGGAAGGTCGCCACGATGGGGCCCTGCGCGGCCCAGCAGGTCAGCAGGCCCAGCGAGGGAGAGGTGGGTTCGTGGATGTGGATGACGTCGAAGTCGCCGTCGTGCAGCCAGCGCCGCACGCGGGCGGCCGAGAGGAAGCCGAAGTTCAGCCGTGCCACAGAGCCGTTGTAGGGGACGGGCACGGCCCGCCCGGCCGAGACGACGAACGGCGGCAGCGGCGTCTCGTCGTCCGCCGGGGCCAGCACCGACACCTCGTGGCCCAGCCGGATGAGGTGCTCGGCCAGGTCCCGGATGTGGAACTGCACGCCGCCGGGCACGTCCCACGAATAGGGACAGACGATCCCGATCCTCATTCCCCGGCCCTCCGGTCGCTCTCGGCCCTGCCCGCGCCCTCGCCCCGCGCCTCTCCCCCGGGCCCGCCCGGCGCCTGCTCCGGCGTGCCGGAAGGCCCGTCCGGGCGCGGCTCCAGGTCGGCGAGCCACAGTCGCTGGAGCATATGCCAGTCCTCGGGGTGCTCGGCGATCCCCGCGGCGAAAATGTCGGCGACCTGCTGGGTCATCGCGGCGGCCTTCTCGGCGCGCGTGCCCTCCGCGGGCACCTCGACGGGGGCGTGCACCCGCCCCTTCATCACCGGCGAGCGGTCGTACCAGAGCGTCACCGGCAGCAGCAGCGCCCCGGTCTGCACGGCGAGCATCGCGGGCCCGGCGGGCATCTTGGTGGCCTCGCCGAAGAAGGTGACCTCTATGCCCGAGGAGGACAGGTCGCGGTCGGCCACCAGGCACACCAGTCCCCCGGCGCGCAGCCGGCGCGCCAGCGTGCCGAAGGCGCTGCCGCCCGCGTGGGGCAGCACCTCCATGCCCAGGCCCTCGCGGTAGGCCACGAAGCGGTCGTAGAGCGTCTCGGGCTTCAGCCGCTCGGCCACCGTCGTGAAGGGCACCCCGAGCCGCGTGGTCACCCACGCGCCCGCGAGGTCGTAGTTGCCCATGTGCGGCAGGGCGATGACCACGCCGCGCCCGCTCGCCAGGGCCTCCTCCAGGTGGTGCAAACCCTCCGGCGCGAAGGACGTGCGCGTGCGCTCCGCGCTCCACACCGGCAGCCGGAAGGACTCCATCCAGTAGCGCATGTACGAGCGCATGCCCGCGCGGGACACCCGCGCGAGGCGCTCCGCAGACGCCCCCGGCAGCACCCGGGCCAGGTTGGCTTCCAGACGCAGCACGCCGCCGCCGCGCCGCCGCCACGCCACGTCGGCGATCTGCTGCCCCAGCCGGACGGCCAGCGGCTCCGGCAGCTTCTTGACGGTGGCCCAGCCGAGCCCGTACAGCGCGTCGGTCAGCCGGTCCTTCACCCGTTGCCACCGCCCTGCGCCGCCGCCGCGGCCTCGGCCTCCGCCTCGGCCGACTCGCGGCGCACCGTCACCACCCGCTGGATCAGCGTCACGAGGCTGCCGACGGCCACGATCCACAGCGCCACCGGCAGCAGGTACTGGATGCCCGGCACGCCGAACTTGTGCAGGCCCGCGAAGCCGCACGCCACCAGCGAGATGACCAGCCGCTCGGCCCGCTCGACGAGGCCGTTGACGTTCACGGGCAGGCCGATGCTCTCGCCGCGCGCCTTCGTGTACGAGACCACCTGGCCGCTGGCGAGGCAGAAGATCGACACCGCGCAGAGCACGTTGTCGTCACCGCTGCCCGCGTACCACAGCGCGAGCCCGCCGAAGATCGCCGAGTCGGCGACGCGGTCGAGCGTGGAGTCCAGGAAGGCGCCCCAGCGGCTGGAGCGGCCCAGCTGCCGGGCCATGTTGCCGTCCACCAGGTCCGAGAAGACGAACAGGGTGATGACGACCGTGCCCCAGAAGAACTCCCCCCGCGGATAGAAGACCAGGGCGCCCGCCACCACACCGCCGGTACCGACGAGGGTCACCGCGTCGGGGCTGACGCCGAGGCGGATGAGCAGGGCGGCGAACGGCGTGAGAACACGCGTGAAGAACGCACGCGCGTACTTGTTCAGCATGGCCTTCCCGGAGGGGTGTCGTGTCGGGCCGCGTGGTCAGGGAGGCCACCGGCTGGCCCATCGTAGCCAGGCGCCCCCTCCGGGCCGCGCACGCACTGCTCGCAGCGCGCGCACCGGCCCCTCCGCCTCCCCCTGCGGCGCCACCGCGGGGCGTACGGATGCACCCCCGTGTGCGACGTATGGACGCAGCGTTACCGCAGTGGAAAGCTCGGTGTACCGCAGGTGTCGACCGGGAGGCGGGACACATGGGCGAGAAGACGGGCACGTACCCAGGGGCCGCGGGCAGAGCAGTATCGGCCGACCGGCCGAGCCACGTACGCAATGTGGTGCTGGTCGGCCACAGCGGCTCCGGAAAGACGACGCTGGTGGAGGCCCTCGCGCTGGCGACCGGTGCGGTCAACCGGGCCGGCCGCGTCGAGGACGGTGGTGCGCTCTCGGACTACGACGAGATCGAGCACCGCCAGCAGCGCTCGGTGCAGTTGTCGCTGGCCCCGGTCGAATGGGCCGGCATCAAGATCAATCTGCTGGACACCCCCGGCTACGCCGACTTCGTCGGGGAGCTCAGGGCCGGTCTGCGGGCGGCGGACGCGGCCCTTTTCGTCGTCTCGGCCGCAGAGGGCGCCGAGAACATCAACGGCGCCACCCGCATGGTCTGGGAGGAGTGCGCCGCCGTCGGGATGCCCCGCGCCATCGTCATCACCCATCTGGAGGCAGCCCGCTCCGATTTCGAGGAGATGACGGAGACCTGCCGGACGGCCTTCGGCGGCGACTCCCCCGACGGCGTGCTGCCGCTCTACCTCCCGCTGCACGGGCCCGAGGGCCCCGACGGGCACCGCTGCGTGGCCGGCCTCATCGGCCTGCTCTCCCAGCGCGTCTTCGACTACTCCTCCGGCACCCGGGCCGAGGCCGCACCCGGCCCCGAGCACCTGCCGCTCATCGAGGAGGCCCGCAACCGGCTCATCGAGGGCATCATCGCCGAGAGCGAGGACGAAACCCTCATGGACCGCTACCTCGGCGGCGAGGAGATCGACGTCAAGACGCTCGTCGAGGACCTGGAGCGCGCCGTGGCGCGCGGCAGCTTCCACCCCGTTCTCGCCGCGGCCCCCGCCGCCGAGGGCGCCAAGCAGGGCCTGGGCACCGTCGAGCTCCTGGAGCTGATCACCGGCGGCTTCCCCACCCCCCTCGAACGCGAGGCCCCGGCCGTCACCACCCCCGACGGCCGCCCCCGCACGCCCGTGACCTGTGACCCCGCGGGCCCGCTCGCCGCCGAGGTGATCAAGACCTCGTCCGACCCGTACGTCGGCCGGATCTCCCTCGTCCGCGTCTTCTCCGGCACCCTGCGCCCCGACGAGACCGTCCACGTCTCCGGCCACGGCCTGGAGGACCGCGGCCACGAGAACCACGACGTCGACGAGCGCATCGGCGCGCTCTCCTCCCCCTTCGGCAAACAGCAGCGGCCCCTCCCCCAGGCCATCGCCGGCGACATCGCCTGCGTCGCCAAGCTCACCCGCGCCGAGACCGGCGACACCCTCTCCGCCAAGGGCGACCCCCTCCTCATGGAGCCCTGGCAGCTGCCCGACCCGCTGCTGCCCGTCGCCATCCAGGCGCACAGCAAGGCCGACGAGGACAAGCTCTCCCAGGGCCTCGCCCGGCTCGTCGCCGAAGACCCCACCATGCGCCTGGAACAGAACGCCCAGACCCACCAGGTCGTCCTGTGGTGCCTGGGCGAGGCCCACCGGGACGTGGCCCTGGAACGGCTGCGCACCCGCTACGGCGTCCAGGTCGACGTCGTGCCCCACAAGGTGTCGCTCCGCGAGACCTTCGGCGGCAAGGCCGGCGGCCGCGGCCGGCACGTCAAGCAGTCCGGCGGCCACGGCCAGTACGCCATCTGCGAGATCGAGGTCGAGCCGCTGCCCGGCGGCTCCGGCATCGAGTTCGTCGACAAGGTCGTCGGCGGCGCCGTCCCGCGCCAGTTCATCCCCTCCGTCGAGAAGGGCATCCGCGCCCAGGCCGCCCGCGGCCTCGCCGCCGGCTACCCCCTGGTCGACATCCGGGTCACCCTCCTCGACGGCAAGGCGCACTCGGTGGACTCCTCCGACGCCGCGTTCCAGACCGCGGGCGCCCTCGCCCTGCGCGAGGCCGCCGCCGAAACGAGGATCCACCTCCTCGAACCCGTCGCCGAGATCGAGGTCCTGGTCTCCGACGACTACGTGGGCCCCGTCATGAGCGACCTGTCCGGGCGCCGCGGCCGCGTCATCGGCACCGAGCAGTCCGGCGCGGGCCGCACCCTCGTGCGCGCCGAGGTCCCCGAGATCGAGATCAGCCGCTACGCCGTCGACCTGCGCTCCCTGTCGCACGGCACCGGCCGGTTCACCCGCTCCTACGCCCGCCACGAACCGATGCCCCCTCAGATCGCCGAGCGGCTGCGGGAATCGGCGGAGGGCGGAGCGTAACAGGCGCGAACCGCCCGCCTCGCACCGAGCGGGGCGGGCGGCCTTCACGATCTCTGCGACAGCCGGCACCCCGCGCCGATACGCTGGGTCCGCGGACCAACACGTATGACGCGGGCGGTCGTCGGCATCCGTCGGAAGGCCGCAGGACCGGACATGCGCGGCATTGGGGGCAGCAGTGGCAGCAGGGGACCCGTTCGACTTCAGCCCCGGGGCACAGATCCCGCTCTCGGGCTCCTCCGGACAGACCGCGGCGACCCAGGCGCTCGCCTCGGCCGCCTACCGCGACGGCCCGGCCGACCAGCTCCTCAAGGCCAACTCCGACTGGGCCAAGTCCGAGGTCAAGCCGCCCCGCATATCGCTCTTCGAGCCCAACCTGGGCGAGGCCTTCGCCCGCGCCGTCCAGCTGCGCGTGCTCGGCGGCGGCCGCAAGCCCCTCATCCAGTCCTTCGGCCTCGACCCGCAGCCCGTCGTCGAGCACTGCCTCGCGGCCAATCGCATCCGCAAGCAGCGCGACGCCAGGCTCACCCTCATCACGGGCGTCTGCGGGCTGCTCTTCCTCCCCGGCGTCCTGCTCTGGCTCGGCGTCTTCCAGCTGCGCCGCACCATCGCCGGCGCCCAGAACAAGCGCGCCGGCGCCCTCGGCACGGCGCTCCTCGTGGGTCTCGGCATCCTCGCCGTCATCCTCCTGGTCAAGCTGCCCTTCCAAGGATTCTGGGCGTTCTACCTGCGCGCCATGCTCATCGCCCCGCTCGTCGGCGGCTTCTGGGCCAAGTCCGTCTGCGAGCGCACCGCCAAGGACCTCCGCGACCGCTGGACCGGCCTGCTCTCCGGCGGCGGCATCGGCGCCAAGATCCCCGAAGCCGTCCCCAAGAACCCCGGCGAGACCGCCGCCGAGCGGCTCCGCCAGTCCCTGGAGCGGCTCGCCGCCGAGCAGCAGAGCAACGTCGCCTTCTACGCCGGCACCAAGGGCATACTCGGCATGGGCACCCGCTGGGGCAGCTGGCAGCTCGCCGAGGAGCTCGTCCCGCTCGAACCCGGCAAGGAGATCAACCCCTTCCGCAGCTGGGACGTCGTCCGCGCCATCCACGACCAGCTCCACCTCCTGGAGCGCAGCCCCCTGCACACCGGCGGCTTCCCCACCCCCTCCGTCGAGCACTGGGTCGTCTCCGACGTCGGCGAGGGCGCCGGCGCCGTCTCCCGTCCCGGGGGCACCGACGGCTTCCAGATAAGGGGCGCCGAACTCCAGAAGATCTGCAACGAACAGCAGTTCGGCGCGGGCAGCCGGCACTACCTCGGCGTCCAGTTCGTCCTCTGGGACGGCCAGCTCGTGATCACCCTCCTCATCACCGTCACCGTCCTCCACAAGACCCTGCGCATCGAGGTCACCGGCTACGCCCTCGGCCCCGTCAACGGCATCTTCATGGGCAAGCCGTCGGCCCGCACCAAGACCACTCCCAAGACCATCAAGTTCTGGGAGAACCGGACCAGGACCCTCTCCGTCGTCCCGCCCCGCGAAGTCGTCCGCCTCGCCGCCCGCGCCCCCCTCACCTGGTACCCGCCCCTCCTGGAGTACTGGGGCGGCAAGCTCGTCCTGCCCGAGCCCTTCGGCCTGCGCCACGCCTGGGCCGAGAAGCCCTGGCGGCACCGCTTCATGGCCGACGACGCCCTCCGCGCCACGACCCCCGTCCTGCGCGTGGTGCACGAGGCCGCCCTGCGCGTCCTCAAGGAGCACGGCGTGAACACCGAGCGCTTCACCAGCCGCGCCATGTCCCTCAGCGGCGCCGTCCAGGACGCCAAGCCCAGCGCGGCGGACGTCTACAACGCGTGACCGGGCGCCGGGTCCCGTCCCGGCGCCCGCCTACGCCCGGCCCGCCGTCACTCCCCGGGCCTCACCGGAAGAACCCCGGCCCCTACCGGAAGATCCCGGTGTGGCCCAGCGAGTACCGGCCCGGCTGGGGGTACACCGCCAGCCCGTGCGGCCCGGCACCCACCCGGATCTTGGCGATCTGGTGCCCGTCCCGCGTGTCGATCGCGTACACCTCGGAGTCGTAACGCCCCGACAGCCACAGCACATTGCCGTCCGCCGACACCCCGCCCATGTCGGGGCTCCCGCCCTCCGGCAGCTCCCACTTCTTCACCAGCTTGCGGCTCGGCAGGTCCAGCACCGAGATCGACCCCTCGCCCCGGTTCGAGATGTACATCGACTTCGAGTCCCGGCTCACGTACAGCCCGTGCGCGCCCTTGCCCGTCGGCATCAGCCACGGCTCGGTGAACCTGTCACCGTCCAGCACCCACACCCCGTCCGCCATCATGTCGGCGATGTACCACGTCTTCCCGTCCGAGGAGATCTTCACGTCCTGCGGCATCGCCCCCTCGAACGGCAGCTTCTGCTGACCGATCACCTTCATCTTCGCTGTGTCGACCTTCAGCAGCTCGCCCGAGAACTCGCACGAGACGATGAAGTACTTCCCGTCCGGCGAGAAGTCCGCGTGGTTCACCCCCTTGCACGACACCGGCTCCGTCTTCTTCCGCTTCATGGTCTGGGCGTCCCGGAACACCAGCTCCCGGTCCATCGACGCCATCACCACCGCGTACTTGCCGTCCGGCGTGAAGTAGAGGTTGTACGGGTCGTGGACGTCGACCGTCCGCCCCTTCTTCCCCGTGGCCGGGTCGATCGCCGTCAGCGTGTGACCGCGGTCGTTGTTCACCCACAGCGTCTTCATGTCCCACGACGGCACCACGTGCTGCGGCTGGTTCCCCACCGGGATCGTCTCGATGACCTTGTACGTCTTCGGGTCGATGACGCTCACCGTGTCCGACTCCGTGTTGGGCACGTACACCCGCGACGGGAAGTCCTTCACCACCGGCGACAGCTTGTTCGGCCGGTCCGCCGCGTACAGGTCGTGCGGATCCAGCAGCGGCGGCATCCCGGGCAGCCCCGCCGCCGGCGCCGCCCCCCGCTGCTGCTGTTGCTGTTGCTGCTGCCCCTCCTTGTGCGGCGCGCGGTCGGCCGCCTCCGTACCGGAGTCCCCGCCGCAACCGGAGGCCAGCAGAGCACAGGCGGCGGCGAACAGCACGGCACGGTGCACCCCGCGCGCACGCGGCCGGCGCAGAGAGCTCGGGAACGAGGAGAACTGGTTCATCAGGTCAGCAGCTCCGTAGTCGTCACCGCGCGCAGGCCGCGGCGGTGCAGGCCGTCGAGGATTGCGGGCAGCGCGGCGACCGTGCCCGCGTGCCCGAAGTGCAGGCTCACCACCGAACCCGGCCGCACCGCGCCCAGCACGGCGCGGCGGACCGCCTCGGGCCCCGGGTCGGTGAAGTCGAGGGAGTCCACGTCGTAGGAGAGGACGTGCGGATAGCCGGCCTCCCGGGCCAGCCGGGCCACCTGCTCGGTGGCCCGCCGCGCCCGGGACGGCCGGAACCAGCGGCCGATCCCGCCCGTCAGCCGCCGCAGCCGCTCCGCGCACTCGGTGATCTCCGCGGACGCCGCGGGCGCGGGCATCGAGCAGATGTCGAGGTGGCGCATCGTGTGGTTGCCCAGCTCGTGCCCGCCGTCCAGGACGCGCCGGGCGAGCTGCGGCTGGGCGTCCAGCCAGGTGCCCACGGCGAGCACCGTCACCCGCGCCCCGGCCCGCTCGGCCTCCCCCAGCAGCTCGGTGACCTGCTTCGGCTCCCCCTGGCCGTGGAAGGTCAGCGCCACGTCCTTGCCGGTGCGGGGGCCGTGCTCGATCTGGGCGGGAAGCCCCGGCGGGAGCGGGGCGAGGGACAGGGAAGGGAGCGGCGGCCCGGACGGCGACGACGGCGCCGGCAACCGGGACGCCCTGCCGCCCTTCGGCCCCTTGGACGCTGCGGAAGGACCGGGCGGAGGCCCCGTGGCCCGTACGGACGGATCCGCGGCGGCCCGGGCGCCCGTATCGCCGCCGGACGGGCCGCAGCCCACCGCGGCGGCACCGGCGAGGGCGCCGCCGGCGGCCGCGCGCAGCACGGTGCGGCGGTGGAGGAACGTCACCGCACCATTAGAACTGCTCTTAATGAGGAATCGGGGAGATTTGCCCGCTTTGCAAGGGCGCGTGTCCTCAGGCCGCGGGCCAGGCGTCCGCGAGCATCTTGCGGGTGTCCGCGAGCAGTTGGGGCAGGACCTTGGTGTGGCCGACGACGGGCATGAAATTGGTGTCGCCGCCCCAGCGGGGGACGACGTGCTGGTGCAGGTGGGCGGCGATGCCGGCGCCCGCGGTCGTGCCCTGGTTCATGCCGATGTTGAAGCCGTGCGCTCCGGAGGCGGTGCGCAGCGCGGTCATGGCCCGCTTGGTGAAGTCGGCGAGCTCGGCGGTCTCGGCCTCGTCGAGCTCGGTGTAGTCGGCGACGTGCCGGAAGGGGACGACCATGAGGTGCCCGCCGTTGTACGGGTAGAGGTTCAGCACGGCGTAGACGCGCTCGCCCCGGGCGATGATCAGCCCGTCCTCGTCGCTCTTCTCCGGAATCGAGCAGAACGGGCAGCCGTCGTCGGCTCCCGGACCGGTCGGCTTGTTCTCCCCTTGGATGTACGCCATCCGGTGGGGCGTCCACAGGCGCTGGAACGCGTCCGGCGCCCCGACTCCGATCTGCTGCTCCGGCTCACTCGTCATGGTGGGAAGCATATGCGCCCGGGAGGGCGTGGACGCAGAGAGGGGCGGCCCTGATGGGCCGCCCCTCCAACCCGCCTGCGCGGGGACGCGTCACACCTGGACGCGGCGCTCCACCACGTCGGCGAGCTTCGCCAGCGCCTGGTCGCGCGGAACGCCGTTCTCCTGCGAGCCGTCGCGGTAGCGGAAGGACACCGTGCCCGCGGCCATGTCCTCGTCACCAACGATGATCATGAACGGAACCTTCAGCTTCTGGTGGTTCCTGATCTTCTTCTGCATGCGGTCCGAGGAGGCGTCCACGTCGACCCGCAGGCCCTTCTTCTTCGCCTCGGCGGCGAACTCCTGCAGGTACTCGACGTGGGCGTCGCCGATCGGGATGCCGACCGCCTGCACCGGGGCCAGCCACGCCGGGAACGCACCCGCGTAGTGCTCCAGGAGCACCGCGAAGAACCGCTCGATCGAACCGAACAGCGCACGGTGGATCATGACCGGCTGCTGGCGCGAGCCGTCCGCCGAGGTGTACTGCAGGTCGAAGCGCTCCGGCAGGTTGAAGTCGAGCTGGATGGTCGACATCTGCCAGGTGCGGCCGATCGCGTCCTTGGCCTGGACCGAGATCTTCGGGCCGTAGAAGGCCGCGCCGCCCGGGTCGGCGACGAGCTCCAGGCCCTGCTTCTCGGCCACCTTGCGCAGCGTCTCGGTGGCCTCCTCCCAGGCCTCGTCCGAGCCGACGAACTTCTCCGGGTCCTTGGTGGAGAGCTCCAGGTAGAAGTCGTTCAGGCCGTAGTCGCGCAGCAGGTCCAGGACGAAGGTGAGGGTCCGGTCCAGCTCCTCAGCCATCTGCTCGCGGGTGCAGTAGATGTGCGCGTCGTCCTGCGTGAAGCCGCGGGCACGGGTGAGGCCGTGCACGACGCCCGACTTCTCGTACCGGTACACGGTCCCGAACTCGAACAGGCGCAGCGGCAGCTCGCGGTACGAGCGTCCCCGGGCGTCGAAGATCAGGTTGTGCATCGGGCAGTTCATGGGCTTGAGGTAGTAGTCCACGCCCTCGTCGAGCTGCATGGGCGGGTACATGCCGTCGGCGTACCAGTCCAGGTGACCCGAGGTCTCGAAGAGCTTCCCCTTGGTGGCGTGGGGGGTGTAGACGAACTCGTACCCCTCCTCCTCGTGCCGCCTGCGGGAGTAGTCCTCCATGACCCGGCGGATGATGCCGCCCTTGGGGTGGAAGACGGCGAGGCCCGAGCCGATCTGCTCCGGGATGGAGAAGAGGTCCAGCTCGCTGCCGAGGCGGCGGTGGTCGCGCTTCTCGGCCTCGGCCAGGAAGTCGAGGTGCGCCTTCAGCTCGTCCTTCGACGGCCACGCGGTGCCGTAGATGCGCTGGAGCATCGGGTTCTTCTCGCTGCCGCGCCAGTACGCGGCGGCGTTGCGCATCAGCTTGAACGCCGGGATGACACGGGTGGTCGGCAGGTGCGGGCCTCGGCAGAGGTCCTTCCAGCACAGGTCGCCGGTCTTCGGGTCCAGGTTGTCGTAGATCGTCAGCTCGCCCGCGCCGACCTCGACGTCCGCGCCGTCGTCGTGCGAGGCGGAGCCCTTGAGGCCGATCAGCTCCAGCTTGTACGGCTCGGCCGAGAGCTCGTCGCGGGCCTCCTCGTCGGTGACCACGCGGCGGGAGAACTTCTGCCCGCGCTTCTGGATCTCCTGCATCTTCTTCTCGATGGCCTTGAGGTCATCGGGGGTGAACGGCTTCTCGACGTCGAAGTCGTAGTAGAAGCCGTCCTTGACCGGCGGGCCGATGCCCAGCTTGGCCTCGGGGAAGAGCTCCTGCACGGCCTGGGCCATGACGTGCGCGGTCGAGTGGCGCAGGATGTCGAGGCCGTCCTTGGAGGAGATCTCGACGGGCTCGATCTCCTCGCCGTCGGCGACGGCGTACGCGAGGTCCTTGAGCTCGCCCGCGACGCGCGCGGCGACGATGGTGCGCTCACCGGCGAAGAGCTCGGCAGCCGTAGTGCCCGTCGTCACCACGCGCTCTTCCCGCTCGGAATCGCGTTGGATGATCACACGGACGTCTGACACCGGTCTCTCCTGACGTATGGGTCGCCGCAGCGGTCACTGCGCGCCTGAATCGTACCGAGAGCGGCAGCCTGGTCGCGAAACGGTTTACCGGGCGGCCCGGAGAGGGTGCTCCTTCAGTCGCCGCCGCACGCCTCCCCGAAGAAGTCGAGGTTCTCGTGGAGCGACTTCAGCAGGCGGTCCCGCTCCCCGTCCTCGACCCGTACGGGCATGACGTCGCGGGCGTCGGTCAGGCGCCGGAAGCCGCCCTTGCTCTCCAGGCGGCCGCTCATGCGGACGGGCAGGCCGACGAGGTGGGCGTGGCCCGCGATGCGGTAGTCGTCCTCGTCCAGGACGGCGCGGAGCTGGGGCACGTCCGCGCCGGAGAGGATCCTGAGCCGGACCGCTCCGGGGCCGCTCTGGGCCTCGCGGCGCATGCGGAGGACCACTCCGGTGAGGTGGACGGTGACGGGCGGCTCGTCGCGGATGTAGCGGGCGCCGGCCTCGCGGAGGACGGGCAGGTCGCCGGGGGTGAACTCGACGGGGCCGGGGCGGGCCGCGAAGCCGTCGGGCGGGCCTGCCGCGGGGGCCCAGTGGAGGGTGATGCGGATGCCTCCGGAGCCGCGGACGAGCTTGCCGATCGCCTCGGTGAGCTCCTGGCAGACGCCCGCCTCGACGGCCGGTTCGAAGGCGTCGGCGCCGCCGGTGGCCCGCTGGTGGTCGGTGGCGTCGCGGGCGGCGCAGAGGGCGCGGAGCAGCGTGGTGGTGATCAGCCGGCCGTCGTCGGGGCCGGGCGCCGCGCTCGTGCCCACGGGGAGGAAGGTCGTCAGCTCGCGGCCGCCGGCGGTGGGGCCGGCGAGGAGGCGGTCGAGGGCGGCTTCGGCGTGCCGGCGGTGGCGGGCGCCGTGGTAGCCGGCGCGGCCGCGCGTGGCCAGGGCCGCGGCGAGGAGGAGGGCGCGGGCGCCGGAGCGCAGCTGTTCCTGGGCGGCCCAGGCGGCCGCGGGCGCGTCGGGCTCGGGGGTGTCGCGCTGCCAGTGGATCTCGTCGAGGGGGGTGCGCAGGGCGATGAGGATGTCGGGGGCGGAGGGGGTGGCGCTGTGCTGGAGTGCGGCGAGCGCTTCGGCGATGAGGTCGGTGCTGTCGGGGTAGGTGCGGCTTTCGGGAACGAGGAGGCTGGTGCGGGGGGCGCGGCCGCGGGCTCCCGTGCCGGTGTCGGGGGGCGTCCAGCGGCTGTACGTGCCTGCTGCCGCGCCGCTGCGGCGCCAGCCGTGGCGGGCGAGGAGGGCGGTGAGGACGGCGGGGTCGACGGTCTCGGGCGGGGGGCCGCCGGGCGGGGTGTGCCGGGGCGGGCGTCCGGGCTGCTCGGTCGGCCGGTGCATCAGGGTCTCCCTCCCGCCCCGACCCGCGTCATGATCTCGCAGAGTGCGCGGTCGTCGAAGACGCGTGTGGCCGGGATCCGCACGGTGGTCCGCTGCCTGCCGGTCACGGGGTGGCCGGCGAGGTTCGTCCAATAACAGCAGTGCCTCAGGTGGAGGCTGTCGTGGCCGGCGCGCAGCCAGTCGTCGCGCGATCTCGGCACGATCATCACGACGAGGATCCGGTGGACGGCGACGGGGGTGCGGGCCAGCTTGGCCAGGTGGCCGTTGTCGAGGGTGAAGGCGAAGGTGGGCGCCGGCAGCGGGACGGCCCGGCCGGCCGGGGGTGCCGGGGCGCGGGGCGGCGGCTGCACGGCCGGGCGGGGGCCGAGCTGGTAGGTGCATTTGAGCTGCACCTTGATGGTGACTTCGTCGTCGACGGCGTGGCCGGGGGCGGTGTGGCTGATGTGCCAGTCGATGCCGTGGTCGGGGAAGGGCTGGGCGAGCGAGCAGCCCGCGGCCGCGGCGACGGCGTGCAGATAGCCGATCTGGAGCGTCTCCATGCAGGCGGTGGTGGCGAGCGAGCCGCGCACGGGGGCCGGGGCGGGGGGCTCGGGAAGCTCAGACAGCAGCCCGCCCGGGTCGGGCCGCGGGAACGCCATGTCCGAATCCTTCCGGGCGTGTTCGGGCGTTCGATCCGTACATCTGTGTTGTTTCCTTTGCAACTCCCGTGCAAACAACGGCGGTTCGCATGACTCCACAGCCGGGTATCACCTGCCGGGGAGGGTGAAACACGCCATTCGCCGGGCAAGTGCGAGGAGTTGTGAAGATGTGCTGGTTCGAGGGGACACTCGCCGCGTTCGACACCGAGACCACCGGGGTGGATGTCGAGCACGACCGGATCGTGTCGGCGGCCCTCGTGGTGCAGTCGGCGGCCGAGGCCGCTCCGGTAGTGACGCGCTGGCTGGTCGACCCGGGGGTTCCGGTGCCGGAGGGGGCCGTTGCGATACACGGGCTGACCGACGCCTATCTGCAGCGGAACGGCCGGTGGCCGGCTCCGGTCATGGAGGAGGTGGCGCGGGCGCTGGCCGGGCAGGCGGCGCGCGCGACACCGCTGGTGGTGATGAACGCGCCGTTCGACCTGACGCTGCTGGACCGCGAGTTGCGGCGGCACCGGGCGTCGTCGCTGGCCGACTACCTGGGGGCGGCGCCGCTGTGCGTGCTGGATCCGTGGGTGCTGGACAAGCACCTGGACCGCTATCGCAAGGGGCGCCGGACGCTGACGGACCTGTGCGCGCAGTACGGGGTGGAGCTGACGGGCGCGCATGACGCGGCGTCGGACGCTCTGGCGTCGTTGCAGGTGGTGCGGGCGGTGGGGCGCCGGTTCGCGGCGCGGCTGGAGCGGCTGAGCCCGGCGGAGCTGCACGCCCGGCAGGCGGTGTGGCACGCGGCACAGGCGCGGGGCCTGCAGGCGTGGTTCGCACGGAACGGGACGGAGGAGGCGTGCGATCCGGCGTGGCCGCTGCGGCCGTCGCTGCCGGCCGCGGCGTGAGCGGTGCCCGGGTGCCTTGGGGCACGGCTTACGGGCTTACGGGCGGGCAACGCACAAGGCCGGTCCGTCGATTGACGGACCGGCCTTGCCTGCATGTGGGCGATACTGGGATCGAACCAGTGACCTCTTCGGTGTGAACGAAGCGCTCTCCCGCTGAGCTAATCGCCCGGGATTCGTGCGGGGTTTCCCCCGGCAACGCACTGAACAATACAGGTCGTGGCGGCCCTCCATCAAATCCCTCCCGCACCGCCGGCCGGCCGGTCGGCCAGCAGGGCCTGCAGGCCGCGCCGGCCGGTGCGCATCATCCAGGCGTGGTTGGCGGCGAAGAAGGGTCTGGCGGGCAGGGCGAGGCGCCTGAGGAGGGGCTTGCGGGCCTCGACGTCCTGCTCGTAGCGGGCGGTGGAGGCCGCGGGGCCCTGCGGGAGGACGGTCCAGCGGGCCCAGCCCTCGATGTCGCCCGTCATGGCGATCTCCAGGACGCGGGCGGCGGGGTCGTGCCGGGTGGAGCGGACGGCCACGGTCAGGTCGAAGGGGAGGAAGGAGCGGATGCGGGCGGTGCCGGAGGTGGCGTCGGCCTGGTGGACCTCGCGGACCTGCGGCCACCAGCGGGGGTAGCCCTCGACGGCTTCGAGGCGGGCGTAGACGGTGTCGGGCGGGGCGGCGAGGGCCCACGAGCCATGGAAGCGGTAGCGGTGGATCCGGGAGAGGGCCGGTGAGGGCATGGGACCAGCGGACACCGAAGGACAGAGGGTCCGCAAGGGGTGAACCTTGCGGACCCTCTGTCCTGTGTGGGCGATACTGGGATCGAACCAGTGACCTCTTCGGTGTGAACGAAGCGCTCTCCCGCTGAGCTAATCGCCCGGGCGCACCGCAAACATTACCGCATGTCAGACGGTGCTTTGAACCGCCGGCGGGCCGGTCGGCGGGGGTGGCTAGGCGTGCACCTTCCACGGCAGGACCAGGCCGAACTTCCAGAGGTAGATCCCGGCGAGGGCGCCGGCGATCACCAGGCCGGTCACGGTGATGATGATGTTCCGCCGCCGGACCCGGGGGTCGAGGGCGCGCTGGGCCGCCTCGGTGACCTTGCGCTTGGTCCAGCGCAGCACGAGCTGGGCCCAGACGAACTCCGTGGCCCAGATGGCCATGCCCGCGAAGATCACGAGCCAGCCGGGGCCGGGCAGGGGCAGCATGATGATGCCGGCGACGACGACGGCCAGGCCGACGACGAAGACACCGACCTGCCAGCTCACGTGCAGGGCCCGCGAGCGCTTGATGAAGCGGGGCGCCCGGGACCCGAGGCCGGGCTGCGCGGCGCCCCCGCCGTCCCCGTCCCGCGTCCCGTCCCCCGTCGCGGCGGCGTCCTGCCGCCGGTCACTCTCCGCATTCATACGCCCCAACCTACCGGACCGTTCCGGAACTCACCGGAATGGCGGTATTCCGTCGCGAGCGGCTGCGCCGTCCGAGGTATCCGAACAGTCTCAAAACGGTCAGAGGGGTTTACAACGGCACCGTAGGTGGCATGTCGATTTCGCCGACGTGCGAATCCCCGAGCGCACACTGAGCGAAAGGCCCTGGCGCTTATGAACACCACGGTCAGCTGCGAGCTGCACTTGCGCCTCGTCGTGTCGAGCGAATCCTCACTGCCTGTCCCCGCAGGCCTGCGGTACGACACGGCCGATCCGTATGCCGTGCACGCCACGTTCCACACCGGAGCCGAAGAAACGGTCGAATGGGTGTTTGCCCGCGATCTGCTCGCCGAAGGGCTGCACCGGCCCACCGGCACCGGCGACGTCCGTGTCTGGCCGTCCCGCAGCCACGGTCAGGGCGTCGTGTGCATCGCGCTGAGCTCCCCTGAGGGCGAGGCGCTGCTGGAGGCCCCCGCGCGGGCCCTGGAGTCGTTCCTCAAGCGGACGGACGCCGCGGTGCCGCCGGGCACCGAGCACCGTCACTTCGACCTGGACACGGAGCTCTCCCACATCCTGGCGGAGAGCTGAGGCCGGGCCGGGGCTGACCCCGGAGCGCGCCAGCCCACTCGGGGAGGCTGCGCGCCACATCTCGCACACAGGGCACGGCACGGCGCCGTCGTCCGCGGAACGGTCCGCGGGGCGACGGCGCCGTCGCGCTACGGGCCCCGCGGGTGCCGCCCAGCCAGTAAGGTCGTGGGCCGCGGTCGAACACTTGCCGCCTCCGTCCGGCCAGGGAGCCTACGAACGTGCAGATCAACCACGACACCAAGGCTGCGCTCGACTCCGTCGTCGACCTCGTCAACACGGGCCCGCAGGACCTGGAGGAGCTGCGCTCCTTCGTGGCGCGGCACGGGATCACCGGCGTCGTGCTGCGGGAGCGGGACGTCGCCGCGGTGCGGTCGATACGCGAGCGGTTCGGGCAGGTCTTCGACGCGGAGAGCACGGGCGAGGCGGCCCGGCTGATCAACGAGCTGGTGGCCGAGGCCGGGACGACGCCGCAGCTGAGCGCGCACGACGGCTACGACTGGCACGTGCACTACTTCGCCCCCGGGGCCTCGGTCGCCGAGAACCTCGCGGCCGACGGGGCCATGGCGCTGGCGTTCCTGCTGGTCGCGGGCGAGCGGGACCGGCTGCGGCGCTGCCACGCGCCGGACTGCGGGCACGCCTTCGTGGACCTGTCCCGCAACCGCTCGCGGCGCTACTGCGACGGGCGCACGTGCGGGAACCGGCTGCACGTGGCCGCGTACCGGGCGCGGCGGCGGGGAGCGGAGGCCGAGGCCGAGGAGCCGGGCGCAAAGGTCTGAATCCGGGCAGGACCGGCCGCATTTCCCGTGCGGTTCTCCGTCGGCGTACGGGAAAACACGGGCGGGCCAATGCACGCCGGGTGCATTACCCGGAAAACGACTGCGGGCATACGCGCACCGGACCGCGGGCAGTGCGCGCTACGGACCCGGATCCGGGCAGCCGACAATCCCGCCGGGGCGGCGTCCCGGCGGACGAGCCCGACGGCCCGTCATATTCCGTGCTTCTTCAGAATGGCCTCGATATCGGAGAAGTCCTCCCCGTCGGCCGATTTCTTCGCCTTGCCCTGCGGACGGCTCGCACCGCGGCCCGGGCCCAGTGACGGAGCGGAAGCACCGGGGGCCATGGCATCGCGCTGCGCACCCGCCTCCGCCGCCGTGCGCTCCTTGCGGCCGCCGCCGACGCGGCGCCGCTCGGCCACTCTGCTCACCATGAACAGCAGGGCGGAGAGCGCGAGGATCCCGAAGCCGGCCCAGACGCTCGGCTTGAAGACGACATCGGTGAGCCAGTCGACGATCCCGGTCAGGACCAGCCCGATGGGAACAAGGGAGAAGGCGGCGATCCGGGTCGCCGCGAGGAACCGCTTGCGGTAGGCGGTCAGCGCGGCGATGCCGAGGCCTGCCGCGGACACCGCGGCGCAGATGGTCGAGGTCAGCATCGGGCTCCTCCTGCTCTTCGCTGCCGGGCTCGCCCTTCCATCGTGCACCGTCCGCCGCCGGAGCGGCCATGGCCGGACGCCGGGCTCAGGGAGATCTCCGGGTCGTCCCTGACGGCAGTCATCCCTGAGGACCAGGCAGGCCGCGGGGGCCGGGGCCGGGAGCGGGCCGCACCGGGCCGGGGAGACCCGGAGGGCCGCCGCCCCCGCCGCCTGGAAGACTGGCCGCATGAGCGAGACCAACACCTCCCCCGCCGTCCTCGACGTGTGGTGCGAGCTCCAGTGCCCCGACTGCCGCACCGCGCTGGACGACCTGCGGGCGCTGCGCGCACGCTACGGCGACCGGCTGGAGCTGCGGCTGCGGCACTTCCCCCTGGAGAAGCACAAGCATTCCTACGCCGCGGCGCAGGCCGCGGAGGAGGCGGCCGAGCAGGGGCGGGGCTGGCCGTACGCGGAGGCCGTGCTGGCCCGGGCCGAGGAGCTGGGCGCGCGCGGCGAGCAGCTGCTGACCGAGGTGGCGGGCGAGCTCGGGCTGGACGCCGAGGAGCTGGACACCGCCCTCGTCGACGGCCGCCACATGCTGATCGTGGACGCGGACCAGGCCGAGGGCAAGGCGATCGGCGTGACGGGCACGCCCACGTACGTCATCGGCGGCGAGCTGCTGGACGGCAGCAGGAACCAGGACGGGCTGCGCGAACGCATCGAGGAGATCGCGGACCGGCTCCTCGCGTAGCGCGGTCCGCCGCGCGCCACCGGCTGCGGCTAGAGCAGTGGCTTGTACAAGTGGTGCGCCGTCGGTGCGTAGCCCAGCGACTCGTACAGCCGCAAAGCGGGCACGTTGCCGGCGAAGACGTTGAGGCCGAGGGTCCGCGCGCCGAGCGCGAGCACCTCGGCCTCCGCCAGGAGCATCAGTGACCTGCCGTGGCCGCGGCCCCGCTGGGCGGGCGCGACCTCGACGTCGTAGACGTACGCGTCCGGCGTGTCCGGGCCACCGTCGCGCAGCGCCACCCAGAGGGTGCCGACGGGGGTGCCCTCGTGGGTGAGGACGCGCAGCACGGTGCCGGCGGTGGCGGCGCCGTCGGGCAGCAGCAGGCGGTCGTCAGCCTCGGCCTTGGCGCGGGCCTGGTCGGCCGGGACGCCCCGGTCGATCCAATCCTGCATGTAGGCGGCGCGGGACTCCTCCCGCCAGCTGGTGTACTCGGCGTCCGTCATCCGCCGTCCTTCGGTGCCCTCGGGCAGCCGGGGGGCGGCGGTCAGCGTTTTGGCCATGTTCCGGTTGCGCTCGGCGTAGCCGAGGGCGCCGGCGAGGCCGAGGCCCACCTCGGAGCCGGCGTCGATGGACACCTCGATGCGGGTGCAGCCCCAGCTCCGCAGCACTTCCTCGGCGGCGAGCGCGGCAACGGTGCCGCGCCCGCGGTGGCGGTCGCGCTCGTCGATGGCGAGCCGGACGATGCGCCCGGCGGCCGGTCCGAAGCGGTGGTCGGTGCTCAGGTCGACCGCGCCCACGGGCCTGCTGTTGACGCAGACCTCGTACGAGCGGGACCGGGCGCCGCCGGGGCCGCGCTGCTCGGGTGCGGTGGGCCGCAGGGTGGTGGTCACCTTGGTGTTGTACCGGGCGCGGCGGCCCCGCGTCACGCGGTTTGCGGGTGCGGTCCGCGGCGCTTACGGGTCGAGGTCCGCCGTCGACTGCTCGTCGAAGATCCGGGCGGCCTTGGCGGTGACCGGGCCCGGGGCGCCGGGCAGTTCCCGCCCGTCGACGGCGCGGACGGCCTGGACGTCGCGGAGGGTGGAGGTCAGGAAGACCTCCTCGGCGCGCTCCAGGACGTCGTAGGGCAGCTCGGTCTCCTTGGCGCCGGCCCATTCCAGGACGAGGGCGCGGGTGATTCCGGCGAGGCAGCCGGAGGCGAGGGGCGGGGTGTGCAGCTCCCCGTCGAGGACGACGAAGACGTTGGAGGCCGTGCCCTCGCACAGCGCCCCGGCGGTGTTGGCGAGCAGGGCCTCGGTGGCGCCGTGCGCCTTGGCGCGGGCGAGGGCGACGACGTTCTCGCCGTACGAGGTGGATTTGATGCCGGCCAGGGCGCCGTGTTCGTTGCGGGTCCAGGGCACGGTGACGACGGCGGCCGTGGCGGCGGGCGGGGGCGTCTCGGCGACGGCGACGACGAGGGTGGGGCGCGCGGCGCCGCGTTCGGAGCCGAGCGGGGCGAGGCCGCCGGTGTAGGTGATGCGGAGCCGGCCGCGCGGCATGGGGTTGGCGCCGAGGACGGCCGTGCAGGCGCGGCGGATCTCGTCGAGGTCGGGTTCGGGCAGGCCGAGGGCGCGGGCCGAGGCGGTCAGCCTGGCGAGGTGGCGGGTCAGGGCGAACGGGCGGCCCCGGACGGCCTTGAGGGTCTCGAAGACTCCGTCGCCGACGGTCAGGCCGTGGTCGAGGACCGAGACGCGCGCGCTGTCGGTGTCGTGCAGCGAACCGTTGAGCCAGATCGTCACCGGATCGTCCCTCCGAGCGGCTGATGGGTGCCCGACGCTATCGCGAGCAGCCGGGAAGCCTTGAGTTCCGTCTCGGCCCACTCGCGCTCGGGGTCGGAGCCCCAGGTGATGCCGGCGCCGGTGCCGAAGCGGAGGACGGGGGCGGGCGTGGCGGTGCGGTCGATCCAGAAGGTGCGGATGCCGACGGCGAGCTGACCGGTGCCGCGGTCGGCGTCGACCCAGCCGATGCCGCCGCAGTAGGGGCCGCGGGGGGCGGTCTCCAGGTCGCGGATGATCTGCAGGGCGCTCTCCTTGGGGGCGCCGGTGACCGAGCCGGGCGGGAAGGTGGCCGAGAACAGCTCCGCCCACCCGGCGCCGTCGGCGATCCGGCCGCGCACGGTGGAGACGAGGTGGACCAGCCCGGGGTGGGGCTCGACCGCGCAGAGTGCGGGGACGGTCACGGAGCCGGTGGCGCAGACGCGTCCGAGGTCGTTGCGGACGAGGTCCACGATCATCACGTTCTCGGCGTGGTCCTTCTCCAGCAGGTCGGCGGCGGTGCGGCCGGTGCCCTTGATGGGGCCGGACTCGACGGTGCGGCCGGTGCGGCGCAGATAGAGCTCGGGCGAGGCGGTGGCGACCTCGACGCCGTGGGCGGGGAGGCGGATGCAGCCCGCGTAGGGGGCGGGGTTGTCGCGCGCGAGGAGGGCGGTGAGGGCGTCGACGTCGGCCGTGGCCGGGTCGGGCAGCGGCGCGCTGAGGACGCGGCAGAGATTGGCCTGGTAGACCTCGCCCGCCGCGATGTGCTCGCGGATGCGGCGGACGCCCGCGGTGTAGGCGGCGCGGTCCAGGGAGCTCGTCCAGTCCCCGGGGGCGGGGCCGCGCCACCGGGCGGAGTCCGCGGCGCGGGGCGGCTCCGGCCGTACGTCGCCGAAGCGCGCGCAGGTCAGCCGCCCCTCGAAGTCCGCGACCACCGCCCACCAGCCCGTGGACTCCAGGGCTGCCGGGTCGCGGGTGACATCGCGCAGATCGGTGGCGAGGAGGCCGCCGAAGCGGGCCATCGGAGGAAGGCTCGGGGGGAAGCTGTGCACGTCATTGAGTCTATGGCGGGGCCGTCCGGAGTGGCCCGGGTGAACAATCAGGGCAGCACGCTGCGGAAACGGAATTTGAGCTGGCGCCGGAATCCGCTAGAGTTCAACACGTCGCCGGGACGCGGAAGCGGACCGGACAGACACTGCGGACGTAGCTCAGTTGGTAGAGCACCACCTTGCCAAGGTGGATGTCGCGAGTTCGAGTCTCGTCGTCGGACCTTCCCGCGCGATTAGCTCAGCGGGAGAGCGCTTCCCTGACACGGAAGAGGTCACTGGTTCAATCCCAGTATCGCGCACGCTACCTGCGTCTTCGCAGGGCATCCCGGACGATTAGCTCAGCGGGAGAGCGCTTCCCTGACACGGAAGAGGTCACTGGTTCAATCCCAGTATCGTCCACCAGGTCTTCACGGACCTTCCCGCGCGATTAGCTCAGCGGGAGAGCGCTTCCCTGACACGGAAGAGGTCACTGGTTCAATCCCAGTATCGCGCACACCGATCGGCCGGAGGCCGGGGCTCAAGGGCTCCGGCCTCCGGCCGTTTCCGCAGGCAGCACGCGTGCGAGTGACCGGCGCGGCCGGGATGAGAGCAGTACGAAGGGCCGGGCGCCTCCCCAGGTGCCCGGCCCTTCGTGCCGTCCGCCGTACCCCCGTCCCCACGGGGTTGATCCACCGGCTTGTCCCCGGCCCGGGCCGCTCTCCCGGGCCCGGGGCGCTCAGCGCCCCAGCATTCCGGCGACGGACGACGCTTGTGTGACGACGGCGTCCCAGCCGCCGAAGAGGAAGGCGAGGAAGGCCGCGAGGGGCACCACCATGGCCACCGCCACCAGCGGGTGCCGGGTGCCGGAGGGCCGCGGTGCGAAGAGGCCCGCGACCAGGCCGGCGGCGCGGTGACCGCGCGCCCGGCTGACCGTACGTCCCATCGTCTCCGCCATGGTTCCGCTCCCCGTCCTTTCGTCCTCGCCGTCCCCTTGCCTTGTGAAGTCGCACGAGCGGCGGGCGTCTGACCTCGGGGGACGAGTGCTCCACCCGCCGCTCGGTCTCCAATCTAGGCGCGCGGCCCCGGGCGGACGTCATGCCCTCGTACCGATTGGCGGGCATCCGGGAGGATGAGCGGGGCCCGGGCGGCTACTCCCCTGGTTGGAGACGAGCGGTCCGTCCCTTGGGGACTTCCCGGAGGGGGAGCCCCGGAGGTGTCCGCCGCCCGCCCCGGCCGGTGTGGTTTCGATCACGTCCGGCCCGCCCCCGGGCGTAATGATCTTCACTGCCCGGGCGGCCGCTCCCCCGCTTGCCGCACCCGCCCCACTACCCCCTCTCGCCTCGTACGGAACGGGTGGTCCAGGGCCGGGCACGGCCCCAATCCCCCTGCCGCGGCGGGCCCTTGACCTCACCCCCTTGCAGCCGAGGCGCACCGCGGCCGCACCGGGCCCGCGGCCGGCCGGCCGCACCGGGCGCGGGCAATCCACTTGCCGACGCATGCGCGGCCTATCAGCGCGCCCGCCCGTCAATCCGTAAGCTGTGCCACGTCAGACGGACCGGGCAGCGGGGATGAAGATGGCGATGATGCGGCTCCGGCGCGAGGACCCGCGTGTCGTCGGCTCGTTCCGGCTTCACCGCCGGCTCGGCGCGGGCGGCATGGGCGTGGTGTACCTCGGCTCCGACCGGCGCGGGCAGCGCGTGGCACTGAAGGTGATCCGGCCGGACCTGGCCGAGGACCAGGAGTTCCGCTCGCGGTTCGCGCGCGAGGTGCAGGCGGCCCGGCGGATCCGCGGCGGCTGTACGGCGCGGCTCGTGGCCGCCGACCTGGACGCGGACCGCCCCTGGTTCGCGACGCAGTACGTGCCGGGGCCCTCCCTGCACGACAAGGTGAACGAGGACGGGCCGCTGTCGGCCGCTCAGACCGCCTCCATCGGGGCGGCGTTGGCCGAGGGCCTGCTGGCCGTGCACGACGCGGGCGTGGTGCACCGGGACCTCAAGCCGTCGAACATCCTGCTGTCCCCCAAGGGCCCCCGCATCATCGACTTCGGCATCGCGTGGGCGACGGGCGCGAGCACGCTCACCCACGTGGGCACCGCGGTCGGCTCCCCCGGCTTCCTCGCCCCCGAGCAGGTCCGGGGCGCCGCGGTGACCCCCGCCACGGACGTCTTCGCCCTCGGCGCGACCCTCGCGTACGCCTCGACCGCGGACTCACCCTTCGGCCAGGGCAGTTCGGAGGTCATGCTCTACCGCGTCGTCCACGAGGAACCGCAGCTCATGGCCGTGCCGGACGCTCTGGCGCCGCTGATCCACGCGTGTCTGGCCAAGGACCCCGAGGAGCGGCCGAGCACGCTGCAGCTGTCCCTGCGCCTCAAGGAGATCGCGGCCCGGGAGGCACAGGGCATCTCCGAGGGCCGGGTTCCCCTGACGCGCCGTGAGCCCGACCGGTCGGCTGACCGGCGCGCCGCGGAGTATGCGGAGCAGCGTACGGAGCGGCCTACGGTCAAGGCGCCGGCGCCGCATCATCCGCCGCAGGCCCGGCCCGAGCCCGGCGGCCGGCGGCCGGCCGCGCGGCCGGGGCGGGTGGGCGGCCAGCGTGGGCAGGCCGCCGCCCGGGGTGCCGCGGGGGCCGCGGCCGGCCGGCGCGGGCAGCCCGCGGCGCGGACGGGTGCGGGGGCCCGGCGGTCCGCGCCCCCGCGGGATCCCCGGCTGCTGCGGCAGCGGGTGACCGTCTTCGTCGTGGTGACGCTGCTGGTGGCGCTGGGCATCGCCGTGGCCCAGGGCTGCCAGGGGCCGGACCGGCGCGCGGATGGGCTACCGGCGGTGCCTTCGGTTTCTTCGCAGCGGGGTGACCGGGCGCCGGGCGGCGGGGGCTGAGCGGAGCCGGGCGTTCCGGCGCTGACCGGCCGGCCTCATGGCACTAGCCGGCCCGGACCTCATGGCGCGGCCCGGCCCAGCGCCTCGGCTCCGGCCGGGTTACGGCGTCATGGCCGGTTACGGCACCGCCGATCCGGCGCGTTGTGGTGCTTCGCCGTTGCGGCGGAAAACATCGGATCGGGCCGGGTCGTCAAGGCTGACCGGTGCGCATTCAGGAGAATGCCCGCCGCCGCGGCGAGCAACCTCCTCGGCGAGGGTCCGGCGGAATCCGTGGAGAAGGGCAGTCACCCGTACCCGCTAAGCCGGCGGCCGACCCGCCGTCACCGCGTAGAACGACACGGCCGCCGCCGCGCCCACGTTGAGCGAGTCGATGCCGTGGGCCATGGGGATGCGCACCCATTCGTCCGCCGCCATCAGGGCGCGCGTGGACAGGCCGGAGCCCTCCGCGCCGAGCATCAGGGCGACGCGGTCCAGGCGGTGCGGTGCGGCCGCGTCGATGGACGTGGCCTTCTCGTCGGGGGTGAGGGCCAGGATCCGGAAGCCCGCCTCGCGCACGATCTCCAGGTCGCGGGGCCAGGTCTCCAGGCGCGCGTAGGGCACGGAGAACACGGCGCCCATGGAGACCTTGACCGAGCGCCGGTAGAGGGGGTCGGCACAGTCCGGGGAGAGCAGGACGGCGTCCATGCCGAGGGCCGCCGCGCTGCGGAAGATGGCCCCGATGTTCGTGTGGTCGTTCACGGCCTCCATGACGGCGACGCGGCGCGTGGTCCGCAGGAGCTCGGCCGCGGTCGGGAGGGGCTTGCGCTGCATGGAGGCGAGGGCCCCGCGGTGGACGTGATAGCCCGTCACCCGTTCGGCGAGCTCGGGGC
Organism: Streptomyces roseoverticillatus; assembly: GCF_000719265.1. Classification (GTDB taxonomy): domain Bacteria; phylum Actinomycetota; class Actinomycetes; order Streptomycetales; family Streptomycetaceae; genus Streptomyces; species Streptomyces roseoverticillatus. The sequence goes on along the minus strand of NZ_JOFL01000005.1, from coordinate 27,501 downwards.
TCACGGCGTAGACGGGGGCGGGCGCCTCCTCGATGACGTCGCGCATCACGTCGACCCACTTGGCGGACAGCAGCATCGAGCGCATCTCGTACCCGGCGTGGCGGGCGCGCCGGATGACCTTCTCGCCCTCGGCGATGAAGAGCCCTTCGGCGGGTTCGCGGCGGCGGCGCAGCTCGACGTCGGTCAGGCCGGTGTAGTCGTGCAGGCGCGGGTCGGCGGGGTCGTCGATGGTGATGATGTCGGCCATGGTCCTCGGTCCTCGGTACGGGGTGCTCGGTCGCGGTGCGGTGCGGTGGTGGGCTCCGGCGGCCTCAGCGGCCGGTTCCGGTGCCGACCGTTACGACGTCGCCGATGACGATGACCGCGGGGGGCCGTATGCCTTCCGTCTTGACGCGCTCGCCGACGGTCGCGAGGGTCGCGTCGACGCGCCGCTGGGCGGCGGTGGTGCCCTCCTGCACGACGGCGACGGGGGTGGCGGCCGGCCGGCCGTGCCGGACGAGGGTCCCGGCGATGGCGCCGATGTTCTCGACGGACATCAGCAGGACGAGCGTGCCGCGGAGCCGGGCGACGGCCTCCCAGTCGACGAGGGAGCGCGGGTCGTCGGGGGCGACGTGGCCGCTGACGACGGTGAACTCGTGGGCGACGCCGCGGTGGGTGACGGGGATGCCGGCGGCGCCGGGGACGCTGATGGTGCTGGAGATGCCGGGGACGACGGTGCACGGGATGCCGTGCTCGGCCAGTGCCTGGGCCTCTTCCATGCCACGGCCGAAGACGTAGGGGTCGCCGCCCTTGAGGCGGACGACGGCCTTGCCGGCCCGGGCGTGCTCGATCAGGGCGTTGTTGATGGCTTCCTGGGCCATGGCGCGGCCGTACGGGATCTTCGCGGCGTCGATGACCTCGACGTGCGGGGGGAGCTCGTCCAAGAGGTCGCGCGGGCCGAGGCGGTCGGCGATGACGACGTCGGCCCGGGCGAGGAGCCGGCGGCCGCGCACGGTGATGAGGTCGGGGTCGCCGGGGCCGCCGCCGACGAGGGCGACGTGGCCCGCGGCGGGGTGAGTGCGGAAGTGCGGGGCCGTCAGGGAGCCGTCGCGCAGGCCCTCGACGATGGCGTCGCGGACGGCGGCGGAGCGGCGGGGATCGCGGCCGGTGAGGACGGCGACGGTGATGCCTTCGCTGCGGCCGGTGGCGGGCGTCCACGCCGTGGCGGCTTCGGCGTCGTCGCTGCGCACGGCCCACACGCGGCGGGCCTCGGCCTCGGCGGAGGCGGCCCGGTTGGCGTCGGGGTCGTTCGTGGAGATGAGGGCGTACCAGGCACCGTCGAGGTCGCCGTCCGCGTAGCGGCGGCGCTCCCAGCGCACCTCTCCGGCGTCGGCCATGGCCTCGACGGACGGGGTGGCGGACGGGGAGATCAGCAGGACGTCCGCGCCGGCGGCGATCAGCGCGGGGAGGCGGCGCTGGGCGACCTGGCCGCCGCCGAGGACGACGACGCGGCGGCCCGCGAGGCGCAGTCCGACGGGGTAGGCGGCGGATTCGTTGTGCTCGGCCATGGGGGTGCGGGTCTCCTCGTGGGCGAAAGCGCTGGTGAGGACACCTTACGGGGCCGAGGGGGCCGGTCAGGGCCGGGGCGGGCGTTCCGCCCCGGCTCCTTGCCGTGCCGCCGGGGCGTCAGCGCTTCTCGGTGACGCCGGCCGTGTCGAACGTGGCGACCTCGTGCATCGCCCGGGCGGCGCTCTGCACGACCGGCAGGGCCAGCAGCGCGCCGGTGCCCTCGCCGAGGCGCAGGTCGAGGTCGACGAGGGGCCGCAGGCCGAGCTTGGTGAGGGCCGCGACGTGGCCGGGCTCCGCGCTGCGGTGGCCGGCGATGCAGGCCGCGAGGGCCTCGGGGGCGATCGCCCGGGCCACGAGGGCGGCCGCGCCGGCGCTCACGCCGTCCAGGATCACCGGGGTGCGCAGCGAGGCGCCGCCGAGGATCAGGCCGACGAGGGCCGCGTGCTCCAGGCCGCCGATCGCGGTCAGGACGCCGATGGGGTCCTTGGGGTCCGGCTGGTGGAGTTCGAGCGCGCGGCGGACGACGTCGATCTTCCGGGCGTGCATCTCGTCGTTGATGCCGGTGCCGCGGCCGGTGATCTCGGCCGGGTCGGCGCCGGTGTAGACGGAGACGAGGGCGGCCGACACCGTGGTGTTGGCGATGCCCATCTCGCCGGTCAGGAGGGCCTTGTTGCCGGCCGCGACCAGGTCGCGGGCGGTCTCGATGCCCACCTCCAGGGCGCGCATCGCCTCCTCGCGGGTCATGGCGGGACCCGCGGTGATGTCGGCGGTGCCGGGCCGGACCTTGCGCGGCAGGAGGCCGGGGGTGCTGGGCAGCTCGCCCGCGACGCCGACGTCCACGACGCAGACCTCGGCGCCGACCTGGTTGGCGAAGGCGTTGCACACGGCCCCGCCGCCCAGGAAGTTGGCGACCATCTGGGAGGTGACCTCCTGCGGCCACGCGGTGACGCCCTGCGCGTGCACCCCGTGGTCCCCCGCGAAGATCGCGACGGCGGCGGGCTCGGGGATCGGCGGCGGGCACTTGCGCGACAGGCCGCACAGCTGCGCGGAGATGATCTCCAGCATGCCGAGCGCGCCGGACGGCTTGGTCATCCGCTTCTGCCGCTCCCAGGCCTCGCCGAGCGCCTTCGCGTCCAGCGGGCGGATGCCGCGGAGGGTCTCGGCGAGCAGGTCGTGCGGGTCCTCGCCGGGGAGGGCGCGGCGGCCGTACTCCTCCTCGTGCACGACCCACGACAGCGGGCGGCGCTTGGACCAGCCGGCCTGCATCAGCTCGGGCTCGTCCGGGAACTCGTCGACGTACCCGACGCACAGGTAGGCGACGACCTCCAGGTGCTCGGGCAGGCCCAGGTTGCGGACCATCTCGCGCTCGTCGAAGAAGCTGACCCAGCCGACGCCGAGGCCCTCGGCGCGGGCGGCGAGCCACAGGTTCTCGACGGCGAGCGCGGAGGAATACGGCGCCATCTGCGGCTGGGTGTGCCGGCCGAGGGTGTGGCGGCCGCCGCGGGTGGGGTCGGCGGTGACGACGATGTTGACGGGCGTCTCGAGGATCGCCTCGATCTTCATTTCCTTGAACTGCTTGGCCCGGCCCTTGGGCAGCGACTTCGCGTACGCGTCGCGCTGGCGCTGTGCCAGCTCGTGCATGGCCTGCCGGGTCTCCGCGGAGCGGATGACGACGAAGTCCCAGGGCTGGGAGTGCCCGACGCTGGGGGCGGTGTGGGCGGCCTCCAGGACGCGCAGCAGGACCTCGTGCGGGATGGGGTCCGTACGGAATCCGTTGCGGATGTCGCGCCGCTCCCGCATCACGCGGTGCACGGCCTCGCGCTCGGCGTCGCCGTAGCCGGTGGCCGCGGGGACATCGGGCCGCACGGTCTCCACCGCGGGCTCGCCCGCGGATTCCGCCGCGGGCTCCGCCGCGCGGGGCGCGGGGACGACGACGGGGTCGGGTGCCACGGCGGGCGCGGCCTCGGCGGCCGGTTCGTCCGGGGCCTGCTGGGGGGCGGGGATGCTGACTTCGGCGACGGGCTGTGCGTCGGCGCCGGTGCCGGCCGCCGCCTCGGGCAGGCCGGCCGCGGCCTGCTCGGGCTGCGCCGCCTGGGGCTCGCTGCCGGCCGCCGGAGCGTGCGCGGCGGCCTCGGTCTCGGGTGCCTGCGGTTCGGAGATGGTGGCCTGCTCGGGCTGTGGTACGCCGACGGGGGCGTGCGGGGCGGACGGGGTGTCGGCGGGTGCGTCGGCGGCGACGGCCTGCTCGGAGGGGATCTCCGGGGAGGCTGCCGGTGCGTCGGCGGGACCCTGCGGGGCGGGGTCGGCTGCGCCGGGCTGCGGGGCGGCGGCCGGGACGTCAGCGGCGGCGGGGCCGGCTGCGCCAGGCTGTGCGGCCTGGGCGACGGCGGCAGTGGGGGCGACGGGCTGCCCGGCCTGCGAAGCGGCCTCGGCTGCGCCGGGGTGCGCGGCCTGGGCCTCGGCACCGGAGACGGCGGCCTCCGGAGCGGCGGCAGTGGGGTCGACAGGCTGCGAAGCAGACTCGGCAACGGCCTCGGCGAGCTGCGGGGCAGCAGCAGCGAGGTCCGCGGACTGTCCGGCCTGCGGAGCGGCGTCGGCTGCGCCGGGCTGCACGGCCTGAGCCTGAGCACCGGCGGCGGCCTGCGGAGCGGCCTCGGCTTCGCCGGGCTGTGCCGCCTGGGCCTCGGCACCGGAGACGGCGGCCTCCGGGGCAGCAGCAGTGGGTTCGACGGGCTGCGGAGCAGCCTCGGCAGCGGCCTCTACGGCCTGCGGGGCAGCAGCAGCGGGGTCCGCGGGCTGCCCGGCCTCCGGAGCAGCGTCGGCAACAGCATCGGCTGCACCGGGCTGCACGGCGTGGGCATCAGCACCCGCGACGGCGACTTCCGGCGCGGCGGCAGCGGGGTCGACGGGCTGCACGGCCTGCGGAGCAGCGTCGGCTCCGCCGGGCTGCACGGCCTGGGCCTCGGCACCCGCGACTACGGCCTCCGGGCCGGCGGCAACCGGGGCGGCGGACAGCGAAGCGGCCTCGGCAGTGGCCTCTACGGCCTGCGGAACGACAGCAGCGGGGTCCGCGGGCTGCACGGCCTCCGGAGCAGCGTCGGCAACAGCATCGGCTGCACCGGGCTGCACGGCATGGGCCTCAGCACCCGCGACGGCGACCTCCGGAGCAGCGGCAGCAGGGTCGACGGGCTGCACGGCCTGCGAAGCGCCCTCGGCTTCGCCGGGCTGCACGGCCTGAGCCTCGGCACCCGCGACTACGGCCTCCGGGCCAGCGGCAACGGGGGCGGCGGACAGCGAAGCAGCCTCAGCAACGGCCTCTACGACCTGCGGAACCGCAACAGCAGGATCCGCGGGCTGCCCGGCCTGCGAAGCGGCGACGGCCGCGCCGGGCTGCGCGGCCTGGGCCTCAGCACCGGCAACTACAGCCTCCGCGGCAACGGCAGCGGCGACGGGCTGCCAAGCGGCCTCGGCAACGGCCTCCACGGCCTGCGGAACGACAACGGCAGGGTCGACGGGCTGCCCGGCCTCCGGAGCAGCGTCGGCAACGGCGTCAGCGACCTGCTCAGCCTGCGGAGTTGCGTCAGGGGAACCGGCAGTGGCGACCGCGGGCTGTCCAGCCTGCGACGCAGCATCAGCAGTGGCGGCGACGTCTACAGCCTGCTCGGCCGGCGGTGCGGCGGCGGAGGCGACAGCAGCGGCCTGCACCTCGTCGGCGCCCGCAGCCACGTCTGCAACCTGCTCAGCCGGGGCGACGGCCTCGGCCACGACGGGCTGGTCCGGCTGCGGAGCAGCAGTGGCGTCCGCGGTCTGCTCAGCCGGGGCATCGGCAGCAACAGCCACGACGTCTACGGCCTGCTCAGCCTGCGGAGCGGCCTCGGCAGGGGCAGCAACGGCTGCGGCCTCAGCCACGACAGGCTGGTCCGCCTGCGGGACGGCACCCGGAACCGGCTCGGCCCCCGCGGAAGCGTCGCCTACGGGTTCGGGTTCGGGTTCGGCGGGAACGACGGGGGCCGCGGTCTGCGGAGCGGCAGGCTGCTGACCGTCCTGCAGGACTGCAACCGGAGCGCCGGCCACGGCATCAGCCGACGGAGCATCAGCGGGCGCGGCAGACTGCGGAACCTCACCGGCTTCGGCACCCGGCACGGCCTCGGCGGAAGGCACCTCCACCGGCGCGGCCGCAGCAGCGACCTGCCCCGCCGTGTCCGCGGGAAGCCCGGACACGCTCGGCGGCACGTGGACCTGCCCGGTCGCCGCGGCGACCACCGCGTCGATGGCGGAGAGCCCGGTCGACGTCGCGGCGGGGGTCTCGGGGGCCGCCGGATGCCCGGCGGGCTGCTCGGGGGCGGCTGACGGCGCGTCACCGGCGGGGGCGACCGGCGCCGCCGGGGCGGCCGTGCCCGCTGCCTGGGGCGGCACGAACGCCGTCGCGGCGGGCGGCTGCGGCTGGGCGTCCCACGTGCCCGGCTGCTGCTGCGGCACCTCGCCGAGGCGCGGCGCCTGCTGAATGCCCGTCTCGTCGGTGGTGGTGTCGAGGTATTCGGGGCCCGGTGCGGGCGCCGCAGGGGGTACGGGCGGGAAGCCCGGGGCGGGGGCCGGCGCGGCGGGGCCGCGGTCGGCGAGGGAGCGGACGACTCCGCTGGTGGGGTCCGGGACGGGCGGGCCCATGTGGAGGGGGCGGCGCGGCGCCACGGGTGCGGCCGGGGGCGTGCGGACGTCGCCGTAGTCGACGGAGCCGGTGTCGCGCCCACCGCTCTCATGCGTACCGCCCTGGACGGGCGGCTGTTCCATCCAGGCGCCCTGGGCGCCCGGCATCAGCAGGAGGTCGTCCTCGTCGGCGCCGTCCGCCTCCGTGCCGTCCCCGTGGTCGAGGAAGGTGAACGTAACAGGAGGGGCGGGAGGGGCCGGGGCGCCGGGGTCGGCAGGGGCTGCGGCCTCCGTGGGGAACGGGTGGCCGGGCAGCGCGCCTGCGTTCTCCGGCTGTCCCTCGCCCGGGAACTGGCCGGTGTCGGTCATGCGTACCCCTCGCCCATCGGTAGTGCTCCTTCCAACCGCTCACGCCCATAGTCAAGAACGAGCGTCCGCGCCTCGCGGCACGTGTGCATCGCCCGCCCCTACCTTGCCGTGCTCCCGCCAAGAGGAGGGTGCGTTCGGGACATTGGCGACTGTGGTGTCGGACACCGAGGGGCGGTACAACGATCCGCCAGCCTACCCTCCGCCCGGCCCGCCGGGGTCACAGGTGGGTGCGGCGTCCGCTCAGCAGGAAGGCGACGGAGCGTTCGCGCTCGGACCAGGCGGCGGTGTCGAGCTCCACGGCCTGGAGCAGGGTGCACTCGACGCCGTAGCCGCCTTCGGCGAGGGCGCGGCCGACGGCCTCGGCCTCGTCGCGGGTGGCGGCGTGGGCGACGATGCGCTCGGGGCGGCGGGCGGCGCAGGCGGCGACGACGGCGGGGCCGCCGCCGCCGACGCGGACGACGTCGGGTTCGGGGAGGTCCTCCAGGACCTGGGGGGCGGCGCCGTGGACGACCTGGAGCTGGACGCCGTAGCGGCGGGCGACGGCCATGGTGCGGGCGCAGGCGTCGGGGTCGCGGTCGACGGCGATGACGGCGGCGCCGAAGCGGGCGGCCTCGACGGCGGCGGCGCCGCAGCCGGAGCCGATGTCCCAGACGAGGTCGCCGACGCGGGGGCCGAGGCGGGCGAGTTGGGCGGCGCGCAGTTCGGTGGCCTCGCCCTCGCCGAGGTCGCTGCCGTAGGCGTCGGCGGGCAGGGCCCAGCCGCGGACGGCCGGGGGGTAGCCGGGGTCGCGGCCGGCGATCCAGCCGCCGCCGGCGCGGGGCCGGGTGGCGCCCCAGCCGGGAACGGCGACGGGGCCGGCGGCGCCGCTGCCGCCGATGACGATGACGACGTTGGGGTCGCGCCAGTGGTGGTCGGGGGCCTTGTCGGAGGTGAGGACGGTGACCTGTTCGCGCTCGGTGCCGAGCTCCTCGCAGATGACGAAGGTGCGGTGGACGTCGCCGAGGAGGAGGGCGAGTTCGGCGGGGCCGGCGCCGGGCGAGGTGAGGACGGCGACCTTGGGGTGGGCGCGGCAGACGTTGACGGCGCGGCGCAGGTCGCGGCTGTGGGCGACGACGATCTGGGCGTCGTCCCAGGGCATGCCGGCGCGGGCGAAGGCGGCGGCGACGGCGGAGACGGCGGGCACGACCTCGACCTCCAGCCCGTGCTGGGGGGCGCGCAGGGTGCGGACGACGCCGAAGAAGCCGGGGTCGCCGTCGGCGAGGACGACGGCGGAGCCGCGGTGGCCGGCGATGCGGCGGGCGGCGAGGTCGACGCTGCCGAGGCGGACGCGTTCGGCGGCGGGCGGCACTTCGGGGAGCGCCAGGTGGTGGGCGGCGCCGGCCACGAGGGTGGCGGCGGCCAGGGCGGAGCGGGCCGCGTCCGTGAGTGGTGAGCCGTCCCACCCGATCACCGTGACCCGGTCGGCCATCGTCGTCATTCTCCTGGGCTTGTGAGCGGGTCTGCGGTGGGTGCCCGTCTGCGGGCAGGGTGAGCGTACCCCGTGTTGGTCCGGACCTTCCGGCTCCGCTTTCCGTGCCGGGGGTGGGCCCCGGCCGGCCGGGGCGTCAGGACCAGTCGCGGAAGGCCGCGGCGTACCCGGGGTCGCCGGCGGGCTGTTCGCGCATCTCGTCGAGGTCCTCGGGAAGGAGGCTCCAGATGATGAGGTCGGAGCGGAGCTCGGTCCAGCCCCCGTCCTCGGTGCGGCCGCGTCCTATCCAGGCGTTGCGCAGCACTCCCTCGCTGATGCAGCCGGTCTTCTGCGCGACCTGCTGGGAGGCCGTGTTGTCGGCGGCGGTGCGCAGTTCCAGGCGCTCGAACTTCTGGTCGTTGAAGAGCCACTCGGCCACCGCGAGGACGGACTCGCAGGCGTAGCCCTCGCCGCGGGCCCAGGGGGCGACGACGTAGCCGACCTCGGCGGAGAGGGCGCGCCAGTCGGTGTGGTGGAGGTGGACGCAGCCGACGAGGCGGTGGGTGAGGAACTCGGTGACCGCAAAGACGATTCCGCGCCCGGAGGTGCGCTCGGCGGGGGCCTCGCGCAGGGCCCAGTCACGGGCGTGGGCGGTGGTGTAGGGGTGCGGCACGGAGGTCCATGCGGTGACGAGCTCGTCGCTCATCATCTCCGCGAGCGCGGGCACGTCCTGGGCCTCGAACGGGCGCAGCACCAGCCGGTCCGTACTGATGGAGATGTCCGGGAAGGTGGATGTCATGTGCTGCTCCAACGCCGGGGAGGTGGGCTCGGGACGGGGCGGTCCGGGCTCGGGTGCACCAGCATGCAGCATCGATGCGTGCGTGCGCCAAGCGCGTCGGCCCCGCGCACGTCGTCGCGTGCGCGGGGCCTGGGGCCACAGGGGCGGTTGTGGTGACGGGAGGGGCGACCGGGGTCAGCTCTTCACCGCGCCGAAGGCGGGCAGGACCGCACCGTTGCTGAACTTCTGCTCGATGAACTTCTTCACCTCGTCGGAGTTCAGGAGCTTGGCGAGCTTCTGGACGCGCGGGTCATCCTCGTTGCCCTTCTTCACGGCGAGGAAGTTGGCGTAGGGGTTGCCGTCGGCCTTCTCCAGGGCGATGGCGTCCTTGGCCGGGTTGAGCTTGTGGCCGATGGCGAAGTTGCCGTTGATGACGGCGGCGTCGACGTCGGCGAGGCGCGAGGGGATCTGGGCGGCCTCGAGCTCGGTGAACTTCACGCCCTTGTCGTCCTTGATGTCCGACAGCTTGGCGGCGGCGCCGACGCCGTCCTTGAGGACGATGACGCCGTTGTCGGCCAGCAGCTTCAGGGCGCGGCCCTCGTTGGTGGCGTCGTTGGGCACGGCGATGGTCGCGCCGCTGCCGAGGTCGCCGGCCTTCTTTACCTTTTCGGAGTACAGGCCGAGCGGCTCGATCTCGACGTTGACGACGGGGACGATGTCCGTCTTGTTCTTCTTGTTGAAGTCGTCGAGGTACGGCTTGTGCTGGAAGAAGTTGGCGTCGACCTCGCCGTTCTGCGTGGCGGTGTTGGGGAGCACGTAGTCGTTGAACTCCTTCACCTCCAGCTTCAGGCCGGCCTTCTCCGCGAGGTTGTCGCGGACGTAGTTGAGGATGTCGCCGTGCGGGGTCGGGCTGGCGGCGACGACGAGCTTGGCGGCCGGGTCGGCGTCCTTGCCCTTCTTCGACGAGCTGCCGGACGAGGAGGTGTCGGACGGAGCGCTGCACGCGCTCAGGCCGAGGGTGAGTGCGGCGGCGGCCGCGACGGCGGCGGTGAGCTTGACGGTGGTACGCACGAAGAGTGCCCCTCTTTCTGGTTTTCCTGGGTTCACGAGGTGTTGCGCCCGGCAAAGGGTCCGGGCTCGTGGTGCTGCGGTGAGGGGCGAAAAGCCCCTCGGTGCCAGGCCTGATCAGCTCCGATCAGGAAGTCTTGCGGGTCAGGAGAGCTTGGCGGCCTCCGGCGCCTCGGCCTGGGCCGGGACGGTCGCCACGGGCTTCGCCGTGGTGCGCGCGGGGGCGAACAGGCGGCGCAGCCCCACGGGGGCCGCCTGCCGTCCGCCGCGCCGGGCGAGGGTCCGCACGGCGAGGTCGCCGGCGAGCTGGACGAGGGTGACGATGACGATGAGCAGCACGATGGTGATGTTCATCAGGCCGGTCTCGGAGCGCTGGTAGCCGTAGACGATGGCCAGGTTGCCCAGGCCGCCGCCGCCGACCGCGCCGGCCATCGCGGAGTAGCCGATGAGGGCGATGATCGTGGTGGTCAGGCCCGCGATGACGGAGGGCAGGGCCTGCGGGAGCAGCACCTTGAAGATCACGGTCCAGGTGCCGCCGCCCATGGACTGGACGGCTTCGACGAGACCGTGGTCGACCTCGCGGAGCGCGGTCTCCACCAGCCGGGCGAAGAACGGGATCGCGCCGATGGCCAGGGCCACGACGGCCGCGCTGGGCCCGATGGAGGTGCCGACCACGAAGCGGCTGAAGGGGATCAGCCACACCATGAGGACGATGAAGGGCAGCGAGCGGCCGAGGTTGACGACCACCCCGACGATCTTGTTGACCACAACGTTCTGCAGGAGGCCGCCGCGGTCGGTGAGGACCAGCAGGATGCCCAGCGGCAGGCCGCCGAGGATGGTGTAGACGGTGGACCACCACACCATGAAGAGGGTGTCCAGACACGCGTTCTGCAGCAGGGGCTGCATCTCGGCCCAGGTCACTTGGCACCATCCTTCAGGAGCTCGTCGGCGGGCGCCGGGGTCTTGACGTCGGCGACGTCGACCTGGAGGCCCTGCTCGCGCAGGAAGCCGATCGGGACGACGTTCTCCTCGAAGCGGCCGGGCAGCTCGATGCGCATCCGGCCGACCTGCTTGCCGCAGACGGTGTCCATCGCGGCGCCCAGGATCGAGATGTCGATGTTGTACGTACGGGAGAGCTGGGAGATGACCGGCTGGGTCGCGGCGTCGCCGTGGAAGGTGACGTCCACGACGGTGCGGTCCGGGCCGGAGGGCTCGCCGCCGACCGGGAAGAGCTCGGCCGCGAGCTCCGAGCCGGGGGTGGCCAGCAGTTCGGAGACGGTGCCGGACTCCACGACGCGGCCGCCCTTCATCAGGGCCGCGGAGTCGCAGATCGTCTTGACGACCTCCATCTCGTGGGTGATGAGGAGGACGGTCAGGCCGAGCTGCTGGTTGAGGTCGCGCAGCAGCTGCAGGATGGAGCGGGTGGTCTCCGGGTCGAGCGCGGACGTCGACTCGTCGGAGAGCAGCACCTTGGGGTCGCCGGCGAGGGCGCGGGCGATGCCCACGCGCTGCTTCTGGCCGCCGGAGAGCTGTCCGGGGTAGGCCTTGGCCTTGTCGGCGAGGCCGACGAGGTCGAGGAGTTCGAGGGCCTTGCGCTCGCGCTCCTTGCCGGAGACGCCGAGGATCTCCAGGGGCAGCTCGATGTTGGACTGCACGGTCCGCGAGGACAGCAGGTTGAAGTGCTGGAAGACCATGCCGATGCGGCTGCGCGCCTTGCGCAGTTCGGCTCCGGCGCGGTTGCCGCGCCCGGCGAGGGCGGTGAGGTCCTGGCCCGCCACGGTGACCGTGCCGGAGCTGGGCCGCTCCAGGAGGTTGACGCAGCGGATGAGGGTCGACTTTCCGGCGCCGCTCTGACCGACGACGCCGTACACCTCGCCCTCGCGCACGTGGAGGTCGACGCCGTCGAGGGCGGTGACCTCGCGGCCGCGTGAGCGGTAGACCTTTGTCAGGCCCGTAGTGGTGATCACAGGGGTTTCCGTCACTGTCGAGTGCGCGGCTGTGGGGCGGCCGGGCACGGGCATTCATTGCGGAGCGCGGCATAGGGTGCCCCGGCGGGCGCGAACGGGGTCGCGGCTTCGGGGATGTCCTGGTGACGCGGGGCGAGCCTTCCGGTCCGGTCCGGTGGGACGCGGGACGCGGGCTCTACGGGTCTCGCTTCGGGGCGCGAGGCACGGAACGGGGGCCCTCAGCAGTCACACATTCGACACATGCAACGAGCAGCGCCGGGCGTCGTCATCGCCTCGGTCGCACAGGTGCGGCTGCTCGTCGTGGTCATGCAGGAAGTAAAACAGACAGGCGTGCGAGTCGGCCAAGGCTGTCCGAATAGCGGACAGGAAAGGCCAATACGTGGACACGCCACACTTCCGTAAGTGATCTTCAAGCCATTCGGTAACCGCCGGTGACCTGCGCGGACGCGCCCGGAGGTCATCTGTGACGAGCCCCCTCACCCGCACGGCGCGATCTCCGGTGTGGTCAAGGCCACGGGCCGGCGGCGCCCGGCGCGGGGCCGAGCGCGGTGTCCCGGGGACGGGCCATTAAAGTCGTCCCATGCTTGTCCAGCCCCATCCGCACGCCCCGGCAGCGCGGTGGCCGCGGTGATCGACGCACTGACGCTCGTCGTCGGCGTGACCGCCCTCGCGCTCGCCGCCTGGTGCGGCTTCGCCTTCTCCCGCGACCAGTCCACCAAGGACTGGCACTTCATCGGCATGGCCGTGGTGTCCGTACTGGCGGTCGCGCAGCTCGTCGTCGGCGTGGTGCGGCTGGCCGGCGGCGACAAGCCCGGCCAGGGCACCGCCATCTTCCTGGCCTACCTGATCGGCTCGGCCGCGGCCGTCCCCGCCGCGGGCTTCATGTCGCTGGCCGAGCGCACCCGCTGGGGCTCGGCCACCGTGGCGGCCGGCGCCGTCATCCTCGCCGTGCTCGAAGTACGGCTCTACGACATCTGGGGAGGCTGACCGTGACCGAACCGACCACCCCCGCCAAGCCCGGCTTCAACCTCGGCGAGGGCCCGGGCCGGCTGCTGGTGTGGCTCTACGGCGTCTTCACCGTCGCCGCGGCCTCCCGCTCGATCGTCCAGATGATCCTGGACTTCGGCCGGGCCCCGCTGGCCTACGTGCTGTCCGCCGTCGCCGCCGTGGTGTACGCCTTCATCACGTACTCCCTCGTCCGCGGCGGCCCCGCGGCCCGCAGGGCGGCCCTCGTGTGCTGCGCCGCCGAACTGGCCGGCGTCCTCGTCGTCGGCACGTGGACGCTCGTCGCGCCGTCCGCCTTCCCCGACGCCACGGTCTGGTCGGACTACGGCATGGGCTACCTCTTCATCCCGGTCATCCTGCCGGTGACCGCGATGATGTGGCTGCGCCGCGCGGCACAGCCACAGGCCGCCTAGAAGCTCGTCGCGAGCGCCGCCTCGGCGGCGCCGTCACGAGCACCGGGCGCCTTCTCCTGCTGCTCCTGCTGCTCCTGCTGCTCCTTCTGGCTTTTCTCCATCGTCACCACCGTCAGCTTGCGCGTGACCTGCTCGGTGGCGACCTGCGCGTACCCCCACTTGCGGTACAGGCGCAGGTTCCCCTCGTTGCGGTGGCCGGTCGCGAGCCGGAAGCGGGCGGCGCCCTCGGCCGCAAGCCGGGCCTCGACCGCGGCGAGCAGCCGCCCGCCCAGCCCGTGCCGCTGCATGCGGGGGTGCACGATCATCCCCGAGATCACCGCCGTGCCCTCCGGGCCGGCTGCCGTGCCGCGCACCGAGCCCACGACCTCGTCGCCCAGCCGGGCCACCAGCACGCAGCCCGCCGCCAGTTCGGCGCGGAGCTCGGCGAGCGTCTGGGTGAGCGGTGCGATGGAGTAGTCGCCGTAGAGCTCGGCCTCGCCCTGATAACAGAGGTACTGGAGTTTGAGGATCTGCTCGGCGTCGTGATCGGTCGCCGCAGAGATGGTCACGCTCATGCCCATGTGCCCACGCCTCCCCTTTTGGGTTCGGTCCGCCCTGATCCGTAACTACAGGAGCCGTCGCGGGTGCACGCCGTCTCCGTGGCGCCGGCTGTCTACCGCTCCTTTCCCCAGGGTTCAGGAGCCGCAACCTCCGCCGTCAGCATTCTGCGCAGGCATCCCAGGCAACGGGAACGAACCGGCCCCAAAGATCCTTGTGACATTCCCAACTCGCCTGCGATTTCTCGGTAGGTCGGGTCCTTACGGGACAACAGGGCCGCCAGCAGGCGGGGGCACCGGCCGGGCAGGCGGCGCACGGCGGCGCGCAGCGCGCGGCCCTCTTCGGCGGCGAGCACCTGCTGTTCGACGCCCGCGTCGGCAGCGCACGGCGGCTCGCCGTGGGTGGGGTCGTAGAGCACCTCGCGCCGGGCCCGGCGGCGCGCGGCGCGGGCCTCCGCTCTGACGGTCGCCCGCAGCCGGGCCTCGGAGACGATGGTGCGGCGCTCACTGAGCAGCCGCACCCAGACGCCCTGCTCGAGGTCGGCGGCATCGGTCCCGGCGACCGCGGCCGCCTCGGCGGCGCACTCCGCTTTGAGCAGCGGGCTCAGCCGGGTCAGGAGATCGCTCTGCGTCATGCGGTGCGGGACGTGTGCGCTTGCCGCGCCGGTTGCCGGTGTTGCGGGTTATCACCCGTCCGGGTGATGGGCCGGTTCCTCCCCCGGCTACCGCTGGGGATGCTGAGCGCCGTTGCGGCGGCAACACGTTTCTGCGCGGCAGAACCGTTGTTTCCGCCGCAACGGCGAGATGTCCCAGGGACGTGCCCGGCGGTGCCGAGCCCGCCCCGGACCGTACGTCAGGCCTTGCGGAACGCGCTGCGCGCGAGCACCGCCGTGTCGCAGTTGTCCGAGAAGATGCCGTCGATCCCGGTCGCGAAGTACGTCTTGAACGCCGCGAGCGCGTCGCCGTACCCGTTGGGGTCGGTGCCGCGCCGGAAGTCCGCCGGCAGGAAGCTGTTCTCGTTGCGCATGGTGTACGGGTGCAGGATCAGCCCCGCGGCGTGCGCGTCCCGCACCAGCGTCGTCGGCTTGGTCAGCTTGTCGTTCTTGTCCCGCGGGATGATGAGGTTCAGCCACGGGCCGATGCCCTGGGCGAAGCCGGAGACCCACTTCAGGCCCTTGGGCGTGATGAGGTCGGCGACCTTACGGGGGTCCTTGGCCTCGACGAAGTCCCACGGCTGCGTCGTGAGGTCGTCCAGCAGGAGCACCTTCGGGCAGTCGACGCCCAGCCGGCCCAGCCGCTGGAGGCTGCTCGGCTCGAAGGACTGCAGGAAGGTGTAGCCGTTGCGGCCCGAGCGGTTGTAGCGGCGCAGCAGCTTGGCGACCCGCTCCTCCAGGCCGAGGCCGGCCTTGCGGAAGTAGGTGGGGTGCTTGGTCTCGACGTGCAGCCATATGCGCCGGCCGCGCTTGCGGCCCTGCTCGTCGGCCCACTGCAGGACCTCTTCGAAGGTGGGCACCTGCCACACGCCGTCGTAGAGGGTGTTGTGCTGCCGGTTGCCGGGGATGCGCTCCTTGGCGCGCAGCGTCTTGAGCTCGGCGAGCGTGAAGTCCTCGGTGAACCAGCCGGTGTGGGCCTCGCCGTCGACGGTCTTCGTCGTCTTACGGGAGGCGAACTCCGGGCGGGAGGCGACGTCCGTCGTGGCGGTGATGTCGTTCTCGTGCCGGCAGACGAGGTGCCCGTCCTTGGTGGGGACGACGTCCTGCTCGATGACGTCCGCGCCGTTGTCGAGGGCGAACTGGTAGGAGCCGAGGGTGTGCTCGGGGCGGTAGCCGCAGGCGCCCCGGTGGCCGATGACGGTGGGCACCGGCAGGTCCTTGTACGAACCGCCGCCCGTGCCGCCGCCGCGACCCTGCGCCGCCGGGGCGGAGGTCGCGGCCGCCGCCGTGCCCGCTCCGCCGCCGAGGACGACCGCTCCCGCGCCGAGGGCCGCGGCGGCCCCCAGAAGGGTGCGCCTGCCCGGCCGCTGCTCCTGATCCATGAACGCTCCTTGCTTGCGGTCCCGGCGCCGGTCGGGCACCTGTCGGACGCGCAGATCGTAAACACGTACGACTTCCGTCTGTGAAGACGGAAGACAAACGGCGTGCAAACTCACGTCAACACTCCGTATCGCCTCCCCCTACCCGGGGTGCGCGTGGGCCATACCGACGAGTATGGTCAGCCCCTGCGCAGGCATGCGCCGCACCGACCACCACGACCGGAGGGCCCCGTTGTCCCGCATCTTGCTCAAGGCGTTCCTCGGATTGCTCATGCGCGTCCTGTACCGCCCCAAGGTGGAGGGCACGGAGAACATCCCCGGCAACGGACCGGTCATCCTCGCGGGCAGCCACGTGACCTTCGTCGACTCGCTGTTCCTGGCACTGGTGGTCAAGCGGCAGGTGTTCTTCATCGGCAAGGACGAGTACGTCACGGGCAAGGGGGTCAAGGGCCGGCTCATGGCCTGGTTCTTCCGCAGCTCCGGCATGATCCCGGTGGACCGTGACGGCGGCCACGGCGGTGTCGCGGCGCTGATGACCGGCCGCCGGATCCTCGACGAGGGCAAGGTCTTCGGCATCTACCCCGAGGGCACCCGCTCTCCCGACGGCCGGCTCTACCGCGGCCGCACCGGCATCGCCCGCCTCGCGCTGATGACGGGCGCGCCGGTGGTGCCGTTCGCGATGGTCGGCATGGACAAGGTCCAGCCGGGCGGCAAGGGCATGCTGCGCCTCGCCCCGGTGACGGTCCGCTTCGGCGATCCGCTGGACTTCTCCCGCTACGAGGGCATGGACCGCGACCGCTACATCCTGCGCGCCGTCACCGACGAGGTGATGAGCGAGGTCATGAGCCTGTCGGGCCAGGAGTACGTGGACGTCTACGCGACCAAGGCCCGGGCCTCGAAGGCCGCCTGACGCCTCGTCACATCTACCTCTCCCGGCCGCGGCGCGGCTAGCCCAGGCTGATGCAGGTGGGCTGGAAGGCCGGATCGGCCGGGCCCTTGCGTCCCAGCGCGTTGAGAACCCACTGGGCGACGACCGGGTCCTTGGTGGCCTGGTCGTGCATGAAGAGGTCGAGCTTGCACTTGTCCTGCAGCACGACGTTGGTGACGCGCCCGGCCGGGCCGCTCAGCAGGGCGCTGGTGTACGGGACGACGACTTCGTCGTAGCGCGTGGAGACGACGGTGTAGTCGGGTCCGGCCGGCGCCTCCTCGCCCTCGTTGAGCTTCTTCATGAAGTCCGAGCCCCACTGCTGGTCGACGCAGGACGGGCAGATCGTCCAGCCGGCCGCGACGGCCAGCGGGTTCTTCGTGCCGTGATTGGACGGGACGATGCCGACGAGGTCGTCGACCTTGTCCGCGCCGCCCAGGAACTTCACGTAGTAGCGCGGCATCATGCCGCCCTGGCTGTGACCGACGAGGTCGACCTTCTTCGCGCCCGTGGCGCCCCGCACGGCCTCCACGAAGTCGCGCAGCTCCGCGGCCGCTTGCGGGATCGGGGCGGTCTCCATGTTGCCGTAGTTGAAGGCGAAGACGCAGTAGCCCGCCTCCTTCAGCTTCGGGGAGAGCGCGGACCAGTTCTCGGCCATGAGCTTGAAGGTGCCGTTGACCAGCACGACGGGCTCGGGGTGGGCCGAATCCGGCTTGCAGGACCAGTCGTTGGCGCCCTTCGGCGGGATGTCGAGGACGGAGGCGGAGGCCGGGGAGGCGGCGAGGCCCGTGAGGCCCAGGGCCGCGGTGGCCGCGGCGGCGAGCAGGAGTCTGACCGTTCTGCGGAGGCGCATGGGGGGGGTGTCCTTTGGCAACGGGACGGCGGAAAACCGCTGTCGTAAACCGAACCACGTTCGACAATGTCGACCAGTGGTCGTGATCGTTGCCCGGACGTAAGGACCTCGTCAAGGGAAATTGTTTCCGGCATATGTCACACGGGCCGGGGCTTGCCGCCCCGGCCCGTCGTGCGCTTTGCTCATGTGAGCCGTGCCCGGCTCAATCCGGCGAGCGCGGTTCCGTTCTGCCGTACTCGCGCGGCGGATTCGCCGTACCCGCGCGGGGGTTCGCCGTACCCACATGGAGGTTTAGCCGCACCCGCGCGGCGGATCAGCCGCCGTAGCCCTCCTCCAGCTTCTGCCCGCGGAGCAGGAACCACGCGGCGACGGCCGTCGCCAGCAGCACCACCGCGCCGACGCCGGAGGCGATCTGCAGCCCGTCGACGAAGGCGTCCTGCGCGGAGGTGAGCAGGCTCGTGGCCTGGTCGGCCGGCAGTGCGGAGGATGCCTCCACGGCGCCGCCGAGGGACTCGCGTGCCTCGCCGGCGGCCGCCGCGGGCACGCCCGCGGGGACGGTGAAGTCCCGGTAGACGCCGGTGACGATCGAGCCGAGCAGTGCGATGCCGAGCGCGGCACCGAGCTCGTACGCCGTCTCCGAGACGGCCGAGGCGGCGCCCGCCTGTTCCTTGGGCACGCTGGAGAGGATCACGTCGGCCGTGACGGTGAAGGAGAAGCCCGCGCCGACCCCCACGACCAGCAGGGTAGCGCCGAGCACCGGGTAGGCGGTGTCGGACTGCAGCCAGACGAGGACCGCGAGGGCCACGCCGATCGCCGCGAGCCCGCCGGCCACGACCGAGCGCACCGAGAACCGCCGGGCGGCCCGCCCCGCGAGCAGCCCCGCCGTGACCGCACCGACCGCCGCCGGCAGCTCGGCGAGGCCCGCCTCCAGCGGGCTGCGCCCCTGGACGAGCTGGAGGAACTGCGACAGGAAGAAGACCATGCCGGACAGGCCGAGGACGGTCAGCAGGTCGGCCAGCACCGCGCCGGAGAAGCCCCGGTGGTGGAAGAGGCGCATGTCCAGCAGCGGCGAGGGCAGTGTGAGCTGCCGGCGGACGAACCACAGCAGCGCGAGGACTCCGACGGCGCCCGCCGCGGCGACGTCCCAGCGCAGTCCATGGGTCGCCCCCTCCTTGATCGCGTAGACGACGGCGATGACGCCGGTCATGGAGAGCACCACGCTGAGCAGGTCCCACGGGCCGGGCGACGGGTCGCGGGACTCGGGCAGCAGCTTGATGCCGACGAGCACCAGCACGGCCATCACCGGCAGGTTGATCAGGAAGACCGAGCCCCACCAGAAGTGGCCCAGCAGGAAGCCGCCCACGACCGGGCCCACCGCGGCGCCCGCCGAGGCCATGGCGCCCCAGATGCCGATGGCCAGGCTGCGTTCCTTGGGGTCGTGGAAGATGTTGCGGATCAGGGCGAGCGTGGAGGGCATCAGCGTCGCGCCCGCGACGCCCAGCAGGGCCCGGGCCGCGATCATCATCTCGGGGCTGGTGGCGTAGGCGTTCAGCACGGAGACCGCGCCGAAGGCCACCGCGCCGGTCAGCAGGAGCTTCTTGCGGCCGATGCGGTCGCCGAGGCTGCCCATGGAGACCAGGAGTCCGGCGATGACGAACGAGTAGACGTCGCCGATCCACAGCAGCTGGGTGCCGGACGGGCGCAGGTCCTCGCTGAGGAAGGGCGTCGCGAGACCGAGGACGGTCGCGTCGACGGCGACGAGGAGGACGGCCAGGGCGAGGACGGCGAGCGCGAGCCAGCGTCCGGGACGGGGCGTCTCGGCGGGGGCCTCCGCGATCAGCGCGCGGCCGTTGGTTCCGGTCACCGTTTTATCCTCCGCTCGGTATCGGCCCTTCGTTCGGCGCCGCCCAGGAGCAGTTCGGCGACCATGCGGGGCATGTCCTTGGCGGCCACGCGCCGGTCCTGGACGGCCCAGGCGCCGGTGCCGATCAGGCCGTAGAGGGCCTCGGTGAGCCAGGCGGGCGTGAGGTCGAGCCGGAAGGAGCCGTCCTCCTGGCCGCGGCTGAAGAGCTGCTGGACGCGGGTGTCGAGCCGGTTCCAGCCCTCGTTGGTGCCGTTCTCGTAGAGCTGGTTCTCGGTGAAGAGGAAGGCGAGCATGCCGGCGACGGGCTCGGCCTCGTCGATCAGGCGGCGGACGGCGCCGGCCGCGTCGCCCTCCTCGATCCGGGCCGCGTCCAGGGCCTGCTCGAACTGCTGGATGCCCAGCTCCTCCAAGGCGCGCACGAGCGCGTCGCGCCCGGAGAAGTGGCGGTGGAGGGTGGCGCGGCCGATCCCCGCGGCCTTGGCGATCTCGTCCATGGAGGCGGTCGCCTTGCGGGTGAGCAGGGCGGCGGCCTCCCTCAGCACATGGTCCCGGTCAACACTCATGAGACGACGATAACCCGAATGAGACGTGGATGTCTCATTCGGGTTGCCGACGTCTCAGCCCGAGCCCGGGCGTCGATCGAGCCGGGCGTCAGGGGCCTCAGCCGCGCTTGGCCTCGGCCCACTCCCGCTGGACCACCAGGTCCGCCTTGACCTCGCCGAGCTGGACCGCGACCGCGGACGGCGCCGTGCCGCCCCGGCCGTTGCGCGAGGCCAGCGCGCCGGGGACGCTCAGGACCGAGCGGACCTCGGGCGTCAGGTGCGGGGAGATCGCGGCGAACTGCTCGTCGGTGAGCCCGTCGAGCTCGATGCCCCCGGCCTCGCACTCCTTGACGCACTCCCCCGCCACCTCGTGCGCCACGCGGAACGGCACGCCCTGCTTGACCAGCCACTCGGCGATGTCGGTGGCCAGTGAGAAACCGGCGGGGGCCAGCTCCTCCATCCGGGCGCGGTTGACCGTGAGGGTCGCCATCATCCCGGTGAAGGCCGGGAGCAGGACCTCCAGCTGGTCGCAGGAGTCGAAGACCGGCTCCTTGTCCTCCTGCAGGTCGCGGTTGTAGGCGAGCGGCAGGGCCTTGAGCGTGGCGAGCAGCCCGGTGAGGTTGCCGATGAGCCGCCCGGACTTGCCGCGCGCCAGCTCGGCGATGTCCGGGTTCTTCTTCTGCGGCATGATCGACGAGCCGGTCGAGAAGGCGTCGTGGAGGGTCACGAAGGAGAACTCCTTCGTGTTCCAGATGATGACCTCCTCGGCGACGCGCGACAGGTCGATGCCGATCATCGCCGTGATGAAGGCGAACTCGGCGACGAAGTCCCGCGAGGCCGTCCCGTCGATGGAGTTGCCCGCGGAGCCGCGCTCGAAGCCGAGGTCGGCGGCGACCGCCTCCGGGTCCAGCCCGAGGGAGGACCCGGCGAGCGCGCCCGAGCCGTACGGCGAGACCGCCGTGCGCTCGTCCCACTGCCGCAGCCGCTCCGCGTCCCGCGACAGCGCCTGGACGTGCGCGAGCACGTGGTGGGCGAAGAGCACCGGCTGCGCGTGCTGCAGGTGCGTCCGGCCCGGCATGGCGACGTCCGGGTGCGCCTCGGCGAGGCCGACGAGCGCCTCCTGGAGATCGGCGATCAGCCCGCCGATGATCCGGGCGTGGTCGCGCAGGTACATCCGGAAGAGCGTGGCGACCTGGTCGTTGCGGGACCGCCCGGCGCGCAGCTTGCCCCCGAGGTCGGGGCCGAGCCGCTCCAGCAGGCCCCGTTCGAGGGCGGTGTGCACGTCCTCGTCGGCGACGGTGCCGGTGAAGGTGCCGGCGGCGACGTCGGCCTCCAGCAGCCCGAGGCCCTCGATCATGCGGGTGAGCTCGTCGTCCGTGAGCAGCCCGGCCTTGTGCAGCACGCGGGCGTGCGCGCGGGAGCCGGCGATGTCGTACGGGGCGAGCCGCCAGTCGAAGTGGACGGAGGCGGAGAGCTGGGCGAGGGCCTCGGCGGGCCCGTCGGCGAACCGGCCGCCCCAGAGACGTACGTCGCCGCCTGCGGCCTGGCTCTGCGGACCCGTGGTCATCGTGCTGCTCCTCTGCGTGGCGCGGTGCTGGAGCCTCCCCGGCCGCGGCGGGCCGGGGAGGCGGAGGGAGGGACGGACGTCGGTGCGAGCCGCGGCTTAGAAGGCCAGGTCCCGCTTCGCGGCGATCTTCGAGGACAGGCCGAAGATCTCGATGAAGCCCTTCGACATCGACTGGTCGAACGTGTCGCCCGTGTCGTACGTGGCGAGGTTGAAGTCGTAGAGCGACTTCTCGGACTTCCGGCCCGTGACGACGGCCCGGCCGCCGTGCAGCGTCATCCGGATGTCGCCGGAGACGTGCTCGTTGGCCTCGGCGATGAAGCCGTCCAGGGCCCGCTTGAGCGGGGAGAACCACAGGCCGTCGTAGACGAGCTCGGTCCACCGCTGCTCGACCTGCCGCTTGTAGCGGGCGAGCTCGCGCTCGACCGTGACGGCCTCCAGCTCCTGGTGGGCGGTGATCAGCGCGATCGCGCCGGGCGCCTCGTAGATCTCCCGGGACTTGATGCCCACGAGCCGGTCCTCGACCATGTCGAGCCGGCCGATGCCCTGCGCGCCGGCCCGCTCGTTGAGCTGCTGGATGGCCTGCAGCACGGAGACGGGCTTGCCGTCGATCGCGACCGGGACGCCCTGCTCGAAGGTGATGATCACCTCGTCGGCCTCCCGGGGGGTGGCCGGGTTCGCCGTGTAGTCGTAGACGTCCTCGATCGGGGCGTTCCAGATGTCCTCCAGGAAGCCGGTCTCGACGGCCCGGCCGAAGACGTTCTGGTCGATGGAGTACGGCGACTTCTTGGTGGTGGCGATCGGCAGGCCCTTGGCCTCGCAGAAAGCGATGGCCTTGTCCCGCGTCATCGCGTAGTCCCGGACGGGGGCGATGCACTTGAGCTCGGGCGCGAGGGAGGAGATGCCGGCCTCGAACCGCACCTGGTCGTTGCCCTTGCCGGTGCAGCCGTGGGCGACGGTGGTCGCGCCGTGCTTCTTCGCGGCGGCCACGAGGTGCTTGACGATCGTGGGCCGGGAGAGGGCGGAGACCAGCGGGTATCGGTCCATGTAGAGGGCGTTGGCCTTGATCGCCGGGAGGCAGTACTCCTCGGCGAACTCGTCCTTGGCGTCGGCGACCTCCGCCTCCACCGCACCGCAGGCGAGCGCGCGCTTGCGGATGACGTCCAGGTCCTCGCCGCCCTGGCCGACGTCCACGGCAACGGCGATGACCTCGGCGCCCGTCTCCTCGGCGATCCAGCCGATGGCGACGGAGGTGTCCAGGCCGCCGGAGTAGGCGAGTACGACGCGCTCGGTCACGGGTTTCTCCTTACGATGCATTCGCTGATGGGTATAACTATGCACTCGACCGTATGGTTCGTCAATGCTCTTCGTGGTTTGCTTTGCGTGACGGCCTCGTCACGCGGACGGGACCGCGGACCCCGAATTTGGATCACGCCGCCAAACAGGATATTTTCTTTCTGCACGCCCCACCGGGAAGAAACCCGGGAGGGACGAGCACCGGGACGTGGCGCAGCTTGGTAGCGCACTTGACTGGGGGTCAAGGGGTCGTGGGTTCAAATCCCGCCGTCCCGACCAGCGAACATCGCAGGTCGGAAGCCGTTTCCTCGCACAGCGAGGGAGCGGCTTCCGTCGTTTCCGGTCCCTTCCGTCGTTTCCGGGCCCTTCCGGGGAACACGCGCGGCCGGCCGGCTACGCCAGGGGGATCCGCGTCCCCTCGCGGAAGACCGCGGTCACCGCGTGGACGGCCGTGATGTCGGCGAGCGGGTCACCGGCCACGGCCACGAGGTCCGCGTCGAAGCCGGGGGCGATGCAGCCCTTGCGGCAGGCGACGCCGCAGGCGCGGGCCGCGGCCGAGGTGGCCGCGCGGAGCGCCTCCAGCGGGGTGAATCCCGTCTCCACCATGGCGGCGACGCTGTACGGATGGCTGCCATGGGCCTTGACCGGGAAGATCCCCGAGTCGCTGCCGCACACCACCCCCACCCCCGCCTCGCGCATCGCGGCCAGCCCGGCGACCAGGCCGGGGATGCGGCGGGCGATCCGCGGCGGGGGCGGCGGGCCGCCGGGCAGGGATCCGAGGGTGAGGGAAGCGACCACGCCGAGGCGGACCATGTCGTCGAGCACCCGCCGGTCGTAGTTCACGCCGGGGTCGGTCTCGTCGCTCTCGTCGGTGATCTCGGTGACGAAGAAGCAGTGCTCGACCATGTCGAACCCGGCGGCCACGGCGTCGGCGATGCCGGCGGCGGAGTGCGCGTGGGCCGTGATCGGAAGGCCGTGCCGGTGCGCCTCGCGCACGGCGGCGAGCAGCTCGGCGTGCCCGTACTGCACGTGGCAGGGGTCGGAGCCGGGGGTGAGGTCGCCGCCGGTCACCATCACCTTCACGACGTCCACACCGCGCCCGGCCCGTTCGCGGACGGCCGCCCGGATCCCGTCGACGCCCTCGGCCCGCCCGCCGAGGAACCAGCAGTGGCCGCGGGCGGTCGTCAGGGGCGGGCCGGAGGCGAGCACGGTGGGCCCGGCCGCGGGGTCCTTGGCGGTCTCCTCCCGGATCCGCAGCGCCAGATATCCCCGGTCCCCCAGGTCGCGCACGGTCGTCACGCCCGCGGCGAGGGTCGCGCGGGCCGCGGCCCGCATGCGGTCGAGCAGTTCCTCGTCACCGGCGCGCCGCAGCCGGCCGACGGCGTCCTGGCTCGCGTCGAAGGCGAGGTGCACGTGGGTGTCCACGAACCCGGGCAGCAGCGTCGCCTCCCCCAGGTCCACGAGCCCGGCCTCCGCGGGCACGCTCCCGCCGGGCACCACGCCGGTGATCCGCCCGCCCTCCACCAGCACCGTGGGCCGTTCGACGGTCCCCGGGCCTATCCCGTCGAAGAGCTTCGCCGCGCGGATCGCCAGCATGTGTCCTCCCTCGCCCCATGCCTGCTGTTGGGCCGGATTTCATGAGGCCGACGCCCCGCGCCCCTCGTCATCCTGCCCACGCCGGTGGCGAGTTCACGCCCGCGGCGGCCCGCGGACGCGTCCGGACGGCTCGTCAGCGCTCCTTCTGAGCCAGCCTCAGGAGGTGGTCCGCGAGGGCCTGGCCGCCCTTGGGGTCGCGGCTGATGAGCATCACCGTGTCGTCGCCCGCGATGGTGCCGATGATCTCGTGGACACCCGCCTGGTCGATCGCCGAGGCGAAGAACTGGGCGGCGCCCGGCGGGGTGCGCAGGACGACGAGGTTGGCGGACGCCTCCGCCGAGATCAGCAGCTCGCCCGCGAGGCGGGCCATGCGCGCCTCGGTCGCGGACTCGCCGAGCGGGGCCCGGGGGGTGCGGTCGCCGCCCTCGGAGGGGACGGCGTAGATCAGCTCGCCCCCGGTGTTGCGGATCTTGACCGCGCCCAGTTCGTCCAGGTCGCGGGAGAGCGTCGCCTGGGTGACGGACAGGCCGTCGTCGGCGAGCAGCTTGGCGAGCTGGCTCTGCGACCGGACCGCCTGCCGGCCGAGGATGTCCACGATCCGGCGGTGACGGGCAGTACGGGTCTGCGGTACGGCCTGTCCGCCGTGGAACGGCTCCGGCTCCTGCGCCTGGGTCATCGTCTCGTCAGTCTCCGCTTCGTCGTTCCCCGGGAGCAGCGGCGTCCAGGACACCCGGCAGTGCCCGGAGGAACGTTTCCACCTCATCTTCGGTGATGACCAGCGGCGGGGCCAAACGCACCACGTCGGGTGCGACCGCGTTCACCAGAAGGCCGGCGTCCTGTGCTGCCTGCTGCACCTTCGGTGCAAGGGGCTCGGAAAGGACAATACCCAGCAGCAGGCCCGCGCCACGGACACGGTCGACCAGGGGGTGGCCGAGCGCAGCGATCCCGTCACGCAGCCGCTCCCCCGCCGCCGTCACGCGGGCGAGGATCCCGTCGGTCTCCAGGGTGTCGATGACGGCCAGGGCGGCGGCGCACGCGACGGGGTTCCCGCCGAAGGTGGAGCCGTGCTGACCGGGTGTCAGCAGGTCGGCCGCCGCGCCGAAGGCGAGGGTCGCGCCGATGGGCAGGCCGCCGCCGAGGCCCTTGGCGAGGGTGACGACGTCGGGCTCGACGCCCTGTGCTTGATGCTCGAACCAGTGGCCCGTGCGGCCGATACCTGTCTGGATCTCGTCCAGGACGAGGAGGGTGCCGGTGGCGCGGGTGATCTCGCGGGCGGCGGCCAGGTAGCCGGGGGGCGGGACGATGACGCCGCCCTCGCCCTGGACGGGCTCCAGCACGACGAGCGCGGTGTCGGTGGTGACGGCCGCCCGGAGCGCGTCCTCGTCCCCGTAGGGGACGTGGGTGACGCCGGCGGGGAGCGGCAGGAAGGGGTCCTGCTTGGCGGGCTGGCCGGTGAGGGCCAGCGCGCCCATCGTGCGGCCGTGGAAGCCGCCGATGGCGGCGACCATGTGGGGCCGCCCCGTCCGCCGTCCGATCTTGAAGGCCGCTTCGACTGCCTCCGCGCCCGAGTTGGCGAAGTACACGCGCCCCGGCCGGCCGGCGAGGCCGAGCAGCCGCTCGGCGAGGGCGACCGTCGGCTCGGCGGTGAAGAGGTTGGAGACGTGGCCGAGGGTGGCGATCTGGTCCGACACGGCCCGGACGACCGCCGGGTGGGCGTGGCCGAGGGCGTTGACGGCGATGCCGCCGACGAGGTCGAGGTACGGCTTGCCGTCGGCGTCCCAGACCGTGCTGCCCTCGCCGCGGAGCAGGGGGACGCGCGGGGTCCCGTAGTTGTCCATCAGGGCGCCCTGCCAGCGCCCGGTGAGTTCCGCGTTGCTCACGGCTGCAGTCCCTTCTGGTCGGTCGCCGCAGGGTCGGGCACGACCATCGTGCCGATCCCCTCGTCCGTGAAGATCTCCAGCAGGATCGAGTGCTGGACCCGGCCGTCTATCACGCGGGCCGTGGTGACGCCGTTGCGCACGGCGTGCAGGCAGCCCTGCATCTTGGGGACCATGCCGCTCGCCAGGTCCGGGAGCAGCGCCTCCAGTTCGCTCGCCGTGAGCCGGCTGATGACCTCGTCGCTGTGCGGCCAGTCCTCGTAGAGGCCCTCGACGTCGGTGAGGACCATGAGCGTCTCGGCGCCGAGGGCCGCGGCAAGCGCGGCGGCCGCGGTGTCGGCGTTGACGTTGAAGACCCCGTGGGCGTCGGCGTCGTCGGCGCTGCGGGCGACGGAGGAGATGACGGGGATGCGCCCGTCGTCGAGCAGGGCCTGGACGGCGCCGGTGTCGATGGCGGTGATCTCGCCGACGCGGCCGATGTCGACGCGCTCGCCGCCTATCTCGGCGTAGTGCTTGGTGGCGGTCATGGTGTGGGCGTCCTCGCCCGTCAGCCCGACGGCGAGCGGGCCGTGCTCGTTGAGCAGCCCGACGAGTTCGCGCTGCACCTGCCCGGCGAGGACCATGCGGACGACGTCCATGGCCTCGGGCGTGGTGACGCGCAGGCCGGCCTTGAACTCCGAAGTGAGGCCCATCCGGTCGAGCTGGGCGCTGATCTGCGGGCCGCCGCCGTGCACGACCACGGGGCGCAGCCCGGCGTGGTGGAGGAAGACGACGTCCTGGGCGAAGGCGGCCTTGAGCTCGTCGTCGACCATGGCGTTGCCGCCGAACTTGATGACGACGGTCTTGCCGTGGTGCCGCGTCAGCCAGGGCAGCGCCTCGATGAGGATGCGCGCCTTAGGGAGGGCGGTGTGCTTGCGGGTCGTGCCCGCGGTGTCGGGGGTGTCCGTGCTGTCTGTGGTCGTCATGAGGAGTACGCGCTGTTCTCGTGGACGTAGTCGGCGGTGAGGTCGTTGGCCCAGATGACGGCGGTCTCGGAGCCCTCGGCGAGGTCGGCGGTGATACGGACCTCCCGGTAGCGCATGTCGACGAGGTCGCGGTCGTCGCCGACGGAGCCGTTGCGGCAGACCCAGACGCCGTTGATGGCCACGTTGAGCTTGTCGGGGTCGAAAGCCGCGGA
>NZ_JOFL01000004.1 GCF_000719265.1 Streptomyces roseoverticillatus | reverse complement strand
TAGTCTGGCGTTGACTTTTGGCACGCTGTTGAGTTCTCAAGGAACGGACGCTTCCTTTGTACTCACCCTCTCGGGCTTTCCTCCGGGCGCTTCCCTTCGCTGTTTCCAACCTTACCAGATCCGTTTTCCGGTCCGTTTCCGGTCCGAATTCCGTTTCCGGCCCCCTGTTGGAGCGGGGTTTCGCCTTTCAGCTTTCGCTTTCCGGCGGTGGCCCCGACTTTATCAGACGCTTTCCGGCCGAGCTAATCGGCTTTCCGCTTTCCGATAAGGAATCGAGGTGCCCGGGGTGAATCTCGTTCACCACCTGGACGCTATAGACACTAGCCGCTGCTTGGGAGCCTGTCCAGCTCCCCCGGCAACCGTTCGAATCTACCTCCCCACTCCTCCCGTGTCAACAGGTTTTGTGAGGCGAAGAGGACAGTACCAGGCTGACCAGCCCTTCCGCACATCGAGTCACCGAGGGGAACCTCAGGTGAACGTCGACGGTGGGCTGTCCAGGTCCTCCAGCTCGATGCCGGGTGCCGACAGGACCACGTCGCCGGCCAGGTTCACCGTGTGCTGCTCGCCGGTCTCCAGGTCGCTGACCTGGTACTCGTCCACCTGGAGCGGGCCGTTGTCAGTGGCGTGTGCTGTCCTGCTGACCAGGGCCCACGACTGGTCGAGGGTCCGGGGGGCGAGGACGGGGGAGGTGAAGCCGACCAGGCGGATGCGCGTGGCGCCCGCGCCCGGTGTCAGGCGCAGCGCGCGGGACAGGGCGACGTAGAAGGCGGGGGACGCGCCGGTGAAGGCGCGTGCCTGCGGGACATTGCCCTCCGTGGCGTGCTCGCCGGACGGGTCCGTGCGGACCCAGGTCACACCGTCGAGGGCCGCGCCGCGCACCTGCCAGTCCGCGGCCTGGAGCTGCAGACGGATGGGGCGGCCCAGGTCGTCGAGGGTGAGGTCGACGGAGCCGGCGTGGTCGCCGGCCGGAGTGGTGAGCTGCGAGACGTAGCGCCAGCCGGAGGGGCCGGTGGCGCAGTGGAAGTGCTCTTCACCGAGGGGGGTGTGGTCGTGCGGGTCGTGGAGCGAGTAGCGGCCGCGGGGCATGGTGGGGTCCTCGACAGAACGGGGACAGGCCCCTGCCTTCCCGGCAGGGGCCTGCTACCGATCGCTGTTCGTGTTGCTCGTCGTGCTGCGTCGGTGTCAGTAGCGGTAGTGGTCCGGCTTGTACGGGCCCTCCACCGGGACACCAATGTAGGCGGCCTGCTCCGGGCGGAGCGTGGTCAGCTTGACGCCGAGCGCGTCGAGGTGGAGGCGGGCCACCTTCTCGTCCAGCTGCTTCGGCAGGACGTAGACGTCCGTCGGGTAGGACTCGGGCTTCGTGAACAGCTCGATCTGGGCCAGCGTCTGGTCCGCGAACGAGTTCGACATGACGAACGACGGGTGGCCGGTCGCGTTGCCGAGGTTCAGCAGGCGGCCCTCGGACAGCACGATGAGGACCTTGCCGTCCTCGAAGGTCCAGGTGTGGACCTGCGGCTTGACCTCGTCCTTCACGATGCCGGGGATCTTCGCCAGGCCGGCCATGTCGATCTCGTTGTCGAAGTGGCCGATGTTGCCGACGATGGCCTGGTGCTTCATCTTGGCCATGTCCGAGGCCATGATGATGTCCTTGTTGCCCGTCGTGGTGACGAAGATGTCGGCGATCTCGACGACGTCGTCCAGGGTGGTGACCTGGTAGCCGTCCATCGCCGCCTGCAGCGCGTTGATCGGGTCGATCTCGGTGACGATGACCCGGGCGCCCTGGCCGCGCAGCGACTCGGCGCAGCCCTTGCCCACGTCGCCGTAGCCGCAGACGACCGCGACCTTGCCGCCGATCAGGACGTCCGTGGCGCGGTTGATGCCGTCGATCAGCGAGTGGCGGCAGCCGTACTTGTTGTCGAACTTCGACTTCGTCACCGCGTCGTTCACGTTGATCGCGGGGAAGAGGAGCGAGCCGTCGCGCTGCATCTCGTAGAGACGGTGGACGCCGGTCGTGGTCTCCTCGGTGACGCCGCGGATCTCGGACGCCAGCTGGGTCCACTTCTGGGGGCTCTCCCCCAGCGTGCGGTTCAGCACGGTGAGGATCTGGGCGTACTCCTCGCTGTCCGCGGTCGACGGGTCCGGGGCGCTGCCCGCCTTCTCGAACTCGACGCCCTTGTGGACCAGGAGGGTGGCGTCACCGCCGTCGTCCAGGATCATGTTGGGGCCGCCGGTGGCGGTGTCCGGCCAGGTCAGGGCCTGCTCCGTGCACCACCAGTACTCCTCCAGGGTCTCGCCCTTCCAGGCGAAGACCGGCACGCCCTGCGGGTTCTCCGGGGTGCCGTCCGGGCCGACCGCGATGGCGGCGGCGGCGTGGTCCTGGGTGGAGAAGATGTTGCAGGACGCCCAGCGGACCTGCGCGCCGAGGGCCACGAGGGTCTCGATCAGCACGGCCGTCTGGACCGTCATGTGCAGCGAGCCGGTGATGCGCGCACCCGCCAGCGGCTGCGTCTCCGCGTACTCCTTGCGGATCGACATCAGACCGGGCATCTCGTGCTCGGCCAGCGTGATCTCCTTGCGGCCGAAGGCCGCCAGCGAGAGGTCCGCGACCTTGAAGTCCTGGCCGGGGGAAGTGGTGGTCATACGGGCTGCTCCTCTGTGAAGGGCGAGCGAGGGTGGACACGGCCGTGCATGCGGTCGGGCTGCCTGAGCAGCTGGACACACTGGACACACCGGTGCCCCGACCGCAGCGCAGTCCGTCGGAGGCCCTCTCTCCCTCGGCCGGTCCGTCGTGCGGGCCGCCCGACCGCCATCAGCAGCGACGTCTGGCTCGTCCACGAATCTACACCGGGGGGCCTGCCGAACCCCACCCCCACTGGCGCCCGATCCGCCGGAACGTCAGATTCCGTCGAACTCCTGGCTGCTGACACCGGAACGTCCTTGTTTCCTGTGCAGGTCAGGTGTTGCAGGATGCGATCAGCGCGAGGATGCGGCATGCCGCCGCGAGCGATCCGTTGTGAGGAGACCCACGTGGCCAGTCCAGCCAGTGCAGCCGGTCCCGCAGGGAAGGACGGAGGCGTCGCAGGGGGCGCACCGGGGCGCAAGCTGCTCGCGGTGACCGCCTGCCCGACCGGGATCGCGCACACGTACATGGCGGCGGAGAAGCTGGCCCAGGCCGCGCAGGCGCTCGGCCATGCGATGAAGGTCGAGACGCAGGGGTCGATCGGGGCGGAGAACGTCCTGTCCGACCGTGAGATCGCGGAGGCCGACGGCATCATCGTCGCCGCCGACAAGGACGTCGACCTCACCCGCTTCGCCGGGAAGCGGGTGCTGTCCGTCGGGGTCGCCGAGGGCATTCACCATCCGGAGCGGCTCATCCGGGACGTGCTGGAGGCGCCGGTGCACCGCGGCCCGGGGGCGGGGGCCGGAGGCGGTGCCGGTCTCTTCGGCGGTGCGGGCGGCGCCGGCGGGAAGGAGCGTAGCTCCGTCTATAAGGCGCTGATGAACGGCGTCTCGTACATGATTCCGTTCGTGGTCGTCGGCGGTCTGCTGATCGCCGTGTCGCTCGCCCTCGGTGGGCGCACCACGCCGCAGGGGTTCGTCTTCGACAGCTCGTTCTGGCAGTCCGTCAACGACATCGGCGTCATCGGCTTCACGCTGATGATCCCCGTCCTCTCCGGCTACATCGCCTACGCGATCGGGGACCGGCCGGCTCTCGTGCCGGGCATGGTGGGCGGCTGGGTCGCGAGCCACGGGGAGTTGTACGACAGCAAGGCGGGGGCGGGGTTCATCGGGGCGATCGCCACGGGGTTCCTGGCCGGCTACCTGGTGTTGTGGATCAAGAAGGTCAGGGTGCCGGACTTCGTCCGGCCGGTCATGCCGATCATCGTGATCCCGGTCGTGGCCACGACGTCGGTCGGGCTGTTCTTCATCTACGTCATCGGCCGGCCGATCGCCTGGGTCTTCGAGCACCTCACCAGCTGGCTGGGCGGGCTGACGGGGACGAGTGCCGCCCTGCTCGGCGTGGTGCTCGGGCTGATGATCGCCTTCGACATGGGCGGGCCGGTCAACAAGACGGCGTTCCTCTTCGGCGCGGGGCTGGTCTCGAAGAACCCGGAGGTCATGGGCATGTGCGCGGCTGCGATTCCGGTGCCGCCGCTCGGGCAGGGTCTCGCGACGCTGCTGCGGCGGGGGCTGTTCAGCGCGCAGGAGCGGGAGACGGGGCTGGCGGCTCTGTTCATGGGGTGCTTCGGCATCACCGAGGGCGCGATCCCGTTCGCCGCGGCGCGGCCGGCGCGGGTCATTCCGGCGAACATGGCCGGTGGCGCGGTGGCCGGGGCGGTGGCCGGGCTGGCGGGGGTCCAGGACAACGTGCCGCACGGGGGGCCGGTGGTGGCGGCACTGGGGGCGGTCGGCGGGGTGCCGATGTTCTTCGTCGCCATCGCCATCGGGACGGTGGTGACGGCTCTGCTGACGGTCACCTTGATGACGGTCGGGAGGGGGCCGTCCGTGGTACCGGCTCCCGCCGTGGGGGCAACGGCGGCCGGGTCCGGGGCTGTGCCCGCCGGTTCGGCGTCCGCCACTCCCGCGCCCGCCGTTCCTGCGCCCGCCGAGTCCGCGCTCTCCGGGCATCTCACCGCCCGGACCGTACGGCCGCGACTCGCGGCGCGGGAGAAGGAAGCGGCGATCCGGGAGATGGCGGGGCTGCTCGCGGCGAGCGGCGCGGTGACCGACGTGGACGGTCTGGTCGCGGCGGCGCTCGCGCGGGAGGAGCTGGGGACGACCGGCCTCGGGGAGGAGATCGCGATCCCGCACGCGAAGACGGATGCGGTGTCGGCGCCGGTCGTGGGCTTCGCCCGGTCGGGCGAGGGGATCGAGTGGGGGGCGCTCGACGGGACGTATGCCCGGTTGATCTTCATGATCGCCGTGCCGGGCGCCGCGGCGGGCGACGAGCATCTGCGGATCCTGGCGATGCTGTCGCGGAAGCTGATGGATCCGGATTTCCGGGAGCGGCTGCTCTCGGCGGAGGGCGAGGCGGACGCGCTCGTGAGGGTTCTGCAGGAGGTGCAGTGACCGGCCCGGGGCCCGGGTGAGCCGGGCTACGGGCCGGTCAGCCTGGTGCCCGGCGCGGGCCCGGGCCGGGCACCGCGTGCTCAGCGCGGGCCCGGGCCGCCCGGGGTCGCTGCCGGATCCATGCCTGCCGCTGCGGCTTCCTCGCGGTAGATGTCCGGTTCCAGGTAGATGACCCGGGCGATCGGGACCGCCTCGCGGATCCTGGCCTCGGCCGCGTCGATCGCATCGGCGACCTCGGTCGCCGTGTTGTCGTGCTGGACCGCGATCTTCGCCGCGACGAGGAGCTCCTCGGGGCCCAGGTGGAGGGTGCGCATGTGGATGACGCGGGTGACCGTCTCGCCGTCGACGGCCGCGGCGCGGATCTTCGCGACCTGTTCGGGGCCGGCCGCCTCGCCGAGCAGCAGGGACTTGGTCTCCGAGGCGAGGACGAGGGCGATCAGGACCAGCAGGGCGCCGATGCAGAGGGTGCCGATGCCGTCCCAGACGCCGTCGCCCGTGACGACGGAGAGGCCGACGCCGCCCAGGGCGAGGACGAGGCCGACGAGGGCGCCGAAGTCCTCCAGGAGCACGACGGGAAGTTCGGGAGCCTTGGCGGTGCGGACGAACTGGCCCCAGGACTGCTTGCCGCGCAGTTCGTTGGACTCCTTGACGGCCGTGCGGAAGGAGAAGCCCTCCGCGACGACGGCGAAGACGAGGACGCCGACGGGCCAGTACCAGTTGTCGAGCGAGTGCGGTTCCTTGATCTTCTCGTAGCCCTCGTAGAGCGCGAAGACGCCGCCGATGGTGAAGAGGACGATCGAGACGAGGAAGCCGTAGATGTAGCGCTCGCGGCCGTAGCCGAAGGGGTGTTCCTCGCTGGCCGCGCGCTGGGCCTTCTTGCCGCCGAGCAGGAGCAGCGCCTGGTTGCCGGAGTCGGCGACCGAGTGCACTCCTTCGGCGAGCATCGACGACGAGCCGCTGAACGCGAACGCGACGAACTTCGCCACGGCGATGGCCAGGTTGGCGCCGAGCGCGGCGACGATGGCCTTGGTTCCGCCTGATGCACTCATGTGTGCGGGGTATCCCTTCCGCCCTGATCCGCCCGATCCGCCCCCGGACCGCCGGGCTTTGCGTTTCCTTTACTGCTATGGCGGGCCATTGTTGCAGCCCCGGGGCGGGGCGGCGGCTCAGACGGCGACCGTGGCGCGGAAGACCCGGGCGTCGTCACCGGCGAGCGCGACGGGCTCGGCTGCCCGTACGAACGCGGACTCTCCCCGGTCAAGGCGCAGCTCCTCGCCGGTGTCCGTCCTGCGGAGGACGGCGGTGCCGGAGGTGCACAGGAGGATCTGGGGGGTGCCGGTGGGCAGGGTGGCCTCGGCGCCGGGCGCGAGGTCGAAGCGGGAGAGGCGGAACTCCTCGACGGGGGTGCCGTAGATCTCCTCGCCGCCGGCGTCGGCCTCCGGGCGCAGGACGGCGGGGGCGGTGCTCTCGAAGCGGACGACGCGCAGGAGTTCGGGGATGTCGATGTGCTTGGGCGTCAGGCCGCAGCGCAGCACGTTGTCCGAGTTCGCCATGATTTCGACGCCGAGGCCGTCGAGGTAGGCGTGCGGGACGCCGGCGCCGAGGTAGAGCGCTTCGCCGGACTGGAGGCGTACGTGGTTGAGGAGCAGGGCGGCGATGACGCCGTGGTCGCCGGGGTAGTGCCGGGCGAGGGAGGCGCAGGCGGCGTACGCGTCGCGGTGCGGGCCCTCCTGCGCGGCGAGGCGCTCGGCGGCGGCGGCCGTCTCGGTGACGGTCCGGGCCATGTCCTCGTGGTCGGCGCCGAGGACGGCGGTGAGGACCTCGCGCAGGGCGTCCGCCTCCGGCTTGGCGTGCAGGAGATCGACGTACGGCTTGAGGGAGTCGACGTCGAGGGCGGCGAGGAGGGCGGCCGTCTCGTCGGGGGCGCGGAAGCCGCACAGGCCCTCGAAGTGGGTGAGGGCGCAGAGGAGTTCGGGCTTGTGGTTGGTGTCCTTGTAGTTGCGGTGGGGGGCGTCGAGGGGGACGTCGCGGGCCTCCTCCTCCGCGTGGCCGGCCGCGGCCCGGTCGAGGTCGGGATGGACCTGGAGGGAGAGCGGGGACGCCGCCGCGAGCACCTTGAACAGGAAGGGCAGCCGCGGGCCGAAGCGCTGCACGGCCCGGGATCCGAGCTCGCCCTCGGGGTCGGTGGCGATGACGTCGGAGAGGGGGCGCGGGTCCGCTCCGCCGCCGTCCCGCGCCACGCGGGACGGAGCGCCCGGGTGGGCTCCCATCCACAGTTCTGCCTGCGGCTCGCCGGTGGGGGTGGTGCCCAGCAGCTCGGGGATCGCGGTGGTGGAGCCCCAGGCGTAGGGGCGCACGGTGTTGACGAGGCGGTCCATGCGGGCGGTTTCCTGACTGTTGCGTGCGTACGGCGTTTGCGACGGGGTGTGTGCGTCGTCGTCTCGGCGTCTACGTCTACGGGGTCGAGGCGAGGGCCAGGTAGACGGCAGCGAAATCCGTGATGGCCAGCAGTTCGGCGGCGGTCTGCAGGGCGCTGTCGGTGTCCGTGGGCTCCAGCTCGCTGACGGGGGTCTCGCGCTGCAGGGCGAGTTCGCGGGCGGCGGGGGCGGGCGAAGTGACGTCCGGCTCCTGCTCGCGGAGCAGGACGACGCGGGCGTGCAGCGTCTCCGGCTCCTCCACGCGGTCGCGGAAGAAGTCCTCGGGGTCGGCGCCGGCGGCGAAGTCGCCCGAGAGGAGCGTGCC
The DNA here is from genome assembly GCF_000719265.1 of Streptomyces roseoverticillatus. Classification (GTDB taxonomy): domain Bacteria; phylum Actinomycetota; class Actinomycetes; order Streptomycetales; family Streptomycetaceae; genus Streptomyces; species Streptomyces roseoverticillatus. Next base: position 232,132 of record NZ_JOFL01000004.1, on the reverse strand, counting down.
GTGGGCGGTCAGCGCCTCGGGGAGCTCGGCGGCCAGGGCCGGGCGGCCGGCGAGAGCGGCGAGGAGCACGGCGAAGTGCCGGCCGGCCGCGGCGGCCAGCTCCCCCTCCGTCCAGATCAGGGGAACGGTGTCGGCCAGTTCGGCCGCCAGGGTCTTGGCGGGGTTGCTGTACGTGGCGATGGCCGGGCCGCAGCGCTCGGCGACCTGGTCGAGGCGGTCGGCGAGGGCCTCGACCGCGGACGGGTCCGCCGCGAGCAGCCCTATGCGGTCGGCCAGGACGAGCAGGGGCGTGAGCAGGGACCAGAGGAGGCCCGGGCCGATGGGCAGCGCGGGGCGCTCGCCGCTCGGCCGGTCCTCGCTGCCGGGCTCGATGCCCTCGCGGGTCTCGCTCGGCGACGTCGTCAGCGGGACCGCGAGACCGCGGGCCTGTGCGGTGGCGTCGGCGAGGGGAGAGCCGGCCGGGGTGACGCAGACGACGGAGCAGCCCCGGCGGTACGCCTGCTCCAGGAGGATCGCGAGGCCGGGTTCCGTACCGTCCGGGCTGGCGACGAGCAGCAGGTCGAGGGGGCCGGTCCAGCCGGGCAGCGCCCAGCGCAGGGCGCCGGGTGCCGGGGCCACGCCGGTCGGGCGGATCAGAGTGACGGGGGCGCTGCCCCCGGCGAGTGCGGTGAGCAGGTCCGCCGTGCAGCCGGCGGCCGGGCCCGGCCCTGCGACCAGCACCGCGCGGGGGCGGCCGTCCGGGCGGAGCTCGGGGACGCCGGCCTCCGCCGCGTTGCGGGCGGCCGTGCGGACCCGGGCGCCCGACTCGGCGGCACCGCGCAGGAGACCGTGGAGGTCGGCGCGGGACAGGGCGTCGGGATCATCGAGGAGTGACTCGTCGAACACCGTGGATCAGCCTCCGGGTCGCCGTCGTGTACGCCGTGGTGTACGCCGTGCGGTGTGCCCTCCCGGCGGGTCGGGGGGCGGTCGGGCGGGCGCGCCGGTGTCAGGCCGGGCGCCGGGCCTCGTCCACGAGCAGCACGGGGATGCCGTCCCGGACGGGGTAGGCCAGGCCGCAGCCTTCGCCCTCGCACACCAGCTCGGGGGACTCCTCGGAGGCGGACTCGTCGCGGAGAGGCGCGTGGCACGCCGGGCAGGCGAGGATCTCCAGGAGACCGGCTTCGAGCGGCATGGGGGTTCCCTTCGGGATGTACGTCTCTGTGCGGCCAGGGTACCTTCGCGCTCCGCCGGGGGAAGCGCGGCATGCGGGGTGTGCGTGCGCACGGCCCCTTCCGTTCGGCCGCCCCGGCGCGGGCCGGGGTGGCGTCTGACCTTGCCGGGCCCGGCATCTCCCCGCCGCGACAGCGATCAGCCACGACGACGCACACCGGCGGTGCCGCACCCGCCCCAAACCGGAACGGCACCGCCGAAAAGGCCGGATTCGCGCGCTCACCGCTGCCGCGGATTCAGTGGCCAGGGCTGCGTCCCGCCCTGCCGGGCCCGGCATCTCCCACCGCCGCGACGGCGAACAGCCACAGCAACGCACACCGGCGGCACCGCACCCGGCCCAAACCGGAACGACACCGCCGAAAAGGCCGGATTCACGCGCTCACCGCTGCCGCGGATTCAGCGGCCAGGGCTGCGTCCGCCCTGCCGGGCCCGGCATCTCCCACCGCCGCGACAGCGATCAGCCACGGCAACGCACACCGGCGGCACCGCACCCGACCCAAACCGGAACGACACCGCCGAAAAGGCCGGATTCGCGCGCTCACCGCTGCCGCGGATTCAGTGGCCGGGGCCATGGCCCGCCACCCCCGCCCGGAGGGCGTTACGCGCGGACGATCGCCAGGACCTCGTCCCGTACTCGGGCCACCGTCTCCGCGTCGCGGGCCTCGACGTTCAGGCGGAGGAGGGGTTCCGTGTTGGAGGCGCGGAGGTTGAACCACCAGTCGGGGGTGGTGACGGTGAGGCCGTCGAGGTCGTCCAGTTCCACGCCCGGCAGCTTCCCGTACGCGGCGCGGACGGCGGCCGTCCGCCCGGCCTGGTCGGCGACGGTGCTGTTGATCTCGCCGGAGCCGGCGTACCGGTCGTACTCGGCGACCAGCTCGGACAGCGGGCCGCTCTGGCCGCCGAGGGCGGCGAGGACGTGCATGGCGGCGAGCATGCCCGTGTCGGCGTTCCAGAAGTCGCGGAAGTAGTAGTGCGCGGAGTGCTCGCCGCCGAAGATGGCGCCGGTGGTGGCCATCTCCTGCTTGATGAAGGAGTGGCCCACGCGCGTGCGCACGGGCGTGCCGCCGCACTCCTTGACGACCTCCGGCACGGACCAGGAGGTGATCAGGTTGTGGATGACGGTGCCGCCGGGGTGCTTGGCGAGCTCCCGCGCCGCGACGAGCGCGGTGATCGCGGAGGGCGAGACGGGGTCGCCGTTGCCGTCGATGACGAAGCAGCGGTCGGCGTCGCCGTCGAAGGCGAGGCCGAGGTCGGCGCCGACCTCGGCCACGCGCGCCTGCAGGTCGACGAGGTTCTTCGGGTCGAGGGGATTGGCCTCGTGGTTGGGGAAGGTGCCGTCGAGCTCGAAGTACATGGCGTCGAGGTCGAGGGGCAGCCCGGCGAAGACGGTGGGGACGGTGTGCCCGCCCATGCCGTTGCCGGCGTCGACGACGACCTTGAGGCGGCGGATGCCGCTGAGGTCGACGAGGGAGCGCAGGTGGGCCGCATAGTCCTCCAGGACGTCGCGGCGGGTGACGGTGCCGGGGGCGGCCGCGGGCTCGGGGGCGCCGTTTTCGAGCCAGCCCTCGACGAGGGCTCGGATCTCGGCGAGGCCGGTGTCCTGGCCGACGGGGGCGGCGCCGGCCCGGCACAGCTTGATGCCGTTGTACTGCGCGGGGTTGTGGCTGGCCGTGAACATCGCGCCGGGCAGCCCGAGGTGGCCGCTCGCGAAGTAGAGCTGGTCGGTGGAGCAGAGGCCGATCTCGGTGACGTCCACGCCGCGGGCGGCGGCGCCGCGGGCGAAGGCGCCCGAGAGGCCGGGCGACGAGGGCCGCATGTCGTGGCCGACCACGACGGCGCTCGCTCCGGTGACTTCGGCGAAGGCGGCGCCGAAGAGTTCCGCGAGGGTCTCGTCCCACTGGTCCGGGACCACACCGCGTACGTCGTATGCCTTCACGATCTGCGACAGATCAGCCACAGCCAACGCCTTCCTGGGTCCGGTACGGGGGAGACAAACCTACCGGGAGGAAGTGACGGTCCGGGCCCGGGGCGGCCGGGCGCAGCCTCAGTTGTCGGGTGAGCGAAGAACCCTGAGGTGGCCTCGGCGGGCGACCTCCATGGGATCGGCCTCGCGGCCGCCGGGGCCGGACGCGCCCGGCGGGGGGCCGGGTTGGACGGCGCGCTCCTGCGGACGGGCCGCCTCGCGCACGGCGTTGGCGAGTGCTTCGAGGTCGTCGCCGCTGGGGCGGGCGGGGCCGCTGTCGAGGGCGAGCCGGACGACGTCCCAGCCGCGGGGGGCGGTCAGGCGCTCGGAGTGCTCGGCGCACAGGTCGTAGCAGTGGGGTTCGGCGTAGGTGGCGAGCGGTCCGAGGACGGCGGTCGAGTCGGCATAGACGTACGTCAGCGTCGCGACGGCCGGGCGGCCGCACGCGGTGCGCGAACAGCGACGTACAGGGCTCACGAGGTTGGACGGTACCGCACTCTTGAGCGGGCCGCGACGACTCACCCCCGGCTCACCCCTCCGTGTCGTCCTGGTTCGTCCTGTGGACGCCTGCTTCTCCCCACCCCGCTGACCTGCGCGAGGACTGGTGAACAGGGTCTCACCAGAGGCGGGTGCGCACACCGGCACCCCTCCCCGGACCCGCGCAAGCAGACCGGACGGTCCGGTATCTGACCATAATTGATCACAGGGCTGGCCGGAATGTTCATCAGGCGACATTCCCGGGATGCGCGACAGCCACGTGCGACGGGGCGGCCGACAGATACCCTCAAGAGTGATGGACAACCGCGTACCTCCTCCGGCCACCACCGGAGGCGTCCCCAGCCGATCCGGGCCGCGCCCCCGCCACCGCGACCGCCATGGACGCGGCATGCGCGGGCCGATCGCTCCGCCCCAAGTGCCGCTGTCGGTCAGCCGCGGCGAGGCGTTCGTCGACCTGGTGCACGACTCCGCGGAGCGGCTGGAGCGGCGCTGGCCGCAGCTCGCGTCCGTCGACTTCGTGGTCCGCGAGGTGCCGGTCGCCAGGAGTGACGCCGGGGGCGCGCTGAGCGACCCCGACGGCCTGGACGCCTTCGACTTCGACGGCGAGTCCGTGCCCCTCGGCCGCTACGTGGCCGCCCGCGGCGACGCCCCCGACCGCATCGTGGTCTACCGCCGCCCGGTGGAGATCCGCACCAAGGGCCGCGAGGAGCGCGCCCTGCTGGTGCACGAGGTCGTGGTCGAGCAGGTCGCCGAACTCCTCGGGCTCGCCCCGGAGTCGGTCGACCCCCGCTACGGCCAGGACTGAGCCGCCCGGCCACCGGGGGCGGGCCGCCCCTCAGCGGTTGAGCATCGACAGGTCCTGCCCCGCCTCCGGCACCTTCACCGACGAACGGTCGTCCGCCAGCGGCTGGATCGTGAACATGGGGACTCCGTCCTTGGGCAGCGCCAGCATCCTCGAGGCGTGCACCGGCCCGCCGGAGACCTTCTCCACGGTCACCGCGAACGACCCCTTGGCTCCCGCCGGCTGGGGCGGCTCCACGGTCAGGGTGGTGCCCGGCTTCACCGTGTACGTCTTCTCCGCCGGCTCGCCGCCCTCGCTGCCCGCCGAGGAGGTCACCTTGACCTGCGCCGCCTCCTTGCCGGGCGCGACCAGGGCGAGCGTGCTGCCCTTGGGGCGGTTGTCCGCCACCGTGGCCCGCCCGCCGAGCTGCTGCACGGCGGGGATGAACGCCGTCTCCTGCTTGTCGTCCTTGCCGCGGGTGACGCGCAGCGCGGCGACGACCGGTGCGCTCCTGCCGTCAGCGGTGAGCAGCAGCGAGCCCGCCTCGCCCTTGGTGACGTCCCCCAGGTCGACGGCCGCGGTCATGCCGCTGCGGACGTGCAGGGCCTCGTGGCCGGCCGGGGTGATCGTGCCGTTCGGGCCGGCGAAGCGCACCTTGAGGTCGGCGTCGTCCGAGCCGGGGGCGAAGACGACGAGCCGTACGGACGTCGCGTCGCCCGGGATGCCCGGGAGGACGGCGTCGGCGGCCGGTTCGGCGGAGGCCGGCAGCCAGTCGCCGCCCTTCTTGTCGTCGGCCGTCTGCAGGCCCGCCCCCACCCGGCCCGAGCGGGCGGCCACGTGCAGCGTGACGTCCTCCGCGGGCTGGTCGGCCAGGGAGGACAGCAGCACCGGGACGGTGGAGCGCGGCGGGACGGTGACGCCCTCCCCGGCCCCGGACTTGATCCGGCCGTCCTTGCCGTAGAGCTCCAGGTCGACGACGGCGGCCGTGCTGTCGGGGTTGGTCAGGTGGGCGTAGTCCTGGCGGCCCTTGGCGGTGCTCGCGCCCGGGAACCAGAACGAGGTGTCGGGCGCCGTGCAGGTCAGCCCGTGCAGCCCGCGGCCGCTGCCGGCCGCGATCACGGTGGTCTGCTGGACGGTCCAGCCGGGGGCGAGCGCGCCGTCGGCGCTGCCGATGAGGGCGGGAGCGTCGGAACGGCCGGTGGTGGCCGTGGCGGGCTTGCCGGGCTCCTTCAGGGACAGGACCGAAGTGCCCGCGGGCGCGGGGCCCTTGTCATCCTTCTTGCCCTTGTTGCCCTTACTGTCCTTGCTGTCCTTCTTGTTGCTGTCGTCCTTCTTGTCGCCGCCTGCTGCCGACAGCAGTTCGGCCGTGCCCTTCTTCGCGCTCTTCGCCCCGCCGGCCGGGGTGAAGGCGGTGTACGCCGTCTCCCCCACGTCCGACGAAGTCGGGGCCGGGCAGAGGGCCATGGAGCGCTGGACGGGCAGCCGGGCGGGCGCCTTCGCGGCCGTACGGGCCGCGCTGCCGCCGCTGTCGGCGCCGGACGGCGCGGTGAGGACGGCCACGCCGCCCAGGGCCGCGAGTGCGGCGGTCGCGGCGAACAGGGACAGGGTGGTGCGCTTCACTGCTGCTCGCTCCCGTCGCGGTGGTGCCGGTCACCGCCGCCGTACGTCGTGTCGTGTGCTCCGCCGTAGGTGTACGGGTCGTACGCCCCGGTCTGCCCGTTCGCGTAGGGCTCCGCCGGGTACGGGTACGGGGCTTGCTGGTGGGCGCCACCGTAGGTGGCGTCGTACGTGCCCTCCTGGCTTCCCTGATAGTGCTGTTCGCCGTACGTGCCGTAGGGCATCTCATGCCCGTACTGCTGCCCGTATTCCTGCCCTTGTTGCTGCACGTGCTGCTGCCCGTACGGATCGGCGTACGCGTCGGCATAGGGGGCCGCGTACGGGTCGGCGTAGGAGTCGGCGACGGGCCCGGCGGGAGGGGCTTCCGGCGCCGGGACGGTGTCCGGCCGGGCGGCCTCCGCCGCGGCCCGCAGCCTGCGCGCGCGGCGGCCCTCGCCGGCCGCGGCCTGGGCCGGTACGGAGGCGGGCGCGGCGACGGCCGCAGGTGCGCTCTCCTCCTCCGGGAGGTCGTCGTCGACCTGGCGCTTGCGCCCGGGAAGGGCGAGCACCACGAGGACGGCCGCGAGGAGGCCCTGCGCCCACAGCCACGTGCTGTGCGTGGCGGGCGCCTTGTAGGTCAGTGCCAGCCTGCCGCCGGCGGCGGGCAGCTCGAAGCCCTGCGCCCAGCCGTCGACGGTGGTGCGCTTGAGGGGGCGTCCGTCGAGCGTGGCCTGCCAGCCGGGGTCGGCCTTGTCGGCGATCCGCAGGACCCGCCCCGCGGGGCCCGCGGGGAGCTTCGCGCGGGACTCGACGGGCCCGGCGGCGACCGGCGCGGGGGCGGGCTGCTCGCCGCCGCCCTGGGCGCTCCCCTGCGCCCCGCCGGCGACGACGGTGATGCGGGCGACCTCGCGGTCCACCCGCCACAGGGAGGCGTGGTCCTGGCGGCTGAGCCGCGTCAGGCCGGGAGTGGTGTCCAGGGCGCGGCCCATGGCCGCGGGGGCGCTGTCGCGGACGAGGACGTAGCCGACGGCGTAGTCGGCGAGGAGGCCGGCCTGGTCGGCGCCGGAGCCCGCGACGAGGCCGGCGACGACGGAGTCGAGCTTCGGGTCGGCCCCGGCGGCCGCGGCCGCCTCTGCGTCGCCGAGCCGGGCGCCGGAGCCCCGGACGAGTGCGTAGGTGACGCGGCTGTCGCGGCCGTCGAGCACCAGGGTGCGGGCCTGGTCGCGGGTGGCCGCCTCCTCCGCCACGAAGGCGGGGACCTGTGCCGCGTCGCGCCGCTGCAGCGGGCCGTCCGCCCCGCCGGCCGCCCAGCCCACGGCCGCGACCAGGGGGGCGCCGGCCGCGGCGAGGGCGATGAGCACGGCCACGGGCTGCCGCCAGCCGAAGCTGAGGGCGGCCACGCGCGCCCGCGCGCCTTCCGCACCGACGACCGCGGCGGCGATGAGGGCGAGCCCGTAGAGGAGGGTGGCCGGTCCCGCCCAGGCCGAGCGGGCGGAGAGGACGGCGGCCGCGAGGGCCGCCAGGGCGGTCACCCAGGCGCCGCGGACGGCGAGCGTCCGGTCGGCGCGCAGCAGGGCCGCGAGCGCGGCAAGGACGACCCCCGCGAGCAGCGCGCCGGCGACGGTCCTCGCGCCGCCGGGGTCGGCGGTGAGCAGGTACAGCGGGGAGGACGCGCCGGTGGCCGCCTGGCCGATGCCGGCCTCTGTGAGGAAGCGGCCCGGGTGCGCGAACAGGCCGAGTGACCAGGGGGCCAGAACGGCGAGGGGGGTGAGAGTGACGGCGAGGAAGCGCGGGCCGTGCAGCATCAGCCGCGGGCGCCCGCCCTGGGCGCCGTGGAAGGCCAGGGCGGCCAGGCCCAGGACGACGGCGAGCGGCCACACCACCGGAGTGAAGGCGGTGGTGACGGTGAGCAGGAGAGCGTACGCCCAGGACGCGCGCCAGGTGGGGCGGGCGCCCGGGACGCGCAGGCCGGTGGCGGCGACGGCGGTACGCGCCATGAGCGGCAGCAGGACGGCCAGGACGGCGCTGCCGAGGCGGCCTCCGGCGAGGGCGCCGGTCGCGGCGGGCAGGAAGGCGTAGGCGACGGCGGCCCAGGCGCGCAGGGGGCGGGAGGAGACCAGCGGGCGGGAGGCGAAGTAGGCGCTGAGCCCGGCCAGGGGCACCGAGCAGACGAGCAGCAGGGTGAGGGTGAAGCCCGTGGAGCCGAGAAAGAGCGTCGAGAAGGCGGCGAGGACCGCCAGGTAGGGCGGTGCGCTTCCGGTGCTGCCCACGCCGACGGGGTGCCAGGCGTCCGTGTAGCGCGCCCACAGGGCCGACGCACCGTCGGGGGCGGGCAGGAGGGCGCCGCCCGAGAGGCTGCCGGTTCCGAAGAGCTCGCGGCAGGCGACGACGGAGACGAGCAGCAGGAGGGCGAAGAGCACGGGGGCGGGCTTGCGGAAGATGCGCTTGAGGCGGGCGAACTGCTCGATCTCCAGGAAGTCGGCGTCCTCGCCGGTCGGCCCGGATTCGACGGCGCCGTGGCGGCCGCCTGCGGGGCCGTCGTCCCAGCGGCCGCCGATGCTGGTCGCCAGCTGCTCGGCGGTGGCCCGGAGGGTGGCTCCGGGGGGCGGGAACAGGGGTCTCAGTTCGCTCGGCGCCACGGCGGGGGCGCCGCGCTTCGCCCGGGCGGCGCGGATGCGGCCGGGCCTCAGGAGGACGCGGAAGAGGCCGGTGAGCTCGTCGAGGGCCTGCGCGGGGGCCTTGCCCAGGAGGTAGCCGGCGGTCCGCAGGAGGGTGCTGAGGATGAGCCGCAGCATCACGTAGGCGAGGGCCGGGCCGCGGGTGTTGGCGAGGAGGGTGTGCACGGCGCCGGCCTTGTCGACGCGGTGCGGGTTGACCGGGCGGCGGCCGGCGCAGTCGACGGGGCGGCGTTCGCGGGCGGCGGCCTCGGCGTGCCGCAGGACGGCGTCGGGGGCGACGAGGACGCGGTGGCCCGCGGCGTGGGCGCGCCAGCACAGGTCGACGTCGTCGCGCATGAGGGGCAGCCGCGGGTCGAAGCCGCCGAGCTGTTCGAAGACGTCGCGGCGGACGAGCATGCCGGCGGTGGACACGGACAGCACGGTGCGGATCTGGTCGTGCTGGCCCTGGTCCTGCTCGCGGCGGTCGATGCCGGTCCAGCGGCGGCCGCTGCGGGCGATGGAGACGCCGGTCTCCAGGAGCTGGCGGCGGTCGTACCAGCCGCGCAGCTTGGGGCCGAGGACGGCGGCGCCGGGCTCGGAGTCCGCGACGCGCAGGAGTTCGTGGAGGGCGCCGGGCTCGGGCGCGCAGTCGTCGTGCAGGAGCCACAGCCACTGGACGGGTTCGAGGTCGGCGTCGCCGTGGCGCCGGCCGTCGCCGGGCTGGTCGTGGCCGTCCTCGCGCCAGGTGCGGCTGACGGGGTCCCAGCCGCTGGAGCGCTTGAGGTAGGGCAGGTCCTCGGGGTCGGGCGCGGGGACGGCGCGCAGGGCCTCGTCGACGGCGGTGCCGAAGCCGGCGCGGCGGGCGAGGTGCAGGACGCGGTCCGGGCCGAGGGCGTCGGCGAGGAGCTGGGCGGAGTCATCATTGCTGCCGGTGTCGGCGCCGACGGCGCTCTGCACGGGCCGCTCCTGGCCGAGCAGGCCGGACAGGGCGTCGGGGAGCCAGCGGGCGCCGTCGTGGCTGACGATCACGGCGGTGACCACGTGGCGCGGGAAGGCCGGCGGGACGGCGGGGTCGAACGTGGGCAGACGGTTGGGGGCGGCGGACGCGTCCGCCGTATTCGAGTGCGCCGCATTGCTGTGCACGGACATCGGGGTACGGGCCCTCCGGCCGGGGTCCGGGGCGGGGCCCCGGATGACTGCTGTGCTGGACTGCGCCGGCCGCGGGTGCGCCCGTCGGGGCGGCGGTGCGTCTCGGACGGGCCACCACACTAGTGGCTGCGCACACAGCGGTCCGCCTCGCGCCGGTGGCGCGACGGGCGGACCGGATGTCCCGTACGCGGTGCGTACGCCGTGCGTACGTCATGGGGTGCGTCATGGCGTACGTCATCGGTTACGTCGTAGGTGCGGAAGGCCCTCCCGGCGACAGGGAGCCAATACATGGCCTTCACTTTTAACTTACGGTAACTACCAGCCCATTAATTCCCGCATTCACCGGCGAATCGCTGGCCCTGGAATCACCGAAACCAATAAGCCCGATTGTCCGACCCAGGGGATCCGGGGATCCATTAGGGATCCTTGGGGGACCCATAGGACCGATAGGCCTATCGGAAGCTCAGACCGCCGCCTTCTTGAGGCGGCGGCGCTCACGCTCGGACAGGCCGCCCCAGATGCCGAAGCGCTCGTCATTGGCAAGGGCATATTCAAGGCATTCCGAGCGGACCTCGCAGGCGAGGCAGACCTTCTTCGCCTCCCGCGTGGATCCGCCCTTCTCGGGGAAGAAGGACTCGGGATCGGTCTGAGCGCACAGCGCGCGCTCTTGCCAGCCGAGCTCCTCGTCCGCCTCCTCGACCAGCAGTTGCTGAAACAGCTCGGTCATGTGCGCCCCTCGTCTGTCATTTACGTCCCCGCGTCGCCGCCTTCATCAAGTGCGGCAGAACGACACGGGTGAAATTACAAGTGTGCCGATCCGGGCCAGTCAAGCCGAGATCTGCTATTGGGCCCCTTATTCACTCTGCGGAACCAAAGCCAAGCAGAAAGTGTCCAAAAGATTACAAGTCCGGACAGACCCCTCTGCGCCGCTTCCACCGGGCCACGGCCGCCCCGTCCCCCTCTGCAAGGAGAGGACGTCACGCACGGCAATCCCGTTGCACCGTCCGGCCGAACGATGTTTGCGGCCCCGGTCGGGCGCCACCTCTCCATGGTCACACCCCCGCAAACCTTGGAGCACCCACAGTTACCGGATGAGGTGAAACATTGCCCCCAAATGGGACATGCGGTTGACACAACGTGGCCAGGCCCGTCACCGTGGTGGGCATGCCAGTGAACGCCGCCCTCAGCCTGACCCGTAGCTACGGGTCCCGCTGCGCTGTGCAGGCTCGCTGTCGCTGTTCCAGCTGTTGATGCCGTCGACGCCCCAGAGCTCCGGCTGACCCCTCCGCAGCATCGCCGCGCCCCGCGCCCGCGCGGCCGTCATCACGGCCGTCCACGGTGCACCGCGCCCCCGCGTCACCCGTAGCTCCGGGCACCCCCACGCTCCGCCGCACGTCACGCGCTCCCCCGCACCTTCCGCCGCTTCCGCCGCTTCCGCCGAGGAACCCCCGCACATGAACAGCGACGTCCAGATCGCCGGCGACCCGCTCGCCATCCCCCACCTCATGCCGCCCGCGCCCGCCCACCCCCGTACCGTCGCCGAGTTCGCCGGGCTGGCGCGCTCCGTCGCCGCCGACCACGCCTCCTGGGCCCACCTCGTCCAGTACGACGCCACCAGCCGCTGGTACCACCGCCTCCGCGTCGGCCCCGGCTACGAGGTGTGGCTGCTGAGCTGGGTACCCGGGCAGGGCAGCGGGGCCCACGACCACGGCCCCTCCTCCGGGGTGCTGACCGTCCTCGAGGGTGAGTTGACCGAGATCACCGGAAGCACCGGGGCGCCCGGCGGCGCGCGGCAGGTGCTGCGCGCCGGAGCCCAGCGCGTCTTCGCGCCCGGATACGCTCATGAGATCGTCAACGACTCGCTCGCGCCGGCCGTCAGCCTGCACGTGTACTCGCCGGGTCTCACCGAGATGCCCATGCGGGCGTCGGTCTCGGCGGCCGGGGCGGCCGCGCCCGCCGTCAGCGTCGGGGATGTCCTGGCCAACTGAGGCTTCATGTCCGGCTGACGCACTCGGTCATCAGCCGGACACCGCCCCTCGGTCGTCGATCCGCGGGCTGACAGACTGTCTCCCATGCCTACGCAGCGCATCGTCGTTCTGGCCGGTGGAATCGGGGGCGCCCGCTTCCTCCGCGGCCTCAAGTCAGCAGTCCCCGACGCCGGCATCACCGTCATCGGCAACACCGGCGACGACATCCACCTCTTCGGCCTCAAGGTCTGCCCCGACCTCGACACCGTGATGTACACCCTCGGCGGCGGCATCCACGAGGAGCAGGGCTGGGGCCGGGCCGGCGAGACCTTCGCCGTCAAGGAGGAGCTGGCGGCGTACGGCGTCGGGCCCGAGTGGTTCGGGCTCGGCGACCGCGACTTCGCCACGCACATCGTCCGTACGCAGATGCTCGGCGCCGGATACCCGCTGAGCGCCGTGACCGAGGCGCTGTGCGAGCGGTGGCAGCCCGGGGTGCGGCTGCTTCCCATGAGCGACGACCGGGTCGAGACGCATGTTCTGATCGATGACCCTGATGGCGGCGCCGGCGCAGGTTCCGAGGCCCCCTCGCGTAAGGCCGTGCACTTCCAGGAGTACTGGGTGCGGCTGCGGGCCGGCGTGCCCGCGCACGCGATCATCCCCGTCGGCGCCGAGCAGGCCAAGCCCGCGCCCGGCGTCCTGGAAGCGATCGCCGCCGCCGACGTCATCCTCTTCCCGCCGTCCAACCCCGTCGTCAGCATCGGCACCGTGCTCGCCGTGCCCGGCATCCGCGAAGCCGTCGCCGCCGCCTCCGCGCCCGTCGTCGGCCTCTCCCCCATCGTCGGAGACGCGCCTGTGCGCGGCATGGCCGACAAGGTGCTCGCCGCCGTCGGCGTGGAGTCCACCGCCGCGGCCGTCGCCGGGCACTACGGCTCCGGGCTGCTCGACGGCTGGCTGGTCGACACCGTCGACGCCGGCGCCGTCGAGACGGTCGAGGCCGCGGGCATCCGGTGCCGGGCCGTGCCGCTCATGATGACCGACACCGAAGCCACGGCCGCCATGGCCCGGGAGGCGCTGGCACTGGCCGAGGAGGTGCGGGCGTGAGCGGGGTCCCCGAATACCGGGTCTGGGCCGTGCCCGGCATCCCCGAGGTGCAGGCCGGCGACGACCTCGTCAAGCTCCTCGCCGGGGCCGTCACGGGCGAGGGCCTGCCCGGGCTCGCCGACGGCGACGTCCTGCTCGTCACCTCGAAGATCGTCAGCAAGGCCGAGGGCCGGATCGTCCGGGCCGGCGACCGCGAGGCGGCCATAGACGCCGAGACCGTACGGGTCGTCGCCCGCCGCGGGCCCCTGCGCATCGTCGAGAACCGGCAGGGCCTGGTGATGGCCGCCGCCGGCGTCGACGCGTCCAACACCGCCGCCGGGACGATACTGCTGCTGCCCGAGGACCCCGACGCCTCCGCCCGCGCCCTGCGCGACGGGCTCCGGGAAGCCCTCGGCGTCGACGTGGGCGTCGTCGTCACGGACACCTTCGGCCGGCCCTGGCGCAACGGGCTGACCGACGTCGCCATCGGCGCGGCCGGGGTGCGCGTGCTGGACGACCTGCGGGGCGGCACCGACACGCACGGCAATCCGCTGAGCGCGACCGTCGTCGCCACGGCGGACGAGCTGGCCGCTGCCGGGGACCTCGTCAAGGGGAAGACCTCGGGGCTGCCGGTCGCGGTGGTGCGCGGGTTGCCCCACGTGGTGGGCGAGGACGGTGCCCCCGGGGCGCGGGAGCTTGTGCGGGCCGCCGGCGACGACATGTTCCGGCTCGGGACGTCCGAGGCCGTACGGGAAGCCGTGACACTGCGGCGGACCGTGCGGGAGTTCACCGGTGAGCCCGTTGACGGTGCTGCCGTGCGGCGGGCCGTTGCCGCCGCCATCACCGCTCCTGCCCCGCACCACACGACGCCCTGGCGGTTCGTCCTGCTGGAGTCCGGGGAGGCGCGGGTGCGGCTGCTCGACGCCATGCGGGAGGCGTGGATCGCGGACCTGCGCGGGGACGGGTTCAGCGAGGAGAGCATCGCCAAGCGGGTGCGGCGCGGTGACGTGCTGCGGAACGCGCCCTATCTGGTCGTGCCCTGTCTGGTGATGGACGGGTCTCACACCTACCCCGATGCCCGGCGGAACGCGTCCGAGCGCGAGATGTTCGTCGTCGCGGCCGGCGCGGCCGTGCAGAACTTCCTCGTGGCGCTGGCCGGGGAACGGCTGGGGTCGGCGTGGATCTCGTCGACGATGTTCTGCCGCGATGTGGTGCGGGAGGTGCTGGAGCTGCCGGAGGGGTGGGATCCCATGGGGGCCGTGGCGGTGGGGCACGCGGCGGCGCCGCCGCGTGAGCGGCCTGAGCGGGTCGCTGACGCGTTCATCTCGGTGCGGTAGTCCGTACGGGGCCGGGCGCCGGGGCCTCCGGGGCAGGGTCCCTGGACCGTATATTTACGGCGCCCTGCGCCCCTGCGCGTTCTCGCCCGGCACTTGGCGCCACAAATACACGTCAGCGTCCAGGGACCCTGCCCCTGCGGCCCCGTCGCCCTCCCGCCGTCGTCAGACGGCTGCCCCGTCCCTCCCTCGTCAGAGGGCCCTGATGTCGTTCACCGAGAAGCGCGGCCCTCTGCGCGGTGGTCTGGTGCCTGTGAGCAGGATCAGGCGGCATGCCCTGTGGCGCTGGCCCTCGTAGGGGGCCAACAGCTCCAGCATCGCCTCGTCATCCATGCCTCCGGCGCCCGTCAGGGCGTAGCCGATGATCTTCGGTAGGTGCAGGTCCCCTACCGTGACGGCATCGGGGGCGCCATTGCTGCGCTGGAGCGTCTCCGCCGCCGTCCAGGGGCCTATGCCGGGGACTGCCTGGAGGCGCCGGGACGCCTGGGCGTCGTCCATCGCGGCCGCCTCCTCCAGGCGTGCCGCCACCCGCGCGGCCCGGATGATCGCCGCCGAGCGTTTTCCGTCCACGCCCGCCCCGTGCCAGTCCCAGGACGGGATCGTCGCCCAGCCCCGCGCGCTGGGCATCACGCGCATGCGGGGCGCCGGGCCCGGGGCCGGTTCGCCGTGCTGCTGGAGGAGGAGGCGCCAGGCCCTGTACGCCTCGTCCGCCGTGACCTTCTGTTCCAGGACCGACGGGATCAGGGACTCCAGGACCAGGCCCGTACGGGCCAGCCTGAGTCCCTGGTGGCGGCGGTGCGCCTCGTGGACCAGGCGGTGGCGGGGCATGAAGGCGCCCGGGTCGTCACCGGCGCCGAGGAGGGCCGGGAGGGTCTCCAGGAGCCATTCCGCGCCCGGGCCCCACGCCTCCGCGTGGATGCCGCCGCCCTGGTCGGTCAGGTGGAGCGTGCCCGGGCCCTGCGGAGTGCGGCTGGCCCGCCACACGGAGCCGTCCGGGTCCACCTGGTAGGCCGGGTCACCCGGGCCCCGCGCGAGGACGCCCAAGGTGCGCCCCATGTCGTACGGGGCCGGTGGGGTCCATGTGCGGGTCTTCATCCTGCCAGGGTACGTTCCGGCATTTATCGCCAATGGCGTTGTATGCCGGATTCATTCGCCCCCTACTGGTCTGACTACTGGTCCGACGAGAACCTGATCGTTCCCGCCGGGATCCGCGCCTCGCACCAGATCCGGGCTCCCGCCCGCAGCTCGTTGTCCGCCCCTACGTGCGCCCCGTCCCCGATCACCGCGCCGTCCAGCACCGTGCGCGCCCCGATGCGCGCCCCGGCGCCCACCAGCGAGTCGCGGATCTGCGCGCCCGCCTCGACGACCGCGCCGTCGAGGATCGTCGAGCCGTCCACCAGGGCGCCCGGCTCCACACGCGCGCCCGCACCGACGACCGTGCCGCCCGTCAGCTTGGCGTCCGGCGCCACGTCGGCGGTGTCCAGGACGAGCCGGTCGCCGCAGCGGCCGGGGACCGCGGGTGACGGGGCCCGGCCCAGGACCAGGTCGGCCGAGCCGCGGACGAAGGCCTGCGGCGTGCCGAGGTCCAGCCAGTACGTCGAGTCGACCATGCCCTGCAGGTGCGCGCCGGCCGCCAGCAGGCCCGGGAACGTCTCGCGCTCGACCGAGACCGGGCGGTCCGCCGGGATGCTGTCGATCACCGAGCGGTTGAAGACGTACGCGCCCGCGTTGATCTGGTCGGTGACGATCTCCTCCGGCGTCTGCGGCTTCTCCAGGAACGCCGTCACCCTGCCGGTCGCGTCGGTCGGCACCAGGCCGAACGCGCGGGGGTCCTCGACCCGGGTGAGGTGGAGGGAAACGTCCGCGTTCGTGCTGCGGTGGGTGTGCACGAGGGCTTCGATGTCCAGGCCCGTGAGGATGTCGCCGTTGAAGATCAGGACGGGGTCGTCCGGTCCGGAGTGCAGCCGGGAGGCGACGTTGCGGATGGCGCCGCCGGTGCCGAGCGGCTCCTCCTCGGTGACGTACTCGAGGTGGAGGCCGAGAGCGGAGCCGTCGCCGAAGTACGGCTCGAAGACCTCCGCCAGGTACGACGTGGCGAGCACGATGTGCTCCACGCCCGCCGCGCGGGCCCGCGCCAGCTGGTGCGTCAGGAAGGGGACGCCCGCCGCCGGGACCATGGGTTTGGGCGTGTTCATCGTGAGCGGACGCAGCCGGGTTCCCTTGCCGCCGACCAGGAGGATCGCTTCTGGCGAAGAAGACGTCTTAGTCAAGGGTTCGTCTCTGCTTCCTGCTGGGGCCGGGCCGTGATCGGCGGCCAGTGTATGCAGACCGGAGGGTGCCGCCGCGCCGGGTCAGCGTCCCTGGAGGCGCGCCGCGACGGAACGGGCGGTGCCGAGCTTGCGGTAGAGGCGGTCGCCGGGGCACTCCGTGGAGAAGCCGTCGCGGTGCCCGGAAATGACCTTGAGCCGGACCTTGGTGCCCTTTTTGAACAGATTTCCGCCTCCGGAGACCAGGCTCGTCGTGCCGGCCGGGTTGGCGCCGAACAGTCCGAGCTTCCATGCGGTGAGGTCCGCCACCGCGTCGACCGCCGCGTTGGACGGATTGGTGGTTCCGTACGTTCCGAGAACGGCGATGCCCATGCTGTTGCTGTTGAAACCGAGGGTGTGCGCGCCCTTGACGGGCCTGGCCACGCCGCCCGAGCGGCCCTCGTAGACGGTGCCGCACTTGTCGATGAGGAAGTTGTAGCCCAGGTCCCGCCATCCGCTGCTCACAACGTGGTAGCGGTAGATACCGCGGATGACGGAGGCGGACTGCGAGCAGGAATAGCGGTTGCCGGACGCCGTGTGGTGGACGAAGGCCGCGCGGACGGCCCCGGTGTAAGAGAAGCCGGACTCCCGCAGCGATTCGTCGGCGCCCCAGCCGGCGCGGGTGACGATGCGGGGGCGGGGGCCGACGTAGCGACCGCCGTCGGCGGAGCCGGGGCGGTCGGAGTCGTCCGGGTCATCGCTGTCGGCCGGATAACCGTCCTCCTCGTCGTCGGCCGGCAGCTCGCCCACGCCGGTGTGCTCGACGTCGCCCTCGGACTCCGGCTTGCCGAGGGCGGGGATCTCGGTGGCGCCCAGGGGGGCGAGCGGGACGTTCGCGGCCGAGGCGGCGAGCTCGTTCTCGCTGGGGACGGGCGGCGCCGCGGAGCGGGCGCGGTCCACGCCGGGGTCGACCAGCTCCAGGCGCATTCCGGCGGGCAGGGAGCCGCCGGGGGTGCGCCCGCTCGCGGCGTCGGGGCGTACGCGCACCTGGATGGCGTCGGAGGCGCCGACCCACAGGGGGGCGGTGGAGCCGCGCAGCCGCCCGGCGCGCGCCTCGGTGGAGTCGGTGTCGGGGCGGTCGTCGTCGTGGGTGGAGACCTCCTGCCAGTCCGCCCAGTCCCGGCTGCCGACCGGGCGGGTGCGCACCTGGGCGTGGCCGCGCAGCTCGGCGGCGGCGTCGTCCCAGACGATGCCGACCAGCGAGAAGGGCTTGACCTCCATCTGGGGCAGGCCCTGTTCCGTGGAGGTGGGCTCGGGGCCCGCCGTGCGGTTCTTGCCGTGGCCCTTGGCATGGCTGCCGCCGTGGCCCGGGCCGCGGAGCGGGACGAGCGGCAGCGACTGGGTGCTGCCGGGCACGGAGCGCGCGGTGACGCCCGGGTCGTGGGTGGACGACGAGGCGGACGAGGGGGTGGCGAGGAAGGGCAGGGCGAGGGCGGCGGCGCAGGCGGCCACGGTCGAGGAGACAAGGATTCCACGCATGACGAAAATCTTGGACATAAGCCTTAAATCTGTCCATTCGTCAAGTGGTGGCCGGGCGGCGCCGCACCGCCCCGCCCACTCCTTCGGCGTCGTCCGTCCGGCTGACCGGCCGCCGCCCCGCCGCGTACGCTGACGCCGATGAACGCCACCGATCGCACCCCCGCCGACCTGCTGCGATCCGCGCTCTCCGCGGATCCGGCCCGCCCGCTCGTGACCTTCTACGACGACGCCACCGGCGAGCGCGTGGAATTGTCCGTGGCCACCTTCGCCAATTGGGTGGCGAAGACCGCCAACCTGCTCCAGGGCGAGCTCGCGGCCGAGCCCGGCGACCGGCTCGCCCTGCTGCTGCCCGCCCACTGGCAGACGGCCGTCTGGCTGCTGGCCTGCTCCTCCACCGGGGTGCTGGCCGACGTCGGCGGCGACCCGGCCGCCGCGGACCTCGTCGTCAGCGGGCCGGACACGCTGGAGGAGGCGCGGGCGTGCTCGGGCGAGCGCGTGGCGCTGGCCCTGCGCCCCCTGGGCGGCCGGTTCCCCCAGCCGCCCGCGGGCTTCGCCGACTACGCCGTCGAGGTGCCGAGCCAGGGAGACCGCTTCGCGCCGTACGCCCCCGTCGACCCGGACGCCCCCGCGCTCGCCGTCGGCGGGCTGGAGCTGACGGGCGCCGAGCTGGTGGAGCGGGCGCGCACGGACGCCCTCCAGCACGGGCTCGGCCCGGGCTCCCGCATACTGTCCGGCCTGCCCTACGGCACCTGGGACGGGCTGTCCGCCGGGCTGTTCGCACCGCTGGCCGCGGGCGGGTCGGTGGTGCTGTGCCGCCACCTCGACCGGCTCTCCGGCGGCGGCCTGGACAAGCGCCGGGAGAGTGAGCGCGTCACCGTGACGGCCCTCTGACGGCCCTCTCGCGATGCCGCTCCGCCGCTCCCGGGCGATGATCGGCCGTACGGATCGCAAGGTCCATGAGGATCGCGAGGTCCTTACGGATCCCGAGGTCCGTAAGGGTCTCTGAGGTCCGCAAGGATCCCGAGGTCCGTACGGCCGCCGGTCCGCGGGCCCCCGAGGCCCGTACGACCGCCCCGACCCCGAGGAGGACGCAGCGCAGCCGTGACCCACAGCCCAGGAAGGCCCGGCCCCCCGGCTTCCCCGTCCTGCTCCGCCTTCTTCGAGGAGCCGGACGAGCAGCCGCCCGCGCCCCGGCGCCGCCGCCGCTGGCTGCGCTGGCTGGCCCTGGCCACGGCGCTGGCGGTGCTGGGCGTGGTGGCGGTGGGCTGGTTCCTCTACGAGCGGCTGAACAGCAACATCACCACGGACACGGCGACGGCGGACGAGCTGCGGCGCTGGGAGAAGGAGCGCCCCGTCGCCCTGGTGAAGGGCGCCCAGAACATCCTGATCATCGGCTCGGACACACGCAGCGGCGCGGGCAACGGCCAGTACGGCGAGGACAGCGGCACCCAGCGCTCGGACACCACGATCCTGCTGCACCTCGCCGCCGACCGGAAGAGCTCGACGGCCGTCAGCCTGCCGCGCGACCTGATGTCGATGATCCCGCGCTGCCGGCGGCCGGACGGCACGGAGACGAACGAGCGCTTCGCGCAGTTCAACTGGGCGTACGAGCAGGCGGGCGCGGCGTGCACGATCCGCACCGTCGAGAAGATCAGCGGCATCCGCATCGACCACCACCTGATCCTGGACTTCAACGGGTTCAAGCGGCTGGTGGACGCGGTCGACGGGGTCGAGGTGTGCCTCAAGCAGCCGGTCGACGACCAGGAGGCGAAGCTGAGGCTGCCCGCCGGCCGGCAGACCCTGCACGGCGAGCAGGCCCTCGGCTACGTACGGGCGCGCTACAGCCTCGGCGGCGGCAGCGACACCGAGCGGATGGGGCGGCAGCAGCAGTTCCTGGGCGCCCTGTTCAAGGAGATGAAGAGCGACGGGGTGCTGCTCAACCCCACCCGGCTCTACCCCGTGCTGGATGCGGCCACGTCCTCGCTCACGACCGACGCCGGGCTCGACTCGCTGCGGAAGATGTACGACCTGGTGCGCACCGTGCGGACCGTCCCGAGCGACCGGGCGCTGTTCCTGACGGTGCCGCGCCGCCCGTACCCGTACAACCCCAACCGGGACGAACTGGTGCAGCCGGACGCCGACCTGCTCTTCAGGCAACTACGCGAGGACCGGCCGGTGTCGGTGAGCGGCAACGTCCGGGCGGCGGAGAACAAGCCGGGGGGCACGAAGCCCGGAGCCGGGCCGGGGGCCGGCAAACCCGGGGCCGAGGAGGGACCTGACGGTACGGAGGGTCCGACGGGACCGGGGAGTCAGGAGGGGCCCGGCAGCCCGCAGGGACCCACGGGAGGTGGAAGCACAGGGGGAACAGGGGGGCCGGCGCGAACGCCGGGCAGCGGGGGGACGGGAGGCCCGGCCGCGCCGGGTGCTTCCCGCGCACCGCGCGGGACCGGCGGGCAGAACGGCACGGCCGTGCCCCCCGGTGGTAATTTCTCGGCAAATGCGAGTGCACCGGCCTCCTCCGCCGGTTCGCCTCCGCCGAACGGCCCTCCCACGTACGAAGGGACCACGGCCGCACGCGGCATCTGTGGATGAATCGCTCAAAACGCACGAACGGGTTTCCCGGCCCGGTCGAAGGGATTGAGCAGATTGCCCAGTTGTAGGGGAGTGGAATTTGTCACCGGCGTCGCTTGACGCTGAACTGGGCGGATAGTGTGAGCGATCCGGTGCGCACGGCCGGGCTGACCGCGCACTGCACAGACGACGTGACCGAGCGCCTCGGGGGGGTAGGCGCCGCGTGGCACCGACGGAGGATTCAAGCGACCGTGGACGCGCAAGGCCGTGGGCGGGCGGGCGGTATCGACCCCGCCGACCAGTGGGTCTTCGACCCGAAGACCGGCAGCTACGAGCTGCGTCTCGACCATGCCGACGGGGCGGAGCCGGCCCCTGGGGCGAGCTCAACCCCCTCGGCCATCACCAACCCCGGCAGCTCTGCCAATTCCTTCGCGCCTTCCTCGAAGGCCTCGCCGGGCTCAGCGCCCCGCCCCAAGCCGGGCGGGGAAGTGCCGGGCCCGCGCGCCACCGGTCGCCGGGGCGCGCCCGGAGCCAAGCCGGGGGCCGCGACAGGCGCCAAGGCGGGTGCCAAGCCGGGGACCAAGGCCGGGAGCAGGGCGGCGGCCGCCAAGGCCGCCGCGACGGGCAGGCGCAAGCCCAAGCCGAAGAAGTCCACGAAGAAGAAGGTCCTGCTGTGGACGGGCGGCACGCTGGCCTTCGTCCTCGTCGGCGGCTCGCTGGGCGCGTACCTGCTCTACGAGCACTTCAACAACAACCTCAACAAGGTTGACGTCGGCATCAACAACGGCGCCGTCACCAAAGGCCCCGTCAACATCCTGGTCATCGGCACCGACAAGCGTGATGGCGACGGCAACAAGGGCTACGGCGACGAGGGCAGCGTCGGCCACGCCGACACCACCCTCCTCTTCCACGTCTCCGAGGACCGGTCGAACGCCACCGCGCTCTCCATCCCGCGCGACATGATCACCGACATCCCGGAGTGCGCCACCAAGAAGGACGGGAAGACCAAGTCCATCCCCGGCTCGAAGGGCGTCCGCTTCAACGAGAGCCTGGGCCAGGAGGACCGTGACCCCGGCTGCACCTGGCGGACCGTCGAGCAGCTCACGGGCCTGAAGGTCACTCACTTCATGATGGCGGACTTCAACGCCGTCAAGAAGATGTCGTCCGCGGTCGGCGGCGTCGAGGTGTGCCTGGGCAAGGACATCGACGACCCCAAGTCGCACCTCAAGCTGAGCAAGGGCCGGCACAAGATCGAGGGGGAGGACGCGCTCGCGTTCGTCCGCACCCGGCACAGCGTCGGCTTCGAGAGCGACCTGGACCGCATCAAGCTCCAGCAGCAGTTCCTGAGCTCGATGATCCGCGAGATGAAGTCGGACGACACCTTCACCAACCCCAAGAAGCTCTACAACCTGGGCGACGCGGCGACGAAGTCACTGACCGTCGACTCCGGCATCGGCTCCGTCAGCGACCTGACCAGGCTGGCGAAGGACCTCAGCCGGGTGAACCTCAAGAACATCACCTTCGCCACCGTCCCCGTCGTCGACAACCCCGCCGAGGGCAAGAACCACAAGACGGTCGTCCTCGACAAGGCGAAGGCCGAGCCGCTGTTCGCGATGGTCCGTCAGGACGTCTCCCTCACCGAGGTGAAGGAGAAGGAGAAGAAGCAGCAGGAGCAGGCCGACGCCAAGCAGGCCGCCCTGCTGCAGGGCCCGCGCTCGGCGCCCGCGGCCGTCCGGGTCAAGGTCCTCAACGGCAGCGGCCGGATGGGCGCGGCCCAGGAGGCCGTGAGCTGGATGCAGAACAGCAAGGGCATGGTCCGCTCCAGCAACGGCGGCAACGCCGCCGGCGGCAAGAAGGTCGACAAGACGGTTCTGGAGTTCGCCCCGGCCCAGGCCGACCAGGCGCGCCGCCTCGCCGACGTCATGGGCCTCGAAGCCGACGCCCTCAAGCAGAGCTCCGCCACCACCGCCCCGGCCGAGATGACCCTCACGCTGGGCTCGGACTTCAAGGCCGCGGGCACCCCGATCCACGTCGAGGCGCCGGCAAAGGCTCCGGAAGACATCCAAAGGGTCGAAGCGGACGACAAGAACATCTGCGCCAAGTGAACCCAGGCACCGCCCAGATGCATCTCACTATCGGACGGCCGGTCTGTTGAACCGCAGGCCGGCCCTGCCGCGCGCCCCGATCGGCGCGCACCGATCGAAGAGATACGACACGCCTGCCCATCGGGCCGGACGCACCACTTAGGGGAGGCCTGATGCGGCAGAACAGCGTGCGGGGGCCACGGACGCGCAAGAGCGTGCCGGGCGCACGCGAGAAGGACGGCGCGGGCGCACCGGCCGACGGGGCGGCCGAGCCGTCCGAGGAGACCGGGAGAGAAGAAGAGGCCGGGAGCACCGGGAAGGGCGCGCAGGCCGGCAAAGGCGAGAAGCCGGGCAAGGGCCGCGCCGGGGCCGCGCCCCCGCGCAGCCGGCGCGCCCGTGCGGCCCGAATAGCCCGCTGGGCCGCGCTCTGCCTCGCGGTCCTCGTCCTCGGCACCTCCGCCGCGGGCTGGTTCTACTACCAGCACCTCAACGGCAACCTGAAGAAGGACGCCCTCAACCTGGGCGACAAGCGGCTCGACCGCAGCGCCGCCAACGCCGCGGGCCAGCGCCCGCTGAACATCCTGCTCCTCGGCTCCGACAGCCGTAACTCGGCGGCGAACGTCGCCCTCGGCGGCGCCCGCGAGGACGCCGACCGCAAGCCGCTCGCCGACGTGCAGATGCTCGTCCACGTCTCGGCCGACCGCAGCAACATGTCGGTCATCAGCGTCCCGCGCGACACCCGGGTCACGATCCCCAAGTGCACCGACCCCGAGGACGGGAAGGTCTACAAGGAGACGAACCGGCAGATCATCAACACCAGCCTGATGAACGGCGGGCCCGGCTGCACCGTCGCCGCCTGGGAAGAGCTCACCGGCATCCCCATCGACCACTTCATGATGATCGACTTCGCCGGTGTGGTGAACATGGCCGACGCCGTCGGCGGCGTCCCGGTCTGCGTGGATAACAACGTCTACGACAAGCTGTCCGGGCTGCGCATGGAGAAGGGCACCCACAACGTCAAGGGCGAGCAGGCCCTGCAGTGGCTGCGCACGCGCCACGGCTTCGAGGACGGCAGCGACATCGGCCGCACCCACGCCCAGCACATGTACATGAACGCGATGGTCCGCCAGCTCAAGTCCGGCACCAAGCTCAGCGACCCGGACAAGCTCACCGACCTCGCCGAGGCCGCCACCAAGGCGCTCACCGTCGACAAGGACCTCGGCTCGGTCAAGAAGCTCTACGACCTCGCCGACGACATCAAGCGCGTGCCGTCCGGCCGGATCACCATGACCACCATGCCGTGGGTGTCCGACCCGTGGGACCCGGACGCGCACGTCATCCCCAAGCCGGGCGACGCGGAGAAGCTGTTCTCGCTCGTCCGCAGCGACACCGCGCTCGACGGCAAGGACCCGAAGAAGGACGACAAGGGCCCCGCGCCGTCCGGCCCGGCATCGCCCAAGGGCTCCATCGCGGTGACGGTCTTCAACGGCACCGGCACCGCCACCCAGCCCGTGGTCACCGGCCGCGGCGCCGAGATCGCCGCGGCGCTCGTCAAGCAGGGCTTCACCAAGGCCACCTCGGACTCGACGCCGCGCGCCCAGGCCGACACGACGCTCAGCTACGCGAAGGCGTCCCAGCGCGCCGACGCCGAGGCGCTGGCCAAGGCCCTCGGGCTGCCGGAGCGGGCGGTGCGGATGTCCACCGCGGTCGACGGGCTGACGCTGGTGATCGGCGGGGACTGGCGTACGGGGATGACGTACCCGAAGGCCGACGACGCCGCCGCGGACGACAAGGGCGCGAAGCCCGGGAAGGCCGGGAAGCCCGGCCAGGCCGACAAGGCCGGGCAGGGTGAGGAGTCCGGGAAGCCTGGCGACGACGACAAGGCGCAGGGCGACGACAAGCCCAAGGACGGCAAGCCCAAGAAGGAGGCCGACAACAAGGCCCCCGAGAGCTCGGACCCGCTCAACGGCAACGACACCTCCGCCTGCATGAAGGTGAACTCGCTGAATCGTTTCTGAGCGGGCGTCCGCATCGTTTCTGAGCACGTGTAAGGGGCGGACGCCAATGGCGTCCGCCCCTTACACAGCAACGCGGTCAGCCTGCCCGCACCGGCTCCCGCCGGCTGGCGATGACCTTCTTCGCCAGCGACCGCGGGCTGGTCAGGAACCCGAACCCCCACGACATGTGCATCGTGGCCAGCGCCACCGGGATCTGCGCCCGCGCCTTCAGCGGCAGGCCCTTGCCCGCGGGCAGCGAACCGGCGGTGATCGCCGCCAGGTACCCGGCCGGCACGACCAGGCCCCACGGGGTGACCGCGGCGCCCACCACGAGACCCGCGGCGATGGCCACGACGGCGGTCGGCGGGGCGAGGTAGCGCAGGTTGATCGAGCCCTGGTGGTAGCGGGCCACGACGTGGCGCCAGCGGCCGTAGTTCTTGTACTGCTTGGCCAGCTCCTTCACGCTCGGGCGCGGCCGGTAGGAGACCTTGAGCTCCGGCGAGAACCAGATCAGCCCGCCGGCCTCACGGATCCGGAAGTTCAGCTCCCAGTCCTGGGCGCGGATGAACTCCTCGTTGTACCCGCCCTGCTGCTCCAGCACCTCGCGCCGGAAGACGCCCAGGTACACGGTCTCGGCGGGAGCGGCGGCGCCACCGGTGTGGAACGCGGCGTTGCCGACGCCGATCTTGGAGGTCATCGCCGCGGCGACGGCCTGCTCCCAGGCGTTCTCGCCCTCGGCGTGCATGATGCCGCCGACGTTCTGCGCACCCGTCTCTTCGAGCAGGCGCACGGCCGTCGCGATGTAGTTCGGCGACAGCATGCCGTGACCGTCCACGCGCACCACGACCGGGTGCCGGGACGCCTTGATCGCGGCGTTGAGGGCGGCGGGCGTCCGGCCGGTGGGGTTCGGCACCGTGTGGACGCGCGCGCGCTCATTGGATGCCGTTTCGCGGACGAGCTCGGCGGCGATCTCGTCCGTACGGTCCGTGGACGGGCCGAGGGCGATCACCACCTCCAGCTCGCCGGCGTAGTCCTGCTCCAGGATGTGCCGCACTGACGTGCGCAGATGCCGCTCCTCATTGAGCACCGGCATGATCACGGAAACGGCGGGCGGCTGCTGTTCGGACATGGTTCCTCGGGGATACGGGGTCCCCCCGGACGGATGGGGGAAGCCGACGGAGTCGCCCGTCACGTTACCGCTAATGGCGGAAGGGACGCTCCCGCCCGGGTGGCAGCGGGCGTCCGGGCGGCGTGGACACGCGGGCTGCTGATCGTATTGACCTACGTTTGCCCTCCCTGTTCCGGCCCGCCGGCCCGTCCGGCCGTTCCGCCGGTCCCGGCCCCCTGTCCGAGCCCGTCCGCCGTGGAGGCCCGCCATGACCGCACCGGACCCGAGCCCCTCCCCGCCCCGGGCCCGCCACAGCGCGCCCCGCCGGCCGCGCTGGGGACTGCGCCTCGCCGTGTGCGGCGCGGCGGTCGTCCTGGCGGCGAGCGGCCTCGGGCACGCGGTCGTGACGGGCATCGACCACCGCATCGGCCGGGTGGACCCCTTCCGCGGCCTGTCGAACCGGCCGCCCGTCGTGGCCAGCAAGGGCATGAACATCCTGCTCGTGGGCACCGACGCCCGGGACCGGCTCGACCCCGCGGAGCGGGAGCGCTACCACCTGGGCGGTGCGGCCTGCCACTGCACGGACACGGTGATGCTGCTGCACCTGTCCGCCGCCCGCGACCGGGTCTCCGTGATCAGCCTGCCGCGCGACAGCTACGCCGAGATCCCCGCGCACGCCGACCGGGCGGGCCGGCCGCGCCCCGCCCACCCGCAGAAGCTGAACGCCGCCTACGCCGAGGGCGGGCCCGGGCTCACCGTGCGGACCGTGGAACAGCTCACCGGCGTGCACGTCGATCACTACCTGGAGGTCGACTTCATCAGCTTCATGCGGACCGTGGACGTGGTGGGCGGCGTGCAGGTGTGCTCCGCGCGGCCGCTGAAGGACCCCTACAGCGGGCTCGACCTGCCGCCCGGCACGAGCACCCTCAACGGCGGGCAGGCCCTGCAGTACGTCCGCTCCCGCCACCTCGACGGGGCCTCCGACCTGGGCCGGATGCAGCGGCAGCAGCGTTTCCTCGCCGCGCTCCTGCACACGGCGACGGACGGCGGCGCGCTGCTGAACCCCGTGAAGTTCCAGCAGCTCGCCGCGACGCTGCTGGGCTCGGTGCGGGCGGACCGGGGCTTCGACGGCGAGACGCTGATCGGGCTCGGCCGGGCGATGAAGAACCTCTCGCCGGCGTCGGCGGAGTTCGTGTCGGTGCCGGTGGTGTCCGCGAACTATCCCGTGCCGCGGGTCGGCTCGACGGTGAAGTGGGACGACGCCGCGGCCGGGCGGCTTTTCGATTCCGTACGGGAGGACCGGCCGCTGGCGACGGCCCGGCCGCAGCGGCAGGCCCACGACGCGAAGCCGCCGGCGGCGGGGCCGTCCCCTTCCCCTTCGCCGTCGGAGGCGGCGCCGGGGCAGATCCGCATCCAGGTCTACAACGGCTCCGGCCGGCGGGGCCTCGCCCGCGAGACGGACCGCGCACTGCGGGCCATGGGCTTCGCCACGACCGGGCTGCCCGCGGACGCGGCGGGGCCGGCGGAGCGGCGCACGGTGATCGAGTACGACCCGCACTGGGACCATGCGGTCCGGACGCTGGCCTCGGCCCTGCCGGACGCGGAGCTCCGGCCCGTGGCGGGCCAGGGCCCGCTGATGAAGGTGACGGTGGGCACGGACTTCAGGGCGGTGGCCCCGGTGAGCCCCGGGACCCCGGTGAAGCCGCAGGCTCCACGGGCGCAGCGCCCGGGGGCGGTGTCCGGGGACAAGGTCCTGTGCCCGGAGAAGAGCCTCGTGTAGGGGGCCGGGAGGGTCAGTCCTCGATGCCCTCGGCAGCCCGTGCGTCCCGCAGTTCCTTGATCGCCCGGCGCCGCGCGAGGCGGTGCGTCCGGCGGATCTGGGCCTCCTGGTAGCGGCGCCGGTCCTTCTCCGTCTCGGGGAGCACCGGCGGCACGGACCGCGGCTTCCCGTTCTCGTCGACGGCCGCGAAGACGAGGTACGCGCTGCCGACCTGGACCGCCGGCGTCGACTCGTTCCAGCGCTCGGCGAGGACCCGGACGCCGACCTCCATGGAGGACCGCCCGGTCCAGTTGACCTGGGCCTTCACATGTACGAGGTCGCCCACCCGGACCGGCTCCAGGAAGGCCATCTCGTCCATGGAGGCGGTGACCGCGGGCCCCCCGGAGTGCCGGCCTGCGACGGCGCCGGCGACGTCGTCCACCAGCTTCATGATCACGCCGCCGTGGACGGTGCCCAGCAGATTGGTGTCGCTGCCCGTCATGATGTGCGAGAGGGTCGTGCGTGCGGCGGAGGTCGGCTTGCCGGCTATCTGCTGCTCCGGGCTCCGGTCCTGAATGGTCATGTCCACCACTGTATGCCGGGTGCGTGCGGTGCGGAGGATTGCATCAGCTCTGCAACAGGGGCGCCCCGAACACGTAGCCGACCGGCCGGTCCGTTCGCCCAGGGGGCACACTTCCTGCATGAGCGATTGGCCCGGAGGGCGGAGCGAGGACCGTCGGCAGGCGTACGGGCGCGGCAGCACGGGCGCGGAGCCCGAGGGTGCACGCGCCATGCCGCACATACGGCGTCCCGCGCCGCCGCAGCAGTACAGCCCGCCCCAGGGCTACGACGGGGCCCCGGTCGCCGGCGGCCACCGCGTCGTCGGCCAGGGCGGCCCGGGTGACGACTACGGCCGTCACGACGGTGACGGATACAACACCGGACAGGTCTACGGCCGCGGCGCCCCGAACGGACCGGGCGGTCCGGGCGCCCCCGCCGGTCCCGGCACCGGCGGCCGTCCCCCGCGCGCCACCCGCCCGGACTGGCGCAAGCGCATCACGGTCGGTCTGGTGACCTTCCTCGCCGTGCTGCTGGCGGTCTCGGTCGGCACGTACTTCTGGGCCGACTCGAAGCTCCGCACCGAGGTGGACCTGAGCAAGGTCAAGGACCGGCCGGCGAGCGGCGAGGGCACGAACTACCTGATCGTCGGTTCCGACAGCCGCGAGGGCCTGTCGGACGAGGACAAGAAGGAACTGCACACAGGGTCGGCGGACGGCAAGCGCACCGACTCGATGATGATCCTGCACACGGGCGACAACGGCACCACGATGCTGAGCCTGCCGCGCGACTCGTACGTCACGATCCCCGCCTTCACGGGACAGAAGTCCGGCAAGCACTTCCCGAAGTCCACCCACAAGCTCAACCAGGCGTACTCGGACGGCGGCCCGGAGCTGCTCGCGCAGACGATCGAGTTCAACACGGGCCTGCACATCGACCACTACGCGGAGATCGGCTTCGGCGGCTTCCGCAACCTGGTCGACGCGCTGGGCGGCGTGGAGATGTGCCTGGACAAGCCGCTGAAGGACCGGGACTCGGGCGCGGACTTCAAGGCGGGCTGCCAGGAGCTGAACGGCGCCCAGTCGCTGGCCTTCGTCCGCCAGCGCCACCAGGAGGCCGACCAGGACCTGGGCCGGATGCGCAACCAGCAGAAGTTCCTGAACACGCTCGCGAAGCAGGCCGCCTCGCCCTCGACCGTCCTCAACCCCTTCCGCCTCTACCCGGTGATCGGCTCGGGGCTCGACACGCTCATCGTCGACAAGGACATGGGGCTGTTCGACCTGATGGACATGTTCTGGGCGATGAAGGGCGTCACGGGCGGCGACGGCAAGCAGATGACCGTGCCGATCGCCAACCCGAACCTGCCCACGCCGAGCGACGGCGTGGCCGTGAAGTGGGACATGACCAAGGCCAACCAGCTCTTCGGGCAGCTGAAGAAGGACCAGCAGGTCACGGTCTCCGACAAGTGACGCCCTACGGGGTCACTTGTCGGGCCCCGTGGCGTTGATGACGGCGAACGTGCCGCCCTGCGGGTCCTGCACGACGGCCATGCGGCCCGCCATCATGTCGAACGGCGGCATGAGGACGTTGCCGCCGGCGCGCACCAGCGCGTCGACCGTGCTGTCGGTGTCGTCCACGGAGAAATACGTCAGCCAGTGCGAGGGCGTGTCCTCGGGGATGCCCTCGATGCTGGCCAGCCCCTGCAGGCCGCCGACCATGCGGCCGTCGACCTCCAGCGAGAAGTAGCCGGTGGCCCCTTCCATGGGGACCGCCTTGACGCCGAGCGCGCTGGCGTAGAAGCCGGAGGCGGTGGCGGTGTCGCTGGTGTTGAGCTCGTTCCAGATCACGGCCCCGGGCTCGTTGACGACCTTCGCGCCCGCGAAGTCGCGCGCCTGCCACAGCCCGAAGACGGCGCCCGTCGGGTCGGCGGCCACGGCCATCCGGCCGATGGTCATGACGTCCATGGCGGGCATCATCACCGTGCCGCCGTTGCTGACGATCCGGGACTGGGTGGCGTCCGCGTCGGCGGTCGCCAGATAGGTGGTCCACACCGGCGGCGGCATCGGGTCGGGCTTGCTGCCGTCCGGGTTCATCGCCGCCATGATCCCGGCGACGGGCTTGCCGTTCAGCTCGCAGACCGCGTACCCGCCGGTCTCCTGCGGCCCGGCCTGCCCCTGCCAGCCGAACAGATCGCGGTAGAAGTCGAGCGCCGCCTGCTGGTCGGGAACCATGAGGTCCACCCAGCAGGGAGTGCCGGGCGCGTACGGGCCGGTGACGTCGGGCATGGCGGAGCCTCCAGGCAGCGGGCGGTTACGGACGTCCTCCCGTACAGGGTCGTCCTCGCCCGGCCGGCTCGCCAGCCCCGTACGGCCGTACGGAGCACGCCTGCGGGCCGCTGCACGCGCCGTTGCGGCGGAGGGAAGGGTGCAGGCACCCTTCCCTCCGCCGCAGCGGCGATCGGCCACCACGGAGGCATCCGGCGGTGCCGAACCGGCCCGAGCCCGTACGTACCGCCGGATGAAGGCCCGCCTGCGGGCTACTTCGGCAGGTTGCGGGCCATGACGATCCGCTGAACCTGATTCGTGCCTTCATAAATCTGCGTGATCTTCGCGTCGCGCATCATCCGCTCCACCGGGTAGTCCCGCGTGTAGCCGTAGCCGCCGAGGAGCTGGACGGCGTCCGTGGTGACCTCCATGGCCACGTCCGAGGCGAAGCACTTGGCGGCGGCGCCCTGGAAGGTGAGGTCGGCGTCGCCGCGCTCGGACTTGGCGGCGGCCGCGTAGGTCAGCTGGCGGGCGGCCTCGATCTTCATCGCCATGTCGGCCAGCATGAACTGGACGCCCTGGAAGTCGCCGATCGGCTTGCCGAACTGCTTGCGCTCCTGGACGTAGCCCTTGGCGTAGTCCAGCGCGCCCTGGGCGACGCCGAGGGCCTGGGCGGCGATGGTGATGCGGGTGTGGTCCAGGGTCTTCATCGCGGTGGCGAAGCCCGTGCCCTCCGCGCCGATCATGCGGTCGGCGGGAATGCGGACGTTGTCGAGGTAGACCTCGCGGGTCGGGGAGCCCTTGATGCCGAGCTTCTTCTCCGGGGCGCCGAAGGAGACGCCCTCGTCGCCCTTCTCGACGACGAAGGCCGAGATGCCCTTGGAGCGCTTCTCGGGGTCGGTCACGGCCATGACCGTGTAGTACTCGGAGACGCCGGCGTTGGTGATCCAGCGCTTGACGCCGTTGAGGACCCAGAAGTCGCCGTCGCGCACGGCGCGGGTCTTCATGCCGGCCGCGTCCGAGCCGGCGTCGGGCTCGCTGAGGCAGTACGAGAACATCGCGTCGCCCTTGGCGAGCGGGCCCATGTACTTCTTCTTCAGCTCCTCGGAGCCGGAGATGATCACCGGCAGCGAACCGAGCTTGTTGACCGCGGGGATCAGCGAGGACGACACGCAGACGCGGGCGACCTCCTCGATGACGATCACCGTGGCGAGGGCGTCCGCACCGGCGCCGCCGTACTCCTCGGGGACGTGCACCGCGTGCAGGTCCGTGGCGACGAGGGCGTCCAGGGCCTCCTGGGGGAAGCGGGCCTCCTCGTCCACCGCGGCGGCGTGCGGGGCGATCTTCTCCTCGGCGAGCTGGCGCACGACCTTGCGCAGCTCGTCGTGCTCCTCGGACGGCCGGTAGAGGTCGAAGTCCGTGTTTCCCGCCAAGGCGTACTCCCCTAAAAGTTAACTACCGTTTAGTAACCCAGATTCTAGGGGCGGCTCCCGGACACGGACTACGTGAGCTTGCCGACAGCACCGCGCCGCACCCGCCGCTGCGGCGCTCACCCCGCTCCTTCCCTGCTCGGAGCCCGACTATGCTCGGGCACCGCAGTCCCCGCCCGTCAGCACATGGAGCACGCATGGCCCCCAGGATCACCGTGATCGGCACCGGCTACCTCGGCGCGACCCACGCCGCGGCCATGGCCGAGCTCGGCTTCGAGGTGCTGGGCCTCGACGTGGACCCCGGGAAGATCGAGATGCTCGGGCGCGGCAAGGTCCCGATGTACGAGCCGGGGCTGGAGGAGCTGCTGCAGAAGCACGTCGCCGGGCTGGAGGGCTCGACCGGGCGGCTGCGCTTCACGACCTCCTGGGAGGAGGTCGGCGAGTTCGGCGACGTCCACTTCGTCTGCGTGAACACCCCGCAGAAGCACGGCGAGTACGCGTGCGACATGTCCTACGTCGACGCCGCCGTCGCCTCCCTCGCCGCCGTGCTGCACCGGCCCGCGCTCGTCGTCGGCAAGTCCACCGTCCCGGTCGGCAGCGCCGCCCGGCTCGCCCGGCTCCTCGCCGAGCTGGCCCCGGCCGGCGACGAGGTCGAGCTGGCCTGGAACCCCGAGTTCCTCCGCGAGGGCTTCGCCGTCCAGGACACGCTGCACCCCGACCGCATCGTCGTCGGCGTCGACGGCGAGCGGGGCGAGAAGCTGCTGCGCGAGGTGTACGCCGGGCCGATCGGGGAGGGCACGCCGTTCGTCGTCGCCGACTACCCGACCGCCGAGCTGGTCAAGACCGCCGCGAACTCCTTCCTCGCCACGAAGATCTCCTTCATCAACGCCATGGCCGAGGTGTGCGAGGCCGCCGACGGCGACGTCGTGAAGCTCGCCGAGGCCATAGGGCACGACGACCGCATCGGCAAGAAGTTCCTGCGCGCCGGCGTCGGCTTCGGCGGCGGCTGCCTGCCCAAGGACATCCGCGCCTTCATGGCGCGGGCGGGCGAGCTGGGCGCCGACCAGGCGCTGACCTTCCTCCGCGAGGTCGACTCCATCAACATGCGCCGCCGCTCGCACATGGTGGAGCTGGCGCGCGAGGCGGTCGGCGGCAGCTTCCTGGGGCAGCGGGTCGCCGTGCTCGGCGCGACGTTCAAGCCGGACTCGGACGACGTCCGCGACTCCCCCGCGCTCAACGTCGCCGGGCAGATCCACCTGCAGGGCGGCCAGGTCACGGTCTACGACCCGAAGGGCATGGAGAACGCGCGCCGCCTCTTCCCCACCCTCGCCTACGCGCCGAGCGCGCTGGAGGCGTGCCGGGGGGCGCGGGTGGTGCTGCATCTGACGGAGTGGGGCGAGTTCCGGGAGCTCGACCCGGCGGCGGTCGGGGCCGTCGTCGCCGACCGTCACCTCATCGACGGCCGCAACGCGCTGGACGCCGCCGCTTGGCGTGACGCGGGCTGGACGTTCCGCGCGATGGGCCGCCCTCGCGCCTGACGGCGCCGCCGGTTCCGCGGGCCGGAAAGGTGCCGGTCACCTTTCATCCCGCCGCGACGGCGATCAGCCACGACGCCGCGTGACCGGCGGTGCCGAGCCGGGCCGAGCCCGGGACGGCACCGCCGGAACGCACCATCGTGGTTGCGCGCCGCGGCGGCGGATATGTGAGGCATGGCGCCTCACGACACCCGCGCCGGGGAGCGGGCATGCGAGGCGCAGTCTCACCCACTGCGGCCGGCGGTCTCAGGC
The DNA here is from genome assembly GCF_000719265.1 of Streptomyces roseoverticillatus. Classification (GTDB taxonomy): domain Bacteria; phylum Actinomycetota; class Actinomycetes; order Streptomycetales; family Streptomycetaceae; genus Streptomyces; species Streptomyces roseoverticillatus. The sequence continues at coordinate 198,555 of NZ_JOFL01000004.1, read as the reverse complement.
CGCCTTCGGGCCGTCCACCGCGTCGATCGTCGCGACCGAAGGGCCCCGCTTCGCGGAGACGTCCCGCGCGACGGCCTCCGCGTCCCGCAGCACCCGTACCGCGTTCTGCCAGGTCAGCTTCGCCAGGTCCGCGTCCGACCAGCCGCGCCGGAGGAGTTCGGCGATGAGGTTGGGGTAGCCGGATACGTCGGCGAGGTCGGCCGGGGTGAAGGCCGTGCCGTCGAAGTCGCCGCCGATGCCGATGTGGTCGACGCCGGCGACCTCGCGCATGTGGTCGAGGTGGTCGGCGACCGTCGACGCCGTGGCGAGCGGCCGCGGGCGCTCCGCCTCGAAGGCGCGGTGCAGTTCCATGGCCCGGGGCGACGTGTCGAGGTGGTGCAGGCCGTGCGCGCGCAGGTTCTCGTCGGCGGCCTGCGTCCAGGCGACGGCCTCCGGCAGGATGAACTTGGGGACGAAGGTGGCCATGGCCACGCCCCCGTTCGCGGCGAGCGCGCCGAGCACGTCGTCCGGCACGTTGCGCGGGTGGTCGCAGACCGCCCGCGCCGACGAGTGCGAGAAGATCACCGGCGCTTCGCTCACGCGCAGCGCGTCCCGCATCGTGTCGGCGGAGACGTGCGAGAGGTCGACGAGCATGCCGACGCGGTTCATCTCGCGCACGACCTCCTCGCCGAAGCGGGTGAGCCCGCCGGCCGCGGGGACGTCGGTCGCGGAGTCGGCCCACGGGATGTTGTCGTTGTGGGTGAGGGTCATGTAGCGCACACCGAGCTGGTGCAGCCCCCGCAGCGTGGCCAGGGAGCAGTTGATGCTGTGCCCGCCCTCGGCGCCCATGAGGGAGGCGATGCGCCCTTCGGCGCGGGCCGCCTCCATGTCGTCGGCGGTGAAGGCGAGCCGCAGGTCGCCGGGGTAGCGGTCGGCCAGCTGCCGTACGACGTCGATCTGTTCGAGCGTGGCGCTGACGGCCTCGTCGCCGGCCATGTCCGTGCGGACGTACACGGACCAGAACTGGGCTCCGACCCCGCCGGCCCGCAGCCGCGGGAGGTCGGTGTGGAGACCGGTGGCGCTCTGGTCCGCGGCGATGTCGCGCCGGTCGAGGTCGTAGCGGACCTGCTGGCGCAGGGCCCAGGGCAGGTCGTTGTGGCCGTCGACGACGGGGTGGGCGGCGAGGAGCTCGCGGGCGCGTTCCAGCAGGTGTTCCGTCACGGCCGCTCCCCCGCTCACTTGCCGAATCCGAAGCCCGTGGCGCCCTGCACCTTCGCGCGCAGCCGCCGGCCCTTGTCCGTGGCCTGTTCGTTGAGCTCTTCCTGGAAGTGCTGCATGCGGGCGAGCAGGTCGCCGTCGTGGGCGGCGAGCATGCGGACGGCCAGGAGGCCGGCGTTGCGGGCGCCGGCGACGGAGACGGTGGCGACCGGGACGCCGGCGGGCATCTGGACGATGGACAGGAGGGAGTCCATGCCGTCCATGTACTTCAGCGGGACGGGCACGCCGATCACCGGCAGGGGCGTGACGGAGGCGAGCATGCCGGGCAGGTGGGCGGCGCCGCCCGCGCCCGCGATGATCGCCTTGAGGCCGCGGCCGGCGGCCCGCTCCCCGTAGGCGACCATCTCGCGCGGCATCCGGTGCGCGGAGACGACGTCGACCTCGTAGGGGACCTCGAACTCCTCCAGGGCCTTGGCGGCGGCTTCCATGACGGGCCAGTCGGAGTCGGAGCCCATGACGATGCCGACGACGGGGCCGACAGCGGTGGAACCAGTCATTCCGTGATCGTTCCTCGCAGGTATCCGGCGGCGTGGCTCGCGCGCTCGCGCACATCCGCCAGATCGTCGCCGTAGGTGTTGACGTGTCCGACCTTGCGGCCGGGCTTGACGTCCTTGCCGTACATATGGATCTTCAGGCCGGGATCGCGTGCCATGCAATGGAGGTACGCGGAATACATGTCGGGATAGTCGCCGCCGAGGACATTGGCCATGACGGTCCACCTGGCGCGCGGGCGGGGGTCGCCGAGCGGCAGGTCGAGGACGGCACGCACGTGGTTGGCGAACTGCGAGGTGACCGCGCCGTCCTGGGTCCAGTGGCCGGAGTTGTGCGGGCGCATCGCGAGCTCGTTGACGAGGATGCGGCCGTCTTCGGTCTCGAACAGCTCCACGGCGAGGTGCCCGACGACGCCGAGCTCCTTGGCGACCTTGAGCGCGAGCTGCTGCGCCTGCGCGGACAGCTCGGCGGAGAGGCCGGGCGCCGGGGCGATCACCGTGTCGCAGACGCCGTCGACCTGGACGGACTCGACGACGGGGTACGAGACGGCCTGGCCGTGCGGGGAGCGGACGACGTTCGCCGCGAGCTCGCGGACGAAGGCGACCTTCTCCTCGGCGAGGACGGGGACGCCGGCGCGGAAGGGTTCACTCGCCTCTTCTGCGCTGCGGACGATCCAAACCCCCTTTCCGTCGTATCCGCCGCGCACCGTCTTCAGGACGACGGGGAAACCGTCGCCCTCGGCGGCGAAGCGCTCCACATCGGCGGGGTCCTCGACGAGGCGGTGCCGGGGGCACGGCACTCCGATCGCGTCGAGCTTGGCCCGCATCACGCCCTTGTCCTGGGCGTGCACCAATGCGTCGGGCCCGGGGCGGACGGGGATGCCGTCCGCTTCCAGGGCCCGGAGGTGCTCGGTGGGAACGTGCTCGTGATCGAAGGTGATCACGTCACACCCTTGTGCGAAAGCACGAAGGGTTTCCAGGTCGCGGTAGTCGCCGATGACGACATCGCTGACCACCTGGGCCGCCGAGTCCTGCGGAGTATCGCTGAGCAGCTTGAACTTGATGCCGAGGGGGATGCCCGCCTCGTGGGTCATACGGGCGAGCTGGCCGCCGCCGACCATGCCGACTACCGGGAACGTCACGCCCCCAGGGTATCCGTACGAGGGAACCGCCCCGGACCGCGTTCGGAGGATCATCCGAAAAGACGGCGTCTGCCCCGTTGGCCGATATGACTCGCGTTCGTCTCGCGTTCACCGACTCCGTCCATCGGCGGCAGAACGCGCTCGCTAGCATGAAAGCTGCCCCACGCCCCCAAGACGCCCATTCAACGGAGCCTGACGATCTCATGAGTCAACGGCGCACAGTGCGTTCCCGGCTGGAGCGGATGGCCCGCGAAATCGCCAAGTTCGGCGCGGTCGGAGCCATCGGGTTCGTGGTCAACTTCATCGTCTTCAACATCTGCGTCCACGGGTTCCACCTCGCGGTGGTGCGCTCGGGCGTGATCGCCACGGCCGTGGCCATCGCCACGAACTACGTCGGCAACCGGTACTGGACCTACCGCGACGCCGACCGGAGCCGGCGCAGCCGCGAGATGAGCCTGTTCCTGCTCTTCAGCGGCGCCGGGCTGATCATCGAGAACGGCATCCTGGCGCTCTCGCACTACGGCTTCGGCCTGACGTCCCCGCTCGCGGACAACATCGCGAAGAACGTGATCGGACTGGGGATAGGAACGGTCTTCCGCTTCTGGTCCTACCGCACGTGGGTCTTCCAGGCGCAGGCGGTGGAGACTGCGGAATCGTTCCTGACCACGGATGCGGTGGCGCGCGTGGATGCGCGCAAGTAACAGCACGTACGACGGAGGGCGGCTCGGCACCGCCGGACCCGTCCGGTGGGGGTTGCGCGCCGTCGCGGCGGAGTTTCCTCGCCCGGCGGCAAGACAGCCTTGCCGGGCCGGCCCGGGGACGCCCTAGACGCTCACGTCCGGCTCTTCCGTCTCCCGGCTGAGGAAGAGGGCGAAGACCGGCGGGTTCGCCTGGAGGAGTTCCAGGCGGCCGCCGTCCGCCTCCGCGAGGTCCCGCGCGACCGCGAGCCCCAGCCCCGTGGAGTTCCGCCCGCTGACGGTGCGCTCGAAGACCCGCGCCCCGAGGTCCGGCGGCACCCCCGGCCCCTCGTCCGTGACCTCCACGACCGCCTGGTTGCCGGTGACGCGCGTCCGCAGGGCGACCGTGCCGTCGCCGTGCATCAGCGAGTTCTCGATGAGGGTGGCGAGGACCTGGGAGACCGCCCCCGGCGTGCCGACCGCCCGCAGCCCCTGCTTGCCCGAGCGCACGATGGCCCGGCCCTCGCTGCGCGAGGCGGGCCGCCACTCCTCGATCTGCTGCTTGATGACCTCGTCCAGGTCGAAGGTGACGGCCGAGCTGGACTTGGGGTCGCGGGAGTTGGTCAGCAGCCGCTGGACGACGTCGGTCAGCCGCTCGACCTGGGCGAGGGCGATCGTCGCCTCCTCCTTGACCGTCTCCGGCTCGTCGGTGAGCGTGATCTCCTCAAGCCGCATGGACAGCGCCGTCAGGGGCGTCCGCAGCTGGTGCGAGGCGTCCGCGGCCAGCCGCCGCTCGGCGGTGAGCATCCGCGCGATCCGCTCGGCGCTGCTGTCCAGGACGTCGGCGACGCGGTCCAGCTCGGGCACCCCGTAGCGGCGGTGGCGGGGCCTGGGGTCGCCGGAGCCGAGCCGCTCGGCGGTCTCGGCGAGGTCGGTGAGCGGCGCGGTGAGCCGGTTGGCCTGCCGCACGGCCAGGAAGACGGCGGCGACCACGGCGAGCAGGGCCACCGCGAGGATCACCAGCAGCGTGCGGCCGACCTCGCGGCTGACCGTGGAGCGGGACTCCTCGACGCGGACGAGCTCGCCCTGCTCGCCCTTCTGCATGTTGGCGATGACACCGCCCTCGGGGCGGTCGCCGATCTCGATCGGCGCGCGCCCGGGGATCTCGATCCGGGCGTACCGGTCGGCGGTGATCTGCTCGCTGAGGATCCCGGACTCGACCCGCTCGCCCCCGACCAGCCGGCTGTCGACGATGCTGACGAGCCGTACGGCCTCGGACTGCACGCTCTCCTGGGCGCTGCTCTCGATCGTGCGGGTCTCGACGATGACGAGCGAGATGCCGAAGACGGCGATCACGACGAGAACGACGGCGAGCGTGGAATTGATCAGTCGGCGGCGCACGGGTTGCCCTCCGGGCGGGTGGTACGAACACTGGCCCCCGCCGGGCGGACCGGCTCGGCCCGCCCGGCGGCCGGACTCAGCTCTTCTCGAAGCGGAACCCGACGCCCCGCACGGTGGCGATGTAGCGGGGGTTGGCCGCGTCGTCACCGAGCTTCTTGCGCAGCCAGGAGATGTGCATGTCGAGGGTCTTGGTGGAGGACCACCACGTGGTGTCCCAGACCTCGCGCATCAGCTGATCGCGGGTGACCACGCGCCCCGCGTCGCGGACGAGCACCCGCAGCAGGTCGAACTCCTTCGCCGTGAGCTGCAGTTCCTCGTCGCCCATCCAGGCGCGGTGCGACTCGACGTCGATGCGCACGCCGTGCGTGGCGGGCGGCTGCTGATGGGCCTCGACGGTGCCGCGCCGCAGCAGGGCCCGGACGCGGGCCAGCAGTTCGGCGAGACGGAAGGGCTTGGTGACGTAGTCGTCGGCGCCGGCGTCCAGGCCGACGACGGTGTCCACCTCGTCGGCGCGGGCGGTGAGCACCAGGACCGGGAAGCCGTGGCCCTCGGTGCGCAGCCGGCGGCAGACCTCCAGTCCGTCCATGCCGGGCAGCCCGAGGTCGAGGACGAGCAGGTCCACCCCTCCCTTGAGCCCGGCGTCCAGCGCCGTGGGACCGTCTTCTCGCACCTCCACCTCATACCCCTCGCGGCGCAGGGCGCGTGCGAGCGGCTCCGAGATGGACGCGTCATCCTCGGCGAGCAGTACTCGGGTCATGCAGTGATGGTAGTCCGCGCGGGCCCACGTCAGAGGCGTACCGGCGGCTACCCGCGGCAACCCTTGACAGCCCGGTACGGACCTTTGAAGGTGCGCAAACGGTTCCCCGATGCGATGTGATCCGCGTCTCAACTGCTTCCATTTGCGGGCGGGGTGTGACGTATGGTGACCAGACGTCTGTAGCTACAAGGGGGACCTTCGGATCGTATTCGGCGCGCCGAAGGTCTCTGTTGTGCTCAGGGCTGGATACCCCAGCCTTGTTTCACAGTGAATGACCTGGCGGCCGGGTCCGTCGCGCGAAGGTGCGCGGGGACGTGGATCCCGGTGACCGCTGTCCTGCCGCTCTCTTGGAGGAGGGAGCGAACCCCCTGGACGTGGGGGCGGGCAGCGCGGTGACCGGTGCCGGCCAACCCCCACCCGGGCGCGTAGGAGCTGCACCCGCGCGTCCCGAGCACTCAAGGATCGACATGGCGTCCAGCCTGACGAAGGGTGCGGCCGAGCAGGAGAAGACCTCTCCCGTTTCCGGCGGCAAGACCTTCCTCGGCCACCCCCGCGGCCTGGCCCCCCTCTTCATGACGGAGATGTGGGAGCGCTTCAGCTACTACGGCATGCGCGCCCTCCTCGTCGTCTACCTGATCGCCGGCGGCCCGGACGCGAAGCCCGACAGCCAGGGCGGCGGTCTGGCCATGCCCGAGGCGAGCTCGGTGGCCATCTACTCCGTCTACGTGGCGATGGTCTACCTGCTCGCCATGCCCGGCGGCTGGTTCGGCGACCGCGTCTGGGGCCCGCGCAAGACGGTCGCCATCGCGGCGGGCGTCATCATGGCCGGTCACCTGACGCTGGCCGTCCCGGGCAAGCCGACCTTCTTCGCCGGCCTCGCGCTGGTGGCGATCGGTTCGGGCCTGCTGAAGGCCAACATCTCCACGATGGTCGGCCATCTCTACGACGGCCCGCAGGACCCGCGCCGCGACGGCGGCTTCACGATCTTCTACATCGGCGTGAACACCGGCGCCTTCGCCGCGCCGCTCGTCATCGGCACCGTCGGCCAGAAGGTCAACTGGCACCTGGGCTTCGCGATCGCCGCGGTCGGCATGGGTCTCGGCCTGCTCTTCTTCCTGTGGGGCACCCGCCACCTCAGCCCGCAGAGCAGCGTCGTCCCGAAGCCGCTGACGGCCGCCGAGCGCAAGTCGACGCTCATGAAGGCCGCCCTCTGGCTGGCCGTCGCCGTCGCGTTCTACGGCATCGTCGGTGGCACGGGTCACTTCACGCAGAAGTGGGCCACGATCCCGCTCGCGCTGCTCGGCGTCGCCATCCCGATCACGGTCCTGACGCGCATCAAGCGCGACAAGGAGCTGACGGCCGGCGAGCAGACCAAGGTCAGCGGCTACATCTGGTTCTTCGTCGCCGCCGCCGTGTTCTGGATGATCTTCGACCAGGCCGGTTCGACGATGTCGACCTTCGCCGAGAAGAAGACCGCGGACAATGTCTTCGGCATCGACTTCCCGTCGACCTGGTTCCAGTCGGTGAACCCGCTGTGGGTCATGGCCATCGCGCCGGTCTTCGCCTCGATGTGGCTGATGCTGGCCCGCCGTGACCGCGAGCCCACCACCACGGTGAAGTTCTCGATGGCCATGGTCATCATCGGTGCCTCGTTCTTCGTCTTCGCCATCCCGATGGCGATGGCTTCGGACGGCACGAAGGTCACCCCCGCCTGGCTGCTGATGATCTACGGCATCCAGACGATGGGCGAGCTGTGCCTCTCCCCGGTCGGCCTGTCGCTGACCACGAAGATGGCGCCGCAGAAGTACGCGAGCCAGATGATGGGTGTCTGGTTCCTCGCGGTGACCGCGGGTGACTGCACGATGACCCTGCTGACCGAGGCGGGTGTCGACCTCAACGGCACCGGCGTGATCCTCGGACAGGCGGCGGCCGCCACCCTGGCCGGCTTCGCGGTGTGGATGTCCCGCAAGCGGATCGAGGGCCTGATGGGCGACGTCCGCTAAGAGCACCACGCAAGCAGGGCCCCCGGCGCAATGACGCGCCGGGGGCCCTTTGCGTTGACTCAGTCAGGCGGCGGGACGGTGCCGGGAGTGAACCAAGGAAGAGCGGGACTGCCGGCCGTCTCAGGCGCGGCGGGCCGGGGCCGCAACCGATCGACAAGAAGCATCCCCGCCCGAAAGAGCCCCCCGGCCACCACACCCCCCAGCAGCACCCAGAAAAGAACGACTCCCCAGGGCCGGGCAACGTCCCAGGGCTCGGCGACGAGCACCTTCTCCCCGTACGCGAGCGAGACCTCGTAGGGCCCGTGAGCACCGGCAGCGAGCTCGACATCGAAGACGACACGAGCCCGCTGCCCGGCAGCGACGGTCCCGTGCCACTTCCGCTCCTCCCAGGCGGGAGCGAGAACGCCCCGCGCGGTGCCGACGCGGAAAGCGGGGTCCTTGACGTCCCCGGAGCCGAGATTGCCGACGGTCACGACGAGCCGCCGCGTGGGCGGCGCCCCGAACCACGTGAGCAGCCCACTGGAGCCTTCCAGCCGGGCGGCGAGCACGCCCAGCCGGGCGCCGGAGGGCACGGGGGCGACGGGATGCCCGGCGACGGCAAGCGAAACGTCAGCAGCTTGGGCATCACCCATGACAGTGGCGACGTGCACCACACAGGGACAAGGCCGGGGCGGCTCGGCGACGACAAGCTCCCTCCGGAAGCGTCCGTCACTCCCCGTAGTGACCGTCCGCCCGTCCGCATTGGCGCAATCGTTGGTACCCCCCACCATGTTCTGCCCGCACACGAGCAGGGTGAGCAAGGCACCCGGCCTCCACCCCGCACCCTGCACCACGACCGTGCCGCCCTTCCCCGCCTCGGACCGATCCAGGGAGAGCGTGGGACCACCGTCAGCGGAAGCAGTGCCTGCGGACGGCAGGAGGACGAGCAGGGCCAGCAGGAGAACGACCAGGGAGGAGCCGGGGCCGCAGGGGCAGGGTCCTGGACGCTTCCGTGTATTTGTGGCGCCGAGTGCCGGGTGGGTCTGCGCAGGGGCGTGGGGCGCCGTAAATATACGGTCCAGGACCCTGGCCCGGAGGCCCCGGCGCCGGCCCACCACGCGCCGGCCCACGACGCGCCGACCGACGGCGCGCCTCACCAGCACCACCGCGCCGAGAACGCCGAGCACGCCCCCGCCCCCCACCGGCACCACCCACCGCCACGGCGTATAGGACGCCGCACCACTGGCCCGCACCCCGCCCTCCGCCGCGGCAGTGACCCGCACCGTCACGGAGTCCAGCCGCGGCGCGTCCGCCCACCGCTCCACCCGCTGCACGGCGCGCCCCGGCGGCAGGGCTGCCGGGGCGTCACTGACCGTGCGGCGGAGGACCGTACGGAAGATCCCGTCGGCACGGATGGCGAGGCGCGGGGCAAGGACGGTGTTGCCGCGGTTGACGACCGCGTACCGGATGACCGCGCCGCGCCCGTCCGCCGCTCCGCTGACCCGTACGTTCTCGACGGCGAGCGCGGGCAGCGCGGGCGCACCGCTCACCCGTAGCGCGAGGGGCACCCGCACCTCCCGCCCCTCTCCCGTGACGACCACGGCCCCGGAACGGTCGCCGGAGCCGGAACGGTCGCCGGAGCCGGAGCCGTCGCCGGGGACGGTCACCGTCAACGGGACGTCGGCGCGCGTGCGGGCGGGCACCCGTACCTGCCGTTCGGCGAGGGAGATCCAGGGCGCGGATGCCCGGAGGCCGAGGGAGCGCGCGTGGTCCGTGGGGTTGACGAGGGACAGCTTGTCGGTGAGCACCGCGCCGGGCGCGCCCTCCAGGTAGAACGACGTCCGGTCGTCCGGCCCGGGCGCGGCCGTACCGGCGGGGGCCGGCGCGGCGGACCAGGCCGCGGGCCTGTCGTCGGCCGCGGCGCGGGCGACGGTGGCCGCCGGGGCGACGGACGCGCACAGGATCACTGAGGCCAGGGCCGTCAGCAGACGAGGGCGCAAAGCGGCTCCATCAGCGGGCGCCGGCGCGGCGACGGCGGGTCAGCCAGAGCGTGCCGGCGATGCCGGTGAGGAGGACGGTGCCACCGAGGGTGCCGAGGGCGACGGCGGAGTCGGCGGGCCCGGTCTGCGGGAGCTGACCGCCGCCGGTGGAGGAGGACCCGCCCGTGGCGGCGGAACCACCGGTGGAAGACGAGCCCCCCGTAGCGGACCCACCACTAGAGGACCCGCCACTGGAAGAACCAGAGGAACCGGAAGAACCACTGGACGATCCCCCCGAGGAGGAGGCCCCTCCGGACCCCGTCCCGCCGTCCCCCTTGATCTCAAGCGTCAGCGACGGCTTCGGGTTGTTCGTGGGCGTGCAGGTCGTGGTCGTCCCCAGCGCCGAGATGGTCAGCGTGGAGGCGGTGAACGTGACGCTGCCGCTCTTCTTAGGGGTGTACGTCCCGGACAGGTCGCTGATCTTGATCGGCGTGTTGGCGGGGATCGGCTCCGCGTTGGCCGGCCCGGAAACGGCCACCGTGCCGCTGTCCGCACCGCCCAGCTTGATGACGGCGCTCGGCTTCATCGCGCCCTTGCCGAGCTCGATGGGGCTGGAGGAGACGCCCTTTTCGAAGGACATGGTCAGCTTGTACGAACTGCCGTCCGCGACGCCCTTGATGTCGATGGGCGAGACGGCGCTCTTGTCTCCGATGGGAGTCTTGCAGGCGTAGGCGACGTCGACCGTGACGGCGTGCGCGGCCGGGGCGCCGAGCAGGACGGCCCCGCCGGCGAGGGTCACGGCGACTGCGAGTGCGCGGCGTGGGTGGTGGGACACCTCTGGTTCCCCTCTCGTCCGGTGCCGCCGCCGGGAAAACTACTGACGGCACATCAGATCGGGCGCAGACAGTACGCCGGGGACCTTGAGGAAGGAAGAGAACGAAGAAAGAAGCCGTACAAGAAAGCGACGAAAGGGACGGGCGGGACAGCAGAGGGCGGCGGAAGGCGGCGGAAACGACCTAGCCCGGCGCGGCCAGCTCCGCCCACACCGTCTTCCCGGCCCCGCTCTCGTTCCGCACGACCCCCCAGTCCAGGCAGAGCCGCTGCACGATGAACATCCCGTGGCCGCCGGGCCGCCCGGCCCGGTGCGGGGTGCGCGGGGCGGGGGTGCCGGTGCCGAGGTCGACGACCTCCAGGCGCAGCACCTTGCCGGCGCAGCTGACGCGCAGCTCCTCCGGCCCATCGGCGTGCAGGCAGGCGTTGGTGACGAGCTCGGAGACGACGAGGAGGACGTCTTCCGCGGCGGCGCGGTGGTCGGCGCCGGTGGCGGGCAGCCAGCCCCAGTCGTAGAGCGCCTGCCGGGCGAAGTCACGGGACATCGGTACGGCGCCGCTGACGCCGACGAGGTGCAGCCGGCGCACTCCGCCGGGGGGCGCGTACGACGAGGGCGCCTCCGGCGACGGCATACCGGACGGCGTACCGGGCGAGCCGGACGAGGCGGCGCCGTCCGCCCCCGGACCGGGGTCGCCCGGCGGAGGGCACGGCCGGGTGGTGCTCATCAGCGCTTCACCTCACCGATTCACCGATTCAGAACGGAACGTAACGAACGTATGGACGGAACGGACCCGACGGAGCGGATTCAGCAGACTCCTGCCCGACCGATTCGTGAGAACACCCACTTCTTCGGCATGGATCCTGTGATGCATACAACTGCGGGATACGGTTCCAGGCCGGATCCGCGTAACGGTTGAATAACACACAGGAAAGCGCGCGAAGGGCGCGGGCGCCAGGGGTCAGCCGGCGAGTCCGGCGAGCGCTGCGTCGAGCGTCTCGTGCACGGTGAAGACGGCTTCCGCGCCGGTGATCTCGAAGACGCGGGCGACCACGGGCTGCATCGCGGCGAGGTGGATCCCGCCGCCGCCGGCCTCGGCCTGGAGCCGGGCGCCGAGGAGCACGTTGAGACCGGTGGAGTCGCAGAAGTCCAGCCGGGAGCAGTCCAGAACGACCCGGACGCCGCCGTCGGCGATGGCCGCTTCGAGCGGCTCGCGGAGCACATCCGCCGTGTGGTGATCGAGCTCGCCCACCGGCGTCACGATCGCGCTCGCCCTGTCCCGCCGGACGGCTACATTCAGCCGGCCCCTCGCGCTGCCGACCATCCCGCGATCCATGCGCATCCCTTCTCGGTGTGCCTGCGTGGCGCTCCGAGAACACTACGCCTTCCCTACGCCCTCCGGAAGCGGAAGGTCCGGCATTATGCACATATACGGACATCACGCACTTGCGGTGCGAGGGCGAGGGCAGGTAGGGCTAGTAGGACGACATCCACCACGAACGGCTTTGGAGGCGCCGCTCACCGCAGCACGACGCGACGGCATCGGCAGCCATATGCCGAGAATGATGGAGGAGACCATGTCACCCCGGCTCGACGAAACGCATACGGATACGCGTACGGCTACCCGTACGGCGTCGTCGGCACCCCCGCCCCCCGAGTCCCCGGCCGGCTACGACGCCATCGGCGACCTCGGCCCCACGCCCCCCGGCGAACTGGCCCCGCACGACGCCCGGGCCCTGTCCAAGACGCTCTTCGCCCGCCTCGAAGCGCTCGAAGAGGGCACCCACGAATACGCCTACGTACGGAACACCCTGGTCGAGCTGAACCTCGCGCTCGTGCGGTTCGCCGCCGCCAGGTTCCGCACCCGCAGCGAGCCGATGGAGGACATCGTCCAGGTCGGCACGATCGGCCTCATCAAGGCCATCGACCGCTTCGAGCTCAGCCGGGGCGTCGAGTTCCCGACGTTCGCGATGCCGACGATCATCGGTGAGATCAAGCGGTTCTTCCGCGACACCAGCTGGTCCGTGCGCGTGCCGCGCCGGCTCCAGGAGCTCCGCATCGACCTGGCCAAGGCCGGCGACGAACTCGCCCAGACCCTGGACCGCGCCCCCACCGTCGGCGAACTCGCCGAACGCCTGGGCCTGTCCGAGGACGAGGTCGTCGAGGGCATGGCCGCGAGCAACGCCTACTCGGCGAGCTCCCTGGACGCCGCCGCCCAGTCCCAGGACGAGGAGGCCGAGAGCACGCTCGCCGCGCGCATCGGCTACGAGGACCACGACCTGGAGGGCATCGAGTACGTCGCCTCCCTCAAGCCGATGATCGCCGAACTCCCGCACCGGGACCGGAAGATCCTGTCCCTGCGGTTCGTGGCGAACATGACCCAGTCGGAGATCGGCGAGGAACTGGGCATCTCCCAGATGCACGTCTCACGCCTCCTGTCGCGCACGCTGCGTCGCCTCCGGAGAGGCCTGCTCACCGAGGAGTGAGGGTGAGGCCTTCGGCCTCACTCACCATTGCCGCGTGCCGCACGGGAACTGCCGTGCGGCACGCGGCGTTTCGTTGCCCGGATCCGCCACGGGCGGAGGGCGTACGCTCGGTCCATGCCCATGGGTGCCACGATCGGCCAACGGCTCCAGGACGTACGCAAGCGGCGGGGTCTGAGCCAGCGGGAACTCGCTGCTGAGTCCGGTGTATCGCTCTCGCTGATCCGCAAACTCGAACAAGGCGAGCGGAACGACACCCGCTTGGAGACGGCCCGGCAGCTCGCCGTCGCGCTGGGCGTGCCGACCAGCTCCCTCCTCGCGGAACCAGAGGGAAGGGACGAGCTCCCGGCCGTGGACCAGTGGGAGGCCGTGCGGCTGGCCCTCGACTCCGACGGGCCGCCGGGCGGGCCCGAAGAGCCGCCCACGGCCGCCGGAGTCCTCAGCACCCTCGACGCAGCCGTTCCCCTCTTCTCCGGTGACCGGTACGCCGAACTGAGCACGCTGCTGCCGCCACTGATCCGCGACGCCGAGGCGCTGGCCGCGGCGGGCCCCGAGGGGAGGGCGGTGCACGCCCGCGTCCTGCAGCTCACCGGGTGGCTGCTGACCCAGACGCGGCAGTTCGCCGCAGCGCACTCCGCTCTCGACCGGTCCCTGGCCGGCTCGCCGGACGGGCTCCACGGGGCGGCCACTGTGAGCACCCAGTGCTGGCTGCTCCTCCGGCAGGGCCGGCTGGCCGCCGCGCGCGAGCTCGCGAGCAAGTGGGCCGACGAGGTGGAGCCGCGGATGTCCCGTGCCACCGCCGCGGAGCTGAGTGCATGGGGGTGGCTGCTCCTGCGCCTCTCCGCCGCGTCCATCAGGGACAACCGGCCCGGCGAGGCCGAGGACTCCCTGAGGCTGGCGCACGCCGCAGCCGTGGCCATGGGCCGGGAGTTCGCCCCTGACAAGGACTTCCTGCGCGCTTTCGGGCCCGTGACCGTCGCCCTCAAGCGCGCCGAGAACGCAATGATCGCCGACCGGCCGGACGTTGTCCTGCAGCTCGCCGAACGCGTGCCCGTACACGGCATGCGTCCCACGTCCAACAACCGCAACCGCCACCTCTTGGATGTGGCCGAAGCCCATGTGCGCTCACGTCAGTACGCGGAGGCGGTCGATGTCCTCCAGGGCATCCGGACGGCGGCACCCCAGTGGCTGCCCAACCAGCGCTACGCACACGACATCCTCGGCCGTGTGATCAGCCGGAGGCGGACCCTCACGCCCGGCATGCGGTCCCTGGCCGACGCGATCGGCGTCCCCATGTGACGCACAGTGGCACTTCTCCCGGCCGTCGCCGCAGAGTGCCATTGCCGGGCAAAACGCCTGGTCCTTAACGTCATGTGCCATGCAGACGAACGAAGAAGCAGCGGTGCCCGCAGTGGGCTCGATGGTGCTGGACAGGCGACGTGACCGTGTCGGGGAGGTGATGGACGCGACGCCGTCGTGGGTGTACCTGCGTGCGTTCGGCGGAGGGCGGGAGTGGGTCACGGCCCTTGAGGACGTGGAGCCCGTCGGCGTCGCGGAGCGGCTGCGGGCCCGCGTGGCCGAGGTGAATGCCGAGCGGCGGCGGCAGCCCTGACGAGAGCCCTCGAAACAAGAGGGGCACTGCACGAACATGGGGCGGCCTTACCGCGCCAGGGGTGTTGACCCGCCCGCCGCGGGGCGAATAGCGTCGCGGCGGCCTCTGGGGGAACGGCGGTGCGACTGGCGTGCGCGTTCTGCGGAAAGAGCGGGAATACATAAACGGCGCGGCCGACGCCGACGTCGTCGTGGTCGGCAGCGGCATCGTCGGCGCGGCGTGCGCCGAGTCGCTGACGCGGCGCGGGGCACAAGTACTTGTGCTCGACCGGGGCCCGCTGGCCGCCGGGACGACCGCGTGCGGCGAGGGCAACCTCCTCGTCTCCGGCCGGGCCCCGGGCCCCGGACTGGCCCTCGCCCAGGCCTCCCTGCGCCGCTGGCCCCGGCTCCTCGCCGCGCTCCGCGAGGAGCTCGGTCCGGGGCGGGCGGAGTGCGAGTACGAGGCGAAGGGCGGCCTCGTGGTCGCCACCGACGACCCGTCCGGCATCGCGCTGCGCGCGTTCGCCGCGGCCCAGCGCGCCGCGGGCGTGGACGCGCGGGAGCTCGCGCAGGGCGAGGCGGCCGCGTACGAGCCGCATCTGACGCCCGGCGTGCGCGCCGCCGTGCACTATCCGGAGGACGCGCAGCTGCAGCCGGTCCTGGCGGCCACGTCGCTGCTGGCCGCCGTGCGGGCGCGGGGCGGCCGGATCCGTACCGACGTGGAGGTGACCGGTGTGGAGACCGGCCGGGACGGGCAGCGGATCGTGGGCGTACGGACGTCGGAGGGCCGCGTTCCGTGCGGCGCGGTCGTCAACGCCTGCGGCCCGTGGGCCGGGCAGTTCGCCGCGGCCGCCGGCGCGCCCCTGCCCGTCCTGCCCCGTCAGGGCACCGTTCTTGTCACGGCGCCGCTCCCGCACGGCACGGTGCGGCACAAGGTGTACGACGCCGGCTACGTGCGCGCCGTCGGCAACGCGGACGCGGCGCTGCAGGTGGCGGCCGTCGTCGAGGCGACGCAGGCCGGGACGGTCCTGATCGGCTCCAGCCGCCGCGCCGGCTTCGACGCGACGCTGCGCGCCGACGTGCTGCGCGCGCTGGCCCGCGGGGCGGCGCGCCTCTTCCCCGTGCTCGGCGGCGTGCCCGTCATGCGGGCGTACGGCGGCTTCCGCCCGTACACCCCCGATCACCTGCCGGTCGTCGGCGAGGACCCGCGCCGCCCCGGCCTGTGGCACGCGACCGGTCACGAGGGCGCCGGCATCGGCCTGGCCGCCGCCACCGGGGAGCTGCTCGCCGAGCTGTGGGCGGGTGAGCCGCCGCATGTGGACCCGGAGCCGTTCCGGGCCGGCCGCTTCGCATCCGCGGCCTTCTGACACTCCCCTGCACATCCCCCGGCATCCGGAAGGAGAACGGATGGCACTGATGACGGTGTACGTCGACGGCGAGCGGCACCGCGCCCTGCCCGGCCAGACCGTGGCGGCCCTGCTGCTGGCGACGGGCCGCCGGTCCTGGCGCACCACCCGCCTCGGCGGCCGCCCGCGCGGCGTCTTCTGCGGCGTCGGCGTCTGCTACGACTGCTTGCTCGTCGTCAACGGCCTCCCGGACGTCCGGGCCTGCCTGCGTGAACTGCGCGACGGCGACCGGGTGGAGACCCTGCGCGGTGCCCGCCTGCCCGCGGGCACGGAGACCGTACGGCCCGTGCGCGACACGGGTGAGAAGGACGGAGTGGATGAGGCGGACGAGGCGGACGAGGTCGCATGAGCGGCCCCTCCCTCATACCTTCTCCCCTCGTGGTCGTGGTCGGCGCCGGCCCCGCCGGCTCGCGGGCCGCACTGAGCGCCGCCCGGTGCGGGGCGCGCGTCGTGCTCGTCGACAGCTCGGAGCGCGTCGGCGGCCGGTACGGGCGGCGGCCCGCCGCCGTCACCGACGGAGAGGTCACCTCCGTCACCCACCCGCTGGAGGTGGCCGTCGCCGTCCAGCACCGTATCGAGCACCTGGCCGGCGCCACCGTCTGGGCGCTGGAGCCCGGCCCGGCGCCCGGCCGGCACCTCGTCCACCTGCAGCAGGGCCCCGCGGACGACCGCGGCCGCCCCGTGCGCACGCTCACGGCCGACGCGCTCGTCCTGTGCACCGGCGCCTTCGACCGCACGCTGCCGTTCCCCGGCTGGGAGCTGCCGGGCGTGGTCACAGCGGGCGCGGCGCAGGCGCTCGCCGAGGGGCAGCGGACGGCCGTCGGCGCCCGGGCGGTGGTGTCGGGGACCGGCCCGTTCCTGCTGCCGGTGGCGCTGTCCCTGCTGGACGTCGGGGCGCACGTCCTGGGCGTGTACGAGGCGGGGAACCCGGCGCGCTGGCTGCGCAGCCCCGCCGCCGCCCTGCGCGACGGCGGCCCCGGCAGGCTCGCGGAGCTCGGTTCGTACGCCGCCGGGCTGGCCCGCGGGCGCGTCCCGTACCGGACGCGGCACGCGGTCGTCGCCGCGCACGGCCGGGACCGCGTCGAGGCCGTCACCGTCGCCCGCCTGGACGCCGGCTGGCATCCGGTCCCGGGCAGCGAGCAGCGCCTGGCGCCGGTGGACGCGGTGTGCGTCGGCTACGGGTTCACGCCGCAGCTGGAGCTGCCGCTGGCGGCGGGGTGCGCCGTGCGCGACGGGCACGTGGTCATCGACGGGCGGCAGGCGACGACCGTACCGGGCGTGTACGCGGCCGGTGAGCTCACCGGGATCGCGGGCGCGCCGGCCGCCGCGGCGGAGGGCGAGCTGGCGGGTCTGTCGGCGGTGGCGGACCTGGCCGAGCGCCAATGGGTGGCCGCAGCCGGAGGAACGGCCCCCGGCGCGGGCCTCACGCCCCCGCCTCCGGCCCGCCTCGCGGCCGTCGCCGCGCGGGTCCGCTCCGGGCAGCGGTTCGGGCAGGCGCTCGCGCGGGCGCACCCCGTGCCGGGCGGCTGGCGCGGCTGGCTGCGCGAGGACACGCTGGTGTGCCGGTGCGAGGAGGTGTCGTACGGGGAGCTGCGGGACGCTGTCGTAGCGCGCGGCGCGGACGGGATGCGGGCGCTGAAGCTGGCGTGCCGCGCCGGGCTGGGCGCCTGCCAGGGGCGGGTGTGCGGGCGGAACACGGCCGAGCTCGCCGCGGCGTTCCTGGGCGCCCCCGTCGCCGATCCGCATGCGATGGACCGGAGGCCGCTGGCCCATCCGGTGCGGCTCGGGGACCTCGCGGGGCCGCCGGACGGGGCCGGGGATGTGACGTCCGATCCACCGGTTTCGCCCGACACCCGTTGACTAGAGCTATTCAGCCACCCAAGATGTGCAGTGTTCTATTCAGAGCAGGGCAGAGCAGCGAGAGCAGCCGCCAGGGAGGCAGGGCCCCATGTCCGGACCGCGACCCGTACGAGCGCCGCGAGGCAATCAGCTGAGCACGCCGGGGTGGCAGCAGGAAGCCGCCCTGCGCATGCTGCAGAACAACCTCGACCCCGAGGTGGCCGAGCACCCGGACAAGCTCGTCGTCTACGGCGGCACGGGCAAGGCCGCCCGCGACTGGCGCTCGTTCGACGCCATGGTCCGCACGCTGCAGACGCTCAAGCAGGACGAGACGATGCTCGTCCAGTCCGGCCGGCCGGTCGGCGTCATGCAGACCCACGAGTGGGCGCCGCGCGTCCTGCTCGCCAACTCCAACCTCGTCGGCGACTGGGCCAACTGGGAGGAGTTCCGCCGCCTGGAGCACCTCGGCCTCACCATGTACGGCCAGATGACCGCCGGCTCGTGGATCTACATCGGCACGCAGGGCATCCTGCAGGGCACGTACGAGACCTTCTCCGCCGTCGCCGCGAAGAAGTTCGGCGGCACGCTCGCCGGGACGATCACCCTGACGGCCGGCCTCGGCGGCATGGGCGGCGCCCAGCCGCTCGCCGTCACCATGAACGACGGCGTCGCCATCTGCATCGACTGCGACCCGCGCGCGATCGAGCGCCGCATCGAGCACCGCTACCTCGACGTGAAGGCCGACTCACTCGACCACGCGCTGCAGCTCGCCGTCGAGGCGCGCGACGCCCGCCGCCCGCTGTCCATCGGCGTCCTCGGCAACGCCGCCGAGCTCGTCCCGCAGCTGCTCGCGATGAACGCGCCCATCGACATCGTGACGGACCAGACCTCCGCCCACGACCCGCTCGCCTACCTGCCCGTCGGCGTCTCCTTCGACGAGATGGCCACGTACGCGGCCGAGAAGCCCGCGGACTTCACGACCCGGGCGCGCGAGTCCATGGCCCGGCACGTCGAGGCCATGGTCGGCTTCCAGGACGCCGGCGCCGAGGTCTTCGACTACGGCAACTCCATCCGCGGCGAGGCCCGGCTCGCGGGCTACACCCGCGCCTTCGACTTCCCCGGCTTCGTGCCCGCCTACATCCGGCCCCTCTTCTGCGAGGGCAAGGGCCCCTTCCGCTGGGCGGCCCTCTCCGGCGACCCCAAGGACATCGCGGCCACCGACCGCGCGATCCTCGACCTCTTCCCCGAGAACGAGTCCCTGGCCCGCTGGATCAAGATGGCCGGCGAGCGCGTCCACTTCCAGGGCCTCCCGGCGCGCATCTGCTGGCTCGGCTACGGGGAGCGGGACCGCGCGGGCGAGCGCTTCAACGACATGGTGGCGAGCGGCGAGCTGTCCGCGCCGGTCGTCATCGGCCGCGACCACCTCGACTGCGGGTCCGTGGCCTCGCCGTACCGCGAGACGGAGGCCATGCTGGACGGCTCCGACGCGATCGCGGACTGGCCCCTGCTCAACGCCATGGTCAACGTGGCCTCCGGCGCGTCCTGGGTCTCCATCCACCACGGCGGCGGCGTCGGCATGGGCCGCTCCATCCACGCGGGCCAGGTGACGGTGGCCGACGGCACGGCGCTGGCCGGCGAGAAGATCCGCCGCGTCCTGACGAACGACCCGGGGATGGGCGTCATCCGGCACGTCGACGCGGGGTACGACATCGCGGAGTCGGTCGCGTCCGAGCGGGGCGTCCGCGTCCCGATGCGGGAGGGTGATTCGGCGTGAGCGAGCCCGATCCGGTTGTGGGCAGTCGTTCCGCCGGGGCGGAACGGGTGGGCACAACCGCACCCGCAGCCGGCGACGGCGCGTCCGCCCCACCGGAGGCATCCGAGTCGGGTGCGGGCCGGTGGACGGGTCGTGCCCACCCGTTCCGCCCTGCGGAACGACTGCCCACGACCAGTGGGGCGAGCTTCCACGAGATGTGGGCCGATCTGCGCCCTATCGGCCGTGACAAAGACACCGGCGGCTACCGCCGCCTCGCCTGGACCGGCGCCGACACCGACTGCCGCGCCTGGTTCCGCACCCAGGCGGAAGCCAGGGGGCTCGCCTACGAGGTCGACCGGAACGGCAACCAGTGGGCCTGGCTCGGCGACCCCGACGCCGGGGACGCCGTCGTCACCGGATCGCACCTGGACTCCGTCCCGGACGGCGGCGCCTTCGACGGCCCGCTCGGCGTCGTCTCGTCGTTCGCCGCCCTCGACGAGCTCCGCGGCCGCGGCGCGCAGCCGTCCCGCCCCCTCGCGATCGTCAACTTCGGCGACGAGGAGGGGGCCCGCTTCGGCCTGGCCTGCGTGGGCTCGCGCCTGACCGCCGGCCGGCTCTCCATCGAGGCGGCTCACGCCCTCCGGGACGCCGAGGGGCTCTCCCTCGCGCAGGCCATGGAGCGCGCGGGCTACGACCCGGAGGCCATCGGCCCGGATCCCGATCGCCTCGCCCGCATCGGCGCCTTCGTCGAGCTGCACGTCGAGCAGGGCCGCGCCCTGGACCTGTCGGACCACGCCGTCGGCATCGCCTCCGCCATCTGGCCGCACGGCCGCTGGCGGTTCGACTTCCACGGCGAGGCCAACCACGCCGGCACGACCCGCATCGAGGACCGCCGGGACCCGATGCTGACCTACGCCAACACCGTCCTCGCCGCCCGCAAGAAGGCACGGCTGGCCGGTGCCCTGGCCACCTTCGGGAAGGTCAGCGTCGAGCCGAACGGCGTGAACGCGATCCCCTCCCTCGTGCGCGGCTGGCTGGACTCGCGCGCCGCTGACCAGCAGACCCTCGACCTCGTGGTCGCCGAGATCGAGAAGGCGGCCGTGGAGCGCGGCGAGCGCGACGGCATCGACGTGCGGATCACGCGGGAGTCGTTCACGCCCGTCATCGAGTTCGAGCACGCCCTGCGCGACGAGCTCGCCCGCATCCTGGGCGAGGGCGGCGGCAGCGTCCCCGTCCTCGGTACGGGGGCGGGACACGACGCCGGAATCCTCTCCGGAGCCGTCCCCACCGCCATGCTGTTCGTACGCAACCCCACAGGCGTCTCCCACTCACCCGCCGAAACGGCCTCCGAGGACGACTGCCTGGCCGGGGTGACCGCACTCGCCGACGTACTGGAGGGCCTGGCGTGTCGCTGACGGCACAGACCTACTGGGCGGAGCACGCCCTTCTCGACACCGGCGTCGAGCCGGGCGTGGTCATCGAGACCGCTGGGGACGGCCGGATCACGGCCGTCCGCGGCGGGACCCCGGCCCCGCCGCCCGGGGCGGTGTCCCTGCGCGGGCTCACCATGCCCGGCCTCGCCAACGCCCACAGCCACGCCTTCCACCGGGCCCTGCGCGGGGCCACCCAGGCGGGCGAGGGCACGTTCTGGACCTGGCGCCAGGTCATGTACCGCACCGCCGACCGCCTGACCCCCGACAACTACTTCGCGCTCGCCCGTGCGGCCTACGCCGAGATGGCGCTCGCCGGCATCACTTCCGTCGGTGAGTTCCACTACGTGCACCACCTCGCCGGCGGCGCCCGCTACGACAACCCCAACGCCATGGGCGAGGCCCTGACCGCGGCCGCCGCCGAGGCCGGCATCCGCATCACCCTCCTCGACACCTGCTACCTCTCCTCCGGCTTCGGCGCCGAGCCCGACAAGCACCAGCGCCGCTTCAGCGACGGCACCGCCGAGCGCTGGGCCGAGCGCGTCTCCGCCCTCAAGGGCGACGGCAACACGCGGATCGGCGCGGCGATCCACTCCGTGCGGGCGGTGCCCGCGGAGCAGCTGGGCACGGTGGCAGCGTGGGCGCAGGAGCGCGACGCGCCGCTGCACGTGCACCTGTCCGAGCAGACCGCCGAGAACGACGCCTGCGTGGAGGCGCACGGCTTCACGCCCACCGCTCTCCTCGCCCACCACGGCGTGCTCGGTCCGCGCACGACCGCCGTGCACGCCACGCACCTCACCCCGGGCGACATCCGTCTCCTCGGCCACTCGGGCACCGGCGTGTGCATGTGCCCCACCACCGAGCGCGACCTGGCCGACGGCACCGGCCCCGCGCCGGCCCTTCAGGAGGCGGGCTCCCCGCTCTCCCTCGGCAGCGACAGCCACGCCGTCATCGACCTGTTCGAGGAGGCGCGGGCCATGGAGCTGAACGAGCGGCTGCACAGCCGCACCCGCGGCCACTGGAGCGCGACCGCCCTGCTGCGCGCCGCGAGCGCCGACGGCCACTCCGCCCTCGGCTGGGACGACGCCGGCCGCATCTCCGCCGGCGCGCTCGCCGACTTCACGACCGTCGCCCTGGACTCCGTGCGCACCGCGGGCCCGCCGCCCGCGCTCGGCGCCGAGACGGCCGTGTTCGCGGCGACCAACGCGGACGTCCGGGACACCGTCGTCGGCGGCCGGCACATCGTCCGCGACGGGAACCACCAGCTCGTCGCCGACGTGCCGGTGGAACTGGCACGGACGATCGCCGCCCTGCGCGACTAGGGCCCGGCGCCGGCGGCCGAGGCCCGACACCACAGCAACCACAGAGGAGTGCCGCACACCCATGGCGACGACGGTCATCACCAACATCAGCAGTCTCGTCACGAACGACCCCTCCCTCGGCGAAGGCCCCCTCGGCACGGTCCAGGACGCGGCGGTCGTCATCGACGGCGACCGCGTCGTCTGGGTCGGCACGTCCAGCAAAGCACCCGCCACTGACAACCGCGTCGACGCCGAGGGCCGGGCGGCCCTGCCCGGCTTCGTCGACTCCCACTCCCACCTGGTCTTCGCGGGCGACCGGACCGCCGAGTTCAACGCCCGCATGTCCGGCCGGAGCTACAGCGCCGGCGGCATCCGCACCACCGTCGCGGCCACGCGCGCCGCGAGCGACGAGGCGCTGGACGCCAACGTGCGCCGCTACGTGCGCGAGGCCCTGCGCCAGGGCACCACGGTCCTGGAGACCAAGTCCGGCTACGGCCTCACCGTCGAGGACGAGGCCCGCGCGCTGCGCATCGCCGCGGCCCACACCGACGAGGTCACCTACCTCGGCGCCCACATCGTCTCCCCCGACTACGCGGACGACCCGGCCGCGTACGTGGACCTGGTCACCGGGCCGATGCTCGACGCCTGCGCGCCGCACGCCCGCTGGGTCGACGTGTTCTGCGAGCAGGGCGCGTTCGACGGCGACCAGGCCCGCACGATCCTCAAGGCCGGTGCCGCCCGGGGCCTGACCCCGCGCGTGCACGCCAACCAGCTGTCCTACGGGCCCGGCGTCCAGCTGGCCGTCGAGCTCGGCGCGGCCTCGGCCGACCACTGCACCCACCTGACCGACGCGGACGTGGACGCCCTGGCGAGCGGCACGACCGTCGCGACGCTCCTGCCCGGCGCGGAGTTCTCGACGCGCGCCCAGTGGCCGGACGCGCGCCGCCTCCTGGACGCGGGGGCGACGGTCGCCCTGTCCACCGACTGCAACCCGGGCTCGTCGTTCACCAGCTCCATGCCGTTCTGCATCGCCCTGGCCGTGCGGGACATGGGGATGACGCCGGACGAGGCCGTCCGGTCCGCGACGGCGGGCGGCGCGGCGGCCCTGCGCCGTACGGACGTGGGCCGCATCGCCCCGGGCACGCGGGCCGACCTCGCCCTCCTCGACGCCCCGTCGCACGTCCACCTGGCGTACCGCCCGGGCGTGCCGCTGGTCTCGGCGGTCTGGCGCGCGGGCGTGCGGGAAGCCTGAGGCGGGCTCCCGCCGCCGCCGGCGCGCTCAGGCCTGCCGGCCGATCGCGTCCAGCCGCTCGTACTGGGCGTCCGTCAGCCGGACACCCAGCGCGCCGGTGTTCTCCTCCAGGTGCGCGAGCGACCGCGTGCCGGGGAGGGGGACGAGCGTGGGCGAGCGGTGCAGCAGCCAGGCGAGCGCCGTCTGCGCGGGCGTCGCACCGACCTCGCGCGCCACTTCCGCGACCGGTCCGCCCGGGGCGGCGTGCGCGCCCACGGCGACCGGGAAGTAGGCGAAGAAGGTGATGTCGTGCGCGGCGGCGTAGTCGACGACGTCGTCGTGGCCGCGCTCGGAGAGGTTGTACACGTTCTGCACGGAGGCGACGGGGGCGATCTCCTGCGCCGCCCGCAGCTCATCGACGGTCACCTCGGACAGGCCGATGTGCCGCACCTTGCCCTCGTCCTGCAGCTGCCGGAGCGCGCCGAGCTGGTCGGCGAGCGGGTAGGCGGGGTCAATGCGGTGCAGCTGGAGGAGGTCCAGGCGCTCCACGCGCAGCCGTCGCAGCGCCAGTTCGGCCTGCTGGCGGAGGTAGGCGGGGTGACCGTGCGTCACCCACTCGGCAGGGCTGGGCCGTACGACGCCGGCCTTGGTGGCGACCGTGACGCCGTCGTACGGGTGCAGGGCCTCCGCGATGAGCTCCTCGCTCTCGCCGAGCGAGTAGGCGTCCGCGGTGTCGATGAGGCCGACGCCGAGCTCGACCGCGCGCCGCAGCAGGGCGACGGCACTGCCGCGGTCCTCGGGCGCGCGCCAGATGGGCGCCTGCATCGGGTCGGTGAGCCCGGCGGGGGTCTCGGCCAGCCGCATCGCGCCGTAGCCGATGCGGGTGACGGGCAGGTCGCCGCCGATGCTGTGGACGGGCGGGAAGGCGGGGGAAGAAGCGGGGGCTGCCGCGGTGTTCGTCATGACCGCAACGCTAAATTCTCACATCCGTGTGAGATTCAACCCCGTGTGAGGCAGCTCATATGAAGATCGGTGATCTGGCGCGCGAGACCGGAGTGAGCGTGCGGCTGCTGCGCTACTACGAGGAGCAGGGCCTGCTGGACTCCCGCCGCCTGCCCAGCGGCCACCGGCGCTACGGGCAGGACGCGCCGGAGACGGTCCGCCGCATCCGCGTCCTGCTGGCGGCGGGCCTGCCCACGCGCGTCATCCGGGACGTACTGCCGTGCGTACGGGGCGCGGGCGAGGCGGAGTTCGACCCATGCGTCGCCCTGCACCTGCGCGAGCAGCTGCAGGGGCTCGACGCGCGCATCGGGGAGCTGCAGGAGACGCGGGCGGCACTGGCCGGCCTGCTCACCGCGACGGAAGGGGCCGCGGCCGTGTCCACGGCTGCGGCGTGAGCCCGCACGCCCATCGACCGGCACCGATGAGCCGGTCGAAGGCGTCGTGCGGCGCGGGCGCGCCGGCCGCCCCGGGCGGCACCCAAGGCGCCGGCTCGTCCCGCATCCGGGCCGGTCCGGTTCGCACCCCGGCCCGCCCCTCAGGCCCATCGTGTGCGGAAACCGCCCGCAGCGCATGCGATTTTCGCGGTCCCGTGTGGTGGAGTAGCTCCATGTCGTCCAGTGCCGTGCCCCTCGGCACCGTGGTGCGGGCCGCGGTCCGGCAAGGGCTGCTGCCCGCATGGGCGCCCGTGGCCGGGCTGCTCGACGTGCAGGGGATCCGTACGGCCGCGGCGGCGCTGCGGAAGGCCTTCGAGGAGGCCGGGGCGCCGCGCGGCACGACCCTGCACGCGTTCGCCGTGAAGGCCGCGTCCCTGGTGCCCGTGCTGCGCCTGCTCGCCGCGGAGGGGCTGGGCGCCGAGGTGGCCAGCCCCGGGGAGCTCGCCCTGGCGCGGGCGGCGGGAGTGGCGCCCGGGCGGATCGTCCTGGACTCCCCCGTGAAGACCGTCCCGGAGCTGCGTGAGGCCCTCGCCCTGGGCGTCGCGGTCAACGCCGACAGCCGCGAGGAGCTCGCCCGCCTGGACGGGCTGCTGCGGGACGCCGTCCGGCCGCCCCGCTCCCCGCTCGGCGTCCGCGTCAACCCCCAGGTGGGCGGCGGCAGCATCGACGCGCTGAGCACCGCCACGGACACGTCGAAGTTCGGAGTGGCGCTCCGGGACGACGGGGCGCGCGCCTGGCTCGTCCGCGCCTTCGCCGAGCGCCCGTGGCTCACCCGGCTGCACGCCCACGTGGGCTCCCAGGGCTGCCCCCTGGAGCTGATGGCGGCGGGCGTACGGGCCGCGTACGAACTGGCGGAGGAGATCAACCGGACGGTGGGGCGCCGGCAGGTGACCACGCTGGACATCGGCGGCGGGCTGCCCGTGAACTTCGCGTCGGACGACGTGACCCCGACCTTCCGCGCCTACGCCCGCCTGCTCGCGGACGCCGCCCCCGGCCTGTTCGACGGGCGCTACGGGCTGGTGACGGAGTTCGGCCGCTCCCTGCTGGCGAAGAGCGGCCTGGTGCTGGCGCGCGTGGAGTACACGAAGACCGCGGGCGGGCGGCGGATCGCCGTGACGCACGCGGGCGCGCAGGTGGCCACCCGCACGGTGTTCGCGCCCGTGTCCTGGCCGCTGCGGGTCGCGGTCTTCGACGCGCAGGGGCGGCCGAAGACCGGGCCGCCGGTGGACCAGGACATCGCGGGCCCGTGCTGCTTCGCCGGTGACGTCGTCGCGGCGGGCAGGTCCCTGCCGCTGCTGGAGGCGGGCGACCACGTGGCGCTCCTCGACACCGGCGCGTACTACTTCTCGAACCACTTCGCGTACAACACTCTGCCCCGCCCCGGGGTTTACGGGTACGCGCGCGCAGAAGGGGAGAGTGACGGTGTGCGGTTCGCGACCGTGCGGGCCCCGCAGAGCCTCAGCGAGCTCGTCGCCGAGAGCGGCGGCGCCTACGCGGCGGAGCTCACCGCCCTTCGCTGACCGCGACTCACGCGCTTCACTGACCAGGGCTCAGCACCCTGCGCTGACCGGGCCTCAGCGCGCTTCGCTGACCGCCGTCCCGGCCGCCACCCGGCCGGAGCGGCGCCGGCCGCCGCCCGGCGCGGCGTCGCCCGCGGCGAGCCCGGTGGACAGATAGCCGCGCACGGGCTTGGCGGCGGGGGACGCCTGCGCCCACTCCGTACGGACCCACAGCAGCGACCCGGCGCGGCGCTCCAGACCGCCCAGCCACAAGGCTTTCGCCCACAGGCCGGCGGCCGCACCGGCGAGGGCCATGCCGGCCGCGGCCGGTACCGCGAAGGACGAGCCCAGGGCGGCGAGGAAGGCGAGGAGCAGCCACCAGCGGCGGGCGCGCCGCCAGTTCCGCAGGGTCACGGCGCGGTCCTGGAGGAAGACCGACCGGCCCGCCCGCGACGCACCGCGCGCCAGCGCCGCGTAGCGCCCGCGGCGGCCCGCGAAGACCGCACCGGCGACGATCAGGAACAGCGCCGCCCCGGCGAGCACGCCGATCCGCCGCCCGGTGAGCCCCGGCACCAGGACGCCGGTGCCCGCGCTCAGCAGCCCCGCCCACGCCAGCCAGCCCGCCGGCGCTCTGACGATCACCGCCACCCGCGCCAGCGCATACGAACCGCGCCCCACGTCGAATCCCGCCTTTCCCTCTGAAATCCCCTCGATCCCGACTCTCACGCGGCAGGCTAGCCAACGAATCTGAGTGCGAGCTGAGAATCCCGCGGGGTGTACCCCACAGGGGTCATACCCCGGTATCAGCCCGGACTTGGCTCCGCCGTATGACGTGTGCGCACTTGTGTGGTCCCTATGGTCGTCCCGTCGGGGAGAGACGAGCGGGGGAGGCCGGAGATGCGGGTTCAGGAACGAGGGGACGGCAGGCTCAGGCGGCGGGCCGTCGCCGCCGCGGGGGCGCTGGCCCTGACCGGGGTGCTGAGCGCGCTCGTACCGGCGCCGGAGGCCCGTGCGGCGGGCGCCCCGGCTACGCCCGCGGCCACGGCCACGGCCACGGGAGCCGACGCGGCCACGGCCGCCGGGGACACCCGGCCCGCGCTGCCCGCGCCCACCGGCCCGTACGCCGTCGGAACGGTCACCCGCCACCTGGTGGACCACGCCCGCAAAGACCCCTGGAAGCCGGAGCGGGGCGACCGGCAGGTCGTGATCAGCCTCTTCTACCCGGCCGGCCACGAGCCGGAGCGCCCCGCCGGCCGGGAGACCGGCCCCCGCACCGCGCCCCACATGGACGCCGCCTCCGCCGCCCACTTCGGCTCCGCCCGGGGCGCGGGCACCTTCAACTACCACGTGCGCCCGGACGCCGCCGGCTGGGCGGCCACGCGTACGCACGCGCGCGTGGCCGCCCCCGTGGCGCAGGGCAGCCGCGCGCTGCCGGTCGTGCTCTACTCCGCCGGTCTGGGCGACCCGCGCACCTGGAACACCGGCCTGGTGGAGGAGCTGGCCTCCCGCGGCTACGTCGTCGTCACCGTCGACCACACCCACGACTCCTCCGAGGTGCGCCTGGCCGACGGCGAACTGGCGGAGTCGGCACTGCCGGCGCTCGCCGGCGCGAGCGGGCCCGAGGTCGACGCCGCGCTCCGCAAGGCGATGAAGGCGCGGGTGGACGACACCCGGTTCGTCCTCGACACCCTCGGCTCGGCGCAGTGGCGGCGGGGCCTGCCGCGCGGCCTGGGGGACGCCGTGGACCTGCGGCGCGTGGGCATGGCCGGGCAGTCCGCGGGCGGCTTCACGGCGGCGCAGGCCCTGCACGACGACCGCCGCCTCAAGGCGGGAATCAACATGGACGGGCAGATGGACTTCCCCCTGCCCGACAGCACGGGCAGCAGGCTGAGCAGCGTGGCGCGCGAGGGCGTGGACCGGCCGTTCCTCCTGATGGGCTCCGACGGGCCGGGCGCGGCCGACAACCGGGCGTCGTGGGCGTCCTTCCGGCAGCACGCGCGCGGCTGGCAGGCCGAGCTGACGATGGCGGGCGCGGAGCACGGCACGTACACCGACGCCGTGTCGTTGCTGCCCGCGTTCGCGCGCCGGGGAGCGCTGTCGGAGGAGGACCTCCGTCAGGACGTCGGGACGGTCCGCCCGGAGCGGGCGGTGGCGGCCACGCACGCGTACGTGGTGGCGTTCTTCGACCGCTTCCTCAAGCAGCAGGACGGGCGGCTGCTGGACGGCCCGTCGCCGCGCTTCCCGGAGATGGCCTTCCAGGGCAAGCCCGCCTCCTGACCGCGCCGACCCCACCGATCGCGCCGGTCCCACCGCACAAACGGCCCCGTTCCCGTCCCAGAACGGCCCCTTCACGGCGCCTCACTCCACGAACAGCCCCCGCGCGGCCGCCTTCGCGTCGAACTCCTCCAGGCGCGCCTGCGCGTCCGGCAGGGCGTCGCACATGGCCTCCAGCAGCATGCGCCCCAGCAGCATCGGCGCGCAGGCCGTGTCGAAGGCCAGGCCCGTGCCGACGGCGGCGGGGAGCAGGAGGTCGCTGTGGCGGGCCACCGGGGCGAACGTGGAGTCGGCGACCGTGACGACGGTCAGGCCCTGCCCCTGCGCGTACTCCAGCGCCTCGACGACCTCGCGCGGGTGGCGGGGCAGGGCGAAGCACAGGAGGGTGCTCGTCCCGGCCCGTACGGCCGCGTCTATGCGGTCGGCGAGGAGCGTGCCGCCCTCGTCCAGGAGACGGACGTCGGGGTGGACCTTGCGGGCGAAGTAGGCGAAGCCGGCGGCCTGGGCGGTGGCGGCGCGCAGGCCGAGCACGAGCAGCGGCCGGGACGCGGCGAGGAGCCGGCCCGCGCGGGCGACGGGGGCGGGGTCGGCGAGGACCGAGGAGAGGTGGCGGAGGTTGTCGATCTCGACCTGGACGGCCTGCTGGTACTCGTTGTACGCGCTCTCGCCCTCGGCCGGGGCGTCCGCCGCGGGGACGACGTCGCGCAGGTGGCGGCGGAGCGCCGGGTAGCCGTCGAAGCCGAGGGCGACCGCGAAGCGGGTGACGGAGGGCTGGCTGACGCCGGCGAGCTCGGCGAGCTCGACGCTGGAGAGGAAGGGCGCGTCGGCGGCGCGGCGCACCATGCAGTGGGCGATGCGGCGCTGGGTGGGCGTCAGCCGGTGCCCTTCGAAGAGCTTCTGCAGCCGTGCGGTGGCTTCCGGTTCGCCGCCGGTGTCGCTCATCGGGCCCTCCATGGTCGTCGGCGGTCGCTGCGGCAGTGGTCATTCACTCAGCGCCGCCCTGCATGGAATTATGCAGGGCGGCGCAGCCCCCCGAAGCCATTTCTCCGTTACAGCGGGGGCAGGAGTTTCTTCTGCGGCTTGCCCATGGCGTTGCGCGGCAGGGCGTCGAGGAAGCGGACCCGGCGCGGCCGTTTGTGCACGGACAGGTGCCCCGCCACGAAGTCGATCAGCTGCTTCTCCGTCGCTCCGTCGGCCACCACGTAGGCCACGATCTCCTGGCCGAGGTCGTCGTGCGGGACGCCGACGACGGCGGCCTCCCGGACGGCCGGGTGGTCGAGGAGGGCGTTCTCCACCTCGCCCGCCCCGACGCGGTAGCCGCCGGACTTGATCAGGTCGGTGGAGGCGCGGCCCACGATGCGGTGCGTGCCGTCCTCCTCGATCGCGGCGATGTCGCCCGTGCGGAACCAGCCGTCGGCCGTGTGCGCGGCCTCCGTGGCCTCCGGGCGGCCCAGGTAGCCGCTGAAGAGCGTCGGCCCAAAGACCTCCAGCTCGCCGATGCCGCCCTCGGCCGCCGCGAGGCGCGTGCGGACGCCCGGCAGCGGGGTGCCCACGGCGCCCGGCAGGCGCTCGCCGCCGGCCCGCGCGGAGACGGTGATCAGCGTCTCGGTCATGCCGTAGCGCTCGACGGGGCGCTGCCCGGTGAGGGCCTCCAGGTCGCGGAAGACGGGAGCGGGCAGGGCCGCGCTGCCCGACACCAGCAGCCGGGCCTTGGCCAGCTCCCGGGCCGCGGACGGCTCGCGCACCACCCGGGACCAGACCGTCGGCACCCCGAAGTACAGGCTGCCGCCGGCCGCCGCGTACGCCTCCGGCGCCGGCCGCCCGGTGTGCACGAGCCGGCAGCCCGTGCGCAGCGCCCCCAGGACGCCCAGGACGAGGCCGTGGACGTGGAACAGCGGCAGGCCGTGCACGAGGGTGTCCTCGGCGGTCCACTGCCACGCCTCGGCGAGCCCGTCGAGGCCGGCGGCGACCGCGCGGCGCGGAATCAGCGCGCCCTTGGGGGCACCGGTCGTGCCGGACGTGTAGAGGATCAGGGCGGTGCTGTCCGCCTCGGGTTCGGCGCCGGACCAGTCGCCCCGCTCCCCGATGTCCAAGGGCAGCCCGTCGGCGCCGCCGAGCACCAGGGCGGCGCCGGAGTCACGCAGGATGTGGCCGCGCTCGGCGGGCCCCGCGTCCGGCGGCAGCGGCACCACCGGCACCCCCGCGAGCAGCCCGCCCACGACGGCCGCCACGGTCTCCAGGGAGGCGTCGGCGTGGACGGCGACGGCCGGGGCGCCCGCGATGCGGTGCGCCACCGCGGCGGCGGCGCCCAGCAGTTGCTCGCGGGAGCAGGCCCGCCCGGCGACGCTCAGGGCGTCCGGCCGGTCCTCTCCCGCTCCGGGAGCGAGGTGGGTGAGCAGAGCTTCGGTCGGTCCGGGCACGGACTGCTCCTTCCAGCGGCGCCCCGGCACGGCGACGGGGCTGCCCCTACGGCGGATACGGGTGCTGGCCCCAGCGACGCGGGGCCCTGCCGACCGTATCGTCCTGAGCATGATGGCCCGTGACCATGAGCTGAAGAAGGATCTCGCCGCGACCCTGGAGACCCGGAAGGAACTGGGCCCGGAGTACGAGGCCGAACTGGTCGACGCCTTCCTGGAGAAGGTCGACCGGAAACTGGAGGCCGCGATCGACCGGCGGGTGCGCCGGCAGGCGGCGGAGACGCAGATGGCCGTCGCCCGCGGGGGACGGCCGCGCACCGGCGGTCCCGGCGCGGGGAGCTTCGGCGAGCGTTTCGGCTTCGCCGTGGCGTCCCTGGTGCTGGCCGTCCCGCTGTCCGCGATCGCCGTGGTGAACGCGCACCTGCCCGGGCTGCTGGTGAGCTGGGCGGGGATCGTGGGCGTCAACGCCCTGAACGCGGCGGGGGTGTTCCCGTGGCAGCGCGGCAGGCAGAAGCGGGACGACGGCGCCTCCGGCTGGGAGTGAAACGCGCAGGGGACCGCCGCACCCCGGCCGAGGCCGGGGTCGGGACGACGGCGGTCCCCCACGAGGACACGGGCCGGGTCAGGGCCGGTGAGCCGCGTCCGGGCGGCCGCGGAGTCCGGGAGCCGCTCCGGAAGTCCTGCCGCCGCTTCGGTGCCGGCCCGGGGCGAGCCCCTGCCGGCACCTCTCACTATGCAGGACCGTTGTTAAGCCGGTACTGCGGGCGTGTGACGCATACGTACCTTTGACGGCCCGTCCGTGCGCGCCCCGTTCACGCGGCGGCCGGGAAACCCCGGCACGGACGGTGCTACTTGGCGCCGTTGCCGGCCTTGCCGGAGCCCTCCGCGAGGAAGGCCAGCAGGTCCTGACGGCTCACCACACCGCTGGGCTTGCCCTCGACGATCACGATCGCCGCGTCCGCCTCGCCCAGGACGGCCATCAGGTCGGCGACGGGCTCGCCGGAGCCGACCTGCGGCAGCGGCGCGGACATGTGCTTCTCCAGCGGGTCGGAGAGGGAGGCGCGCTGGGTGAACAGGGCGTCCAGCAGCTCGCGCTCCACGACCGAGCCGATGACCTCGGCGGCCATCACATCGGGGTGCCCCGCGCCCGGCTTGACGATGGGCATCTGCGAGACGCCGTACTCGCGGAGCACCTCGATGGCCTCGCCGACCGTCTCCTCCGGGTGCATGTGCACCAGGGAGGGCAGGCCGCCGTCCTTGCGGCGCAGCACGTCGCCCACGCGGGCGGCGTCGCCGGCCTCCTCCAGGAAGCCGTAGTCCGCCATCCACTCGTCGTTGAAGATCTTGCTCAGGTAGCCGCGGCCGCTGTCCGGCAGCAGGACGACCACGACGTCGTCCGGGCCGAGGCTCTCGGCGGCGCGCAGGGCGCTGACGACCGCCATGCCGCAGGAGCCGCCGACCAGCAGGCCCTCTTCCTTGGCGAGGCGGCGCGTCATCTGGAAGGCGTCCTTGTCGGAGACCGCGATGATCTCGTCCGTGACGGTGCCGTCGTAAGCGCTGGGCCAGAAGTCCTCGCCGACGCCCTCGATCAGGTACGGACGGCCCGAACCGCCGCTGTAGACCGAGCCCTCCGGGTCGGAGCCGATGACCTTGACGCGGCCGTCGCTGATCTCCTTCAGGTAGCGCCCGGTGCCGCTGATGGTGCCGCCGGTGCCGACGCCCGCCACGAAGTGGGTGATCTTCCCCTCCGTCTGCTCCCAGATCTCCGGGCCGGTGGAGTAGTAGTGCGACAGGGGGTTGTTGGGGTTGCTGTACTGGTCGGGCTTCCAGGCATTGGGCGTCTCGCGCACGAGGCGGTCCGAGACGTTGTAGTACGAGTCCGGGTGCTCCGGGTCGACCGCGGTCGGGCAGACCACGACCTCGGCGCCGTACGCCCGCAGTACGTTGATCTTGTCAGTGGAGACCTTGTCCGGGCAGACGAAGATGCACTTGTAACCCTTCTGCTGGGCCACGATCGCGAGGCCGACACCCGTGTTGCCGGAGGTCGGCTCCACGATGGTGCCGCCCGGCTTGAGCTCGCCGGACTTCTCCGCAGCCTCGATCATGCGCACGGCGATCCGGTCCTTCACGGAGCCGCCCGGGTTGAAGTACTCGACCTTGGCAAGAACGGTGGCCCTGATGCCTTCGGTCACGCTGTTGAGCTTGACGAGCGGGGTGTTGCCAACGAGCTCAATCATCGAATCGTGATACTGCACGGTGATCTCCGCGGTCGGGGGCACTAGCGGTCTCGCGTACCCATACGGCCAGCCTAGAACGCATCCGGCCGCTCCAACGGCGCGTTGCAGAAGCGGGCGCTCGGGGCAACCTGCTCATAGCGTGCCCTCGCAAGGGTGCGGTGTTTTTATGAAGTGTTTGTAAAACCGCGTACGCGGCCCGGAGGCCGTGCTGCGAAGCCCGGTGACCGGCGCTGCGGAGGAGGTCCGGCCCATGTCACCCATCACCACGTCGAGGGCGAGGGTCGCCCGGCGGATCGCCGCGGCCGCTGCCTACGGGGGCGGCGGGATCGGCCTGATCGGGGCCACGGCGGCGGGCGTCCTGCTCACCGAGGTGCGGCTGGCCCGCCGCGTGGTCGGCGGCTCCAACGGCGCCCCGCCCCACGCGGACGGCCGCTACGGCTCGGCGTTCGTGCACCGGCTCGGCCGCGAGCCGCTGCTGCTCGGCCTGCTCGGCGACTCCACGGCCGCGGGCCAGGGCGTGCACCGGCCCCGCCAGACGCCGGGGGCGCTGCTCGCCTCCGGACTCGCGGCGGTCGCCGAGCGGCCCGTGGAGCTGCGGAACGTCGCCCTGTCCGGGGCGCGCTCGCACGATCTGGACCGGCAGGTCACGCTCCTGATCGACGAGACGGACCGGGTGCCCGACGTCTGCGTGATCATGATCGGTGCGAACGACGTCACCCACGGGATGCCGGCGGCGCGCTCCGTACGGCTGCTGTCGGACGCGGTGCGGCGGCTGCGGGAGGCGGGCAGCGAGGTCGTGGTGGGCACGTGCCCCGACCTCGGCACGATCGAGCCCGTCTACCAGCCGCTGCGGTGGGTGGCCCGGCGGCTGAGCCGGCAGCTCGCCGCGGCGCAGACGATAGCGGTGATCGAGGCGGGCGGGCGCACGGTGTCGCTGGGCGACCTGCTCGGCCCGGAGTTCGCGGCGAACCCGCGGGAGCTGTTCGGGCCGGACAACTTCCACCCCTCCGCGGAGGGGTACGCGACGGCCGCGATGGCCGTCCTGCCGACGCTGTGCGCGGCGCTGGGCCTCTGGCCGGAGGACGAGGAGCGGCCGGACGCGGCCCGGCGCGAGGGCATCCTGCCGGTGGCCCGGGCGGCGGCGGAGGCCGCGGCGGAGGCGGGCACGGAGGTCACGGCGGCGCGGGGCCGCTGGGCGCTCCT
This sequence comes from Streptomyces roseoverticillatus, assembly GCF_000719265.1. Lineage (GTDB taxonomy): Bacteria > Actinomycetota > Actinomycetes > Streptomycetales > Streptomycetaceae > Streptomyces > Streptomyces roseoverticillatus. The sequence continues at coordinate 163,941 of NZ_JOFL01000004.1, read as the reverse complement.
CAAGCACCGCAAGCGGCGGCGCCTCCCGGCCCACACGGACCCGACGCCGCACCACGTGTGGTCACGGGCGGCGCGGGGGTCTTGAGGCGTCGGCGCACGGGCGTGAAGGGGCTCCGGCCCCTTCATCCCGCCGCGACGGCGATCAGCCGCAGCGGCGGCCACCGGCGGTGCGGGGGGCCTCTTCGGCGCCGGGCGCCGACGTCCTGCCCGGCGGGCTCACGGGTGTGAAGGGGCTCGGGCCCCTTCAATCCGCCGCGACGGCGACTAGCCACAGCGGTGGCATCCGGCGGTGCCCTACGGGCTCGACCCGGCCCGGCACCGCCGAACTCCGCCGTCGTGGCTGATCGCCGTCGCGGCGGATTCAAGGATGCGGGCGCATCCTTGACCGAGCGGGGCCGTACGCCCGTGAGCGCTCTCACAGTGACCAAGCGGTGACCCAACACCCTACGGACGGGTAACTTCCACCCAGTCCTGCTTTTCTCACGCCCTGGAGCCGTGATGCCCGAAGCCGTGATCGTCTCAACCGCCCGTTCTCCCATCGGTCGCGCCTTCAAGGGCTCGCTGAAGGAGATGCGCGCCGACGACCTGACCGCGACGATCATCAAGGCCGCGCTCGACAAGGTCCCCGGGCTCGACCCGCGCGACATCGACGACCTGATGCTCGGCTGCGGCCTGCCCGGTGGCGAGCAGGGCCACAACCTCGGCCGGATCGTGGCCGTGCAGATGGGCATGGACCACCTGCCGGGCTGCACGATCACCCGCTACTGCTCCTCGTCCCTGCAGACGTCCCGGATGGCGATGCACGCCATCAAGGCCGGCGAGGGCGACGTCTTCATCTCCGCCGGAGTGGAGACGGTCTCCCGCACCGTCAACGGCTCCTCGGACGGCATGCCAGGCAGCCACAACCCGTTCTTCGCCGAGGCCGAGGCCCGTACCGCCGCCCGCGCCGAGCAGGGCAGCGACGAGTGGCACGACCCGCGCGAGGACGGCCTGGTCCCGGACGCGTACATCGCGATGGGCCAGACCGCCGAGAACCTGGCCCGTCTGAAGGGCATCTCGCGCGAGGAGATGGACGAGTTCGGCGTCCGCTCGCAGAACCTCGCCGAGGAGGCCATCAAGGCCGGCTTCTGGGAGCGCGAGATCACGCCGGTCACCACTCCGGACGGCACGGTCGTCAGCAAGGACGACGGCCCGCGCGCGGGCGTGACCCTGGAGGGCGTGGCGGGCCTGAAGCCGTCGTTCCGCGCGGACGGCCTGGTCACCCCGGGCAACTGCTGCCCGCTCAACGACGGCGCCGCCGCGCTGGTGATCATGTCGGACACGAAGGCGCGCGAGCTGGGCCTGACCCCGCTGGCCCGGATCGTCTCCACCGGCGTCTCCGCCCTCTCCCCCGAGATCATGGGCTTCGGCCCGGTCGAGGCGAGCAAGCAGGCGCTGGCGCGGGCCGGCATGAGCATCGGCGACATCGACCTGGTCGAGATCAACGAGGCGTTCGCGGCCCAGGTCATCCCGGCCTACCAGGCGCTCGGCATCGGCATCGACCGCCTGAACGTCAACGGCGGCGCCATCGCCGTCGGCCACCCCTTCGGCATGACCGGCGCCCGCATCACCGGCACGCTCATCAACTCGCTGCAGTGGCACGACAAGCAGTTCGGCCTGGAGACGATGTGCGTGGGTGGCGGCCAGGGCATGGCGATGGTCATCGAGCGGCTGAGCTGAGCCGCAGCGGAGGGTAGGGGTCGCCCGAGGCACGAGGGCGGCACCTGCCCGCAGCGAAGGCGAAGCTCAGCGCGACCACGAACACGAGCGGCTGAGCTGAGCCGAGCGCCTGAGCCGGGCCGGTCGAGCAACCGCGCCGCCGGCGAACGGCTTCCCGAGCACCTTGCGCAACCGTGACCGAATCGCCCCCAGGATGTGACCAACGTCCCGGGGGCGATTCGTTTCCGCAGGTCAGAGATGTTGAAGGGACAACGTCCGGGACGTAGGTCCCGCCCGCTTCATGACGTTTTGCACTGGGGTCACCAGAAAGAGGGCGTCAAGCTGAGGTAGGAATCTGGGGGATCCATAGCAACCGGGAGTACGTCAGTGAGCGCCATGTCCCTTGCCCTGCTGCTGGCCGCGGCCACCGCGACGGCCGCGGGCGCCGCCGCCCTGCACGCCACTCGCGGCCTGCGCCGCCAGATCTCCGCCCTGAGCGCCGAGCTCGCGGCCGCCACGGCCGCCACCGCCGAGCGCACCGCGCAGGCCACCGTGCCCGCCGCGCGCACCGCCCCCGGTGCGGAGCTCGCGGAAATACGGGCGGCCGTCGCCGACGCCCTCGCCGAGGAGCGCGAGCGGGAGCTCGCCGAGGCCCGCGCGTTCTGGGCCGCGCAGGAGGCCCGCGACCTCGGCGGAGCCGGGGACTCCCCCTCCCTGCTGGGCGGCCTGGCCGGCCTCGACGACCTCGCCGAGGGCCCGTACGGCGGCCTCTACCTGCCCCGCCAGGCCGACCTGGTGGGCCTGGAGCCGACGGCCGAACTGACCGAGCTGACGGAGCTCGCCGGGCTCGCGGAGTTCGCCGAGTACTCCGAGGCCGCCGCGGCCGAGGCCGAGGCCGCGGACTCCCCCGAGCTGGCCGCCGCGCGCCGCCGCCACCCCTCCCACCCCGACTTCTCGCCCGCGGCGCCCCGCACCGGCGACCACGAGTCCACCGTGGAGCGGCTCACCGAGCTCGCGCAGGCCCGCGTCGCGCTGACCGACGTGCGCCCCGGCCCGCTCGGCACGCTCGACGTCTACGTCTTCGCCGACGGCACCACCGTCTGCATGACCCCCGGTCACCGCGAGACCGCCGAACACCTCGCCGACGCCCTGCGGGCCGGGGAGGAGCCGGTCCTGCTGGGCGGCTCCGGGGTCTCCGGCGCGTACGCGCTGACCTTCGGTTGCGGGACGGAGAAGATCTATGTGCTGGCTGACCGGGTCATCGCGTCCTTGTGACGCGATGACGCCTGGCGGCGCGGCCTGACGGCGTACGGCCTGGCGCCGGTCCGGCACCGCCGGATGCGTTGGTTGTGGTTGCGCGCCGCGGCGGCGGAATGAAGGGGCGTGCCCCCTTCACCGCCATGCCTGCCGCGCAGCTTAAGGATGCGCGCTCGCCTCCTTGAATCCGCCGCCGCGGCGATCAGCCGCAACGGCGGACCTGGGGGTACCCCCAGCGGTAGCTGGGGGAGGTGCCGAAGCCGCCCCGGCCCGTACGGCCCCTACAAACCGCACCGCCGCGCCGCCGCCTCCACCAGCGCCACCGCCTCCCCCGCGCCCTCCCCGCCGGAGGCGGTCAGCGCTTCGGCCAAATCGTGACCGGCCACCGCCACTTGGTCGGCGACCGCGAACATTCCGGCCTCGGGCATTTCCCTGGGCACCCCGGCCCCGGGTTCCTCGATCCGCTGCGCCCGCGCCGCCAGTTCCCGGGCCAGGGACAGCGCCTCCGCGGCCGCCCCCCTGCTCAGACGGGACTGCGGCAGAGCACGCAGCCGGTCGGCGAAAGCGTCCACGGCGGCCAGAAGAGACGTCACATCATCCACAGCGCGAGCCTATGCGCCGTTGCGGGAGTGTTGCCAACGTCTGCACACTCGGGCACGGTGACATGAAGGACCATCATTCGACGCGTCCGGAGGCGCCGATGTCCCACGTCTTCTCCGACGAGACCCACCGGAACCTGCTCTCCCGAATCCCCCACTGCACCGGCCGTGAAGTCGCGGACTGGCTGCGCACGGTCGAAGAAGGCCCTTCCCTCTTCCGCTTCGAGGAGAAGGTCAGCTGGCTGCGCGGAGAGCACGACCTCGCATATGGCCACGCCAAGGCGATCGTCCACGAGTACGACCTCCGACGGGCGGCTCGGAAGCTGCTGTAACGGGCAGTGCCCCCCGCACTCCCCATGGCGCACGCGTACACGTACGGCGAAGGGCCCGGGAAGATCTTCCCGGGCCCTTCGTCACGCGGTCGCGAGGACGGGTCAGTCCTCGTTGAGGACGCCGACCAGCTGCAGCATCTGGATGTAGATCCACACCAGCGAGACCGTGAGGCCGAAGGCCGCGAACCACGACTCCTCGCGCGGCGCACCGTACTGGATGCCGTCCTCGACCTGCTTGAAGTCGATCGCGAGGACCGCCGCGCCGATGAGCACGCCGGCGACGCCCACGAGGATGCCGAGCCAGCCCGTGCGCAGGCCGAGGCCGTCACCGCCGCCGAACACGGCGAACAGCAGGTTCACCATCGTCAGCAGGACGAAGCCGATCAGGGCGGCCGTCACGAAGCGGACGAAGCGGCGGTCGACGCGGATCAGGCGGGTCTTGTACGCGATGAGCACGCCGACCGAGACGAGCATCGTGCCGAGCACGGCCTGGACCGGGGCGCCCTGCGCGTAGTGGTTGAAGGCCTTGCTGACCACGCCGAGGAAGAGGCCCTCGAACGCGGCGTACGCCAGGATCACGGCGGGGACCGGCTTGCGCAGGAACATGGACTGGGCCAGGCCCAGCAGCATGGCCACGAAGGCCGCGCCGTAGCCGATCCCGACCGGGACGTTCAGCCCCCAGCCGGCGGCGGCGGCCAGGATGACCGTGCCCAGCGTCATGCCCGTGCGCATGACCACGTCGTCCATGGTCATGCGGCCCGTGGTGGCGGGGGCCTGCGGATACCCCTGCTGGAGATCCGGGCCGCCCTGGGCATAAGGGTTGGTGGCGTACGGGTTGGTGGGCTGCGCGTACGGATTGCTCGCGTAGGGGTTGCCACCCTGGGCCGCGGTCCCGGCCTGCGGCGCCGCGTTGAAGCCCGCGTAGCCGTTGTTGCCGCGGAACCGCCGCGAGAAGACCGGGTTGCTGCTCCTCATCCTCACTCCATCCATGGCCGCCGAGCGCGGCCTTGCGCCCCAGGGTAATAGGTAGGCAAAGGAATGCGCTCGTGCTTGGGAAGGATCTTTTCCGGCACACTCCCCCGCCGCTACGGGGAGAACGCAAACGGGTGGCACTCGGTTCCCTACGGAGAGTGCGGGACACGGAGCAGGTGAGTGCCCGGAGCCGGACTTGAACCGGCACGGCCCGAAGGGCCAGCGAGGTTTAAGCTCGCCGTGTCTGCATTCCACCATCCGGGCAGCGCTCTCGGGTGTACAGGCGTACAGGCAGGAAAGGCGCGCGAGCCTCCCTGGTAAGAGGAGAGCAGGACGAGCCTAGCCGGGGAGCGCCCCCCAAACAGCGGAACGATGACCCGAGGTTGTCTTATTTTATTGGCAACTGAGGGTGCATCAGTGCAGGAACGACGCCAAAGGCACATGCCACGGGCCGATACCCCCCGTTCACCGGGGAGGCTCGGACGGGGTAGGGAATTGTCGCAATCTCGCCGCCTTCCGACCGGCGCCCGGCCGCCCCCGGCGCCCCGCGCGCACCGCCCCCGGCGGCGCCGGCGGTGTCATACCCAAGGAGGAGGAGCGGCGGCCCGGGTCCGACCGAGGTCTGCCCCGGGAACGGGAGCTGGGTCTGATCCCGCGCGGCCGATCGGCGCCGACGATGGAGTGGTCAGCCCGAGCCGTCGTCCCGACAGGAGCCCCCCACCGTGACCACCTCCCCCTACGGCGTCCAGACCGCCGCCCGCCCCACGGCAGTGGCGGCCCGCGCCACGGGCCTCACCAAGGTCTACGGGCAGGGCGAGACCCAGGTGGTCGCCCTGGACGCGGTTTCCGTCGAGTTCCGGCAGGCCGAGTTCACCGCGATCATGGGCCCCTCGGGCTCCGGCAAGTCCACGCTGATGCACTGCATGGCCGGCCTGGACAGCGTCTCCGGCGGCTCGGCCGCGATCGGCGACACCGAGCTGACCACGCTGAACGACAAGAAGCTCACGCGGCTGCGGCGCGACAAGATCGGCTTCATCTTCCAGGCGTTCAACCTCCTCCCGACGCTGACCGCCCTGGAGAACATCACCCTGCCGATGGACATCGCCGGCCGGAAGCCCGACCGGCAGTGGCTGGACATGGTCGTCGACACCGTCGGCCTCTCCGGGCGCCTCAAGCACCGCCCCAACCAGCTCTCCGGCGGCCAGCAGCAGCGCGTGGCGGTCGCCCGCGCCCTGGCCGGCAAGCCCGAGATCATGTTCGCGGACGAGCCCACCGGAAACCTCGACTCGCGCTCCGGCGCGGAGGTCCTGGGCTTCCTGCGGAACTCGGTGCGCGAGCTCGGCCAGACCGTCGTCATGGTCACCCACGACCCCGTGGCCGCGTCCTACGCGGACCGCGTGGTCTTCCTCGCCGACGGCCGCATCGTCGACGAGATGCGCGAGCCCACCGCGGACGCGGTCCTCGACCGCATGAAGCGCTTCGACGCCAAGGGCCGCACCAGCTGAGGCACGGCTCCGCCGTCCCCCGCTTCCGACGACGGCCCGGCACGGGCCCACTCCCCCAGGACACACAGACCATGTTCCGTACCGCCTTGCGCAACGTCCTCGCGCATAAGGCCCGGCTGCTGATGACCGTCCTCGCCGTGATGCTCGGCGTGGCCTTCGTCTCCGGCACCCTGGTCTTCACCTCGACCATCTCCGCCGCCCAGAAGAAGAGCTCCGAGAAGGGCTTCACCGGCGTCGACGTCGCCATCCAGCCGCACCGGCAGGACGGCGACAAGGGCAACCCCGGCGACGCGCCCAAGCTCACCCAGCGCCTGCTCGACCAGGCCGCCGCGGTGCCCGGCGCGGCCGGTGTCACCGGCACCGTCAACGGCTTCGCCGCCATCGCCGACAAGCACGGCGAGCTCATAGGCGAGGGCTTCAACTCCACCGGCTCCAACTACTACCCCGGCACCGGCGGCAAGGACGCCCGTTACCCGCTCAAGAGCGGCCGCGCGCCCCAGGGCTCCGGCGAGATCGCCCTCGACGCCAAGACCGCCGACCGCGGCGGCTACAAGACCGGCGACACCGTCCGCGTCTCCGTCGACGGCCCGGTGCTCCAGCAGAAGCTCGCCGGCATCTTCACCACCGACGACGGCAACGTCTCCGCGGGCGGCAGCCTCGCCCTCTTCGACACCGCCACCGCGCAGAAGCTGTACGGCAAGCCCGGCGAGTTCGGCGAGATCTACGTGAAGGCCGCGGCCGGCACCTCCCAGGCCGCCCTCAAGTCCGCCGTCGAGAAGATCCTGCCCGCCGACGCCGAGGCCACCACCGGCAAGCAGCTCGCCGACGAGCAGGCCCGCATGATCGCGCAGGACCAGGACGCTCAGCGGACCATCCTGCTGACCTTCGCCGGCATCGCGCTCTTCGTCGGCATCTTCATCATCGCCAACACCTTCACCATGCTGGTCGCCCAGCGCACCAAGGAGCTGGCGCTGATGCGCGCGGTCGGCGCGAGCCGCCGCCAGGTCACCCGCTCCGTGCTCATCGAGGCGTTCCTCATCGGCACCGTCGCCGGCGTCGCCGGCCTCGTCACGGGCATCGGCATCGGCGTCGGCCTGCGCTCGCTGCTCAAGGGCAACGGCGCGCCGCTCCCCGACGGCCCGCTGGTCGTCGAACCGTCGACGATCGTGGTCTCCCTCGCCGTCGGCATCCTCGTGACCATGCTGTCCGCCTGGCTGCCCGGCCGCCGCGCCGCGAAGATCCCGCCGGTCGCCGCCATGAACAGCCTCCACGCCGTGCCCACCACGCGCTCCCTGGTCGTGCGCAACGCCATCGGCGGTGCCCTCACCGCGATCGGTGCGGCCGTCGTGCTGACCGCCTCGGCCAGCAACACCATGGGCCTGGGCGCCGGGGTGGTCCTCATCGGCGTCTTCGTGCTGACCCCGCTGCTGTCCCGCCCGCTGATCGCGGCCGCCGCGCCCGTGCTGCGCCTGTTCGGGATGCCCGGCAAGCTCGCCCGGCAGAACGCGGTCCGCAACCCGCGCCGCACCGCCGCGACCGCCTCCGCGCTGATGATCGGGCTCACCCTGATCACCGGCATGACCGTGATCGCCGGCAGCGTCCAGCAGGCCATCGACAAGATGGCCACGTCCTCCATGAAGGCCGACTACGTCGTCTCCATGGCCAGCATGACCTCGCTCTCCCCCGACGTGGAGAAGAAGCTGGCCGCGCACCCCGACGTCACGGCCACCAGCCCGCTGCGCATGTCCGCGTCCCGCATCGACGGCGACTTCCAGAACCTCACGGGCGTCAACGGCGCCACCATCGGGAAACTGACCAAGCTCGACTTCACGGCCGGTTCGTTCGCCGGGCTGTCGGGTGACAAGGTCGTCATCGACGATGCCACCGCCCGCACCCACCACTGGGGGCTCGGCTCCTCCTTCCCCGTCACCTTCGAGGACGGCAAGAAGGGCAAGCTGACCGTCTCCGGCGTCTACAAGGGCAACGACCTGATGCGCGGCATCATGGTCGACGTCAAGACCGTCGCCCCGCACCAGAGCGAGATCAGCGACCGCCAGGTCATGGTCAAGACCAAGAACGGTGCCGGCGAGTCCGTCAAGGAGTCCCTCCGCAAGGCTCTGGGTGACAACCCCGCCATCCAGATCCAGACCAAGAAGGACATCTCCAACGGCATCGCCAAGGGCATCAACCTGCTGCTGAACATCCTCTACGGCCTGCTGGCCATGGCCGTGGTCGTCGCCGTCCTCGGTGTCGTCAACACCCTGGCGATGTCCGTCTTCGAGCGCCAGCAGGAGATCGGCATGCTGCGCGCCATCGGCCTGGACCGCAAGGGCATCAAGCGGATGGTCCGCCTGGAGTCGCTGGTCATCTCGCTCTTCGGCGGCGTGATGGGCGTGGGCCTCGGCGTCTTCTTCGGCTGGGCCGCGGGCGACCTCATCAGCAAGGCCCTGAACACGTACGAGCTCGTGCTCCCCTGGGGCCGGATGGGCCTGTTCCTGCTGCTCGCCGCCGTGGTCGGCGTGCTGGCCGCGCTGTGGCCGGCCCGCCGGGCGGCGAAGCTGAACATGCTGTCCGCCATCAAGGCGGAGTAGCCCGGCACCCGTCCACCGACGCGCGGGGCCCGGTCCGTACGGACCGGGCCCCGCGCCGCTTTCAGCGCCAGTCGCGCGTGCGCAGTGGCATCTTCGAAGCGCCCGACCCGGGCGTCCGGACGGCGAGGACCTGATTCACGCCGATGCGGTTGCGCTCGAAGGACAGCGCCGAGGCGGCCATGTAGAGGCGCCAGACCCGGGCGCGGCCCGCCGAGGTGAGGTCCACGGCCTCCGCCCAGTGCTTCTGCAGGTTGGCGACCCACTGGCGGAGCGTCAGGGCGTAGTGCTCGCGCAGCGATTCCACGTCGCGCACCTCGAACCCGGCCTCCTCCAGCTGGGCGACGGTGCGGCCGACGGGGGCGAGCTCGCCGTCCGGGAAGACGTAGCGGTCGATGAATTCGTCGACCTCGTACGCCTCCTCGTTCTTCAGGGGGCGGCGGGCGATCTGGTGGTTGAGCAGCCGGCCGCCCGGCTTCAGGAGGGCGTGGACGTCGGCGGCGTACTCGGCGTAGCGGGCGGAGCCGACGTGCTCGGCCATGCCGATGGAGGAGACGGCGTCGAAGGGGCCGTCGGAGATCTCGCGGTAGTCCTGGACCCGGATCTCGATGCGGTCCGCGAGGCCGGCCTCGGCGATGCGCTTGCGGGCGTAGGCGGCCTGTTCCTCGGAGAGGGTGATGCCGACGGCGCTCACCCCGTACTCGCGGGCCGCGTGCAGCACCATCGAGCCCCAGCCGCAGCCGACGTCGAGGAGGCGCTGCCCGGGTTCGAGGGCGAGCTTGCGGCAGACGAGGTCCAGCTTCGCGCGCTGGGCGTCCTCAAGAGTGGACTGCGGGCTCTCCCAGTACGCGCAGGAGTACACCATCGAGGGGCCCAGGACCCGCTCGTAGAAGGCGTTGCCGACGTCGTAGTGGTGGCTGATGGACTGTTTGTCGCGGCGCAGGGTGTGCAGCGGGCCGCTCGTCCTGCGGGCCTCCTCGCGGGGCGGCCGGGGCGGCAGGCCGGGGCCGGCGAGCTTGATCAGCTCACCGCCCGCGGCGCGCAGGCGCGGGTCGCGCACGGCCGCCAGGAGGGCGGCGAGGCCGGAGCGGGGCGTGCCCTCGCCGCGCTCCCAGAGGGAGCCGGCCAGGAGGTCGAGCGCCTCGTAGAGATCGCCCTCGACGTCGATGTCGCCCGCGACCCAGGCCCGGGCGAGGCCCAGCTCGCCCGGCTTCCACAGCAGCCGGCGCAGGGCGCGGCGGCGGCGGATCACCAGGACGGGCGTACCCGGAGGGCCGTACTCGCTGCGGTCCCAGGCGCGGATCCGGAGCGGGAGCGGAGCTCCCAGAACCTCTTCCGCGAGCGCGGTGAGCCGTCGAGCGGCGTCGGCCATGTCGCACACACCTCCATGATGCTGAGTCAGGAGAAACGTTCAACTGACACCTAAACACCAAGAGTCGGCACGGTAGTCCCGTTCAGTCAGATTAGATCAACTGACGGTGGCCGGACATACGACAACGGCGCCCACCCCACGGATTGGTGGACGCCGTTGCCGACTGGTTGACCGCGGCCGAGCCGCGACCGCCGTTAGGAGGCCTTCGCCTTCTCCGAGGGAACGGAGTCGGCCTTGGGCTGCGGGGCCGGCTTCGCGGCCTCGTAGAACTCCTCGCGGGGGTTCTCCATGGCGCGCAGGGAGACGACCTCGCGCTTGAGGAACATGCCGAGGGTCCAGTCCGCGAAGACGCGGATCTTCCGGTTCCAGGTCGGCATGGCCAGACCGTGGTAGCCACGGTGCATGTACCAGGCGAGACGGCCCTTGAGCTTGATCTTCATCTTGCCCATGACGATCATCGCCACGCCCTTGTGGAGGCCGAGGCCCGCCACCGCACCCTTGTTGGCGTGCTTGTACTCGGTCTGGGCGGCACCGAAGCCGCGCATCGCCGAGATGACGTTGTCGCCGAGGACCTTGGCCTGGCGCAGCGCGTGCTGGGCGTTCGGCGGGCACCAGGCGTTCTCGTTGCCCGCGGCGCGGCCGACGAGGTCCGGAACCTGGGCGTTGTCGCCCGCGGCCCAGATGTAGTCGGTGCCGTTGACCTGGAGGGTCGGCAGGGTGTCGACGTGGCCGCGCGGGCCGAGCGGCAGGCCGAAGCGGGCCAGCGCCGGGTTGGGCTTGACGCCCGCGGTCCACACGATCGTGTTGGAGTCGACCTCGAGGCCGTTCTTCAGCACGACGTGGCCGTCGATGCAGGAGTCCATCGACGTCGAGAGGTGGATCTCGATGCCGCGGCTCTCCAGGTGCGCCTTGCCGTACGCGCCGAGCTTGGGGCCGACCTCGGGGAGGATCTTGTCGGCGGCGTCGACGAGGACGAACCGCATGTCCTCGCGCTTGACGTTCGGGTAGTACTTGGCGGCGTCGCGCGCCATGTCCTCGACCTCGCCGATGGTCTCCGCACCCGCGAAGCCACCGCCGATGAAGACGAAGGTCAGCGCCTTGCGGCGGATCTCCTCGTCGGTCGTGGAGTCGGCCTTGTCGAGCTGCTCCAGGACGTGGTTGCGCAGGCCGATGGCCTCCTCGACGCCCTTCATGCCGATGCCGTTCTCGGCGAGGCCGGGGATCGGGAAGGTGCGGGAGACGGCGCCGAGCGTGACGATCAGGTAGTCGAAGGGCAGCTCGTACGCCTCGCCGACGAGCGGCGCGACGGTGGCGACCTTACGGTCCTGGTCGATGGTGGTGACGCGGCCGGTGAGGACCTCCGCCTTGGGGAGCACGCGTCGCAGCGGCACCACGACGTGGCGGGGGGAGATGCTGCCGGCAGCTGCTTCGGGCAGGAAGGGCTGGTAGGTCATGTACGAACGCGGGTCGACGACCGTGACGGTCGCCTCGCCGTACCGCATCTTCTTGAGGATGCGGCGCGCCGCGTACAGGCCGACGTACCCACCGCCTACTACGAGGATCCGTGGACGCTCCGTGGTGCTCATGATTCGAGTATCCAGCACTCTCCGCAGGCATGCTCGTGAGCCCCTTCACAAGGGGCCTGAGGGTATCTGCTACACTCCGCCGCCGCCGTGACCCATGCCATACGGCCGTAAGGGAACCACTTCGGCTCCGGATGCGTTGGGAACCCCCGTTGAACTGGCCTTGTGGGCGTCAGGTTGACTAGACCACTGCTGCAACGGCGATCACATAAACGCTCCTTTAACCCGCCCGAAACCGGACGGCATCGCGTCGCAGGGACCTCCGGAGCCCCCGGAAGGGGCCAACAGGCCCCTTCGCGCCGCCAACGCTCCCTTTTTTCATGTGAAGGATTTCACGAACTTTCTCCCGGAGGCCCCCGGAGGGGCCGTCGCGGGACGCCTTCTCAGGCGATGGACCAGGCGATTCCATCCAGAATGTCGTGTTCGCTCACGACGACCTCATGGGCGCCCACGCGCTCCATGACCGCCTGCAGGACGAGCGCACCGGCGCAGATCACGTCGACCCGGCCCGGGTGGATCACGGGGATCGCCGCACGCTGCTCGTGCGTCGAGGCGAGCAGCTTGCCGGTGATCTCCCGGACCTGCTCCAGGGAGATCCGCGCGTGGTGGATACGCGTCCAGTCGTACTCGGTCAGGCCCAGCGCGACGGCCGCGACCGTGGTCACCGAGCCGGCCAGGCCGACGAGCGTACGGGCCTCCTCCAGCGGGACGGTCTCCTCGGCCAGGTCCAGCGCGGCCTCGACGTCCTCGCGTATCGCGGCGATGCGCTCCGGCGTCGGCGGGTCCACGACGGCGCCGTCCGCGACGAGGTGGCGCTCCGTCATGCGCACGCAGCCGACGTCGACGCTGCGCGCCGCCCGCACGTGCTCCTCGCCGACGACGAACTCCGTGGAGCCGCCGCCGATGTCCACGACGAGGAACGGCCTGGCCAGGTCGGACCGGCCGGAGAGCTCCTTGGTGGCGCCGGTGAAGGAGAACTCGGCCTCCTGGTCACCGCTGATGACCTCGGGCTCCACGCCCAGGATGTCCACCACGCCGCGCACGAAGTCCTCGCGGTTCTCGGCGTCGCGCGAGGCGGAGGTGGCGACGAAGCGCACCCGCTCGGCCTTCAGCTCGCGGATGACCTCCGCGAACTCCCGGCAGGCCGCGAACGTCCGCTCCAGGGCCTCGTCCGCCAGCCGGCCCGTGCGGTCCACGCCCTGGCCCAGGCGGACGATCGTCATCCGGCGGTCGAGCTCGGTGAACGCGCCGGTCGCCGGGTCGAGATCGGCGACGAGCAGGCGGATGGAATTGGTGCCGCAGTCCACGGCGGCGACGCGGGTCACTTCTCGTCGCCCCCGTCCGGGGCGGCGCACGCCGTCACGCACGGGCCCTTGGCCCACCACTCCGGCAGCAACGCCAGCGCCTCGTCGCCGAACGGGTTCACACCCGGGCCCGCGACCAGCGAGTGACCCACCAGCACGTGCAGGCACTTGACGCGGTCGGGCATGCCGCCCGCGCTCGGGAAGCCCTCCAGGACCTCGATCGCGTCGCGGCGGCGGAGGTAGTCCTCGTGCGCGGCGCGGTAGGCGGCGGCGAGCTCCGGATCGGTCGCCAGCCGGTCCTGCATCTCCTTCATCAGGCCCGAGCCCTCCAGCGTGCCGATCGCGGAGGCGGCGCGCGGGCACGTCAGGTAGTACGTCGTCGGGAACGGCGTGCCGTCCGGCAGCCGGGGGGCGGTCTCGACCACGTCGGGCTGACCGCAGGGGCAGCGGTGGGCGATGGCGCGCAGCCCGCGCGGCGGGCGGCCCAGCTGCTCCTTGAACGCCTCGATGTCGGCGGCGGTGGGCTCGGTGGGCTCGGTCTGGGGCGGAGGGGTGTCCATGTGCTCGCTCGTGTCGTCTTCGCTCGGTGTTGTCGGCCGGTTCGCCGTTGTCGGCGTTCGTGAAGGGGCGGTACGGGGGCGTCAGCGCGGGGTGTCCGCGGCGTCCACACCGTCCCACAGATTGCTGTACCAGGGGCGGTCGGCGGCGCCCTGGTCCCGGGGCCGCCGGGCGGTGCCGCTGCCGTCGACCACGCTGTAGCCCGTCTCCCCGGGGCGCAGGTAGTGCAGGTGCTCGCGCGCCTGCTGCTCGACGTACGCCGGGTCCTCCAGCCGCGCCTTCTCGTCCTCCAGCCGCTGCACCTGCTCGCGGGCGCGCTCGGACTGGCGGCGCTGGTCGGCGATGTCGGAGCGCTGGGTGACCCACTGGCGCATGGGGTAGGCGAGGGCGACGACCAGCGAGCACACGACGAGCGCCAGCAGCGCCGCGCGGCCCGTCAGCCGGCTGCGGCGCGGGCCCCGGGCGCGGTAGACGCGGGCCGTGGGGCCCTGGACGAGCACCGAGCCGAGTGCCCTGAGCCTGGTCGCGGTGGAACGGTCCGCCGCCACTTCGCCTCCCCGAGGTCCTGGTCGCCCGCAGCCCCGCTACGAACGTACGTCCCCGGCCACGGTACGGGACCGTGGCCGGGGACGTGGTGAGGCTGCGGTTCTGAGGCCGTGTCAGCCCCGGGAGCCGCGGCCCCCGGAGTTCTCGGCCCCCGGGGTTCTCAGCCCTTGAAGCGCGGGAAGGCGCTGCGGCCGGCGTAGACCGCGGCGTCGTCCAGGATCTCCTCGATGCGCAGGAGCTGGTTGTACTTGGCGACGCGCTCGGAGCGGGCCGGGGCACCGGTCTTGATCTGGCCGCAGTTGGTGGCGACGGCCAGGTCGGCGATGGTGACGTCCTCGGTCTCGCCGGAGCGGTGCGACATCATGCACTTGAAGCCGTTGCGCTGGGCCAGCTCGACGGCGTCGAGGGTCTCGGTCAGCGAGCCGATCTGGTTGACCTTGACCAGCAGGGCGTTGGCGGCGCCCTCCTCGATGCCGCGGCCGAGGCGCTCGGGGTTGGTGACGAACAGGTCGTCACCGACGATCTGCACCTTGTCGCCGAGCTTCTCGGTGAGGGTCTTCCAGCCGTCCCAGTCGTCCTCGAACAGCGGGTCCTCGATGGAGACCAGCGGGTACGCGGCGACGAGCTCCGCGTAGTACTCGGTCATCTCGGCGGCGGTGCGGTCCTTGCCCTCGAACGTGTAGACGCCGTCCTTGTAGAACTCGGAGGCGGCGACGTCGAGCGCGAGCGCGATGTCCTGGCCGGGGGTGTAGCCGGCCTGCTTGACGGCCTCGAGGATGAGGTCGAGGGCCTCGCGGTTGGAGCCGAGGTTCGGGGCGAAGCCGCCCTCGTCGCCCAGGCCGGTGGACAGGCCCTTGGCCTTCAGGACCGACTTGAGGGTGTGGTAGACCTCGGTGCCCCAGCGCAGGGCCTCGGAGAAGGACTCCGCGCCGATCGGCGCGATCATGAACTCCTGGATGTCCACGTTGGAGTCGGCGTGCGAGCCGCCGTTCAGGATGTTCATCATCGGAACGGGCAGCAGGTGCGCGTTCGGGCCGCCCAGGTAGCGGAAGAGCGGAAGGTCGGAGGCCTCGGAAGCGGCGTGCGCGACGGCGAGGGAGACGCCCAGGATGGCGTTGGCGCCGAGCGAGCCCTTGTTGTCGGTGGCGTCCAGGTCGAACATGGCCTGGTCGATCAGGCGCTGCTCGGTGGCGTCGTAGCCGACGAGCTCCGGGCCGATCTGCTCGATGACGGCCAGGACGGCCTTCTCGACGCCCTTGCCCATGTAACGGTTCTTGTCACCGTCGCGGAGCTCGATGGCCTCGAAGGCGCCGGTGGAGGCGCCGGACGGCACGGCGGCACGGCCCGTGGAGCCGTCGTCGAGGCCGACCTCGACCTCGACCGTGGGGTTGCCTCGCGAGTCGAGGATCTCGCGAGCTACGACGACGTCGATGGACGGCACGAGGGTCTCCTTCGTGTGTGTCTGAGGTTCTGCAGCACGAGCCTAACGGGCGCCGGAGGCTCACCTCGCCGTTGGACCGTGTTTCCGGGCCGGGAAACCCGAAAAATCCGCAAAATCAACAAAACAGCTCAAATGCCGGGAGCGCCGCGCACATGAGGAATTCTCCGGTAAAAGACAAAGAGGGGCGGCCCACTCGCGTGGGCCGCCCCTGTCAGCTCGGTCAGCTGAGGTGCAGCTTCTGGCCGACGTAGATCACGTCCGCGTCCTGGACGATGTCCTTGTTGCGGTCGTACAGCTTCTGCCAGCCGCCCTTGACGTTCTTGGCGTCGGCGATCTTGGAGAGGGTGTCGCCCTCCTTGACCTCGTACTCGCCGTCACCGACCTTGTAGGACTGCGGAGCGGAGTGGCTCGGCGCGGTCTGCTTCGGGGCCGGGGCCTCTTCCCGCTCGGCGGTCTGCGGAGCGGTGCGCTTGGGCGCGGCCTTCTTCGGCGCGGCCTGGCGCTCGCTGCGGTCCGCGTGGGACTTGCCCGAGACGGAGCCGCCGCTGCGGGAGGTCTTGGAGGTGCCCGAGTCGGCGTCGACGTTCGCCTTCGGGCCGCCGGCCGTCAGGTTGCCGGCACCGGCGCAGCCCCAGGCGCCCGGGCCCTGCATGGCGAGCAGCTTCTCGGCCACGGCGATCTGGGCGCTCTTGGAGGCGTGGTCGGCGCGGTCGGCGTACTTCTGGCCGCCGGCGGCGTTCCAGGAGGACTGCGAGAACTGCAGACCGCCGTAGTAGCCGTTGCCGGAGTTGATGGACCAGTTGCCACTGGACTCGCACTCGGCAACCTTGTCCCACGTCTGAACGGAGGCGGCGTTGGCGGAGGTGGCGACCATCAGCGGGGCGGCCACGGCGGCGCCGGCGACACCGGCGAGCGTGACGATACGGACGGCCTTGGACGGACGACGGTGCTTGCCCTTGGACATGAGTCGTTTCCTCACCGACGCCTACGAGGTGAGCTGTCGGGTTCGGGCTGTGAGTTCGCCCGGCCTCCTGTGCGAGCAGTGCCTGCACACTCGGCTTCACCCCTAGCCGGTCCCGGTCCAGCGGCCCTGCTTCGGGCCGAGGAGCCGTTCCCGGCGCCTACCTTGGTTCCCCCGCTCCTGCCTACGGCGCTTGCGCGACGACTCCAGCGGCCGTCGGCAGGATTCGGCGTGACGACCGTGGTGCTCGCGGTGGCGAGCGGTCACGACGGTAAACACAGTCGAGGCAAGGGTTCAAACCCCTCTTTCCAGCCACAGTCGCCCGTGGTTACCCAGGGGAACACTGCATTTCCGCAGGTAGGAGGGGGTTTGCCAAGTTGGGGAAGGTGACATTCCGCCAACTGGCAAAGAGACCCATGTCTCACTTTCGACTGGAACGGACATTCGCCGCGAACTGCCGGTCTATTTACCGACCTCGAGCTTCTGACCAGGACGGATCAGGTCGGGATCGGTTCCGACCGCTTTCTCATTGCGGTGGTAGAGAGACTGCCAACCACCGTTGACCGCATGCTGTTCGGCAATGACTGACAGGTTGTCACCGGGGCGCACGGTGTAGTCGGTGGCCGTGGGACTGCCGGTACGGCCTTCGCTGCCGCCGCGCGATGAACGAGTGTCGTCCGAACGTGACGGGTCGGCACGGTGCTTGCCCGTACTGCCTTCGACGCCGTCGGACGCCTGCCCCGCCGCGGAACCGGAACCGTCCTGGGTGCCCTGGGACGGCGTCGCGGGGGACGTGGGGATCGAGGTCGGGTCGTCCGTGGGGGACGACGAGGGCTTGCGGTGCCGGCCTTCACCGGGCTCGCCGGACTTGCCGTCACCGTCCTTGCCGTCACCGGGCTTGCCGTCGCCCGGCTGCGTGTCTCCCGGCTTGGGCGTCGAGGCGTCGGGGGACGGGCTGCCGGAGGGCTTGCCCGAGGGGGTGCCGGAGGGAGTGCCGGACGGCCGGTCCGGCGAGGGCTTGCCGGACGACGGCTGAGCGGAAGGCTCCGTCGACGGCTTCCCGGACTGCGAGGGGGACGTGGACGGCTTCTCCGGCTCGGCGGACTTGTCCGGCTCCGACGGCGTGGAGTGCGAAGTGGTGCGCTCCGGGGCGCGTGATGGCGTCGAGTCGCTCGCGGGGGCGTGCGTGCCGCCCGGGTTGACGTCGGCCTTGGCTCCGCCCGAGGTGAGGCCCGCGCTCGCGGCGCAGCTCGACCAGGTGCTGTGGCCACGGCTTTCGAGGATCTGATCGGCGACGGCGATCTGCTGCGCACGGCTGGCGAGGTCCGGCCGGGGGGCGTACTCCCGGCCGCCGTAACGCTCCCAGAGGTCCTGGGTCAGCTGCAGTCCCCCGTAGGTCCCGTTGCCGGAGTTCGCACTCCACAGGCCTCCGCTCTCGCACTGGGCCACGCGGTCCCAGGTGCCGGCGTCGGCGGCGGACGCGCCGGTGGCCGCGAGCAGCGGCATGGCGATTCCGGAGGCGGTCACCCCTGCGGCGACCACGATGGCGGGTATCTGACGGGGGCGGCGATGTCGGCCGGTTCCGGGTCTCATGGGCGGTTGCCTCTCGTGTGGCGTCGCAACGGTCTTTTCGGAATGGTGGTTGAACATAGCGACGCCCCACCGCAGTCACAAGCCGGTGTAGCGGAGGTCACGCCGAGGTCACGCCGGGTGACGAGAGGTCAGGCGGGCCCGGATTTCGGGTGGTTTGCGGCGTGGTGCGGGTCGGGGCTTGTGCCCGGAATGCCCGGGGCTCCGCCCTGGTCCCCGCCCTCGGGACGACCCTCGGGACGACCCTCGGGCGTGAAGGCCACGGGGAGGGTGCGCAGGCCGCGCATGATGAGCCCGCCGCGCCATCGCAGGTCCTCCGGCTCGGCGTTCAGCCGCAGGTCGGGAAGGCGCCGCAGGAGCGTCGCGAGGGCCGTCCGGCCCTCCAGCCGCGCGAGCGGCGCGCCGAGGCAGTAGTGGATGCCGTGCCCGTATCCGAGGTGCTGGTTGTCGCGCCGGGAGAGGTCGAGGGTGTCGGGGTCGGCGAACCGCTCGGGGTCGCGGTCCGCGGCCGCGAGGACGACGAGGACGGGGTCGCCCTCGGCGATGCGCTGCCCGCCGATCGTCAGGTCCTGTGTGGCGAACCGCCAGGTCGCGAGCTCCACCGGGCCGTCGTATCGCAGCAGTTCCTCGACGCCGGTGGCGAGCAGGGTCTCGTCACCCTCGGCGAGCGCCCGCTGGAGGCGCTCGCGCTGCTCGGGATGGCGCAGGAGCGCGTGGGTTCCGTTACCGATCAGGTTCACAGTTGTTTCAAAACCGGCGAAGAGCAGGATGAAGGCCATCGCCGCGGCCTCGTTCTCGGTGAGGTGCTCGCCGTGGTCGCTTGCCCTGATGAGTCCCGAGATCAGGTCTTCATCCCCTATGTCTTGCAGGGCCCCCCGCTTCCGGTGGATCAGTTCCGCGAGATACGTCCGCATCTTCTTCACGGAACGGGCCACTCCGCCGCGGGGGCCGCCGCCGTGGCGGATCATCATCCCGGCCCAGTCCCGGAAGTCGTCCTGGTCCTCGGGCGGGACGCCGAGCATGTCGCAGATGGCGTAGATGGGGAGCGGGAACGCGAACTCGTGAATGAGGTCCGCCTCCCCTTTACTTGCGAACCCGTCGATGAGCCGGTCGGTCAGCTCCTGCACCCGGGGCGCGAACTCGGCGACGCGGCGCGGGGTGAACGCCTTGGAGACGAGGCGGCGCAGCCGGGTGTGGTCCGGGGGGTCGATGTTGAGCAGGTGCGTCATCAGGTTGGCGCTGCGCTCGCCCGGGATGCCGACCTTGCCCTTGCCGTGGGCCGACTCGGAGTGGTGCACGGGGTTCTTCGACAGGCGCTGGTCGGCGAGCGCCTGACGGGCGTCGGCGTACCGGGTGACCAGCCAGGCCTCCACGCCGCTGGGCAGGGCGGTGCGGTGCACGGGGGCGTGCTCGCGCAGCCAGGCGTACGCGGGGTAGGGGTCGGAGGCGAACTCCCAGGTGAAGAGGGAGGGGGCGGGCGGGGTATTCGAGTCGTTCGCGTCGTGCACCCCTTGACGCTACTAGGGGGGAGGCGGTCCGGCTCAGTGGTGGCCGGGGCCGCCGCTGCCGAAGCCGCCGCTGCCGCCCGGGTTCCACTTCTTCCTCTCCTCGGAGAGCTCCTCGGGGTGGCTGCCGGGGTTGTGGATCTCGTGCGGCAGGACGCGCTCGCCGTTCGCCTCGGGGTGCAGCTCGTCCGCCTCGCGGTGCTCGGTGACGTACCCGACCTTGTTCTCCTCGTCGTCGTTGTGCCCCGGCCCGTGGTCGGGCGAGGTGGGCCCGGTGTCGTGCTCCTGCCTGGTCTGCCAGGCGCCCTGCCGGCGCTGGGGCTGGGAGGGCGGGGGCGGTTCCTCGTCGCGCTTCCGGAAGCCCTTGACCACGGCCATGATCAGCAGGGCGACGACGAAGAGGCCGACGACGAACTGGATGATCCCGCCGGCCCAGTGCGGGGCGGCGAGGTCGGCGAGGTGTACGTACTGGGTGCGCATGACATTCCGGGTACCCGCCCGCCGCCCGGACAAGACGGTCCGTAGGCCGAACGGGTGCCCGAGCGGGAGGGCGACTCCGGCATGTGCATACTTGCGTTCGAATTTTGGTCTTTTTGATCGTTCTCTTATCTCTGTACCTCTGTGCAAAGGAACCCCCTGTGGACGTTCGCCCCCGCCGGGTCGCCCTCGCGGCCCTGGTCGCCGCCTCGTCGCTGCTGCTCGCCGCCTGCGACGGCGGCTCTGATTCCGCCTCCGGTCCGGGCAAGGCGTCGGACTCCGGCAGCAAGAAGGACAAGGGCGCGCCCTCCGTCCCCGCCGCCATCACCGCCGACCAGGCCCAGCAGGCGCTCGTCGCCCTGACGGACCTGCCGGCCGGCTGGAAGCTGGAGCCGAACACGGGCCTGGACAAGTCGCAGGGCGGGGAGGACGAGCTGGTCAACGGCTCCAGACCCGAGTGCGCGCCGATCACGGCCGTCCTCAACACGGGCCGGCTGGAGGAGGACCACAAGGCGAACGCCCAGGTGGTCTTCACCAAGAAGGGCGACCAGACGACCGTCGCCCAGGACGTCAGCGGCTACGAGCGCGCGGTGGCCGAGAAGGCCATGGCCGGGCTGCGGACGGCGGTCGAGAAGTGCGCGGCCTTCGATGCCAAGCAGAACGGCAAGAAGGCCACGGTGAAGGTGAAGAAGCCCGCCGGGGAGCAGCAGAAGTACGGCGACGAGTCGGTCTCGTACGCCGTCAACATCGTCGTCGGCGACATGCAGATGGACTTCGACCTCGGCACGGTCCGCAGCCACGGCGCGATCACGACGGTCCTGAACAACTACTCCGACCACGGCGACCGCGGCAAGGCCGCGTTCGCCAAGGCCCTGACCAAGGCGGCGGAAAAGCTGACCGCGGCGGCGGCGAAGACGGCCTGAGGGCGGCGCGGGGGCGCTCAGGGGATCGCCGGGCGCCCCGCGCTTCTTGCCGCCAGGCAGGAAATCCCGCCGCGACGGCGACCAGCCACCGCGGCGGAACCCGGCGGTGCCGAACCCGCCGTAGCCGTACGTACCCCCTAAAAGCCTTCCGCGGAGCGAATCGCGTCGCGGTACGTGCGCGCCGCCGCCCGCAGCGCCGTCTCCGGTTCCACGCCCGACGCCTCCGCCCGTACGGCCAGGGCGAGCAGTTCGTAGCCGATGCCGTCGCCCGCGGGGACGGCGACGTCGAGGCCCTGCGACCGCACCCGGGAGGCCAGCTTCGCCGTGAGGGCGAGCGCCGGCTGGCCGAGCGGGACGCCCTCGGTCACCGACTCGCGCCCCTTCTCCTCCGCCTTCGTCCGCATCCAGTGGGCCCGCACGTCCTCCGGGGTCTCCGCGGACTCCTCGCCGAAGACGTGCGGGTGCCGGTGGATGAGCTTGTCGACGATCACGCCGGCGACGTCGTCGACGGTGAACGCCTCGCCGGGGTCGTCCTGCGCGATCCGCGCGTGGAAGACGACCTGCAGCAGGACGTCGCCCAGCTCCTCCCGCAGCGCCTCCCGGTCCCCCGTCTCGATCGCCTCGAGAAGCTCGTACGTCTCCTCCAGCGCGTACTTCGCGAGGTCCTCGTGCGTACGGATCCCGCTCCACGGGCAGGCGACCCGGATCCTGTCCATGACCTGCACCAGGTCCAGCAGCCGCGCGCCGGGCAGGTCGTACGAACCGGGCAGCAGCTCCAGCGCCGGCATCGTCTCGCGGCCGGAGCCGGCGAGGCGGGCGAGCCCGTCCGTGAGGGTGGACTCGCCCTCGGCGGAGGTGATGACGACGGCGCTGCGCCGTCCGCTCGCGCAGAAGTCGACGAGCTCGCGGGCCGTGGCCGAGCCGTGCTCGACCTCGATGCCGGCCTCCCGCAGATACGGCAGCTGCGGGTGGCCGGCGTCGGCGCACAGCACGCGGTCGGCGGCGCGGAGCGCCTGCCACGCGGGCCAGGACAGCAGCCCCGGGGCGACCCGGTGGCTGGTGGTGAGCAGGACGATGCGGCCAGGTGCGGAGTCGGCGGAGTCGTTCACACCGCCGAGCCTAGGCGACCGGGCCACGGAGGGCTGTGCCGGGCGCAGAGCCCACGGCGGGCACCTCTTATGCCGGGCGCGCTGCTTAAGCCGAGCGCACCGCTCAAGCCGGGCGGGCTGCTCAAGCCGGGCGATCGGCCGCCGCGGCCGCCGCGGCCGCCGCGGACCGCAGCCACGGCTCCAGCGCGGTCTGGGCGGTGCCGCGCTTGCCGTCCCACACGCCGTAGCGCGGGTTCACGTCGACGTGAAGGGAGTCGGAGGTGTGCATCAGGATCTCGTTCGTGCGGGCGGTGCCGAACTTGCCGTCCAGCTTGGCGCGGACGAGGTCCACGGAGAGGGCCCGGTCGATCTGGTCGGGCGCGATGCCGAGGGCGAGGAACCGGGCGCGCACCGCGGCGGCCCCTCCGTTGGCCGCCTCGACGTCGGCCCGCTGGCGCTGCAGCTCGCGCCGCGTGACCTCGACGCCGTTGTCCTTGCCGGCCTGTTCCACGATCCGGTACTGGATGAGGCGGACCAGGGTGTCCTGGCCGAGGCGGGCACTGTTCGCCGTGAGCTGCTCCCCCTGCGGGGAGGAGCGCTGCGCGTCGCGGACGTCCGCGACCTGCTGCTGCAGCTGGGAGACGGTGATCCGGTCGTCGCCCACGACGGCCGCGGCCCCCGGATGGGCGGTCTGCCCGCAGGCGGTGAGGAGCGGGGCCGCGAGCAGCGCGGCGGCGGTGACGGAGAGCGCGGTCCTTCGGCGGATCATGAAGCCTCCCGGCGGCGGTCGTGCGACGGTGATCGACCTGCGTTGATCGATGGTAGGGAGTCCGGGTGGCCCGGGCCACCGATTCGACCAACGATTCGCGGGGCGCCGGGATGTGCGGGACGCCGCGGAAGCCCGGGGCGCGGGCCGCGGGCCCCCGGCGACGCCTGCTTCAAGACCAACGGCCGCGCGGACCGGAAGAAGACGGGCTGAACGCCGGGGCTCTGAGAGAAGAACGACAGATTCCAGCCGAACCGCCCCAGGGGACCGCTCGTCTCTCGGAAAGGGGGCCGGGCGCCGGCGAGGCTCCGCGTATCTTTTCCGACAGTCATTCCGTAGTCATCCCACCGTTCCCGGAACAAAGGACTCCCCCATGGACTCGGCCGCCGCCACCGTTCCGGCACCGGGCGGGCCCGCGGCCGAGGCGGCCCCGGGCGCCCGGCCCCGCGCCACGGCCCTGCGCACCCCGCGCTGGGATCCGTACTGGCTCGCGGGCGTCCTCTTCGTCCTCTACACCGCGCTGTCCCTGTGCCGGCACCGCCGCATGCTCACCATGTCCTGGGACCTGGGCATCTTCGAGCAGGCCGTCCGCGGCTACGCCCACCTCCAGGCGCCCATAGCCGACCTCAAGGGCCCGGGCACCAACATCCTCGGCGACCACTTCAGCCCGGTCACCGCGCTCCTCGCCCCCCTCTACCGGCTCTTCCCCACCCCGGTCACCCTGCTCGTCGCCCAGGCCGCGCTCTTCGCCCTGTCCGCGATACCGGTCGCCCGGCTCGCCGCCGGGCTGCTCGGCCGCAAGCGCGGGCTGGCCATCGGCATCGCCTACGGCCTGTCGTGGGGCGTCCAGCGCGCGGTCGACTTCGACTTCCACGAGATCGCCTTCGCGATGCCGATGCTCGCCTTCTCCCTCGAAGCGGTGGTGCGCGGGCGCTGGCGGGCCGCGGTCTGGTGGGCCGTGCCCCTCGTCCTGGTCAAGGAGGACCTGGGCATCACGGCGGCCGCGATCGGCGTGATCATCCTGATCCGGCTGCGCGGCGCGAAGTCCCGCGGCGAGGGCGTCCCCCGGGGAGCGGCCCCGCTGGCCACCGGCCTGGTGGCCTTCGGCCTGGCGGCGGCCGCGATCACCTTCGGGCTGATCATCCCCGGCTTCAACACCAGCGGCGCCTACGACTACTGGAACAAGCTCGACGGCGGCGGGGCCGACGGATCCCCGGCCACGATCCCCGCCGACACCGCGATACGCACCCTGCTGTGGATCCTGCTGCCCACCACCGGCCTGCTGGCCCTGCGGTCCCCCGTCCTGATCGCCGCCGTGCCGACCCTGGCCTGGCGGTTCGCCTCCCACGACGACCACTACTGGAGCACGGACTGGCACTACAACGCCGTCCTGATGCCCGTCGTCCTCATCGCGCTCACCGACGCCCTGGCCCGGAGCCGCGACAGCCGGCGCCCGCTCCTGCGCTCCTACGCGCACCACCTGCCCGGCGCGGTCCTCGCCGCGTCCCTCGCCCTGACCGCGTCCCTGCCCCTGTACTCCCTGACCGAGTCCGCCACGTACAGCGTCCCGGAGAGCGTCCGCGCGACCGAACGGCTCCTGGACCGCATCCCCGACGGGGCGACCGTCGAGTCCGACATAGCCCCGATAAGCCGCCTCGCCGGCCGGTGCCGGGTCTTCTGGATCGGCGACACCCGCGGCATCACCCCCGACTACATAGCCATGCGCCTCGGCGACGGCAAGAGCCGGGAGGACGTCATCGCGGACGGGGAGCGGATGCATCCGGGGGTGCGGTACGCCTTCCTCGGGGGCGAGGGGGGTTACGCGGTGCTGAAGAAGGCGGAAGCAGGGGCCTCCTGACCCCCGCCGCCCCCTCCGTCCCCGGCTGCCTCTACGACCCCAGGATCGTGGTCAGGAACTCGCCCGTCCACGCCAGCAGCTCCCGCCCGACCAGGGGCTTGCCGCCGATCGGGCGGGTGGCCGGGCGGGGCACCAGGATCTGCTTCGTGGCCGGCTTCATGACCGTGCGCGGGTAGAGCCGCTTGAGGCGCAGCTCCTGGGACTCGCGCAGCTCCACCGGGCCGAAGCGGACATTGGAGCCCTGGAGGGTGATGTCGGAGACGCCGCACGCCCGGGCCAGCATGCGCAGGCCCGCGACGAGCAGCAGGTTCTCCACGGGCTCCGGCAGCTTGCCGTAGCGGTCGGTGAGCTCCTCGCGGACGGCGCGGATGTCCTCCTCGCTGTTCGCGGAAGCGATCGCGCGGTAGGCCTGCAGGCGCAGGCGCTCGCCGGGGGCGTAGTCGTGCGGGACGTGCGCGTCCACCGGCAGTTCGATCTTGACTTCGAGGGGGGCCTCGGGCTGCTCCTCGCCGCCCTCGACCGACGCCCGGTAGTCCGCCACGGCCTCGCCGACCATCCGGATGTAGAGGTCGAAGCCGACGCCCGCGATGTGGCCGGACTGCTCGCCGCCGAGGAGGTTGCCCGCGCCGCGGATCTCCAGGTCCTTCATGGCCACGTACATGCCGGCGCCCATCTCCGTGTGCTGGGCGATGGTGGCGAGCCGCTCGTGGGCGGTCTCGGTCAGCGGCTTCTCCGGCGGGTAGAGGAAGTAGGCGTAGCCGCGCTCGCGGCTGCGGCCGACGCGGCCGCGCAGCTGGTGCAGCTGCGACAGCCCGAAGTTGTCGCCCCGCTCCACGATCAGCGTGTTGGCGTTGGAGATGTCGATGCCGGACTCGACGATCGTGGTCGAGACCAGCACGTCGAACTTCTTCTCCCAGAAGTCGACGACGACCTGCTCCAGCCGGCTCTCGCCCATCTGCCCGTGCGCGGTCTGGATCCGCGCCTCCGGCACGATCTCGCGCAGCCGCGCGGCCGCCCGGTCGATGGACTCCACCCGGTTGTGGATGTAGAAGACCTGGCCCTCGCGCAGCAGCTCGCGGCGGATCGCGGCGCCGATCTGCTTCTGGTCGTACGGGCCCACGAAGGTCAGCACCGGGTGGCGTTCCTCCGGCGGGGTGGTGATGGTCGACATCTCGCGGATGCCGGTGACCGCCATCTCCAGGGTGCGCGGGATCGGGGTGGCGGACATCGTCAGGACGTCGACGTTGGCCCGCAGCTTCTTCAGCTGTTCCTTGTGCTCGACGCCGAAGCGCTGCTCCTCGTCGACGATGACGAGACCCAGGTCCTTGAACTTCGTCTCGGACGAGAACAGGCGGTGCGTGCCGATGACGATGTCGACCGAGCCGTCGCGCAGGCCCTCCAGCACGGCCTTGGCCTCGGCGTCCGTCTGGAAGCGGGACAGGGCCTTGGTGACCACCGGGAACTGCGCGTACCGCTCGGAGAACGTGCCGAAGTGCTGCTGCACCAGCAGCGTGGTCGGCACGAGCACCGCCACCTGCTTGCCGTCCTGCACGGCCTTGAACGCGGCGCGGACCGCGATCTCCGTCTTGCCATAG
Source organism: Streptomyces roseoverticillatus (assembly GCF_000719265.1). Lineage (GTDB taxonomy): Bacteria > Actinomycetota > Actinomycetes > Streptomycetales > Streptomycetaceae > Streptomyces > Streptomyces roseoverticillatus. The sequence continues at coordinate 137,423 of NZ_JOFL01000004.1, read as the reverse complement.
CCGACGTCGCCGCAGATCAGGCGGTCCATGGGGACGGACTTCTCCATGTCCTCCTTGACCTCGGCGATGGTCGTGAGCTGGTCGGGCGTCTCCGCGTACGGGAAGGCGTCCTCCAGCTCCCGCTGCCAGGGGGTGTCGGGGCCGAAGGTGTGGCCGGGGGCGGCCATGCGCGCCGAGTACAGCTTGATCAGGTCGGCGGCGATCTCCTTGACGGCCTTCTTGGCGCGCGCCTTCGTCTTCGTCCAGTCCGCGCCGCCGAGGCGGTGCAGGGTGGGGGCCTCGCCGCCGACGTACTTGGTGACCTGCTCCAGCTGGTCGGTCGGGATGTAGAGGCGGTCGCCGGGCTGGCCGCGCTTGGCGGGCGCGTACTCCACGAGCAGGTACTCGCGGGTGGCGCCCTGGACGGTGCGCTGCACCATCTCGATGTAGCGGCCGACGCCGTGCTGCTCGTGGACGATGTAGTCGCCCGCCTGCAGCGTCAGCGGGTCGATGGTCTTGCGGCGGCGGGCCGGCATCCGGCCCATGTCCTTGCTGACGGACTTCTGCCCGGACAGGTCCGTCTCGGTCAGGACGGCGACCTTCAGGCCCGGGTGCACGAAGCCGTTGTCGAGGCTGCCGCAGGAGACGTGGACGACGGACGGCGACAGGCCGTCGACATCCGCGTCCAGGCGGGCGGCGATGCCCTCGCCGCCGAGGACCTCGACCGTACGGGCCGCGGGGCCGTGGCCCTCCGTGACGAAGACGGTGCGCCAGCCGTCGGCCAGCCAGCCCTTGGTGTCGGCGAGCGCGCGGGCGGTGTCGCCGCGGTACGTCTCCGGAGCGTGCATGCCGAGCTTGAGCGTGTCGCCGTCGGGCTCCTCGTCGGCCGCGAAGGGGCTCACCGACCACCACATCTGGCCGAGCTCGCGGGCGCGGTCGCGGACGTCCGCGATGCCCCACAGGGAGGCCGCGTTCACGTCGATGGGGGCCTCGCCGCCGCCGGCCGTCGCCGCCCAGGACGCCTGCAGGAACTCCTGGCTGGTGGCCACGAGGTCCGCGGCGCGGGTCCGCACCCGCTCCGGGTCGCACACGACCGTCATCGCGCCCGCCGGCAGCACGTCCAGCAGCAGCTCCATCTCGTCCACCAGGACGGGGGCGAGGGACTCCATGCCCTCCACCGCGATGCCCTCGGCGATCTTGGAGAGCAGCTCGCCGAGCTCCGGGTGCTCCTCGGCGAGGGCCGCCGCCCTCTGCCGTACGTCCTCCGTCAGCAGCAGCTCACGGCAGGGCGGCGCCCACAGGCCGTGCTCGGCGACCTCCAGCGAACGCTGGTCGGCGACCTTGAAGTAACGGATCTCCTCGACCTCGTCGCCCCAGAACTCGACCCGGAGCGGGTGCTCCTCGGTCGGCGGGAAGACGTCCAGGATGCCGCCGCGGACGGCGAACTCGCCGCGCTTCTCCACCAGTTCGACCCGGGAGTACGCGGCGGCCGCCAGCGCCTCCACGATCTCCTCCAGGTCGGCGCTCCGCCCCGAGCGCAGGCTGACCGGCTCCAGGTCGCCGAGCCCCTTCACCTGCGGCTGCAGCACGGACCGGATCGGCGCGACGACCACGCTGACCGGCCCCGCCGCCGGATCGTCCTTGCGCGGGTGCGCGAGCCGGCGCAGCACGGCCAGGCGGCGGCCGACGGTGTCCGAGCGGGGCGAGAGGCGCTCGTGGGGCAGCGTCTCCCAGGCCGGGAACTCCACGACGCCGTCCGGCGGCAGCAGCGAACGCAGCGCCGCCGCCAGATCCTCGGCCTCACGGCCGGTGGCGGTCACCGCCAGGACGGGCCGTTTGGCGTCCCGGGCGAGCGCGGCGACGGCGAAGGGCCGGGCGGCGGACGGGCCAACGAGGTCGACGTGCGGGCGGTTGCCGTCGGCCGCGGCCTTCACCGCTTCGGCGAGCGCCGGATCGTAGACGACGGCGTCGAGCAGACCGTGCAGGCTCATGAGGGCTTTTTCCGTCCCGGGTGGAGCGAGGGGTGGACAACGCGAACGGCCCGACACGTGTCCACGGGCCGGGTGAGCCCAGCCTACGACGGAGCGCCGACAACCGCGGCCCGACGGTTCCGGGGCCCGGGACGCCCCCGCCCGCGCCGGCGCCGGTCAGAGTGGCCAGGCGATGACCTGGACGATGTATAGGCACTGCTGCCGCACGACGGTCAGATACTGGAGCATCCCTCCGGGGAGAACTTCCTCCTGCACCCGGGCGACCGGCCCCGCCGATGACGTGCCGGGCGTCGGGGTCGTACTCCCAGCCCTATTCACCCATCGGCGACCTGCGCCCTGGCCGTGTCCATGACCTCCCGCTCCGTCGCCATCTCCGCCAGCCGGGACGGCGCGACCTGCGCGATGCCCCGATCACCGCACGGCAACCGGGTTGTCGAGCGCGGCCGCCCCGGCGGGACCGAGCCATACGAGGCGGGCTCGCTCGCCGCATTTCTCGCCGTACCACCACAGGGCCCGCTCGGGTGAGCGGAGCCGCAGGGTGTTGTGGCCGTTGGCGCCGATGACGTCCACGGGGCCGTCCTCGTGGGCGATGCCCCAGGCGACGACCTCCGCGTCCGTGACGCCTTCCGCCAGGTCGGTCTCCTGGACGATCGCGAACATCCGCGGCGCGGAGTCGAGGACGAGGGCGCAGATCTCTTCGTCCAGGTCGAATTCGAAGTCACGATCGAGTGAGCCGGGGCCGGAGCCCTGCGGGGTTTCAGCAGCCATGGAAGTCTCCTGTCACCGAGGAGTCGAGCAGGGGGCATGCCGCGATCAGCGGGGCAACACCCCAGCCCGGCACCTGAGTTACACCATAGCCAGCAGTTAGGATTCATCGAGCTTTCTCGATGAGATACGTCATAACACACCTCGTGTGGGTGACAGGAGGGGATCGCGCAATGGCCCGGATCAAGCTTCCGCCGACTATCCGGCAACGACGACTGGGCACGGAGCTGCGCCGGCTGCGCGAGCAGGCGGATCTCAACGCCACCCAAGCCGGAGCGCTGCTCGGCTCGTCCCAGTCACGCGTCAGCAGTGTCGAGTCCGGCGGCTACGCGGTCAGTGCGGACAAGGTCCGTGCCATGGCTCGCGCGTACGGCTGCTCGGATCAGCCGCTGATCGACGCCCTCACGGGAATGACCGGCGGCCGGACCCGCGGCTGGTGGGAGGAGTACCGCGAGATCCTCCCACCGAGCATGCTCGACATGGCCGAGCTGGAGCACCACGCGCAGTCCATGCGGATCGCCTGCATCATCCACATGCCCGGGCTGTTGCAGACCCGGGAGCATGCCCACGCGATCATCGGCAGCATCGAGCCCCCGCTGCCACCGCACGAGGTGGAGCACCGGGTCTCGTACCGGATCAAGCGGCAGGCAGTGATCTACGGCGAGCGGCCGACCCCACTGACCGCGATCATCCACGAGGCCGCGCTGCGCATGCACTTCGGCGGCCGGAACGTGGCCCGCGCGCAGCTCCAGCACATGCTCACCATGAGCGAGCGGGACCACATCACCGTGCTGGTGATCCCCTTCGAGGCGGGCACCTTGCCCAGCTCGGGGCAATCGGTCGTCTACCTCGGTGGGGAAGTACCGCACATGGACACCGTCCAGCTCGACACGGATCACGGCTCCGAGTTCCTGGACACTCAGCCGCAACTGGCCAGATACCGCAGCACCCTGGACCGGCTGGAATCCCTCACCCTGAAGCCGGAAGCGTCACGCGACGCGATCCACCGCATCGCACGCGACATCTGACGAAGGAACGCCGTGTCCATTCACAGCTGGCAGAAGTCCTCGTACAGCGGCAACGCCGCCAACTGCCTCTACGTCGCCCCGGGGACCGCCGCCGGAACCATACGACTCCGGGAGAGCGACGCCCCCGATCTCATACTCACCGCGCCCCCCGCCGCGCTCCGCGCCCTCATCCGCGCCGCCAAGGACGGCCGCCTGGCTCCCCACGCCGAACGGTGAGCGCAAAAGGCCCGGCCCCGAGACGCACGCCGCGGCCGGGCCCGGTTCTCACATGCACAGCCCCGAACGGTTCGAAGGCACCCCCGCCCCTTGAGCGGCCTCCCATGTGACTGCGACTCAAGCGCTTTGACGTGGCAATGTCAGAATTCCGATCATGGACGATCGCCGGCCCGAGCAACCCCCGCCGCCCCAGGAAGCCCCGCCTCCCGAGCCCGTCGACGCCCCGGAGCCGACGCAGGCAGCGGATGCGGACTCCAGCACAGACCCGGCGGATGCGCCGGAACCCACGGGCTCGCGCGACGCGTCCGCCGAGCAGGCGGACGCGGACGATGCCCCGGAGCCGATGGCTGCGGAGGAGGCCGGCAACAGGCCGGAGGACACCGACGCTCCGGAGCCGACGGCTGCAGGGGAAGCCGGCAACGCACCGGAGAACAGCGACGCCCCGGAACCGAAGGCCGAGCAGCAGCCCGAAGCCGACGCCCCGGAGCCGGAGACCGCGGAAGGTTCGGACTCCGGCACAAGCCCGGCGGACGCCCCGGAACCGACGGACGCACGCGACGCGGACACCGAGCAGACGGACGACGCTCCGGAACCGACCGACGTAGAGGAAGCCGACAGCGCACCGGAAGAGACCGACGCCCCGGAACCGGAGTCCGAGCAGACCGACGCCGACGCCCTGGAACCGGCGGATGCGGAGGACTCGCAGGAAACGGGTGCCGAGCAAGCGGACGACGCCCCGGAGCCGGAAACCGAGCAGCCGGACGCTGATGCCGCGGAACCGGCGAGTGCCGAGGACGCAGATTCCGAAACAGGCCCGGAAGACGCACACGAAACGGGTGCAGAGCAGGCAGACGACGCCCCGGAACCGGAAGCCGAAGAGGAAACCGGCACCCCGGAGCCGGAGGCCGAAGCCGAGGCCCCCGAACCCACGGACGCGGAAGACGCCGACTCCGAAACAGGCCCCGTAGACGCGCACGACGCGGGCGCCGAGCAGTCGGACGACGCTCCGGAGCCGACGGCTGCGGAGGGCGCCGGGGACACGGAGGCGGAAGACCCGGCCGATGCCCCGGAGTCCGGCGACGGGCCTGCGAACGACGGTTCGGGTGACGAGGCTCCCGACCCCTGGGAGGCTCCGCCCTCCGACAGCGCGGACGCCACGCAACCGCAGGAACCGGCGGACGAACTGTACGAATTCGACATGGTCCGGAACCCAGGGCCTCTGGCCGAAGGAGACGACCCGCCGGCCCTTAATTTCGCAGGCGGTCGATACAATGAAGTGACTTTGACCGAGCCGACGGTCTTCTACCGCGGCGGCGTGCACGGCGAGGGCAACGAGCTCGGTAAATGGTTCACCCGCGAGGCACCCTCATCGGTCGCCCATGTTCGCATCGACACCGCAGTGCTCCCCCACTGGATTAACCCGACCACTGGAGGATCAAAGGGATCGTCGCCGATCGACACGGTGTACCGGATGGAGTTCCCAGCCGGCACCAAGGTCTACGTGGGGCCCGTCGCCAATCAGGGCGGCATCTACGTGGGCGGCGCTGAACAGATATTCATTCCAGAACCATGGAATATACCAGGGAGAAAACTCCTGGGATCGGAGCCTTTGCGATGACGCTACGCACACCCGAGTCGCGCCGCCGGCGGGCCACCACCCTCGTCACCCAAGTCGCGGAGATCATACACAAGCAAGGCCGCCGAAGCTCCGCCCCCTACTACTTGATACTTTTGGATATCCGCGACGTCCTTGCCGACCCGGAGAGTGATGCCGAGACGGCACTGGCGGATGCCGCCTATGGTTTCAAGCTTCTTTACGGGGCGCCGCGTGGCGGCTTCTCCGAATTCTATATCCACCATGACGACCCGAAGCAGATGGCGGCCGAAAATCAGCGATTCAGCGAATTGGTGAGCGAGCTCAGTTCAATGATTCATGATTCATGATCAACCAAACCAAGAACGAACCGGAGTTCCCGTAAATGTTCCCCGCCAACAGGCTGGAAGAGACACTGGCCGCGGCAAAAGCCGGCTCGATTCCCGCTGAGGACATTCTGAAGGCACTCGCCACGGCTGAACTGTGGATGCCTCTCCCGGAAACCCCCGGCGGCGACCAAGGACAGGGAACACGCCTGCCGATCGTTTCGATCGACGGTCAGCCGCATGTCGCCGTTTACACCTCCGTGGAGCAGCTCAAGCAGAACGCGGGCGACGTGGCGCACGCGGTGATGGGTGCTCGGGAGCTGATCAACTCACTGCCGCAGGAGCTCGGACTTGCGCTCAACCCCGGCGGCGACGTCGGGCTGCCCATTCACGCCGCCGGTGTCCAGACCGTACGAGGAAACCGGAGGACCGTGCAGCCCGGCGAGAGCATCCGGCTCGGGGAGCCTGCGGAAGAGCCCGAGGCGCTGCTCGCGGCGCTGCGTCGTGCCTTCGGCGCGGTTCCCGCGGTTTCGTCCGCCAGGCGGGCTCTGGTTCAGGTGGGGAACCAGCACCCCGGGCTGCTGATCGGCGTGACGGTCCACGGCGCGGCCGGGGAATCGCGTGACGCCGTACTCGCAGCCGTTTCGCAGGCCGTCTCGGAGGAGCCGGTGCCCTTCACCGTGGACACGGTCTTCCTCGGAAATGCGAAGGACCGGACGTCGGTGTGGATGACGGACAACGTCGAGCCTTTCTACGTCGCCTGACAGCAACAGAAGACAGGTAAAAGGCCCGGCCCGGACTCGCACCCCCGTGGCGCGTCCGGGCCGGGCCTGGTTCGGGGGCCGGGGCGGGTCGAGAACCCGTGCACCGGCCCCCTCGCAGGGGCAGCAGCCTGCTAGTCCGTGGCGATGGCGTTCAGGACGTTCATCCGGCCCGCCCGGAACGCCGGGACGAGCGCGGCGAGCAGGCCCACCACCGCCGAGCCGAGGAAGACCGCGGTGATCGTCGGCCAGGGGATGTCCAGGACGCCGAGGCCCTGGAGGGCCAGGAGCTTCTGGGACGTGGTGCCCCAGGCCATGCCGAGGCCGAGGCCGAGAAGGGCGCCGAAGAGGGCGATGACGACCGACTCCAGGCGGATCATGCGGCGCATCTGGCGGCGCGAGAGGCCGATGGCCCGCAGGAGGCCGATCTCCCGGGTGCGCTCGACGACCGACAGGGCGAGGGTGTTCACGACGCCCAGGACGGCGACGATGATCGCGAGGGCGAGCAGGCCGTAGATCATGTTCAGGAGCTGGCCGACCTGGTCCTGGATGAGCTTCTTGTAGTCGGACTGGTCGCGGACCTTGATCTGCGGGTACTGCTCGACGGACGCCTTGAGGGCGGCCGCGGCCTCCTTCGTCTGCCCGTCGGCGGCCTTGGCGAGGAGCATGAAGTCCAGCGGCATCTTGTCGGCCGGGAGGTAGTTCCGCGCGGTGGCGATGTTGGTGTACATCGCGCCCTGGTCGATGCTGGTGTCGTCCGAGGTGATGGCGTTGACCGTCAGCTCGGCCGTGCGGCCGCCGGTCATGGCGACCTTGAGCCGGTCGCCGAGCTTGACGCCGTTGTCCTTGGCGAAGCCCTCCGGCACGGACATGGCGTCCTTGGCGTAGGCGTCCTTGAGCTTGCCCTTGACGGTCTCGGCGCGCACGTCGTCGGCGTAGGTGGGGGTGACGGCGGAGAGCCGCTTGGTGGCGGTCTTGCCGTCCGGGGTGGTGATCTTCGCGTTGACGATCGTGTATTCCGTGACGTGCTCGACGTGGCCGGCGCCCTTGACCGCCTTGACCGCGGCCGGGCTCAGCGGCTGCTGGTTCTCGGACTGGATGATGAAGTCCGCGCCCACCGACTTGTCGAGCTGGTCCGTGGCCGAGGCGACCATCGAGGAGCCGACCACCGACAGCGCGGCGACCAGCGCGAGGCCGATCATCAGCGCGGAGGCGGTGGCGCCGGTGCGCCGCGGGTTGCGCAGCGCGTTGCGCTCGGCGAGGCGGCCGACGGGGCCGAAGACCCGCAGCACGATCGCGCTGAGCACGCGGACGACGAAGCCGGCGAGCAGCGGTCCGACGACGATGAAGCCGACGAGGGTCAGGAAGACGCCGAGGCCGAGCATGCCCGAGCCGGCCTTGGCGTCGTCCGCCTTGGCGGCGGCGGCCAGCGCGAGCCCGCCCAGGGCGGTGAGCAGCACGCCGATCGTGGCGCGCACCTTGCCGGCCTTGCCGTCCGCCGGGGTGCCGGCGTCGCGCAGGGCGGACATCGGGGAGATGCGGGTGGCCTTGAAGGCGGGCAGGAGGGCGGCCAGGACGGTGACGATCACGCCGATGGCCAGGCCCACGACCGGTGTCGAGGCCTTGATCGTGAGCTCGCCCAGGTCGAGCTTCATGCCCATGGAGCCCATGAGCTCCATCAGCCCCACGGCGAGGGCGATGCCGCCGCCGATGCCGAGCACCGAGCCGACGACGCCGAGCAGCAGCGCCTCGGTCAGCACCGACCGGAGGACCTGCCGCCGGCTGGAGCCGATGGCGCGCATCAGGCCGATCTCGCGGGTGCGCTGGGCGACCAGCATGGAGAAGGTGTTGACGATGAGGAAGATGCCCACGAGGACGGCGATGCCGGCGAAGCCCAGCAGCGCGTACTTCATGACGTCGAGGAAGGAGCCGACGTCCTTCTTGTTCTCCTCCTTGGACTCGGCGGCGGTCCGCACCGCGTAGTCGCCCGCGGAGGAGCCGAGGACGGTGGTGACGCGCTCCTTGAGCTGCTCGTTGCTGACGCCGGAGGCGGCGGTCAGCCCGTAGCTGCTGAAGGCGTCCGCGCTGCCGAGCAGCTTCGCCTGCGCGGTCGCGGTGTCGAAGTAGAGGAGGGCCGCGCCGGGGTTGGTGGTCTTGTACGTGGCGATGCCGACGACGCTCACCGTGAAGTCGCCGGGGACGGCGATGACGCGGAGCTTGTCGCCCGTCTTCACGCCGTGCTTGTCGGCGGTGTCGGAGTCGAGGACGGCCTCGGCCGGGCCGTGCGGGGCATGGCCGCTGGTGATCTCGACGGACTTCTTCTGGCTCTCGTCCCAGTTGGTGCCCACGGTGGGGGCGCCGGAGGTGGGGCTGAGGCTCTTGTTCTTCCCGTTCACGACGGTCAGCTGCATGCTGGTGACGTGCGGCTCGACCTTGGCGACCCCGTCGACCTTCGCCAGCTTCCCCTGCAGGGCGGCGGGCAGGGCCTGCGGCTTGCCGGTCTCCTGGGCGTCGTCGTCCTTCTTGGGGGCGACGGAGACGTCGGAGGCGGTGTTCGCGAAGAGCTTGTCGAACGTGGCGTTCATGGTGTCGGTGAAGACGAGCGTGCCGCACACGAACGCCACCGACAGCAGGACCGCGACGGCGGAGAGCGCCATGCGGCCCTTGTGCGCGAGGAAGTTGCGCATCGAGGTCTTGAGGACGGTCACGACACCCGTCCACGGGCGTCGAAGTTCTTCATGCGCTCGAGGACCGCGTCGGCGGTCGGGCTGTGCATCTCGTCGACGATCCGGCCGTCGGCCAGGTAGAGCACGCGGTCGGCGTAGGAGGCGGCCACGGGGTCGTGGGTGACCATGACGATGGTCTGGCCCAGCTCGTCCACGGACTGGCGCAGGAAGCCGAGGACCTCGGCGCCGGCGCGCGAGTCGAGGTTTCCGGTCGGCTCGTCACCGAAGATGATCTCGGGGCGGGCGGCGAGGGCGCGGGCCACGGCGACGCGCTGCTGCTGGCCGCCGGAGAGCTGGTTCGGCCGGTGCTTGAGGCGGCCGGCGAGGCCGACGGTCTCCACGACGCGGTCCAGCCAGGCCTTGTCCGGCTTGCGGCCGGCAATGTCCATGGGGAGCGTGATGTTCTCGATCGCGTTGAGCGTCGGGAGCAGGTTGAACGCCTGGAAGATGAAGCCGATGCGGTCGCGGCGGAGCCGGGTGAGCTTCTTGTCCTTGAGGCCGGTTATCTCGGTCTCGTCGATGAAGATCTCCCCGGACGTGACGGTGTCCAGGCCGGCCAGGCAGTGCATCAGGGTCGACTTGCCGGAGCCGGAGGGGCCCATGATGGCGGTGAACTGCCCGCGGGCGATGTCCACGTCCACGTGGTCGAGGGCGGTCACGCGGGTCTCGCCGGCCCCGTAGGCCTTGACGACCTGGCGGGCCCTCGCGGCGACGGCCGTACGCCCTCCACTGCCCCCGGTCTTGGGAATCGATACAGCCGTTGTCACGGTAAATCTCCTAGGTGCTCATTGCGGTGCGGTCCACAGCCTGCCCGGGTGCGGGGGCCGGGGCGATGGTGCTCGTCCGTGTATCCGAGGTGGGGCTAGCCCCACCAGCGCCTCTCCGGCCGACATCAAAAAGGCTAGGCAGCGGGTCGCGCCCGCTCCTCCCCCTGCGGTACGAACCGGGCGGCCGGTACGAGCAGGAGAAAGCCAGGAACGACCCTTAGGGGTTGCGTGGCCGGCGGACCCGCCGGTCTCGGGGTTCGCCGGGGCCCGAGTCTGCACCCTGCCGTTACGTCAGGCGCAAACACGCCCCTGGCGGGCGGATGCGTGCCAGGGGAAACGATCTCGGGGCGGGACGGACGGGACGGGTGGGGCCGTCCGGCACTGCCGGGTCCCGCTGCTGGAACCGAACGCCCCGGGACTCCCTTCCAGGCGCACCGAATCCGCCACAGACAAATAACAGGAAACGGTCAAAGAGGAAGGAGTTGCCGGGGAACGAAGGGCGAATAATACGTGAAGGCGGCCACCGGGCAAGACAATTGAGGCCACAGGGAATTAGTGTTCGGTGTCATGGTCGAGGGGGGACGTCGTGCACCCCTTCGCACAGGCCGCAGGTCTCCGAAGGAAGCAGCATCGTGAAGATACTCCCTACGCGCGCTGCCAGTGTCTCCCGGCAGGGTCTGTGCACGGCCCTGCTCGTGGCCAGCCTGACGGCCGCGGTCGGCGCCGGTCCCCCGCACAACACGGCGGATGCGGACGACCCCGCGAAGGACCCGAAGAACCCCCAGGGGATGCCGCACGGCACCCCCAACCTCACGCTGCCCGACCTCAGACCGAACGGCCGCCCCGGCCTGCCCGGCGCCTCCGGCCCCGGCAAGGAGGACACCAAGGACGCCGCTACGGGCATCCCCGCGACGGCCCTGGACGCCTACCGCAAGGCCGCGCAGCGCGCCGCCGCCGACATGCCGGGCTGCCACATGCCGTGGGAGCTCATAGCCGGCATCGGCCAGGTGGAGACGCAGCACGCCACGTACAACGGCGCGCGCATGACCGCCGACGGCACGACCGACAAGCCGATCCTCGGCCCGCAGCTGGACGGCAACGGCTTCGCCACCGTCAAGGACACCGACCAGGGGCTGTGGGACGGCGACACCGTCTACGACAAGGCCGTCGGCCCCACGCAGTTCCTGCCCTCCACATGGGCGCAGTACGGCGCCGACGGCAACGGCGACGGGGTGAAGAACCCCAACAACATCTACGACGCCGCGCTCGGCACCGCCAAGTACTTGTGCGCGGGCGGCAAGGACATGAACCGGGCCGAGGACCTCGACCGGGCGATCCTCAGCTACAACAATTCGCGGTCGTACGTGAACGCCGTCACGGAGTGGATGCGCGCGTACCAGCAGGGCAACGTTCCCTCGCTGCCGGACCGTACGGGGGTGCCGTCGGGCAACACGCCGTCCGGGAACGCGCCTTCGCGCAACGTACCGTCGGGCAACATGCCGTCGGGCAACGCCCCTTCGGGGAACGCCCCCTCGACGAAGCCTCAGCCTTCGAAGCCCGTGCCGCCGTCGTCCGGCAAGCCCACTCCGGCGGATCCCGGCAACAAGCCTTCGACGCCGCCGGCCAAGCCCCCGACCAAGCCGGAAGAGCCGCACAAGCCCACTCCGCCCACTCCGCCCACACAGGCGAGCCGTCTGGAGCGGGTCGGCGACGGCAAGACCTGGGAGACGACCGCCGGCGAGACGTTCAAGGAGCGGGCGCGGGTCCTGGTCAAGGACAAGTCCGGGAAGCCGATGGCGGGAGCGCCCGTACGGTTCGTGGTGAGCGGCGACGGGGCCGCGTTCGCGGACGCCTCCACGGAGCTGACCGTCACGACGGGCAAGGACGGTACGGCCACGGCGCCGCCTGTCGTGGCCGGGCTCAAGATCGGCAAGGTCAAGGTGGCGGCGACGGTCGCCGGACGCGAACGTGACGTGCCGGCCGTGGAGTTCACGGGCACGGTGTCCGTGCGGGCGGCGGAGAAGGTCATCGTCGTCGGCGAGCCGGACCTGAAGGCCGACCCCAACGGCGCGTTCGCCGACCGGATCACGGTCAAGGTGCTGGCGAAGGACGGCAAGGACGTCATCGGCTCGGCCGTCACCGCGAAGATCACGAAGCTCGACGGCACGACCCCCGCCGCCAAGGAGGGCCCCTGCTTCAAGGGACCCGACGGCAAGCGGACGTGGCGGCTGGAAGCCGGGACGACGGACAAGGACGGCGTCCTGACGCTCCCGCAGCTGCTGACGGACGGGCACTCCGGCGAGTACCTGCTGACCGTGACGACGGGGGACGGCAAGGTCCTGTCCCTCCGCCTGCTGGTGAAGGCCCCCACGGCGCCCCCGCCGACGACACCGTCGACGAAGCCAACGCCTGCCGCGTAGCAGACCCTCCCGCCGCGACTGGGGGCACCTCCCAGCGGTAGCTGGGGGAGATCAGCCCCGGCGGCGGGAGGGTCTCAAGGAAGCCGCTTCCTTGAGACCGCCGCGACGGCGATCGGCCACAGCGGCGGCAATCGGCGGTGCCGGACCCGCCTGAGCCCGTACGGCACCGCCGAAATCCACCATCGTGGCTGCTCGCCGCGGCGGCGGATTCAAGGGGCGAGGCCCCTTGACCAGCCCCGTCCAAGGCGGGCAGGCCCGGCGCGCCCGCCCCCTCCACCGGCGGCGAGGTCTCAAGGGGCGAGGCCCCATGACCGGCTGTCCGGGGCGGGGACTCAGTCCCCCGCCCCCAGGTCCTCCGCCACCGGCTTGCCCGTGAGGGCGGCCAGGCTGTGGCGGACGTGGGCCATGTGGGCGCGGAGCTCCTCGCGGCGCTCCTCGTGCTCGCGGAGGTTGCGCTCCATGTCCCGCACGACCCGCTCCTCGCGGACCCGCGCCTGCGCGATGAGAGCGGCGCCCTGCGCCTCCGCGTCCTCCTGCCCGTGCCGGGCGGCCTCCTCCGCCTCCGCGTAGCGGCGCTGCGCCTCCGCCAGGGCGTTGCGGGCGTACTCCTCCATCGCGGCGATGCGCGTGTCGAGCGCGGCCTCGCGCTCGGCGATCTCGCGCCCCGCCGTCTCCCACCGCTCCGCGTGGTCCTTCTCCTGCTCGGCGAGTGCCGCGGCCGTCCGCTCGCGCATCTCCGCGAGCGCCGCGGCGGCGTCCTCGCGCCGCTGCTTGGCGTCGCGCCGCGCCACGGCGATGACGTCGTCGGCGACGGACTCGGCCGCGACGAGCGCCTGCCGCGCCCATTCCTCGGCCTCGGCGCGCACCGCCGTGGCCGCCTGGTGGGCCGCGTCCCGGACCGCCCGGCCGTGCGCCTCGGCCGACTCCATCATCTCGGCGGCGGCCGCCTCGGCCCGCTCCCGCAGCCCGGCGGCCTCGGCCTGGGCCGTGAAGAGCAGGCCCTGCGCGCGCTGGCCGAGCGATTCGTACGTCTGCGGGGGGAGCTGCGTCACCACCTGCCCGAGCCGCTGGGTCTCCTCCTCCATCTCGCGCGCGAGTACGGTCAGCCGCGCCACCCGCTCCCAGGCCGCGTCCCGCTGGCGCGCGAACTCGGCGAGCACGCGATCGACCTGCTCGGGCCGGTAACCCCGGCCCCGTACGACAGCGAAACCGTCGGGAGACACCGATGCACTCATCCTTGAAGCCCCTTATATCCCGGATGTCCGGTATGTGACGCAGTCTGGCGCACATCATCCCTGGACCACGGGAAGTGCCGATGACGCGACACTCCGCCCGCTTCTTCTGTCAAGGATGCGCCAACCTACGACACGGGGCGCCCGACCCTCATCCCGGATCGGGCGCCCCCGCGCCGTCACTATCCAGCCCGTCCGGCTAGAACAGGCCGTCCCACATCTGCTCCACCAGCACCGACCACCAGTTCTCCGGCGAGGACAAGGCGGCCGTGTCCAGCGCCATCAGCTGTTCCTGGAAGTCCACCGTCCAGCGGCCCGCCTGCTCCGGCGTCAACCCGTAGCGCCACCGCCACATCTTCCCGAGCAGCGCCAAAGAGCGAACGAACTGAGGCAGGCTCGTGTTGACGAACTGCGGAGGAACGGACGAACCGCCCGGCCCCGCCTCCAGCGGCACCGCCACGATGTGCGCCGTCCCGTACTGCACGCACAGCTGCTTGCCGAAGTCCGTGCCCATCACGAGGTACGAACCCGCGTCCGGCGCCGCCTGCACCCGCCGCTCCGCCGCCAGCTCCGCCAGCGTCGGCACCGGCCGGCCCGGCTGCGCCTGGCCCCAGAAGAACGGCCCGCAGTCCACGGGCACACCGGCCCACACCAGCGTCTGCGCCACGACGTCCGGCACGCCCTGGCGCGACACCGCGCGCTGCTCGAACCGGAACACGCCCTGCGGGCCGAACGACTCGGCCAGCTCCCGGGCTATCACGTCCGGGCCGACCGGCGGCGCCTGCTGCACCTGGCCGGGGTGCGGCAGCGGCACCCGGTTCGGGGCGGGGCGCGCCGGGCCGTCCGCGACCTGGTGCAGCTCGCCCTGATGCTCAATCAGGTGCCGGACGCCCTGCTGGCGCGTGGCGTGGTCGCGGCCGTACGCGGCCGTGTGACTGACCGTCGCCTGCGGCCAGTTGTCACGCACCATGCGGGCGCAGTAGCCGCCCGGGCCGTCGCAGGACTCCAACTCCGTGTGGAGCTCCAGCACCTGCTCGCGCGGCACGTTCAGCGCCATCAGCTCGTGCAGGATCTGCCACTCCGGGTGCGGCGTGCCCGGCGCGCTGCGGCGGATGAGCTGCTGCTCGGAACCGTCGTGCGCGCGGTAGCGCAGGACGGCCATGTAGCCCGGGCCGACGGTCGGCAGACCGCCGGGGGGCTGGGGGTAGCCGTACGCGGGGGCCGCGGGGGCCTGCGGCGCGACCGGGCCCTGCGGGACCGGGGGCATGCCGGGCGCGCCCGGGCTCGCGAGCATGGTGGCGGCGTGGTGCACGCCACCGGGGCCGGCGGGCGGCGGGGTGCCGGCCCCCGGGCGGGCGGGGGCCGCGGGGGGCTGCCCCGGGGCGCCGGGAGCGCCCGGAGCCGCCGGGCCGCCGGGAGCGCTCGCGAGCATGGTCGCCGCGTGGTGCACCCCGCCGGGGCCGGCCGGAGCCGCGGGCGGCGCGGCGGGGCCGGCCGGCTGCCCGGGGACACCGGGCGGGCCGGGCGGTACGGGCGCTCCCGGCGCCGGCGCGCCGGGCGCGGCTCCGGGCAGGCCCGGCGTCCCGGGGTGGGCGAGCATCGTCGCGGCGTAGGCCGCACCACCACCGGGCGCCCCGGGGGCACCAGGAGCGCCGGGAGCACCCGGGGCGCCGGCCCCGGGGGCCGCGGGCGGGCCGGGCGGCGTGGGGGCACCGGCGCCCGGAGGCTGCCCCGGAACACCGGGGGCGCCGGGCGGCGTGGGCGCCTGCGGACCGCCTGCGCCGGGAGCCGGCGGCGGAACGGGCGCACCCGGCCGGGCCGGAGCCGCGGGCGGCGGCACGGGTGCTCCGGCGGGAGCCGCGGGCGGCGGGACCGGGGCGCCGGGGGCGCCCTGAGCTGCCAGCTGGCCCTCAAGAGCGTCGAGGGACGGGGCGATGGCCGTCTTCGGCAGCGCGCTGCCGGCCGACATCAGGGCCGTCTTCGCCTCCGGGCCGACGCCCGGAGGCGGCGTGTCGTCCTCGTCCGTACCCGACAGGGCCGGCGCCAGCACGGTGGCCGGCAGGCCGACCGAGCGGTCGTCGTCGTCATCGGCGGTGTGCGTGGCCGCCGCGGCCCAGGGGGTCGCCTCCGGCGCGGGAGGCGTGACCGGCGGCACGGGCGCGGGCGGTGCGGCAGGCGCCACCGGCTCCGGCCCCTCCGAGGAGGCGGCAGCCCCCTCGGGAGCGGACAGCGGCACCGGCCGGCCCAGCGACGCGTCCGAGGAGGCCGCGGAACGTGCGGACGTGCCCGCAGGCGTCTCATCGGGCGCGCCCGGGAACGCGCCGGAACCGGAAGGCGAGCCCGCAGGCGCGTCCCAAGCCCCGCCGGCAGCACCCCTCGCGGGCTCGCCCGCAGAAGCGCCGCTCGGAGCGCCCGTAAGAGCACCGGAGGTACCGCTGGCAGACCCAGCCGCAGCCCCATCGGCAGACAGGCCCGAAGCACCGCCCGTAGACGTACCGTCAGGAGCACCCGTAACCGGACCGGGAGCGCCACCCGCAGAGCCGACCGCAGAGCCGGCGCCGGGCAGACCCGAAGTCCCTCCCGCAGACGCGCCCTCAGCAGCACCTGCAAGCGCACCGGAAGCCCCACCGGCAGACCCGGCTCCAGGCCCGCCCGCAGCAGAACCCGCGGGCGAACCAGCAGCCGCGCCCGCAAACGCCCCCGCACCGGCAGGCGCACCCGCGCCCCCGCCGGCCGGCGAACCCCCGCCCGGCGTGGACCCGTCGCTCCTCCGGTCCGGAATGCCCATCGCGTCCGCCGCGTCCTGCAGCCACTGCGGCGGGCTCAGCAGGAACGACGTCGCGTTCAGGTCCAGCCGTTTCGGCGGGGCGTCCGACGGTTCCGGTTCTTCCACGGCCACCGCTGCGTACTCCTCCTCGTAGCGCCGGATGACCTCGCCCACCGGCAGCGCCGGCCACAGCGTCGTCTCCCCGCTGTCCCGGGCGATCACCAGCCTGGCGTGCCCGCCGTCGGACGTCGGACCGTCCTCGCGGTCCTCGGCCCACACCACGAACCCCAGGTCGAACTCGCGGACCCGCACCTCCCGGTGCTGGTACGCCGGCACGTCACCGTTGGCCCAGCGCTCACCGCGCTCCTGCGCCTGCGCGAACGTCACCACCGCGCGCTCACCCCTCCACCGGGACGGCAAAGGCGAAGCCGCCGTCCACCATCAGGCCGGCCACCGTCTCCAGCTCCGGCGGACCACCCGCCAGCCGCGACAAAAACACGTCGAAGTCCTCACCACAGGGCAGCAGCAACCGCTCCACCCGCTCCTGCACCGTCCAGCCGTCCCCGTCGCGCGCGTCGTCGTACGGGCAGAACCAGACCGAGCCGACCGCCTCGCCCTTCACCTTCACCGCGAGCACGCCCCCCTGGACGAATCCCACGCCCAGATAGTCCTTGGTGAAGTGGTCGCGCAGACACTTGTTGACGTAGACGAGGTCGTTCACGGCAGCCTCGTCACGCACGGTGAAGAACGGCTGGTCGATCAGCAGGCCGAGCTCCGCGTCCAGCGCCGCGCCGACCGGCGCGCAGCCGCCCGCGGCCTTCAAGAACGCCCGGTACGCGCCCGGCAGGCGGTAGCCGAGGTCCTCCTCGACGCCCTGGATCTGCTCCTCCGTCACCGCGAGGTCCCGCTGCGGCAGCACGAAGTGCACCGGCCGGGTCTCCTGCAGCGGGCGCGTGCCGCGCTTCTCCTGGTCCACGGCGGCCGTCGCCAGCCCGCCGTGGTGCCGCAGCAGCGCCTTCACCTCGGCGGGCACCAGCTCCAGCCGGCGCGTGCCCGCCACGTGGTGCCAGGTCCAGCCGTGCGGAGTCGCGACCGACGGCAGGCTCGCCCACAGCTCGTGTCCGGCGGCGTGCAGGGCGGCGTTCGCCGACACGTAGTCGGTCAGGCGCAGCTCGTCCACGCCGAAGCCCTCCGGCGGCTCCGCGATCTCCGCGGCCGCCCGCGCGTACGGCGAGAAGTCCGGGTGACCCGAGTCGTCCATCCGCACCCCCTTGGGATAGCGGCCGGCGCGGACCGGGTCCGGAAAGTGCACGACCTGCCCGGCGTAGGCCGCATTCGGTGGCGCGGCCTGCTGCCCGAGCCGACCTGTCGTCATGGCGGAAGCCCCCTGCTGACTGTGGATCCGAAAGGTCCCGGCGAACGCCGCGGTCGCCGCGCGTCACCGGACCCCCGCCCGGGCCACGGGGGCCCGGCCGGCCGGTGTCCCCATGGCCGAGAACACCCCGTGCGGCACAGCCTATGCGGTACCGCAAGACGGGGGCCGCGCCCAGGTCCGCCCCCGCCTCCCCCGGCCCGGCCGGCGAACGCCCGTCACGCCCCGTGAGCACCCTCCCGCCGAAGCCTCCACACCCCCACCGGTCCGACCATCCGACACCCGAACATCACGCGACACCCCGCCAACCCCGACCTGACTTCCACACCTGCCGTCCCGTTTGGCAGGCTGATCCCCGCAACAGGGGGATTGCAGGGAGGGAAGAACCACCATGCACACGACTCAGGACCGACCGCCGGCCGACGACCACGGCACGACGGCCTCCGGCGACCCCCGGCTCACCTGGAGCACCGAGGACACCGACCGGCCCCCCGCCCTCCTGCACCGCCGCGACGGCATCCTGCCCGCCGTGGCCGCCGCCCTGTCCGTCCGCGGCGAGACGCTGACCTGCACCGGCGGCAAGGCCGACGTGCCGCCCGCGCTGCACCCGCTCGTCCAGGACTTCCTCGACACCCTCACCAGCGACCGGCGCGAACGCTTCACCGGCCGCTGCTCCGAGGCGCTGCTGCTGACCCGCTTCCTCACCGCCCACGAGAACGGCCGCAGCAAACGTGCCGCCCGCAAACCCCTCACCCACGGCGAGGCCCGGCGCGCCCTCAAGCACGCCAAGCTCACCGCCCGGCACATCCGCGAGGAAGGCGACCCCCGGCACGGCGCGTACGCCCCGCCCTGCCGCTCCTGCACGGCCCTGCTGACGCACTTCGGTGTACGCAGCGTCGACCCCGCAGCACCCGCCAAGGCCGCCACACTCAAGAGCAAGGGCTGACCACATGCGCGCCTTCGACCGCACCGCGGCCACCCGGTTCCCCGCCGCCGTGGACGCCGCCCTGCGCGAAGCCGGGTGGCAGCCCGGACGCTGGGACATCAAGGCCGCCGAGAACTGGGCCGACGCCCTGCGCGCCCACTCCTCCCCCGCCGGTCACCGGCACACCGTCTTCCCCGCCGCCGTCGAGGCCTGGGCGGAGTTCGGCGGCCTGCACATCGCCGGCACGGGGCCGGGCCGGCACATCGCCCCCACGCCCTTCCACATCGACCCGCTGCACGGCCTCCACCTCGCCCGCACCGTCGCCGACCTGGGGCGCGCGCTGGGCGCCGAGGTCTGCCCGCTCGGGCAGGAGGCGGACGGGCAGGCGCTCCTCGCCATCGACGCCCACGGCCGCGTCTACAGCCTCGACCACACCGGCGACTGGTACCTCGGCTCGGACATCGACCACGCCATCGGCACGCTCGTCAGCGGAACCCGGCCGTCACGGCTGTCGGCGGGCACGGGACGCCGCTGACCCCGGCTGTACGGGTTTCCGCGGGCGCGCCACCGGCCCGTACGGGACCCACGGGGGCACCACCGGCCGGACGCCCGCACGGACGCCCGCATGGGCACCCGTACGGCCACCGCTGACCGGAGCAGCGTGAACCGGCCAAAAGCCAGGCGAAAACCAGCCGAATCCCGGCCGAGCACCGACCCGCCGCAGAACGGCACACACCGAGCCGAACCGGAAAAGGCCGAGCGTCCCCACCCGGCCAGGCGCCCCCGCGCCGCCCTACGCCCCCGCGCCGCCGCCGTCCGCCACCCCCGCCGGGATGACCGCCGACACCCGGAAACCACCCGCGTCCGTCACGCCCGACACGAACACGCCGCCCAGCGCCGACACCCGCTCCCTCATCCCGACCAGGCCGTTCCCGCCGCTCGGCAGACCGGGCAAGGCCGCACCACCGTCCGAAGGGCCGTTCTCCACCTGCAGCGCCACCTCGCCCCCGCGGTGCGCCACCCGCACGACGGCCTTCGCCCCCGGCGCGTGCTTGTGGACGTTGGTCAGCGCTTCCTGCACCACGCGGTACGCCGTGCTCTCCACCCGCGCGCCGTACGAACGCTCCTCGCCCTCGACCGACAGCTCCACGGCCATCCCGGCCGCACGCGACTGCCCGACGAGATCCTCCAGACCGTCCAGACACGGACCGTCACCGGACGCGGACCCACCGCCCACCGGGCCGGCCCCCGCCCGCCCCGCGGCACCGACACCCGCGGACACCCGCGCCGACGCCGCCGCGGCGACCTCCGCCAGACGCCGCGAGTCCACCGCCGAGGCCGCCTCCGGCACGGACTCCTCCGACGACGTCCGCAGCACGCCGAGCATCTCCCGCAGCTCCGTCAGGGCCTGCCGGCCCATGTCCCCCACCAGACCCGCGTTCCGCGAGGCCTTCTCGGGATCCTTCAGGGCCACCGCCTGCAGCGCCGCCGCGTGCACCACCATCAGCGACACCCGGTGCGCCACCACGTCGTGCATCTCGCGCGCGATGCGCGTCCGCTCCTCGTTGCGCGCCCACACCGCGCGCTCCTCGGCCCGCTCCGCCAGCAGCGACAGCTCCCGCTCCAGGCCGTCCGCCCGCTCCCGCAGGCTCTCGACCAGCCGGCGCCGCGCCCCCACGTACAACCCCGTCAGCACCGGGGGCGCCGTGAGCCCCAGCGCCACCAGGGTCGAGAAGAAGAACGTCGCCCACAGATCGGGCGGGCCCCCCTCGTCGCCCACGTTCTGGTGGAACTTCGCGAACGTGACCACGAACGTCCCCGCCACGGACACCGCGGCCAGGATCACCGTCAGCCGGCGCGGCACGTCCGACGCGGCCAGCGTGTACAGGCCGACTATCCCGAGCAGGAACCCCAGCTCGGCCGGGGTGATCGCGATCCCCAGCAGCACCACGGCCACCGGCCACCGGCGCCGGAAGATCAACGTGGCACCGACGAGCAGCCCCACCACCGTCGGGAGCACCATCGGTATCCGGTGCTCGCCGGCGAACGCCGCGCCCTCCGCCGCGCACTCCAGTGCGGACACCAGCGCCAGCGTGACGTCGAGCACCATGCTCCGCCGCCGCGCCCACCACCAAGGCCCGTCCGGCGCGCCGCGCGCGCCCGCCTCCGCGATTGCCCCCGTTGTGGTCATACCACCCAGACTACGGAAGGCCGCCACAGCTTTTCCTGTCCACAGCCACAGCACGGAGCAGGCACTGGCAGGGCGGAATGATGCACACCTCCCTCGAACTGTTGAATCATCCGAGCCTTCCCCCCTATCTGCCGACATGCGTCGCAAAGCTGTACGCATGACGCAAGCGAAAACGGAGCTGCAGAGCCGCGCCCGCGAGCTGCGGCGGGCAGGCAGGACGTACGACGAGATCGTGGCGGAGCTGGGGGTTTCGAAGAGCTCGGTGTCGCTGTGGGTGAGGGATCTTCCCAGACCCGAGCGACGAGCAAGGGAGCATTGCCGCGCCATGACCGAGGCCCGGTGGGCGCCGATCCGTGAAGCCCGCGAGCTGGAACGTCGACAGACGAAGCACATCGCCGCCCAGGAGATAGGCAACCTCTCCAATCGCGAGCTGTTCCTCGTGGGGATTGCCCTGTACTGGGCCGAGGGCACGAAGAGCAAGCCGCACAGGCCCAGCGACAAAGTCACCTTTGTAAACAGCGACCCTGACATGATCAGCCTCTACCTGGCCTGGCTGCGCCTTCTCGGCGTCGATCAGAGCCGCCTCCGGTTTCATGTCATGATCCACGAGTCTGCGGACATCTCCGGAGCGGAGCGCTTCTGGGCCGATCACGTCGGCCCCGACGTCGGGAGTTTCGGGAAGACGACCCTCAAGAAGCACAACCCGATGACCGTGCGGAAGAACACCGGGGAGAGCTATCGAGGCTGCCTGACCATCCGCGTTCTGGCCGGAGCCGACCTGTACCGTCGCATTGAAGGCTGGTGGTACGGCATAGTGTTGGGTGCCAGATCAACAGCCTGACGCAATGTCCGGTTTGATCCGATATAATCCCCCGTGGTGTAATTGGCAGCACTGTGGCTTTTGGTGCCATCTGTCCGGGTTCGAGTCCTGGCGGGGGAGCTTGAAGTTCGAATACTTCGGGTCCTGACCGCCCAGGTCAGGACCCGCCCGCGTTTCAGCAGTAAAACGCACCGGTATCCTTCGGATGTCCACCACCCGAAGCCGAAGGGCACACCCGTGAGCGCCAACCGCCCGGCAGCCGTCGTCGTTCTCGCAGCGGGTGAGGGCACCCGCATGAAGTCGGCGACCCCCAAGGTCCTGCACGCCATCTGCGGACGTTCCCTCGTCGGCCACGTCGTCGCCGCCTCCCGCGAACTGGACCCCGAGCACCTCGTCGTGATCGTCGGGCACGCCCGCGAGCAGGTCTCCGCGCACCTGGCGCAGATCGACCCCGAGGTCCGCACCGCCGTCCAGTACGAGCAGAACGGCACCGGCCACGCCGTACGCATGGGCCTGGAAGAGCTGTCGAACAGCGGGGTCGTCCTCGACGGCACGGTGGTCGTCGTCTGCGGCGACACCCCGCTGCTGACCGGCGCCACGCTCAAGACCCTCAGCGACACCCACGCCGCCGACGGCAACGCCGTCACCGTGCTGACCGCCGAGGTCCCCGACTCCACCGGCTACGGGCGCATCGTGCGCGACGGCAGCGGCGCCGTCACGGCGATCGTCGAGCACAAGGACGCCACGGACGCCCAGCGTGCGATCAGCGAGATCAACTCCGGGGTCTTCGCATTCGACGCGCAGCTGCTGACGGACGCGCTCGGCAAGGTCCGCACGGACAACAGCCAGGGCGAGGAGTACCTGACCGACGTCCTGGGCATCCTGCGCGAGGCCGGGCACCGGGTGGGCGCGGCCGTCGCGGACGATCACCGCGAGATCCTCGGCATCAACAACCGCGTCCAGCTCGCCGAGGCCCGCAAGCTGCTCAACGAGCGGCTGCTGCACGCGGCGATGATGAGCGGCGTCACGGTCGTGGACCCGGCGTCGACCTGGATCGACGTCACCGTCACGGTCGAGCCCGACGTGCTCGTCCACCCCGGCACCCAGCTGATCGGCGCCACCAGCCTGGCCACGGGCAGCGAGGTCGGCCCGAACACGCGCCTGACGGACACCACGGTCCGCGCCGGTGCCCGCGTGGACAACACCGTCGCGGACTCGGCCCTGATCGGCGAGGGCGCCACCGTGGGCCCCTTCGCCTACCTGCGCCCGGGGACGAAGCTCGGTGCGAAGTCCAAGGCCGGCGCGTACGTCGAGATGAAGAACGCCGAGATCGGTGAGGGCACGAAGGTGCCGCACCTGTCCTACGTCGGTGACGCGACGATCGGCGAGTACAGCAACATCGGCGCGGCGAGCGTCTTCGTGAACTACGACGGTGTGAGCAAGCACCACACCACGATCGGCTCGCACTGCCGTACCGGATCGGACAACATGTTTGTGGCTCCGGTCACGATCGGGGACGGCGCGTACACCGCCGCCGGCTCGGTCATCACCAAGGATGTGCCCCCGGGTTCGCTGGCCGTCGCACGCGGACAGCAGCGGAATATCGAGGGCTGGGTGGCACGTAAGCGCCCGGGAAGCGCAGCCGCACAGGCCGCTTCCGCCGCTCACCGGGAGACCGACGGCGAGCAGTGACCGTGACACGGGTACGCCGTGCGGGGCGTACCGTGATAAGCGCACACAAAGCGACATCCAAGGAGACTGTGCTGTGACCGGGATCAAGACGACCGGCGAGAAGAAGCTGATGCTCTTCTCCGGCCGCGCCCACCCCGAGCTTGCCGAGGAGGTCGCGCACCAGCTGGGCGTCGGCCTGGTCCCGACCAAGGCATTCGACTTCGCCAACGGCGAGATCTACGTCCGCTTCCAGGAGTCGGCGCGCGGCGCGGACTGCTTCCTGATGCAGAGCCACACGGCTCCCATCAACAAGTGGGTCATGGAGCAGCTGATCATGCTCGACGCGCTGAAGCGCGCGTCGGCCCGCTCCATCACGGTGGTCGTGCCGTTCTACGGCTACGCCCGTCAGGACAAGAAGCACCGCGGCCGTGAGCCGATCTCGGCCCGTCTGATCGCCGATCTGTTCAAGACGGCGGGTGCGGACCGGATCCTCACGGTCGACCTGCACACGGACCAGATCCAGGGCTTCTTCGACGGCCCGGTGGACCACCTGTTCGCGCTGCCGATCCTGGCGGACTACGTGGGCGCCAAGGTCGACCGCGAGAAGCTGACGGTCGTCTCCCCGGACGCCGGTCGCGTGCGCGTCGCCGACCGCTGGTGCGACCGTCTGGGCGCGCCGCTGGCGATCGTCCACAAGCGCCGTGACAAGGATGTCGCCAACCAGGTGACGGTGCACGAGGTCGTCGGTGACGTGAAGGGCCGCGTCTGCGTCCTGGTCGACGACATGATCGACACGGGTGGCACGATCTGCGCCGCCGCGGACGCCCTGTTCGCCAACGGTGCGGAGGACGTCATCGTGACGGCCACGCACGGTGTGCTGTCCGGTCCGGCCGCGGACCGTCTGAAGAACTCCAAGGTGAGCGAGTTCGTGTTCACCAACACCCTGCCGACGCCGGGCGAGCTGGAGCTCGACAAGATCACGGTGCTGTCGATCGCCCCGACGATCGCGCGCGCCGTGCGCGAGGTCTTCGAGGACGGCTCGGTGACGAGCCTCTTCGAGGAGCAGTGAGTCTCCTTCAGCCCTAGCCTGCCGGCTGAAAAAACGATCGGCCTGGGACCGGCACGGTCCTGATCGATTTCTGAGCGGCCTCCCCCGCCGGGTACACTCCTTGAGTTGCTCGGCGAGGGAGGCCGCACTCATGTGCGGCGGTCCGTTATCGACGCGCTCTTCGTAGCAGGTCCGTATGTGGCCGGGTAACGGCCCATATCGATACCTCCGAGGAGTGCACCATGGCTGAGATCAAGATCCCCGCCCAGGTCCGTGCCGAGTTCGGCAAGGGCGCTGCCCGTCGCATCCGCCGCGCCAACCAGGTTCCCGCCGTCGTCTACGGCCACGGTTCCGAGCCGGTCCACGTCACCCTGCCGGGTCACGAGCTGATGATGGCTCTGAAGACCGCGAACGTCCTGCTCTCCCTGGACATCGAGGGCCGCGACGAGCTCGTCATCCCCAAGGCCGTCCAGCGTGACGCCCTCAAGGGCTTCCTCGAGCACGTCGACCTGCTGGTCGTCAAGCGCGGCGAGACGGTCACCGTCGAGGTCCCGGTCCACACCGAGGGCGAGATCGCCCCGGGCGGCAACCTCATCGAGCACACCCTGACCGCCCTGCCGGTCGAGGCCGAGGCCACCCACATCCCCGAGGCCGTCACCGTCTCCGTCGCGGGCCTCGAGGCCGGTGCCTCCGTCCTGGCCAAGGACGTCGTCCTGCCGGCCGGTGTCTCCCTCGCCGTCGACGCCGACGCCGTGGTCCTGCACGTCGTCGCCGGCCAGGCCGCCCCGGCCGAGGCCGCTGAGGGCGTCGAGGCCTGATCCTCGCCGCACCCGGCTTTTCTTTCCGACCGCCGTCCCGCTCCCCGGAGTGGGGCGGCGGTCGGGCTATGGGCGGTTGGCTACGGTTGACGGTGAAGGAGATATGCGGATGACGGACGACTCCAGCCCCTGGCTGATCGTGGGCCTGGGCAACCCCGGGCCGGAGTACGCGGGCAACCGCCACAACGTGGGCTTCATGGTCGCGGACCTGCTCGCGGAGCGGATGGGCGCCAAGTTCAAGGCGCACAAGGCCTCGCGGGCCCAGGTCCTCGAGGGCCGCCTCGGCGCGCCAGGCCTCTCGAGCCGCCGGGTGGTGGTCGCCAAGCCGATGTCGTTCATGAATCTGTCGGGCGGGCCGACGGCCGCGCTGCGGGACTTCTACAAGGTGTCCGCCGAGCGGGTGATCGCCGTCCACGACGAGCTGGACATCGACTACGGCACGCTGCGGCTGAAGCTCGGCGGCGGCGACAACGGCCACAACGGCCTGAAGTCCATCACGAAGGCGCTGGGGCCGGACTACCTTCGGGTGCGGTTCGGGATCGGGCGGCCGCCGGGCCGGATGCCCGTTGCGGACTTCGTCCTCAAGGACTTCTCGTCGGTGGAGCGCAAGGAGCTGGACTACCAGGTGGACCGGGCCGCCGACGCCGTCGAGTCGCTGATCGTGGACGGTCTGGAGCGCGCTCAGAGCACGTACAACTCCTGACGTACCTCCTTAAAGCGCGCAACGGCCCCCTCGCCCTGTGGCGAGGGGGCCGTTGCGCGTTCGTGCGTCAGCCCGTGTTGCGCAGGCCCGCCGCAACGCCGTTGACCGTGAGGAGCAGGGCCCGGCCCAGCAGCGGGTCGGGAGATTCGCCGCGCTCCGCGGCCTGCCGCTGGCGGTGCAGCAGCGTCACCTGCAGGTACGAGATCGGGTCCAGGTACGCGTCGCGCACGCGGAAGGTCTGGCGGAGCACCGGGCTGGCGTCGAGGAGCTCGGCCTCGCCGGTGATGCGCAGCACTTCCTGCACGGTGAGCTCGTGCTCCGCCTTGATGACGTCGAAGACGTGCTTGAGCTCGTCGGGGACGAGGGTGCCGACGTAGTGCTGGGCGATGCGCAGGTCGGTCTTGGCGAGGGTCATCTCGACGTTGGACAGGAAGTTCTGGAAGAAGTGCCAGTGCTCGTGCATCTCGTCCAGGACGGTGTCGAGCCCCGCCTCGCGGGCGGCCTTCAGCCCCGAGCCCACGCCGAACCAGCCGGGGACGATCTGGCGGGACTGGGTCCAGCCGAAGACCCAGGGGATGGCGCGGAGGCCGTCGAGGCCGGCGCCGGAGTCGGGGCGGCGCGAGGGGCGCGAGCCGAGGTGGAGTTCGGCGAGCTGGTCGACGGGGGTGGAGGCGAAGAAGTACGCGGGGAGGTCGGGGTCCTCGACCAGGCGGCGGTAGGCGCCGTGGGCGGCGTCGGAGACGGTGTCCATGGCCGCGTCCCAGCGGGCGAGGGCCTCGTCGGACTGGCGGGGGGCGGTGTGCAGGGCGGAGGCCTGGAGGGTGGCGGCGACCGTCAGTTCCAGGTTCTCGCGGGCGAGGGCGGGGATGAGGTACTTGTCGGAGATGACCTCGCCCTGCTCGGTGACCTTGATCTCGCCCTCCAGGGTGCCCCAGGGCTGGGCGAGGATCGCGTCGTGGGTGGGGCCGCCGCCGCGGCCGACGGTGCCGCCGCGGCCGTGGAAGAGGCGCAGGCGGACGCCGTAGCGGTGGGCGACGTCGCGCAGGCGGCGCTGGGCGCGGTGGATCTCCCACTGGGAGGTGGTGATGCCGCCGAACTTGGAGGAGTCGGAGTAGCCGAGCATGACTTCCTGGACGTCGCCGCGCAGCGCCACCAGGCGCCGGTACGAGGGGTCGGCCAGCATGTCGTCGAGGATGCGGTCGGCTTCCTTGAGCTCGTCGGTGGTCTCCAGGAGCGGCACGATGCCGATCTTGGCCCAGCCGGCGTGGAGGTCGACGAGGCCGGCTTCGCGGGCGAGGACCGCGGCGGCGAAGACGTCGTCGGCGCCCTGGCACATCGAGATGATGTACGACTCGACGACCTCGGGGCCGAACTTCTCCAGGGCTTCGCGGATGGTGCCGAAGACGCCGAGGGTCTTGGCGCCGGCGGCGTCGAGGGGCGCGGGGCTGGGGGCCAGCGGGCGGCGCGAGCGCAGTTCCTTGGCGAGGAGCTTGCGGCGGTAGTCGCGGGGCATGTCCGCGTAGCGCCAGGACTCCTCGCCGAGGCGGTCGAAGAGCTGGCCGAGGGCGTGGTGGTGGGCGTCGGCGTGCTCGCGGACGTCCATGGTGGCCAGGTGGAGGCCGAAGGAGGCGAGGGTGCGCAGGGCGCGCTCCAGGCGGCCGTCGGCGATCAGGCGGCCGCGGTGGGCGCGCAGGGAGTCCTGGATGATCTGGAGGTCGGCGAGGAGCTCGGTGGTGCCGAGGTAGTCGCGGCCGTCCTCGTGGGGGGTGTTGCGGGCGAGACGCTCGCGGGTGTTGACGAGCTTCTGCCGGATGCAGGTCGCCTTGAGGCGGTAGGGCTCCTCGGCGTTGAGGCGCTTGTAGCGGGGGCTGATCTCCGGCAGGAGTTCGAGGTCGCGCTGGAGGGAGGAGAGGAGCTCCTCGGTGGCGCCGCTGTTGCGGATGGAGTTGGAGAGGGCGCCGCGCAGTTCGTCGACGAGGTCGAGGGCGTCGGTGATGCCGTGCTCGTACTGCAGGAGGAGGACGTCCCAGGTGACCTGGGGGGTCACGTTGGGGTTGCCGTCGCGGTCGCCGCCGATCCAGGTGCCGAAGGTGAGCGGGCGGGTGGTGGGCGGCAGCGTGACGCCGACGCGCTCCAGTTCGGCGGCGAGGTCCTCCAGGACGTCGCCGACGGCGCCCGCGTGGAGCTCGTCGAGGTAGTAGATGGCGTTGCGGGCCTCGTCGGTGGGCTCGGGGCGGGCGACGCGCAGTTCGTCGGTCTGCCAGAGCAGGTCGATGTTCTCGGCGAGGCGCAGGTCGGTGCGGCGCTTGTCGCCGGTGCCCGAGGCGAGGGTGTCGAGGAGGGCCGCGATGCGGCGGAGCTTGTTGAGGACGCTGCGGCGGGCGGCCTCGGTGGGGTGTGCGGTGAAGACGGGGCGGACGCCGAGGTTCTCGACGGTCTGCTGCACGTGGTCGGGGTCGGCTTCCTTCAGCTGGTCCGCGGTGCGGGCGAGGATCGAGCCCTCGGCGGCGCGCTTGGCCGCGAGCTCGCGGCCGCGGTGGACCTGCTCGGTGACGTTCGCCAGGTGGAAGTAGGTGGAGAAGGCGCGGACGAGCTTGGCGGCGGTCTCCAGATCGGTGCCGCCGAGCAGCTCGGCGGCGGCCTCGCCGTCGCTGCGGGTCAGGGCGCGGACCCGCTCCACGAGGTCGAGGAGCTCTTCCCCCTCCTGGCGGACCAGGGTTTCGCCGAGGAGATCGCCGAGGCGGCGGATATCGGCGCGCAGGGCGGCGTTGGTGTTGTCGGCACTGCTCACAGGTGCGGCTCCTTGCAGAGTTTCTGGCACGTCTGGAGGGGTTGCGGACCGCGCTGTCCGACGCCCACCAGCATAGGTCGCCGTACGACGCGCGGTTATCCACAGCCCTCTTGCTCCCCGCCACCGCCCTGCCATACTTACGAAGCCGTAGGTTACGGAACCGTAGCCACGCCCCCGACCCCCATGAGGGAACCCATGACTGCAAGCCCCGACGTGCTCGAAGACGCGCCGAAGGCCCAGGAAGCCACGCTCCCCTCCGCCACTCTGGGTGGCGACAGCAAGCGTTCCGTAGAGCAGATCACACTGCTGCTCTTCATCACCGTGCCGTTCCTCGCCCTGGTCGCGGCGGTCCCGCTGGCCTGGGGCCGGGGGGTGAGCTGGCTGGATCTCGGGCTGATGGTCGCGATGTACTTCATCGGCTGCCACGGCATCACCATCGGCTTCCACCGCTATTTCACGCACGGCTCGTTCAAGGCGAAGCGGCCGCTGCGGATCGCACTGGCGATCATGGGGTCGCTGGCCGTGGAGGGCCCGCTGGTGCGCTGGGTCGCCGACCACCGCCGGCACCACCGGTTCTCGGACGCGGAGGGGGATCCGCACTCGCCGTGGCGCTTCGGCGAGACGGTGCCCGCGCTGATGAAGGGGCTGTGGTGGGCCCACGTCGGCTGGATGTTCGACGAGGAGCGGACCCCGCAGCACAAATACGCCCCCGATCTGATCAAGGACCCCACGATCCGGGCGATCTCCCGCCAGTTCGTGCTGTGGACGGCGGTGTCCCTGCTGATCCCGCCGCTGGTCGGCGGTCTGGCCACCTGGTCCTGGCAGGGGGCGGCCACGGCGTTCTTCTGGGGTTCGCTGGTCCGCGTCGCCCTGCTGCACCATGTGACGTGGTCGATCAACTCGATCTGCCACGCCGTGGGCAAGCGGCCGTTCAAGTCGCGTGACCGCTCGGGCAACGTGTGGTGGCTGGCGATCCTGTCCTGCGGCGAGTCCTGGCACAACCTGCACCACGCGGACCCGACGTCGGCCCGGCATGGTGTGCTGAAGGGGCAGCTGGACTCCAGCGCCCGCCTGATCCGCTGGTTCGAGCAGGCGGGCTGGGCCTCAGACGTGCGGTGGCCGAAGGCCGACCGCCTGGACTCCCGACGGAAGGAGAGTGCCGCCGAGGCGGCATGATTGACAGCGTGGCGATCGACAGCAATACCACCAGTAACAAGGACCGGGCCCCGGCTGCGGGGGCCCGTCGCACCCGGCGGGTGCGGATGACCGGCGCGGAGCGCCGGGAGCAGCTGCTGGACATCGGTCGCACGCTCTTCGCCGAGCGGGGGTTCGAGGGCACGTCGGTCGAGGAGATCGCGGCGAAGGCCGGGGTCTCCAAGCCTGTCGTCTACGAGCACTTCGGCGGCAAGGAAGGGCTGTACGCGGTGGTGGTCGACCGCGAGATGCGGCAGCTGCTCGACATGGTCACCGGGGCGCTGACCGCGGGCCACCCGCGGGAGCTGCTGGAGCAGGCCGCCTTCGCCCTCCTCGACTACATCGAGCGGTACACGGACGGCTTCCGCATCCTCGTCCGCGATTCGCCGGTGGCGCAGTCCACGGGCACGTTCGCCTCCTTGATCAGCGACATCGCCACGCAGGTCGAGGACATCCTCGGCCTGGAGTTCAAGGCCCGCGGCTTCGACGCGAAGCTCGCCCCGCTGTACGCCCAGGCCCTCGTCGGCATGGTGGCCCTCACGGGCCAGTGGTGGCTGGACGTCCGCAAGCCGAAGAAGGCGGAGGTGGCGGCGCATCTGGTGAATCTGGCGTGGCACGGCCTGGACGGCCTCGAGCCGAAGCCGCGGCTTGTGGGGCACAGGCGCGCCTGAGGGGCCCCGGCGTACGTGGTGCGGTGGGCTCGGCACCGCCGGATACGTCCGCGGTGACTGGTCACCGCGGCGGCGGATTGAAGGGGCGGGGCCCCTTCACCGGTCGCTCACCGCACAGGTACATGCAGGCCCAAGGATGCGCACGCATCCTTGAGACCGCCGCCGCGGCGCGCAACCACGACGGTGGAGCCCGGCGGTGCCGTACGGGCTCAGGTGGGCCCGGCACCGCCGGACAGCGCCGCTGGGGCTGGTCTCCGCCGCGGCGGGATTGAAGGGGCCGGGCCCCTTCATCAGCCCCGGCGCGCAGTGCCGTGAAGGGGCGAGGCCCTTTCACGGCACCCCGACCGGAGGTCAGCCCCGGCGAGCCATTACGAAAACGCGCCGGAACGGGAAGAGCGTGCCGTGCGGCCCGCGGGGGTACGCCTCGCGCAGGAGCGCCCCGTACTCCGACAAGAACCGCGACCGGGCCTCCGCATCGTCCCGCAGCGCCGTCAGGACCGGCCGCAGCGTCGTGCCCTTCGTCCAGTCGAGGACGGCGTCCTCGCCCTCCAGTACGTGGACGTACGTCGTCTCCCAGGCGTCCACCGTGAGCCCCAGGCCGGCGAGCCGCTCCAGGTATTCCGCGGGCGTCAGCACGTACCCGGGCCGCTGGAGGCCGCCCAGCCGGCCCCGCCACGCCCCGCTCTCGCAGAGCTCGTGCAGCAGCACGTGGCTGGGCTCGTCGAAGTTGCCCGGCACGGTGAAGGCGAAGGCTCCGCCCGGGGCGAGCGCCCCGGTCCACGCCGGGAACGACTCCTCGTGCCCCCGCACCCACTGGAACGTCGCACTGGAGATGATCAGGTCGTACGAGCCGTCCGGCGTCCACCCGCGCAGGTCCGCGTGGACGAATTCCGCGCCGGGGAGCCGCTCGCGCGCCTGCCGCAGCATCTCTTCCGAGGTGTCCAGGCCCGTGATCCGCGCCCGCGGCCACCGCTCGGCGAGCAGTGCCGTGACGTTCCCCGGCCCGCACCCGAGGTCGGCGATCCGCGCGGGATCGCGCACCGGCACGCGGGCCAGCAGGTCGGAGAAGGGGCGGGAGCGGGGGCCCGAGTGACGCAGGTACTGCTCCGGGTCCCAGACAGGCGTGGCAGCGTGAGTCGTCATGTCTCCAGCATCGCCACATGAATATCTTGACGTCAAGAGACTTCATGTCGACAGACCCTCTACACTGATCGTCATGGAGGACGAGGTCGATCGGCTGGTTTCAGCGTGGCGCCGCGAGCGCCCTGACCTCGACGTGGAGCCGCTCGAGGTGCTCAGCCGCGTGAGCAGGCTCGCCCGCCACCTCGACCGCGCCCGCCGGCTCGCCTTCGCCGAGCACGAGCTCGAACCGTGGGAGTTCGACGTCCTGACGGCGCTGCGCCGCGCCGGGGCCCCGTACCAGCTCTCGCCCGGGCAGCTGCTGACCCAGACCCTGGTCACGTCCGGCACGATGACCAACCGCATCGACCGCCTGGCCAAGAAGGGCCTGGTCCGGCGCGAGCCCGACCCGAGCGACCGCCGGGGCGTGCTCGTGCGCCTCACGGACGAGGGCCGGGACCGCGCGGACGAGGCCCTGGCCGGGCTCCTGGAGCAGGAGCGCGCCATCCTCTCCGAGCTGTCCCGCACCCAGCGCCGCGAGCTGGCCGATCTGCTACGCCAGCTGACCGCCCCGTTCGACAACACTTCCGGTTAGGTCCACGGGCCCGACGCCGGCCCGGCGCGCGAGCGCGACGGCGGCGAGGGTGGAGTGGACGCCCAGCTTCCCCAGCACGTTCTGCATGTGGGTGCGGACGGTGTGCGGGGAGAGGTAGAGCCGCTCGGCGACGGCCTTGCGGCCCAGCCCGGCCACCATGCAGCGCAGCACCTCGCGCTCGCGCGGCGTCAGCGACTCCACGAGCCGCTCGCTCTCCGTACGGTGCTTGCGGGCCGCGGTGAGCTCCCGCAGCACGCCCGTGAGCAGGGCGGGCGGCAGGTGCGTCTCGTCCCGCAGGACGCCCCTGATGACGGCCAGCAGCCGGGACAGCGAGCAGTCCTTGGCCACCCAGCCGCCGGCGCCCGCCTGCAAGGCCGCCGCGGCCCGCCGCGGGTCGTCGCGCT
Source organism: Streptomyces roseoverticillatus (assembly GCF_000719265.1). Classification (GTDB taxonomy): domain Bacteria; phylum Actinomycetota; class Actinomycetes; order Streptomycetales; family Streptomycetaceae; genus Streptomyces; species Streptomyces roseoverticillatus. Next base: position 104,529 of record NZ_JOFL01000004.1, on the reverse strand, counting down.
CGGCGAGGACCACCGTGCGCACCGCGGGGTGCGCGGTGCGGACGCCGGCCACGAGCGAGATCCCGTCGACCACGCCCTCACCGGGACCGTTGCCGTCGTGCACGGTCCCGTGCACCGGCCCGTGCGCGGTCCCGTGGCCCGCAGGGCCGTGACCGGGCCCGAGGCCCGCGCCGTGCGGCGCCGGCCCCCTGAGCTGGCCCGGCACTCCGCTGCCGTCCTGCCCGACCGTGCCGAGATCGGCATCGATCAGCAGCACATCGAAGCGGCGCCCCTCGGCCGCCGCCCGCTCCAGCGCGCGCAGCGCCGCCGGCCCGCTGCCGGCCGCCGAGACCTCCACGTCCTGCTCGGCCGCGAGGGCGGCGGCGAGCGACTCGGCGAAGATGCGGTGGTCGTCGACCACCAGTACCCGAATACGTGCCACTGCCACCCCCATATCCCGGGCGGCGGTCAGTGCGGGTACGGCGCCCGGTCCGGGGCCGCCGCACACCGCACGGCCGCCGCCGCACTTGTTGACTTCCACCCCGCCCCGGGCGTCGTACCTGCCTGTCTCGCCCCCTGATCAGCGCCGGCCCCCACCGACGCTGTGCATCAGCGTACGGCGGGGGTCCCGCAACGGAAGCCGATTGGCAAAACTGCTCGACCCGCCTGTTTATGGTGAGCTTTCTGTTCAGTATTGAGGCAGTGAACGACGTGGAACGACGCGAAGTTGACCATGCCCGACTGCACGATCGGGGAGGACCTCCGGCGCGGGTTCACCCCTCACCTCGGAGCACCCGCCGCGCACCGCCGCCCGCCACCGCTGCGAAGACCCGCGGCGGACGGTGCCCGGCCGCCGCGAAGGCCGCCGTGACGGCCTCGCCGACCGCCTCCGCCGCGTCCTCCTCCACGAGCGCGAGCGCGGAGCCGCCGAATCCCGCGCCGGTCATCCGCGCCCCGAGCGCGCCCGCTTCGTTCGCGACCGCGACGGCCAGGTCGAGCTCCGGGCAGGAGACGGCGAAGTCGTCGCGGAGGGAGGCGTGCCCGGCGGTCAGCAGCGGTCCGGCCTTGCGCGGCTCACCCGCGGCCAGGAGGGCCACGACCTCCCGTACGCGCTCGCCCTCGGTCACGACGTGCCGCACCAGGGGCCGCAGGGACGCGTCGGCGAGCCCGCCCAGCGCGTCTCCCAGCTCCCCGTGCGGCACGTCCCGCAGGGCCCGTACGCCCAGGGCCCGCGCCGCGGCCTCGCAGCCCGCCCGCCGCGCCGCGTAGGCGCTGTCCGCCAGGGCGTGCCGGACGCGGGTGTCCACGACGAGCAGCCGCAGCCCGTGGGCGGCCAGGTCGAAGGGCACCTGCCGCAGCGCGAGGTCGCGGGTGTCGAGGTGCAGGGCGTGGCCGGCGGTGCAGCAGGCGGAGGCCGTCTGGTCCATGACGCCGCAGGGGACGCCCACGAAGACGTTCTCGGCGCGCTGGGCCAGCCGGGCGAGGGCGGGGCGCTCGCACGCCATCCCGTGCAGCTCGGTGAGCGCGAGGGCCGTGGCGACCTCCAGGGCGGCGGAGGACGACAGCCCGGCGCCCGCCGGCACGTCGCTCTCCACGTACAGATCCGCCCCGCCGGCCGGCAGGCCCGCCTCGCGCAGCGCCCAGGCGACGCCCGCCGGGTAGGCGGCCCAGCCCGTGACGCCGCCGGGTGCGAGCGCGGCCAGGGACAGTCCGGCCGTGCCGCCCGGCGCCTCGCGCGAGCGCAGCCGCAGCACGCCGTCCGTACGGGCCGCGGCGGCCACGCGGGTGCGGTGCGGGAGGGCGATCGGCAGGACGTGGCCTTCGTTGACGTCCGTGTACTCGCCGATGAGGTTGACGCGGCCGGGCGCGGCCCAGACGCCCTCGGGCGCGTACCCGTAGGCGCGCTCGAAGCCCTCGGCCGCGCTGTTCGCCGCTCCGGTCACTGCTCGGGCCCGCGGCGCGCGAATTCCCAGGCGTCGGCGACGATCCCGGCGAGGTCCGGGCGGCGCGGGGTCCAGCCGAGGGTCTCGCGGGCGCGCTCGGCGGAGGCCACGAGGACGGCCGGGTCGCCGGGACGGCGCGGCGCGGCGGTCTGCGGGACGGGGTGGCCGGTGACCTTGCGGACGGTCTCGATGACCTCGTGGACGGAGAAGCCGTTGCCGTTGCCCAGGTTGCAGATGAGGTGTTCGCCGTCGCGAGCGGCGGAGAGGGCGAGGAGGTGGGCCTCGGCGAGGTCGGCGACGTGGATGTAGTCGCGGACGCAGGTGCCGTCCGGGGTCGGGTAGTCGTCGCCGTAGACGGCGATCGCCTCGCGCTCGCCGCGGGCCACCTGCAGGACGAGCGGGATCAGGTGGGTCTCGGGGTCGTGCCGCTCGCCGTAGCGGCCGTGGGCGCCCGCGACGTTGAAGTAGCGCAGGGAGACGGCGGCCAGGCCGTGGGCGGCGCACTCGCCGCCGATCATGTGGTCGACGGCGAGCTTGGTGGCGCCGTAGGGGTTGGTGGGGGCCGTGGGGGCGTCTTCGGTGATGGGGACGGCGGCCGGTTCGCCGTAGGCGGCGGCCGTGGAGGAGAAGACGAGGGTGCGCACGCCGGCGTCGCGCATGGCGGCGAGCAGGTCGGCGGTGCCGCCGACGTTGTTGCGCCAGTACGGCTCGGGGTCGGCGACGGACTGGCCGACCTGCGAGAAGGCCGCGAAGTGCAGCACGGCGTCGTAGGAGCTGTCGAGCCACTGCCCCGCGTCCTGCACGCGGCCCCGGATGAACGCGGCGCCCTCGGGGACGGCGGCCCGGTGCCCGGTCGACAGGTCGTCGAGGACGGTCACGGTGTGCCCGGCGGCCAGCAGATGCGCCGCCACGACGCTTCCGACGTAGCCCGCGCCGCCCGTGACCAGGCACTTCCTGCTGCTTTCGCTCATTGACCCGCTACCTCTCGCAGTCGCTCCGCCGCGGCCTCGGGCGGCACATCGTTGATGAACACGTTCATGCCGGATTCGGAACCCGCGAGGAACTTCAGCTTTCCGGGAGCCCGGCGGACGGTGAAGAGCTCAAGGTGGAGCGCGAATTCGTTCCTGCGGGGGTCCTGGAACGGCGCCTGGTGCCAGGCGGAGACGTACGGGGTGGGTGGCTGATCGTTGCCGAAGATCCGGTCGAACCGGCGCAAGAGTTCCAGGTACACCTGTGGGAACTCTGTGCGGGCCGCGTCGTCCAGGGCGAGCAGGTCGGGCACGCGGCGGCGGGGGTAGAGGTGCACCTCGTAGGGCCAGTGCGCGGCGTACGGCACGAAGGCCGTCCAGTGCTCGGCGGCGAGGACGACGCGGCGGCCGTCCTCGCGCTCGGCGGCCACGGTGTCCTCGAAGAGGTTGCGCCCGCCCGTGCGGGCCGCGTGGGCGGCGGCCGAGGCGAGCATGCGCTCGGTGCGCGGGGTGACGAACGGGTACGCGTAGATCTGGCCGTGCGGGTGGCCGAGGGTCACGCCGATCTCCTCGCCCCGGTTCTCGAAGCAGAACACCTGCCGCACGGAGGGGAGCGCGGCCAGTTCGGCGGTGCGGTCGGTCCAGGCGGCGAGGACGAGGGCGGCGCGGTCGGTGCCGAGGGCGGCGAAGGAAGTGTGGTGGTCGGACGTGAAGCAGACCACTTCGCACCGTCCCGCGTGGCCCGTCAGCGACGGGAAGCGGTTCTCGAAGACGGCCACTTCGTAGTCGGGGGCGGGGATTTCGGTGGGGTGACCGGGGCGGCTGGGGCAGAGGGGGCACGCTTCCGCGGGTGGGAGGAAGGTGCGGGTCTGGCGGTGGGAGGCGATGGCGACGTCGTCGCCGAGGAGGGGGTCGTGGCGGATTTCGGTGGTGGCGACGACGGGGTGGAGGGGGCGGGGATCGTCGACGGGGTCGCGTATGACGTCGTCGTGGAGGTCGTAGTAGATCAGCTCGCGGCCGTCGGCGAGCTTGGTTGCCGTCTTCCTCACGGGGCGCACTGGGCTCACGGCTTTCTTCTCCCCACCCCGCCCCTTCCCGTAACTGGGGCAAGCCCCCGGACCCCGTATCGCGCTGGACGCGCTCGTCCTCAAACGCCGGACAGGCTTTTCTAGTTTCGCGGCGGCGGTACCGGGCCTGCCCCCGCCGCGCGGTCCAGCAGACCGGTGCGGGCAGCGAGGGCCGCCGCCTCCAAGCGCGACCCCACCCCCAGCTTCATCAGCACCCGCTGCACATGCGTCCGCGCCGTGCTCGGCGCTATCCCCATGCCCGCCGCGATCAGGCGCGTGTCCTCCCCCTCGGCGACGCGGACGAGGACCTCGACCTCCCGCGGGGTCAGGAGCTGCAGCAGCCTCGCCCCTTCGTCGTCCGGCTGGGCCGCGGGGTTGAGCAGCTCCGCGAACGCGCCCTGGAGGAGCTGCGGATCGACCGCCGCCTCGCCCGCCCGCGCCTTCATCATGGCGCGCTCGACGCCCTCGATCCGTTCGTTGTGCCGCACGTAGCCGGACGCGCCGGCGGCGAAGGCCGCGGCGATACCGAGCGGGCTCGGCACGGGGCCGAGCACGACGACGGCCACCTGCGGCCGGTCCCGCTTGATGCGGACGACGGGGTCGAAGGCCCCCGGCTCGGCGGGTGTGGCGGTGCCCAGCAGGCACACTTCGGGTGCGCGGCTCACCACCAGATCGGCGGCGCCCGCGCTCGGCGCGGCCGCGGCCAGGACCCGGTGCCCGCGCAGCTTCAGGGCCGAGGCGAGCGCCTCGGCCAGCAGTCGGTGATCATCGACCACCATGAGCCGCACGCCCATGCGCTTGCCCCCTGTCGCCCCGCGTACGTCTCTACGTCTCCTTGTCGACCCCTCGACCCCGGAAGCTACACGCTTGTTCGACGTTGCGCGCCCCTTACCGGTGAGAAGTCCCCCGGAATGCCGAAATCCCTGCCAATCACGTGTACTTCGCGACTGAAACGGATCGTTCAGGCGCGGCAGCGCGACGAGCAGGGATGCGACGGTTACGACTTCAATTGTGCTTGATCACGGCGCCAAGCGGTCGGAAACCGCTGTACGGGCGACGCCGTGATCAAGTCGCGTCAACGCGGGCTGTCAGCCTCCGGGCGGGGTCAGCTCCCGCCGAAGGCCATCAGCGTGTACTGCTTCCCCAGATCGACCGAGGAGGCGCGGTGCGCGTACTTCGTGCCGAGGAAGAGCCGGCCCTGGGCCCACAGACCCAGCTGGAAGTCGGGCGACAGCTCCCGCTCCGGGCGGGACGTTTCGTCGGCGTTCTTCAGCAGCACGTCGGCCTTGTACGTCTTGGGGTCGATGCGCAGCACCTTGCCGCCGGCGTTGTAGGTCGGGATCTGATACCCGATCGGGTAGCCGTCCTGGTCCACGCCGAGGGGCACCAGGGTGGAGCCGGGGGTGCCGTCCGTCTTGCCCTTGGTCTGGCCGGTGGCCAGGTCGAAGGCGACGATCTCGTTGACGCGGCCGGCCTGGTTCGGGTCGCCGGAGGAGTGCTCCTCGGTCGGCATGTAGAGCGTGTCCTTGGTGATGGACAGCTTGGTGCAGCCCTCGACCTCGGTCGACGGGCAGCGCGGCTCGTACTTGCCGTTGTCCGTGGAGATCTTGCTGCGCAGCTTGCCGTCCTTGGCGCTGTCGTCGACGACGAAGAAGTCGGACGCGCCGTTGCCCGTGCTGCCGCCGGCGTTGACGGCGACGACCAGGGGCTCGGTGGAGGCGATGTGCGGCCAGCTCAGGCCGGGCGGCATCTGGTACGAGGACTTCACGGCGCCCGACTTGGGGTCGAGCGTCTGGATCTTGACGATGCCGCGCTCGATGTCACCGCAGCGGCGCACGGCGACGAGCTTGCTGCCGCCGCCGTAGCCGCCGTCGCGGCAGTCGTCGCCGTCGGCCTTGGGCGCCCACAGCTCCTTGCCCTCCGCCAGCGACCAGGCGGCTCCGCCGCTGAGACCGCCCGCGGCGACCGTGCCGCCGCCGATGGTGACCTCGGAGAAGGTCACGTCGCGGTCGCCGGCCTTGGCCGACTTCTGCCAGAGCTTGGTGCCCTTGTTGACGTCGAAGGCGATGACCTGGGTGCAGGGGCCGCCGTACTTCTTCTCCGCGCTGGGCTTGCCGTCGCTGACCAGGACGACGGCCTTGCCGTCGTCCGTGGCCTTGGGGTTCGCCCAGCAGATGGCGCCGTCGAGCGGGAGCTCCCACTTCTTGCCGCCGGACAGGCCGTAGCCGACGATCTTGTAGACGTCGCCCTTGGCGACGGCCTGGTCGGTGGCCCACATGCCGTTCATGTTGACGAGGTCGTCGACCTTCTCCTGTTCGACGTTGAACAGGAGCTTGCCGTCGACGGTCTTGGGCTTGCCGCCACCGCCTCCTCCGCCGCCCTTGGTGCCGCCGTTGCCGCCGTTGCCGCCGGTCTGGCCGTTGCTGGAGACGTTGGGCTCGTCCTTGTCGCCGCCGCTGGTGGCGAACCAGACGCCGCCGCCGACGAGGACGAGGACGGCCGCCACGGAGCCGGCGATGATCGCCATGCGCTTCTTCTTGGCGGCGTCACCGCCGTTGCCCCCGTTGCCGCCGGGCGCGCCGGGGTACTGGCCCGGGGCGCCGTACGGGCCGGGCTGCTGCGGGTAGGTGTTGTACTGCGGGTATCCCTGCGCGGGCTGCTGCTGACCCGGGCCCGGGTAGCCGTAGCCGCCCTGGGGCGCGGTCTGCGGCGCGGAGGGCGGCGGCGGGGGCGGGGGCGTCTGCGGGTAGCCGTAGCCGGGCTGGCCCGACGGCGGCGGCCCGGGCGGGCCGAGCGGCGGGGCGGGCGGGCCCTGCGGGGCCGCCTGCGGCGGCTGCGGGGACTGGGGCGCCGGAGCGCTCACCGCGGGCTGAGCGGGCTGCGTGGGCGCGGGCTGCTGCGGCGGGTAGCCGTACGAGGGGCTGGGTGCCCCGAAGCCCTGCGGCGGCTGGTTGGGCGGCTGGGGCGGGGGCGGTGTTGACATCAGCTTTCCTCGTTGCGGCGGGGCTGGCGGATGTTCTTTTTATCACCCGGTACTGACGGGACACGGGTCGATACCGGGCCGTGACGAGACTGTTGCCCGTGCCGGACGGTTGTGCGGGGCCGGCCGTACGGGTTCGGGTGCGCTGGGCACCGCCGGTCACCACCGTCGTGGTTGCTCGCCGTGGCGGCGGAAATGAAGGGGCGAGCCCCTTCACCGGATCGCAGGTCGGGTCCCGGCGGTGCCGAACGCAGCTGAGCCCGTACGGCACCGCCGGGCTCCACCATCGTGGTTGCTCGCCGTCGCGGCGGATTCAAGGGAGCCGGGGCTCCCTTGACCTGCGAGGCCGACCCGCGGGCCGCCGGCAAGCGCTACGCGTCTTCCGCCAGTTCGAGCCAGCGCAGTTCCAGTTCGTCGCGCTCGCCCGCCAGCTCCCGCAGTCCGGCGTCGAGTTTGGCGACGGCCTCGAAGTCGGTCGCCTTTTCCGCGATCTGCGCGTGGAGCTTCGCCTCCTGCTCGCTGATGCGGTCCAGGCGGCGCTCGATCTTCTGCAGTTCCTTCTTCGCGGCGCGCGCGTCCGCGGCGGACTTCTGCGCCGGCGCACCCGCCGCCGGGGCCGCGGCCGGAGCGGCGGCGGGCGCGGCAGCCTCGATCACGCGCTGCCGCCGCTCCAGGTACTCGTCCAGGCCGCGCGGCAGCATCCGCAGCGCCCGGTCGCCGAGCAGCGCGTACACCTTGTCGGTGGTGCGCTCGACGAAGTACCGGTCGTGGCTGATGACGATCATCGAGCCGGGCCAGCCGTCGAGGAGGTCCTCCAGCTGGGTGAGGGTCTCGATGTCGAGGTCGTTCGTCGGCTCGTCGAGGAAGAGGACGTTGGGCTCGTCCATCAGCAGGCGCAGGATCTGCAGCCGGCGGCGCTCACCGCCGGAGAGGTCGCCGACCGGCGTCCACTGCTTCTCCTTCGTGAAGCCGAACTTCTCGCACAGCTGTCCCGCGGTCATCTCGCGGCCCTTGCCGAGGTCGACGCGGTCGCGGATCTGCTGCACGGCTTCCAGCACCCGCTTGGCCGGGTCGAGTTCGCCGACCTCCTGCGAGAGGTAGGCCAGCTTGACGGTCTTGCCGACGACGACCTTGCCGCCCGCCGGCTGCTTCTCGCCGTCGGTGGCCGCCGCCTCCGCGAGCGCGCGCAGCAGCGAGGTCTTGCCCGCGCCGTTGACGCCGACGAGGCCGATGCGGTCGCCCGGGCCGAGCTGCCACGTCAGGTGCTTGATGAGTTCCTTGGGGCCGGCCTGGATGGAGACGTTCTCCAGGTCGAAGACCGTCTTGCCGAGGCGCGAGCTCGCGAACTTCATCAGCTCGGCGCTGTCGCGCGGCGGCGGCACGTCCGCGATCAGCTCGTTCGCGGCTTCGATGCGGAAGCGCGGCTTGCTGGTGCGGGCGGGGGCGCCGCGGCGCAGCCAGGCCAGCTCCTTGCGCATCAGGTTCTGCCGCTTCACCTCCTCGGTCGCGGCGATGCGCTCGCGCTCGGCGCGCGCGAAGACGTAGTCGCTGTAGCCGCCCTCGTACTCGTGGACGACGCCGCGCTGCACGTCCCACATGCGCGTGCACACCTGGTCCAGGAACCAGCGGTCGTGCGTGACGCAGACCAGCGCGGAGCGGCGCTGCTGCAGGTGGCTCGCGAGCCAGGAGATGCCCTCGACGTCGAGGTGGTTGGTGGGCTCGTCCAGGACGATCATGTCCTGGTCGGCGATGAGCAGCTTGGCGAGCGCGATGCGGCGGCGCTCGCCACCCGACAGCGGGCCGATCACGGTGTCCAGGCCGTCGGCGAACCCGGGCAGGTCGAGCCCGCCGAAGAGGCCCGTGAGCACGTCGCGGATCTTCGCGCTGCCCGCCCACTCGTGGTCGGCCAGGTCGCCGATCACCTCGTGGCGGATGGTGGCGGCCGGGTCGAGCGAGTCGTGCTGCGTGAGCACGCCGAGGTGCAGGCCGCCGGCGTGCGTGACGCGGCCCTTGTCCGCCTCTTCCAGCTTGGCGAGGATGCGGATGAGGGTGGTCTTGCCGTCACCGTTGCGGCCGACCACACCGATCCGGTCGCCCTCGTTCACGCCGAGGGAGATGCCGTCGAGCAGTGCACGGGTGCCGTACACCTTTTCGACGGCTTCCAGATTGACGAGGTTGGCTGCCATGCCGCTCCTTGCGTGGGGGTCCTGGGTTCCAGGATCCCATGCCCGCGCCGGGGCCCGGCGGGGGCGGCCTCCGGCGCCGGGTCAGGCGCGGGCCGCCTCCACCGGGCGGGAGCGCAGCGCCCACCACGTGGGCACGAGGGTCGCGGCGAGCGTCAGCGCGGCGGCGGCGCCGATCACGGTCAGGGCGATCTCCGGCGGGCCGGAGACCGTGCCCGCGCCGCCCAGTGCGTAGCCGAACGGCACCAGCGTGCTCGCCGCGGCCGCGGCGCCGAGGAGGAGGCCCACCACGGCCACCAGGACGCCCTCCACCGTCATCATCCGCATCACCTGTCCCCGCGTGGCCCCCGTGAGCCGCTGGAGCGCGAACTCCTTGCGGCGGTTGCCGACGGCGACGGCGGTCGTGTTCACGACGGACAGTGCCGTGTACGCGACGAGCATCCCGATGATCAGGTAGTTGACGGACGCCTGCGTGCGGCTGTTCTGCGCGTGCGCGGCCGTGAGCGCGTCCCGGTCCATGACCTTGAGCCCCGGGTGCCGCGCGGCCAGCGTGGCCAGCTCGGCCGTCAGCCGGTCCCGGTCGCCGGCCGCAGCCCGTACGAGGAGCTGCGCGGGCAGCCCGGCGGTGGTGTGCGGGGCGAGCAGCTCGGCGCTCGTCAGCGCCGTGTCGAACCCCTCGCGCCCCTTGAACAGCGCCACGACCCGTACGTCCGCCCGCTCGCCGTCTCCCATCCGCAAGGTGATCGTGTCCCCCACGGTGCGGTGCATGCGGTGCGCCACGGTCTCCGGCAGGGCGATCGCGTTCCCGCGCAGTCCGTCCAGGCTGCCCGCGCTCGCCTTGACGGCGAGGGTCTGTGCGACGCCCTCGGCGCTCACGCCCTGCAGGGGCAGGCCCTTCTTGTTCTCGTCGCCGTCGTGCGGCTTCTCGGTGTGCGCGGCGCTGGTCACGTACGCGCTCGCCCCCGCGACGGACGGCAGCGCCCGTACCTGCGCGAGCAGTGCCGGGTCCACCCCGCCCGCCGCCGAGGTGAGGACGGCATCGGCCCGCAGGTTGTCCGCGAAGGCCTTGTCGGCCACGGCGGCCGTCGTGGTCTGCAGGTAGAGGTTCCCGGTGGCGATGGCGCTGGCGAGCATGACCGGAGTGGCGATGGCGGCCATCTTGGCCGTACGGGCACGGCAGTTGAGGGCGGCGAGACGGCCGGCGGGGCCGGTGAGGAGCCGTACGGGCCAGTGCAGGAGGAGAGTGACGAGTTTGGTGAACCAGGGGCCGAGGAGGGCGAGGGCGATCGCGCAGCACATCACCGTGGGGCCTGCCGTACTGGCGGCCACCGGGCCGCGCAGAACCAGCGCGGTGACGAGCGCCAGGGCGACCGTTCCGGCGAGGAACAGCAGCCCGGCGGCGATCCGTACGGGGTGCAGGCCGGGCTTCTGCACGGCCGCCTCCCCGAGCGCCTCCACCGGCTTGGCCCGCACGGCCCGGACACTGCCGAGCAGCCCGCCGAGGACGGCGGTCAGGAGCAGCGCCCCGTAGGCGGGCATGGCCGGGATCCAGCCCTGCCGGAACTGGACGGTGTCCGCGATCATGCCGCTGTCGACGAGGGTGTCGTAGAGCCGCCGCCCCACGAGGGGCCCGGCGGGCCAGGCCGCGGCGCCCGCCAGCGCCATGACCATGAGGGTCTCCCCCAGCAGCATCCGGCGGAGCTGGCGGGTGGTCGTGCCGATGGCACGCAGCAGCGCCAGTTCGCGGCTGCGCTGTTGCGCGGACAGGGCGACGGTCCCGGCGACGACGAACGCCGCGACGAGGATGACGAGCCCGCCGACGACGCCGGAGAGCGCGACCAGGTCTTCGCCGCCCTGCGGTGCCTCGGGGTGTTCCACAGCCCCTCGGTCGTCACCGGAGAGCAGAGTGACGGAGTTGTCGGCGAGGGCCTGGCGTATGCCCTCGCGGACGTCGTCCGGGTGCGCGCCGGGGGCAAGAGTGACGGCAATGTCGGCGACGGTCTCCGGACGACCGGACAGGGCCGCGGCGTCCGCCGCCGCGAAGAAGAGGGTGGCCTGCGGGACGCCCTGCGCGGCGGCGACACCGCTCACCCGGTAGGCGGCAGAGCCGCCGTGCGCGGCGATACGGACCCGGTCACCGGTCGTGGCGCCCGCGCGGCGGGCGGTGGCGGCATCGAGGACGACCTCGCCGCGGGCGGGCGCGTTCCCTGACGTGAGGGCGTACGGGGTGAGCGCCGCGGACTCCCAGCCGTGGGCTTGGGCAGTGACCGTTGTGGTGCCGCTCAGCACGGCGGCGTCGAAGGTCCGCTCACCGGTGGCGCCCCGGACGCCCGGCACGGCGCGGACCTTTTCGACAAGGCCAGCCGGGATCTCCACCCGCTCGGGCAGCGTGGTCGCCTTCTTGTGCTTCTTGCTCGTCGCCACGGTGTGCGTACGGTCACCGGTGACGAGCAGATCCGCGCCCGCGAGGCGCTGCGGCGGCACGTTGTTGCGAATGCCGGTCTCCATCAGGCCGCCGCAGGCCATGACGAGCGTGGCGCCGATGAACAGCGCGAGGAAGGTGGCGGCGAAGCCGCCGATTCTGTAGCGCAGCGACCGCGCTGCGAGTTTGCCCATCACGGGCATTCACGCTAGGGACGCGGGGTGTCCCGCCCCATGGGAACAGCGGGTCCTTTGGGGGTGGGGGTAGCCCCACCCCTCACCAGGTGATCAGTCCTCGTCGGCTACGAGGACATCCTGCCGGTCGAAGATGTTCAGGACGAGGATCATCACGAACTGATTGAAGATCGCGTACTCAGCGAGGATGTCGTTGGTCAGCCGGATGTGCCGAACGTTCTCACCCATGGCCAGCGACTTCTCGTGCTCAGGGTGCTCGGCGAGAACGTCGATGGCGCGGTCGAAGCTCTTGCGCCGCACAGCATCGAGGCTGTCGCGCTTGGCCGCGGCTTCTTCGCTGTAGCGGATGGCGTAGCGCATGTCTGCCAGCATCTCATGCTCCTGTTCAGCCACCCAGCATGTGGGCGACGAAGGCCGACCAGGTGCTGGGAGCTATGGCGAGGTGGGGGCCGTCTTTGCGTTTGGAGTCGCGTATTCGTATGGCTTGGGGGAGGCGCGCGACTTCAACGCACTGGTCGCCCTCACCCTGGCTGTAGCTCGACTTACGCCACTCCCCGCTCACAGCTCTCCTGCCACCCTTCTGATCAGTCGGGCCGACTCCTCGGCGTCGAGCGCGTGCATGCGGATCATGGAGTGGCGCTTGATGAGATCGCCAACCCTTTCCAGATCCGTGTACAGCATGCTGGCCCCCTGTGCCTCTTGATAGCCGTAGGTCCTGTGATCAGCCGTCTCCAACAGCGAGAACGGGCCGCTGATCGCGGGACCGGCGCCCTGCCCCATGGGCAGCACTTGGATGGAAACGTTGCGCAACTGGCCCACTTCCAAGAGGTGGTTGAGCTGCCCCTTCATCACATCGGGGCCGCCGACCATGCCTCTCAGGGCAGCCTCGTGGATGACAAAGCTGAACAGTGTCGTCGTCTTCTTCAGCAGCTCCTGGCGTTCCATCCGCCCCGTTACCCGCGCCTCGACGGTCTCGTCATCCACCGGCGGGCAGTGGCTGGCCATGAGCACACGCGCATAGTCCTCGGTCTGCAGCAGTCCGGGGATGAGCAACACGTCGTACCAGTGGTGGGCTACCGCTTCGGCCTCGATGGCCATGTACTCACGCGCTCGGGTGATGTACTTGTCCGGCTCCAAGTACTGGTGCGCCGACTCCAGCTTCCCGCCCGCGCCGAACATGCTGTCCGCCACCTGCAGGAGGTGCTGACTCGGCCTCCGTCGGCCCATTTCCATGGACCGGACGGCCTCCACCCCGTACCCCGCCTCCGCCGCCAGCTCCTCACGGCTGACGCCCGCGGCCTGGCGCCACAGCTTGATCTGGTTTCCGCACAGCCGCCAGGCCATCGGCGCATCGGGTCGTGCTTCCATCCGGCATCCCCGCCCTTCTGCCTACCTCCGTCGGTAGCAACGGACGCTAAGGCGGGCAAGGCGCGAACACGCCGGACTCGAAGAACTACTCCCCGAACGGGTGAACGGGGGAACTTACAGCCACTGCTGGCCAGAGCCCTGGTTGGGCACCTGTCCCGGCGTCGGCGGGGGCAGCTTGTTCAGCTTCGACCGCACCGTCATGTTCCAGATCAGCGTGAGCGGCGTGAAGAGAACCAGCGACACCGGGCTCCACCAGCCCTGCCACAGCGTCTTGCCCGTCATCTCACGCTCGACCGCGAGGCCGCAGTTCCGGCAGAACGGCCCCTTCAAGTGCATGAAGGTCATCCAAACGAGGACGCCCCGGTGCTGCCGAATCGTCGCCTCAACGGCCGGGAACCCACCGCACATGCGGCACGTGAGCCCCGCAGGCATCGGGCCGGGCGCAGGCGCATGGCCCGGCGCGACGTAGCCGTACGGGTTCTGTCCCTGATACGGGCTCTGCCCCTGGCCGTACGGGTTCTGCCCCTGGTACGGGTTCTGCTGCTGATAGGGCGGCGGTGGAGTCGCCATGGTGAAACCCCCGATTCGGGCGCCCCCTCGGGCGCGGAATCGCAGAGCCTAACCGACAGTGATCGTCGCCCCGGGCACCGGCCCCGCAGCCACCCGTACCGCCCGGCACGTACCGGACGCGCGCAGCGCCTCCGCGACCTTCTCGGCCTCCGCCTCGTCGCCGACAAGGAACGCCGTCGTCGGGCCGGAGCCCGAGACCATCGCGGCCAGTGCGCCCGCCTCCGTACCCGCCGTCAGCGTCTCCGCCAGTGACGGCCGCAGCGAGACCGCCGCCGCCTGCAGGTCGTTGCTCACGGCGCCCGCCAGCGCGACCGCGTCGCCCGCCCGGAGGGCGTCGAGCAGCTCAGGCGAAGGGTCCGGAGCCGGCACAAAGGAATCGCCCCGCAGGCGGTCGCACTCCCCGTACACCGCCGGGGTCGACAGCCCGCCGTCCGCCACCGCGAACACCCAGTGGAAGGAGCCCCCTGTCTCGACCGGGGTCAGAAGCTCGCCCCTCCCCCGGCCCAGCGCCGTCCCGCCCACCAGGCTGAACGGCACGTCGCTGCCCAGCTCGGCGCAGATCTCCAGCAGGTCTTCGCGCGAGGCGCCCGTGCCCCACAGCTCGTCGCACGCGACCAGCGCCGCCGCGCCGTCCGCGCTGCCGCCCGCCATGCCGCCCGCGACGGGGATGTCCTTCTCGATGTGGATGTGGACGTTCGCTTCGCGCCCGTGCCGCGCGGCCAGCGCCAGCGCCGCCCGGGCAGCCAGGTTCGAGGCATCCAGCGGAACCTTGTCCGCGTCCGGACCCGAACAAGTGACCCGCAGCTCATCCGCCGGGGTCACCGTGACCACGTCGTACAGACCGACCGCCAGGAAGACGTTGGCCAGGTCATGGAAACCGTCGGGCCGCAGCGGGCCGACCGCGAGCTGGACGTTGACCTTGGCGGGGACACGAACGGTCACGGACACGGAGCGGGCTCCTCGGGGTGCGGGTGATAGCGGCCACCCCGATCGTACGGCCGAGCCTCAGCGAGATCGGAGTCGGCCATGTCCCCGAGGCGCGGGTTTCGGCTTCCCCTGACGCGCCTGTAGGCCACACTGCCCGCCGCCGCAAGATCGTACGGGGCACGTGCGCGCGTCAGCCGGAAGACGGCGGGAGGTGGTGGGGGCGCAGGGGTGGGGGTCCGGGGCACTGACGTGTATTTGTGGGCCCAATACCGGGGCACCCTCGACATCTGCGGCAACGGGCCCGTAAATATACGGCCCCGGACCCCCACCCCGGAGCCCCCACCACCGGCACCCAGGCGGACCCGCACCCGAACAGGCCCCGCACCCGCAAACGCACCCGCCCCGCCAGCGCCGCTACACCGCCGGCTTGTTCTCCGCGATCGCCGCGAACTCGTACACCGTCAGCGCCTCGCCCCGCGCCTGCGGCGAGACACCCGCAGCCACCAGCGCCGCCTCCGCCGCCGCAGCGGACCCGGCCCAGCCGGCCAGCGCCGCCCGCAGCGTCTTCCGCCGCTGGGCGAACGCCGCGTCCACGACCGCGAACACCTCGTCCTTCGTCGCCGTCGTCTCGATCGGCTTGTCCCGTCGCACGAGCGACACGAGACCCGAGTCGACATTCGGCGCGGGCCAGAAGACGTTCCGCCCGATCGCCCCGGCCCGCTTGACCTCCGCGTACCAGTTGGCCTTGACCGACGGCACGCCGTAGACCTTGTTGCCGGGACGGGCGGCGAGCCGGTCGGCGACCTCGGCCTGGACCATGACCAGCGTGCGCTCGATGCTCGGGAAGCGATCGAGCATGTGCAGCAGCACCGGCACGGCGACGTTGTACGGCAGGTTGGCCACAAGAGCGGTGGGGCCCGGCCCCGGCAGCTCCTGGACGTGCATGGCGTCGCTGTGGACGAGAGCGAAACGATCCGCCCGCTCCGGCATGCGCGCCGCGATGGTGGACGGCAGGGCCGCCGCGAGCACGTCGTCGATCTCGACGGCGACGACCCGGTCGGCGGCCTCCAGCAGGGCGAGGGTCAGCGACCCCAGGCCGGGGCCGACCTCGACGACGACGTCGTCGGGCCGGACGCCGGCGGTGCGGACGATGCGCCGGACCGTATTCGCGTCGATCACGAAGTTCTGGCCGCGCTGCTTCGTCGGCCGTACGCCGAGGGCTGCGGCCAGCTCGCGGATGTCGGCAGGGCCGAGCAGCGCGCCGGACTCGTCTGTACTGGGGCTGGAGCTCACCCGTGAAGTTTACGGCCGCACACGGGCCACGGGCTCGCCCCCCGGCTGACGTACAGCTTCTTGGCCCGCAGCGTCTGCTCGGAGGCGGGCGCGTCCTGCGGCCGGCCGCTGCCTCCCAGGGACCGCCAGGTGTGCACGTCGAACTGGTAGAGGCCGCCGTACGTGCCGGACGGGTCGACGGCGTCGGGGCGGCCGCCGGCCTCGCACTGGGCGAGCCCGTCCCAGTTCAGGCCGTCGCCGCCGACGCTCTGGACGGAGACGGGACGGGCCTTGGTGCCGACGCGGACGATCTGGGTGCGGGGCTCCCGCACGGTCTCGGACGCGACGCGGCGCGGCTTCTGCTTGACGCCGTTGACCGTGCGCAGCGCGTACGTGATGCGTTCCACGCCCTTCTCGCCGCGCTGGGAGACGACCTCGGTGCCCTTGAAGAGGTCGGGGTCGTCGTGGCGCTCGGTGGTGAAGTCGATGGGCTCCTCGCGGACCTCCTCGCTGCCGGTGATCCGCATGACGGAGATCGTCTGGCCTTCGCGGGGGAAGCTGTCGGGGTCGACGGAGGTGGTGTCCTCGCCGTGGAGGGAGATGCCGGCTTGTTCGACGGCCTCGTGGACGGTGGCGGCGTTCGTCCGGATGGTGCGCTCGCGGCCGTCGGCCATGAAGGTGACGGTGCGCTCGGTGCGGACGGCGAGGTCGAGGCCGTCGCGGCTGATGGGGGCGGACCGTTCGGCGGACAGGTAGGCGCCTTCGGCGCGTACGCCGAGCTGGCGCAGGGCGCCGTCGACGGTGCGGGCGGTGGTCCACATGCGGTGGTGCTCGCCGTCGAGGGTGAGGGCGAGGGGGCGGCCGTAGCGGACGGTGATCTCGTCGCCGCGGGCGAGGTCGTGGCCGTGGCCGGGCGAGACGTCGTCGTGCTCGCCGAGGTCCATGCCCTGGTCGGCGAGGAGCTCGTCGACGTCGTCGGCGAAGGTGTGCAGGACGCGCTCGTGGCCGTCGACGGTGAGGTGGACGGTCTTGTCGTCGGCGACGAACGCGGACGTGCCGCCGGCCAGGAAGGCGACGACGAGGGCCTGCGGGAGCAGCTTCCGCAGGGCGTCGGGGCGGTCGCCCGGGCGCTTGCGGCCGCGGCCGCCGAGGCGGCGGCCGGGGGCGGGGCGGGGCGCGGCAGGGGGCGTGTCAGCAGCGCCGACGGCACCGGCGGCACCGCCCGCGAGGGCCTCTCGGGCCGGCGCGTCCTCGGTGACGACCTCTCCCGCGACGACGGTCTCTCCCGCCGCGTACGCCTCTCTGGTGAACGGCTGGCGCGGCAGGTGCGGCGCCTCGTACGGGGCGGGTGCCCCGGGGCCGGCCGCCGCTTCGCGGGGCTCGGGCAGGAAGGGGTCGTACGGGGCGGAGCCCGGGCCCGCCGGGGCCGGGACCGGTTCGTATATCGGGTAGGGCCCGACCGGGGCGACGTAGGCGGCGTACAGGTCGTAGTGGCTGCCGTCGTGGCCACTGCTGTCGTAGGGGCTGTCCTCGTAGCGACCCTCATGGCGGCCCTCGTAGCGGCCGGCGAAGTACGGGTCGTGCGGGTCGTACGGGTCGTGCGCGGCATACGCGTCGTGCGCGGCGTACGGGTTGTAGGGGTCAAACGGGTCGTACGGCGGTGCTTCCGCCGCACCGCTGCGTGCGGCGCGGGGGCTGCCCTGTGCATGACGAGTCACGTGACGCTCCCCTGGGTCGTGCTTCGGCCCGGGACTGTAGCGGAGGGGAAGTCACTCTCCAAAGTCGGATCATCACACGGTGTCGCGGGGCGCGGGGGCGCGGAGGGGGCGCGCGGCGGCCCCGGCGACCGCCCCGTCGACCGCCCCGGTGACCGCCGCGGCGGCCGGATTTCAGTAGCCGAAAGCCCGCGCCGTGTTCGCCGCGACGGCCGCGGCGAGCGCGTCCTCGCTGATTTCCTTGTAGCCCGCCATGGCGCGCAACGTGACCGGAATGAGGTACGGCGCGTTGGGCCGTCCGCGATAGGGAGCGGGGGTCAGGAAGGGCGCGTCGGTCTCGACGAGGATCAGGTCGAGGGGGGCGACGGCGAGGGCGTCGCGCAGCGGCTGGGCGTTCTTGAAGGTGACGTTTCCGGCGAACGACATGTAGTAGCCGTTGTCGGCGCAGACCTTCGCCATTTCGGCGTCGCCGGAGTAGCAGTGGAAGACGACCGCGTCCGGCGCGCCCTCCTCGTCCAGGACGCGCAGGACGTCGGCGTGGGCCTCGCGGTCGTGGATGACCAGGGCCTTGCCGTGGCGCTTGGCGATGTCGATGTGGCGGCGGAAGGAGTACTCCTGGGCCTCCATGCCCTCCGGGCCGGTGCGGAAGAAGTCCAGGCCGGTCTCGCCGATGCCCTTGACCTGCGGGAGCGCGGCCAGGTGGTCGATCTCGGCGAGCGCGGCGTCGAGGGCCTCCCGGCCGCCCGCGGGGCGGGTGCCCTGGCGCGACCAGCCGTCGGGGTCGCCGTGGACGATGCGGGGCGCCTCGTTGGGGTGCAGGGCGACCGTGGCCCAGACGGCCTCGTGCGCGGCGGCCGTCTCGGCAGCCCAGCGGGAACCGGCCACGTCGCACCCCACCTGGATGACCGTCGTCACGCCGACGGACGCGGCTTTGGCGAGGGCGTCGGCGACGCCCTCGCCATCACTCTCGGAGTGGCTGGTGGGGGCACCTCCCAGCGGTAGCTGGGGGAGCATGTCCAGGTGGGTGTGCGAGTCGGCAACGGGAACGCCGAGCGGGGCCGGGAGTGGCGGTGGGGCGTCCTTGTCGTTCTTGCCGCTGCCGGTCCCGCCACTGCTGTTCGATGCGTTCGATGTTGTTGCCGCCATGCGAGCGATTCTAGGCAGCGCCCGTGACCGTCAGCTGACCATCAGCGGTGGTGCTCGCGGTACGCCCGGACCGGGTGGAGGAGGTCCGAGAGGTGCCAGTGGTGTTCCTGCCCGGGCTCGCCGGGCTGCTCGGACGTCCCGGGCCGCTCGGTGCGCGGGAACCGCTGCCGGTGCCAGGGCTCGGGGCCGCCGGCGTGGAGCGGGCCCGCGGGGGCCTGCTGGGTGGCCGGGACCTCGTGGGCGGGGCGGTGCAGGACGTCCGCGATCAGTGAGACGCGGCCGGACCGCATGATGCGCACGACGTGCTCACCGCAGTTCACGCAGGTGGGGCGGGTCAGCGGGGACGGCACGCGCTCGCCGTCCGCGTAGTAGATGACGAAGGGCCGACCCTCGGCGTCCGTGTGGTGCTTGATCTCGTACGACTGCTCCCAGCCGTGACCGCACCGCATGCAGGCGAACGAGTACGACTCGTGCACCGTCTCCGTCTCCACGACGGCCGGGGGTGCGGCGGCGAATGTGCTGCGCTCGGGGACCGGCTGCGCGCCGGCTATCGAGTGGACACCGTTCGAGGTTCCTGCGATCTCGCTCATGGCAGCTCCTCTTGTCCTGAGGACAAGTCTCTCCGGGACCGGACGTCCCACATCCAGGGAACGCCCATCCCGGCGACGGCGCAGCAGCCTATCCCCCGAATTGGGGCAAACTTGGCGCGGACCTGCCCAAAGTCCCAGGCTGCCAGGCCTAAGCTTTGCTTTTCAGATTATCCCTTTACTCTCCGATGGGCCCTGTTATGGCGCATTCTTTGCTGCCACGACGGCATCGAAGACCTCGCGCTTGGGTAGGCCTGCATCCGCAGCCACGGCCGCGATGGCCTCCTTGCGGCGCTCGCCGGCCTCCTCGCGCGCCCTCACACGGCGCACGAGCTCCTCGGCGCCCAGCTCCTGGGGGCCGGGCTCGGGGGCGCCCTCCACGACGATCGTGATCTCGCCGCGCACGCCCTCGGCCGCCCAGGCCGCGAGGTCCTGCAGCGGGCCCCGCTTGACCTCCTCGTAGGTCTTCGTCAGCTCGCGGCAGACCGCGGCGCGGCGGTCCGCGCCGAAGGCCTCCGCCATCGCGGCCAGGGTGTCGTCCAGGCGGTGCGGGGCCTCGAAGTAGACGAGCGTGCGGCGCTCGGCGGCCACGTCGCGGAGGCGGGCGAGGCGCTCGCCGGCCTTGCGGGGCAGGAAGCCCTCGAAGCAGAAGCGGTCCACGGGCAGGCCGCTCACGGCCAGCGCCGTCAGCACGGCGGACGGGCCCGGCACGGCCGTGACCTTGATGTCCCGCTCCACGGCGGCGGCGACCAGGCGGTAGCCCGGGTCGGAGACGGACGGCATACCGGCGTCGGTGACCAGCAGCACGCGGGCGCCGCCGGCCAGGGCCTCCACCAGCTCGGGCGTGCGGGCCGACTCGTTCCCCTCGAAGTACGACACGACCCGGCCGGTCGTGTGCACGCCCAGCGCCTGGGTCAGCCTGCGCAGCCGGCGCGTGTCCTCCGCGGCGATCACCTCGGCGGCGGCGAGCTCGGCGGCGAGGCGGGGAGGGGCGTCGGCGACGTCCCCGATGGGAGTACCAGCAAGTACGAGCGTTCCAGTCACGCCCCCATCCTCCCAGGCGCGGGGGCGCCTCCGGCGCGGGTCGCGTGACGACGGGGGTTGCGCCCCCCGCTGCGGCGGCTCCTCCCCGCCTTCCGGCGGGGGCCGTGCCCGGCGGGGCGGGGGTTCCTTGCCCGCGGCAAGACTGCGTGTCCGGCCACCCGGCCGACAGGTAAAGCCGGCCTTGCTTCCTTGCCGCAGGCAAGCAGAGCCGGTCCGGCACCGCCGAAGACCCCGGCGGGGGCTGATCACCATCGCGGCGGGAGGTGTCTGCCCGGCACCGGGCAGCGGACCGCCTCCTTGCCGCAAGCAAGAAAAATCCGCCGCAACAGCGAGCAACCACCACGGCGGCTTCCGGCGGTGCCGGAACCACCACGCGCGAGCGGCCGGCCCGGCGGCACGGGGCACCACGGCGGGGCCCGGCGACGCGGTCGGGCCCACCGGGTGCCCCAGGCGCACGGAGAGCGGACCCTGGAAGGGCCGGGACCGGGACCGGCACCGGGAGCGGCACCGACACCACAAGGCACCACACCCCACCGCACCGGAGGAAGGCGAGGTTTGCGATGGCCAAGGTTTCCAGGGACAACGCCGCGCAGGTCAGCACGCACGGGCCCGTCGTCGACCGGCACGAGGACATCGACGGGTACACCGTCGACTTCGTGACCTTCACCGAGGACGTCGACGGCACCGCCCTCTTCCGGGGCCTCCCCGGCGACGCCTGCAGCTGCCCGCACTGGGGTTACGTCCTCAAGGGCCGGCTGACCTACCGGTTCCCGGACGACGGGGGCCGTGAGGAGGTCTTCGAGGAGGGGGACGCGTTCTACCTGCCCCGCGGGCACGTGCCCTTCGCCGCCGCCGGGAGCGAGGTCGTCCAGTTCAGCCCCACGGCGGAGCTCCGCGTCGTCGAGGAGGCGATGCGGGCGAACATGCCCGAGCGGTGATCCGCCGGTCCACAGACTGGTTCCCTACGATGGCGCGGTGACCAGTGACACCGCGACGCACGTCTCGCAAGGCCGGACGGCAGCCGGGCAACCGCCACCGTGGCAGCTCAGACTCCGCCGGTTCGGCTACGTGGCAAGGCCGCAGCCGGACGTGCGGGAGCGGCTCGTACCCCCGTTCCCGGAGCCGGGGACGCGCGTGTGGTCACTGCTGGGCGTGCGGGCGGAGGCCGCCGGCCGGCTCGCCCGCTGGTCGGGCTGGACGGGCCCGCTGCTCGTCACCCTCTTCGCCGGTCTCCTCCGCTTCTGGCACCTCGGCAGCCCCAAGGCCGTCATATTCGACGAGACCTATTACGCCAAGGACGCGTGGGCGCTGTGGAAGTACGGCTACGAGGCGAAGTGGCCGGACGACATCAACGACAAGGTCATCGGGGGCTGGTCCGATGTCCCGGACGCCCCGGGGTACGTGGTGCACCCGCCGGTCGGCAAGTGGGTCATCGGCCTCGGCGAGTGGCTCTTCGGGCTGAACCCCGTCGGCTGGCGCTTCATGGTGGCGCTGCTCGGCACGCTGTCCGTCCTGATGCTGTGCCGCATCGGCCGCCGCCTCTTCCGCTCCACGTTCCTCGGCTGCCTCGCGGGCGCCCTGATGGCCGTGGACGGCCTGCACTTCGTCATGAGCCGCACGTCGCTGCTCGACTCGGTGCTGATGTTCTTCGTGCTGGCCGCGTTCGGCTGCGTCCTCGTGGACCGGGACCGCTCGCGGGCCCGGCTGGCCGCCGCGCTGCCGGTCGGCGCGGACGGCGTGGCGTGCCCCGACGAGGCGGTCGGTGACGGCCTGCGCCTGGGCCTGCGCCCGTGGCGGATCGCGGCGGGCGTGTTCCTGGGCCTGGCCTGTGCCACGAAGTGGAACGGCGTGGTGTTTCTGGCCGCGTTCGGCCTGATGATCGTCCTGTGGGACGCGGCGGCCCGGCGGACGGCGGGCGCGCGCCGCCCGTTCGTGTCGGCGCTGCGGCGCGACGTGCCGTGGGCGTTCTTGTCGACGGTGCCGGTGGCGGTCGCGGTCTATCTGGCGTCGTGGACCGGCTGGTTCGCGAACAGCGGCACGTACAGCGAGAAGAACGGCTGGCAGCACAGCGGCTACTACCGGCACTGGGCCGAGAACGACGGCGGCTACGGCACGGACGGCTTCCTCTCCGGGGTCCTCAACCCGCTGCGCAGCCTGTGGAAGTACGAGCAGGAGGTGTGGAACTTCAACACCACGCTCTCCTCGCCGCACACGTACCAGTCCAACCCGTGGAGCTGGCTCGTCCAGGCGCGCCCGGTCTCGTACTTCTACGAGTCGCCGAAGCCGGGCGAGGACGGCTGCCCGGTGGACGCGACGGACAAGTGCGCGCGCGAGGTGCTCGCGCTGGGCACCCCGCTGCTGTGGTGGGCGGCGTGCTTCGCGCTCGCGTACCTGCTCTACCGGTGGGCGCTGCGGCGCGACTGGCGGGCGGGCGCGGTGCTGTGCGGGGTCGCGGCCGGCTATCTGCCGTGGTTCCTGTGGCAGGAGCGCACCATCTTCGTCTTCTACGCGGTGGTGTTCCTGCCGTTTCTGTGCCTGACGCTGGCCATGATGATCGGCGCGGTCCTGGGGCCGCCGGGGTCCTCGGAGCGGCGGCGGGTGGCGGGCGCGGTCGGGGCGGGCACGCTGGTGCTGCTGATCGCGTGGAACTTCATCTACTTCTGGCCGATCTACACCGGCCACGCGATCCCGATAGAGGCGTGGCGGAACCGCATGTGGTTCGACTCGTGGATCTGACGGCAGTTCAATAACCCTGGAGGAGCGGTTCCATACCCCTGAAGGATCGGTTCCGGCCATAGCCCCCTTGCGCGCTCCGGCCTTCCCGTACAGTGCCCACACAGAGGTTTTAATCGGATGATTAAACCGGTCGGGCGGGGAGGCCCGGTTGGGACCTGGAGGGGGAACACACATGCACAAGGGCGCGAAGATCGCGATCGGTGTCGTGGCGGCGGCGGTCGTGGGGGCGGCCGGCCTCGGCGCGTACAACCTGGTGGACGCCGTCGCGGGTGACGGCTCGACAGGCGCGCACGGGGAACCCGCCCCGCTGAGAACCGGGCCGCCGACAGCGGACGAGATCAAGAAGACCGCGCACGACTTCCTCGCCGCCTGGGAGTCCGGCGACACGGCCAAGGCCGCCGGCCTCACCGACAACTCCGGCGCGGCGACCACCGCGCTCGGCGGCTACCGCGAGGCCGCCCACGTGGAGAAGGTGTCCCTCAAGCCGGGCACGCCCCAGGGCGCCAAGGTGCCGTTCTCCGTGAGCGCCGAGGTCTCCTACGGTGCACAGCGCTCGACCTGGACGTACGACTCCTCGCTCGACGTCGTCCGCGGCCGCAGCACCGGGCAGGCGCTCGTCGACTGGCAGCCCGCCGTCGTCCACCCGCAGCTCGGCCGCGGCGAGACCCTGCGGACCACCGCCGGGGCCCCGCCGCAGATCGACGCGCTCGACCGCAACGGCACGAAGCTCGACGCCAAGGACTACCCCTCGCTCGCCTCCGTCCTGCCGCAGCTGCGCAAGCGGTTCGGGGAGAAGGCGGGCGGCGCGCCGGGCGTCGAAGTGCAGGCCGTGCCGGAAGGTGCGGCCGGGGGTGCCACCGCCGACGGGGCCGGCGCCGCCGCCCCCAAGACCCTGCACGTCGTCTCCAAGGGCAAGCCCGCCCAGCTGAAGACCACGCTCGACGCCGGGGTCCAGCGGGCGGCCGAGGCGGCCGTGAACCTCCGCGACGACGCGTCCGTCGTCGCCCTCAAGGCCAGTACCGGCGAGATCCTCGCCGTCGCCAACTCCAAGAAGACCGAGTTCAACACCGCGCTCATGGGGCAGACCGCGCCCGGCTCCACCATGAAGATCATCACGTCGGCGATGCTCCTGGAAGCCGGCAAGGCCTCCCCCGGCAAGCCCCTGCCGTGCCCGAAGTACGCCACGTACGGCATGCGCTTCCACAACGTGGAGGAGAGCGAGAACCCCGGCGCGACCTTCGCCCAGGACTTCGCCGCCTCCTGCAACACCGCCTTCATCTCGCTCGCCGGGCAGGTCGGTGACGGCGCGCTCGCCGCGGAGGCGCGGGACGTCTTCGGGCTCGGCCTGGAGTGGAAGACGGGCGTCGCCACGTTCGACGGCAGCGTGCCCGCCGAGTCCGGGGCGGGCAAGGCGGCGGCGATGATCGGGCAGGGCAAGGTGCAGATGTCCGCGCTCAACGTCGCCTCCATGTCCGCGACCGTACGGGCCGGCTCCTTCCACCAGCCCTACGTCGTCGACCCGTCCCTCGACGACCGGACGCTCGCCCGGGCGCCGCGGGCCCTGCCGGGCGGCGTCGCGGAGCAGCTGCGGGGCATGATGCGGCTCACCGCCGCGTCCGGCACGGGCGCCCGCGCCATGTCCGGGCTCGGCCCCGACACCGGTGCGAAGACCGGCTCCGCGGAGGTCGACGGCCAGCCCAAGCCGAACGGCTGGTTCACCGCGTACCGCGGCGACGTCGCCGCGGCGGCGGTCGTCCCCCAGGGCGGCCACGGCGGCGACTCGGCGGGGCCGATCGTGGCGTCGGTACTGCGGTCGTCCTGACGGCACCGGCCCGCACGGGCCGGGCCGGCGGGGCTCCGTCCCCGGATAGGTCGTTCGGCACCGCCGGGGCGCGCCGCGGTGGCTAATCGCCGTGGCGGCGGAGGGTTGTTGCCGGGCCCCCGGCAAGGGGGCAGGGCCGAGCCCGCACAGGCCCTGACGGCCCCGGCCGTCCACCTCCGCCGCGACGGCGCCCTGCCCGTACGGACCTGATCGGCGGTGCCCAGCTCGCCTGCAGGCCGGTTCGGCACCGCCGGGGCGCGCCGCGGGGGTTGATCTCCCCCAGCTACCGCTGGGAGGTGCCCCCAGGCGGCGGAGGGTTGTTGCCGGGCTCCCGGCAAGGGGATGCGGCCTCGGTCGGGCCCTCCTGCCGCGGCGGGGGTGTTGCCGGCCCCCGGCAACGGGAACGGGCCCCGCCCCGCACGCGCCCCCGTACTCAGGTGCGATCTGAGTACCCCGGCAGTGGTGGTCCGCCGGGCCCGGCGGCGATCGTGGCGCGTATGGGAATCAAGATGAGCGCGCGGGAGATGGCCGCGGCGGCGCCGGGGACGCGGGACCGCGTCATCGACCTGTTGCGCGTGGCGTCCCTCGGGACCGTCGTGTTCGGGCACTGGCTCATGGCCGCCGTCACCGTGGACGACGGCCACCGCCCCGCCGTCGGCAATCTGCTCGCGGTCGAGCCGAAGCTGCAGCTGCTGACCTGGTTCCTGCAAGTCATGCCGGTGTTCTTCTTCGTCGGCGGCTTCTCGCACGCCCTGTCGTACCGCTCGCTCACCCGCCGCACCGGCGCCCCCGCCTACGCGCTGTTCCTCCGCGCCCGCCTCCAGCGTCTCCTCCGCCCCACGATGCTGTTCGTCGCCGTGTGGGGCGCGGGCGCGCTCGCCGTACAACTGGCCGGTGGGAACGGCGCCCTGACGGACGTCGCCGCCCGGCTCGTCGCCCAGCCGCTCTGGTTCATCGGCATCTACCTGGCCATGGTGGCCTTCACCCCGCCGCTCCTGCGCCTCCACGAGCGCTACGGCTGGGGCGCGTTCGCCGCGCTGGCGGCCGCGGCGGCAGCCGTCGACGTCCTGCGCTTCGCGGCCGGCGTCCCGTACGTGGAGTTCCTCAACTTCGCCTTCGTCTGGCTGGCCGTCCACCAGCTGGGCTTCCTCCGCGCGGACGGGCGCCTGCACCGGCCCGCGGTCCTCGCCGCGGCCGGTCTCGCCGGAGCCGTCGCCCTCGTGGCCTTCGGCCCGTACCCGCTGTCCATGGTGGGCATGCCGGGCGAGAAGATCAGCAACATGGCGCCGCCCACCGCCGCCCTGCTCTGCCACGGCATGTGGCTGATCGGCGCGGTCGAGCTGCTGCGCGGCCCCATGACCCGTGCGGTGGCGCGTCCCCGCGTCTGGCGCACGGTCGTCGCCGCGAACGGCGTCGCGATGACGGCGTTCCTGTGGCATCTCACGGCGATGCTGGGCGTGTACGGGGCGATGCTCGCGGCGCACGTGTCCCTGCCCGCGCCGGCGAGCGCGGCCTGGTGGCTGCAGGTCCCGGTCCGCATCGTGGCCGCGGCGGCCGTCACGGCGCTCCTCGTCGCGGTCTTCCGCAGGGCCGAGCAGCCGCC
This sequence comes from Streptomyces roseoverticillatus, assembly GCF_000719265.1. Taxonomy (GTDB): domain Bacteria; phylum Actinomycetota; class Actinomycetes; order Streptomycetales; family Streptomycetaceae; genus Streptomyces; species Streptomyces roseoverticillatus. Next base: position 78,003 of record NZ_JOFL01000004.1, on the reverse strand, counting down.
GGCGTCTGCTCCGGCGGGGACGCCCGCCGCCCGCCGCGGCGCCGCGGCCGCCGCCGCGCTCGGCGTCACGCTCGCCCTCTTCGGCGTGCTGGGGCTGTCCATGGTGGGCTTCGGCGGGCTCCTGGAGGGGCACTCCGCCGTGCTCGTGGCGGTGCGCGTCACCGCCCCCGTGACCGTCCTCATGTGCGCGGCCGGCTGGCTGCTCGTGGAGACGGCGGGGAGGCCCGCCCGGCCCGTGTGACATGCGACATCGCGTATGCCGTACGTACGGGGTTAGCGTCCTGGTCCATGACCCCTTTGGTCGCCACGGCCGTCCTCATAGCCGCCATCACGCACGCCAGTTGGAACGCCGTCGCGCACGGCATCAAGGATCAGCTCCTCGCCTTCACCCTCGTCGGCGGCGGCGGGACGCTGTGCGGGGTGGCGGCGGCGGGCTTCGTCCCCCTGCCGGCGGGCGCGGCCTGGCCGTACCTGCTGGGCTCCGCGGTCCTGCACATCGTCTACCAGCTGCTGCTCATGCGGTCGTTCACGCTCGGCGACTTCGGGCAGATGTACCCGATCGCCCGCGGCACGGCCCCGCTCGCGGTCACCGTCCTGGCCGCCGTCTTCGCCGGCGAGACGCCCGGCGGCTGGCAGGCCGCGGGCGTCCTCGTGGCCTCGGCCGGGCTGGTCGGGCTCGCGCTCTGGGGGATCCGCGGCTCGGGGGCGCGGCCGCACTGGGCGGCCATCGCCGCGGCCGCGGCCACGGGCCTCGCGATCGCCGCGTACACGGTCGTGGACGGCCTCGGCGTCCGCGCCTCCGGGACGTCGCTCGGCTACATCGCGTGGCTGATGATCCTGGAGGGGGCCGCGATCCCGGTGTACGCGATGGTGACGCGGCGGGGCCGGTTCGTGGCGGAGATCAGGCCGTACGCGGTGCGGGGGCTGCTGGGCGGGGTGCTGTCCGTGGCCGCGTACGGGCTGGTGCTGTGGGCGCAGACGCGCGCGGACCTCGCGCCCATCTCGGCGCTGCGGGAGTCGTCGATCCTCGTGGGGGCGGCAATCGGTGCGGTGTTCTTCAAGGAGCGGTTCGGGGCGCCGCGGGTGGCGGCGGCGGGGCTGATGGTGGCGGGGATCGGGATGATGCTGCACGCGGGTTGATGGCTCCGGTCGCCCCGCTCACCGCCCCTTGAACGCCTGCTGCAGGCCGGTGTTGCCGATGAGGATGCCGCCGTCCACGGGAAGGGTGATCCCCGTGATCCACGCGGCGTCGCGCGAGGCGAGGAAGGCGACGGCCGCCGCGATGTCCTCCGGCTCGCCGACCCTTCCCAGCGGGTACTGGCCGGCCGCCCGCTCCAGCGCGTCCTCCCGGCCGGTCCAGCCGGGCGTGCGGACCGTGCCGGGGGCGACGAGGTTGACCCGTACGCCGCGGGGCGCGCACTGCCCGGCCAGGGTGCGGGTCAGGCCCGCGAGGCCGGCCTTGGCGGCGCTGTAGGCGTGATTGCCGTAGTCCTGCTCGCCGTTGACGGAGCCGACGCTGACGACGGCGCCGCGGCCGTCCGGGGCCGCGGCCAGGTGCGGCATGGCGGCCCGTACGCAGCGGAACGCCCCGGTCAGGGTGATGTCGAGGTCCCGGGACCAGGCGTCGTCGGTGACGTCCTCGACGAGCGGGGGGTCGGCGTGGAACGAGTACGCGTTGTTGACCAGGACGTCCAGCCCGCCGAACCGCTCGACGGCGCGCGCCACCGCCGCCTCGACGGCCGCCCGGTCGCCGACGTCGCACGCGTACGCCTCGGCGGTCAGGCCGTCCGCGCGGAGGCGGGCCGCGGTGCGGTCGGCCCGGTCGCCGTCGATATCGGTGACGAGGACGCGGGCGCCCTCCGCGGCGAGGCGGTGCGCGGTGGCGGCGCCGATGCCGCGGCCGGCGCCGGTGACGAGGGCGGCGTAACCGTCGAAGCGGTGCAATGCCTGCATGGACGGATACCGTAGGCATCCGCCGCCGGCAGCGGAAGAGGCCCGGACCGACGTGGAGCACGGCTTACCGACATGGACCACGGCTCACCGACGTGGACCACAGCTTGCCGTCGCGGCCGCGAGCAACCACCGCGGCGCGGCCGGGGCGCGGCTCCGGCCCCGTGGGCTACTGCGCCAGTGATCGGGCGAGCGAGCGGACCAAGGCCTGGGCGCGCGGGTCCGCCGTGACGTTTTTCTGCATGCCGTTCGTGACGTAGCCGAAGGACACGCCCGATTCCGGGTCCGCGAACGCCAGGGAGCCGCCACGGCCCGGGTGGCCGAAGGAGCCGGGGGCGAGGAGCGGGGAGGCCGGGCCGTGGAGCATGTAGCCGAGGCCGAAGCGGGTGTTGACGACGAGGACCTTGTCCGGGCCGGCGGACTCCTCCGTGCGGGCCAGCGTCAGCGTCGCGGGGGCGAAGAGACGCCGCGCGCCGTCCACGTCCCCGATCAGGGACGCGTAGAAGCGGGCGAGCGCGTCCGCCGTCGCGATGCCCGCCGAGGCGGGCAGTTCGGCGGCGCGGTACGCCGGGGCGTTCTCGTCCGCCGCCGGGGAGATCGCGGCGAAGGCGCGCCGGGTCAGGGACTCCGGGTCGCTGTAGGCGTCCGTGACGGCCTGCTTGGGGCGGACCCGCAGTCCCGCCGAGGGCGCGGCGGCGGCCGGCGGCTCGATGTCGGCGATGCGGCCGGCGCGGCCCGCCTGCCCGGCCTCCGGCAGGCCGATCCACAGGTCCAGGCCGAGCGGCCCGGCTATCTCCTGGGCGACCCAGCGGCCTATCGACCGCCCGGTGATGCGCTCGACCAGCTCGCCGAGCAGCCAGCTGTACGTCTGCGCGTGGTAGCCGTGCGCCGTGCCGGGCTCCCACGCGGGCGCCTGGGCGGCGACGGCCGCGGGGCCGCTGACGCCGTCGACGGCCTGCGCCGGGGTGAGGGGCACGTCGAGCGCGGGCAGGCCGGCGCGGTGCGAGAGGAGGTGCCGGACGAGGACGCGTTCCTTGCCGGCGGCCTTGAACTCGGGCCAGTACGTGCCGACGGGCGCGTCCAGGTCGACCTGTCCGCGCTGGTGCAGGAGCAGCAGGACGGCCGCGGCGACGCCCTTCGTGGCGGAGCGGACGATCTGCGCGGTGCCGTGCTGCCACGGCTCCTCGCCGCCGTCGGCGTCGCGCGCCCCGCCCCACAGGTCTACGACCTTGCGCCCGTCGCGGTAGACGGCGACCGCCGCGCCCCGCTCGCCGCGCCGGGCGAAGTTCTCCGCGAAGGCGTCCCGGACCGGTTCAAAACCGTCCGTCACCGTGCCCTGGACGTCCACCACTGTTGCCTGCTCCTGTGCCGATTGCTGCGAATTCCTCCACCATGGTGCAACGTGTTCGTCAATGCGCGTAGACCGGGGTGGAGGGACCCGTCACCTTCCGGCGCCGCGCGCGGCCGCATCCACCGCGTCCGGCCTTACGGTGCGCGGGTCGAAGCCGAACGGCAGCTCCAGGCGGTGCGCCCGCATGAGGTTCTCGTCACACAGCAGGTCGCGGGTCGGGCCGTCGGCCGTGATGACACCCTCGCTGAGGACGACGGAGCGCTCGCAGAGCTCCAGCGCGTACGGGAGGTCGTGCGTGACCATGAGCACCGTCACGTCCAGAGAGCGCAGGATGTCCGCGAGCTCGCGGCGGGAGGCCGGGTCGAGGTTGGAGGACGGCTCGTCCAGGACGAGGATCTCCGGCTCCATGGCGAGGACGGTCGCCACGGCGACGCGGCGGCGCTGCCCGAAGGAGAGGTGGTGCGGCGGGCGGTCCGCGTAGCCGGCCATGCCGACCTGCGCGAGGGCCTTGTCCACGCACGCCGCCAGTTCCGCGCCGCGCAGGCCGGCCGCGGCCGGGCCGAACGCGACGTCCTCGCGGACGGTCGGCATGAACAGCTGGTCGTCGGGGTCCTGGAAGACGATGCCGACCCGGCGGCGGATCTCGGCGAGGTTCCGCTTCTCGACGGGCAGGCCCGCGACGCGGACCGTGCCGAGGCCGCCGCCGAGGATGCCGTTGAGGTGCAGGACGAGGGTCGTCTTGCCGGCGCCGTTCGGGCCGAGGAGCGCGACGCGCTCGCCGCGGGCGACCTCCAGGTCGACGCCGAAGAGGGCCTGGTGGCCGTCGGGGTAGGCGTAGGCGAGGCCGGACACGTCGAGGGAGAGGGTCCGCGTGCGGGCTGCGGTCATGTCAGGGTCCATCCGGTCAGGCAGACCGCGAGGGCGGCCAGCGGCAGTGCTGCGGCGTACGTCCACTGCGTACGGGTCGCGGGCTCGTCGTCGGTCACCGGCATCGTGCCGGTGTAGCCCCGGCTGACCATCGCCAGGTGGACGCGCTCGCCGCGCTCGTAGGAGCGGATGAACAGCGCGCCCGCGGACCTGGCCAGCACGCCCCAGTGGCGCACGCCGCGGGCGGTGAAGCCGCGGGATTCGCGGGCGATGCGCATGCGGCGCATCTCGTCGGTCACCACGTCCCCGTAGCGGATCATGAACGAGGCGATCTGGACGAGCAGCGGGGGCATGCGGAGGCGCTGCAGGCCGAGGAGCAGCGAGCGGAGCTCCGTCGTCGAGGCGAGCACGACGGAGGCGGCGACGCCGAGGGTGCCCTTGGCCAGGACGTTCCAGGCGCCCCAGAGGCCGGGTTCGCTGACCGTCAGCCCGCCGGGGAGGTGGACGGGCTCGCCCGGCACGACGAACGGCATGAGCAGCGCGAACGCCACGAACGGGATCTCGATCAGCAGGCGCCGGAGGAGGAACGCGGCGGGGATGCGGGCCGCGGCCGCCGCGGCGGCGATCAGCAGGGCGTAGAGGGCGAACGCCCAGACCGCCTCGCGCGGGGTCGCCACGACGGTGAGGACGAAGGCGAGGACGGCCGCGATCTTGCAGTGCGGGGGGAGGGCGTGCACGGGGGTGCGGGCGTGGCGGTAGAGCTTGTGGGCGTGGCCGGCGGACATGTCAGAGGGCTGCCGTCTCGGATTCGGTGCGGGCCGAGCGCCTCCGGCGGAGGACGACGAAGACGGCCGTACCGGTGGCGAGGGTGGCGCCGACGCCGATCACTCCGGCCAGGCCGCCGGAGAGGCGCTCGTCGGAGACGTCCTTGACCTGGTAGTCGGCCAGGGGGGAGTCCTTGGCGGCGTGCGCTTCTTCCTTGCTGTCGATGCCCTTGTCGTGGGCGACCTTTTCGAGGCCGTCGGGGCTGGCGGAGGCGTAGTAGCTGAGCCCGCCGGCGCACACGAGGGCGGCGGCGACGCCGACGAGCCACAGCCGCTTCGCGCTGCGGGGCGCCCCCGGGGCGCCTCCTTCCGCCGCGACGGTGTCCGGCCCCCGCGTACCTGACCGGCGGAGCCGATCCCCGCTCAGGCCGTCCGGCACCGCCGGGCCACGCCGCTCGGGCTGGTCGCCGTCGCGGCGGGGGAAAGTCTCCGGGCTCCCGGGCAGGGTGGACTCGCCCTCCGCAAGACCTTCCGCCGCGACGGTGTCCAGCCCCCGCGTACCTGACCGGCGGTGCCGATCCCCGCTCAGGCCGTCCGGCACCGCCGGATCACGCCGCTCGGGCTGGTCACCGTCGCGGCGGGAGGAGGTTGCCGGGCTTCCCGGCACGGAAGCTGCGGCCTCGGCCGCCAGGCCGTCCGGCACCGCCGGACCACACCGCTCCGGCTGGTCACCGTCGCGGCGGGAGGAGGGCGCCGGGCTTCCCGGCACGGAAGCTGCGGCCTCGGCCGCCAGGCCGTCCGGCACCGCCGGGCCGCGCCGCTCGGGCTGGTCACCGTCGCGGCGGGAAGAGGGCGCCGGGCTTCCCGGAAGCGTGACCGCGGTCGTGCGGAGTTCCAGAGGCCGCAGGAGGTCCCGCGCCCCGTGCACCAGGTCCGGGCGGACCGCTGCCACCGCGCTGACCGTCAGTGCGGTGATCGCCGCCTCGCCGAGGCCGATCAGGACGTGGACGCCGGCCATGGCCGTGAACACCTGGCCCACCGGGACGTCCGTCGTCCCCCCGATCGCGTAGATCAGGGTGAAGGCCGCCGCGGCTGCCGGCACCGAGATCAGGGCCGCGGCGAAGGACGCCGCGCTCAGGCCCGTACGCCCCCGCGGCAGCAGCCTGACCAGCACGCGGAAGACCGCGTACGCGACCACCGTCGTGACGATGCCCATGTCGGTGATGTTGACGCCGAGCGCGGTGAGCCCGCCGTCCGCGAAGAGGACGCCCTGCATGAGCAGGACGACGGATATGCAGAGCACTCCCGTGTACGGGCCGACGAGTATCGCCGCGAGCGCGCCGCCCAGCAGGTGTCCGCTGGTGCCCGCCGCGACGGGGAAGTTCAGCATCTGGACGGCGAAGACGAACGCCGCGACGAGGCCGGCGAGCGGCGCGGCCTTGTCGTCCAGTTCGCGCCGGGCGCCGCGCAGGCTCACGGCGACGGCCGCCGCGGCGACCACTGCCGAGGCGGCGGAGACCGGCGCATCGATGAATCCGTCGGGTACGTGCATGACGTCGCCCCTCACTTCCTGCCCGCGACACTTCCTGCCGGCGGCATTTCCTGCCCGCAACGGGCCGCTCGATGATAGGGGCTCTCTGCGAATCATTCGCAAGAGCTTGCGGCGCGCTTCTGCGCGCCCCTCGCCCCTCCGCGCGCCTCCCCCGGTGGCGGCCTCCGCCCGTCCCCCGAATGCTGGGCTTATGACCACGGCCCCGCCGGTGCCCACGGCCCCGCCCGTGCTCAGCCGCCGCCGCACGAACCTGGTCTTCGTCACGATCGTGCTCGGCATGCTGCTCGCGGCCCTCGACCAGACGATCGTCTCGACCGCGCTGCCGACGATCGTCGCGGACCTCGGCGGCGGCGGGCACATGGCCTGGGTCGTCACGGCGTACCTGCTGGCGGAGACCGTCGCGACCGTCCTCGTCGGCAAGTTCGGCGACCTCTTCGGCCGGAAGGTCGTCTTCCAGCTCAGCGCGGTGGTGTTCACGGCCGGCTCGGTCTTCGCGGGCGCCGCCGGCTCCATGGCGATGCTGATCGCGGCGCGCGCCGTGCAGGGCGCGGGCGGCGGCGGACTGATGGTCACCGCCATGGCGCTGATCGCGGACGTGATCCCGCTGCGCGAGCGCGGCAAGTACCAGGGCGCGCTGGGCGCGGTCTTCGGCGTGACGACGGTCGTCGGCCCGACCCTGGGCGGCATCTTCACCGACCACGCGACGTGGCGGTGGTGCTTCTACGTGAACGTGCCCGTCGCCATCGTCATGGTCGTCATGGCGGCCCGCACGATCCCCGTCGTCCGCTCGGCGGTGCGGCCCGTGATCGACTACCTGGGCATCGCCCTGGTCGCGGCCGGCTCCTCCGCGCTCGTCCTCGGCCTGGAGTGGGGCGGCAACACGTACGCGTGGAGCTCGGCGGTCATCGTCGGCCTCTTCGCGGGCGCGGTCGTCCTGCTGACCGCCTTCGTCCTGGTGGAGCTGCGGGCCAAGGAACCCATGCTCCCCATGCACCTCTTCCGCAACCCCGTCTTCACCGTCTGCTCCCTCCTCAGCTTCATCGTCGGCTTCGCGATGCTGGGCGCGCTGACGTACCTGCCGACGTACCTGCAGTACGTGGACGGGGTGTCGGCGACGATGTCGGGCGTGCGGGCGCTGCCGATGGTCGCCGGGCTGCTGGGCGCGTCCATGGTCTCGGGCATCGTCGTCAGCCGCACCGGCCGGTACCGGTGGTTCCCCGTCGCCGGCATGGCCGTCATGGCGCTGGGGCTGTACCTGATGTCGACGATGGGGGCGTCGACGGGGGCGTGGCTGGAGTCCCTGTACATGTTCGTGCTGGGCGCCGGCATCGGGCTGGCGATGCAGGTGCTGACGATCGCCGTGCAGAACACCGTCCCGTACCACGAGCTGGGCACGGCCACCTCCGGCGTCACCTTCTTCCGCACGCTCGGCAGCTCCTTCGGCACGGCCATCTTCGGCACGCTCTACGCGGGCCGGCTGAAGCCGAACCTGACGGAGGCGCTGCTCCGCTCGCCCGGCGTGCCGCCGTCCGCCGTGATCAGCCCGCAGAGGCTGGCCGCGCTGCCGCCCGCGCAGGCCCGGCCGGTCGTCGACGCGTACGCGGAGACCGTGAACTACGTCTTCCTGTGGGTCGTGCCGGTGGCGCTGGCGGGCTTCGTCGCGGCGTGGTTCCTCAAGGAGGTGCCGCTGCGCGACAGTGCGCGGGCCGGGGCGGCCGACATGGGCGAGGGCTTCGCGGCGCCGGACTCGGCGGAGGCGGAGCGGCAGCTGGAGCGGGCGGTGGCGGGCCTCATGCGCAAGGCCGGGGGGCCGGTGGGCCGGCAGATGCTGGCGGAGTCGGGCAGTCCGCTCGATCCGGCGGAGGCGTGGACGCTGGGCCAGATCCACTGGCGGCTGCGCGTGCGCGGCGAGGCGGCGCTGTCCTCGGTGGCGGCCGCGCACCGGATGCCGCCGGAAGCGCTGGAGCCGGTGTTCGTACGGACGGCGGGGGCGGGGTACGCGCGGGTGGACGGCGATCTGCTGACGCTCACGCCCGCGGGCGAGGCGGAGATCGAGCGGCTGGCCGCGACTTGGCGCTCGTGGCTGGCCGCCCGCCTGGGCGACTGGGACGCGGGCGACCCGGAGGACCGGGCCCGGCTCGACCGCGCCCTGGACGCGCTGGCGGCCCGGCTCCTGGAGGAAGCGGAGGAGGAAGAGGAGCGGATCGCGGTGTGACGGCGGCCGGGGACCCGCGCTCTCGCCCTGAGGCTCGACCACCCTCTTACACAGATGGGTGAATTAGTCATAATATATGCAGTTTTGGCAGGTTCTTGGTCAATTCTCCTGACGACTACATCGGCTACATCGGCCACATCGGCATCCGCAGCAGCCACGAGGAGATGCGTTCATGCGCCGGTTCAGACGCCTGGGAATCGCCTTCGCCACCGCCGCCGCCGTCCTTCCGGCGGCCCTCCCCGGTACCGCGGCCCGGGCCACTCCCCCGCCGCCCGAACCCACCACACCGCAGGCCGGGCTCCACCGGGCCCCGGTGGACTACGACGAGAACGAATGCGAAGGGGCCACGGCGGAGGAGGGGGACGTCTACGCACCCCCCAAGACCGACACCACGACGGGCCCGGCCCCGCACCACCGCAGCCTCCCCGTGAAATGGCCCCGGCACATCCCGGACGTCAAGGAAGCCGTGCGCATGCTGGACGAGCTGAAGGTCAGGCCGTTCAGCAGCAAGGGCTACAAGCGCACGTACTTCGGATCCACCTGCTGGGTGCGGCACGGCATCGACCAGTGCACCACCCGGGAGACCGCCCTCAGACTCCAGTCCGTCGTCCCCGCGAAGCTCGAAGGCCACTGCAAGGTCGTCGGCGGCCGCTGGCACAGCGAGTACGACAACCGGGACATGGCCGACCCGGCGCACGTCGACATCGACCACATCGTGCCGCTGCGGCACGCGTGGGGATCCGGGGCGCGCCACTGGACGGACCGGAAGCGGCGGGAGTTCGCCAACGACCTGACCGCCGCGCCGCAGCTGATCGCCGTGTCCACCTGGGCCAACCGGCGCAAGATGGACAACGGCCCGGACCGGTGGCTGCCGGTGGCCGGCGCCGAGTGCAACTACAGCGAGGCGTGGATCGGGGTGAAGGACTACTACGGGCTGTCCGTCACCTCCGCGGAGAAGGACAAGCTGCGGCAGGTCCTGTCCGGCTGCAAGTCCTGACCCCGCGCACGGCCTCCGGCAAGGGACCCCGGCCGGAGGCCGTGCGCGCCCGCTACAGCGCCGCCCGGCTCCCCGTGCTCACCGGCGACGTCGCCGTCGCCGCGCGCCGGGCCGCGTCCTCGACCTGCGTCGCCGTCAGGACGTAGCCCGTCTCCGCGTCGGACGTGGAGCGGGCGAAGACGACGCCGTAGACCTGCCCGGACGGGGTCAGGAGCGGGCCGCCCGAATTGCCCGGCCGGATCGTGGACCGTACGGAGTACACCTGGCGCGTGGTCACGCCGTCGCCGTAGATGTCCTGGCCCTTCGCACGGAGCTCGTTGGCGACCGTGGCCGCGCGGACGTCGAGGCCGCCGTTCTCCGGGAAGCCCGCGACGATCGCCCCGTCACCGCGCTTGGCGCCCTTGTCGAACGGCAGCACGGGGGCCCGCAGGCCCGGGACGTCCAGGACGGCGACGTCCGTGCGCGGATCGAAGAGCACGACCTTCGCCTGATACGCCTTGCCGACGCCGCCGACGCGCACGGTGGGGGTCCGCACCCCCGCCACGACGTGGGCGTTCGTCATCACGTGCTGCGCGGCGTAGACGAAGCCGCTGCCCTCCTGGCCGCGGCGGCCCTCGCCCGTGTCGGCGACGCCCTCGACCTTGACCACGCTCTCGCGGGCGACGCGCTTCGCGGCCGGCGTGACGGTGTCGCCGGACGGCTCCGGGACGCTCGTCGCCGGCTCGTTCTCGAACGGGTTGAACACCTGCGGGAAGCCCGCGCCCGTCAGGGCGTCCGTGGTGCGGCTGAACCAGGTGGGGGCCTGCTCCGGCATCGCCTTCTGCACGGCCCCGAGGAGGGTGGAGTCCCTGATCTGACGGGACAGGAGCGGAGAGTTCGCCGAGACGAGCACGCTCGCGGCGACCCAGCCCACGAGGAGCACGGCCAGGGAGTTCACGACGGCGCCACCGATGCCGTCCACGCCCCGGACCGGGGCCCACGTGAGCCTGCGGCGCAGGCCGTAGGCGAGACGGCCAGCCAGGGCGTGCCCGATCCCGGCCGGGACGAGGACCACGAGGACGGCGACCACGGCCGCGGTGGCCGTCCCCGCCTCGAACGGCTCCAGGGCGAACGGGAGCGCCCACACGCCCAGGACGGCTCCGCCGAGGAACCCGGCGAGCAGCACGACGCTCGCCACGAGGCCCCGGCGGAAGCCGGAGACGGCGTAGCCGAGCACGACGAGCAACAGCAGCAGATCGAGCAGGTTCAACGTGGAGCCCTTTCCTTCGCGCGTGCCCCCGGCCACGCCCGCGGGCCGGTGACCCGTGGACTTGAAGAAACGCCGGCACGACGGGGGGCGGTTCCCAATCCGGTCGAATTCATGGCGTACGACACGTTGGGGCTGGGGCGCGCACGTACGACTACGCGCGGTTCGGCACCGCCGGATGCGCCGACTGCGGCTGAGCGCCGTTGCGGCGGGGGATCTTGCCCCTGACCCGGGGCCCCTCCCTCCGCCGCCTGGGGGCACCTCCCAGCGGTAGCTGGGGAGATCAGCCGCAAACGGCGCGGCCCGGCGGTGCCGAACCCACCTGGGTTGGTGGGCTCACCGCCGGGCCGCGCCGCAAGGTCAGCCTCAGGCCTTGACCAGCTCCCGGTCCTCGTCCGCCTCGGGCGCGACCGAAGGCGCCCCCGGCTTCGCGAGCCGCTTCTGGAGCCCCTCGCCCTCGACATCCACGTTCGGCAGAACCTTCGCCAGCCACCCCGGCAGCCACCAGGCCGACTTCCCGAGGAGGGCGAGCACCGCCGGCACGATGGCCATGCGGACGACGAACGCGTCGAAGAAGACGGCGATGGCCAGGCCGAAGCCGATCATCTTGATCATCTGCTCGGACGAGCCGATGAAGCCGGCGAAGACGCTCATCATGATGACGGCCGCGGCCGTCACCACCCGCGCACCGTGCTTGAAGCCGGTCACGACGGCCTGCCCGGGCCGCTCGCCGTGGACGAACGCCTCCCGCATCCGGGTGACGAGGAAGACCTCGTAGTCCATGGCGAGACCGAAGACGACGCCCACCATGAAGATCGGCATCATCGACATGATCGGCCCGGTCTCCTCGACGCCGAAGACCGAACCCAGCCAGCCCCACTGGAAGACCGCCACGACGGCGCCGAGCGCGGCGACGACCGACAGCAGGAAGCCGAGCGCGGCCTTCAGCGGTACGAGCACCGAGCGGAAGACGACCATCAGCAGCAGGAAGGCGAGGCCGACGACCAGCGCCAGGTAGGGCAGCAGGGCGTCGTTGAGCTTCTGCGAGACGTCGATGTTCATCGCCGTGGCGCCGGTGACGAGCACGTCGGCGCCCGTGTCGGCCTTGAGCGAGCCGCCCTTGCCGCGGATCGCGTGGACGAGGTCCTCGGTGTCCGTGCTGGTCGGCTTGGACTTGGGGACGACGGTGAGCATGGCCGTGTCACCGGCCGGGTTGAAGTGCGCCGGGGTCACGGTGGCGACGTTGTCCAGGCCCTTCAGGGTGTCGCCGACCTTCTGGACCGCGCCCTTGGGGTCCTTGGCGTCCGCCACGTCGGTGATGACCATGAGCGGGCCGTTGAAGCCCGGCCCGAAGCCCTCGGACAGCAGGTCGTACGCCTTGCGCTGCGTGCTGGTCTTGGAGGCCGCGCCGTCGTCCGGAAGGCCCAGCTCCAGGGAGGCCGCGGGCACGGCGACGGCGCCCAGCCCCAGCACACCGGCCACGAGTACGAGCACGGGCTTGCGCAGGACGAAGCGGGCCCAGCGCGTGCCCATGTTCGGCTTCTCGTCGCCCTTGGTGCCGGGCTCGGCCTTGCGGACCTTGCGGGCCAGCACCTGCTTGCCGGCGAAGCCGAGCAGGGCCGGGATGAGCGAGAGCGCGATCAGCACCGCGATGGTGACCGTGCCCGCCGCGGCCATGCCCATCTTCGTCAGCATGGGGATGTTGACGACCATGAGGCCGGCCAGCGCGATGACGACGGTGAGGCCCGCGAAGACCACCGCCGAACCGGCGGTTCCGACGGCCCGTCCGGCCGCTTCCTCGCGCTCGCGGCCCTCGGCCAGCTCCGCGCGGTAGCGGGAGACGATGAACAGCGCGTAGTCGATGCCGACCGCGAGGCCGATCATCATGGCGAGCGTGGAGGTGCTGGTGGAGAGGTCCAGCAGGGGCGCGAGCGCCGCGATGGACGAGACGCCGATGCCGACGCCGATGATGGCCGTCAGGAGCGGCAGGCCCGCGGCGACCAGCGAGCCGAAGGTGATGAGCAGGACGACCGCGGAGACGGCGATGCCGATGGCTTCGGAGCCGCCCTCGGGCATCTCCTGCAGCACGCTGCCGCCGACCTCGACGGTCAGCCCGGCGTCGCGGCCGTGCTGGGCGGCCTCCTTGAGCTCGCTGCGCGAGTCCTCGGTCAGGTCCATGGACTTGACCTTGTACGCGGCGGAGGCGTAGCCGGTGGTGCCGGCCGGGTTGACGGTCTTCCCCGCGAACGGGTCGGCCGCGCCGGCCACCTGCGGGCTGTGCTTGAGCTCGGCGATGACCTTCTCGACAGCCGCCTTGTTCTTGGCGTCCGTGAGCTTCTGACCCTCAGGGGCCTTGAAGACGATGCGGGCGGACGCGTTCTGCTCGTTGTTGCCCGGGAAGCGCTTCTCCAGCAGGTCGAAGGCGCGCTGCGCCTCCGTGCCCGGTATGGAGAAGTCGTTGTTGGAGGACTTGGACGCGGTGGCGGCGCCGGCCCCGGCGAGGACCAGCAGCAGCACCCATATCAGGGCGAAGTACCAGCGCCGCCGGTAGGCGAGCCGGCCGAGTCTGTAGAGGAACGTGGCCACGAGGAGTGGTGCTCCCGTCGGATCAGTGGGCTAACAGGGCATGGGGAAGCAGCCCGGCGACGAGAGCGGCACGTCAGGTGGGCAGTGTGGGGGAGGGTGATCTGTGGGGGGTCAGGCGCCGAGGGCGGGGAGGACCACGGCGTCGATGTAGCGGGACAGGTACGCGGTGTCCGCGGTCTTGTCCTCGATCAGGGAGCGGGCGATGAACGCGCCCAGCATCATGTGGGGGACGAAGTCGATCGCGGGGTTGTCCGCGGCCACCTCGCCCCGCTCGACCGCGCGCCGCAGCATGGCGCGGAGCCCTTCGTGCTCCGGCAGGATCAGCAGGTCGCGCAGTGCTTGATGCAGGTCGGGGTTGGTGTGGATCGCGTGCCCCAGACCACGCATAAGAGCGGCATCCTTCGCCATCCGGTCATCGTCCACCTCGCACGCCATCTTGCGGAGGTCACCGCGCAGGGAGCCGGTGTCGATGTCCGCCAGCTTGACCGGCTTCTGGTGCCGCAGCGCGCTCGCGACCAGCTCGGGCTTGCCCTTCCACTGGCGGTAGAGGGTGGCCTTGCTGGCGTGCGTGCGGGCGGCGACGCCGTCCATGGTCAGGCCGTCGTAGCCGACCTCGCGCAGGATCGTGAGGACCGCCTCGTAGAGCTCGGCCTCGCGCTCGGGGGTGAGCCGGGTGCGGCGCGCCGCGGGCTCGGTCGGATCCGTGGACACGGCCACCTCCCTGGGTCCACTCCCGTACGAAACGGTTTCGTACACCTGGAAGACTACGACGGCGCGGGATCGAAACGGCGCCGTTTCGCCAGTGTTCTCCGTCACGGCCGGTTACTGGCCCGGCCCCGGTGACCGAGTTGCCGCGCCTCCCGGGGGCCGAAACGATGGTGGAGTGAGTGATTCTTACCTGAGATTTCCTCATCTCCACGGTGATCTCTTCTGCTTCACCGCGGAGGACGACCTGTGGCTTGCCCCCCTGGAGCCGGGGGCGGCAGGCGGCCGGGCCTGGCGGCTGACCGTCGACCGCACCCGCGTCGGCCACCCCCGCTTCTCCCCCGACGGCCGCCACATCGCCTACACGAACTGGCGCAGCCTCGACCCCGAGATCCACCTGGCCCCGGTCGACGGCGGTCCCGCCCGCCGGCTCACCTACTGGGGCAGCACCGACACCCGCGTCTGCGGCTGGGCCCCCTCGGACCGCAACGGCGGCCACGACGTCCTCGCCGTCTCCTCGCACGGCCAGCCGTTCTCGTACTTCTCGTGGGCCTACCGGGTGCCGACCGAGGGCGGCCCGGGGCTGCGGCTGCCCTGGGGCCCGGTGTCCGACATCGCGATCGGCGAGGCCGGCGGCGAGCACCGCACGCTGCTGCTGGCCGGCAAGCCGCCGCACGAGCCCGCCGCCTGGAAGCGCTACCGCGGCGGGGCCACGGGCCGGCTGTGGCTGCTGGGCGCGCAGGAGAAGCGGCTGGTGCCGGAGATCGGCGGCCACCTCGACTCGGTGATGTTCGCGGGCGGCCGGATCGTCTTCCTCTCCGACCACGAGGGCGTCGGCAACCTCTACTCCTGCCTGCCCGACGGCTCGCAGCTGCGCCGCCACACCGACCACGACGACTTCTACGCCCGGCACGCCTCGACCGACGGCGAGCGCGTCGTCTACCAGTGCGCGGGCGAGCTGTGGCTGGTGGACGACCTCGGCCCGGACGGGAAGCCGCGCCGCCTTACGGTGACGCTGGGCGGGCCGCGCGCCGGGCGCCGCCCGTACCAGGTGCAGGCCGCCTCCAACGTCGACGGCGTGAGCGTGGACACGACGGGCCGGGCGAGCGCCGTCCAGGTGCGCGGCAGCCTCTACTGGCTCACCCACCGCGACGGCCCCGCCCGCACCATCGCCGACACCCCGGGCGTCCGCGTACGGCTGCCGGAGATGCTCGGCGCGTCCGGGCAGGTGGCCTACGTGACGGACGCGGAGGGCGAGGACGCGATCGAGATCGCCCAGCTGCCGCGCGCCGCGGGGCCCGCCGAGCCGCGGCGGCTCGGCGCGGGACGGATCGGGAGGGTGCACGAGACCCTCGCCTCTCCTGACGGCGAGCGGCTGGCCCTGGCCACGCACGACGGCCGGCTGCTGCTCGTGGACACCTCGGCCGAGGGCGTGGGACCGGGCGAAGGCACGGGCTCCGGCTCCGGGACGCGGCCGGACGAGGGCGCGGGATCCGCCGAAAGTGCCGGACCGGACGAGGGCGCCCCCTCCGGCGAAGGCACCGGGGAGGTGAGCGAGCTGATCCGGTCGGTCAACGGGCCGGTGCGCGACCTCGCCTTCTCGCCCGACTCGGAGTGGCTGGCCTGGTCCCACCCCGGCATCGGCCGCTCCCTGCGCCAGATCAAGATCGCGCGGCTCAAGGACCGCCTGGTCGTCGACGTGACCAACGGGCGCTTCGAGGACGAGCAGCCGGTCTTCACCCGCGACGGCCGCTACCTGGCCTTCCTCTCCTGGCGCGGCTTCGACCCCGTCTACGACGTGCACACCGGCGACCTGTCCTTCCCGCTCGGCTGCCGCCCCTACCTCGTCCCGCTGTCCTCGGCGACGCCCTCGCCGTTCGCGCTGTCCGCCGAGGGCCGGCCCGCGGCCGGCGGCCTGGACCTGGAGGACACCGGGGCCGGGCCGACGCTGATCGAGGTGGAGGGGCTGGAGAGCCGGGTGACGCCCTTCCCCGTGGCCGCCTCGAAGTACTCGTCGCTGCGCCCGGTCAGCGGCGGCGGCCTGGTGTGGCTGCGCTGGCCGATCTCCGGCGCGCTCGGCGAGACCTTCGCCAACCCCGCCGACACCTCGGGCCGCCCCACCCTGGAGCACTTCGACCTCACCAAGGCCAAGCGCACCGAACTCTCCAGCTCCCTCGACTGGTTCGCGGTCAGCGGCGACGGCACCCGCCTCGTCGTCAACGACGAGGGCGACCTGCGGGCCGTCCCGGCCACGGACACCCCCGACCCCGAGTCGACGGTCTTCATCGACATGCGGCGCATCAAGCACGACGTCGACCCCGCCGCCGAGTGGCGGCAGGCCTACGAGGAGGCCGGGCGGATCGTCCGCGCGTACTTCTGGGAGCCGGGCATGTGCGGCATCGACTGGGACGCGGTGCTCGCCCAGTACCGGCCCCTGGTCGACCGGGTCGCCACCCCCGACGACTTCGCCGACCTGCTGCGCGAGGTCCTCGGCGAGCTGGGCACCTCGCACGCCTACGTCGCCCCCGCCCGCCGCAACGAGGGCCCGCCGCACTACCAGCGCGCCATCGGCCTGCTCGGCGCCAACCTGACGCACCAGAAGGACGGCTCCTGGACGGTCCGGCGCATCCTGCCCGGCGACTCCTCCGACTCCAAGGCCCGCTCCCCGCTGGCCGGTTCGGGCATCCGCGAGGGCGCGGCCCTCACGCACGTCGACGGCCGGCCCGTCGACCCGGTGGCCGGCCCGTACCCGCTGCTGGGCGCGGCCGGCGGCACCACCGTGGAGCTGACGTTCCGGGCGCCCGGGGCCGAGGGCCACGCCCGCCGCGTCGCCGTCGTCCCGCTCGTGGACGAGCGCCCGCTGCGCTACCAGGACTGGGTGGCCAAGCGCCGCGCCGTCGTCCGGGAGCTCAGCGGCGGCAAGTGCGGCTACCTGCACATCCCCGACATGGGCGGCTCGGGCTGGGCCCAGTTCAACCGCGACCTGCGCATGGAGATGTCCCGCCCCGCCCTGATCGTCGACGTGCGCGGCAACGCGGGCGGCAACATCAGCGAGCTGGTCGTGGAGAAGCTCACCCGCACCATCATCGGCTGGGACCTCACGCGCGACGCCCAGCCGGTGTCGTACGCGAGCAACGCCCCGCGCGGGCCGGTCGTCGCCATCGCCGACGAGATGACCTCCTCCGACGGCGACATGATCACCGCCGCGTTCAAGCTGCAGGGCATCGGCCCGGTGGTGGGCCTGCGCACCTGGGGCGGCGTGGTCGGGATGACCGGCCGGCACCGGCTCGGGGACGGCACGTCGATCACGGTGCCGATGAACGCGGCGTGGTTCGACGCGTACGGCTGGACGATCGAGAACCGCGGCGTCGAGCCCGACGTCGAGATCGACCGCACGCCCCTCGACTGGGCCGAAGGCCGGCACAAGCAGCTCGACGACGCGGTGCAGATCGCGCTCGACCTGCTGGATCGGCACGGCGCGGCACAGCCGCCGGACTACTCGGGGGCGCCGGACCTGCGGCGGCCGAAGCTGCCGCCGCGGAGCTGAGCGCAGCAACAGAGGCGCACCCCTTGCGGGGTGCGCCTCTGTTCGCCTCTGTTCGCGATGGTCAGATCTCGAAGTTCTCGTCGAAGGTGTCGCGACGGTCCCACTCCTCCTGCTCCTTGCGGATCAGTTCCTGGCGGGCCTTGTCGTTGGCGTTCTGTTTGGCCTTCTTGCCGGATTGCGCGGCCTTTTCGGCCTGTTGCTGCTTGAGCTGCTCGGCCTTGCTCTTGGCCTTGTCTCCCTTGGCCATGAGGCTCAGCCCCCTCAGGTGCGGTCGTCGAGCTCGTCTTGGATGTCGTCGAAGGACTGCTGCTGCTGACCCTGCTGCTGACCCTGCTGCTGGCGCCCCTTGAGCTTGTCCTGTGCCTGCTGGCCCTTCTGCTGGGCCTGCTGCTTGGACTGCTCCAGCTTCTGCTTGGCCTTCTGCGCCTTGTCCTGCATCTCGTCCTTGATGCCCATGGCTGCTCTCACTCCTCGGCGAGGGGAATTGGGGCGAATAAGGGTTTTCGCCCCGGAACAGCCTGACATGCCCCATCTTAGCCCGCATATCGTATGGCTACGCTGCGCTACGCCCCGGACATCCCGGAAGCCCTGGGCGCCCCGGTGCGCTCCTTCTCGTCCGCCGCCCCGCCCGCGCCCACCAGCCCCGGGCGCATGCCCGCGAGCCTCGGCTCGTACCGCCGCATCTCGCGCCGCGCGCCGAGGGCGAGCAGGCCGGGCAGCCAGCCCCGGGCGCCCTGCACCAGCCGCAGCCAGCCCTGCCCGTACACGTGCGCCGCGCGCCGCTCTATGCCGTCGACCAGGCGGTCGGCCGCCGGGCCGAGCGGGTAGGTGCGGTTCGCGGGCCACGGCAGGCGCTGCCGCATCTCGCGCATCACTTCGTACTCGTCGGCGCCGCGCACCATGTCCGTGTCGGTCCAGCTCAGATAGGCGACGCCGACCCGGACGCCCTTGTGGGCGACCTCGCCGCGCAGGCAGTGCGCGTACGCCTCGACGCCCGCCTTCGACGCGCAGTAGGCGCTCATCAGCGGCGCCGGGGCCATCGCCGCGAGCGAGGCCACCTGCAGCAGGTAGCCGCGGCTCTCGGCAAGAACGGGCAGGAACGCGCGGCCCGTGACGGCGCTGCCGACGAGGTTGACGTCCACGACGCGGCGCCAGCTCTCGGGGTCGGAGCCGGCGAAGGGGCCGCCCGCGGCGACACCGGCATTGGCCACGACGATGTCGGCCTTGCCGAAGCGGGCCTTGACCTCGCGGGCGACCTGCGCCATGACCGCGTGGTCGGTGACGTCGGCGTGCCAGTGCGCGGCGTCCTCGTGCAGCGAGGCCGCGACCCGGGCCAGCTCGTCCGGCTCCAGGCCCACCAGCGCGACGCGCGCGCCGCGCGCCGACAGCTTGCGGGCCAGCTGCTCGCCCACGCCGCGGGCGGCTCCGGTGACGACGGCGACCTGGCCTTCGAGGCTCACCCGGCTCATCGCGCGGCCTCCGTCCCCGCGGCCCCCGCCGCCACGGGCGCGGCCGTGCGGGGCGTGCGCGGTGGCCGCAGCACCTGGTACTCGGAGAGGTTCACGTGGCGGGTGACCTTGCGGAACTCGGCGGTGGTGCCGGGCCAGACCGTGGTGTTGCGGCCGTTCGCGTCCAGGTACCAGCTCTGGCAGCCGGTGCTCCAGACCGTGCGTTCCATGCGGTGCTGGATGTGCCGGTTCCAGGCGTTGACCGCGGAGGGGCGGGCGTCCAGGGCCGCCCTGCCGCCGAGGGTGTCCAGCTGCCGCATGAAGTCGGCCAGGTAGTTCAGCTGGGACTCGATGATGAGGATCATCGAGCTGTTGCCCAGCGCGGTGTTGGGCCCGATGACGGTGAGGAAGTTGGGGAAGCCGGCGGCGCTGGTGCCACGCAGGGCCGCCATGCCGCCCTTCCACGCCTCGGCGAGCGTCACGCCGCCGGCGCCGGTGACCCGCTCGGCGATCGGCATGTCCGTGACCCGGAAGCCCGTCCCGAAGACGATGGCGTCGGCCTCGGCCTCCGTGCCGTCGGCGGCGACGAGCGTAGAGCCCCGCACCTCGGCCAGCTCCGAGGCCACCAGGTCCACGTTCGGGCGGGCGAGCGCCGGATAGTAGTCGCTGGAGAGCAGGATGCGCTTGCAGCCGATGCGGTAGTCCGGCGTCAGCCGGGCGCGCAGGGCCGGGTCCGCAATGGCCTTGCGCATGTGGGACAGCGCCAGCTTCTCCACCACGCGCATCCGCTCCGGGTGCTTGGTGAAGTTGCTGACCTGCAGCTCCCTGATGCCCCACAGGACGCCGCGGCGCAGCGCCGCCGTCACGGGCAGCCGGGTGTGCAGCCAGCGCTCGGCGGCCGAGACGGGGCGGTCGAAGCGGGGCAGCACCCACGGCGGGGTGCGCTGGAAGAGGGTGACGCGGCCCGCCTCGGGCTGGATGCCCGGCACGATCTGGATCGCGGAGGCGCCCGTGCCGATCACGGCGACGCGCTTGCCGCGCAGCTCGAAGTCGTGGTCCCAGCGGGAGGAGTGGAAGACCTTGCCGGGGAAGGAGTCCAGGCCGGGGATCTGCGGAATGCGTGGGTCCGCGAGGGGGCCGGCGGCGGAGACGACGACGTCGGCCGTGTAGTCGCCGGACGCCGTGCCGACCTCCCAGTGCAGCCGCTCCTCGTCCCAGCGCAGGTGCCGCACCTCGGAGTCGAGGCGCAGGTGGGGCCGGAGCCCGAAGGTGTCGGTGACGTGCTCCAGGTACGCCCGGATGTGCGGCTGGCCGGAAAAGCTGCGCGGCCAGGCGGGGTTGGGGGCGAAGGAGAAGGAGTAGAGGTGGGAGGGCACGTCGCAGGCGCAGCCGGGGTAGGTGTTGTCGCGCCAGGTGCCGCCGACGGAGCCGGCGCGCTCCAGGACCACGAAGTCGGTGATCCCCTCGCGGCGCAGCCGGATCGCCGCCCCCAGCCCGCCGAAGCCGGACCCGATCACCGCCACCCGTACGTGCTGACGCGTCTGCTCGGCCATGCCGCAGCCTCCCGGATTCGACACAACTGCGCCAGCAATCACTGGCACGATGGGGAGCGTAGGGCAGACCCGGGCGGAGCGATAGGGGTACAGGGAAAGGAAGTTACCGCCGGTCGCACGTACGCTTACGCTTCGCGCGTGGCCACGGACGAGGGGGACGCGATGGGCGAGGAGGGGCGCCGCGGGGCGGCGCGGGGCGCCGGTCCGGCCGGGGAACGCCGGGCGCCGGGGACGGCCGGCGAGGCGGAGCCGGCAGGCGCGGCCGGGGCCCCCGCCGCGGGGCCGGCGGCGCCGGAGCCCGGCAGCCTGTCGGATCCCGCAGGCTCGGCGGGCGGCGCGCCGGCCACGCACGGGCAAGGCCCCCGCGCGGCCGGGCCGGCGGCGCCCGCAGCGCGCAAGATCCGCACCGAGGAGCCGGCAGGCGCCGGGGAGCGCCCCGAAACGACCGCGGGGCAGAGCCGCACCACGGATTCCGCCGAGCCCGCCGCACGGCAATACCGTGCCGCCGAGCTCGCCGGCGCCGCCGGGATCACCCCCCGTACGCTGCGCTTCTACCGCGAGCGCAAGCTGCTGCCGCCGCCGCGCCGCGAGGGCCGCATCGCCTGGTACGGGCCGCAGCACCTGGCCCGGCTGCGGACGATCGCCGCGCTCCTGGAGCGCGGGCACACCCTCGGCGGCATCGCCGAGCTGATCAGCGCCTTCGAGTGCGGGCGGGACGTGGGCGAACTGCTGGGGCTGGCGGGGGCGACGGTCACCGTCCCGTGGCAGGAGGAGGACGCCGTCCGCCTCACCCCGGCCGAGCTGGCCGACCGCTTCGCGGGCGAGGTCACCCCGGAGAACCTCACCGCCTCGCTCGACATGGGCTACCTCGGCGTCGACGGCGACGAGATCGTGCACGTCAGCCGCCGCCTCCTCGACGCCTCGACCGCACTCGTGCGGCACGGCATCCCGCTGGCCGCGGTCCTCGCCGCGGGCCACGAGGTGCGGGCCCACGCGGACGCCCTCGCCGGGACGTTCACCGAGCTCATCCGCACCCACGTGCTCGCCGGGCTGCGGCCGGGCGAGCCCGCCACCGCCGCGGCCCTCGCCGAGCTGCGGAGCATCGCCAAGACGGTCATGGACGCGGAGATCACCATGGCCCTGGACCGGCGCGTGCGCACCGAGCCGGCTGTCTGGCTCGGTGCGCACGGCGCCGCCGACGAACCGGGATCCGCCAGGCCCGGCTGACGGCGGCGGGGACGTACGGGCGCGCCATGCCGCGACCACGCCCGCACGCCGACCGGTCAGGCCAACTGTGCTTCCACGGAAGGGAATTGAAGCAGCCCGCTACCCGCCGGCGGGCGGGAAGCCGGAGTCCGCGCGCGCAAACGGGCGTGATTGCGCCGAAAGCCGGATCCGGGACCGAAGCCGGATCCGGGGCCGAAGCCGGAAGCCGGCACCCCGCACCCGGCACCCCGCACCCGGCCTCAGCCGAAGACGCCCGTCACCGGCGCGTGGTCCGACCACCGCAGGTCGTGCGAGGCCGCCCGCTCCACCGTCGCCTTCAGCGCCCGCTCCGCCAGCCCCGGCGTCGCGACCAGGTAGTCGATGCGCCAGCCCGAGTCGTTGTCGAAGGCCCGCCCGCGGTACGACCACCACGAGTACGGACCGTCGATGCCCGGGTGCAGGGCCCGGACCACGTCCACGTACTCGCCGAAGACCTTGCCGAGCCACTCGCGCTCCTCGGGCAGGAAGCCCGCGCTCTTGCGGTTGGCCTTCCAGTTCTTGAGGTCGGCCTCGGTGTGCGCGATGTTCCAGTCGCCGCAGACCAGGACCTCGCGCCCCTCGGCCGCCGCGCGCGTCTTCAGCCCCACCAGGTACGGCAGGAACTCCGCCATGAAGCGTTCCTTCTCGTCCTGCCGCTCCGTGCCGACCTCGCCGGAGGGCAGGTAGAGGCTGGCGACGGTGACGCCCGGGAAGTCGGCCTCCACGTACCGGCCGCTGCCGTCGAACTCGGCCGACCCGAAGCCGATGCGCACCGCCTCGGGCTCGCGCCGCGAGTAGAGCGAGACGCCCGCGCGCCCCTTGGCCGCCGCCGGGGCGTGGACCGTGAACCAGCCCTCCGGCTCGCGCACCTCGTCGGGCAGCTGGTGCGGCTCGGCCCGGACCTCCTGGAGGCACACGACGTCCGCCCCGGTCCCCGCCAGCCACTCCACGAAGCCCTTCTTGGAGGCCGCACGGAGTCCATTCACATTCACGCTCGTAACGGTCAGCATTCCGGCACGATACCGACTTCCGTACGATGCCTTGAATGCAGATCTTGCCGGTCGCATACGACCATCCCGACGCGGTGAAACTCCAGGACCGGGTCCAACTGGAGTACGCGCAGCGGTACGGAGACGGCGATCTCACCCCGCTGGAGCCGGCCCAGTTCGCCCCGCCGTGTGGGCTGTATCTCATCGTCTACGAGCCCGGCGGCGCGCCCGTCGCCACCGGCGGCTGGCGCGCCCGGGAGGCGGCGGGCGGCGAGGGCTACGCGGACGGCGACGCCGAGCTGAAGCGGATGTACGTGATACCGGAGGCGCGCGGGCGCGGGCTCGCGCGCCGGATCCTCGCGGAGCTGGAGGAGGACGCCCGGGCGGCGGGCCGTACGCGGATGGTCCTGGAGACGGGCACGAAGCAGCCGGAGGCGATCGAGCTGTACGTGTCGAGCGGGTACGCGCCGGTGCCGCAGCGGGAGAAGTTCGGCATGTACCGCGCGTACGAGGGGAGTCGCTGCTTCACGAAGCGGCTGTAAACCTGCCGGGCGGCCCGGCGGCCCTGAGTGCTTTCCCCGCTGCCACGGCGGGATCCAGGGGGAGCAGGCCCCGCCGATCCCCCCTCCCGCCGCCGCGGCGAAACGCCCCCACGGCGAGGGTCCGGCGGAATGCGGTGCCGCCGTCACCGGCACGTGCGTCACGTAGAAGCGATCGCCGCCTCCACCTCGTGGCGGATGTCGTCCGTCCGGTAGCGCGTGGCCTCCCCGTACGGCTCCAGGATCGCGTCGGCCTCCTCCGGTCCGTCCTCGACGATCTCCACGGCCAGGACCGTGCTGCCCGGCGGGACCTCCGCCGCGAGCATCTCCAGGGCGGCGTTCGCGGCCGTGGCCTCGCGCGCGTCGCGCACGCCGCCCATGAGGCCGCCCGCCCCGAAGCCGATCATGACGCCGAGCGGGCCGCCGAGAATGCCCAGCAGGCCGCCGATCAGGCCGCCGACGGCGAAGGCGCGGGCCGTGCCGGAGTTGTCGACGGCGTCGGGGAAGTCGAGGGTGCCGTCGTCGGCACGGGAGATCACCGCTCCTTCGCGGAGCCCCAGGCGGCCCGCGGAGTGCGCCTCGCGCAGGGCGTCCAGGGCCCGGTGGCCCTTCTCGGGCGAGGGGACGTTCAGGAAGAGGACGTTGTCGTCTTTCATGGCTTCCACTGTTGGGGCAGTCGGCCCGCCCCGCACCTCAGGAAGGGCCGGGGTCCCCGCCCGGTGCCGGGTCTCCGTCCCGTACCGACGCGGTGAGGTCCAGCGTCGCCTGCGCGCCCCCGCCGTCCGGGTTGGCGAAGGTCAGGGCCGCCCCGAGGACCCGCGCCTGGCCCGCGGCGATGGTCAGGCCCAGGCCGAGCCCGGAGCGGGAGCCCGTGCGGAAGCGCTGGGGACCGCGGGTGAGCAGCTCGGGCGGGAAGCCGGGGCCGCCGTCGCGGACCCGGACGGCGCCGCCGTCGACCTCCACGGTCACGGGCGCGCCGCCGTGCCGGAAGGCGTTGGTGACGAGGTTGGCGAGGATCCGCTCGACGCGGCGGCCGTCGGTCTCGACCAGGCAGTCCCGCGCGACCCGCACCTCGGCGGTGTCCTTGCCGTCCACCTCGGCCGCGCGGACCGCGCGCCGCGTCAGTTCGCCCAGCGTCCGCAGCTCGGTGTCGGCCCGCTCGGCGGTGCCGTCCAGCCGGGCGACCTCCAGGACGTCCTCCATGAGCGCCCGGACGCGCTCGGCCCGATCCCGGACCATTTCGGCGGGCCGCCCGGGCGGCAGCACCTCGGCCGCGGCGACCAGGCCGGCCACGGGCGTGCGCAGCTCGTGGGCGATGTTGGAGGTGACCTCGCGCTCGGCCTGGAGGCGGGCGGCCAGCGCGTCGGCCATGGTGTTGACGGCGACGGTCAGGCGGGCGATCTCGTCCTGCCCGCCGCGCGGCCGGAGGCGGGCGCTGAGGTCGCCGTGGGCGATGCGCTCGGCCGTCCGGGCGGAGGCGTTGAGGCGGCGCCCGGCGACGGTCGCGAGGCCCACGCCGACGACGCCGGCGAAGGCGGTGCCGAAGCCGCCCGCCCACCACAGGGCCTCGTCGAGCTTGCGGAGGTTGTCGGCCTGCCGGGAGTAGGGGTGCTTGACGACGATCGTGTCGCGGCCGAGGCGGCTGCCGGCCCACAGCATCGGTACGGGGCCGCTGCGGTCGAGGTAGGTGGCGCGCTTGCCCTCCTCGACGGCCTTCCGCAGCGGCCCGGGTATGCGCTCGGGGTTGATGAGCGTGCGCGGCCGGTCGGCGCCCGCGGCGTGGTCCTCGACGGCCGAGGCGAGCCGGCTCTCCAGGGACTCCCGCGCGGTCTCCAGCTGGCTGGTGGCGGTGCGGTGGTGGACGACGAGGCCCATGATGACGGCGACCAGGGCGGCGGTGGCGGTGATCGCCACGCCGATCTTCGTGCGCAGTCCCATGGCTTCCAGCTCCTCGGCGGCTAACGCGGGGGGACGGGGAGCCGCAGGTCGCGCAGCTCGTGGGCGAGCGAGGCGGGCAGGCCCTCGGGGGCGACGGTGGCGCGGGTGTAGAAGGCGGTGCCCTCGTCGTCGCCACCGCCGTTGCCGTCGCGGCGGACGAGGCCGCTGAGGGTGACCTTGGCGGCGTACGGCCGGTCCGGGGCGCAGGCGGGCCGGCACCAGGTGCCGCGCACGCTGCCGTACGCCTCGGCCGTCTGGCCGCCCCAGGACTGCCAGCGCAGCTCGGTGAAGGCGGCCTCCGGCGAGAGGGTGAGGGCGGCGGGGCGGCGCAGCGGCGGCTTGTCCGCGGCCTCGGTCACGTAGACGGCCCCCGTGCCGGGCGAGGGGCTGAGGGCGGGGCCGGAGACCTCCAGGCCGCCGGGGTCGGCGCAGCCGCTCAGCAGGGCGCCCATGCCCAGCAGGCCCGCGGCGAGGGCCACGGCGCCGGGCGCTGCGGTGAGCGGTCGCACGCGGTTCCTCGGGTCGGGCCGGCGGGGCCGGCGGCTGACCGGAGCGGTGGCGCTTAGCAGGCCGGGCCGTTCCGATGGGGCCATTCGTGCCAAATGTAACCGGCGTGGCTGGTTCGACGCCCGCGCCCTTGCGGCGTGGCGCTCATCAGCTCGTAGGATCGCCGCGCCTAATGCGCGTAATGCGCCCCAGTGGTCCGGTCCGTTCACTCCTGTCGCAGGAGCATCGCGCTCGTCACGGTGGAGGTCACTCATGCATATTGCCCGTCGCAGGCTCCTGGGTGCCCTTGCGGGGGCGGCGGCCCTGGGGACGGTGCCCGGCGTGGCCGCCGCGGCCGGGCCGGGGAGCCCCGGGGGGCCGGGCGGCCCCGACGGGGACTCCGGCTCCTCGGACACCGAGGCCGTGGCCTCCGCGGGGGACGAGAGCTCCTCGGCCGGGCTCCCCGACGCGGAGAACGCAGAGAACGCAGACGGCGCAGCGGCCGCCGTGGGAGCCGCCGGAGCGGCCGCGGCGGCCCTCGCCCGGCTGCTGCCCGCCCACCACCGGCAGGTCACCTTCCGCACGGTGCCGCGCAAGGGCGGGGCGGACGCCTTCCGGGTGTCCGGGCGGGAGGGCGCGCTGGAGGTGTCGGGCACGACGCCCGCCGTGCAGCTCACGGGCTTCCACTGGTACCTCAGACACGTCGCCCACGCCCACTTCTCCTGGAACGGGGCGCAGACCGCGGCCCTGCCCGCCCGCCTTCCCGGCGTCCGTACCCCCGTCGTCAGGACCGCGAACGTCCCCCACCGCTTCGTGCTCAACGACACCAGCGACGGCTACACCGGCCCCTACAACGGGTGGGACTACTGGCAGCGCGAAATCGATGTACTGGCGCTGCACGGCTTCAACGAGGTGCTCGTCTACGCGGGCGCGGACGCGGTCTACCACCGCACGTTCCGCGAGCACGGCTACGGCGACGCCGAGCTGCGCGCGTGGCTGCCGGGCCCGGCGCACCAGCCGTGGTGGCTGCTGCAGAACATGGAGGGCTACGGCGGGCCGCTCTCCGCCGGGCTGCTGGAGCGCCGCACGGCCCTGGCGAAGAAGATCGTCGGCCGGCTGCGGGAGCTGGGCATGACGCCCGTCCTCCCCGGCTACTACGGCACCGTGCCGCCCGGCTTCGCCCAGCGCAACGCCGGCGCCCGCACCGTCCCGCAGGGCACGTGGGGCGGCTTCCGCCGGCCCGACTGGCTCGACCCGCGCACCGCGCACTTCCGGCGCGTCGCGGCGACCTTCTACCGGGTCCAGAAGGAGCTCTACGGCGCCACATCCATGTACAAGATGGACCTGCTGCACGAGGGCGGCAAACCCGGCGACGTGCCCGTCGCCGACGCCGCCCGCGCCGTCGAGAAGGCCCTGCGCGCCGCCCGCCCCCGCGCCACCTGGGCGATCCTCGGCTGGCAGGAGAACCCGCGCCGGGCGATCCTCGACGCCGTCGACCGCGACCGGATGCTCGTCCTGGACGGCGTCCCCGACCACTACCCCAAGGTCACCGACCGCGAGGACGACTGGGGCGGCACCCCGTACGCCTTCGGCTCCATCTGGAACTTCGGCGGGCACACGGCCATGGGCGCCAACACCCGCGACTGGGCGAGGCTCTACGAGGACTGGCGCACCAAGCCCGGCAGCGCGCTCAAGGGCATCGCCCTGATGCCCGAGGCCGCCGACAACAACCCCGCCGCGCTCGCCCTCTTCAGCGACCTGGCCTGGACCGACGGCCGGATCGACCTGGAGGACTGGTTCGCGCGGTGGCCCCGCTACCGCTACGGCGCCGCCGACCCGCACGCCGTGCGCGCCTGGGACGTCCTGCGCCGCACCGCCTACGGCACGAGCCGCGAGGACGGCTGGAGCGAGGCCGCCGACGGCCTCTTCGGCGCCCGCCCCGACCTGGCCGTCACCCACGCCGCCACCTGGTCACCGCGGCAACTCCGCTACGACGCGGACGCCTTCGACAAAGCCCTGCCCGAGCTCCTCGCGGTCGCCCCCGCCCTGCGCGGCAGCTCCGCCTACCGCTACGACCTCCTGGACGTGACGCGCCAGTCGATCGCCAACCGCAGCCGCACCCTGCTCCCCCGCATCAAGACGGCCTACGAGGCGGGCGACCGGGCCCGCCTGGGCGACCTGACCCGCCAGTGGCTCGACTGGATGACCCTCCTCGAAGAGACGGTCGCCACCGACGAACGCCACCTCCTCAGCCACTGGACGGCGGCCGCCCGCGCCTGGGGCTCCTCCGAGGCCGAACGCGACCGCCTCGAACAGGACGCCCTCACGCTCCTCACCACCTGGGGCCCCCGCCCCTCCGCCGACGCCGGCAAGCTCCACGACTACGCCAACCGCGAGTGGTCGGGCCTGGTCGGCGGCCTCTACCGCAAGCGCTGGACGGCGTACTTCAAGGAACTGGACGCCTCCCTCACGACCCGCCGCAAGCCGAAGCCCATCGACTGGTACGCCATGGAAGAGGACTGGCTCCACCACCGCCCGGCCCTGCGGACGAAGCCGGCGGGTGACGTGGTGAAGGTGGCCCGGCGCGTGGCCCGCAAGCTCTGACCGCGGCTGCGGCCGCGCAACTGCGGCGCCCGCAGGGGCACATGAAAAAGATCCCGTCCGATCGAGATGATCGGACGGGATCTATTGCTGTGGACCTGAGGGGATTCGAACCCCTGACCCCCTCGATGCGAACGAGGTGCGCTACCGGACTGCGCCACAGGCCCTTGCAACGAGTGAAACTCTAGCAGCTCCATCCGGGTGCCCGGTAATCCGCTCCCCGCTGGTCAGGCGGCCGGGCCGGTGAAGTGGCGCGGGTCACTCGTTGGCGGCGCGGGGGCGGTCGTCGTCGGCGTACTGGTCGAAGAGGGGCGTGCGGCCGCCCTCGCGGGGGCGGCGGCGGGCGCGGGACGGGCGGCGCTCCTCCGCGGCGGCGCGGGCGCGGTCCGCCGCCGGGTCGGCGGTGCTGGAGCGGGCGGAGCTCCAGGCGTCGGGGGCACCCAGGTCGGTGTCGTCGCCGGCGCGCGGGGCGACCGGTGCGGTGACGTAGGTGGGCAGGGGGACGGGGACCGGGTCCCAGCCCTCGGCCGCGCCGCGGTCGCGCTGCTGGTCGACCCACTCCGCGTGGTCCGTCTGCTCCACGAGGGCGCGGCGGCCCGCGGCGGGCGACGGCTCGACCGTGTGGTCGGCGGCGGGCGCCGGATGGGCGACGGTGTCAACGGGGTCGGCGGCGGCGTGGGGGTCCGCCGCCTGGCGAGGGCGGACGCGGCCCTCGCGCAGGCGCTGGGCGGCCAGTTCGGCGCGGCGCTGGTCCATGGTGAAGGCGAAGCGCCGCCGCTCCTGGAGCCGCAGGTAGACGATGTACGCGCTGAGCAGCGCCGCCGGGACGGCCGGCACCCACAGGAAGGCCAGGCCGCCGACGCCGGCGACGACCGCGCCCAGGGTGAAGGCGAGGAAGAGCACGACCGTGGTGCGGCGCCGGCGCGCGAGGACCTTGGTGCGCCGGGCGCGTGCGGCCGCGGCCGTCGGGGCCGCGGAGGACCCGGCGCGCTCGCTCGCGGCCCCCTGGGCGCCCGGAGAGCCCGCGGGCGGGCCCGCGGAGGCCGGCGCTTGCGCCGGGGGCGCGCCACCTCCTCCGGGCATGCCGAAGGGCCGGACGTCGACCATTTCGGTCGGCGCTTCCGGCTCGGGCGCACGGGCCGCCGGCTCCCCGGGCTCGCTTGAGACCGGCGCGTCGTCGGCGGCGCGCACTTCCAGGTCCTTGGCGTAACGGCGCTCCATTCCCGCCCGCCCGGACAAGAGCCGGATGGCGGTGCTGAAGCGTTCCGTCGGACGGGCTTCATTGAGCTCGTCCTGCCTACGGAGCCACATCGGCACCAAGTAGGCGGCCCAGGCCCCGACGATGACTGCGTAGATGAGGCCGCTGCTGCTCACACTTCACACCGTAGAGGGGTACGCGCAGGGGATTCCGCCAATTGGCCCGGTGTGTCGCACGATCCGGCTGATATCTCGAACTTTTTTTGTGATTGTTGGGACCGAGTCGACTCGAAAACCGTCAATTGACGGTCACTTTCGAATATCTATTCTATTTCTGGGGGGTGCCGGGGCGGGACCGGTGCCAGCGCTGCAGGAGCCCCTCCGGGACCTCCTCGGCCGTCAGTGCGTAGACCAGGTGGTCGCGCCAGGCGCCGTCGATGTGGAGGTAGCGGGGCCGCAGCCCCTCCTCGCGGAAGCCGAGCTTCTCCACCACGCGGCGGCTGGGGAGGTTCTCCGGCCGGATGCACACCTCCACGCGGTGCAGGCCGACGGCACGGAAGCAGTGGTCCACGGCGAGCGCGACCGCGGTCGGCATCACGCCGCGGCCGGCGACGGCCTCGTCCACCCAGTAGCCGACGTGGGCCGAGCACATCGAGCCCCACGTGATCCCCGCCACGGTCAGCTGGCCGGCCAGCCGGCCCTGGTACTCGATGACGAACGGCAGCATGCGCCCCGCGTTCGCCTCGGCCCGCAGGTGCCGCACCATCTGCCGGTACGTGGGGCGGTGCGTGACCGGGCCGCCGGGCGGGGGCGGCGGG
The DNA here is from genome assembly GCF_000719265.1 of Streptomyces roseoverticillatus. Taxonomy (GTDB): domain Bacteria; phylum Actinomycetota; class Actinomycetes; order Streptomycetales; family Streptomycetaceae; genus Streptomyces; species Streptomyces roseoverticillatus. The sequence goes on along the minus strand of NZ_JOFL01000004.1, from coordinate 47,409 downwards.
ATCGTGGCCTCCCAGGGGCGCAGCCAGTCGCGGTTGCGCCGGTTGACCTCGCGCCACTGGTGCTGGTCGCGCATCCGGATGGGGCGCAGGACGACGTCCCCGTCCGCCGGCTCGGCCGGCCAGCCGGCGTTCAGTGCGGGCCCCCGGGTCTCGGGTGGTCGCCCCCGCGGACCTGCTCCACGGCGTGGACCAGCAGCCGGCCCAGCACGGCGAGGCCGTCGCGGACGCCGCCCGTCGATCCGGGCAGGTTCACGATCAGCGTGCGGCCGGCCAGGCCGGCCAGACCGCGGGAGAGCGCGGCCGTGGGCACCTTCGCCAGGCCCTCGGCGCGGACGGCCTCGGCGATGCCGGGGACCTCGCGGTCGAGGAGGGGGCGGGTCGCCTCGGGCGTGCGGTCGGTCGGGGACAGGCCGGTGCCGCCGGTGGTGACGATCACGTCATAGGCGGCGGCGACCCCGTCCCGGAGGGCCGCCGCGACGGGCTCCCCGTCGGGGACGACGACGGGCCCGTCCACGGCGAAGCCCATGTCCGTGAGGCCGGCGGCGAGGAGGGGGCCGCCCTTGTCCTCGTAGACGCCCGCGGCGGCGCGGTTGGAGGCGGTGACGACCAGGGCCCTCATCGGATGCTCCGGGGCGCTCATGACCGGCTCCAGTCGCCCGACTTCCCGCCCGTCTTCTCCTCCACCCTGATGTCCGTGATCACCGCGCCCTTGTCGACGGCCTTCACCATGTCGACGACCGTCAGGGCGGCCGCGCTCACCGCGGTCATCGCCTCCATCTCCACGCCCGTGCGGTCCGTCGTCCGCACCGTGGCGGTGATCTCCACGGCGTCGTCGGCGACCGACAGGTCGACCTTCACGCCCGAGAGCGCCAGCGGGTGGCAGAGCGGGATCAGGTCGGGGGTGCGCTTGGCGGCCATGATGCCGGCGATGCGGGCGGTGGCGAGGGCGTCGCCCTTGGGGACGCCCTCGCCGCGCAGGAGCGCGACGACGCGCGGCGAGACGAGGACGCGGCCGCTGGCACGGGCCGTGCGCGCGGTGACCTCCTTGGCCGAGACGTCGACCATCCGGGCCGCTCCCGCACCGTCGAGGTGGGTGAGGCGGGAGGGCTCCGGCGAGTCCTGGGCGGCGGCGCTGCTCATGCTTCTCCTGGTCCGGTCCTGTGTGGGCAGACACCGTACCGGCAGCGCCCCGGGGAGGGGTCAGCCCAGCGGAATGACGTCGACCTCGGAGCCGGCCTCCAAGGCCGTGGCCGCCTCGGGGACGACGACGAGCGCGTTGGCCTGCGCGAGGGCCTTCACCAGGTGCGAGCCCGCGCCGCCCACGAGCGAGACCGTGCCGTCGCCCGCCTCGTACCGCGCGCGCAGGAACTGGCGGCGGCCCTCCGGCGACGACGTGACGGCGTCGGTGCACACGGCGCGCACGGTGGTGCGGTCGACCGGGTCGAGCCCCATGAGCGCCCGCAGGGCGGGGCGGACGAAGAGCTCGAAGGAGACGTAGCAGCTGACGGGGTTGCCGGGAAGGGCGAAGAGCGGGATCCGGTCGGGGCCGATCCGGCCGAAACCCTGCGGCTTGCCGGGCTGCATGGCCAGCCGCCGGAAGGCGACGCTGCCCTCCTCGCCGGCGAGCCCGGACAGCGTCTCCTTGACCACGTCGTACGCGCCGACGCTGACACCGCCGCTGGTGACGACGACATCGGCGCGGATGAGCTGGTCCTCCAGGGTGGCGCGCAGGGTCTCGGCGTCGTCGTCGACGGCGCCGACGCGGTACGCGATGGCCCCGGCGTCCCGCGCGCAGGCGGAGAGCACGAAGCTGTTGGAGTCGTGGATCCGGCCGGGCGCGAGCTCCTCGCCGGGCTGGACGAGCTCGCTGCCGGTGGACATGACGACCACGCGCGGGCGCGGGCGCACCAGGACCGTGGCGCGCCCGATGGCCGCGAGCAGCCCGATCTGGGCCGGGCCGAGGACGGTCCCGGCGGCGAGGGCGAGCTCGCCCGTGCACGCGTCGCTGCCGCGGGCCCGGACGTGGGCGCGGGCGGCGGCGGGGCGGTGGATGCGGACTTCCCCGCCGGAGCGCTCGGGGACCGCGCTGTGGGCCGCCATGGCGTCGGCGGGGCCGGCGCCCGTGCCGCCGTCCGTCCACTCGACGGGGACGACGGCCTCGGCGCCGGGCGGCAGCGGGGCGCCGGTCATGATCCGGGCGGCCTCGCCGGGGCCGACCGCGGGCGGCGTGCCGCTGCCCGCGGCGACGTCGCCGACGACGGTGAGGACCGCCGGGAACTCCTCCGTGGCGCCCTCGACGTCGGCCGTGCGGACCGCGTAGCCGTCCATGGAGCTGTTGTCGAAGGGCGGGAGGGCGGCCGGGACGGTGACGTCCTCGACCAGGACGCACCCCTGGGCCTCGGGCAGCTGCAGCTCGATCGGCTCCAGGGGGCGGACCTTCGCCAGGATGTCGGCGAGGTGCTCGTCCACCGTCCACAGGCGGCCCGGGTCGTCCCGCCCGTCCGTCGGGGCGGGGACGGAGCCGGTGGCCGTGTCGGCGGTGCTGCTCAAGGGGTTACATCTCCTCGTTCACATAGCGACGGAGCCAGGCGCGGAAGTCCGGACCAAGATCTTCGCGCTCGCAGGCCAGTCTGACAATGGCGCGGAGGTAGTCGCCGCGGTCACCGGTGTCGTAGCGGCGGCCCTTGAAGATCACGCCGTGCACGGGCCCGCCGAGGCCGGGCTCGGCGGCGAGCGCCTGCAGGGCGTCGGTGAGCTGGATCTCTCCGCCGCGGCCGGGCGGGGTCTCGCGCAGCACGTCGAAGACGGCCGGGTCGAGGACGTACCGGCCGATCACCGCGTAGTTGCTGGGCGCCTCGGACGGCTCGGGCTTCTCGACCAGGCCCGTGACCTGCACCACGCCCTCGGCGTCGGTCGGCTTCACGGCCGCGCAGCCGTACATCCCGATCTGGGCGCGCTCGACCTCCATGAGGGCGATCACGCTGCCGCCGTGCTTGCGCTGGATCGCGACCATGTGGGAGAGCAGCGGGTCCCGGATGTCGATCAGGTCGTCGCCGAGGAGGACGGCGAAGGGCTCGTTCCCCACGTGCGGGGCGGCGCACAGGACGGCGTGGCCGAGGCCCCGGGGATCGCCCTGGCGGACGTAGTGCATGGTCGCCAGGTCGCTCGACTCCTGCACGCGCGCGAGCCGGGACTCGTCGCCCTTGCGGCGCAGCGCCTCTTCCAGCTCGTAGTTGCGGTCGAAGTGGTCCTCGAGCGGTCGCTTGTTACGCCCTGTGATCATGAGGACGTCCGAGAGGCCGGCGAGAACGGCCTCCTCCACCACGTACTGGATCGCCGGCTTGTCCACGACAGGCAGCATTTCCTTGGGCGTGGCCTTGGTGGCAGGCAGAAATCGGGTGCCGAGACCGGCTGCAGGGATGACAGCCTTGCTGATCCGAGGACGCGAGTGAGTCATGGGCCGAACACTATCCGTTGAGATTGTGCGGAGGATGAGGCTCCACCGAGTATGCCCCCAGCCAAGGAGTTTGTACGCACAGTGATCAAGTACGACGGTACGAAGGCCGAGTTGCGGCGGGGTCTCCTGGCGGTGAGATCCGCGTTGACCACGGATGACGTGGTCGCGACGGGGGACGCGCTGGCCCGCCGCGCACTGGAGCTCCCGGAGCTCGCGGAGGCGGGAACGGTGGCCGCCTACGTCTCTGTGGGGCGTGAGCCGGGCACGCGCGCGCTCCTGGAGGCGCTCCGCCGACGGGGGGTACGGGTGCTGCTTCCCGTCCTCCTGGAGGACAACGATCTCGACTGGGCGGTCTACGAGGGCCCGGACCGTCTCGTACGGGCGGGGAGGGGGCTCCTGGAGCCGGACGGCCTCCGGCTCGGGCCGGAGGCCGTGACGTCCGCGGACGCGGTGCTGCTGCCGGGACTGGCCGTGGACGGCCGGGGGATGCGGCTCGGGCGCGGCGGGGGTTCCTACGACCGGGTTCTGGCCCGGCTTGAGCGGGCGGGGGCGACGCCGTCGCTGGTGGTGCTGCTGTACGACAGCGAAGTGATCGCCGAGGTCCCGGCGGAGGCGCATGACCGTCCCGTGGACGCGGTGGTCACCCCGAGCGGCGTGCGGCGCTTTTCGCGCTAGCGCGCTCGTCCTCAACGCCGGACGGGCTGGATTTTGCTGGGACCCCAGCAAAATCCAGCCCGTCCGGGCACATCCGCCGCAACGGCGCTCAGCCCCCGCCGGCGTGACCGGCGGTGCCGAGCCGGGCGGAACCCCTCCGGGGAAGTGCGCCGCCCGCAGGGCTCACGGCTTCAAAGTGAGCTCCGCGTCCGTCGCCTTCTTCACCGCGTCCGCGGAGAACGCCCACGGCAGGAGCTCGCCCTTGGCCCACTTGTCCGTCTGGTCGTAGTAGTGCGCGTTGTACGCGTGACCGGACGCGCCGGTGAGGTTGATCCAGCGGGACTTGTCGAGGTCGGCGAGGTTGACGACCATCCGCATCGACGGGACCCGGATCACGTCGTAGCCGCCCGCCGCGTTCCAGCCCGCCGCGTTGACCGCGGCCTCGCCGCCGGCCAGGTTCCACGGGCCGCGGTTGAGCATCCACCGGACGATGCCGGGGCTGTCCTTGCCGAGGGTCTGGTTCTTCAGGTTGAGCTGGTGGAGGCGGCCCCAGCTCCAGGAGTTGACGTCCTTGCCGAGCTTGGAGGTCAGCTCCCAGCGGGCGTCCTTCATGGCCTGGGCGAGCAGCTCGTCGCGGTTGGCGGCGCCGCCGCGGCCGCCGGTCTTCCACCACTCGTCGCCGGGCTTGTCGAGGATGGAGCGGACGACCTCGAACCAGCGGTCGCCGCCGTCGGGCTGGGCCGAGTCGGGCTCGCGCTCGCCGCACTCGCGGACGAGGCGGGTCTTGCCTTCGAGGTCTTCCTGGGGCCCGGCGTCGTTGGTGGGGTGGACCCGCAGGCACTGGCCCTTGACGCGCAGCTCCTTGGGGAGCTTGTTGCCGAAGGCGAGCTTGAGGGTGTTGCGCCACACGGCGTTGAAGTACGCGGCGGCGGCCGAGTCGGCTTCCTGGTTGTAGTCCCAGCCCTCCAGGAGCTTCTGCGCCTCGCGGACGTACTTCGTCTCGCGCTCGTTGGTGCCCTTGAGGTCGATCTTCAGCAGGTAGGGCGTGAGCAGCTTGGCGATCTCGCTGCTGTTGTCCATCTGCATCTTCTGCATGTCGTCCGTCGAGATCTTGCCGCCGTCCTTGATCTTCGACTGGATCAGGTCGTCGATGCGCTTGCTGCGGGCGCCGTAGCCCCAGTCCCCGGTGAGGGAGTAGGGGTACTTCTTGTCGGTGACCGGCTGGTTGGCGGTGACGATGTAGCCGCGCTTGGGGTTGAGCTCCCAGGGCAGCTCCTGCGGCTTGAGGTAGCCGGTCCACTGGAAGGCGGGGTCCCAGCCGGGCGCGGGCATGCGGCCGTCGCCCTTGCGGACGGGGATGCGGCCGGGGGCCTGGTAGCCGATGTTGCCCTTGGTGTCGGCGTAGATCAGGTTCTGCGAGGGGACCTCGAAGCCGGCCGCGGCCTTGCGGAACGACGCGAAGTCAGTGGCGCGGTTGAGGTCCATCAGGGCGTCCATCGTGCGGCCGGCCTCGAGCGCGGTCCAGCGCAGGGAGACAGCGTAGCCCTCGGCGCGGTCCGGCGCCGGGTCCTTCACGGGGGCGTCCTGGCCGACCTTGCCCAGCTCGCTGTTGCGGTCGGAGACGACGGGGCCGTTGCGGGTGGAGCGGACGGTGATGGTGCGCTCGTCGCCGCCGGCGACCTTGATGGTCTCCTTGCGGGTGGCGAAGGGGACCTGCTGGTTGTCGTAGAGGTAGCTGCTGGAGGTGACCTTCTCCAGGTAGAGGTCGGAGACGTCCGCGCCCAGTTTGGTCATGCCCCAGGCGATGTCCTGGTTGTGGCCGATGACGACGCCGGGCATGCCCGCGAAGGTGTAGCCGGCGACGTCGAACGGGCAGGACGGGCCGGTCTTGGTGCAGTGCAGGCCCATCTGATACCAGAGCGAGGGCATCTGCGGGGCCAGGTGCGGGTCGTTGGCGAGCAGCGGCTTGCCGGTCGTCGTGTACTGCCCGGAGACGACCCACGCGTTGGATCCGATGCCGTTGCCGGACTTGCCGAGCAGCGCCGGGATCTTGTCGAGGGTGCTGGACAGCGACGTCAGGCCGGTGTGCAGGCCGCCGGCCGCGCCGGCGCCGCCGCTGGTGGCCGCGCTGCCGTTGCCGCCGGCGCCGCCCGCCGCATTGGGGGTCCCGGCGTTGCCCTGGGCGCCCGTGCCGCCCGGCGTGCCCGTGCGCGCGTTGCCGGTGCGCCCGGTCCCGCCGGTCTCGCCGGTGGAGCCCGGCGCCGCCGGCGTGGCCTTCGGGTCGAACTCCTTCGTCGCCGGGTCGATGGCCCCGCCCTCGACGACCGGCTTGTTCCGGTCGTACGGGTACGCCGGGTAGAGCTGCTCGATCTGCTGGGGGCTCAGCCGCGTGGAGGCGAGGGAGCGGTCGATCTCGTCCTGCACGTTGCCGCGCAGGTCCCAGGCCATGGCCTTGAGCCAGGCGACCGAGTCGACGGGCGTCCACTTCTCGGGCTTGTAGTCGTTCTTGAACTCCAGGGCCGCGTATTCGACGGACAGCGACTTGCCCTGATGGTCCTTGAGGTAGGCGTTGACCCCGTCGGAGTAGGCCTGGAGGTACTTCTTGGTGGCGGCCGACAGCTTGGTGTCGTACTCCTCCTGCGCGACCTTCCGCCAGCCCATGGTGCGGATGAACGCGTCGGTCTCGACCTGGTCCTCGCCGAACATCTCGGACAGGCGGCCGGCCGTCAGGTGGCGCCGGACGTCCATCTCCCAGAACCGGTCCTGCGCCTGGACGAAGCCCTGGGCGCGGAAGAGGTCCTCGGCGCTGTTCGCGTAGATCTGCGGAACGCCGTGGTCGTCGCGCGCGACCCTGACCTCCCCACCGAGACCCTTGAGCTGGAGGGTGCCGCTGGTCTCCGGGAAGGAGGCACGCACGGTGCTGACGCTCCAGTACGCACCGAAGCCGATGCCCGCGACGAGCAGCAGCACCACGGTGATCACGAGCAGGCGGGCGCGGCGCCCCTTCTTTTTCTTACCGGACTTGCCGGAAGGGCCGGTCTTGTTGGCGGGCATCGCTGTCCTTAGAGGGGCAGGGTGGTCCTGGAGTGCTGGAAGCAACCATAGGCGCAGGGCGCTGAGCGGCCGGACGCGGATGCCGGACCGTGCAGTGACATGGGTCCCTCTCGCCCCCTCCCGGAACCCTCGCCCGCCCGCGAGGCGTTAAGAACCCGTAAAATATTAGATGAGGAAATGAAGTTCCGATGGGCCGGAGGAACGTTCCGGCCCTGTTCGTGGCAAAGCACTCCTGTGCACTCGTGAAGGGACCGGCCCCTGACTGTCCACCACCTCAACGAACTCCTGCTGATCTGCTCCCTCGTGCTGCTCGTCGCGGTGGCGGCGGTGCGCATCTCTTCGCGCAGCGGGCTGCCGAGCCTGCTCATCTACCTCGGCATCGGGGTCGCCATCGGCCAGGACGGCATCGGCGTCTCCTTCAACGACGTGGGCCTGACCCAGGTGATCGGCTACGCCGCCCTGGTCGTCATCCTCGCCGAGGGCGGACTCGGTACGAAGTGGCACGAAATCAAACCCGCGCTGCCCGCGGCGGCCGTGCTGTCCACCTTCGGCGTCGCGGTGAGCGTGGGCCTCACGGCCGCCGCCGCGCACTACCTGGCCGGCGTCGAGTGGCGGCAGGCCCTGATCATCGGTGCGGTGGTGTCCTCGACGGACGCGGCGGCCGTCTTCTCCGTCCTGCGCAACGTTCCCCTGCCGTCCCGGCTCACCGGTGTCCTGGAGGCCGAGTCCGGCTTCAACGACGCCCCCGTCGTCATCCTCGTCGTCGCCTTCTCGGCGGCCGGGCCCGTCGAGCACTGGTACCTGCTCCTCGGGAAGATCGCCCTGGAGCTGGCGATCGGCGCCGCCATCGGCATCGCCATCGGCTTCCTCGGCTCGTACACGCTGCGGCGCGTGGCCCTGCCCGCCTCCGGCCTCTATCCCATCGCCGTGATGGCCATCGCCACCGCGGCCTACGCGGGCGGCGCCCTCGCGCACGGCTCCGGCTTCCTCGCCGTCTACCTCGCGGCGCTGATCCTCGGCAACGCCAAGCTGCCGCACTGGCCGGCCACGCGCGGCTTCGCCGAGGGGCTCGGCTGGATCGCCCAGATCGGCATGTTCGTCCTGCTGGGCCTGCTGGTCACCCCGCACGAGCTGGGCGACGACATCCTGCCCGCGCTGGTCGTGGGGCTGGTCCTGACGATGGTCGCGCGGCCGGTGTCCGTCTTCCTCAGCACGGCGCCCTTCCGGACGCCCTGGCAGGAGAAGGCGCTGCTGTCGTGGGCCGGGCTGCGCGGGGCCGTGCCGATCGTCCTCGCCACCATCCCGATGGTGGCCGGGGTGGAGGACAGCCGCACGATCTTCAACATCGTCTTCGTGCTGGTGATCGTCTACACCCTGGTCCAGGGGCCGACGCTGCCCTGGCTGGCCCGGCACCTGCGGCTGGGCGAGAAGGAGCCGCCGGAGGACCTCGGCATCGAGTCCGCGCCGCTGGAGCGGCTGCGCGGCCACCTGCTGTCGGTGTCCATCCCGGAGGGCTCGCGGATGCACGGCGTGGAGGTCTCGGAGCTGCGGCTGCCCGCCGGGGCGGCGGTCACGCTGGTCGTACGGGACAGCAAGAGCTTCGTGCCCGGGCCGTCGACCGTGCTGCGGCTGGGCGACGAGCTGCTGGTGGTGGCCACGGACCCGGTGCGCGACGCGACCGAGAAGCGGCTGCGGGCGGTCGGCGAGGGCGGCAAGCTCGCGGGCTGGCTGGGGACGACCGGGGAGCACGCGGAGCACTCCGCCGGGCCCTCTGTGACGAAGGCCATAGGCATATCCAAGGGTCCCCGTATGATAAAGAGGAAGTAATCATTCACTCCCGCTCCCCGCGGGAGGATTCCCCAGATTCACACCGAACCAACTCTGCCTGATGCAGGGCTGGCGCGACCGCACGGCGGCCGCGGTCGCACGAGGCGGCCGGAAGGCATCTACCACGGTCCTGCGCGAGAGGACAGCTCTCGGCGCGCTCCGTGGCGGCTTGCCGTCCGGTGGCGCGCTACCAGGCGGCGGAAAGGCCTGGGCCGTGGCATCCACGGTCAACGAACGGCCCGGATACGGGCAGCTGCTGCGCACCCCCGGCGCGTGGACGTTCCTGCTGCCGGGCTTCCTGGCCCGGCAGCCGTTCGCAATGCTGACCATCGGCATTCTGCTGCTGGTCAACGACACCACCGGCTCGTACGGCACCGCGGGCACCGTCTCGGCGACCGCGGGCGTGGCGATGGCCCTGTTCGCGCCGCAGAGCGGCAAGCTCGCGGACCGCTTCGGCCAGGCCGCGGTCCTGATCCCCGGCGTCATCGTGCACGCGGCGGCGATCTCGCTGCTGACGGTGCTCGCGCTGTCGGACGCGCCCCTGTGGGCACTGCTGGCGGCGGCCGTGCCGGCCGGCGCCTCGACCCCGCAGATCGGCCCCATGGTCCGGGCCCGGTGGGCGAGCAAGCTCGACGGCTCGCCCCTGATGTCCACGGCGGCGGCCTTCGAGTCCGTCACCGACGAGTTCACCTTCGTGATCGGCCCGGTGCTGGCCACGGCGCTGTGCACCGGCGTCCACCCGGCCGCCGGCCTGGTCGCGGAGGCCGTGCTGACGCTGGCCGGCGGTCTGCTGTTCGCCACGCAGCGGCGCACGCAGCCGCAGGCGAGCCGCGGGGCCGCAGGTGCGACCGAGGCCGGCAAGCGCGTCTCGGCGCTGTCCGTGCCGGGCGTGCGGGTGCTGGCGATCGTCATGCTGGGCATCGGCACCGTCTTCGGCGGCATGCAGGTCTCGATGACCGCCTTCACCAAGGAGATGGGCGAGCCGGGCCTGAACGGCCTGATGTACGGCGCCTTCGCGGCCGGAAACATGATCGCGGGCATCGCCTGCGGCGTCATCGCCTGGAAGACGAGCCCGCAGCACCGCCTGCTGCTGGCCTACCCGCTGCTGGTGCTGGCCACGACCCCGCTGTGGGCCGCGCACCACATGGTGCTGCTGGGCGCCCTCGGCATGGCCGTGGGTCTGTGCATCGCGCCGTCGCTGATCACCGGCTACACGCTGGTGGAGAAGCTGGTCCCGGCGGGCGCCCGCACCGAGGCGTTCACCTGGCTCACCGGCGCCGTCGGCCTCGGCCAGGCGGCCGGGGCGACCGTGGGCGGCCGGCTGATCGACTCCCACGGCGCGAGCACCGGTTTCCTGGTGCCGCTGGGCGGCACGGCGGTCGCGCTGCTGGTCCTGCTGGCGCTGCGCAAGGCCCTGACCCCGCGCTCGGAGTCGGTCGTCGCGGCACGTGGGGTCGGTCACCGTGAGGCCGTTCCGGTGGACTGAGGGACCGGAATACTGCAGTATGGAGCGTCGTTAGCACTCAACGACTGAGAGTGCCAGGAGGAACAAGTGCCGACTTACCAGTACCAGTGCACCGAGTGCGGCGAGGGCCTCGAGGCGGTGCAGAAGTTCACCGATGACGCCTTGACCGAGTGCCCCAGCTGCCAGGGACGCCTGAAGAAGGTCTTCTCTGCGGTCGGCATCGTCTTCAAGGGCTCCGGCTTCTACCGGAACGACAGCCGCGGCTCGTCGTCCAGCAGCTCGCCCGCGAAGTCCTCGTCCTCCTCGTCGTCCAGCACCACGAGCACGACTCCGGCCGCGAAGAGCAGCGAGTCGAAGCCGTCGTCGGCTGCGCCCGCGGCCACCGGCACCTCGGCCGCCTGAGGCTGACCGCGCTTTCGCCCACAGGGCCCTTCACCTCCCGCGGATCCCCTGCGGATCCTTACGGATCCCGCACGGATCCCCTGCGGAGGTGAAGGGCCCTGTGGCGTACCGTCCCCCGCCGTTAGGGTGACGTCCATGGTCGAAATGCACAGCGCGCGTGCGGACATAGGCGTCATCGGCGGGTCGGGCTTCTACTCCTTCCTGGAGGACGTGACCGAGGTCACGGTGATGACCCCGTACGGGTCGCCCAGCGACTCCGTCTTCGTCGGCGAGCTCGCCGGGCGGCGGGTCGCCTTCCTCCCCCGCCACGGCCGCGGCCACCACCTGCCGCCCCACCGCATCAACTACCGGGCCAACCTGTGGGCCCTGCGCTCGCTCGGCGTGCGCCAGGTCCTCGCCCCGTGCGCGGTCGGCGGCCTGCAGCCGCAGTACGGGCCGGGCACGCTCGTCGTGCCGGACCAGCTCGTGGACCGCACGAAGGCACGGACGCAGTCCTACTTCGACGGCGAGATGCTGCCCGACGGCCGGGTGCCCAACGTCGTCCACACCAGCTTCGCCGACCCCTACTGCCCCACCGGCCGCGCGGTGGCGGTCGCGGTGGCGCGCGGCAAGGGCTGGGAGCCGGTGGTGGACGGCGGCACGATGGTCGTCATAGAGGGGCCGCGCTTCTCGACCCGCGCCGAGTCGCGCTGGCACGCCGCCCAGGGCTGGTCGGTCGTCGGCATGACCGGGCACCCCGAGGCCGTCCTCGCCCGCGAGCTGGAGCTCTGCTACACCTCGATGGCGCTGGTCACGGACCTGGACGCGGGCGCCGAGTCCGGCGAGGGCGTCTCGCACGACGAGGTCATGCGGGTCTTCGGGGAGAACGTGGGCCGGCTGCGCGAGGTACTCTTCGCGGCCGTGACCGCCCTGCCGGAGACCAAGGAGCGCAACTGCCTGTGCGCGGACGCGCACAAGGGGTGGGACCTGGGCATCGAACTGCCCTGACGGCCGCCCCGCCCCCGGGCCGGATATGGAATCCTTCATTCCGGAATATCCGGGCCATCCGGGCGGAAGCAGTGACAGAAAGGCTTGAGCAGTGACGACGAAGACCGGGGTCCTGGGCGGCTTCAAGGCGTTCCTGATGCGGGGCAACGTCATAGACCTCGCCGTCGCCGTCGTCATCGGCGCCGCGTTCACGAACATCGTGAACGCGGTGGTCAAGGGCGTGATCAATCCGGTCGTGGGCGCCTTCGGCACGAAGGACCTCGACCACTACGCGGTCTGCATCAAGGGCCCCTGCGCCGTGAACGCCAAGACCGGCGAGGTCACGCAGGGCGTCTCGCTCCAGTGGGGCTCGGTGCTCAGCGCCTCGCTGACCTTCCTCATCACGGCCGCGGTCGTCTACTTCCTGATGCTGCTGCCGATGAAGCGCTGGCAGGACCGGCAGGCGGCGCGGCAGCCGGCCGCCCCCGCCAAGGAGACCGAGCTGGAGCTGCTCGCCCAGATCCGCGACGCGCTCGTGGAGCAGCGGCGCGAGCCGGGCTCGGAGACGGTGCCCGCGCCCCGGTAGGCCCCGCGGGCTCAGATGTGGTGCGGGGGCTTCTCGTCCAGGAAGCGTGCGAGATCCGCAGCGGAACCGCCGGAGGCGGGACGGTCGCCCCAGCCGCGGTCGGTGTCGTCCGAGGACTGCTGCGACAGCGGGTCGTCGAAGATCAGGGCGGCGGGGTTACGCGGCCGCGGCGCGGGCTGCGGAGCGGTCTCGGGGGCGGTGTCACTCATACGCCCAGGGTACGGGGCGGGCAGCGACTGCCCCGGCCGCGTCGTTCCCGCCGCAACGGCGAGGAACCACGACGACGCGGACCGGCGGTGCCGGACCGGGCAGCACCCCGTACGCACTCCCCGGGAGATGCCCCCGCCGCAACGGCGAGCAACCACCACGTACGTGAACCGGCGGTGCCGGACCGGGCGTAACCCCGTACGCACTCCTCCGCCGCGCGAGCGACCCCGCGCCCGGCGAGAATCGCCGTATGAGCGAGGACGCACCCCCGCCGGGAGGCGGACCCGCCCCGCCGCACGGCGGACCCGTGCTGCGCCGCATGGCGGGCCGCGGGCGCGAGGAGGAGCACCGGACGGCCACGCCGCTGGAGCTCTTCTTCGACCTGTGCTTCGTCGTGGCGGTGGCCGTCGCGGGCCGCGAGCTCGTGCACGCGCTCGCCGAGGGGCATGCGGCGCACGGCGTGACCGGCTACCTGATGATGTTCTTCACCATCTGGTGGGCGTGGATGAACTTCACCTGGTTCGCGTCCGCGTACGACACGGACGACGTCCTCTACCGGGTGGTGACGCTGGTCCAGATCGCGGGCGTGCTGATCCTGGCGGCCGGCATCCCGCGCGCCTTCGAGAAGAGCAACTTCTCGGTGGTGTGGTTCGGCTATCTGGTGATGCGGCTGGCGCTGGTCTCGCAGTGGCTGCGGGCCGGGTTCAGCGCGAGGGGCGCGGAGCGGCGGACGGCCCTGAAGTACGCGGCCGGGGTGAGCGCCTGCCAGGTGGGCTGGCTGGGGCTGCTGTTCCTGCCCGACCGGGCCAAGCCGTGGGTGTTCCTGGTGATGGCCCTCCTGGAGATGGCCGTCCCGGCCCTCGCCGAGATGACGCAGGAGACGGCCTGGCACCCGCACCACATCGCCGAGCGGTACGGGCTGTTCACCATCATCGTGCTGGGCGAGACGGTCTCGGCGGCCACGGTCGCCGTGCAGTCGGCGCTGGAGGAGAGCGAGGCGCTGGACGAGCTGCTGCCGATGGCGGCGGGCGGCCTGCTGCTGATCTTCGCCGCGTTCTGGATCTACTTCGCCGTCCCCATCCACCTGCACCTGGCCTCCAACCGCCAGGCGTTCCTGTGGGGCTACGGGCACTACCTCGTCTTCGGGTCGGCGGCGGCGATCGGCGCGGGCATCGAGGTGGCGGTCGAGCAGGCCGTCGGCAAGGCGCACGTCTCGACGGCGGCGGCGTCGAGCGCGGTGACCATCCCGGGTGCGCTGTTCATGTTCTCGGTGTGGCTGATCCACTCCCGCCACTACAAGCGGGGCCCGGCCCAGCAGTTGGTACTCCCGGTGTCTGCGCTGGCGGTGCTGGCCTGCACGTTCGCGGGGGACAGGGCGGTGCTGCTGGCGGGGTTGGTGGCGACGGCGACGGTGGCCGTCGGGGTGTGGCTGTCCACAACCAACCCACCGCCCGCGGAGGCGTGATACGCATGGCTGCATGACGAACGCACCCGCCCCCGGGGCCATGGACGCGCTCACCGACGTCGCCGGCATCCGCGTGGGCCACGCCCAGCACCGCGGCGACCGCGCACTGACCGGCACCACGGTCGTTCTCACCGCGGAAGGCGGCGCCGTCGCCGCCGTCGACGTCCGCGGCGGCGGCCCCGGCACCCGCGAGACCGACGCCCTCGACCCGCGCAACCTCGTCCAGCGCGTGGAGGCGGTCGTCCTTTCCGGCGGCAGCGCCTACGGGCTGGACGCCGCGTCCGGCGTGATGGCCTGGCTGGAGGACTGCGGCCGCGGCTTCCGGGTCGGCCCGGACCCCTCCCAGGTCGTCCCGGTCGTCCCCGCCGCCGCCCTTTTCGACCTCGGCCGCGGCGGCGACTGGCGGGCCCGCCCCGACGCCGCGCTGGGCCGCGAGGCCGCCGAGGCCGCGGCCCGCGAGGACGTGGGGGCGCCCGTCCCGCAGGGCAACGTCGGCGCCGGTACGGGCGCGGTGGCCGGCGGCATGAAGGGCGGGGTGGGCACGGCCAGCGCCGTCCTGCCCTCGGGCGCGACCGTCGCGGCACTGGCCGTCCTCAACGCGGCGGGCTCGGCGGCCGATCCGGCGACGGGCGTCCTCTACGGGCAGCTGTACGAGGGCGTGGCCGAGCGCCCCGACGCGGCACGGCACGCGGCCGCGCAACAGCGGCTGGCCGCGGCCCGGGAGGAGTCCGCGAAGCGCTCGGCGGCCTCCGTCCGGCCGCCGCTCAACACCACGCTCGTGGTCGTGGCCACCGACGCCGCGCTGACCCGCGCCCAGGCACAGAAGCTCGCCGGCACGTCCCACGACGGCCTCGCGCGCGCCGTCCGCCCGGTGCACTTGCTCAATGACGGCGACACCGTATTCGCACTGGCCACGGGCGACCGCCCGCTGCTGTCCGAGGACGTCTTCGGGGACGCGGCCACGCTGCTGGCGGCGGGCGCCCTGAACGAGATCCTGGCGGCCGGGGCGGACGTCGTCACGCGCGCGGTGGTGAAGGCGGCACTGGCCGCGGAATCGGTGGACGGCCCGGGAGGGGTGTTCCCGTCGTACAGAGAGCTGTACGGCTGAGCGACGAACGAACACGGGAAATCTTCACTCGTTCGAGTGAAGGCTCTTTCTGCGCGGGCGTGCCGACTTGCAGGCCGGGCATCCCACCGGCGTGTACGGGAACGCCTTTGTGAGCACCGTGGTCACGACCCTGGAGGCCGCCACCGCCGGCGGCTCCGGGCCCGCGTGGCGGGTGTCCGTGGGCGACGTCTGGGCAACGGCGCTCCCGCCCCTGCACGTACCGCGCGCGCAGGGCTGGAAGATCCATGTGAGCGCGGCGTCCCCGGCGGCCGCCGAGGTGCTCCGCCGGGTGGCGGGGGTGGCCCGCGGGGCGCGGTGCGCCTTCAAGTTCGCGGCGGGCCCAGAGCAGCTCACCAGCGTCAACTCGCGGGACTG
Source organism: Streptomyces roseoverticillatus (assembly GCF_000719265.1). Classification (GTDB taxonomy): domain Bacteria; phylum Actinomycetota; class Actinomycetes; order Streptomycetales; family Streptomycetaceae; genus Streptomyces; species Streptomyces roseoverticillatus. The sequence continues at coordinate 31,843 of NZ_JOFL01000004.1, read as the reverse complement.
CGACCGCGGTTCGGCGGGCAAGTTCATCACCCTGTACCCCGCCGCCGACGACGGCTTCCCCGCGCTGGCCGAGGCCCTGCACGCGGCCACGGCCGGCCTGCCCGGCCCGGCCGTCCTCTCCGACCGGCCCTACCGGCCCGGCAGCCGCGTGCACTACCGCTACGGGGCCTTCACCGGCCGCCCCGAGCTCAGCCCCGACGGCCTGTACCGGACCATGCTCACCGCGCCCGGCGGGCAGCGGGTCGAGGACGTCCGGGGGCCGTGCTTCAGCCCGCCGCCGTGGGCCGTCGACCCGCTCGGACCGGAGCGGGCCGCCGGAGCGGGGCAGGCCGGACGAGGCGCGGGATCAGGGCAGGCCACCGGATCAGGGCGGGGCGCCGGGCCGGGGCCGTCCGCGCTCCTCGCCGGGCGGTACGCCCTCACCGGCGCCCTGCGGCGCTCGGCCCGGGGCGGCGTCTACACCGGGACGGACACGGCGACCGGCGCGGAGGTCGTGGTCAAGCAGGCCCTCGCGCACATCGAGGTGGACGGCTCGGGGCGCGAGGCGTGCACGGCCCTGCGCCACGAGGCGGACATGCTGGCGCGGCTGGGCCCGCCGCGGCTGTCGCCGCAGCCGCGGGAACTCGTCGAGCGGGACGGCCAGGTCTTCCTCGTCCGCGAGAAGGTGCCCGGCACGACGCTGTCGCAATGGGTGACGGGGCACGCGTCGGCCGGGGCGGGGCCCGGCGTGCCGTGGCCGGTGGCCGCGCCCCTCGCCGAAGCGCTGCTGGAGCTGGTCGGCGCGGTGCACGGACTCGGCCTGGTCGTCGGCGACTTGGCGCCGGGCAATGTGATCGTGCGGCCCGGTGGCGGCCTGCGCCTCATCGACCTGGAGCTGGCGGCGGGGCCGGGCGAGGCGGTGGGGCGCGCGGGCACGCCCGGCTACCGGGCGCCCGGCGCGGGGACGGCCGCCGACCCGCGGGACGACCTGTTCGCCCTCGGCGGCCTGCTGTTCCTGCTCGCCACCGGCCAAAACCCCCCGCCGCCGGACGGGGCGGGCGGCGTCCCCCAGGAGTGGCTGCGGCTCGCGGCGCGCGAAGGAGAGACGGCGCGGCGGCTGACGCCCCTGATCAACGGCCTGCGGAAGAGGGCCCCGGAGGACAGGATGCCGCTGCCGCGAGCGGGGGCGCTGCTGCGGGCGGGGGCGCCGCGCGAGGCCGGGCAGTCCTCCGAGCGGAGGCCGGGGCGCGGCTCCGACGAGGCTCTGCCCGGCCGCGCTCTCCCCGACGACTCCCTGTCCGACCGCGCTCTCCCCGACGACCCTCTGCCCGACCACGCTCTGTCCGACGTCCTGCTCGACCGGCTCCTCGCCGACGGCGTGTCCCACCTCGCCGCCACGGCCCGGCCCCGAAGCCCCGAGCGGATGTGGCCCACCACGCCGAGCGGACGGCGCACGGACCCGTGCAACGTCCAGCACGGGGCGGCCGGTGTCCTGGGCTTCCTCGTCCGCGCCGCCGCCACCCGCGCACTGCCGAAGGACGTACGGGCCTCCGCCCGTACGACCGCACGTGCGGCGGCCGACTGGATCGTCCGGCGGACGGCCGCCGACCCCGCCGGCCTGCCGGGCCTGTACTTCGGCCGTGCGGGCACGGCCTGGGCGCTGCACGACGCCGCCGGCCTGCTGGCGGACGACGGGCTCGCCGCGCGTGCCGGCGGCCTCGCGCGCGGCCTGCCCGTGCGGTGGCCCCAGCCGGACGTGTGCCACGGCGCCGCGGGCGCCGGGTTCATGCACCTGCGGCTGGCGACCGGCCGGGCCGGGGCCTGCGCACGAGGGCTGCTCGACGCCGCGCGCCGCACCTCGCACGGGCCGGTGTGGCCGGTGCCGGAGGACTTCGACTCCGCGTTCGCCGGGGGCACACACCTGGGGTACGCGCACGGGGTCGCCGGCGTCGGCGCCTTCCTGCTGGCGGCGGCGGAGGCCACTGGCGAGGAGGCGTTCCTGCGGACGGCGGTACGGGCCGGCGGCACGCTGGCGGCGACGGCGCGTGAGGAAGGCGGTGCCGCGTGGTGGCCGCGGCGCACGGACGCCCCGGCCTCGTCCGCGCGGTCCGCCCACTGGTGCGGCGGCTCGTCCGGGGTCGGCACCTTCCTCGTCCGGCTCTGGCGGGCCACGGGGGACGCGCGCGCCCTCGGACTCGCCCTGGCGGCCGGGGAAACGGTCCTGCGCTCGCGCTGGCACGGCACGACCGCGGCATGCCACGGGCTGGCCGGGGACGGCGAGTTCCTGCTCGACCTCGCCCGTGCCACCGGCGCGCCCCGCTTCCGCGACGGCGCCCGGACGCTCGCGGCCCTGCTGGCGGCCCGCAGCACCGTCACCCCCGGCGGGCTGCTGGTGACCCTCGACGAGACCGGCCGCGGCTGCGCCGCCGCGTACGGAACCGGCACCGCGGGCGCGCTGGCGTTCCTGCTGCGGCTGCGGCACGGCGGGCCGCGCCTGTGGACGGACCTGTAAGGCACCGCACGAGAACAGAGAGACAGAGGAGGCGGCGGACATGGCCGACATGGAATCGATGGAGTCCTTCGAGCAGCTCCACTACGCCCTGGAGGAACTGCCGGACGTGGCACCGCGGAACCCGGCCGACCACGCGGAGGTGAACAACGTCTGCCTGATCACGCTCAGCGATGGCGGCCCCATCACCATCTGACCGTTCAGGCTGCCGGGGGCGGGCGGACGGGGATCCGTCCGTCTCCCCCGGCACGTCACACCCCCGCCGCGCCCAGCAGCGACCCGGCCGCGTAGGTGACGGCCATGGCCAGCGCACCCCCGGCCGCGTTGCGCAGCATCGCCCGCCCCGCCGGGGCGTCCCCCATCCGCGCGCTCCCCCACCCGCACAGCACGAGCGCGGCGAGCACCGCCACCACCGTGACCGCCAGCCGCAGGGGCGCCGGCGGGAGCACGATGGCGAGCAGCGGCAGGAGCGATCCGGCCGTGAAGGCGAGGAAGCTGGCCCCGGCGGCCTGCCAGGCGCTGGTGAGCTCGTCGGGGTCGATGCCGAGTTCGACCTCGGCGTGGGCGCGCAGGGCATCGTGTTCGGTGAGCTGTTCGGCGACTTCGCGGGCGAGGTCGCGGGTGAGCCCCTTGCCTTCGAGGAGGGCGGTGAGCTCGTCGAGTTCGGCTTGCGGCGCGACGGCGAGTTCGGTGCGTTCCAGGGCGAGGGCGGCCCGTTCGGAGTCGCGCTGGGTGCTCACCGACACGTACTCGCCGGCGGCCATGGACATGGATCCGGCCAGCAGTCCGGCGAGCCCGGCGGTCAGCAGCGTGCCGCGGGAGTCCGTGGCGCCGGCGACGCCGACGACGAGGCCGGCCGTGGAGACCACGCCGTCGTTGGCGCCGAGGACGGCGGCCCGCAGCCGGTTGAGGCGGTTGCCGAGGGGGCCCTCGTGGGGTTCCTGGTGGGGTTCCTGGCGGGAGGGCGCGGTGGGGGTCTCATCGCTCACGAGGCGAGGTTCCCACCGTTCCCCGGCGTCACTCCGGCCGACTCACCCGGATCTTCGACTGGCCGTGCGGCCGCTTCTCCCAGTCGTCCATGAAGCGGGCCTGGAGCCCGTGCTTCTCGGCGAGGGCGAGGAGCGTGCCGGTGCGGTAGTAGAAGTCCTCGCGGAGCACCTGGTGCTCGGCGCCCTCCGTACGGTCGAACGTGAAGTCGAAGAAGCCGCCCGGTGCGAGGATCCGGCCGACGTGCGCCAGGCACTCCTCGATGACCTCGATGGGCGAGTGCGAGAAGACGCTGTGGGCGTGGACGACGTCGAAGTGCGCGTCGGGGAGGAAGTCGAGGGTGAGGTTCTGGGTGATGGTGAGGTGCGGGAGCTTCTCCTGGAGCCCGTAGGTGGTGAGGGTGCGCTTGGCGGAGATGAGGATGTCGGGCGAGATGTCGATGCCGTAGTAGTGGCCGGCGTCGAGGTAGTCGATGAAGAGCCGGCCGGCCCGGAGGTTGCCGCAGCCGATGTCGAGCATGCGGTGGCGCGGGGCCAGGCCGTGCTCCTTGAGGTAGTCGAACTGCATCTTGCCGAGGGCGAGCCAGCGGTCGTGGCTCTTGCTGCCGACGGCGGCCTCGGGGCTGCGGGCGGTGTCGGAGGCCATCACGGCGCGGTAGTAGCCGACGTGGTCGGGGTGCTTGATGCGCAGCCAGCCGTCGCGGGCGGTGCGCTTGAGGTACGGGGCGATGCGGGCGGGGTGGGTCACCGCGTAACGGACCTTGTGGGAGAGGTTGCTGCGGTTCTTGAGCAGTGCGGTTGCTTTGCGCGAGGACACGGGCGGGACCTCCGTGGTCAGGAGAGGCAGCGGGTTACGGGAGGGGACGTCGGGGCTACGGGAGGGGCCGGCGCTTCAGCACGAAGCAGATGGCGGCCACGAGGACGGCGGCGAGGCCGACGAATATGCCGGTCTCGATCCACTGGAAGGTCCAGAAGTCGCCGCTGGGGTAGACCGTGCGGTAGCGGCCGGTGAAGCCCTTCTGGGCCATGCACGTCTTGAGGTCGGGCAGGCCTTCGCCCCAGGGGCAGGCGTCCGGGATCGCGTGCTTGCGGCCCGCGGCGTCGACGAAGCCGAACTCGCCGGTCGACCAGCCGCTGCCGATCTCCCGGCGGGGCGCGTCGCCCTTGCTGATCCACAGCTGGGGCGAGATCCAGTCGGAGCGGAAGCTGTTGAGCGCGAACCGCACGGCCACCACGGCGCCGAGCACGGCGGCCATGGCGGGGAGGGTGCGCCGGATCAGCAGGCCGGCGGCCGTGCCGGCGGCGAGGCCGAAGAGGGCGCAGGCCACGGCGGCGGGGCCGGTGGCGTTGAAGATGTAGCCGTCGTGCCAGTAGAGGCCGCCCAGCATGTTGGAGACCGGCGACCACCACCAGGCGACGAGCGCGGCGAGGACGGCCGAGCCGAGCACGGTGGAGGCGGTGGCGAGGGCGAAGCGGGTCGTGAACCAGCGGCCGATGCCGACGCCCTGGGTGAGCGCGAGCTTCCACGTACCGCTCTCCAGTTCGCGGCCGAGGAGCGGCGCGCCCCAGAAGATGCCGATGAGGACGGGGAGGGCAGTGCTGAGGGAGCCGAGGGCGCGGAGGGGGCCGTTGTTGTCGTCCAGCAGCTTGAGGGTGGCCTCGCTCTCGCAGCCGCCGTCCCAGCCCTTGCAGCCGGCGGTGTCGATGTGGTGGCTGCTGATGAAGCCGGTCATGTCCGTGCGCATGACGACGACCCAGGCCGTGACGGCGAGGAGGACGGCGGCGCCGGTCAGGATCAGGGCGCGCTGCTGGCGCCAGGCGAGCCAGAGGGTGCCCTTCATGCGGCGGCCTCGGCGGGGTGGTCTGAACGCAGGTAGGCGAGCAAGAGATCTTCCAGGGAGGGGTTCTCGACGATCCACGGGTCGCCCGGGGACCAGTCGCTGTGACGGAGGAGGGCGTGCACCTGCCGCCCGGTGACGGCGGCCTCGACCACGGTGGCGCGGTCGACGTCCGGCGGCAGTCCGTCGTCCGTGGCGGGGTCGGCGAGCCCGGTGATCCGGACGTGGGTGTCGCAGAGCCGCTGGGCGTCGCCGTCGAGGCGCACGGCGCCGCGCCCCAGCAGCAGGACGTGGTCGCAGGCGTTCTCCAGCTCGGACAGCACGTGGGAGGACATGACGACGGTGGTGCCGCGGTCGGCGACCTCGGCCATGACCAGGCCCATGGCCTCGATGCGGACGAGCGGGTCGAGGTCGGCGAGGGGTTCGTCCAGGAGCAGCAGGTCGGGGCGCTTGCCGAAGGCGAGGGCGAGCGCGACGCGGGTGGTCTGGCCCTGGGAGAGGGCGCCGACGCGGGCGTCGAGGGGGATGTTGCCGGCGCGCACGATGCGTTCGGCGGAGGCGTGGTCCCAGTCGCCGTTGAGCTCGCGGCCGAAGCGGAGGGTGTCGTCCACGGTGAAGCGGGGGTAGAGCGGCTTGTCCTGGGCGAGGAACGCGGTGCGGTCGCGGGCGGCCGGGCTGCCCGGCTCGGCGCCGAAGACGCGCAGGTCGCCGGAGGTCGGCCGGAGCAGGCCGGTGGCGAGGTGGAACAGCGTGCTCTTGCCCGCGCCGTTCGGGCCGACGAGGGCGGTGATCCGGCCGGCGGGCAGGGCGAAGTCGCAGTCGCGCAGGGCCCAGCCACCGCGGAACCTCCGTCCCAGGCGGGTCGCCCGCAGGGCGGTGGTGGGGTCGTCGGTCACGTGTCTTCCTCCTGCGTGTGCGTGTGCGTGGGCTTCTGCTTCTGGGCCGGGATGAAGGGAGGTGGTGGATCGGGGAGCGGGAAGGCGTCGTCGAGGACGGAAGCGGTGAGCGCCGCGACGTCCTCCCGCTCCAGCCCGGCCGCGCGGGCCCGGCCCACCCAGGCGGCGGCCTCGGCCCGCAGCGGCGAGTCCGCCGCCGCGGCCGGCCGCGCCAGGGACCGCCGTACGAACGTGCCCTGCCCCGGCCGCGGCTCGACGAGCCCGTCGCGCTCCAGCTCCCGGTAGGCGCGGAGCACGGTGTTCGGGTTCACGGCGACGGCTTCCACCACTTCCCTGGCCGTCGGCAGCCGGTCCCCCGGCTCCAGCATCCCGAGCCGGAGCGCCTGCCTGACCTGGTGAACGAGCTGCAGGTAGGTGGCCACGCCACTGCGCCGGTCGATCCGGAACGCGATCATGCGGCACCCTCGTTTCACTAACGTGTTAGTGGAATGATGCGGAGGGGGTGCCGGGGACGTCAAATCCAGGACGAGACAGGACCAGGCAGGACTAGGACGGGAGGGCGGTGCCCCGCGCGGCGGCCCGGACGAGCCGCCGGATGCCGTCGGCACGGTCCCGGACAGCCGCCGGATCGGGCCGGTGATCAGCCGGGCTCTCACCCCGGCAGTCACGACAGAGCCCACCGGGAAGCGCTTCGGGGCGGCCGGGAGTACGGCAGACGGTGCACTCAAGAATGCGGAGCGGCGGACGCGAGGGCGCGGACGGCTGCCGCGGCGGCAGCGGCGGCCGCTCGGGCGGCATCCGGTGAGTGAGCCGCCGCCGCGCGAACGCCCCCGCGCACTGCACTTCCGGCGGCAGGCCGCCGGTGAGCGCCCGTACGACCTCCTCGTCGTCGGCGCCCAGATCCAGCCATTGCTGAACGAGCCCTTCGAGGGCCTGGCACTCGCCCGCGGAGAGCGTCATCCGGGGGTCGATGCGGCCGACCCCGGCGAGGAGGAGGTAAGCCCGGGAGCGCGCGTCCCAGGGCGGGCGGGCAGCGGGCCGGTCGTCGACGGGCTGCGGCGGAACGCCGCTGGTCACGACGGCCTCCCACCAGGCGTCGTCCCGCGCGGTACGGGAAAAATACGTCCGCGTGACCCAGTGCCAGCTACCGCTGTCACCCTTGATCCGCTCCGTCACCCGCCGCAAATGCCCGGCCTCCGAAAGCCGCCGCAGGGCGGTCCGGCAGGCGGCCTGCCCGTAGTCGGCGAGGTGGGCCGCCAGGGTCTTCGCATCCATCGAGGCCCCGTCGGGAAGCCGGTCGACGAAGGCGGCGATGGACGCTTCACGGGGCCGGAGATGAGCGAAGTCGTCGCGGCGGCGCGGGGCTTGATCGGGTGCGGTGCGCTTGCCGTAGCCGCGGGCGGCGGAGGGGTGCGGGTGCGTAGCGCGCGGGGCAGCGCTAAAGTCGGCGTCAGCCATTGAGATCGTCCTACGGATCTTGGTGGTCAAACCCCGGCAGGTGTTCCCGCACCTGACCGGGGTTGTTTGTTGCTGCGAACGCTAGGGCGCAGCGACAGGATGTCGCAACCCGATCACAAAAAGTGAACGCGCCGTGGTATAGGCGGGGTTGGAAGCCAGAGGAAGGGAGGGAGGGCGGGTTGAGCCAACCCCCCATTCCTCAGAAAAAGCGCTCGGACTCCGGCCCCCGCGGCCCGGAGCTCAAGCCGACCCCGAACAACTAGGAGGTGGAACGCGTGCCTACGCTCATCGACTTCGACGAGTTCGACGGGATGTTCGAGACCTTCGAGCACGCCGCATGGCGACTCGAAACGCGGCGGGCCTATCGGTCCGACGAGGAGACCGAGACCTACCAACGGTTCATGCAGGGCCGGGACGCCGGGTACGACCTCGACGACCCATGGTGCACCTCGCGCCGCGAACAGTCCGCCCTCGGGAAGCGGTTCGAACGCGTACGGATCGTGGACAACCCGCCCACACCCGGCCAGCTCTACCTCCTCGACGGAGCGCGGCGGAACGCAGCCGTCGGGGAAGACATCCGCAACCTCTGGCGCAGCGACGCGGAGCGGCTTCGGCTGCCCGCCGAGGACTTCTGGCTCTTCGACTCCCGGGTGGCCACCCTCCTGCACTTCGACAGCGAGGATCGCCTGACCGGCGTCGAGTTGATCACTGACCCGGTGAAGATCGCGCACTATTGCCAAGTACGGGACGCAGCCTGGCACTACGCGGCCGCTACGCGGGAGTTCCAGGCGGAGTTGCCGTCCACCGCCCGTTCCGAAGATAGGCCGGATAGCCACCGGCAAGGACCTTGACCGCGGCAGCAAAACGACCTGCGAGGCGGGGGCGCAGCATTTTTCCTGCGTCCTGGGCGGAAACGAAGCGCACTTCGGAGAGTTCGGCGTCACGGGGCCGGAGGGCGGCGGCTACCCCGCTGTCGAGAACTCCCCCGTCGAAAATGAACGCCACCTGGTCGTCCCACGGGCCGTGCGGCGCCACCCAGTCCACGACAAGGAGACCGCGAACCACGACGGCCAAGCCCAGCTCTTCATGCAATTCCCGCGCCGCGGCGTCGTCCGGAGCCTCATTGGCTTCCGCCATCCCTCCAGGGAGGTCCCAGCCGGGCTTGTAAGTGGGCTTGACCAGCAGGAATCTCCCGGCATCATCCCGGAACAGGACATCGGCCGCGACGCGCTTCCGGGCCTGCTTCGCGTTGCCTTCCGCCAGATAGGCCGTCCGGGCCGCCGAGTCCTCCGAGCCGGGCCTCATGCGGTCCCGCCGGTGCCGGGTGAGCGCATGATGTCGGCGAGAAGCACTGATCGCTTCCTCATATCGTCGTCCAGTAGCCGGAGGAATTCCCTCGCGGGTGCGTAAGCGCAGTGCAGGCCGAAAGCTCGGCGAAGATCTGCCAGTTGGCCGACGAAACGTACGGATCCCAGCGCACTGGTCGTGGTCAGCAGCTCGACGCCGGCATGGACTGCGGCGTCGAGGTCCGTCCGGTGAAGGTGAACGTCCACCAAGGTGACACGACTGAACCCCAGGGAGCGGGCTCGGCCGTCCAGGCGCAGGTCAATCGCCTGCCGGGCCGCGTTCAGGGCATCCTCGTGCTTCCCGAGATCTCGGAGAACGAGAGCGGATTCGCTGGCGAGCGAAGCGGCATCGAACGGGCTCGTCCAGGAATGGCCCGACCCGGCCTCCCGTGGCGAATGCAGAGCGGCCTGCGCTCGTGCCAAGGACCGCTCGGCCTCAGATGCCTCTCCGGCGGCTGCCAAGGCTCTGGCTTCCATGGCATACAGCCGCGCTACGAGTGAGGGAATCCGCGGACCTCGGCTCACCATGCCGAGACCGGCCCGTGCCCAGTGCCTGGCCTGCGCCGCACCCCCGGACTGCAGAGCCAGGTGGCTCCTGCTGGCGGCGACTCCGGCTGCCAGCGGCACGTCACCGGACATGCGTGCCAGGGGAAGCGCGCGAACGAAGTGCCGCTCCGCGAGGTCATCCAACCCGGAGTCATGAGCCATCCAACCGGCCATTTCAGTGAACGCAGCGGCAGCGGCAAATGCCTTGGGCCCGTTCGCCGAATCGACGAGGCGCCGGGCGACGTTCTCGCTCAGGTGGCGCACGACCGCCTGATAGAGCCGTCCCCCGCCCGCCTGCCGATCCGCGTCCCGGAATGCGCTCACCGCATCCAGGTCATCGGCGTCCGGCGGCAGGGGCGTCTCGTCCGCCGACGCCGGAACCTGCGGCTCCCATGACCGGCGTGCGAGGCCGAGCAGGTCTCCGGGAATGTGGAGGGCATCGGCGATCTGCTCGAAGAGCGCGAGTTTCTCGACTCGGCTCTTCCCGCTCATGTAGTCGTACAGACGCCCCTGAGTGATCTCTACGAGGGAGGCGAGGCGTCGGGTACTGACCCCACGATGGTTGAGCAGCCGGAACACGGTGCCCATGTCACGCCGACCGCAGGCGGACCTGAAGCGTTCGTCGTCCAACAGACCCGCCACGATCTCCTGCGGGTTCGGTGTCTGTGTTCCCACCCGGGTCACCTCCGGTTGCGATTCCGCCCCGACTCCGCCTCGGGGTCACCTCTTGGTGTCACGCAAGCGCGGGGAGAGCTCGTTCACTGGCTGCGGACCAGAGCCCACTCAACTCTCCGTATCTATCCGATCGTTCACGAACGAGGCACGAAACATGGCGAACCGCACACCCCGGACCCACGCTACAGACCACCCTGTCCCCGGGGGCGCACTTCCCGTACCGCCCGAAGGCTTGAGCACTCGCGTAGCAGCGGCCAACGTCATGAGCCGGGTCAACGCGGCAGCCGATGCGGAGGGAGGCGGCATGAGCACGTCTCCGGCTCCGGCCGTACCCGAACGCCCCTCCCGTGTGTGCAGGAAGTGCATCCGGCTCACCCTCGCCCGCGCGACCGCCGTCCGCGACGGCCGTTGGGGCGACGTCATCGCGCTCTCAGAAGCGAGGACGCGGCACGAGCAGGAGCACGCCGATCAACCGGAGGAGAGCGTAATGAGCGTCCATTCGAGCACCCCGTACGTGCAGGCCGGCGGCCACGGGAAGCCGCAGGACGAAGGCGACGGACACCCCGGGCAGCCGTGGACCCCGACCGACGAGCCGACCCCGGACGGGTCGACGCCTCCCGGCGGCGGGACGCACGGCAAGTGACGTCGCCGACCGCACAGCCGACCGCACCCGCCGTGGACTCCGGCCGGGACGGACTCCGCCGTCTCCTCCTCGACACGGGCGCCCTCGAACCCGCCTGGGTCCCCGCCTTCGACGCCGTACGCCGGGCCGACTTCCTGCCCGGCGTGATGTGGCCGCACGACATGGCCACCGGCCGCAGCCGCACGGTGGACAAGGCGCGCGACCCGGACGCGTGGCAGAGCTACGCCGACTCCGACTGCCCCATCGTCACGCAGTGGGACGACGGCGCCCACAACGGACCCGAGCCCGGAAGGTCGTTCAGCTCCTCGTCGTCCATGCCGAGCCTGGTCTTCTCCATGCTCGCGGACCTGGACGTCCGCGAAGGGCAGCGGGTGCTGGAGATCGGGACGGGCACGGGCTGGAACGCGGCGCTGCTCGCCCACCGGGTCGGGGCGGGGAACGTCGTCACGGTGGACGTGGACGGCGTCGTGGCCGCCGGCGCGCGGGCGGCGTTGCAACGGGCCGGGCTGCCGGTCCGCGTCCTGCACCGCGACGGATACCTGGGCTTCCCCGAGCGCGCCCCGTACGACCGGATCATCGCGACCTGCGGTCTGCGGAACATCCCGTTCGAGTGGGTTGACCAGACCGTCCCCGGCGGGATCATCCTCGTCCCTTGGGGCACGTACTACGGCCCCGCGGAGGCCACGGCCCGCCTGGTCGTCGCCGACGACGGCCGGAGCGCGTCCGGCCCCTTCACACGACCGGTGGGCTTCATGCGGATGCGCGCGCAGCGGCTGGTGCGGCGCCAGCACGCGGCGTACGTGCCGCCGGGCGCGATGGACCGGGCCGACACCTCGGTCACCTCGGTGCCCGCGGCCGACCTGGACGGCTTCGTGCCGGGCCTGCTCGTACCGGACGTCACCCACGTAGCCGACCGCGAACGGGAAGGCCGACGCACCGTCTGGCTCTACGGGCTCTCCGACACGTCATGGGCAGCCGCCGTCTTCCGTGACGGCCGGAACGAGGCCAAGGTCTACCAGTCCGGACCGCGGCGCCTGTGGGACGAGGTGGAGGCCGCACACGAGTGGTGGGAGGCCCACGGAAGACCCGGCTACGAGCGCTTCGGGCTGACCGTCGAGCGGGGTGGACATACCCGCGTCTGGCTGGACGGCCCGAACGGTCTTCTGTAGGAGACGGCAGGAGTAGGTGCGCTGCAGGCCGCGGCCGAACGGCAGCGGCCTGCGTGGTTTACGCACCCGGCTGCTGGATCCTGGCAGGTACGAGCGAGGCCAGGTCGAGGCCGATCGTGAACGGTACGGGGCGCTCCAGCGTCCGGCGGAAGATGCCCGCCGGGGCGTAAGCGCCTGTCGGGGCGTCCAGCTCATAGACGTGGACGACCGGGCTGCCGTCCTCGTCCTCGACACACCAGTAGTGCGGGATTCCGGCCTCCGCGTACTTGCGGAGCTTGACCGTGCGGTCGCGGTGCGCGGACTCGGGGGAGACCACTTCGACGACCAGAACAACGTCGGCGGGGTCGTACCAAGTGCGATCGGGGTCGTACGGCGCCCTGGTCGCCAGGAGGTCCGGCTCCGGACGGTTGCGGGCGTCGAGCCGGATGGTCATCTCCCGTTCGACTTCGAGGCCGCCCGGCGCCTGGCTCATGAGAGCCGTGGTCAGAGCGGTGACGAGGCGGCCGTGCCAGGACCGCTGGGGCGACATCATGAAGACGAGGGCTCCGTCGATCAGCTCGGTGTGGCGCGGCGCGTCCGGCAGGTGGTCAAGGTCCTCCGCGAACCAGCCTTCCGCACGCGGCGGGCGCATCCAGTCGGGCAAGGCGGTCATGGCTCAACCGTAGCGACCGGTACAGGGCCGCGGCGCGAGATCGTCCGGGTCGCCCTTGAGCCCGGCAAACGCAAAAGCCCCGGGTAACAGAATCCGCGGCCGTCTCGGGGGCGGAGAGATCTTCGGCGCTCCCCTCAGATGCCGATGATCCGGACGCGGTCACCGCACAGCCGGGCCATGTCATCGACGTCGGAGGTGAGTACGGCCACCGGACCCGGCTGGCGCAGTGCTACCTCGGCGACCGTCGCGTCGATCGCGTACTTGTGGCCGTGCAGACCTGCGGTCTTGAGCAGTTCCGCAGACGCTTTCGCCGCGCCCTCGGTCACCGGCTCGACCTTGACGCGTGAGAGCGCCCACTGCAGCCGGGGCACGTTCACCCGCGCGTGGCTGACTTCCACGATGGTGCTGGCTCCGATGACGAGATCAGCGCCCATGGCATGGAACACCTGGAACATCGCGAGGATCTTGCGGTCCTGTGCGATCCAGGCGGAGAGTCCTCGGGAGTCCAGGACGACGGTCTCGACGCGCTCGTTCACGCCGCGCTCGCCGACCCGCCCGCCTCCGTCACCCCGAGGATCCTGGAGCGAGCCTCTGCCAGCTCCTCCTCGGTGAAGGCCCCGTATTCCTCCTGGTGGCACACCAGATCGGCGCCGAGCAGCTGGTGCCGCAGCTGACGCGCCACCGCCTCGGCGACATAACCGGAGACGTTGTCGGTGAGCTTTTTCAGCTCGGCGACCTGCTCGGTCGGCAGCGTCACCGTGATGCGTGTCGTATCCGCCACGGCGCGAACATACTGCGATATGCGCGCCCCGCGGGTCGTCTGGCCCGGCATAAGTCCGCGCACGGTGGGGCCGCACGGCAGGTGCATGGAGAAAGCCCTGGGCGGGCTGGATGCATCCAGCCCGCCCAGGGCACGTCAGAGAGGGACTGCTCAGGCCGCCGCCAGCTCCGCCTCCGGCTCCTGCTCCAGCGCCGGGGCGTCCTCCACCTTCCGTCGCTTGGGGAGGAGGAAGAGCAGGGCGAAGACCAGTGCCATGCCGCCCGCGACCCACCACATCGCGTGGGTGAACGCGCCGCCGAAGATGTCGGCCATCGACTCGCGGCGCGGGTCCGCGTCGTCCACGACGGAGAAGAAGGCGACCGAGACCAGGCCGAGCCCGATCGCGTTGCCGAGCTGCATCGTGGTGTTGATCAGGCCGGACGCGGAGCCGGCGTGCTCGCGCGGGACCTCGGAGAGGATGGCGTCGGTGATCGGGGAGACGATCAGGCCCATGCCCGCGCCCATCACGATGAGCGGGAGCGCCATCTGCCAGGACTTGATGTCGGCGCCGTAGCGGTTCGCTTCCCAGATGTAGATGAGGACGCCGGCGGCCATCACGAGGGCGCCCGTGGAGAGCACCTTGCGGCCGAAGCGGGGCACGAACTTCTGCACGGACATGCCGGCCGCCGCCGAGACGGCGAGCGAGAACGGGATGCCGGTCAGGCCCGCCCGCAGCGCGGACCAGCCGAGGCCGATCTGCATGTACATCGTCCAGACCATGAAGAAGATGCCCGTGGTCATGCCGAAGACCAGCTGGACGCCGACGCCGCCCGTGAAGCTCCGGACCCTGAACAGCGACAGCTCGACCAGCGGCGAGCCGTCCTTGCGGGTCTTGTGGCGCTCGTACATGACGAAGGCGCCGAAGACGAGCAGGGAGGCGGCCATGGATATGAAGCCCCACAGCGGCCAGTCGTGCTCGCGGCCCTGGGTGAGCGGGTAGAGCAGCATGAGCAGGCCGACGCTGGCCAGGGCGACGCCGACGAGGTCGAGCTTGAGGGCCTTGGGGGCCTTGGACTCGGTGATGAAGCGGCGGCCGAGGATCAGGCCGGCGATGCCGACGGGCAGGTTGATCAAGAAGATCGGGCGCCATTCGAGGCCGAAGAGGTTCCACTGGGTGAGCAGGGCGCCCAGCAGCGGGCCGGAGACGGCGCCGAGGCCGACGACCGCGCCGAACATGCCGAAGACCTTGCCGCGCTCGTGCGCGGGGAACGTGACGTGGATGATCGAGAGCACCTGCGGCACCATCAGGGCGCCCATCAGGCCCTGCAGGACGCGCGCGCCGACCAGCAGCTGCGGGTCGCTGACGATGCCGCACAGCATGGAGGCCAGGGTGAAGCCGCCGATGCCCAGCAGGAAGACCTTCTTGCGGCCGTAGATGTCGCCCAGCCGGCCGCCGGTGATCAGGCCGATCGCGAAGGCCAGCGCGTAACCCTCGCTGAGCCACTGCAGGACGCTGAAGGAGGCGTCGATGTCGCGCCGGATGCTGGGCATCGCGATGTTGACGATGGTGACGTCGACCAGATCCATGAAGGAAGCGGTCATCACTACCGCGAGCGCCAGCCAGCGGCGGCGGTCGTTGGGCGGTGAATCGGTGGTCATGGATGGACCTGGCCTTTCGGTGGGTGGACGGAGCGCGTTTCGGCGTATGAATCGACCGTAGCCCCCATATAGGACAGCTTGTGTCCCACTTCGCTGCCACCCTGATGTCATGACCGACACTCCGGCACGGCTCCTGAACCTGCTCTCCCTGCTCCAGACCCCCCGCGAGTGGCCCGGCAGCGAGCTGGCCGAGCGGCTCGGTGTGACCACGCGCACCATCCGGCGCGACATCGAGCGGCTGCGGGACCTCGGCTATCCCGTGCAGGCCACCATGGGCGCGGTCGGCGGCTACCGGCTCGCGGCAGGCGCCGCGCTGCCGCCGCTCGTCCTGGACGACGAGGAGGCCGTGGCCATCGCCGTGGGGCTGCGGGCGGGCGCCGGGCACGCCGTCGACGGCATCGAGGAGGCGTCCGTACGGGCCCTCGCCAAGCTGGAACAGGTGCTGCCGTCCCGGCTGCGGCACCGGGTCTCGGCCCTGCAGGCGGCCACGGTCCCGATCACGTCCGGGGACGGCGCGACGGTCGACCCGCGGACGCTGACGGTCATGGCCTCGGCGGCCACCGGCAACGAGCGGCTGCGCTTCACGTACCGCAAGGGGGACGGCACCGAGATGCAGCGGCTCGTCGAGCCGCACCGGCTGGTGAGCACCGGGCGCCGCTGGTACCTCGTCGCCTACGACATCGACCGCGGCGACTGGCGCACCTTCCGGGTCGACCGGGTCAGCGAGCCGTTCGCCACGGGCGCCCGCTTCGCCCCGCGCGAGCTGCCCGCGGCGAACGCGGCCGAGTTCATGAAGGGCTCGCTGGGCCGGATGCAGCCGACGATGCGGGTCGTCGCGACGCTGCACGCCCCCGCGGAGTTCGTCGCGGCACGGCTCCCGCAGCACCTCGGGGCCCCGCAGCCGGTCGACGGGACGACCTGCCGGCTCGACCTGGAAGTCGCCGACTCCCTGGAGTGGGTGGCCTTCCGGCTGGCCCTGCTGGACTGCGACTTCACGGTCCACGAGCCCCGGGAGCTGGTGGAGCACCTGCGCGAGCTGGGGGCGCGGATCAGCCGCGCGGCGACGTCGGCGTAGACGCGGCGACGTCGGCGTAGACAGAGGTCGGCGTAGACAGAAACGCAGAGGGCAGAGGAGGGCCCCGACGCAGGGGGGGGTGGCGCCGGGGCCCGGTCTATGAGGTTATGCCCTATTAAGCCGCTACGTCACTACGCCGCACCACGTCACACTCACCACGCCGCACTCATCATCACGTCGCACTCGCCACGTCGCTCTACGCCGCCGCGTCGAAGCCCGTGTCGTGCGCCATCTTCTTGAGCTCCAGCAGGGCGTGCTTCTCGATCTGCCGGATCCGCTCCCGGGTCAGGCCGTGCTGCTTGCCGACCTCGGTGAGGGTGCGCTCGCGGCCGTCCTCGATGCCGTAGCGCGCCTTGATGATCGAAGCGGTCCGCTGGTCGAGGCGGCCGATGAGGTCCTCCAGCTCCTCGCTGCGCAGCAGGGCGATCACCGACTGCTCGGGCGACACCGCGGAGGTGTCCTCCAGCAGATCGCCGAACTGGGTCTCGCCCTCGTCATCGACGTGCATGTTCAGGCTGACCGGGTCGCGGGCCCAGTCCAGGACGTCGCCGACGCGCGTGGCGGTGGTGCCCAGCTCCTCGGCGATCTCGGCGTGCTCGGGGTCGCGCCCGTTCTCGCGATTGAACTCGCGCTGGACGCGCCGGATCCGGCCCAGCTCCTCCACGAGGTGGACGGGGAGCCGGATCGTGCGGGACTGGTCGGCGATGGAACGGGTGATCGCCTGACGGATCCACCACGTCGCGTACGTGGAGAACTTGAATCCCTTGGCGTAGTCGAACTTCTCCACCGCGCGCACGAGACCCGCATTGCCCTCCTGGATCAGGTCGAGGAGGGGCAGGCCGCTGCGGGGATAGCGGCGGGCGACCGCCACGACCAGGCGCAGGTTGGACTTGATGAAGACGTCCTTGGCCCGCGTGCCTTCGGCCGCTATGGCCTCCAGCTCCTCGCGCGAGGCGGCCTTCGCGCCCTTGCCCGCTTCCTCCACGCCGTCGAGGATCTGCTGGGCGTAGACGCCCGCCTCGATGGTCTGGGAGAGCTCGACCTCCTTGGCGGCGTCGAGCAGGGGCGTACGCGCGATCTCGTCGAGATACATGCCCACCAGATCGCGGTCGGCGATCTCCCCGGAGGCGCGCACACTGCTCGCCCCCTCAGCGCCCTTGTCGGCAGTCTGACGACGGGCGACGGCACGGGTTGCCATGCGTACTCCCTTGCGATGAGTCGGTCGCGGGACGGGCGGGGCGCGTGGCCCGATGGGCTTCCCTATTGGGCGGACCCTGTCACGGTTGCCCCGTCCGATGGAAAGAACGACTGGAATCCGGACAGAATTCCCACGGAACATCTTGTTTTTGGTGATCATGCAGTATCCTGCGCGGCCACAGGCCCGGAGGCGCGCCGAGGAGACCTACGGAAGCGCAGGTCAGACCACACGACGGGATGTCCCGGCAGTCTCGCGGGCCCCTGGTGCCGCAGCCGGCCGAGACGGTCGTCACACCGGCGGGAGCGTCGCCCTTGACCGGTCTCCCACCCTCAAGGACGGCGCCGGCGGCTGCGTGGTTGCCACGCGCCGTTTGATCGATTTGCTCCCGCCCCGGCGCGGGTGTGCGCTGGTGGGGACGAGAGAGGAGCCCCTCGATGACGCACTCGATCATGCCCGGGCGCCACCATCCCGCCCACGAGGGCCCCGGCCCGGTGGCGCGCGGCACCCACCTCCGCGCCGGCGAGCCGGCCCGCTGGACCTGGGCCGTGCCCGTCACGGGCGGAATCACCCTCGGCCTCTTCGCCATCTTCCTGGCCGGCAACAACGGCTACACCACGGGCGCCGCGGTGGTCATCGGCGTGGTCGCCGGACTGATCGCCATGGCGGCCGGCTACGCCCTGCTCCACGAGCGCAACACGATGATCGCCGAGGTCCGCGCGGCGGCCTTCGGGGCGCTCTTCGGCGGCAGCATGGGATTCCTGCACGCCCTCAGCGGCGGTTCGGTGATCCGGTCCGCGGGCATCGGCGTGCTGACCGCGCTGGGCATGGGGGTGGCCTCGTACTACGTCTTCTACTGGCACGAGCACCGCGCCGACATGTGACGCGGCGAGGAGACGAGGGACGTACGGGGCAGCAGGGTGACAGGGCCTGCGACGTAGGACCTCAGACGGTTTCGTACGCCGGACGACCGGCCTTAGCGTGAAGGCCGATGCATCCCTACGCACCCGCCCCATCGGAATACGCACCCGCCCCACCCGAATACGTACGCGCCCTACCGGAATACGTGGCCGCCCTACCCGAACTGGACCGACCGCTTCGCCAGCCCCATCCAGAACCCGTCGATGACGCTGCGCTGGCCGTCCAGCTCGCCCTCGGCCGCGCCGAGCGTGACGAACAGCGGGGCGAAGTGCTCGGTCCGCGGGTGGGCGAGGCGGCTGGCCGGGGCCTTGTGCTCGAAGTCCAGGAGCGCGTCGACGTCCTGCACGGCGAGCGCCTCGCGCCCCCACGCGTCGAACTCCGCCGACCAGCCGGGCGGCCCGGAGCCCGCGTGCCGCAGCGCGGCCAGGTTGTGGGTGAAGAAGCCGCTGCCGACGATCAGCACGCCCTCGTCGCGCAGCGGCGCGAGCCTGCGCCCGATCTCCATCAGCCGGCGCGGTTCGAGGGTGGGCAGGGATATCTGGAGGACGGGGACGTCCGCGTCCGGGTACATCTCGACGAGCGGGACGTACGCGCCGTGGTCCAGGCCCCGGTCCGGGACGTCCTGCACGGGCGTGCCGGCGCCGCGCAGCGTCTTGCGGACGCGCTCGGCGAGGTCCGGGGCGCCGGGGGCGGCGTAGCGGACCCGGTAGTAGCGCTCGGGGAAGCCCCAGAAGTCGTACACGAGCGGGACGGTCTCCGTCGCGCCGAGGGCGAGGGGCGCCTCCTCCCAGTGGGCGGAGACGATGAGGATCGCGGTGGGCCGGGGCAGGCCGGCGGACCAGGCGGCGAGCTCGGCGGTCCAGAGCTCGTCGTCGGCGAGCGGCGGGGCGCCGTGCGAGAGGTAGAGCGCAGGCATGCGTGCGCCGGTGCCGGCAGGGGCGGGGGCGGGGGTGTCGACGGCAGGCATCTGCCCTCCAAATACTTGAACTCTCAAGCTTTCAGTTCCGAGCTTAAGCCTCGCTTATTTAAACTTCAAGAACGCAGTGTGGGAGCGACAGGAAACCGGTGGGTGAAACAGTGGATGTCATGACCAAACAACCCGAAGAGGACATCGCACGTCCGGAGGGGGAGACGGCCGCCGCCGGCAGCGCCGCCGGGCCGCGCTGGCTGACCGACGCCGAACAGGACGTCTGGCGGGCGTACCTGCACGCCACCACCCTCCTGGAGGACCACCTCGACCGGCAGCTGCAGCGCGACGCCGGGATGCCGCACGTCTACTACGGGCTGCTCGTCAACCTGTCGGAGGCGCCGCGCCGCCGGCTGCGGATGACGGACCTCGCCCGGCACGCCAAGATCACCCGGTCCCGGCTCTCGCACGCCATCGCCCGGCTGGAGAAGAGCGGCTGGGTGCGCCGCGAGGACTGCCCGTCCGACAAGCGCGGCCAGCTGGCCGTCCTCACGGACGAGGGTTACGAGATGCTGCGCCGGTCCGCGCCGGGGCACGTCGCCGCCGTCCGGGCCGCGCTCTTCGACCGGCTCTCCCCCGAGCAGGTGGCCCAGTTCGGCGAGATGTGCCGGACGATCGCCACGGGACTGCAGCCGGCGGGGGCGGACCTGCCCTGGCTTCGCTGAGGACGGCCGCACACAGCTGAAGGCGGCTGCACACGCGGCCGAGGGCGGCCGCACACGCACGAAGGTCCCCTGCACACGTACGAAGGCCCCCGCCGGGAGGGCGGGGGCCTTCGTACGTGCGGGTCCGTCGGATCAGTGAGCCATCACCGGGACGGCGTTCTCCGCGTTCTCGCCGTCGCCCGAGCCGGCGATCGCGCCGCCCTGCCGACCGGCGTTGACGAAGACGACCGCGATCAGCGCGGACAGGCCCAGGATGCCGACCGCCCACCACACCGCGGTGGAGTAGCCGTGCACCATCGACTGGAAGGTGAGCAGCTTCGGGTCACCCGCGGACTTCATGTGCGACTTGAAGTAGTCCGTGGTGGCGCTGGCGGCGATGGTGTTGAGCAGCGCGGTGCCGATGGCGCCGCCGACCTGCTGCGAGGTGTTCACCATCGCGGAGGCGACACCGGCGTCGCGCGCCTGCACCCCGTACGTGGAGAGGCTCATCGCCGGCATGAACGCCGTACCCATGCCGAGGCCCATGAGCATCAGGCCGGGCAGGACGACCGCCGCGTAGGAGGTGTCCAGGTCGATCTGGGTGAGCAGGACCATGCCGACGGCCGCGAGCAGGAAGCCCGGGCCCATCAGCCAGCGCGCCGGGACGCGGTTCATCAGGCGGGCGCCGATCTGCGTGGAACCGGTGATCATCGTGGCGATCATCGGGAGGAACGCGAGACCGGTCTTGACCGGCGAGTAGCCGCGGACGACCTGCAGGTAGTAGGTGAGGAAGAGGAACAGGCCGAACATCGCGATGGCGGCCAGGCCCAGCGAGACGTAGACGCCGGCGCGGTTGCGGTCGGTGACCACGCGCAGCGGCAGCAGCGGCGCCTTGACCCTCATCTCGACGACCACGAAGGCGGACAGCAGGACCACGGTGGCGGCGAAGAAGCCGAGGGTGCTGCCGGCCGTCCAGCCGTCGGACTCGGCGCGGGTGAAGCCGTAGACCAGCGAGACCAGGCCGAGGGTGGCCAGGATGACGCCGGGGACATCGAGCTTGGAGGAGTTGCGGCTCCCGGCCGGCTCGCGGATCACGGCGATCGCACCGACCGCGGCGACGGCGGCGAAGGGGATGTTCACGAAGAACGTCCAGCGCCAGTTGAGGTACTCGGTGAACAGGCCGCCGAGGATCAGGCCGACACCACCGCCGGCACCGGCGATGGCACCGAAGATGCCGAACGCCTTGGCGCGCTCCTGGCCCTGGGTGAAGAGGACGGCGAGCAGCGACAGCGCGGCGGGCGCGAGCAGGGCGCCGAAGACGCCCTGCAGGGCGCGGGCGCCCAGCAGCATCCCGGTGTTGACGGCGGCGCCGCCGAGGGCCGAGGCGGCGGCGAAGCCGATCAGGCCGATGACGAACGCCCGCTTGCGGCCCCACAGGTCGGAGACGCGGCCGCCGAAGAGCAGCAGGCCGCCGAAGGCGAGGGCGTAGGCGGTGATGACCCACTGGCGGTTGCCGTCCGAGATGCCGAGGTCGGCCTGGGCGGAGGGCAGCGCGATGTTCACGATGGTCGCGTCGAGGACGACCATCAGCTGCGCCAGGGCGATGAATATGAGCGCTTTCCAGCGCTTGGGGTCGAGGGGGGTGGTGACGTCTGGCATGAGTGGGCCTACCTCGGCGGCAGTGGTGGGGTGGTGCGGGACGGTGGTGGTGTCTTCCGAGACGGGCTGCTCGCTCGGCTCGGTGAAGTCTTCGGTGAGGGCCGCGGTGGAGCGGGAGGTCATCCGGTTCCGGCGGCGGGGTCCGTGGCAGCGGGGCCCATGGCGGCAGGGTCCGTAGCAGCGGGGCCCGTGGCGACGCAGTGCTTCTGGCGGCGCAGCTCCTCCAAGGTGACGGCGGAGCCGGGCAGTTCGGACCGGGCGGGAGTCATCAGGCCGTCGAGGAACAACTGCAGGTGCCGGTGGATGAACTGATCGAAGACCGCGCAGCCCTTGCCCGGCAGCGGCCGGGTCAACTGCGTGACGGCGACCATGAGATCGCCGACCGCGATGTCGTCCCGCAGCTGACCGGATGCGCGCGCGTCCGCCATGATCTGCTCGATCTGCTCGTCGAGGCGGTCCCGCGCGGCCACCAGCTCGGGGTGACCGGGATCCATGCCCTCTTCGAGCAACGTGCAGAGCGCACCGACGCGTTCGTCCGCGGCGGCGTGGACGAACCGCCTCAGCGATCGGAAAGCATCGGGCTCCTCAGCTCGTGCGACCTCGGCCTGCTCGGCGAGGCGGGCCATGACGTGAAGGGTGACGTGGTGGATCAGCTCGCGGCGGTCCGCGAAGTGCCGGTACAGCGTGGCATTGCCGACCCCGGCCCGTCGAGCGATTTCATCGAGGGAGCTCTCGGCCCCGTACTCGACGAGCGCCTCGCGCGCGGCGGCGATGATCCGCTCGCGGTTGCGCAGGGCGTCGGCGCGGAGGCGCGGCTGGGAGGCGGTGACCACGGCCTTTGCTCCTTCGGAAGAGTTCGTGTGCGGGGGCTCGGCAACCGGGGAGGGATTCCCCGGTTCGCACGTACGAGGGGTAAACGGGGAGAAGCTCCCCGGATATTTCGGGGGCGGTAGTGATGCGCGTCACCTTTGCCCGGACGGGGCGGCAAAGGGCCCGATGCCCCATCTGCCGCAGTCCGGGGAGCGCGCCGGGGGCCGGCGGCGGAGGGTGATCACAGAGGGCGGCGCGGCGGCCGCCCCTGGGAGGCGCCCGGCATGAAGACGCCGGCCATCGTGGTCATGAAGACGCTGGCCATCGTGGTCATGGCCGTGACCACGCTCGCCATGACCTCACCCGTGCCCGCGGGCCGGTCCGGGCCGGACGGCGAGGCCGGCGCTCAGGGCGGCACGGCGGCCCTCGCGGACACCGGGGCGCGGCCGCCCTCCGGCCCGTGCGCCCTGCCCGGGGCCACCGACAACGTCTCCGAGACCGCGCTCACGCCGCCCGGCTACGCCCCCTCCAGGGGCGTCGTGCGGGCGATCACCTTCCTGATCGACTTTCCGGACTCCCCCGCCACGATCACCCCGCAGGAGCGCTACGCCGAGTTCTTCCCGGCCGTCGCCGACTACTACCGGGCCAGCTCCTACGGCCGGCTCGACTACCGCTCCACGCCCGTCCTGCGCTGGATCCGGATGTCCCGCCCGTACCCCGCGTACGGGATCGAGCGCGGCACGTCCTTCGACGCGAGCAGCGACGACGGCTACGCCGCGCTGTCGGCGGAGATCCTCGACGCGGTGGACGACACCGTCGACTTCCGGCGCTACGACCTGATCAACGTGCTGGTCACGCCGGACGCGGGGCCGCCGGCCACCGAGGACGTGCGGTCGGTGACCTTCGCCGGCACCCCCACCGGCCTGACGACGGCCGAGGGGACCCCCTTCATGAACGTGTCGTTCATCTGGAGCCGCCAGACGGGCGACAGCCCCTTCCGCGTCCTCAACCACGAGAACGCCCACAGCTTCGGCCTGCCCGACCTCTACTACACGGGCCGCGGCGCCGCCCTGCTGAAGACGCCGGTGGGGCACTGGGACCCGATGGACGAGGACTGGGGCCCGTCCGAGGACTTCCTCGCCTGGCACAAGTGGAAGCTGGGCTGGCTGGCCCCGGCGCAGGTGCGCTGCCTGGACCGGCCCGGCGTGCGCTCGTTCGCCCTGACCCCGACGTCCGTTCCCGGCGGCCTCAAGCTCGCCGTACTCCCCGTCTCCCGGCACACCGCGATCACGCTGGAGGCGCGGGCGCCCGGGCCGCTGGACCACGTGGTGTGCCGCCCGGGAGTCCTGGTCACCGCCGTCACGACGACCATGTACACGGGCTCCGGACCCGTGCGCGTCGCCGACGCCACGCCCGGCAGCGGAGGCTGCTACACGAGCGACCTGAACGTGAACGCGGCGCTGAGCGACGCCCCGTACACGGCCGGGCAGACGTACACGGGGCCCGGCGTGACGGTCGACGTGCTCGGCGCGGCGGACGGGGGCGGCTGGCGGGTGCGGGTGCGGACGGTCAGGCCGCGCGCCAGTGCCGGCGGCCGAGACTGATCAGCCGCAGCTGCCGCCGGGCGGTGTCGGCGATGACCCGCTCCTCCTCCGGTTCCTCCGCGGAGGCCTCCACGAACGCCGACGCGGTCATCACGAGATGGTCGACGTAGAGCCCGGCGAGCATCCGCACGTCCTCGGCGCTCCAGCCCCGCGACACCTCCTGCGCGGCGAGCGCGGCGGCGACCTCGTCCCCGAACCGCGCCAGCTCCGCCGCGATGGCCTCCCGCACCGCCCGCACCCCGCCGTGCCGCTCCCGGGCGACGAACCGCACGTGCGCCGGGTGCCGCCGTACGTGGTCCGCCACGGCCTCGACGCTGCGGTCGATGACCTCCTCCGCCTCCTGCTGCTCCGCCAGCACGGCCCGGATCATCACGTGCAGGCTCCCGAGCGACTCCTCGACGAGCGCGACGCCGAGCTCCGCCATGTCCCGGAAGTGCCGGTAGAACGCGGCCGGCGCGACCCCCACCACCCGCGTGACCTCCCGCAGCCCGAGGCTGCTCAGACTCTGCTCCTCCAGCAGCTTCAGGGCGGCGTCGAGGAGGGCCTGACGGGTCTTCAGCTTCTGGGCCTGACGGACCCCGAGCGTGGCGCGGGTGCTGCTGTTCATGAATTCAGTAAACAACTGTTTGCCACAGGGCGCCAGGAGCGCTACGCTGGATTTCAGTGAACAACTGTCATTCCAACTGTTCACCCAAGAAGGGCAAGGACATGATCTTCCTAGTGGCGGCCGTGCTCCTCCTGGGAGTCCTCGTGGGCGCCGCCGCCCACCTCACGCTCCCGGTGGTCATCCCGGCGGCCACGGCGATCGCCCTGTGGCTGCTGGTCTTCGCCGTCCGCGAACGCAGGAGGGAGCACTGAGATGACGACGACACTGACGCGCCGCAAGGACCGGTCCAAGGAACAGCACGCGGAGCGCCCCGCCGAGCAGAAGCCTCAGAAAACGGAGCAGGCCCAGGCGCAGGAGTCTCAGCAGGAGACTCAGAAGGCACCCACCCCGCCCGCCCGCCGCGAGGCCGACGGCATGGCCGTCGCCTCGTTCGTCCTCGGCCTGGTGGGCCTCCTGGTCTTCAATGTCGTCCTGGGCCCCCTCGCCCTCGTGCTGGCGACCCTGGCCCTCGCCCGCGGCACGACCCGCCGCGGCCGCGCGCTCCTCGGCCTGACCCTGGGCGCCGCCGACCTGATCGTCCTCGCGGCCCTGACCACGACGGACCACACCCTGTCCTGGAGCCTCTAGCCCCTGACCCCGCCTCCCCGCCACCCGCTACACTGGCGGCTACCTTGCCTCCGTAGCTCAGGGGATAGAGCACCGCTCTCCTAAAGCGGGTGTCGGCAGTTCGAATCT
Organism: Streptomyces roseoverticillatus; assembly: GCF_000719265.1. Classification (GTDB taxonomy): domain Bacteria; phylum Actinomycetota; class Actinomycetes; order Streptomycetales; family Streptomycetaceae; genus Streptomyces; species Streptomyces roseoverticillatus. The sequence continues at coordinate 6,510 of NZ_JOFL01000004.1, read as the reverse complement.
GCCCGGGGGCACAGCGAAACAGGAGTCCCCCCGTCCGGCCGGACGGGGGGACTCCTGCGTTTCTCAGCTCTCCGGCGCCGACTCCAAGTGGGCCGTGAGGTGTTGCAGCGTGACCCAGCTCCCGGCGTCCGTGCCGTCACCCAAGGGGTAGTGGACGGCCGGGTCCGCGGGTGGGCCGAGGCGCTGGGGGGTGAGGGCCAGGGGCGGGCGGAGGGCATAGTCCGGGCCCGCCGCGCGGACGCCCGCCGCGCCCAGGGTGTAGGAGACCGGGACCGGCGGCGCCTCGAAGTGCGGCGGGACCGTGAGGTCGCGGCGGGCCCGGCGCAGGGACGTGAACATCGTGGTCAGGCCGTGCTCGGCGACGAGGGTGCGGGCGAGCGGCCCGATCGCGTCCAGGGGCACGGGCTCGTCCTCACCGCAGCCGAGGGCGAAGGTGACGTCCTCCTCGATGCCCTGCCCGGTGCGGGTGACGCGGTGGGTGGCGATGGCGGGGCGGCCGGGGCCGCCGACGGCGAGCAGGTGCGTGGGTTCGGGCGAGCGCTCCCGCGCGAGGCCGGTCAACTGGCGCTCCGACCAGGGCAGGTTGACCGGCTCGGCAGTGCCCCAGCCGGCGGGCGGGGAACCGGTGAGCGCCGTCCAGGCGGTGGCGAGGGACCGGCCGAGGACCAGGTCGTCGTCGGGCTCGTGCAGGGTGCGGAAGGCGACGACGAGCTGGCGTTCCGCCGTGGGCGGCGCGCCCGTGAACGCCTCGGCCGTCAAGGTCTCCCCCGCCTCGTCGCGGACGGGGGCGAACGTGCCGTCCTGCCAGCGCAGTACGGCGCCGGAGAGCCCGTCGTAGTAGCCGCAGGCCGGGTCCTGGACGACCCAGCGGTTGGGAGCGCCGGTCAGGGCGGTGCGCAGGGGCAGGCTCAGGCGCACGTGGGGCGGGGTGACGATCTGCAGGGCGAGGCCGCCCGCGGTGGCCGTCCGGAGGATGTCCGAGAGCCACGCGGTCAGGGCGAGGACGGGCCGGTCGGCCAGGACGACCGCCGTGGTGCCGGTGAGGACGTCGACGGCGGGCTGCGCACCGCCGGGCTCCGGGCGGGCAGTGACACCCTCCTTCCCCTCCGGCGTCCCGACGACATCCGTGGTGGCAGCTTCCGGCGGCCAGACGACGCCGCCGCGCAGGGCGGCGAGGCGCCCGGCGACGGAACCCGCGAGGGGCGCGGCTTCGGGCACGGCCGTCGACGCACGGACCTCGGTCCACCAGAACGGGCCCTGGACGGGGGCCCGGACGCCGAGGAGGCGTTCGGCCTCGCCGGGCACCTGGACGAGCAGCGGCGCGTCGAGCGAGACGAGAGGGCGACCGTCGCGCGCGCTGAGCCGGATGACGGCGCCGTCGTGGGAGGCTTCGGCGCCCAGGTCGGGGCCGCCCGCGTACAGTCCGGCCAGCAGCGCCCAGGTGTCGGGCATGCGGGGGGTGAGGGCGATGACGTCCTTGGTCACGGGCGGTCCTGTTCCTGCTTCACGGGCAGTCCTGTTCCGGCTTCACGGGCGGTCCTGTTCCTGCTTCACGGGCGGTCCTCGTAGGCGAGGGCTGTCTGGACGAGCTGGTGGCGGCGCCCGCGGCGGACCAGCGTGCCCCGCCCGGGCGGCTGCGCGGACGCGTACAGCCCCGGGAACAACTGCCCCTCGGTGCGGTCGCCGGTCATGACCAGGGCGGCCGTCCCCGTCTCCCGCAGCGTGGTCAGGAACGGTTCGTACAGGGCACGCGACGAGCCGGCCACGCGCCGGGCCACCACGAAGTGCAGGCCGATGTCCTGCGCGGAGGACACGTACGGCAGGAACGGCGAGAGCGGCTGCTGCCCCGCCGTGGTGAGGATGTCGTAGTCGTCGACCAGGACGACGATGCGCGGCCCGGTGAAGCCCGGGTCGTCGACGAGGGCGTCGTGGTCGGCGCTCTCGTCCGGCAGGCGCTTCTCCAGCTCCTTGGCGATCCCGGCGGCCAGCCCCGCGGCGGTCTTCGCGTTGTGGGCGTAGCCGCCGCGGTAGGGCTCGGGGACGGCACCGCGCAGGCCCCGGCGGGGGTCGAAGACGGCGAAGACGAGCTCGTCGTCCGGGTAGCGGTCGGTGAACTGCCGGGCGACGAGGCGCAGCAGGTTGGTCTTGCCGCACTCGTTGTCGCCGAGGACCAGCAGGTGCTGGTCGTGGGCGAAGAGGTCGAGGAGGACGGGGTCGAGGGCCTCCTGGCCGACGCCGATGGGGACGCGCCGCGGTTCGGCCGCCGGGCCCGGCAGCTTGCCGGCGGGCAGCCGGGTGGGCAGGACGCGCACGGGTGCGGCGAGGTCGCCGTGCCACGTGGCGCGTACCGTACGGGCCGCCTCCTCCAGGGCGGGTCCGAGGTCCCCGGCGGAGGGGGCGGAGTCGATGCGCGGCAGGGCCGCCTGGGCGAAGAGCTTGTCGTGGGTGAGGACGCGGCCCGGCGCGTCGGCGCCGATGGTCTCGGAGAGCTTGCGGTCGATGCAGGAGTCGCTCGGATCGTTCAGGCGCAGTTCGAGCTGGGTGCCGAACATCGACTGGGTGGCGATGCGGACGTCGTTCCAGCGCAGCATGCCCGCGACGACGTGGATGCCGTAGCCGCCGCCCCGCTTGAGGAGGTCCGCGACGTCGTCGTCGAGGGCCGCGAACTCGTCGCGCAGGGCCCCGAACCCGTCGATCAGCAGCACGACGTCGGTCGAGCCGAGACCCGGCAGCCCGCCGTCGGCACGCAGCCCGCGAAGCTGGTCGACGGAGTCGATGCCGTGCTCGCGGAAGGCCTCCTCGCGGGCGGCGAGCATGGCGCGGACCTCGGCGACGGTACGGGCCGCGCGCTCGTGGTCGGCGCGGCCTGCGATCCCGCCGACGTGCGGCAGCCCGGCGAGCACCGCGAGCCCGCCGCCGGCCAGGTCCAGCCCGTAGACGGCGACCTCGGCCGGCGTGTACGTCAGCGCCAGTGACAGGGCGATCGTGCGCAGCAGGGTGGTCTTGCCGGACTGGGGGCCGCCGATGACGGCCACGTGGCCGCCGGCGACCGTGAGGTCGAGGTTCCACGGCCCCTGCCACTGCCGGGCCGGGTCGTCCAGCACGCCCAAGGGCACCCGCACGGCGCCGGGGCGGCGGCCGGCGAGTCCCAGCCCGCGCTCGGAGACCTCCAGAGGGCCGGCGGCCGCGTCGAGGGTGAGGGCGCCGGGCAGCGGCGGCAGCCATATGCGCCGGACGGCCGGCGCGGCAGAGCGCAGCTGGTCGACCATCGCCGACATCACGGTGGGGCCGGTCTCGCGCTCGCGCACGGCGGGCGCGGGCGCCTGGTCGCTCGCCGTCGCGGAGGCGGCGGGCGTATTGGTGGCAAGCGTGTTGAAAGCGAGCGTGTTGAAGGCGGGGTACGGCCAGGCCGTCGGTTTGTCGTCCGCCGTTCCGGCCGCCCGGGCGGGCCCGCGGTACGCGCCGGAGACGAACCCCGCCTTGAACCGCTCGTACGTGGAGGTGTCCACCTTGAGGTAGCCGAAGCCCGGCAGCGGCGGCAGGTGGAAGGCGTCGGTGGTGTCGAGCACGGTGCGCGACTCGTCGGCGGAGAAGGTGCGCAGGCCGAGCCGGTAGGACAGGTACGTGTCCAGGCCCTTGAGCCTGCCGCCCTCGATGCGCTGGCTGGACAGCAGCAGGTGCACGCCGATCGAGCGGCCGATGCGGCCGATGGACAGGAACAGGTCGATGAAGTCGGGCTTGGCCGTGATGAGTTCGCCGAACTCGTCGATGACGACGAAGAGGTGGGGCAGCGGCTCCAGCTCGGGGCGCTCGGCGCGCAGCGCCGCGTAGTGGCCGATGTCGGCGACGTTCCCGGCGTCCTTGAGGACCTGCTGGCGGCGCTTGACCTCGCCGGCGAGGCTGGTGTGGACGCGCTCGACGAGCCCGGCCTGGTTCTCCAGGTTCGTGATCACCCCGGCGACGTGCGGGAGCCCGGCGAAGGGGGCGAAGGTGGCGCCGCCCTTGTAGTCGACCAGGACCAGCGCCAGGTCCTCCGGCGCGTGCGTGGCGACGAGGGCGAGCACGAGGGTGCGCAGCAGCTCGCTCTTGCCGGAGCCGGTGGCCCCGACGCACAAGCCGTGCGGGCCCATGCCGAGCTCGGACGACTCCTTGAGGTCCAGCAGCACCGGCTCGCGGCGGTCGTTCACGCCGATCGGTACGCGCAGGAAGGCGCGTTCGCCGCGCGGCGCCCACAGCCGGGCGATGTCCAGGGCGGCCGGGTCCTCGATGCCGAGGAGCGCGGGGAAGTCGACCGGACCGGTGACGGGGGTGCCCTCGGCCGCGGACTCGGCCGACAGCCGGAGCGGGGCGAGCGTGCGGGCGAGTCCCTCGGCGGCGGCCACGCCGATCTCGTCCGCGATGCCGTGGGCGCCGGGGACACCGGGTGCGCCGGGGACACCGGGTGCGCGGAGGTCCTCGACGGTGATCCGTTCGCCGTCGACGGTGATCCGCACGCTCACCCGGTCGGGCTCGTGCACCTGCCGTTCCAGCAGGTGCAGCACGGTCACGCCCATGTCCGCCAAGGGAACGGCGGCGTCCGGCCGCGGCAGCTCGGCGGCCGTGTCCCCGTACTCGTCGCTGATCACCAGCAGCCGCCCGGCGAGCTGCAGCGCGTCCTTGCCGGACAGGCCGCGGCGCACCTCGGCCGCGTACGAGGCCCGCTGCCGCAGGTCGGTGCCGAGGATCCGGGCGAGCTGCGGCAGGCCCGGCGCGATACGGCGCGCGGCGACCGGCCCGTCGTGCTCCTGCCCGTCCAGCACGTGCGGGAGCCACTTCGCCCACTCCCAGTCGGCCAGCCGCTCGCCGGGCACCCCGATAGCGACGGCCACGTCGTCCGGTGCATGACCGGTCGCGGTCTGGACGAGCAGGGCACGGGCGACGCGCAGGACGCCTTCGCGGTCCCCGACGACGCTGACGTTCCCGGCCCGGTCCAGCGGCACCGTCACCGGGAAGTCCGTGGCCGTGGCGAAACGGGTCAGCAGGGCGCGCGCCTCGTTGAGCATGAACGGATCGGGCGGCGTCAGCACCCCGCCACCCGCGTTCTGGCCGATCGTCATCTCCCGTACGGGGACGGCGCCGGTACCCACACGGATGCGGAGGAAATCGGCGTCCGTACGGCGCCGCTCCCACAGCCGCGCCGGGTCCCCCACCAGGTCGTACAGGGCCTGCGGGGGCGGGCTGAGGAGCCGGGCCGCCCGGCGCTGTTCCCGCTCCACCGTCCCCGCCTCCTCCCGCAGCTCCTCCAAGTACTCCAGGTAGCGCTCGCGCTGGGTACGCCGGGTGCGCTGCGCCTTGCCGCGCTGGGACAGGAACAGCGCCACCGAGCCCATCAGCGCGACGACGAGGACGATGGCGCCCAGGCCCGCGAACTGGCTGTTGCGGATCACCGTCATCATCACGACCGAGCTCACGACACCGGCCAGGGGCAGCAGCGACGTGGCGGCGTTGCCCACCTTTCCCTCGGGCAGGTTCGGCGGTGGCTCGACGGTGCGCGGCGGCATCGGGGCGAGCGGGCGCGTGGACCGCGCGGGGCGGTGTACCAGCTGCTGCGTCACCGGGCACGCACCGCCCGCTCCAGCACCTCTGCCGCCAGCCGGGTGGCGGCCCGGCGGGTGGCCCGGCCGAGCAGTTCGGTACGGATGGGGCCTCCTCCGGCCAGATGACGGTCGTACGGCAGGGACACCACCGGGACGCCGGCCTCCTTCAGGTGCGTTGCGGCGGCCTTCACGTCGAGCGGCATGTCGGGCGAGGCCGCGGTCAGGGCGACCACCGTCGTGGTGAGCGCCGGGTGCGGCAGGCGCGCGAGCCATTCGAGGACGATGCGGGTGCCGCCCACCCCCTCGGCGGTCAGGGGAGCAACCACGACGCGCGCGTGGGCCGTGTCCATGGCCGTACGGGCCACCTCGCCCGGCAGCGACTCGCAGTCCGCGACGGTGACGGCGAAGTAGCGGCGGAGGGCCAGGGTGACCTTGCGGTAGGTGCGCAGGTCGAGGGGCGCACCGACCCGCCCCTGACTCGCGGGCAGCAACCAGCCTCCGTCCACGGGGACGAGGTACTCCGTGACGTCGGACAGGGTCATGGACGGAGTGAGCAGCCGTGCCAGCTCCGTGCACGACCAGCGCACTTCGCCGGCCCCGAGGCGGACGGGCAGCGTGCCGAGCGCGGCATCGGCGTCCAGGGCGAGGACCTGGTCGTGCCGGTAGTGGATGAAGGCGCGCGCGAGCAGGGCCGACACGCTGGTCTTCCCGACCCCGCCCCGGATGGAGGTGACCGCGACGACCCGGCCGGTCGTCACGGGCTGCTGCAACTGCTCCGCGACACGGGCCTCCTCGGCCACGTCCTGCGCGGCGGACGAGGCGAGTTTGCGGAGGGACCGCCCGGCACGGCGGGTGAGCGAGTCCCCGTGACGGGGCCGGCCGAGGGCGAGGGAGAGACGGGGGTCGAGGGTGGGGGCGGGGGCGGGGTGGGGGC